>CAVRIQ010000015.1:0-215916 GCA_963721275.1 uncultured Alphaproteobacteria bacterium | reverse complement strand
CGGCAATGATATAGGGTTGATTTGGGTTTCGGAAAAACCGAAATATTTTTTCTGGGAAGGCTAGACACGCCACAATCGCAAAGCGACTGATTTGCCCGTCGGGCAACAGATCCTGACGAGAGCGTTCATTGCCTTGGGGGCAGAGGCGGAACAGCGCGACGATCGCGATCTGGTTCGTGGTGATCGAATACCGATGGCCATGCGCCCCCTGATTTCTGAGCGGACATCGAGCGTGCGGCTTATAGTGTTTTGCAGAGAACCACATTGACGTGGCCCTCGGGCCAACCTTCGAACTCGGCCATACGCTTGAAGCCTGCCTTTTCGTACATTCCCGGCGCTTGGAAGTCGTAGCTCGCCACCCAAATACGGCGAGCGCCTCGACCGCGCGCCTCCTCCATAAAAGCGTCCAATAGTGCACGCGCATAACCGCGTCCACGATATGCCTTATCGACCCACATCTGCTTGAGTTCGGAAATGCCGGCCCACGTATAGCCAGCAGCAGCGCCGATCATCTGTCCCGCGTCGTCGCGAATTACAAACCCCAACCCCTGGCCATCATGGCGTCCGGTTGCATGACTATTGTGTTCGTAGAGGCGATCTTCAATCGCATCGACCTCATTCGGAGTTAAGTCATGCCGGGTTTCCAGATGAAGGGTCACGGCGGGCATCCCTGGTTGGCCGGGTTAGTGATACCTTGAACTTTCAGACCAACTGCAATGTCGCTATTAACACGAACGGACAAGCCGGTGCAGTCGCCGCATGTCCGTGGTTGGCACTTTTCGGACATGGCGCGATGTCAGACTTGAGTCCGCTTTGGGGGGCAAAGCGGAAGTTGGACTTCGGACCGTCAGGTCCGCTTTTGACCCATCTCGAAGCGGACCTGGGTTGACGATGGCAGAATGTCTGCCGTTGGGGCTAAAGTCATCACGTCCGTACGTGTCGCGTCGGAGCGCAAGGCGGAGGGGAACAGCATGGCAGCGCGCGGATCAGGTGGACTGCTCCTTTGCGTGGGTCTCCTGCTTGCGATGCCGGCGCTGGCCGCCACGCCGGCCGACCGGGGCGAGTGCGCCGCCAGCGCCGACAAGCCCGACGTCGGCGGCGCGGCCTGCAGCCGCATCATCGACGATGCAAGCGAGCAGGTGGCAGAACGCGTCAAGGCCTTCAAGAACCGGGGCCGCGGCGCCTTCAACAGGAAGGATTACGACCGCGCGATTGCCGACTACGGCGAGGCCATCAAGCTCAGCCCGAAGGACGCCTGCGCCTTTGCGCACCGGTGTGAGGCATACGAGAGCAAGGAGGACCACGACGCGGCCATTGCCGATTGCACCGAGGCGATCAAGATCGATCCGAAATATGGCTGGGCCTACAACAACCGTGGCGTCGCCTACTACGGTCTGCATGAATACGACGCAGCGCTGGCCGACCACGCCGAGGCGATCAGGGTCAATTCCAGGGACGTGTGGGCCTATGCCCGCCGCGGCATGGCGTGGACGGAAAAGGGTGAATTCGACCAGGCGGTCGCCGATATCACCGAGGCGGTCACAATCGATCCGAAATACGCCTTTGGTTTCGGCCAAAGGGGTCAGGCGCTCTTCAGGAAGAGGTTGATCACGAAAAAAGGCGGATGGGAGCCCGCGATCGCGGACTACAGCGAGGCCATCAAGCTCGATCCAAATCTGCTTTGGCTGTACAGCTCGCGCGGCGTTGCCTACAGCAACAATCGCCAATACGACCTCGCCGTTCCGGATTGCAGCGAGGTCATCAAGCGCGAACCCAAAAATTCCGGCGGGTACAATTGCCGCGGCGTCGCTTACGAAGGCTTGAAGGACTATCGCCGCGCGATCGCCGACTATGATCAGTCGATCAGCATCAATCCAAAGAACGGCGTGGCGTATTGGAATCGCGGCAATGCCTATATGGCGCTGCGCAAGATCGATGACGCGATCCGCGACTATGACCAGGCGATCGCGATAAACCCCAAGGACTTCAACGCGTTCAACTCCCGCGGCAAAGCCTACGTCGCAAAGGGTGACAGCAACCGCGCGATTGCAGATTTCACGCAAGCGATCCAGTTCGGTCCGTCCTATGTCGAAGCCTACAACAACCGCGGCCTCTCCTATGAAGTGCTGGGCCGCCGCGCCGAGGCGATCGCCGATTTCCGCAAGGCGCAATCGATCGACTCGGCCGACCGGGTCAGCAAGCAACAGCTCCGCGTGCTCGGTTTCTGACCGCGTGCCGTTCAAATTCTGCTCAAGGGGCGGACCCGCGATCCGACTCGTCCGTGCTGCGTCGCCTTTGCGACACCGATCGACGACTGGCCGTCTCGATGTCTGCTGTTGAGCGCATCTCGGACGAGATTTGCTCACCCCGAGTTCTTCCGGGTTTGGCACCGAACGGACGTGGCGACCCTTCCGATTGGTGTCTGCTTCGCGGGGGTAGACCGGACATGGCGAAGTAAACCGCCACTTCCGCCAATTGACCACAGCCTGAAATTTTCGAACGCAGCCGGCCGCGCCGGCGTTCGAAAATTGCTAGCACGCAACAAATTCCGCACCTCGTGAACATAAAACATTTGACGCGCTGAATTTTCTCTGCGCTTAGATCATGACATTCGCCGCGGGTGAAATTGCCCGCACTCTTGAGGACCGTAATGCGCAACGCACGCACACACATCGCAGAGACTGCCGCCCGCGTCCGGCCGCTTATTCGGCTGGCCGATTGGTCGTGCATGTCCGTGATGACACGGGGTCCGAATTTTCAGCTCGAAGCGGGGCTGATCCGCAAAGCAAGAGTGTAACTCTCGGCGCAGGGCCGCTCCCTCCGCCGAACCGGCAGGAGGGCAAGATGAACGCCCGCAACGACGTCAAGAGACCATCCGATCAGAGCTTGGACGCGAGGCTTGTGCTGGCAGCGGCTCAACTGCGATTTGCCGCGCGGGTTGATTTTCTCGTGGCTCGCTGGCTCGAGCGCTGCGCCACGAACGTCGAGGCCGCACAACGGTTGTTCAAGACCGATCGGAAGCCCACACGTGAGTTCGGGATGGGCGTGAGCCTTGTCGTTTCATCTCCACGTTGGGATGAGTCCCCATGACGGGGCAGGCGGCGGGGTGGGGATAGCATCAAGGTATCGCAGTGACCTAGTTTAATTGCGCAAGTCGCGAAAGGAAAAAATATGACAATATCAGCTATCTCCCACTATCGTGGTGGTACCATCGATGAAGTGGCGCCCTTGGCAAAGACCCTGAAGGCCTACTATCTCAAACACGGGGTCGCCTATCGGCTGAGCCGCTTTCAAACCGGGCCAAATGCCGGAGACTGGTTCGTCGTTGTGCAGTACGCCGACCAGACGGCCTATGAGAAGGCGCAGACAGTTTTTGCCAAAGACCCCGGTTGCCAACAGGCCTTTGTCGAGATTGCAAAGTTCGCGAAGAGGATTAGCCGAGAAATGGTCATCGATCTCGATCTTTGACACCGAGTTCGCTACGCTGCTTCGCAATCTTTGAAGCCCAAAAGGCTACACTTAATCCCACCCCCGAGAAGCAAGGCCGCCTCAGTTGGCGGCCTCCTTCATTTATCGATGCGAATTCCATGTCGCCTGTTGGCATAAAACGGACATGGCGCGATGTCCGACTTGAGTCCGCTTTGGGGGGCAAATCGGAAGTTGGACTTCGGGACCGTCAGGTCCGCTTTTTGATCCGAAGCGGAACTGGTCCACAGGAGATTTTGATCCGCTACGACCTATGATAAAGAGCTGTTGAAGCTACAAACAGCGGCTTCAAAAAATAAATGGGGGAAACGGAAATGAAGATTTCAACTTTTGGAATATTGGTCACAGTAATTCTTAGCGTTCTTACTTCGATCGTTTCTAGCTCGGCTTCAGCGCGGTCGTGTTCTGAGCAAGGCAGCGAATGTAAAAGTTGGGCGCGGAGCAATGTCCCCGATCGAGCGGGCCAGGCTGGAGCTATTGCGACCTGTGGCGCCGAAATTCCGAAATGTGTTGCGCGTTGCAAACGCGGCGAAAAGTATTTCGTCGGTATAGGTGGTTCTAACCGATACCCGATTGATGCCTGTAAATAGACTACCTGCGCCACCATGACCTTTCAACGAGAGGTCGACTTCTTCACAGGCGCGCCAGCCGCACCGGGCGCCGCTAATTCCGGGAGCCTGAGAAAGAAATCAGAATGTCGCCCGAAGGTCGTCGCGGCATTCTTATTCCGTTAGCGGTTTTGTCAGAGGATGTCGCTTGATGACACTTTTGAGACATCCCGCGATGTCCGCTGTCTGGTCGCTAACGGGGAAAGCCGACATCGGGTAGACTGTCCATTTCGGTAGCGTTTGACCCGAAGCGGACATGGCGCTGACGTTGTCAGACGTCAGTCGAACTTGACACCGGTCGCGTCGATCACCGTTTTCCACTCGCGTACTTGTTCTCTCAGAGCGGCGGCAAAATCTTGAGGGCTTCCGAGTTTTGCTTCCAGACCAAGTGTCGCCAGGCTGGTTCGCACCTCTGGAGACTTGAGGCCCTCATTTACTGCTTCGTTCAGCCTGTCGACGATCACATTTTCAGTCCCGGCCGGCGCCAGCAATCCGAACCAGACTTCCCGCGGGAAACCGGTCACTCCCACTTCTCTCATGGTCGGCGTGGCTGGCAGTTCCGGCCAGCGAGCGTCACTGGTCACCGCGAGCGCCTTTAGCTTGCCTTCCTTGAAGAGCGCCAACAGCGTGGACTTGTTGTTGAACACCATGTCGATGTGTCCGCCGAGCACGTCCGTGATCGCGGGAGCAGCACCCTTGTAAGGTACAAAGAGAAGGTCCGTTCCGGTCTTTACTTTGAAGAATTCGCCAGCGAAATGAGTGTATATCCCAGGAGGGGCGCCGAACTTCAGTTTGCCGGGATTGTCTTTCGCGAATCGGATGAGCTCCTGGGCCGTGTCCGCGGGAACGCCCGGAGATACCGCGAGAGCCATTGAGTCGACGCAGATTGCAGCGATTGGCGCAAAGGATTCGATCGGATCGAACCCCAGGTTCTTGTACAGCGACGCCGCAATGGCGTTCACGTTCGTGCCACCCAGTAACAGCGTGTAGCCATCCGGAGTCGCGCTTGCGACGGCCTTGGCGCCAATCCTGCCGCCGGCGCCCGCAAGATTTTCGATCACGACGTTCTGGCCAAGTCTCGACGAGAGCGATTGCGCGATCAGGCGAGCCGCTACATCGGTTGGGCCGCCGGCCGGGAACGGCACGACGATGCGGATCGAACGTTGGGGTATAAGTCTGCATGCCCCGGCGAGGAAGACGCCGATACAAGGGCCGCTGTGAGGAGTGCAAGCACCCAGCCACTTACAGGTCGTATCAACCGCGAGGGGCAGCGTGTTTCCCCAAAAGCCAGTTTCAAAAAGAACCGCATACGCGCCTCCTTTTTCACCGTACCTGAGCCGTCAGCACATGTGTTTCTTCCGGATAGTTCACCCCATTGGCGTCGGAATAGCGGTGCAATTGCTTCAGGACGCTCTCACCGATTTTCTTGCGCACCTCAGTATCCGCGGCTGCAACAATCGATGCGACCGGAGTTGCGGCCAAGTGGTCCAGCGTGAATTTATCGAGGCGAGGCAGATAGACATTGATCCGGGTAACGCGAACCTCTACGTCGGAGAATCCGGATTTGGTCCCGAGCTGCTGCAATTCTTCTCTGGTTGGTGTTTGCCGCGAAGCGCAGAAGCGAACGGCCGTTTCGTGACCGATGAATCGGTCGAGTGCTTCCCCGACGGCACTATTATAAATCCCGGCACCGCTCCATACGCTGAGCGCGAGCCGCCCGCCCGGGCGCAGCACGCGACGCATCTCCTGCAGCGCAACGACTTTATCCGGAAAGAACTGGAGTCCCTGCTGGCAGAGAACGACATCGAAGCTGGCATCGTCCAACCCGAGAGCGAGTGCGCTGCGCTCAAGCCACTCGATCAATTCATCGCCCGCAGCAAGCGATCGCGCGACTGCGATCATTCCCGGGTTCAGGTCGATGCCGACGGCGTGTCCGGTTCGCCCGACGCGTTTTGCGGCCTCCCGGGTCACGACGCCAGTCCCGCAGGCAACATCCAACACGCGCTCACCTGCCGTAAGGCGAGCTGCATCGACAAGCAGCGTCGCCCAAGGCGCGAGGATGTAGCGGGCGACGTAACGCTCGTACCGCTCGGCCGCCTCCATGCTGAGGTGCCATTGCTCGGGCTTGTTCATCTCCCGATCCACCCGAGCTTGCGGGAGATGCGCTCCGCAGTCTGTGTGACCGCGAGGATCTGATCTGGAGCAGGCGGTGCGGGGATGTACTGGATCGAACCCGCAATCGCCACTGCGCCGGCATAATGGCCAGCGTGGTTGAAAACCGGCGCCGCCAGTCCATTCACGCCCTCCAGCACCCGATTGGGAGCCGTGGCCCACCCACGCGCCCGTACCTGCGCTATGGCGCGCTGCAATGGGCCCGGCGTGCAGATCGTTTGAGAGGTCCAGGCTTTGAGCGGTCGCGAAAGGCACCGCTCGAGAAGACCCTCCGGGCCGAAGGCGAGCGCAATGTTTCCGTGAGCGCTCGCATGGAGATCGAGGATCGTTCCCGGCTGTGTCCCGAAATTGACGATCGCCTGTCCTTGCACCACCTCCAGAATCACGACCTGATGCTCGACCAGCGCAGATAAGGTCGCGGGCTGCCGGGTTTCATCGCGAAGACGCACCAGGTCGTCACGGGCAACTGCCAAAATGTCGAAACGTTCGCGCAGGCGCTCACCGAGAATGAACAGCTTGATCCCTGCGGCGTAGCGCATTGTCGCCGATTTCCTGGTGCACAAAACCGTGCCGAGCCAGAGCCTGCAGGTGGCGGTAGACAGTCGCCTTTGACGACGCAAACTCACGCGCGAGTTCGGAGACGCCGATCGGCTCTCTCAAGCTCGCCAGGCGTTCCAGCAAACGTAGCGACAGGTCGACGGTCTCCGTCGCCGGACCCGCGTCCACAAGCGTCCGCTTTGTTTTCGAGCCTGGGAGCGCCATCGCTTTTCGCATTCGTTTCATCCAATGAAACGTCGTTTCACATACGTTATTTGACAACGGCGCACGCGTCAAGACGTCCATCGCAGGTGGGGTTTATTTCGAGAAATAAGAGGCGAGATCAAAACAGCACACGATGACTGCTGCCGGCGCAAGGCGGCCCTTGAGATGTGCTAACATTGATCGAGCCTGCTTTCGCTGGCTGGACCCCGAGCAGGACGTCAACTAATCAAACCATTGGGCGATCACTTCTGCTGGCAGAGGCATGGCATCGGTTGCCGTGTTGCCGCGGAAACCGTTCCCTGTAATCTGGCGGAAACATAAGGGAAAAGATCGATGGGGGGAGTTCTGGAGGGTGTGCGCGTCCTGGATTTCGGGCGCTATATCGCGGGGCCGTATTGCGCGACATTGCTGGCCGAGTTTGGCGCCGAGGTCATTCGCGTGGAAAAACGCGACGGCAGCGAAGATCGCTTTGTGGCGCCGGTCGGCGAAGGTGGCGAAGGTGCGCTGTTTCTGCAGATCAACCGAAACAAAAAGTGCATCACGCTCGATCCGATGAAGCCGGAGGGACAGGAGGTGATGCGTCGGCTGGTTGCTACTGCGGACGTGGTCGTCGCCAATCTGCCGCCGCAGACTCTGCGCGCGATGAAGCTCGATTACGAATCATTGAAGGCGATCAAGCCCGACATCATCCTGACGACGGCAACTGCATTCGGCGGGCCGGGGCCTTGGTCCGACCGCGTCGGCTTCGACGGTGTCGGACAGGTCATGTCCGGTTCGGTGTACATGACCGGCGCCGGCGATCCGCCTTACCGGGCCGCGGTGAACTGGGTTGATTTCGGAACCGCGCTGCATTGCGCGTTCGGGACGCTCGCCGCTCTGATTGAGCGCGGCAAATCCGGGCGCGGGCAGATCGTCGAGGGCGCGTTGCTTGCAACCGCGTTGTCTTTCACCAACGCAACGTTGATCGAGCAGGCAGTGATCAAGGCCAATCGCGTTCCGACCGGCAATCTCGGCCAGACCGCCGCGCCAGCCGACATTTACCGCACCAAGGATGGCTGGGTGCTGTGCCAGGTCACGGGTCATCCGCTGTTCATTCGCTGGGCCAGGTTGATGGGTGAGGAGGACCAGTGGCTTGGCGATCCGCGCTTTGCGGACGATATAAAGCGCGGCGACAACGGCCCCGTCATCAGTGAGCGGATGGCGCGCTGGTGCGCCGAGCGCACCACGCAGGAGGCAGTCGACACGCTGGGCGGAGCGATGATTCCGGCCGGACCGGTGCTGAGCCCGCAGCAGGCGCTGGATCATCCGCATATTCGCGCCACCGGCTTCATGCAGGATGTCGATTATCCGGGCTTGCCGATACCCGCACCGCTCGTACGAGCTGCCGTCCGGCTGTCGGAAACGCCAGGTGAAATCGTGGCGCGTCCGCCGATGCTTGGCGAGCATACCGATCTTGTCCTGGCCGAACTCGGCTATGACACGGCTGCGATTGCGGCGCTTCGACAAGGCGGCATCATTTAGCGGATATGCACTTGAGCCCGGCGGGCAGGACACACACTAACGGTCTTCCGGCAGAGCACCGATTTCATTCCACTGGACGGCGTCCCATGAGCAAGACAACCGCCGCTCACGCCGGAACGCGGCCGCCGAAAAATGGCGTCAAGGCGCGGCTCAGCGTGTGCGGCCGTCCTGACGTGAAAATCATTTCGGCGCCGGCCAAATCGGCCTCGCCGCCGGGCGGCCCGAGCAGATCCACCACCCGGCGGGCGATCGCGGGCGCCGGATCGATCCAGTCGACCTTCCATGGCGCCAGCGCCACCAGGCGCTCCATCAGCAGCGGATAATGGGTGCAGGCCAGCACCACGGTGTCGGTGCGGGCTGAGGGATCTTCGCGGTCGCCGACGAAGCACGGAGCGAGTTCGACCGCGATATCGGAGTCGCTGACCTCGATGCCGCTCAAGGCCGCCTCCGCCAGCGAGGCGAGTTCGCCCGAGCCCACCAGGGTCACGTCGCAGCCTTGCGCGAAATCGCGGATCAGCGCCCTCGTGTATTCGCGCTTGACGGTGCCCCTGGTGCCGAGCACCGAGACGCGCTTTGTCGTTGATCCGGCGCAGGCCGGCTTGATCGCCGGCACCGTGCCGACGAACGGCACATGATAGCGCTCGCGCAGATGCGACATCACCAGCGTTGAGGCGGTGTTGCAGGCGATCACGACCAGGTCGGGATTATGCTTGCCGATCAGCTCGCCGACCAGCGGCACCACGCGCGCGATGATCTCTTCCTCGCTGTGATGGCCGTAGGGAAAGAACGCGTCGTCGGCGACATAGACATAATGCGCGTCCGGCCGCGACTTGACGATTTCACGCAAGACCGTGAGCCCGCCAAGGCCGGAATCGAACACGAGAATCGTCTGAGGTGTGGACACGGAAGCGATCCTAGCCGATCCGGGGTTACCATTCAGTTGTTATCGGCTGCCCCTGGTCATACCGGTTGCAGCGGCCGGTGCGGCGCTGCCGGCATCTCGACGCGAATGGCGTCGCCCGGCCCGACGTCGCCCTCCGCGATCACGATGCTCATGACGCCGGCCTTGCGCACCAGATTGCCGTCGGCATCCCGGTCCAGCGTCGCGGCCATCAGGCCTTTCTGGAAGTCGTCGATCTGGACGCAGGGGTTGCGCAGGCCGGTGATCTCGACGACGGCGCTGGCCCCGAGATGCAGCCGCGTGCCGGTCGGCAATGCCAAAAGATCAAGGCCTGACGTGGTGACGTTTTCGCCGAGTTCGCCGGGCTGGACCGCGAAGCCCTTGGCGCGCAATTCGCCGAACAGTTCGGCGTGGATCAGATGCACCTGGCGCAGATTGGGCTGCGTCGGGTCCTTGCGGACGCGCGAACGATGCTTGACGGTCTCGCCCATATGCGCGTCGCCGGCGACGCCGAGGCCCTTCAACAGCCGTATGCCTGACTTCGGCGTCTTGCTGAAATGGTGGCCGGTGCTGGAACTGACGGCAATGACGTTGCTCATGACAGATCCGAAGCGGATCAGCTTTCGCCGAACACGCGCCTGAAGATGGTATCGACGTGCTTGAGGTGATAGCCGAGGTCGAACTGCTCGGAGATCTCGGCGTCCGACGAGATATTTCTTCACCTCGGGGTCTTGCTTCAACAGCGTCTGGAAGTCGCCCTGACCGCGCCACACCGGCATCGCGTTGCGCTGCACGAGCTTGTAGGCGTCCTCGCGGCTGGCGCCTTTCTGCGTCAGCGCGATCAGAACGCGCTGCGAATGAATGAGGCCGCCGAGCCGGTCCATGTTCTTTAGCATGTTCGCGGGTAAATCAGCAGCTTGTCGATCAGGCCGGCGAGCCGGTTGAGGGCGAAATCCAGCGTCACCGTGGCGTCGGGCGCGATCATGCGCTCGGCCGAGGAGTGCGAGATGTCGCGCTCGTGCCACAGCACGACGTTCTCCATCGCCGGCGTCACATAGGCGCGGATCATGCGGGCGAGGCCGGTGAGGTTTTCCGACAGCACCGGGTTGCGCTTGTGCGGCATCGCCGAGGAACCCTTCTGGCCCTCGGAGAAGAATTCTTCGGCCTCCAGCACCTCGGTGCGCTGCAGATGCCGGATCTCGGTGGCGAGCCGCTCGACCGAGGAGGCGATCACGCCAAGGGTGGCAAAATACATCGCGTGGCGGTCGCGCGGGATCACCTGCGTCGAGATCGGCTCCGGCACCAGCCCCATCGCCTTGGCCACGTGTTCTTCCACGCGCGGATCGATCTGGGCGAAGGTGCCGACCGCGCCCGAGATCGCGCAGGTCGCGACTTCCTTGCGCGCGGCGACCAGCCGCTCGCGGGCGCGGGAAAATTCCGCGTAGGCATAGGCGAGCTTCAGCCCGAACGTCACCGGCTCGGCATGGATGCCGTGGGAGCGGCCGATGGTCGGGGTCATCTTGTGCTCGAAGGCGCGCTTCTTCAGCGCCGACAGCACCTTGTCGACGTCGTCGATCAGGATGTCGGCGGCACGGGTCAGCTGCACATTGAGGCAGGTGTCGAGCACGTCGGAGGAGGTCATGCCCTGGTGCACGAAGCGCGCCTCGGGGCCGACGATTTCGGCCAGATGGGTCAGGAAGGCGATGACGTCGTGCTTGGTCTCGCGCTCGATCTCGTCGATCCGGGCGACGTCGAAAATCACGTCGCGGGCCTTGGCCCAGACCGTCCTGGCGGCTTCCTTGGGGATGACGCCGAATTCCGCCAGCGCGTCAGCCGCATGCGCCTCGATCTCGAACCAGATCTTGAAGCGCGTCTGCGCCTCCCAGATGGCGGCCATTTCCGGGCGGGTATAGCGGGAAATCATCGACGACTCGTGGGGCTAGGGGGATTACGCCGCGCTTTAGCAGAGCGGCCGGGGTGAGACAAACGCCCGTCCGGCCGCCGAACGGCGCCGTTCGCCGGCCGGCAAGGCGGCCGGGTCCCGTAAATCACGGAATATTGAATGACAGATATTGAAATCTGTCAGCGAGATGCCCTATATTGGCTTCGACGCCAATAATTGGGCGTCACCCGGGTTCGCTGGCCGAGCCAGCTAATCCGGGGACTTGCAGAGGACTCCGCCATGACTATCGAAATTTTACATTTCACTGCCCAAATCCAGCGCTGGCTTAACGCCCGCGTTGCCCGTCATCTCGCCGCGCAGGCCGAGAGGCTTGCCCGCTAAAGGTACATCAATGACAATCCGCCAGATCGCTTTGCGAAAACAGACGGTGCGCGCATGAACGAGAACGTTGTTCTGACCCCTGAGCGAATCCTGGAGGTCACCGAGGACGTGCTGCGCCGTTTCGGTCTGGCGAAGGCGACGGTGGTGGACGTTGCCCGTGCGCTCGATGTCAGCCACGGCAGCGTCTACCGTCATTTCCCGAGCAAGGCCTCGCTGCGGGAGGCCGTCGCAAAACGCTGGCTCGACCGGGCCAACGCGCCGCTCGCGGAGATCGCGGAAAGTACGGGCCCGGCGCCGGCCAGGCTGGAACGCTGGCTGCGCACCATGATCGCGATCAAGTGCAAGAAGGTCTGCGACGATCCCGAGATGTTCGCGACCTATCTGACGCTGGCGCAGGAGGCCTGCAAGGTCGTCAAGGCCCACAAGGATCGCCTGGTCGATCAGATCGCGCATATGCTGGATGACGGCGTGAAGCAGGGCGCCTTCGAGGTCACTGACGCCAAGGCGACCGCGCGCGCGATTTTCGATGCCACCAGCCGCTTCCATCATCCCGCGCATTCCGATGAGTGGAGCGATCCGGACTTCGCGGCGCGGGTCGACGCCGTGCTGGCGCTGCTGCTCAGGGGTCTGGAAACGCCGCGCAAGCGCTAAACTTCGACTTTCCTCGCGCGAGATCGCCCTGAGCGGTGCCCGCGAACTCCGCGGCTCGTTCCAATTCCTCCCTTTCGTCCGATTGCGCGCCTTCTCCTCCTGTTGTTTGATATCCGTCAAATCGGGTACGGGCCTGCCGAATAGGATCGGCGCGGAGGAAATCGTGCTGCTGGCTGTTTTTGCGGATATCCATGCCAACCGGCAGGCGTTTGCCGCGTGCCTCGACTTATGCGCGCGCACGCGGCGCGGAACAGTTCATCTGCCTCGGCGACTACGTCGGATATGGCGCCGATCCCGAATGGACCGTCGAGACGGTGATGGGCCTGGTCGAGAACGGCGCGCTGGCCGTGCGCGGCAATCACGACAACGCCGTCGGCATCCCTTCCGAATCCATGAACGCCGAGGCCCAGGCCGCGATCGAGTGGACCCGCGGCAGGCTGTCGTTCGGCGCAGCGGCGTTTTCTGGCGGAATTGCCGTTTGAAGCTGTGGGACGATGACCGTCTCTACGTGCATTCGGAGGCCAGCCATCCGCCGAGATGGCGCTACGTCCAGAATGCGACGGATGCGGCGCGCAGC
The DNA here is from genome assembly GCA_963721275.1 of uncultured Alphaproteobacteria bacterium. Classification (GTDB taxonomy): domain Bacteria; phylum Pseudomonadota; class Alphaproteobacteria; order Rhizobiales; family Xanthobacteraceae; genus Bradyrhizobium. The sequence continues at coordinate 202,954 of CAVRIQ010000015.1, read as the reverse complement.
ATCATCGCGACCGAGGTGCACGCGACCTTCTGCGGCCACATCCACCGGCCGGCGCTGTATTCGATGTCCGCCACCGCGAAGATGACGAGTTTCATCCCGACCGCCGATGTCCCGGTGCAACTGCTCGGGCGGGCGGCAATGGCTCGCCGTGCTCGGCTCGGTGGGCCAGCCGCGCGACGGCGATCCGGCCGCCGCGTTTGCGATGTACGATACCGCGAGCGAGCAAATCACCTATTGCCGCGTGCCCTATGATGTCGAGGCGGCCGCGCAGGCGGATTCGCGAAAACGGCCTGCCGCATTGGCTGGCCGATCGCCTCTCGGTCGGGAGGTAGGCGATGGCCAAGCTCTCGGTTCAGCCCGGCGCCATCATCGACGGCTTCACCATCGGGGAGTGCGTCCACAGCGGCGGCATGGCGACGCTGTGGAGCGTGACGCGCCCCGATATCGCCGCGCCGCTGCTGATGAAGATACCCGAGGGTATCCGAGGGCGAGGATCCCGCCGCCATCGTCAGCTTCGAAATGGAGCAGATGATCCTGCCGCGGCTGTCGGGGCCGCACGTGCCGCGCCTGTTTTGCCGCCGGCGATTTCGTGCGGCAGGCCTATGTCGTGATCGAGGTCATCCCGGGCACCACGCTCTACAGCCGGCTCGGCGAACTGCCGCTGCCTTACGAAGAGGCCTGCGCCATCGCCGGAAAAATCGCGACGGCGCTTGCCGATCTGCATCGGCAGAACGTCATCCATCACGACATCAAGCCGAGCAGCATCATGTTTCGTGCCTCAGGGCGAAGCCGTGCTGATCGATTACGGGCTGTCGCATCACAATCAGCTGCCGGATCTGCTGCAGGAGGAGTTCCGGATACCCTACGGCACCGCGCCCTATATGGCGCCCGAGCGCCTGCTCGGGGTGCGCGACGATCCGCGCAGCGATCTGTTTTCGCTGGGCGTGCTGCTGTATTTCTTCACCACCGGCGAGCGGCCGTTCGGCGAGAGCGAAACCATGTTCGCGATGCGGCGGCGGCTGTGGCGCGATCCCTATCCGCCGCGCAAACTAAGGGCGGACTATCCGCCCTGGCTGCAGGAAGTCGTGCTGCGCTGTCTGGAGATCGATCCGGTCTGGCGCTACCCCACGGCATCGCAACTCGCCTTCGACCTCGCGCATCCCGACCAGATCAGGCTGACGGGGCGGGCGGAGCGGCTGAACCGCGATCCCATCTCCACCGTGTGGCGCCGCCGCTTCAACGGCAACCCGATGCAGCTGAAAGGCAAATCCGATCTGGCCGCGCAACTGGCCTCGGGTCCGATCGTGACGATCGCGCTCGACGTCTCGGAGGGATCACGCGAATTGAACGAGGCGCTGCGCGTCACCGCCGAACGGATCCTGGCGACGCTGCCCGTCGGCGCGGCTCGCCTGCATGAACGTGCTGAAACTCGGCCGCGTCACCATCGACCGGACGCTCGACGAGGAGGGCAACAACAAGCATGTCGACCGGCTGGTGGCGTTGCGGCACTGGGCGTCGCCGCTGAAGCTCGATGAAAGCCGGCTGACCGTGCACGTGCTGGAGGCCGTCGACCCCGCGGCCGCGATCCTGGAATTCGCCGAGGCCAATAATGTCGATCACATCGTGATCGGCGCGCGGCAGAGTTCGCTCAGGCGCACGCTGCTCGGCAGCGTCTCCGCCAGGGTCGCGGCGGAGGCGGCCTGTACCGTGACCGTGGTGCGGCCGCCGCGGCTGGCCTCGCTGCATGAAGAGGGCACCGCGACCGAGAAGCCGGAAGAGGCGAAGGTCTGAGTTCGTTCCGCTGGCAGGTCCGGGACCGGACGCTAGATCGCTTCGCCGCGCGCGGTCGCCGCGGCATTGCGGATCGCGGCAATATTGGCCTTGTAGCTCTCCATCGTGCCGCCCTTGAACACCGCGGAGCCCGCGACGAAGGCATTGGCGCCGGCGGCGGCCAGCTGGCCCGCCACGTCCGGGCCGACGCCGCCGTCGACCTCGATGTCGATCGGGCGTCCCGCCGTCATCGCGCGCAAATCCCCGATCTTGCCGAGGGCGGATGGGATAAAAGCCTGACCGCCGAAGCCCGGATTGACCGACATCACCAGCACCAGGTCGATCATGTCGATGACATATTCGATCGCCGAGACCGGCGTGCCCGGATTGAGCGAGACGCCGGCCTTCTTGCCCAGGCTGCGGATCGCCTGCAGCGAGCGATGCAAATGCGGGCCTGCCTCGGCATGCACCGTGATGTGATCGCAGCCGGCCTTGGCGAAGGCCTCCAGATAGGGATCGCAGGGCGAGATCATCAGATGGGCGTCGAAGATCTTTTTGGTGTGCGGGCGGATCGCCTTGATGACGTCCGGGCCGTAGGAAATGTTGGGCACGAAATGCCCGTCCATCACGTCGAGATGGATCCAGTCGGCGCCGGCCTGGTCGACGGCGCGGACCTCTTCGCCCAGTCTGGAAAAATCCGAAGCCAGGATCGACGGCGCGACGACGAGGGGGCGTGACGCAAATTGGGCGGACATGTGCGCTCTCCCGAAAACACTTTCGAACGTGCGGAACGGTTTCCGCGTAACACGTGCCAGGGGCGGGGGCAATGCGGGCAAATCAGCCTCCCGGGGGCGGAAAATTCTGCCGCTGGCGGCACCAATTGCCGGGGCCGGCGGACCGTGCCTGCATCGGGAACCCCGCATTTTATTGGGTTTTTCGCGATGGCACGGCCTTTGCTGATCTGATGCGGTGAAAATAGTGGCCGCGGGATCGCGGCATTTGCCGGAGTTCTGTCATGCTGCCCCTTGCCCTTGGCGCCGTCTCGTCCGCACTGGACGCGATGCAATCGCTGACCTCGTCGAAATCGACGTCCCCGCAAACCACCGGCTTCACCCAGAGCTCGACCAACCCGTTCGATATCGCAAACGGCCAGACGCAGACAGGAAGTCAGCCTCCGGTTACCGGCGGTGCCGGATTTACGCAGATCTCGCCGGCGACGATGAGCGCGCTGATTGCGGCGCAAGGCCAGTCATCGGCCGCAACAACCACATCGACGGCGACAACCACATCGGCGTCTACCGACCCGGCGAGCGCGCTGAAAGACCTGTTCTCGCAGCTTGATGCCAACGGCGACGGCCAGATCAGCAAGGCGGAATTCGAAAACGCACTCGGCGCGGGCGGCACCAACACCGCGCAGGCCAACGACGTGTTCGGCAAGCTCGACGCCAATAGCGACGGCTCCGTCAGCCTCGACGAGATGGCGAAGGCGCTGCAGGGATCACACGGCAACGGCCACCGCCATCACCACGTCGCCGATTCGGGCGGCGATGCCGCCGGTGCCAGCGGATCGGGCGCCGGCGCCAGCGGTTCGAGCTCCGATCCCCTGCTGCAGGCGTTGAGCGGCGCGTCCTCCACCTCGGTCTCCAACAGCGACGGCTCGACCACGACGTCGGTGACCTATGCCGACGGATCGAAGGTGACGATGACTTCGCCCGCCGCATCGACGTCGTCCTCCAGCGCGACGTCATCCTACAATATGATCGAGCAGATGATTCAGCGCGAAGCGCAGGCGATTTCGTCCGGAGCCACCTCGTCACTTTCGATGAACGTCTGAGCTGGCCTGGCAAGCCGCATCTAGGGAGCTACCCGAACCGGTCGCTCCACGCCGGCAGCGCGCCCAGAAAGGGCAGCGCGGTCGCCTCGTAGACGCCGCGTGCGATGGCGCGAGCCACCACATTGGCCGCGACCATGCCGAGCTCGGTAAGGCCGGCGAGAGGATCGATCGGCTTTTCGCACGTGGCGGCGGCAAACAGCACGTCGCCATCGAGCGGCGCGTGCACCGGATAGATCGCGCGGGCAAATCCGGTCTGCGCGATCATCGCAAGGCGCTTGGCCTGCGGCTTTGTCAGATCGGCATCGGTGACGACCACCGCAAGTGTCGTGTTCTCCACCGAGGTTGCGGCAGCGCCGCCCTTGATGCGCATCGCCAGCATGTCCGGCGTAAACCACGGCGGCAATCCGCGCCCGCCATATTCGCCGCCGATTTCGAACGGGGCGGCCCAGAACCATGGCCCGTCGCCGACCGTGACGCTGCCGACCGCATTCACCACCGCAAGCGCCGCGACCCTGACGCCGCCTGGCGTCGCCGCCGAGGCCGAGCCGAGCCCGCCCTTGAAATTCGCCGTGGTCGCCCCATAGCCGGCGCCGGCGCTGCCGAGCGTGAAGGTCCCGGCTGCCGCGGCCGCCGCGGCGTAGCCGAGATCGCGGTAGGGCGCGAAACGGCCCCAGGCCTTGTCGCCGCCGTTCAAGAGATCGAACATGATCGCGCCGGGCACGATCGGGATCACGGCATCGCGCACCGCAAAGCCGCGGCCCCGTTCGGCGAGCCAGGCCTGCACCCCGCCGCCGGCCTCGAGCCCGAACGCCGAGCCGCCGCCGAGCGCAATGGCGTCGATCCGCTCCACGGTGTTGGCGAGGTCGAGCAGCGCGCCCTCGCGGGTGCCGGGCCCGCCGCCGCGCACGTCGATCGCCGCCACCGCGGGGCGATCGAAAATGACCGCCGTGACGCCGGAGGCCAGCGCGGCATCGTCGGCGTGACCGACCCGGACGCCGGATATATCGGTGAGAAGGTTCTTCATCGGATGTTTCCTGCGGGGCACAGATGATCGCAGGGCCGCGTTCGGGTCAACCTCGTCGTGCCGCAACGGCTCAATTGTCGAGCGCCATTCTCATCATTCTCGCAAGATCGGACTTGCGATACGGCTTGGCAAGCAACAGCACGCCGGAGTCGAGACGGCCGTGATGGACGATGGCGTTCTCGGTATAGCCTGAGGTGTATAAGGTCCTGAGCGAAGGACGCTGCTTCAACGCTTCGCCGGCCAGCTGCCGGCCGTTCATGGGCCCGGGCATGATCACGTCGGTAAACAGGAGATCGATCGTGGCGGCCGTGCCAATCACATTCAGGGCTTCCGTCGCGTTGCCCGCCTCCAGGGTGGAGTAGCCGAGACTCTCGATCTGGGTAACCACATATCTGCGGACCAGTGTATCGTCCTCGACGACCAGGACGACCTCATGGCCGCCTTCGACGGTCGGGGATGCCAGCAACTCCGAGGCCGTCTGATCAAGGCCGGTCGCGCGCGGCAGGTAGATCTTGACCGTCGTGCCGTGACCTTCCTCGCTGTAGATCTTGATGTGGCCGCCCGACTGCTTGACGAAGCCAAAAACCATGCTGAGACCGAGGCCCGTGCCCTTGCCGATTTCCTTGGTGGTAAAGAAGGGGTCAAAGACCTTTTCCAGATGCGCGGCGGCAATCCCCGAGCCGGTATCGCTGACGGCGATCATGACATAGTTCCCGGCCGCGACCTCGTCATGCATGCCGGCATAGGTTTCGTCGAGATAAACGTTGTCGGTCTCGAGCGTGATCTTGCCGCCGCCCGGCATGGCGTCGCGGGCATTCAGCGCAAGATTCAGGATGGCGGTGGTGAGTTGACTTGGATCGACCGAAGCCGTCCATGCGTCCGCCGCGAGCCACGGGGCGATTTCGATGTGCTCACCCAGGGTCGGGTGCAGCAGCTTCGCGGTTTCCAGCACCAACGCATTGACGTCGACCTCACGCGGCTGCAGCGGCTGTTTGCGGGCAAAGGCGAGCAGGTGCCTGGTCAGGCTGGCACCGCGCTCCGCGGCCTCATCGATCATCTGCGCGATCGCTGCGAGTTCCGGGCGATCGGCGACGGCATCGGCCAGAATTCCGATGGTCCCGGTGATGACGGTCAGAATATTGTTGAAGTCATGCGCTACGCCGCCGGTCAACTGGCCGACGGCTTCCATCTTCTGGGCCTGCCGGAATTGCGCTTCGGCGGCAAGCTTCTCGGTCAGATCGCGACCGACGAAGAAGTGCCGCCTTACCGGCTCCGACCAGGCGCCCATCCATGTCAGCGTCACGGCCTGGCCGTTCTTGTGGACGTAGCGCGTCTCGAAATTGCGCATATGCCGGCCGCGCCGCGCCGAGCGCATTTCAGCGCGGGCGTTCTCGAGATCGTCGGGATGAATGAATTCGACCGCGCTGTGTCCGATCATTTCCGAAGGTTCATAGCCGAGGATGGTCTTCGAGCTCGGGCTGACCTGAACGAACGTGCCCCCGGTGTCCGTGACCAGGATGAGGTCCTGCGAGGTTTCGAAGATGCGCTGGCGTTCCTCGATCTCCCGATTGAGCGCCTTCTGCGTCCTTTTGCTCTCGCTGATATCGTGCGCGATCTTGGACGCGCCGACGATCTCTCCCGCCGCCGATCTGATCGGAGAAAGGCCGAGCGAGACATTGACCTCCTGGCCGTCCTTGTGCAGCCGCAGGGTCTCGAATTGCTGGACCATTTCGCCCTGGGCTATCCGGCCGAGCATCTCGTCCACCTCGGCATGACGGTCCGGCGGGACGATGATGTCGATGCGATTGCCGACGGCTTCGGCCGCGGTATATCCAAACAGGCGCTCGGCGGCTGGATTCCATGCGGTGATGGTGCCGTCGAGCGTCTTGGTGATGATCGCGTCGTTGGATGATTCGACGACCGCGCTGAACAGCCGCTCGCGCTCGGTGTGACGATCCCTTTCGGAGGCGGCCTGCCGGTGCAGCCTGCCGAGCAGCCGGGACAGCTGGGCCTGCAGGCCGACGTTGTCGACGAGCAGAACCGCCAGCACGAAAGTTGCCGCGCAGAGTCCGTAGATCCGGCCGACGTAAAAGCCGAGATCGAATGGGGCCACGTTGACGATCGCCGACAGCGCGATGTCGAACAGCCAGGCACACATCACGACCATGAGCCAGATGTCGAGCACGGAATGCCGCCGCCGCAACCACAGCACCAGCAGCGCCGCGAGGCTGAGCGACCACACCGCCGACACGACGCCGATCATGGTGGACGTATAATGCCCCTCGCTCAACAGCGTCGGCAGAATGTCGTGGCGGGATGTGACGAGCCAGGTCAGGGCCGATATCGCAATGCCGACGGCAAGGGCGCTGGCCAGGATCGCTGCGCCGACCGATCCGCGTATCTGCGCGCCGCCATCGCGGTCTTTCAGCAGGGCATAACCGAGCACGAGAAGCGGAAACCCGCCATGCCAGATCATGTACAGCCAGACCGTTGTCTGCGGACCGGCATTCAGCAGCCCGGCCGGAGCGAACAGGCCCGGAAAGGTCAGGGCATGAACGATCGCCGCCGCCGCTGTGAACAGGTAGCCGCTCGCAAGCAGCAGCAGCGCCCGCGACCGCAAGATCCCGAACTGCGAGAACAAGAGGACGGCGGTGATGACATCGCTGATCGCCAGCGCCGATTGATTGCTCGCGACGAATGCCGGAACCGGCGCAAGCGGCGCACCGGCAAACGGCACGGTACATGCGAACAGAGCCGACGAGACGCAGACAACGGCGAGCGCGATCGCACGATCGCGTCCTGTTGCCGGCAAGGTAGAGAGAAAGATGCTCCGGTCGTTCGCTGCCTGCATGGTAGCCCCCGGCAAACCGGAATTGTATGCGCCAAGTTTGTCATCGGCGAATCGGAACATTTAAGCCGATATCCAAACCGGGAGGAACGTCGTTTTGCGGTTCCGCAGTCTCACCCGATGGTTGCATGTTTCTTAATCGGGCCGGGAACCCGAGAAGGGCTGACGCCGGTAACCGCCTCTTTACTCAGAAACCGACAATGCCGGGTGGGCGGCTCGCAAATTCCGGGCTCCGATGTAGGCTGGCCTGGAATCGAATGGTAGCCCGCCATGCCCCGCATTCTTGTGATTGACGACCAGGCCGACGTGCGCGCGATGATCGGCATCGTGCTGCGGGTCAACCATTTCGAGGTCGTCGAGGCCGCGAGCGCCGCCGCGGGATTGAAAGCGTTCGACGCTTGCGAATTCGATCTGGCGATCGTCGATATCTTCCTGCAGGAAGCCAGTGGCTTCGACGTCATCAAGACGATGCGTGAGCGCGCCGCCAATTTGCCCGTGGTCGCGATATCGGGAATGACGGCGCTCGACTTTATCACCGCATCGCCCGAACTCCGCAACGTCATTTGCCTGCTGAAGCCGTTTCGTCCGAACGAACTGATGCGCGCGGTCGAAGCGGCCCAGGGGGCGTCATGGCCGCCGGTCGCCGTGACCGCTTCGGAAAATCGCGGCGCTTTCCGGGAGCGATAGAGCATGATCCGGAAAAATGGCAACCGGTTTTCCCGACAGATCATGCGCAAATGAAAACAGAACGCCCCGGCAAGCCGGGGCGTTGGCGTTGACGATGGGGTCGCAGGGCGCTTACGAGCCCTTCGGATTGATCTCGGTGTAGTTGCCCTTGTCGTCCCATTTGTAGACGACATAGTCGATCTGCTTGATGTCGCCCTTGGCGTCGATTTCGATCTTGCCGATCACCGTATCCCACGCGCCGCCGCCCTTGATCGTGTCCATGACTTTCTTGGGATCGGTGGTGCCGGCTTTCTTCGCCGCCTGCGACCAGACCTGCATCGCGGCGTAGGTGTAGAGCGTATAGCCTTCGGGATCGATGTTCTTGGCCTTGAACTTCTCGACGATGGCCTTGGCGGTCGGCTTGTTGCGCGGGTCGGGACCGAAGGTGAACAGCGTGCCCGCGCCGGCCGGCCCGGTGATCGAGGCGTATTCCTTGTCGGCCAGCGCGTCGCCGGCCATCAATACGGTCTGCAGGCCCTGGTCGCGCATCTGGCGCAGGATCAGACCGGATTCCTGATGGTAGCCGCCGACATAGACCAGATCGATCTTCTCGAGCTTCAGGCGCGAGACGATGGCGTTGAAATCCTTGTCGCCCTTGTTGTAGGACTCGTACAATTTTTCGGTGACGCCGGCCTTGTTGAGCGCCTTCTTGGTCTCGTCGGCGAGCCCCTTGCCGTAGGTGGTCTTGTCGTTGAGGATGGCGATGTTCTTGCCTTTGTAATTCTTGGCGATGAAGTCGGCGGCGACCAGGCCCTGCTGATCGTCGCGGCCGCAGACGCGCGCCACGTTCCAGAGCTTGCGTTCGGTGAACAGCGGATTGGTGGAGGCCGGCGTGATCTCCAATACGTTGCCGTCGGCATAGGCCTCCGACGCCGGGATCGACGACGACGAGCAGTAATGGCCCGCGACGAACGGAATTTTGGCGCTGGCGATCTTTTCCGCCACCGAACGCGCCTGCTTCGGATCGCAGGCGTCGTCCTCGACATCCAGCGCCAGTTTCTTGCCGAGCAAGCCGCCTGCGGCATTGATGTCGGCAATCGCCATTTCGGCGCCATTCTTCATCTGGCGGCCGAACGCGGATTCGCCGCCCGTCATCGGGCCCGCCACGGCGACGGTGATGTCCTGCGCAAAGGCCGCGGTCGACAGCGCCAACGAAGCGCCGAACGCCAGACCGATCAGTTTCAATGATTTCATGAGGAGTCCTCGCGGGTAGATCGCTACGGGAAGTACCGGCCAGGCCGGGTCGAAAATCGCCCCCATTGTCGGTTGAATTTGCTGCGAAGTCATCGACAATTTTCAGGCAGCGCGGCGCTTCGCCGCCGCGGCTCACCCCCGGCGGCCGCCTTCCAGGTAGGCGGCGCGGATTTCCGGGCGTTCCAGCAGTTCGGCGCCGGTTCCTTGCAGCGTAATCAGGCCGTTGACCATGACATAGCCGCGGTGGGCCAGCCGCAACGCGTGATTGGCATTCTGTTCGACGATCAGCACCGTGAGGCCATCCTGCCGGTTCAGCGTGCGGATTGCGTCGAAAATCTGGCGCGCGATCAGGGGCGCCAGGCCCAGCGAGGGCTCGTCCAGCATCAAGAGGCGAGGGCGGCTCATCAGGGCGCGTCCGATCGCCAGCATCTGCTGCTCGCCGCCGGACAGGGTGCCGCCACGCTGGGTCATGCGCTCCTTCAGCCGCGGGAACAGCGCGAAGACGCGCTCGAGCCCGGCTTCGCGCTCGGCTTCGCTGGAGTCGGTCGCGTCGGCGCCCATCTGCAGGTTCTCGGCGACGCTCATGCGGGGGAAAATCCGGCGGCCTTCGGGCGATTGCGCGATGCGCAGCCGCGCGATCTCGTGGGTCGGCACCTCGGTGATATCGCGGCCGTCGAACAGGATTTTGCCGGCGCGGGCACGCGGCCTGCCGAAGATCGTCATCATCAGCGTCGACTTGCCGGCGCCGTTGGCCCCGATCAGGGCGACGATCTCGCCCGGCCTGATCTCGAGATCGACGCCCTTCAGCGCCTCGATCTTGCCATAGGCCGCGCGAAGGTTCCGGATCGCGAGCAGGGGCGCGGTGGAAGGCGCGGTCACGTTCCGCTCTCCATCACCGCGATCGCTTCTTGTTCGTCGGCGCCGAGATAGGCCGCGATCACCTTGGGATCGTCGCGGACGTCCTGCGGGGTGCCTTCGGCGATCCTGACGCCGTAATCCATCACCACGATGTGGTCGGAAATTTCCATCACCACCGACATGTCGTGCTCGATCAGGAGGATCGAGGCGCCGTGATCGGCGCGGATCGAGAGCAGCAATTCGCTCAAGCCCGCGCTTTCGCGCGCATTCAGCCCGGCGGCGGGCTCGTCGAGGCACAACAGCGCCGGCTCCGTGCACATTGCGCGCGCGATCTCGAGGCGGCGCTGATCGCCATAGGGCAAGTTGCCGGCGGCATCGTCGGCGCGGTCGAGCAGTCCGATGCGCCTGAGCCAGCGCGTCGCCTGATCGATCGCGCGCCTTTCCGCCGCGCGCCAGGACGGCGCGCCGATCAGCCCGAGAAACGTAAGGCCCGAGGCCCGCATCAGCGCGTTGTGCTGCGCCACCATCAGGTTTTCCAGCGCGGTCATGCCGGGAAACAGCCGGATGTTCTGGAAGGTGCGCGCGACCTTTGCCTGTTTGGAGATGCGGAAATCATTCAGCCGTTCGAGCTGGATGTGGCGGCCGTCGTCATGCGTCAGCCGCATCGTGCCGCCGGACGGCTTGTAGAAGCCGGTGATGCAGTTGAAAACGGTGGTCTTGCCGGCGCCGTTCGGCCCGATCAGGGCGGTGATCTTGTGCCGCTCCGCGGCGAACGACAGATCGTTGACGGCGACGATGCCGCCGAACCGCATGCTGAGGTGATCGACGGACAGGATGCAGTCGCCGCTCATCCGTGGCCCTCCTTGACGAGGTCGGACGAGATGGCCTGGCTGTGCTCGAGGTAAACGGTCGGCGCGCGGTGGCCGATCAGCCCGCGCGGCCGCCAGATCATCAACAGCACCATGGCGAGGCCGAATACCAGCATGCGGTATTGATCGAGGCCGCGGAACAGTTCGAAGCCGCCGATCATGGCGAGCGCCGCGAGCGCGACGCCGAGCTGCGAGCCCATGCCGCCGAGCACGACGATCGCCAGCACCAGCGCCGATTCCTGGAAGGTGAAGGATTCCGGACTGATGAAACCCTGCCGGGTGGCGAAGAACGCGCCGGCGAAACCGCCGAACATGGCCCCGGTCGCAAACGCCGTCAGTTTCGTGGTGGTGATGTTGATGCCGAGCGCGCGGCAGGCAACCTCGTCCTCGCGCAGCGCTTCCCAGGCGCGGCCGATCGGCAAACGCCGCAGCCGGATCGTCACCCAGTTGGTGAGCAGCGCCAGCGCCAGGATCAAATAGAACAGGAACACGATGCGATGGGTCGGCGAGAACTCGATGCCGAGCTTTGCCGCAAGGCCGTCATCGCCGGGAGTAAGCGGAATGCCGAACAGGGTCGGCCGCGGGATGCCCGAGACGCCGTTGGGACCGCCGGTCAAGTCCTGCCAGTTGATGATGACGAGGCGGATGATTTCGCCGAACGCCAGGGTGACGATGGCGAGATAGTCGCCGCGCAGCCGCAGCACCGGAAAGCCCAGCATCACGCCCCACAGCGAAGCGAGGATGCCGGCAAGCGGCAGGCAAATCCAGAACGACAGTCCGAAATTGGTCGCCAGCAGCGCATAGGAATAGGCGCCGACCGCGTAGAACGCGACATAGCCGAGATCGAGCAGGCCGGCGAGGCCGACCACCACGTTCAGTCCCCATCCCAGCATCACATAGGTCAGCACCAGGATGCCGAGATCGAGAATGTAGCGCTGATCGTAGAAGATCACCGGCACCAGGAAGGCGAAGGTCAGGAGCAGCGGCGCGATCGCGCGCCGCGCCAGGACGAGCGCGCTTTGCACCTTCGGCGGAACGACCATGACGGTGCCGACCGGACCCCACCATAGTCGCAGCAATTCCACCGCGATGCTGCCGACGAACACGGCGCCGACCATGCCGGCGAGTTCCGGAAACCGCGTCCAGTAGATCAATTGTCCGGTCGGACCGGCTTCGGTGCGAATGCCGATCATCAGCGAAAACAGCACCAGCGCCACCAGCGCGCTGATCAGCGCTTTCTTGAAGATGAAGGCGGCGACAGCGCGCGGCGCAAGCTTCGATTCGGGCGCGGGTGCTGTCACGCCGCCGCCCGTCAAACTTTTTCAACTTCGGGACGGCCCAGGAGGCCGGTCGGCATGAAGATCAGCACCACGATCAGGATCGAGAACGCGGCGACGTCCTTGTATTCGACCGAGAAATAGGCCGACCACATCGTCTCGATCAGCCCGATCGCAAGTCCGCCCAGCATGGCGCCGGGCAGCGAGCCGATGCCGCCGAGCACGGCGGCGGTGAACGCCTTGATGCCGGCGACGAAGCCCATGTAGAAGTCCACGAGACCGTAATACAGAAGGTACATCATGCCGGCGACGGCGGCGAGCGCGGCGCCGATGACAAAGGTCATGGAGATGGTGCGGTCGACATCGACCCCGAGCAGCGCCGCCATGGTCTGGTCCTGTTCGCAGGCGCGCATGTCGCGGCCGAGGCGGGTGCGCGCCACCAGCCAGGTGAAGACCGCGAGCAGAACGATGGTGGTGACGACGACGACGATCTGCACATTGGACAGCCGTACCACGAAGCCGTTCTGGTCCAGCAGCGTATAGCCGCCGGTGATGATCGGCGGCACGGGCTTGACGCGGGCGCCCTGTGCGACCTGCGAATAATTCGACAGCACGAACGACATGCCGATCGCCGACAGCATCGGCGCCAGCCGGAACGAATGCCGCAGCGGCCGATAGGCGATGCGCTCCACCGTCCAGCCATACAGCGCGGTGATCGCCATCGATACCAGCAGCACGATCAGCAGAATCACGGGGACTGTGGTCATCCCGAACGAGACCAGCAGCAAGAACGAGATCAGCGCGATGAAGCCGCCGATCATGAAGATGTCGCCATGAGCAAAATTGATCATGCCGACGATGCCATAGACCATGGTGTAGCCGATGGCGATCAGGCCATAGATCGAGCCGAGGACGAGGCCGTTGATCAGTTGCTGGGCGAAATAATCCATGCGCTGCCGTTGTTCAGTCGACGCGCCGATGGCCCCGGCAGCCGGAACGACGCGTCGTCGCATTTTCTAACAGGGGGAACCCGATGCGGCAACAGCGCGAGGCGAGGCTTAAACGGCTTGTACAGAGCTAGTTTTGCCGCCCGGTTCCGTCCGCCACAGTCACGACAAGCCGTCGCCGCCAAGCAGCGCCTCAGAACCGGGGTTCCGCTGCAACCAAGGGCGGCTCTCCCGGTTGTCTCCGGTTAGGTTCAACAAGGGAGATCCCGATGACCAGCCAAAATCAGAACCCGGGCCAGCAGAACCAGAACCCCGGTCAGAAACCCGGCCAGCAGCAGGGCGGCGGCCAGAAGCCCGGCCAGCAGCAGCAGGATCCGAGCCGTCAGGGCCAGAACCCCGGCCAGCAGGGTCAGCCAGGCAAGGGTGGCCGTTAGCCGGTCCCAGAGCTCGAGCGAGAGCAGGAGGTCCCGCCGCAAGGCGGGACCTTCTTTTTTGGAATGTCGCGCAATCAGTCTTGGTTGGCGGCTGGCGGCACGACGGTCGCTTTCAGGCCGCCCAGTTGCGATTCAGCCAGGTCCAGTCGCCAGCCATAGGCATTGAGAACGTCCTGGACGATGGCCAGGCCGAGGCCGGCGCCTTCACCCCGCTCGTCGAGGCGGGTGCCCCGCTCGAGCACACGCGGCCACTGGGCCGGCGGGATTCCCGGGCCGTCGTCCTCGATGACGATCGACGCCGCGGCATCGATGCCGATGCGCACGCGCTGTGCGGCATGGCGCGCGGCGTTCTCCAGCAAATTGCCCAGCACCTCGGCGAGGTCGGTGCGGTCGAGCGGTACCTGCACTTCGTCGGCAATGTGCTGTTCGAAGGTCACGCGGGTGCCGAAAGACGTCCGCGACAGGGTGGCAACGAGCGAACGTACCAGCGGTGCCAGCGCGGTGGAATGGCTGCCCCGGTGCCTGACGGCGCTGCGCAGACGGGCCCGCGCCAGTTCGCGGTCGACGTGGCGGCTCATGGCGTCGCCGACCGCCTCGATGTCCTGCGCCAGCGCCGTTTCGCCACGGTCGCGCAGGCGGGTGGCATCGGAAGCGAGCGCCGCAAGCGGCGTCTTGAGCCCATGGGCGAGATCGGCTGCCCGGCTGCGCGACCGTTCGATCTCGCGCTCCTGGGCATCGAGCAGCGCGTTGACTTCCTCGACCAGCGGACGAACTTCGGCCGGCACCCCGGCCGGCAGATGATGGCGGCGCCCGGATCGGATATCGGCAACGCCGCGACGAAGCGCGTCGAGAGGACGCAGGCCGAGGCCGACCTGGATCGAGGTGGCGATCGCCAGCACCAGGCCCAGCAGGCCGAGCGCGACAGCGATGTCCTTGGCGAAAGCGGCGGTGGCGGTCGCGACGCGGGCAAGATCAGCGGCGACGACGAGGCGCACCGGCACGCGTCGATCGCCGACGGTCAGAAGAATCCTCCTCTCGGCGACCAGCACATGACTATCGGCGGGACCGATCAATTCGTGATGGTGGATCTCGCCGGACGCCGGTTCGTCGATCGGCGGCGACAGTTTGGTGTCCCACAGCGAGCGCGAGCGCAGCAACTGATCACGGTCATCCGCCACCTGCCAGTAAAGCCCCGACAATGCGTCGGCGAAACGCGGATCGGCCGGCGGCCGCATCATGACCAGGTTGCCGTTCTGATCGACGTCGACGCCGGCGACCAATTGCTTGAGGTGCACGTCGAGATCGTCGGCCATGGTGCGGGTGACGTGGCGCTCGAACAGCAGGATCAGCCCGGCGCCGGCAATCGTGAGCGCCGCCAGGATTGCGATGATGCCGCCGGCGACGAGCCGCAGCCGCAGCGATCCCAATCTCATGCGGTGGACTCCGGCACGATGTAGCCGAAGCCGCGGCGGGTTTCGATCAGATCGGGGCCCAGTTTCTTGCGCACGCGGCCGATCAATACCTCCAGGGCATTGGAATCGTGATCTTCGCCGTGGCCGTAGACGTTCTCGTCGAGTTCGTGCTGCGACACCACGCGGCCGCGGTGGCGGAGCAGGTAAGCGACGAGGCGATACTCGAGCGGCGACATCGTGACCGGCACGCCGCGCACGCTCACTCTCATCTGTCGTTCGTCCAGCGTGATGTCGCCGGCGGAGACCACCGACGATGCGTGGCCGGCGGAGCGGCGGACGATCGAGCGCAGCCGTGCCAGCAGTTCCTCGATCCGGAACGGCTTCGGCAGATAGTCGTCGGCGCCGGCATCGATGCCGTCGACGCGTTCGGCCCAGCTTGCGCGCGCGGTCAGCACCAGCACCGGCATCTGCCGGCCATTCGCGCGCCAGCGCTTGAGCACCGCAAGCCCGTCCATCCCCGGCAGCCCGAGATCGAGGATGACCGCGCCATAATCCTCGGTATCGCCGCGGAACCAGGCATCCTCGCCGTCGCGCGCGGTCTCGACGACGTAACCCGCGGCTTCGAGCGCGCGCGAAATATCCGATGCGATCCGCCGGTCGTCCTCGACAAGAAGCACTCGCATCACTTCTCCTTGATACGCTCGATCTCGCCGCTGCGGGCGTCGACATAGACTTCGAACAGCCGGCCCTGGCTGTCGACGACGCGGAATTCGTAGCGCCAGCGGCCATCCTTGCGTTCGACCTCGACGCCGGCGACCTCGCCGGGCAGCCTGCCGCGCAGCGAGCCGAGAATGTCCGCCAGGGAATGGATATCGCCGCTCTCGACCGCGCGGCGCACCTCGTCGCGGCGCGCCTCGTCCTGGTCGCGCGCGACCGCCATTGGTGGCGCCGCCGCAACCAGCGCGGTTGCCGCGAGCACCATTGCCAATACCGTTGCAGTTCGACCCGAGCGCATGCCTGTGACACCAAATGATCCGGCACTATGCCGGAAACGACCTGACAGGTTGCTGACATGGATCAACAGGGAGCCGTCAGCGCCGCTCCGGCACGCTCGCTGATCGTCCGCCGCGCGGTGCGGCAGGACTTTCAGCAGGAGAGACCATCAAATGGCTGGCATTTCATCGTTCAAGACGGCCCGCGGGGCGCTCGGTATCGCTGCGCTGACATCGATTCTGACCGCCGGGCCGACGACCTGGGCCAATGCAGCCGACCAGTCCGCGCTGCAGGTTCCTCAATCCATCAGCTATGAGCACGAGCACATCATCAAGGACCTGACCGGCTTCGCGAAGCGCGAGGTCGCCCATGTAGCGGCTGTACAAAAGGCATTGGTCGTCATCAAAGCCCACTACGCGAAGGAGGAAGCATTTGTGCTGCCTCCGCTCGCGCTGCTCCCGAAAATCGCCACGGGCACGATTTCGAAGGAAATGGAGCCCGCGATCGCAATGGCCGACCGTACCAAGGCGGCGCTTCCCGATTTGCAGAATGATCACGTCCAGATCACCTCCTTGATGAACGAATTGATCGAGGCGGGCAAGGCCGATCACGATGAGGAGCTAACCCGGCTTGCAACCCGGGTCGCGATTCAGAAGTCTCAACGATCTTGAAGTGACCCAGCCGACGGCAATTCTGATCGGCGACTATTTGCGGCTGCGGCTCGCAACAGGCGACGGACCACGGACGACGTTCAAGGATTAGATCGCGCAAAGATCATATCGCTAAGGAAGCCGGCGGCCATGCTGCCGGCTTCAGGGTTTTCCGGAGGGCCGGGATGGCTGACAAAACGCTGACGTCGATCAACAGGCAGCCGACAGCACCACTCAGGCACAGTCTCCTCATCGTCCACCGCATGACGCGGCCGGACTAGCAGCACGGGAGACCAGACAATGGCTAACAACACATCCTTCAAGATGGCCGCCGGCATATTCGGTATGGCGACCCTGGTGAAGATCACGGTTTTCGCAATCGCTTTGGCGATGCTCGGCGTTGCGAGTTCCGCGCAAGCAGGCACCCTCGGCAAGCCATGCACCGCGGCCCCGCAAAACCAGTGGCTCTCGCTTGAGGTCCTGCAGAGCAAGGTCGAGGCCCTCGGCTACAAGGTACAGAAGGCGAAGCTGAAGAACGCCTGCGGCGAGTTGTATGCGCTCGACAACAGCGGCAACCGGGTCGAATTGTTCGTCGATCCGACCAACGGCCAGATCGCCGGCCGGCTCTGAGGGCGCAGTGATGAGCACGGTTGACAATACGATCGGAGCCGGCGGCGTGACGCCGCCGGCAGCGATCAAGGTCTGGGACCCGCTGGTGCGGGTGTTTCACTGGTCGCTGGCGACGCTGTTTGTGACGGCGTACCTGACCGGCGAGGATGGCGGGCAGGTGCACATCGCCGCCGGCTACGGCATCGCCGGGCTGATCGCACTGCGCATCATCTGGGGAATCGTCGGTCCCCGCCAGGCGCGGTTCAGCAACTTCGTCCGGTCGCCGCGGGAGGTTCTCGCCTATCTGCGCGACGTGGCCCTGCGCAGGGCGCCCCGGTATCTCGGCCATAATCCGGCCGGCGGCGCCATGATCATCGCCCTTCTGGTCATGCTGCTGGGAACCGGTATCACCGGTTACCTGATGACCACCGACGCGTTCTGGGGCGCCAAATGGATCGAAGAGGTCCATGAGACCCTGGCCGGTTTGACCGTGGGATTGGTCGTCTTCCACATCCTCGGCGTGCTCCTCTCCAGTCTCTTGCATGGAGAAAACCTGGTGAAATCGATGATAACGGGTTGGAAACGGCGGTCTTGACCATCGAGATCCGGAAAATGGCCGGCGGAACCGCACCAGGCGCGGCCCGCCGGTTCCGGCCGTCCCGGCCATTAAGGTAAACAAATGGTTTAAATTGCCCGCCGCAATTTAAGCGCGTTACCTCGCCCGCAAAGCCGCGGCCGCTTTGGAAGCCCGCGGGACAACAGCGGGAAGCGGCAATGTCGACCAACTGGCGGATCAGCTCATTCAATGGCGCGCTGCTCGCGGCCTATTTCATTCCGACCTGGACCATCGTCGCCTTCAAGATCATGGTCTCGCCGATCCACGCGCTCTTCGAGCGGCCGAATATAGCGGTCGGATTGTTCGTCAGCGATCACCTGCAACTGACGGGGATCGCCACCGTCCGCGTCGCCTGGCTGCTCGCCCTCGGCAAGCTCACCGTGGTCGCGTTCTTTTTGCTGTTCCTGGCCTTCATCGTCCGCGCCGCGATCCGCAAGACCGCCGGCGGCGAGGAGGCACTCTCCATGGCGCTCGCCATCGGCAGCCTCATCAGCTTCGGCAGCATGGTGATGGCGTCCCAGGTCGGGGAAACCCAGGCCCTTCGGCTGCATGCGACCGAGCTGTTGATGCTGCTCGGCACCGCGATCGTGATGCTGGTCGAGCGTCCCGCGCAGCCGCAATCCGGCAGCGCGACGTCGGACGCGCTCGGCCTCGATCAGCCGCAACTCCTGAACAATCGCTGACGCCAATCAGCCCTAACGCTGCGTCAAAAAGCCGACCACGGCGTCGGTGAAGGCGTGCGGCTGCTCGACATTGGAAATATGCGCGGCGTCGAGAATCGTCAAAGCCGCGCCGGGAATCTGGCTGCGGATGAATTCGCCGGCCGCGATCGGCGTCGACATGTCGTGGCGTCCGGCGATGACCAGCGTCGGGCTCCTGATCTTGGGCAGCAACGCGCGCTGATCGAGCGTGCTCAGCGCCTCGCAGCAGGCGAGATAGCCCTGCACGGGAGAGGCCAGCAGCATGGCCTTCAGATTGGCCGTGATCTGCGGCTCGCGTTCCCTGAAGTCCGCCGTCAGCCAGCCGGCAATGACGGTGTCGGCGACCGCCGCGATGCCGCCTTCCTTCACCGCCCTGATGCGGTTCAGCCAGTTGGCCGGATCGGGATAGTAGCAGGCGGTGTTGGCGAGGATGATCCTGCCGAAGCGTTCGGGGGCGTTGGCTCCCAGCCATTGCCCGACCATGCCGCCCATCGACAGTCCGCACCAATGCACCTTCTCGATGTTGAGATCGTCGAGGATCGCGAGTGCGTCGCGGCCGAAGCGCTCCATGGAATAGGGCCCCGGCGGTACGCTGGATTTGCCATGGCCGCGCCGGTCATAGCGGATCACGCGAAACACCTGGGTGAGCGCCTTCATCTGCGGCTCCCACATCTGCAAGGTGCAGCCCAGCGAGTTCGACAGCATCAGGGTCGGTCCGCCGTCGCGGCCTTCGACCGATACGTTGAGCAGGCAACCGTCGGCATCGATCATCGGCATCGTGGGTATTCCTCGTCATGCGCGGGCTTTACCCGCGCACCTGTCCGGAAAAGAGTCTATTCAGGAGGATGGATTGCCGGGTCAAGCCCGGCGACGACATTTCTGGGAGACTTGTCGGTTTTATTTGCGGGCGAAGAGGGCCGGGAAGCGCTCAGGTTGGCTGCGAACTGACTATCCCGACCTGCCTCCGCCAATCCCAGGCACGGGCGCAGGTCTGCTGCGCTGCGATTATGCATCGCTCATTCGCCATCCGTCCTCTTCCTTTTGGGCCAAGCGTGCTTTACTTGGGGGCAACAGACGAGCAATCCGGGAGGCGCCCCAATGGCCATGACGATGAATGGTGAGGTTCAGCTTGCGGCGCCGCGCGAGGCGGTGTGGGCCAAATTGAACGATCCGGAAGTGCTCAAGGCCTGCATCCCCGGATGCGAGGAGCTGGAAAAGACCGAAGACAACGGCTTCCGCGCGGTCGCCAAGATGAAGGTCGGACCGGTGTCGGCCCGCTTCAAGGGGCGTGTGACGCTGACCGATCTCGATCCGCCCAATGGCTACAAGATATCGGGCGAAGGCGAGGGCGGCGTCGCCGGTTTCGCCAAGGGCGGCGCCACGGTGGCGCTGTCCGAAAAGGACGGCGGTACGCTGTTGACCTACAATGTCGAGGCGCAGATCGGCGGCAAGCTGGCCCAGCTCGGCCAGCGCCTGATCAACGGCTCGGCCAAGAAACTGGCCGACGAGTTTTTCGCGAATTTCGCCAAGGCGGTGCAGGGTTAGTCTGCGGAAAAGGCTAATCCCACCAGGGCCGGACTGGTCATATCAGGCTATCCCGAAGGTGAGGTTGCTCATTGCCGGGATGGCCCATATTATGGCCTTGTAACGATTTTAATGACTGTGCTGCCGTGCAATGCGGCAGTGCAGATGAAGAGAGTGCTGAATGGCCAAGATTTCCTTGATTGTGAACGGTAATCCCGTCAACGCCAATGTCGATCCCCGCACCCTCCTGGTGCAGTTCCTGCGCGAGAATCTGCGGCTGACCGGCACCCATGTGGGGTGCGATACCTCGCAATGCGGCGCCTGCGTTGTCCACCTCGACGGCAAGGCGGTGAAGTCCTGCACCACGCTCGCGGTGATGGCCGACGGCCACGAGGTCCGGACCATCGAGGGGCTGGCCGCCGACGGCGCGCCGCTGCATCCGATGCAGGAGGCGTTCCGCGAGCATCACGGCCTGCAATGCGGCTTCTGCACCCCCGGCATGATCATGACCGCGGTCGATATCGTCCACCGCAAGGGCCACGACCTGAGCGACCACACCATCCGCGAAGAGCTCGAAGGCAATCTCTGCCGCTGCACCGGCTACCAGAACATCGTTCAGTCGATCGCGGCCGGCGCCAAGGCGATGGCGAACTCCGATCTCGCGTAACGAACGTCAGCGCACGGCGATCAAGGATCATCCATGTACGAATTCAAATATCATCGTCCGGCGACCGTGCGGCAGGCCGCCAATCTGCTGGTCAAGAACGAAGACGCCAAGGTGATCGCCGGCGGCCACACGCTGCTGCCGGTCATGAAGCAGCGGCTCGCCAGCCCCCCGCATCTGGTCGACCTCTCCCACATCGAGGGGCTCGACGGTATCGAGATGAAGGGCCGTTCGCTGGTGATCGGCGCCACCGCGACCCACCACGCGGTCGCGACCTCTCCCATCGTCGGTGAGGCGATCCCGGCGCTGGCCGAACTCGCCGGCCTGATCGGCGACCCCGCGGTGCGCCACAAGGGCACCATCGGCGGCTCGCTCGCCAACAACGACCCCACCGCCGATTATCCCGCGGCCTGCCTCGCGCTCGGCGCCACCATCGTCACCAACAAGCGCCGGCTGAAGCCGGAAGAATTCTTCCAGGGGCTGTTCACGACATCGCTGGAGAGCGACGAGATCATCACCAAGGTGATGTTCCCGGTGCCGAAGAAGGCGGCCTACGTGAAATTCCGCAACCAGGCCTCGCGCTACGCGCTGGTCGGGGTGTTCGTCGCCAAGCGTCCGTCGGATGTGCGCGTCGCCGTCACCGGCGCCGGCTCCGAAGGCGTGTTCCGGGTTGCTTCCTTCGAGGAAGCGTTGAAGAAGCGGTTCTCGCCGAAGGCGCTCGATGGTCTGACCGTGCCCGCGGAGGGGTTGAACAGCGACCTGCACGGCAGCGCGGAGTATCGCGCGCATCTCATCGCGGTGCTGGCACGCCGCGCCGTCGAAGCCGCGACCGCCAAAGCCTGACATTGCCGGTTATCGCTGCATCAAGATTGGTTCTCCCATGACCGCATCGGCGCTGCCCAATTCCGTCGATGCGATGCTGGAGCTTCTCTCCTCGCGCGGCTATCTCGCCGAGCGCTCGCTGGCCACGGTGACCTATCTGTCGCTGCGCATGGGCCGGCCGCTGTTTCTCGAAGGCGAGGCCGGCGTCGGCAAGACCGAGATTGCCAAGGTTCTGTCGGCGGCGCTGGGGCGCAAGCTGATCCGGCTGCAGTGCTACGAGGGACTGGACGTCGCCTCCGCGGTCTATGAGTGGAACAGCGCGGCGCAGATGATCGCGATCCGGCTTGCGGAAGCGGCCGGCGATACCGATCGCGAACAGCTGTCGTCCGACATTTTCGCCGAGCGCTATCTGATCAAGCGGCCGCTGTTGCAGGCGCTGGAGCCGGATGTCGCCGGCGCGCCGGTGCTGCTGATCGACGAACTCGACCGCGCCGACGAGGCGTTCGAGGCTTATCTTCTGGAAATTCTCAGCGACTTCCAGGTGACGATCCCCGAACTCGGCACCGTGAAAGCGCCGCATCCGCCGATCGTCATCATCACCTCGAACCGCACCCGCGAAATCCACGACGCGCTGAAGCGCCGCTGCCTCTATCACTGGGTGGATTATCCCAATGCCGAGCGCGAGCTCGCGATCGTCAAATCGCGCGTGCCTGGAATTTCCGCGAAACTGTCGCAGCAGGTGGTCAAGTTCGTGCAGGCGCTGCGCGACCAGGATTTCTACAAATCGCCTGGCGTGGCGGAGACCCTCGACTGGGCCACCGCGCTGACCGAACTCGACGCCCGCTCGCTGACCCCGCAGGTGGTCGGCGATACCCTCGGCGCGCTGCTGAAGTATCAGGACGACATCGCGCGGATGCAGGGCGACACACTGCAGAAGGTTTTGAAAGAGGCGACCAGCGAGGATTAACTCGCGCGTCGCAACAAGGCCCGTCATTCCGGGGCGATACGAAGCATCGAACTACGATGTGCAATTGCACATCGGAGAATCTCGAGATTCCGGGTCCGGTGCTAACGCACCATCCCGGAATGACGGCAGTGGATGCAGTCCGATGGCCATCAATCATCTCTCGCCCCCGACCGGCCAAATGGCCGACAACGTCATCGGCTTTGCCCGCGCGCTGCGCGCCGCCGGGATTCCCGTAGGTCCCGGCTCCATCATCGACGCCATGAACGCGCTGCAGCTGATCGACATCGGCAACCGCGCCGACGTGTTCACCACGCTGGAGGCGATCTTCGTCAAGCGCCACGAGCATGCGCTGATCTTCGCGCAGGCCTTCGACCTGTTCTTCCGCGCCGCCGAGGAATGGAAGCACATGCTGGATTCGGTGCCGCTGCCGGATCATGCCAAGAAGAAGCCGCCGCCGGCCTCGCGGCGGGTCCAGGAGGCGCTGGCGCAGCCGCAGATGAGCGAAACGCCGCAGGCCCAGGAGCAGGAGCTCAGGCTTTCGGTCTCCGACAAGGAAGTGCTGCAGAAAAAGGATTTCGCGCAGATGAGCGCGGCCGAGATCGCACAAGTGACCCGCGCCATCGAGAAGATGAGACTGCCGCAGGCCGAATTGCGCACCCGCCGCTATCAGCCGGATGTGCGGGGCTTGCGGCTCGACATGCGCCGCACGCTGCGCGGGTCGTTGCGCACCGGCGGCGACATCATCGACATCCATCGGCTGGGGCGGATCGACAAGCCGGCGCCGATCGTGGCGCTCCTGGATATCTCCGGCTCGATGAGCGAATATACCAGGCTGTTCCTGCATTTCCTGCATGCCATCACCGATGCGCGCAAGCGGGTGTCGGTGTTCCTGTTCGGCACCCGCCTCACCAATGTGACGCGGTCTTTGCGGGCGCGCGATCCCGACGAGGCGCTGGCGAGCTGTTCGTCGACGGTGGAGGACTGGGCCGGCGGCACCCGGATCGGCACTTCGCTGCACTCCTTCAACAAATTGTGGGGCCGGCGGGTGCTCGGGCAGGGCGCGATCGTGCTCTTGATCTCCGACGGGCTGGAGCGCGAGGCCGACGCCAGGCTGGCATTCGAGATGGACCGGCTGCACCGGTCCTGCCGCCGGCTGATCTGGCTCAACCCGCTGTTGCGCTACGACGGCTTCGAGGCCAAGGCGCAGGGCATCAAAATGATGCTGCCGCACGTTGACGAATTCCGCCCGGTGCATAATTTGAGTTCGATCGAGGGGCTGATAGCGGCGCTGTCCTCGGTGCCGCCGGTGCACCACCGCAGCCTGATCCGGTCTGCAGCTTGAGAGAGGCTCCCATGCTCAATCGCGACGAAGACATTCTGAAAGCGGCCGAGGACTGGCAGAAGGCCGGTCACGGCGTCGCGCTCGCCACCGTGGTCGAGACCTGGGGCTCGGCGCCGCGGCCGGCGGGCTCGAGCCTCGTGATCAATGATGACGGCACGTTCCTGGGCTCGGTGTCCGGCGGCTGCGTCGAGGGCGCGGTCGTCACCGAAGCGCTGGACGTGATCGCCAGCGGCAAACCAAAGATGCTCGAATTCGGCGTCGCCGACGAGACCGCCTGGAATGTCGGGTTGTCCTGCGGCGGCACCATCCGCGTGTTCGTCGAGAAGGTGGGGCAGTCGTGAGACTCGAGACGCTGCATCAGATCAATACCGAGCGCGCCGCGCGCCGGCCGGCCATCCTCGTCACCGACACCGAAAGCGGCGAGCAGCGGCTGGTCAAGGGCGCCGACTTCGCCGCCGATCCCTTGCGCGCCGAGCTGGCAAAACAGTTGCGCATGGGCAAGAGCGGCATGATCGAGGCCGCCGGCAAGAAGCTGTTTCTCAATGTCTATGCCCCGACTGCAAAGCTCGTGATCGTCGGCGCGGTTCATATCAGCCAGGCGTTGGCGCCGCTGGCGCGTTCGCTCGACTATGACGTCACGGTGGTGGATCCGCGCACGGCCTTTGCCAGCCCCGAGCGGTTTCCCGACGTGCCGCTGATTGCGGAATGGCCCGACGTGGCGCTGCCGCCGCTCAATATCGATCACTACACGGCGTTCGTCGCGCTCACGCATGATCCGAAAATTGACGATCCGGCGCTGCTGCATGCCTTCGAGCGTGACTGCTTCTATATCGGCGCGCTGGGCTCGCGAAAAACCCACGCCAAACGCGGCGAGCGCCTGAGGGCGCAGGGCGCCAGGGAGAGCGACATCTCCCGCATTCATGCCCCGATCGGCCTGCCGATCGGCGCGGTGTCGCCGTCGGAGATCGCGGTTGCGATCATGGCCGAGATCACGGCGCAACTGCGGCTGCCGAACGAGGCCAAAGAGGCCGCGGCATGAAGTTCGGCCCCGCCAGTCCGCTGGAGGCGATCGGCGGGGTTACCGTCCACACCCTGCGCCAGGGATCGCTGGTACTCAAGAAAGGCACCACGATCGGACACGCCGAGGTCGAGGCGCTGACCCGCGCGGGGGTGAAGGAAATCGTCGTGGTGCGGCTGGAGGAGGGCGACGTTTCGGAAGACGTCGCCGCCGCCAGCATCGCGCAGGCCGTCGCCGGCGACGGGGTCAATGTCGAACGGGCCTTTACCGGCCGCGCCAATCTGTTCGCAGCCAAAGCCGGCGTGCTGGTGGTGGACCGCGCCAAGGTGGACCGCATCAACGGCGTCGATGAGGCCATCACCTTTGCCACGCTCGCCGCCTACAAGCCGGTGGTCGAAGGCGAAATGATCGCCACCGTAAAACTCATTCCGTTCGGAGTTGAGGCAAGGCTGCGCGACGCGGCGGTGGAGGCGGCCAGCGGCGGCGGGCTGCGGATCGCGCCCTATGTCATCAAGCGGGTCGGCGTCGTCTCGACCATGCTGCCGGGGCTGGCGCCGAAGGTGGTGGAGAAAACCCTTCGGGTCACCGCGGAGCGGCTGGCGCCCGCCGGCGCCACCATCATCGCCGAGCGCCGCGTGCCGCACGAGGAGTCGGCGCTCAAAACGGCGATCAGGGAATTGCTCGCCTTAGGCGCGGAACTGGTGATCGTGTTCGGCGCGTCGGCGATCGCCGACCGGCGCGACGTGATTCCGGCGGCGATCTCGGGCATCGGCGGCGCCATCGAGCATTTCGGCATGCCGGTCGATCCCGGCAATCTGCTCCTGATCGGCAGCGCCGGCGGCGTGCCGGTGCTGGGCGCGCCGGGCTGCGCGCGCTCGCCGGTCGAAAACGGTTTTGACTGGGTGCTGATGCGGTTGCTGGCCGGACTAAAAGTTACCCGCGCGGAGCTCACCGGCATGGGCGTCGGCGGGCTGTTGATGGAAATCGTGACGCGCCCGCAGCCGCGGGAAAGCCTGGCTGCCGACGAAAACCGCAATGTCGCCGCGGTCATCCTCGCGGCGGGGCGCTCGACCCGGATGGGCGGTCCCAACAAGCTTTTGGCCGAACTCGGCGGCAAGCCGCTGGTGCGGATCGTGACCGAGCAGGCGCTGGCCTCGAAAGCGCGAGGCGTCATCGTCGTCACCGGCCACCAGGCCGACGAGGTCCGCAAGGCGCTGCACGGACTTAAAGTGAGCTTCGCGCATAATCCGGATTTCGCCGAAGGCCTCGCCGGCTCGGTGAAGGCCGGCATCGCGGCGGTGCCTCAAAATGCCGATGGCGCGGTGATCTGCCTCGGCGACATGCCCTTGATCGATGCGCATCTGATCGACCGGCTGGTCGAAGCCTTTGCGCCCGATCGCGGCAATTTGATCGTCGTTCCCGTCAGCGACAACAGGCGCGGCAATCCGGTGCTGTGGTCGCGGCGCTTCTTCAACGAATTGATGACGCTGGACGGCGATATCGGCGCCCGGCATCTGATCGCCAAACACAGCGAGGCGGTGGCGGAGGTCCCGGTCGAGGGCTCCGGCGCCTTTCTGGACATCGATACGCCGCAGGCGCTGGAGGCGGCGCAGCGGGCGTAGGCGCGTTGTTCGCGCCGTGCCCCCAACGTCCCAACGCGCGGCAACGTGGTGGGCACGCTTTCGCTTTGCCCCCTGCGAAGTTTCACAAAACTCCCATTTCAATCTCGCGTTCACCAAGTTGAAACGTC
Source organism: uncultured Alphaproteobacteria bacterium (assembly GCA_963721275.1). Classification (GTDB taxonomy): domain Bacteria; phylum Pseudomonadota; class Alphaproteobacteria; order Rhizobiales; family Xanthobacteraceae; genus Bradyrhizobium. Next base: position 176,105 of record CAVRIQ010000015.1, on the reverse strand, counting down.
CTCGCCGTAGATTTGCGGTCGCTTGGCCTCGGGGGAGGGGATCTTGATCGTTTCGACTGCCGTCGCGCAACGCCGCGCGCTGTTTGTATTTGCACTCACTTTGGCAATCGCCGGCACATGGTTCGCGACTTAAGCGTGGGCGGCGGGTGCCTTCGCAATCGGCAAATGCGGTGCCTATGGCCAGGCCTTTGACTATCCGGCCGAGAACGCGGCGCGCGCCGCGGCGCTCAGGCAGTGCAAGGGCGGCGGCTGCACCGCGGTGACCATGAAGCGCTCCTGCGCCGCGCTTGCGATCGACATGGCCAATCCCTGCGGCGCCCATGGCTACGCGGTCAAGCCGCACCTTGCGAGCACGCTCAACGAAGCCGCGAAAAAATGCTACGAGTTCGGCGGCAAGGAATGCGTGATCCGCGCCTGGGCCTGCGACGCCAAGGGGTAGGATTTTATCGTAAGCTGGGTATCGTCATTCCGGGGCGCGTCGCAGACGCGAACCCGGAATGTCGCAGATTCCCCGATGCGCAATTGCGCATCTGAGGTCTGCGTCCTTCGGACCACCCCGGAATGACGGGGAAGAACAACGCATGCAATTCGACACCAAGGTCGCGGTCGTGATCCGGACCGACCTCGAACCGTGGCAGAAGCTCAACGTCGCTTCCTTCCTGACCTCGGGGATCGCCGCCGCGTTCCCCGAATGCATCGGCGAGCCCTACGAGGACAGATCCGGCACAAGATACCTGTCGCTGATCGGCCAGCCGATCCTGATCTACGGCGCCGACCGGCCGGCGCTGTCCCGCGCGCTGGAGCGGGCGCTGGCGCGCAACGTCACGCCCGCGGTCTATACCGAGGACATGTTCAGGACCACGCACGACGCCGCCAACCGCGAGGCGGTGAGGGCGGTCGCCCGCGCCGATCTCAACCTGGTCGGGCTCGCCCTGCGCGCCGAGCGCAAGGTGATCGACAAGATCGTCGACGGGTTGAAGTTTCACGCCTGACCGATCGGAGTTTTTCGAGTTTTATATCGGATCGATCCGCGATACGCTGTCGGGGCGGATGACCTAGCGAAGCGGGATACCATGACGAGTTTTGCTCCGGTTTCGGGCCTGGTGGGCGGGGCCCTCATAGGCCTTGCGGCGATCGTTCTGATGCTCACGATCGGCCGCATCGCCGGCGTTTGCGGCATCGCCCTCAACGCCATGATCGCGCGCGACGCGGCGGGCCGGCCGTGGCGTTTGGCCTTCATCCTGGGGTTGCCTCTCGGGGCGCTGCTCGTCACCGCGATCGGCCTGAAAGACTGGAGCGGCGTGAGTTTTCCGGCAACCGTGCCGACGACGATCGTCGCGGGTTTCATCGTCGGCTTTGGATCGATCGTCGGGTCCGGCTGCACCAGCGGTCACGGCATTTGCGGCCTTGCCCGGTTTTCGATGCGTTCCGTCGTTGCAACGGTGACCTTCATGGCTACCGGCGCGGCAACCGTCTTCATTGTCCGCCACATGATTTAGGTATCCGACATGACGCTGATTTTTTCGCTTTTGGCTGGGGTCATATTCGGTGCCGGGCTCACCCTCTCCGACATGGTGAATCCGGCGCGGGTGTTGAATTTCCTGGATGTCGCCGGCCACTGGGACCCGACCCTGATATTTGTGATGGCCGGAGGTCTCGGGGTTACGACACTGGGCTACAAATGGATTTTCCGCCGCAGTTCGCCTGTGGCCGAGGACAGATTTCACCTGCCGACCCGGCAACGGATCGACCTGCCGCTTGTCGGCGGCGCGGCGCTGTTTGGCGTGGGGTGGGGCCTCGCAGGCATCTGCCCCGGCCCGGCTCTTGCCGATCTGGCGACGTTGGAGCCGAAAGTCCTGCTGTTTGTCGCGGCCATGCTGGCCGGGATGATTGCCGCGAGCGTCCTGCGCAGCAGGGTCTACGCGACGAAAGCGCTGCGGCAATCCTAGGACCTCAGGCTTCCCGCGCCGATCATAACCCGGTCGGCCTGGCTTGCGCGCAGGGCGCGAAGTGATCGACGAGATCGTCGACGGTTTGAAATTTCACAACTAACCGAGCGAGCAGTCATCGTTCTTCGTCATCGCCGGGCAGAAGCTCGTCTTCGCGCTGGATGACCCGCCCATCCCCGTTTCTGCGGCTCGCAGGCGGGGGCGTCGGTGTCGGGGACGAAGCCCGGGCATGAGGGAAATCAACGCGCGTTTCCCGTCGATCCGCGATAACGCCGATGTGACGTCCACCTGAAGCGGGCCCGATTGACAGTGACTGACCGGTCAGTCATATAAGTCTCATGCCCAAGGCCAGATCCACCTCCGCGGAAGGCGCCCTCTCAAAACCGGCCAATCGCCGGGGCGGAGAGAGTGCTGCAGCGGCCAAGGCCGCCAAGGTGGCCAAGCCGCCCAAGCCGCCCAAGCCGGCTTCGCCGACGGCGCCGCCGTCGTCGTCCGAGCCGCTAACCGGCCGCGCGGCGCGCGCGGCGGAGCGGCGTCAGGCCATCATCGAGGCGGCGCTGGACGAGTTCATTGCGCGCGGATTTACCGCGACGCGACTGGACGACGTCGCCAGGCGCGCCGGCGTCGCCAAGGGCACCATCTACCTGCACTTCAAGGACAAGGAATCCATGTTCGAGGAACTGATCCGTACCGCGCTGGTGCCGCTGATCGGCCGGCTGCACGCACCGCCGCCGATCGGCGGATCGGTCCGGGACGCGGTCGAGGGGTTCGCCCGGACCTTCATCCAGGAGGTCGCATCGACAAGGCGCGGCGACATCGTGCGGTTGATCGTGGCGGAGGGGCCGCGGTTTCCGGCGATCGCCGACTTCTACTATCGCGAAGTGGTGTCGCGGGGCCTTGCTGCCATGCGCGCGATGATCGAGCTTGGCGTCGCGCGCGGCGAAATCGCGCACAGGGATCTGGCGCGCTTTCCGCAGATCATGGTGGCGCCGGCGCTGATCGCGGTGATCTGGCAAAGCCTGTTCAGCAAGCACGCGCCACTGGACGCCACCGAGATGCTGCGCGTCCATCTCGATCTCATTTTTGGCGAACGGAGGACGACATGACTTCGTCGCGAACGACAGTGCTGGCGCTGGCGGCGCTTGCGATGGCTTTGGGGCTCGCGGGCTGCAACCAGCCCAGAGATCCCGGCTTTCAGGGCTGGGTCGAAGCGGACATGATCTTCGTCAGCCCCGACGAATCCGGACGCGTGACCAAACTCAGCGTTCGCGAGGGCGACGAGGTCAAGGCCGGCATGCAGCTTTATTCCGTGGACGACGATCTGCAGCGCGCCGATCTCAACCAGAACAACGCCACGCTCGCCAACGCGCAGCAGACCTATGACCGCGCCGCCTCCCTGAGCAAGACCGGATCCGGCACGCAGGCCAATCTCGACGCCGCCGTCTCCGCGCTGCGCGTCGCCGAAGCCCGCGTCAACACCTCGCAGACGAGGCTGGCGCGCCGCATCGGCTTTGCGCCCGTGAGCGGCGCCGTCCAGCAGATCTATTTCCGCGAGGGCGAGACCGTGCCGGCGCAGCGGCCGGTGCTGTCGATCATGCCGCCCGGCAACATGAAGATACGATTTTATGTGCCGGAGACGGAATTGCCGAAGCTTGCGATCGGCGACGAGGTGCGGGTGACCTGCGACAATTGCGCCTCCGATCTCACCGCGAAGCTCTATTTCATCTCGACCTCGGCCGAATACACCCCGCCGGTGATCTACTCGCTCGATGAACGCAACAAGCTGGTCTATCTGGTCCAGGCGCGGCCGTCGCGGCCCGATGCCTTGCGCGTCGGTCAGCCGATCAGCGTCTATCTCAATCCCAGGACGCCGGTGGCGGACAAGCGATGACCGCGCTGCCCGCTTCCGCCCCCGACATCGCGATCGACGTGCGCGGCCTGACGAAGTCGTTCGACGGCCGCGAGGTGGTGCATGACCTCTCGATGCAGGTCAAGCGCGGCACCATCTACGGCTTCCTCGGCCCCAACGGCAGCGGCAAGACCACCACCATCCGCATGCTCTGCGGCCTGCTGACGCCCGACAGCGGCGAGGGGAGTTGCCTCGGCTACGACATCCGCCGCGACGCCGACAAGATCAAGCGCCAGGTCGGCTACATGACGCAGCGCTTTTCGCTGTATCAGGATCTGTCGGTGCGCGAGAACCTGGAATTCGTCGCACGGCTCTACGGCATGCGCGATGCGCGAGGCGCGGCGCGCGACATGATCAAGCGACTCGGCCTGAACGGCCGCGAGGAACAGCTCGCCGGCGACCTTTCGGGAGGCTGGAAGCAGCGGCTGGCGCTCGGCGCCTGCACGCTGTCGAATCCGCAATTGCTGCTGCTGGACGAGCCGACCGCCGGCGTCGATCCCAAGGCGCGGCGCGATTTCTGGAACGAGATCCACGCGCTGGCGGCGGAAGGGCTGACCGTGCTGGTCTCGACCCATTACATGGACGAGGCCGAGCGCTGCCACGAGATCGCCTATATCGCCTATGGCTATCTGCTGGCGCACGGCACCGTGGAGCAGGTGATCGCGAAATCGGCGCTGTCGACCTACACCGTCACCGGCGACGACCTCCACAAGCTGCAGGACGAACTCACCGGCAAGCCGGGTATCGACATGGTGGCGCCGTTCGGCACCAGCCTGCACGTGTCCGGCCGCGACAAGGCCGCGCTGGAGGCCACCATTGTGCCTTACCGCGACACCAGGGGGTGGCATTGGCAGCACAGCGAGCCGTCGCTGGAGGACGTGTTCATCGAGCTGATGACCCGCTCGAAGGATAATTTCCAATGACCGTGACCGACGCACCGCACCAGCGAGGCGAAACCCCGGAGCCGCGGTTCGGCTTCTGGCGGCGCAGCTATGCGATGGTGATCAAGGAATTCATCCAGCTGCGGCGCGACCGCGTCTCGTTCGCGATGATCGTGATGATCCCGGTGATGCAGCTGTTGCTGTTCGGCTTTGCCATCAACACCACGCCGCGCAATCTGCCGACCGCGGTGCTGCTGCAGGAGGACAGCGATCTCTCGCGCTCGATCCTCAAGGCGCTGGAGAACACCGCCTATTTCCGCTTTACCCGCGAAGTGCATGATGTCGCCGAGTTCGACAATCTCCTGAAGTCCGGCAAGGTGCTGTTCGGCGTGGAAATTCCGCGCGGTTTCGAGCGGGCGGTGCGGCGCGGCGACCATCCCGCGCTGCTGATCGCAGCCGATGCCACCGATCCGGTAGCGGCGGGATCGGCGATGTCGGCGCTCTCGGTCATCGTGCAGACCGCGCTGCAGCATGACCTCTTCACCGGCGACCCGCCGTCGATGCCGTTCGAGATCCGGGCGCATGCGCGCTACAACCCGGCGGCCTCGTCGCGGCTGAACATCGTGCCCGGGCTGGTCGGCACCATCCTGACCATGACCATGCTGATCTTCACCGCGCTGTCGGTGACGCGCGAGATCGAGCGCGGCACCATGGAAAGCCTGCTGTCGATGCCGATCACCCCGGTCGAGGTGATGCTTGGCAAGATCCTTCCTTACGTGCTGGTGGGATTCATCCAGGCCATCCTGATCATCGGCATCGGCGTGCTGCTGTTCGGCGTGCCGGTGAACGGCAGCCTGACCCTGCTGGCGCTGCTGTCGACGCTGTTCATCACCACAAATCTCGCGATCGGCTACACCTTCTCGACCATCGCGCAGAACCAGCTGCAGGCGATGCAGATGTCGATCATGTTCTTCCTGCCGAGCATTCTGCTGTCGGGTTTCATGTTTCCGTTCGCCGGCATGCCGGTATGGGCGCAATATATCGGCGAGGGCCTGCCGCTGACGCACTATCTGCGCATCGTCCGGGCCATCATGCTGAAGGGCGCGGCGCTGCCAAATCTGCAATATGATGCAATTGCCCTGCTGGGGTTGATGCTGCTGGCCATGACGATCGCGGTGATGCGCTTCCGCCGCACGCTGGATTGAGGCAAGATAGGCATCGGGGGAACGCGATGCCGAATCCATGGTGGAGAAGAGCAGGCGAGGAACGCGGGGCGGTATCGGCCGACTTCAGCCATGCCCTGATGCAGCAGGTGCTGCGCACCGAGCTGATCCGGATCAAGGCGCTGATCGCGACCACCGCGTTGCTCGGGCTCATGCTCATGGGCCTTTATTTGCTCGACCCCTATGCGATCAATCATCTCTGGCACGGCCATCTGACGCCGGCCTATCTTTACGCGGTCCTGATCCCGTTCATCCTGTTCGAACTGTGGGTTCACAGGAACATCAGCCGCTTCCTGCGGCTCGACCGCGACGTGCCGGTGTTCAGGCGCTATCTCGGCGCGCTGATCGAAACCTCGATGCCGACGATTGCGCTGGCGCTGCACATCGACAGCATGGGGCCGGTGGAGGCGCTCGGTTTCGTGGTGCCGTTCACCTACTTCATCTTCATCATTCTCTCGACGCTGCGGCTGGATTTCTGGCTGTCGACCTTCACCGGCTTCGTCGCCGCGGCCGAGCTGTTTTATATGGCGATGTTCTATCATGCCGCCGGCAGCACCTCGCCGCCGCCGGATCTGTACTATCACTCGGTGCGCAGCGTGGTGGTCCTGATCTGCGGCATGCTGGCGGGCGCGGTCGGCGTTCAGCTGCGCCGGCAGTTCGAGGCCAGCATCCTGGCCGCGACCGCGCGCGACCGCGTCACCAATCTGTTCGGGCAGCACGTGTCGCCGCAGGTGGTCGAACGCCTGATGGCGGAGGGGGCCGCGGCCGGAAGCGAAATCCGCCGGGTCGCGGTGATGTTCGTCGATTTCCGCAGCTTTACCGCGGGAGCGAGCACGCGTTCGCCAAGGGAGGTGGTGGATCGCCTCGACGGCGCGTTCGCGGTGCTGGTCGACATCCTCGACCGCCATGGCGGCATCGTGAACAAGTTCCTGGGCGACGGCTTCCTGGCGCTGTTCGGGGCGCCGCTGGAGGCGCCGGACGCCGCCCACCGCGCGGTCGCCGCCGCGCGCGAAATGCTGGCGGCCAACGAGCGCGCCAACCGGCAGACCAGCTGGCCGCTGCGCATCGGCATCGGCATCCATTTCGGCGAAGTGGTCGCCGGCAATATCGGCTCGCCCCGGCGCAAGGAATATACCGTGATCGGCGACACCGTGAACTTTGCGAGCCGGCTCGAGGCGCTCAACAAGGAATTCAATTCGCAGCTTCTGGTATCGGCGACGGTCCGCGACGCGCTCGGCGAAACCTGCGGCGACGCGGTCCCGCTCGGCGAGGTCGCGATCAGGGGCTATGACCGGCCGATGACGGTGTGGCAGCTGGGATAAAATCGTCGGCGTGGCGCACCGCTTGACGAAATGTGCCGCGCCATGGTTTGGCTGATCGGAAAACCGGAGACTTCAGATGCAGCGTCGCTATATCACCGTGGATGTCTTCACCGACCGCGCCTTCGGCGGCAATCCGCTGGCCGTGGTGCTCGATGCCGGCGGACTCTCGACCGCGCAGATGCAGGCCATCGCCACCGAGTTCAACTATTCCGAGACCACCTTCGTGCTGCCGCCGCGCGATTCCGCCAATGACGCGCAGGTGCGCATCTTTACCGTGAACCGGGAACTCCCGTTCGCGGGACATCCCAATGTCGGCACCGCCTATGTGCTGGCGAGCCGCGCCGCCACGCCGCCGGCGCGCTTGAGGTTCGAGGAGGGCGCGGGCCTCGTCCCCGTCGCGATCCTGCAGCAGGCCGGCAAGGTATTCGGCGCCGAACTCACCGCGCCGCAAGGCTTGAGCAAGCTTTCGCCATTCAGCGTCGAGCAGGCCGCAAGCTGCCTGTCGCTGTCGGCGGCCGACATCAAAACCGACCGGCATCCGCCGCGGATTTTCTCGGTGGGCCTGCCGTTCCTGATGGTGGAGGTCGCCTCGCGCGAGGCGCTGCTACGGGCGCGGCCCGACGCGGCGGCGTTCGCCGGCGCATTTCCCCGCGACGACAGCGATGCGGTCTACCTCTATACGCGTGATGTGCCGTCGGCCGAGCAACCGCTCGACCTGCAGGCGCGGATGTTTCACCCGGGCTCGAGCGGCCTTTCCGAAGATCCCGCCACCGGCAGCGCCACGGTGGCCGCGGCGGCGATGCTCGCCGACCTCGCCAGTGAACGCGACGGTGAATTGAAACTGCGGATCGGGCAGGGCGTCGACATGGGACGGCCGAGCCTGCTGCTGACCCGCGTCGTCAAGGCGAACGGCGCGCTCGTCTCAGCGCATGTCGGCGGCGGCTGCGTGCCGATGATGGAAGGCACGTTCAGGCTGGCGGGAGAGGGGTGACGGTACTGTCGTAGCCCGGATGGAGCGAAGCGAAATCCGGGGCGGTGGCCAGGTCATTCCCGGATTTCGCTGCCCTCATCCGGGCTGCGCGGACCTCACACCTGTTTCGCCGCCAAATTCTCCACCTTCACCCCGTCGCGGTCTTCGATGATCTCGGCGATCCACTGCCGGTGGCACTCCCTGTGGTCGCGCTCGTAACAGAGAATGCAGACCGGGCCGGATTTCTTCACCAGCGCCGACAGCTCGTCGAGCTCTTCCCGCGCCTGCGGCGTCTTCAGGTGTCTTGAGTAGATCTTGTGCAGCACATCGAACTTTCCGCTGCGCGCGGCCTCGCGGCCGTCCTTCGGCGTGCCGAGCCCGCGCAGATGCAGATACGAAATGCCGCGCTCGTCGAGGCCGGCGGCGAGCTGGTTCTTGGAAAAGCCGGGGCGGCGGGAGGCGGCGACCGCGCGCACGTCGACCAGAAGTTTTACGCCGGCCTGCTCGAGCTCGTCGAGCACGGCCTTGGCGGGCGTCTGTTCATAGCCGATGGTGAAGAGCTTTTTGGCCTTTGCCATTCGATGTCCCGTCAGCTCACGCGTTCGATCAATTCCATCGCGCCCGATGGCGCGCGCACCTTGCCCTCGTGGATTACATAGGCGAACACGTCGCGCGGGGTTTTCTTCACCTTGGTGGGATCGACGCGCGGCAGGTCGTCCGGCTCGCCGCCGCCGGCCCATAGCTGCAGCCGCCTGGCCCAGGCGTCGAGCTCTTTCGGCGGATAGCAGGTCTTGATGTCGTCATTGCCCTTCTGCAGCCGCGCGTAGACGAAATCGCCGGTGACATCCGCGATCGCCGGATACTTGCCGTGCTCGGCGAACACCACGGGCGTTTCGAACTTGCGCAGCAGCGCGATAAAGTCCGGCGCGCAAAAACTGTCGTGCCGCACCTCGACCACATGGCGCAAGCTCCGGCCCTCCAGCTTGCGCGGCAGCAATTCCAGGAATTTGCCGAAATCGGCTTCGTCGAATTTCTTGGTCGGCGCGAATTGCCAGAGCACCGGACCGAGGCGGTCGCCGAGTTCCAGCACGCCGGAATCGTAGAACCGCTTGATCGAGTTGCCGGCCTCCGCCAGCACCCGGCGGTTGGTGGCAAAGCGCGGCCCCTTCACCGAAAACACAAAGCCGTCGGGCACCTCGCGCGCCCATTTGCGAAAGCTTTCCGGCTTCTGCGAGCCGTAATAGGTGCCGTTGATCTCGATCGATGTCAGTTTCGACGCCGCGTATTCCAGCTCCTTCGCCTGCGTGAGCTTCTCCGGATAGAACACCCCGCGCCAGGGCGCAAAGGTCCAGCCGCCGACGCCGATATAGATCCGGCCTGAAGCTTTGGAAGTGGAATTCGAAGCCTTCTTGGGGGGCCTGCTCACCGGCTGCTCTCGTCACGAAGGAGGGAGGGATCCGGGGGCAAGCCTAGTCAAATCGATCGGGATTGGCCAGTTCGACGAAGCGGTGCGCCAGGCTTCCGTCGATGCCGTCATTGCGTCCGGTTGCGCAGAATCATTGAACCGGGTCACTGTCCACGGGCAGGTTTTTCGGCTGGTAGCCCGCAACGAGTTTCATCCGCTCGAACACCGAGGCATGGACCTTTGCCTTCGCGTTCACGTGGCGCGGCCGGCCGGCATGGAGCATCCAGCGCGTGGCGAAATTGGCGGCCGGGTCCTTGTAGCGTTTCGGCAGATATTCGACGATCCACCATAATCCCGTCAGCGATTCATTGGGTGGCGCTCCTGCATCCGGAGCAGCATATTTCGGCGTGCTCTGCGCCGGCAGCACCGTGGCTTTCATGGCGGAATCGAAAATCAGGCCTGCGGCTTCGGCCTTGCCGGCCATCCATTGCAGCGCGATCGCGGAAAGCCCGGACCTGTCCTCCGGATAGCCGCCTCCGACATCGCAATGCACCCCGGCAAACCAGACCTGTTCGAGATCCTCCGGCACGATGCCCCAGAGATTCTGCACGAAATAGGCGCGCCGTTCGTCCAGCGCGACCGCGTGGCGGACGATGTCGACGCTCGGATTGTTCTCGGTGTACTGGAAGTGCTGCGGGGCCCAGAACCAGCCGACCGAGCTCACGGTATCCCATAGCCCGAGGAAATGAACCCGGACCGGTCGGCTGAAGGTCTTCTGAAACCCCTCGGCAAGCGCTTGATCATGACGCTTGAAGATGTCCCACGCGAAAGGGATCAGTTCTTCATTGCCCTGCGTGAGCAGGCCCACCTTGTGGAGCATGCCGGCCAGCACCCGCGCCGTGTAGGCCCCGCGGCTGAAGCCGAAAATGAAAATCGAATCCCCTTCCCGGTAATAGCGCATCAGGAACCGGTAGGCGTCGGCGACATGGTCCGAGAGCAGCCAGGCGATGGCGAGATCGAGGCGGGTGACGAACCACTGCTTGATGTGCCCCCAGACGCCGGGCGGTGCAAAGGTGCCGATCCCCGGCTGGTAATAGCTCAACTGGTCGATCCGGGCGCGATCGAGCATGGCGTACAGCTTGACCACATTGGTATTGGCGGATGCGTATTTATTGCTGGTGCCGTCAAGGCAGAGGACGATGTTCCTTGTCATGGATGTGCCTCTTCCCTTGTACGCGAGAAAGCGGTCGACTTCTCACCCGCGTCAGAATGCCGAGAGCACCTGAAAGAATTCAGGTGGTGGGCCGCCCCATGCGCGATCCAGCCATCGGCAGGCCCCTAATCCAGTGATTGCATAATCAATATTATAAAGCCAAAAATTGCAATATTGTGGTCGGCGCGCGCCATCCCGCAACCGATCGTATCGTTCGACACCAAGGAAGACTGCGGCGCCATGCGAGACATCGCCGCCGATCAGAGACAGCTCCGGACCGCCGGTGTCTCTGCCCTTCACGCGATCCGCACCAGGGCAGCGATTCGATTTGCGGCACGCCCCTGAGATTCAGCCCGCGTCGCGGGTGGACTTGGTCACAAAGCCTTCCAGCGGCTTGAGGCTCTGCCGGGCAAGTTCCTTGTGCAGTCCGTAGATCTTCTGCGACTCCGCGACGAACATTTCGTAGGCATGAGTAGCGAATTCGGTCTGCACCTCCATGGCCTTGTCGAGCGATCGCACGCCCTTCAGTCTCTCGACAAAGGACCTGGTCTCCTCGAACGATCGCCTGGTGTAGTCGCCATAGGCGTTGGCGATGGTCTGCAGGCTGATCGGGGCGGGGTCGGCCGGCACGTCCGCGGCCGTCGCGGCGGCGTCAGAGGTTGCGTCGATCGGGGCGGTGTCGGCCGCGGCCGATTCGATCGGCGCGGTGCCGGCGGGAGCGGCGGTGACGCCGATCGGCTCCGCGGACGCCTGCAGTTGATCGGCTTGCGGGCCTTGCGACTGAACCGGTTTCGGGTTCCGCTGCGCGGCCTTGCGGCCGCGGCGGCCGGCTTTCGTGGCCGGCGTGCTCTGATCCGTATTCGACATCGCCCGATCTCCCCTGATCCAACATCAACCCAAAGGTCGAATCTCTGCCACCTTTGCGCTGGAATAGCGGTTCCCGGTTGTTCCTTGCGCGGCGCTGATGTGGTGAGATTTGGAAATGCCCCGGCGCCAGCGAAAATACTCCGGCTTACCTTGGTCCGGCGTTCAAGTTAGGATGCCGGCAAAAAGGAGAACAGGATGCGGATGCTGATAGTGGCAGCGCTGGCGATGACGGCTTCCGCCGCGCTGGCCGACGAGGTCGACGACGCGCACCGGCTGGCGGTGTCGGGACGCGATTCCTACTGGAACTGTCTCGCCAGGCAATATCAGAACGAAAGCAACAAGGTCATGTCGGGCCGGGATTTCACCTCGCTGATCGCGAGCGTCTGTCCTTCCGAGCGGCAGAATTTTCGGGTGATGCTGGTGGACTTTTTATCGCTGCAGTTTCCCAACGTCGATTCCGGGGCGCACATGACCACGGCCAACAACGCCATCGCCGCGGCGCAGAAGGACGTCGTGACCGCCTTCATCAAGCACAAGGCGGCGGCGAAGTAGGAAAGCCGTTCAGGGCAGGAACGGCAGCGCGTGCTTGATCTGCGCGACGGGGTCGCCGACCAGCCCGAACCCGTAGAGGATTTCGGCGATCGCGAAACCCACGATGGCGGCCCTCATCGAAATGAACAGGCAGAAGCCGACCGGGTTGTCGTCGAGGGTGCAGGTCCGGCCGCGGCTCGAGGCCGCACCCGTTGTGATATTCTTGCGAATGTCCCAGATCGCGGCGAGGCCCAGGATCCCGAATATTGCGGCGATGAAGGCGGGGGGAACGCGCGAGGTCCGATCTTGTCCCCGCATCCTTGCACCGGCAGGCTAAGTTCTGCTGAACCCCACTCGTCAAGTCGGCGGTTTTCTGCGATATCGGTTGCCTTGTAGCCGCCGGGATATCGAGATGGATTCGGAAAAAGTCGCGGGCATTTTGGGTGCGATTGTCGCCGCCGTGGTGCTGGTGATCGCGATCGCCTACGGGCCGATCGGGCAAATCGGGAAGACGCAAAAACCGGCTCCGAAGGTCGAGCCGGCGGCGCAGCCGGCCGTACCGCCGCCGCCCGCCGCCCGGGGACCGGTGGTGCGCGACGTGCCGCAACAGTAAGATCACGCGCCCCCTTGCGGAACCTCGCGGCCATCCCCATCTAGCTTCTAACGGCGACGTCGACGCTTCATAGCTCCGGCGCTGGGACGACCACTGAATAGCAAGGCAGCGCCGGATGTACGCGCGCCCCTGTTCGTGGTCGTTGGCATTTCTGGGGCCATTTTGGCCCATTTCCGACATTCCGGGCTTGAATTGCGCCTTGAACTCCGCCTTGGCTTCCCCGGAGCCTATCGGATATATGCTGGCGCATGAATGAAGCCATCAGACCCGGCCCCGAGAGCCCGCCGCAGGCGGTCGTGACGCCCCAGCTTTCGGTCGTCGTCCCCACCTTCAACGAGCGCGACAACGTCACCACGCTGTTCCGGCGGCTGGAGACCGCGCTCGCGGGAAAAGCCTGGGAAGTCATCTTCGTCGACGACAATTCCCCCGACGGCACCTGGGATGTGGTGCGCGGCCTGGCGCGGCAGGATGCCCGTGTCCGCTGTATCCGGCGGATCGGACGGCGCGGCCTGTCCGGCGCCTGCATCGAGGGCATTCTGGCCTCCAGCGCGCCATGCGCCGCCGTCATCGACGCCGATCTCCAGCATGACGAAACCCAGCTGCCGAAGATGCTGGCGCTGCTCGAGGCAGATGCGGCCGACCTCGTGGTCGGCAGTCGCTACATCGAGGGCGGCAGCGCCGACAGTTTCAACCGGCAGCGGGCCGGCGCCAGTCAGCTCGCCACCGAAGTCGCAAAACGCGTATTGCGGGTGAAGATCGCCGATCCCATGAGCGGCTTCTTCATGATCCGCCGGGATCGTTTCGAGCAACTGGCGCCGCAGCTCTCCACGCAGGGCTTCAAGATCCTGCTCGATATCGTCGCCACCGCGCGCGGCGATCTGCGGGTCAAGGAAATTCCCTTTACCTTCGGCTCGCGGCTGCATGGCGAGAGCAAGCTCGATTCCATGGTGGCGCTGGATTTCCTGGGGCTGGTGCTGGCGAAGCTGACCCACGACGTGGTGTCGCTGCGCTTCCTGATGTTTGCGATGGTGGGCTCGATCGGCCTGTTCGTGCACTTCGCAGTCCTCTATGCCGCGCTCGAAGCCTTCGATCTGTCGTTTCCGAACGCGCAGGCCGTGGCGGCATTGTGCGCCATGACCAGCAATTTCATCCTCAACAATTTTCTCACCTATCGCGACCAGCGGCTGAAGGGGTTCGCGATCCTGCGCGGGCTGCTGCTGTTTTATCTCGTGTGCAGCGTCGGCCTGCTCGCCAATGTCGGCGTGGCGTGGTCGGTGTTCGACCAGGAGCCGATCTGGTGGCTGGCGGGAGCGGCGGGCGCGCTGATGGGCGTGGTGTGGAATTACGCGATGTCGGGACTGTTCGTCTGGCGCAAGCGGTGAAGCCGCGATGAGCGCGAGCGAGGAGCGGCTCGTCCGCAACACGGTGCTGACGATAGTGGCGCTGGTGGGGCTGCGCCTGGTCGCCGCCGCCTTTACGCCGCTGACCTTCGACGAAGCCTATTACTGGATGTGGTCGAAGCATCTCGCCGGCGGCTACTACGATCATCCGCCGATGGTTGCCGTGGTGATCCGGCTGGGCACCATGATCGCCGGCGACACCGAGCTCGGCGTGCGGCTGGCGTCGATCCTGCTGGCGTTGCCGATGAGTTTTGCGGTGTTTCGCGCGGCCGCGATCCTGTTCGGCGGCGCGCGCGTGGCGGCGACCGCGGCCATCCTGCTCAATGTCACCCTGATGGCGGCGGTCGGCACCCTGATCGTCACGCCGGATGCGCCGCTGTTGGTGGCCTCGAGCTTCGTGCTGTTCTTTCTCGCCAAGGTTCTGGAGACCGGCCGCGGCGCCTGGTGGCTCGCCGTCGGCGTCGCGGTCGGTGCGGCGCTATTGTCGAAATACACCGCGCTGTTCTTCGGCCCGGCAATCCTGATCTGGCTGGTGTGTGTTCCCAAATTGCGGCGCTGGCTGCTGTCGCCATGGCCCTATCTCGGCGGTCTCGTTGCGCTGGCGCTGTTTATGCCGGTTATCCTGTGGAACGCCGATCACCACTGGGTGTCCTTCATCAAGCAGATGGGCCGCGCCAGGATCGAGGATTTCAGGCCGGCCTTCATCGGCGAATTGATCCCGACCCAGATCGCGTTTGCGACGCCGCTGGTATTCATCCTCGGCGCGATGGGGCTCCACGCACTCGCCTGGCGCAATGCGGGGGCGTTCGCCGCGCGGGCGCTGATCAATGCGATGTTCTGGACCATCGTCGCGTATTTCGTCTGGCACTCGCTGCACGCCCGCGTCGAGGCCAACTGGTTCGCGCCGGTGTATCCGGCGTTCGCGATTGCCGCCGCGGTCGCGGCCCACCTCACGCGCTGGGAGGGGCGGGCGCAGCGCCTCGCCGATTTCTGCCTGCGCTGGGCTTCACCCGCCGGCATCGTGATGTTCGCGCTGTTGATCGTGCAGGCCAACACCGGCTGGCTTTCGGGCTATCGCCGCGACGCCACGGTGCGCAGCGTCGGCGTCGGCTGGCGCGAACTTGCCGCCGGCATCGAGGCGGTGCGCGTTCGCACCGGTGCTGCTTGCGTGCTGGCGCCGGATTACGGCACCACCGGCTGGCTCGCCTTCTATCTGCCGAAGGGCAGTTGCGTCGTGCAGTCGACGCAGCGCATCCGCTGGGTCAACATGCCCGAGCCGGATCCCGCGCTGCTCGCCGGCAAGCTGCTCTATGTCGACGAACTGCGGCCCGGCGGGCGGCCCTATCTGAAGGACGCCTTCAGGCGGATCGAACGGGTCGCGGAACTCAAGCGCATGCGCGGGCCGCTCACCATCGAAACCTACGCGCTCGATCTGCTTCAGGATCCGAACGGCCCCGTGCTCGACCAGACGCCGCCGCCGGAACTGGAATAGGGGCGGGGACACCGTTCCCCTTGTCATTGCCGGGCCTAGTAGTCTGCTTTGCGCAGACTACGTAAACTTGTCTGCGCTCCCGGCAATCCATCTTCCCTTCGCAAGGCTCTTTTGAAGATTGATGGATACGCGGGTCAAGCCCGCGTATGACGACCGAATATTTTTCTGCCATCCTGTCGGCCCAGCACTTCCCGGAGCGTCTTCTAGACGAAACCCACCGATAGCGAGGTCGTGCCATGAGCAGTTCCACCGCAAAATCCGCCGGTCGCCCCATTCTGAAACCCGCCGCGGACCTCGCCCGCGCGAGCAATGTCCGTTTTCCCAACGAGAGCGCCGAATATCGCCGCGCCCGCGAGGCGCTGCTGGCGGAGGAGATCGAGCTTCGCCGTCACATCGAACGCGTCGCCGAGCAGCGCCGTACGCTGCCGCCCGGGGGCGAGGTCACAACGAATTACGCGTTCGAAGGCGAAAGCGGCCTTGCTTCCTTCGCCGATCTGTTCGGCGGCAAGGATACCCTTGTCGTCTACAGCTACATGTTCGGGCCGCAGCGCGAACGGCCGTGCCCGATGTGCACGTCGCTGCTCTCGGCGTGGGACGGCGAGGTACCGGATATTCTGCAGCGCGTTGCGCTCGCGGTCGTGGCGCGATCGCCGATCGGGCGGCTGCAAACCTTCAAGCGCGAACGCGGCTGGCGTTATTTGCCGCTGTTCTCGGATCTGTCAGGCGAGTTCAGCCGCGACTATCATGGGCTGACGAAAGACGGCGGCGACGACGCCGCGTTCAACGTGTTCACGCGGCGGCAGGACGCGAACGGCGTCACAATAAGGCATTTCTGGGGCGGCGAGATGAATGGTGCTTCGGCCGATCCCGGACAGGATCCGCGTGGCGCGCCGGATCTGATGCCGATCTGGACCATTCTCGATGTTACGCCGGAGGGGCGCGGGACCGACTGGTATCCGAAGCTCGATTATTGAAGAAACCGGCCAGAATCGGGCCTAACTTACCCGTATTCGCACGGGGAAAAGCGGCGCATTAACCATGCCCCAGATCCGCCCGGACTTAATCCGCATTTAACTAAAAGTCGCCTTAATGACGCTCCGCACCTCTGCGAGATGATCGAGCGGAACTTCCGCGGAATCATCGCGCGCCGGGCAGCGCTCGAATGTGCCGCGGCAACGCGCATCATCGGGCACAGCCTGGATGGGGGAAAATGGTGGGACCAGTCTGGATGCAGGGCGGATGAGTTACAGTACGAGTGCGTGTTTTCCTTCGGCGGTGTTCAAACCCAAACGTTCATCCCGGAAGCCGGTTCCCCAGAATTTTCTCGGCGGCGCTGCCATCGCCTGCCTGGTGCTGGGATGCGCCTGGACCGTTTACGCCAATGTTTTCCGTGCCGACGTCTTTCCGCGTCTCGACAGCGCCAATTTCGACACGCCGGTCATAAAGCGGCCGGCGGCCGTTGCCGCGCGCAAACCGCAGACGGTGGTCAGCGAAACGTTTGCCGCTTTGCACGAACAGGCGCCGCCGGTTGCCGCGCCTGCGACGCTGGCGCCTTCGTCCACGCTTTCGTTCGACGACCGCTTTGCAGCCGCCGCTCCGCAAGGGGTTGAGCCGGCGCCGCAACCCGAAACTTCCAAACTCGCGGAAGCACCGAAGCCGCAATCCGAAATGCCGAAGCTCGCCGACGCGGCGAAGGCAAGATCCGAGGCGCCGAAGCTCGCCGAAGCGCCGAAGCCGAAGGCGCCGGTCCAGGTCGCCGCGCTGCCGCCGCAGCGTTCCGCGCCGGCGGCGAAGTCGTCCGCTTCGACCGTCCGCGACATGGCGCAGCGCGCCAAGGCGGCGGTGATGTCGATCGCCTCGAACGAGAAGCCGACGATTTTCGAAAAGCTCTGGGGCAAGCAGCCGTCGCGCAACTCGCTATTGGCCTACGCCTCCGCCGACGCCAGCGTCACCGGCGGCCTCGGACAGGACCTTAGGCAAAACCAGAATCCGGCGCTCGGCGGATCGGCGCCGTACGATCGCTCGACCGCGGTCTACGATATTTCCGCGCACACGGTCTACCTGCCCGACGGCACCAGGCTCGAAGCGCATTCCGGCCTCGGCTCCGAACTCGACGATCCGCGCTCCGCGCGCATCCGGATGCGCGGCGTGACGCCGCCGCATATCTACGAGCTGAAGCCGCGCGAGGCGCTGTTTCACGGCGTGCCGGCGCTGCGGCTGAACCCGATCGGCGGCGAGGAGGCGATCTATGGCCGCAGCGGTCTGCTCGCGCATACCTACATGCTCGGCCCCAACGGCGATTCCAACGGCTGCGTCTCGTTCAAGGACTACAACACCTTCCTGAACGCCTACCGCAACCAGGGCATCAGGCGCCTCGCCGTCGTCGCACGGGTGGATTGAGCGCGGGGCGGGTATATTTGGTTTTGCCGGCACGCGTCGTATATCGACGCCCGTCATTCCGGGGCGGCGCGAAGCGCCGAGCCCGGAATCCATAATCACGATCCGGACGTGTGGATTCCGGGCTCGCGCCAGGGGCGCTTCCCGGAACGACGCGTGAGAGAGTTCGGCACCAAACAAAAACCCCGGCATCGCTGCCGGGGTTTTGCATTTTCGGATGATCGCCTGAAGCGAGATGGACTGCTTAGAAGTCCATGCCGCCCATGCCGCCGCCCGGGGGCATACCGCCGCCGCCGCCGGCGTTCTTCTTCGGCAGTTCGGCCACCATGGCTTCGGTGGTGATCAGCAGAGCCGCGACCGAGGCCGCGTTCTGGATCGCCGCACGGACCACCTTGGTCGGGTCGATGATGCCCTTCTTGACGAGGTCGCCGTATTCGCCGGTCTGCGAGTCGAAGCCGTAAGCGTAGGCCTTGTTCTCGAGGATCTTGCCGACGATGACGGAGCCGTCCTCGCCCGCGTTGATCGCGATCTGGCGCGCCGGCCACGACAGCGCCTTGCGCACGATCTCGACGCCGGTCTTCTGGTCGTCGTTCTTGGTGCGCAGGCCCTTGAGCTGCTCGGACGCGCGCAGGAGCGCAACGCCGCCGCCGGGAACGATGCCTTCTTCAACGGCCGCACGGGTCGCATGCATCGCGTCGTCGACGCGATCCTTGCGCTCCTTGACTTCGACTTCGGTCGCGCCGCCGACGCGGATCACCGCGACGCCGCCTGCGAGCTTGGCCAGACGCTCCTGCAGCTTCTCACGGTCGTAGTCCGAGGTGGTTTCCTCGATCTGCGCCTTGATCTGATTCACGCGCGCCTCGATGTCGGCCTTCTTGCCGGCGCCGTTGACGATGGTGGTGTTCTCCTTGTCGATCATCACCTTCTTGGCGCGGCCGAGCATGTTGAGCGTGACGTTCTCGAGCTTGATGCCGAGATCTTCCGAGATCGCCTGGCCGCCGGTCAGGATCGCGATGTCCTGCAGCATGGCCTTGCGGCGATCGCCGAAGCCCGGAGCCTTGACGGCCGCGACCTTCAGACCGCCGCGCAGACGGTTGACGACGAGGGTGGCGAGAGCTTCGCCTTCGACGTCTTCCGCGACGATGACCAGCGGCTTGCCGGTCTGCACCACGGCCTCGAGCAGCGGCAGCAGTTCGTTCAGCGAGGAGAGCTTCTTCTCGTTGATCAGGATGTAGGCGTCGTCCATTTCAACGCGCATCTTGTCGGCGTTGGTGACGAAGTAGGGCGAGATGTAGCCGCGGTCGAACTGCATGCCTTCGACGACGTCGAGTTCGGTTTCCAGCGACTTGGCTTCTTCAACCGTGATGACGCCCTCGTTGCCGACCTTCTTCATGGCGTCGGAGAGGAACTTGCCGATCTCGGCGTCGCCGTTGGCGGAGATGGTGCCGACCTGGGCGATTTCCTCGTTCGAGGTGACCTTCTTGGAGTTCTTGACGAGGTCGGCGACCACGGCTTCCACCGCCATGTCGATACCGCGCTTCAGGTCCATCGGGTTCATGCCGGCGGCAACCGACTTGGCGCCTTCACGGACGATCGCAGCCGCCAGCACGGTCGCGGTGGTGGTGCCGTCGCCGGCAGCATCCGCCGACTTGGAGGCGACTTCGCGCACCATCTGGGCGCCCATGTTCTCGAACTTGTCCTCGAGCTCGATTTCCTTGGCGACGGTGACGCCGTCCTTGGTGATGCGGGGAGCGCCGAACGACTTGTCGAGCACGACGTTGCGGCCCTTGGGGCCGAGCGTCACCTTGACGGCGTTGGCGAGGATGTCGACACCGCGCAGCATGCGATCGCGGGCGTCGACGCCGAATTTGACTTCTTTAGCTGACATATTTTGTTTTCCCTGAGTTGATGTCGGTCTCTCACCCTTCGAGCGGCGCCGTGCAGGCGCTCCTCAGGGTGAGCGTGTGCGGGCGGTGGCTTAAGCGGCCTTCTTCTTGGTCGCCGGGATGTCGGTGAGAACGCCCATGATGTCGCTCTCCTTCATGATCAGGAGATCTTCGCCATCGAGCTTGACCTCGGTGCCGGACCACTTGCCGAACAGCACGCGGTCGCCGACCTTGAGGTCGATCGGGATCAGCTTGCCGGCCTCGTCGCGGCCACCGGGGCCGACGGCGGTGATTTCGCCCTGCGAGGGCTTTTCCTTGGCACTGTCGGGAATGATGATGCCGCCAGCTGTCTTCTCTTCGGCGTCGATGCGCTTGACCACAACGCGGTCGTGAAGCGGACGGAATTTCATGCAGTCCTCCTAAGTTTCTGAAGATGTTATCGAATTTGAATTTTGGCAGTCTGTGCCGGCGAGTGCCAGCTCGACTTCACTGGACATAGGCCAGACTTTGGCGGGGAACAAGGGCTTCTAGCAGAAAAATTGGCACTCAAATATGACGCCTGCCAATTTCGTTAATCATCATTAATTCGGCCCGCCAGCCCCCGACCCCGTATTAGCACGGGCGCTAAGCTGCTGCTAACGCTGCATTTTTCAACAGATCGTTAAACATTTAAGCTTGTGATGGGTTGGTATCGTGCGTCACATTTCTCTCATGTGAGCGCATCTCCACCGGGTGGCTCCCGGTCGGCGGCCACCACGTGAATGCGCTCCAGCAATGGAGGTTGGCATGGTCTCGCGGGTTGGGGTTGTTTCCGACGATTTCCGGAAGCAGGTCTTGGGTTATGGGCTGACGACGGCGCAGATTCTGTACCGGATGCCGGATCATCCCTCTCTGCTGCAGACCTACGTCTGGCAGAATTACGACCTGTTTCCGAAATTCCCGGCGCTGAAGGATTTCCTCGCGTTCTGGGAGGAAAAGCTCGAAGGCCCGCTGTTCTCGGTCACCGTGGCCCATTCCAAGCTGATCAAGCCCGCCGAGCTGCGGGCCGTGGACGGCGTCTTCCGGCTGCACTGACACTAAGCAGATATTCGGCGGGCAAAGCGAAGCGTGCCCACCACAATGCCCCAGGCTCGGCTGCCATGGTGCGCACCGCGCGAACGCGCCTTTGCCCACCCACCAAACGGCGATCCGTGCTAACGTTTTCCCACGACACCGAAAGGGAGAACGTCGATGGCCAAGCAGAAGCCGAAATCGAGGAGCGCAAGCCGCAGCGCCCAGCAGAAGAAATCGCCGGCGCGCAAAACCGCCGGCAAGACCGCCGGCAAGACCGCCGCCAAATCCACGGCGCGAAAGAAACTCAAGGCCAAGGGCCGCGCGCCGGCCCCGGCCAGGCGGGTGCGGCCGAAACAGCGCGTCGCCGTCAGCCATCACCGCGAAGAGGATTTCAAGGCCGATGGCCTGCGCGCCTACGCGCAATACCGCGACCTCGGCGTCGCCGAGGCGAGCCAGGGCCTGGCGCGCGCGCATGTGATCCGCCTGATCGGGCCGTGCGATCCGGCGGAGGTTTCAAAACTGCATTTCCACGACGTCGACTTCCAGATGGTCTATGTGCTGAAGGGCTGGGTCAAAACCTACATGGAAGGGCAGGGCGAGACCCTGATGAAGGAAGGCTCGAGCTGGACCCAGCCGCCCCGCATCAGGCACCTGATCATGGATTATTCCGACGACGTCGAACTGCTGGAGGTGATCCTGCCCGCGGAATTCAAGACGACCGAATTGGCGGTGTGACGAAGACGCTCGCCAGTTGCGATCTCGATCACTCGCCGTCATGCGAGCCAACGGGTCGGCGCGAAGCGCCGCCCGATGGCAGGCAGCGCGAAGCAAGCCATCGCGCCGCAGGGAATCGCAATGACGATTAGGAGAGTACCCCGACGATGGCGCCCATCAGGCAGGTCGTCAGCGTGCCCGAGACGATCGACTTCAATCCGAGCGAATTGATCTCCTCGCGCCGCTCCGGTGCCATGGTGCCGAGGCCGCCGATCATGATGCCGAGGCTGCCGAAATTGGCAAAACCGCACATCGCATAGAGCATGATCAGCCGCGAGCGCGAATCGAGCGCGTCCGCGCCGAGTTTCGACAGATCGACATAGGCGATCAGTTCGTTCAGCACGGTCTTGGTGCCCATCAGGCTTCCGGCCGTGATCGCCTGCGGCCAGGGCACGCCCATCAGCCAGCACACCGGCGCCATCACGTAGCCGAGCATCCGCTGCAATGAAATCTTTCCGCCGACCTCGGGCAGGAGTCCCAAAATGGCATTGGCGAGATAGACCAGCGCTACCAGCACGATCAGCATTGCCACGATGTTGAGCAGGAGCTCGAGCCCCGCCGTGGTGCCCTTGACGATCGCATCCATGGTGGAGGAAGCGTGCATCTCGGGATCGACAAGCCCGCCGCCGGTACGCCGATCGCTAACCTCCGGCACCATGATCAGGCTGATCAGGATCGCCGCCGGCGCCCCCAGCACCGAGGCAATGACAAAATGCGCGGCGGCATCGGGAATCAGCGGCGCCAGCAGCGTGGCGTAGAGCACCAGCACGGTGCCGGCGATCCCGGCCATGCCGCCCGTCATCACCAAAAACAGCTCGCTGCGCGTCAGCTGCGCCAGATAGGGCCGGATGAACAGCGGCGCCTCGACCATGCCGAGAAAGATATTGGCGGCGGTCGACAGTCCAACCGCGCCCCCGACGCCGAGCGTGCGCTCCAGCAGCCACGCCATGCCGCGCACGATCGGCGGCAGGATGCGCCAGTAGAACAGAAGCGTCGTCAGCACGCTCATCACCAGCACCACCGGCAGCGCCTGGAACGCGAGAATGAAATCCGCGCCTGATACCTTGAGGTCGAACGGCAGCGCACCGCCGCCGAGATAGCCGAACACGAAGGCGGTGCCGGCGCGCGAGGCCGACGAAATCGCGCCGACCGCGTCGTTGATGACGCCGAAGGCGCGCGCGACGACCGGCAGCTTGATCAGGGCGACGGCGGTCAGCAGGGTGACGGCGAGGCCGATGGCCGCCTGCCGCGGCGAAACGCTGCGGCGGTTTTCCCCAAACGCCCAGGCAATCGCGAGCAACGCGAATACGCCGAACGCCGATTGCAATTGCAGCATCAACACCCCCGAGCCACGCCGATTATGACAGCGGGGGGCTCGCCTGCGCAATGGCAGGCGGCCGCGTCTGCGTCGTGCCTTGCGGAAACCGATGCGCGGCGGCATTGACAACGCGGCAAGGGTCGGTCACGGCCTCACATCGGACCTGGAGCGGGTGGTTGCTCCCAATGCGAAGCGAAGCAGAACCGGTTGAACGATGCCGCCCTTGATGCCCGCAGGCGCCAGCGCCCCGCTCAAACATCCCTCGTTTCTGCTGTTTGTCGTTTCGCGGAGTTTCTCGCGCTTCTCCGGCCAGATCGCGGCCGTGGCTGTCGGCTGGCAGATCTACGACCTGACCGGCAGCGCGTTCGATCTCGGCATGGTCGGACTGGTCCAGTTCCTGCCCACGGCATTGCTGGTGTTCGTGGCGGGACACGCGGTCGATCGCTACGAGCGCAAGCGGGTCGTGCAGATCTGCCTGATCGTCGAGGCGCTGACGGCGCTCCTGCTGGCATGGGGCGCCTATGCCGGCTCGCTCACGGTGCCGGAGATCTTCGTGGCGATGGCCGTGATTGGAACGACGGTTGCGTTCGAAAGTCCGGCGACGGCGGCGCTGTTGCCGCTGGTCGCCCCGCAAGGCTCGCTGCAGCGCGCCACCGCGATATCGAGCGGCGTCGGCCAGCTCGCGACCATCACCGGCCCGGCGCTCGGCGGTCTCGCCTATGCCGTTTCGCCCGCCTTGCCCTACGGCCTGATGGTGGCGTTCTGCCTCGCGGGCGCAGTCCTGATGGGCGCGGTCCGTCTGACGCAGCCGGCCGTCGTCAGGGATGCCGCCACGCCGGCCGATTTGTTCGCCGGCGTCCGGTTCGTCCGCAACAACCCGGCGATCCTCGGCACCATCTCGCTCGACCTGTTCGCGGTGCTGCTCGGCGGCGCAACGGCGCTGCTGCCGATCTACGCGCGCGATATCCTTGAGACCGGTCCGCTCGGCCTCGGCATTCTGCGCGCCGCGCCCGCGGTCGGCGCGTTGCTGATGACCGCGGTGCTGGCGCGCCACGCCATCCATCGCCGCGTCGGATTGCGGATGTTTCAGGCGGTGATCGTGTTCGGCGTGGCAACGGTCGTGTTCGCCGTTTCCCGCTCGATGGCGCTGTCGATTGCAGCATTGGCGATCATGGGCGCCGCCGACACCGTCAGCGTGGTGATTCGATTTTCCCTGGTCCAGCTTGCCACGCCGGACGAGATGCGCGGCCGGGTCGGCGCCGTGAACTTCCTGTTTATCAACGCCTCCAACCAGCTCGGCCAGTTCGAGAGCGGCGTTACCGCCGCTTTGTTCGGTGCGATGCCGGCGGCCGTGCTGGGCGGGGTAGGGACGGTGGCGATCGCGCTGTTGTGGATGAAACTGTTTCCGACGCTGCGCAATGTCGAGCGGCTGGAGTAGGGGCTACCCCCGCCCCACGAACGGCATCTTGCTCGCCATCACCGTCATGAACAGCACGTTGGCGTCGAGCGGCAGGCTCGCCATGTAGGCCACCGCGTCGCCGACCGCCTTGGCGTCCATGCGCGGCTCCGGCATCTTGCGGCCGTCGGGCTGCAGCACGCCGTCGACCATGCGGTCGGTCATCGGGGTGGCGGCATTGCCGATGTCGATCTGGCCGACCGCGATGTCATAGGCGCGGCCGTCGAGGTTGGTGGCCTTGGTCAGGCCGGTGATGGCGTGCTTGGTGGAGGTGTAGGCCGAGGAGAACGGCCGCGGCGCGTGCGCGGAGATCGAGCCGTTGTTGATGATGCGGCCGCCGCGCGGGGTCTGGTCCTTCATGATGCGGAAGGCGTGCTGCGTGCACAGGAACGGCGCGGTGAGGTTGGTGTTCACCACCGCCTGCCACTGCGCGAGGCCCAGATCCTCGAACGGCACCGGCGGCGCGCCCATGCCGGCATTGTTGAACAGCACGTCGAGCCGGCCGTAGACGTCCATCACCCTGGCGAACAATGCGGCGATCGAGCCGGGATCGGCCATATCGGCGGAAACCGGCAGGCTCTTGCCGACGGCCTCGCCGAGCTTCTGGGTCTCCTGCAGCATTTCCATGCGCCGCCCGGCGAGCACCACGGTGAAGCCGGCCTTCATCAGCGCCAGCGACGCCGCGCGTCCGACCCCCGTGCCGGCGCCGGTCACGACGGCGATCTTGTTTGCTGCCTCGGTCATTGTTTCCTCGCCTTTTTGCGTTCCTGGTTCAGGTTTCTGTCTTGTAGGGTGGCCGCGGAATATTCTGGTGCGCCGCGCGCAGCGCCGCCGACCAGCGCGACCGCAGGTCGTGGAAATACGGCTCGCCGGCCTCGATGCGGTGGTTGAGATCGGCGTCGCAGACGTCGGTGCGCACCACCAGCACGTCGATCGGCAGGCCGACGCCGAGATTGGAGCGCATCGTCGAATCCATCGAGATCAGGCTGGTCTTCAGCGCTTCGTACAATTCGACGTCGTAATGCATGGCGCGGTCGAGCACCGGCTTGCCGTATTTGTGCTCGCCGATCTGCAAATACGGCGTGTCGGTGGTGCATTCGATGAAATTGCCGGCCGGATACACCATGAACAGCCGCATCCGCGAACCCTTGATCTGGCCGCCGAACAGGAACGAGACGTCGAAATTGATGTCCTCGGACTGCAGCGCGGTGCCTTCGGTGGCGTGGACGCTGCGGATCGCGCGGCCGATGCGCTGCGCCGCCTGGAACATGGTCGGCGCGTTCAACAGCGTTTCGGTCTCGCCGGTGTGCGGATCCTCGAGCCCTTCGGTCAGTGTCGAAAGCACGGACTGGCTGATCGCCAGATTGCCGGCGCTGGCGATCGCCATGATGCGCTCGCCGGGCTTTGAGAAGATGTGGAGCTTGCGGAAGGTCGAGACGTTGTCGAGGCCGGCATTGGTTCTGGTGTCCGCGATCATGACCAGCCCGTCCCGCACCAAAATTCCGCAGCAATAGGTCATTCCCGGGTCCCCGAACGCATCAGACGGCGAGAATTACTAGCCAATTTTGCCTGATGCTCCAACCCCATTCGGGCATTCCTGCCACGGTTCGATGCAATTCCCCGGTGGCGCAGCGGATGGTGAACGGTTAAAAAACGATCCGTCGAATCCAGGGGCGGGGACGGCTGATGAAAAAGCGAATGGTCGTCGGTGGCCTGATGATCCTGGCCGCGCAAATTCTGGACGGCGCAGGGGCCGTCGCGGGCCCCTGGGAAGACGGCATGGCGGCCTATAACCGCGGCGATTACGTGCCGGCGATGCAGGTGTTCCGCGCCATGGCGCATCAGGGCAATGTGAAGGCGCAGAGCGTGCTCGGGGTGATGTATCGGCGGGGCCAGGGCGTCTCACGCAGTCCGGTCCGCGCCTTCCTCTGGTTCAGCCGCGCCGCCGCGCGCGGCGACGCGAGGGCGAAAGCGGAACTGCGCGAGGTATCGCAGACCCTGACGCCCGAAGAGCTTTCGCAGGCGCGCCAGATGGCGCAGGCCTGCGAGGCGTCGAATTACCGGAGCTGCGAGTATTGATGCTGCCGGGCGCTACCCAATCCCGTCATTGCGAGGAGCGTTGGCGACGAAGCAATCCATCTTCCGCTTTGCCGCGGGTGGATGGCTTCGCGGAGCCTGTCATCGCGCGGCGCTTTGCGCCGGCCCGGTGGCTCGCAATGACGATCAGTCTTACGACTGGCTCTGCCACTGACCCTGCCGCCCGCCGGCCTGCTCGACCTTGACCGCCACCGTCAGCGTCTCCATGCCGCCGCCGTAGCGGGTGCCCCGCACCGGCGCCGCGCCGAGATAGTCGAGCCCGATGGCGACGCGGGCATGGGCGTCGGTGGTGCAGATGCCGTTGGCCGGATCGAAGCCGACCCAGCCGAGATCGGCCACGAAGGCTTCGGCCCAGGCGTGGCCGGCCTGCTGATGGACCATCCCGTCGGAGCGCAGGAAATGGCCGGCGACGAAACGCGCCGGCACCAGGCCGCTTCTCGCGCAGGCAATGAAGATATGCGCGTAGTCCTGGCACACCCCGCGTTTCAACCCGAAGGCCTCCACCGCCGAGGTGCCGCTGTTGGTGGGATCTTCGTCGAAGGTCATGTGCTCGTTGATCTGCGTCATCAGCGCATGCAGGAAGCCGAGTATGTCGTCTTCGGATTCCGAGCGCAGCTCGCGCGCAAAATTCGCCATCGCCGGATTGACTTCGGTCAACGGAGTCGAGCGCAGGAACAGGCTCGGCGGAAAGCGCTCGTCGGTGCCTTTCAGCACGCCGCCGGTATCGTGGGTCTCGATCAGGCCTTCGACATTGATGGTGAGATCGGCGATGGCCCCCTCGGTCAGCACATGCGTGACATTGCCGAACGCGTCCTGATGCACCTGCAGCCGTGAATCGGTGGAGACGTCGATCTGCCATTCCGCGACGTATTGTCCGTCGTGGCTGCCCGGCGTCATCCGCAGGATCTGGATGACGCCGGTGGCCGGCGGCTCGTAGCGGTAGCGCGTCGTATGGGCAATTCGCAGGCGCATGACGTGAAAGTTCCGAATCCCGTGGGAGCGTTCAAGGCTAGCTTAAACCAGATATTGCTTGGTGATGATTTCGCCGAGCCTCGCGTTATCCGCGATGAATTCCTGGATGAATTCATGGACGCCGTGCTGGAAGATATCGTCCATGTGGCTGTGTTCCAGCCGATTGCGTACTCCGCGGGCATGGCGCTGGGAAGGGCCCTGGCGGCCATAGGCGACGCCGATCTGGTCGAGATTGCGCACCAGATTGCCGTAGCAGCTTGCCAGCGAACGCGGCAGCGAATCGTTGAGGATCAGTAGATCCGCGATCAGCCAGGGTTTCAGGGTTTCCCGATAGACCCAGTGATAGGCGGTCAGCGCCGAGACCGAACGCAGGATCGAGGTCCACTGGTAATAATCGAGCGGACCGCCGACATGTTCCTCTTCCGGCAGCAGCACGTGATACTTGACGTCGAGGATGCGGGCGGTGTTGTCGGCGCGCTCCAGGTGCACGCCGAGCCGCGAGAACCAGTAGGCGTCGTTGCGCAGCATGGTCCGGTAGGCCGAGCCGTCGAACCGCAGCGAGGTTTCCTGCACGAAGCGGAGAAATTTGGCCAGTTCCTCGCGGGTCTTGGTGCCCTTGCTCCAGGTTTCCTGAAGGTCGATCCAGGCCGAGTTGATGGTGTCCCACATCTCGGAGGTCAGCGCGGTGCGGACCGAGCGCGAATTGAGCCTTGCGTTTTCGATGCAGTTGCGGATCGAGGACGAATTTTCCGGGGCGAACGACAGATAGTCGACGACGTTGCGCTCGTTGGCCTCCTCATGGACCTGATAGAATCTGGCGCTGACGCCCGCGGTCAACAGCGCCGAGTCCCATTCGTTGGTCTTGCCGACATAGGCGTTGGGCAGCGCGGTGACGCGCAGCGTCGCCTCGATGGTGCGCGCCAGATATTCCGCGCGTTCGACATAGCGGGCGAGCCAGTAAAGGTTTTCGGCGGTGCGCGACAGCATGCGGGAATCTTGCTCTTTATGTCTACTCGTCCAAAATCCAGGTGTCCTTGGTGCCGCCGCCCTGGCTCGAATTCACCACCAGCGAGCCTTGCTTCAGCGCCACGCGCGTCAGCCCGCCCGGCACGATGGTGACGTGATTGCTGCCCGTGAGCACGAACGGCCTCAGATCGACATGGCGCGGCGCAAGCCCGCTCTCGGTGCAGGTCGGGCAGGTCGACAGCGCCAGCGTCGGCTGGGCGATAAAACCCTCGGGCTCGCGCTTTAACTTGTCGCG
This sequence comes from uncultured Alphaproteobacteria bacterium, assembly GCA_963721275.1. Classification (GTDB taxonomy): domain Bacteria; phylum Pseudomonadota; class Alphaproteobacteria; order Rhizobiales; family Xanthobacteraceae; genus Bradyrhizobium. Next base: position 147,116 of record CAVRIQ010000015.1, on the reverse strand, counting down.
GAAGGCTTCGATGGTCGCTTTGGTCGCGGCCGGTCCGATCAGCATGCCGTAACCGCCGGAGCCGTGCACTTCCTTCACCACCAGTTCCCCGAGATTGTCGAGCACGTAGGCGAGATCCCTGGGCTCGCGGCAGCGCCAGGTCGGGACGTTCTTCAGGATCGGTTCTTCGCCGAGATAGAATTTCACGATGTCCGGCATGTAGGAATAGACCGCCTTGTCGTCGGCGATGCCGGTGCCGACCGCGTTGGCCAGCGTGACATTGCCGGCCGCATAGGCCGACATCAGCCCGGGCACGCCGAGCGCGGAATCCGGGCGGAAGGTCAGGGGGTCGAGGAAGTCGTCGTCGACCCGGCGGTAGATGACATCGACGCGCTTCAGGCCCTCGGTGGTGCGCATGAACACCTCGTCGTTCTTGACGATGAGGTCGCGGCCCTCGACCAGCTCGACGCCGAGCTTGTCGGCCAGGAACGAGTGCTCGTAATAGGCGGAGTTGTAGACGCCGGGGGTCATCAGCGCCACCGTCGGCTCGGCCGCGGCGCTGAGCGGGGCCACCGACCGCAGCGCCGACAACAGCTCGTCCGGGTACCTTTCCACGGGCGCAACGCGGTGGCGGGCAAACAGGTCCGGAAACAGCCGCATCATGATTTCGCGGTTTTCCAGCATGTAGGACACGCCCGAGGGCGTGCGCGCATTGTCTTCCAGGACGTAGAAGTTTTCCGGGTCGACGCGGACGATGTCGATGCCGGCGATGTGGACATAGACGTCGTGCGGCACGTCCTGTCCGTTCATTTCGGGCCGGAACACCGGGTTCTGGAAGATCAGGTCGTCCGGGATGATGTTGGCGCGCAGCACGTCGCGGCCGTGGTAGATGTCGCGCAGGAACATGTTGAGGGCGCGCACCCGCTGTTTCAGGCCTTTTTCCAGGATCGACCATTCCTTCGCCGAGATGATCCTGGGGATCACGTCGAAGGGGATCAGCCGTTCCTGGGCCTCGGCGTCGCCGTAGACGGCAAAGGTGATGCCGATCCGGCGGAACAGCAGCTCCGCCTCCTGCCGGCGATACTCCAGGGCGTCCGGTGGCGTCTCCGTCAGCCAGCGGGAGAGCTCCTGGTAGGCCGGGCGGATGTCGCCGCCGGGCCCATTCATCTCATCGAACGCAACTGCCATAAACCCCGACTGTTTTTCTGGGCCATGCGGCACAGTGCATGACTTAAAGGGATGGTAGCAAGGCCCGGGCCAGCGCGATATGCATTGCAGGAGGCATTTGGGGCAGCGCTTGTTCCCCGGCTGCCTGAAAAACCGGCTGCCGGGTGCTTATTTCGGCGGCAAAACTCCGTGACTCCCCGGCGCGGCTTGCGCAAGGTCACGATAATGCAGGGTAAGGAGAGGTCATGAGCGAGATCGTCACCGCGGGAATTCTGGTGATCGGCGACGAGATCCTGTCCGGGCGGACCAAGGACAAGAATATCGGCTTCATCGCCGAATATTTGACCAATATCGGGATCGACCTCAAGGAGGTCCGGGTCGTCGCCGACGACGAAGCCGACATCATCGCCGCGCTGGACGCGCTGCGCAAACGCTACGACTACGTCTTCACCACGGGCGGGATCGGGCCGACCCATGACGACATCACCGCCGACAGCATCGCCAAGGCGTTCGGCGTCGGCATCGGCCATCATCCGGAGGTGGTGGCGCGATTCCGCGAGCGCTGGGGCGCGCAGGATCTGAACGAGGCGCGCTTAAGGATGGCGCGGATCCCCGACGGCGCCGAACTGATCCAGAGCGCGACCATTCTCGCGCCGGGCTTCAAGATCGGCAACGTCATCGTGATGGCCGGCGTGCCCTCGATCATGCAGGCGATGATGGACATCGTCGCGCCGAAGCTGAAATCGGGGGTGCGGATGCTGTCGGACACGGTCCGCGCCAATGCGCGGGAAGGCGACATCGGCGGTCCCTTGCGCGAGATCGCCAACGCTCACCCCGACACCGTCATCGGCAGCTACCCCTTCACCGACGAGGACAAGAAGCCCAACACCAACCTGGTCGTCCGCTCCCGCGATCCCGAAAAGCTCACTGCGGCGATGAATGCGGTGAAGGAAATGCTGGCGGGATTGAACGTGGTCCGCTAGCGGATCGGTCGTTCGGGGCGAGAGCGTGTCGTCGCCGCGAAGGCAGATGGCCGCAATCCGCAAGGGTACGGGAGAATGACGATGGCGGAGCATCCGGAACTGAGCGCGCAGGAGCGGGCGGGCAGGGCCTTTCCGGTCTCGTGGGACCAGTTTCATCGGGATTGCCGGGCGCTGACCTGGCGGCTGAACGAAGTGGGGCCGTTCCAGGCCATCATCGCCATTACCCGCGGCGGGCTGGTACCGGCGGCCATCGTCGCCCGCGAACTCGGCATTCGCGTCATCGATACCGTCTGCATTGCCAGCTACGACCACACCAAGCAGGGCGACCTGCAGGCTCTCAAGGGCGTGTCGGCCGAAGTGGCAAGACTCGGCGGCGGCACCGGCAAGGGATTGTTGATTATCGATGATCTCGTCGACACCGGCAAGACCGGCCGGCTGGTGCGCGCGATGATGCCGGACGCGCATTTCGCCGCCGTTTACGCCAAGCCGCAAGGCAGGCCGCTGGTCGATACCTTCATCACTGAAGTCTCGCAGGACACCTGGATCCACTTTCCCTGGGATACCGCGCTGTCGTTCCAGCCGCCGATCCGCGACGGCGCGGCGTGATGTAACCGTCATTCCGGGGCGATGCGCAGCATCCAACTACGATGTGCAATTGCACATCGGAGAATCTCGAGATTCCGGGTCTGGTGCCAACGCACCATCCCGGAATGACGACAATGAGTGAGCGGGCGTAATAAAATGCCGCTGCAAAACCGCGTCACACCTACCGGCGACATCATCGCCACGCCGCATCGCGGCATGTTCACCGGCAATCGCGGCATCATCCACGATCCCGCCACCAAAACCCTGACGCGGCGCTGGGCCAGCCAGGCGTGGCTCACCTGCGTCTGCGAATTCCGCGGCCGGCGGCGCGACGTGATGGGCGGCCGCAGCTGGACCGAGCTGTTTTTTCTCGACGAGGCCACGGCTTTCGCGGCGGGACATCGGCCATGCTTTTACTGCCGCGGCATCGACGCCAACCGGTTTCGCGCCGCCTGGGAAGCCGGCAATGGCGTCGCAAATATTCTCGCCCGCGAGATCGACGCGCGTTCTGCACCGCGAGCGGCTGGATGGCCGGGCGAAACGGCTGCATCCGCTGCCTGCACCGATAGAACAATTGCCCGATGGCGCGATGGTGCAGAATGGCAGCGAGAGTTTTCTGATGGTGCAGGGTCGCGCGCTCGCGTGGTCGCCGGCCGGCTATCGCGCGGCGCAGAACGCGCTTGAAGACGCGATGTTGCTGACACCGCCGTCGACGCTGCGGGCGCTGTCGGCGGGATATCGGCCGGTGCTGCATCCGAGCGCGCTGGCGCGGGAGGCCTAGACCTACGCGCCGAGATTCCGGGTTCGCGCTGCGCGCGCCCCGGAATGACGGATTGCCCTAGCGCAGCGGACGGCCGTTTTCGTCGACGCTCATGCGCGATTCGCGCAGCGTCCAGTCGATCACGATTTGCCGGCAGCGCTGGAGCGCCGCCTCGTCCGGCCGGGCGCCTGTTGTCGTCGTACCGGCCCGAACCGCTTGCGCCGCGCGATCGATCATGGCCTGACAGGTAACGAGCTCGGCGCGGCCATCGGCGCGCGCCGGCAACGCGGCCGCCGAAAGTGACGCGACCACGATCAGGACGGCCGCTGTCCGCAAGACCGGCATCAGCCGAGGCGCTGCCGCGCGAGCTTGGCGCCGGCGCCGAGCGCCATCAGTTTGGCTTCGGCGATATCGCGATGCATCGGCGCCATGCCGCAATTGGTGGTGGCGACGATGTTGCTCTTCGGCACGAACTTGGACACCGCCGCGATCACCTCGACCACATCCTCCGCGGTCTCCACGGTGTCGCTGGCGACGTCGATGACGCCGGCCTGCACGATCTTGCCTTTGAGCAGGCCGAGCAGCTCCAGCGGCACCCTGGAATTGCGGCATTCGACCGCGACCTGCTGGATCGAGCTCTTGTCGATCGCCGGAAAGATGTCCTCGTACTGCCGCCACTCGCTGCCGAGCGTTTGTTTCCAGTCGGTATTGGCCTTGATGCCGTAGCCATAGCAGATGTGCACCGCGGTGGCGCAGGTCAGGCCTTCGGCGGCGCGCTCCAGCGCTCTGATGCCCCAGTCCGAGACCTCGTCCATGTAGACGTTGAAGGCGGGCTCGTCGAACTGGATCACGTCGACGCCGTCGGCCTGCAACGCTTTGGCTTCCTCGTTGAGCAGTTCGGCGAAGGCGAACGCCATCTTGACGCGGTCGCCGTAATATTTGTCGGCGATGGTGTCGATGATGGTCATCGGGCCGGGCAGGGTGAATTTCAGTTTCCGCGTGGTGTGGGTGCGGGCGACGCGGGCCTCGTCGGCATGGACGCGTCCCTTCAGCCGCAGCGGCGCCACCACCTGCGGCACCATCGCCTTGTAGCGGTCTTTGCGGATTCCCATCTCGACCTTGTGGGCGAAGTCGATCCCTTCGATCTTTTCCAGAAATCCATGGACGAAGTGCTGGCGCGACTGCTCGCCCTCGGTGACGATGTCGACCCCGGCGTCTTCCTGCAATTTCAGAACCAGCAAGGTGGCGTCGCGCTTGGCGCGCGCCAGCTCGTCGCCCTTCGATTTCCAGGGCGCCCACAGCGTATTGGGCTCGGCCAGCCATTCCGGCTTCGGCAAGGAGCCGGCGATCGTGGTTGGAAACAGCATGAGGGCCTCCCGGGGTTCTGGTTGAGCGTCTCTCTGCCATGTCTTATGGTCGAGGCCAAGAACAACGAAAGTCGCCCGGGCCTCGCCTGGTCGCGGCGCGGATTTACCGGGGAAGGCCATGATCGACCTCCATTACGCGCCGACGCCGAACGGCTGGAAAATCTCGATCATGCTGGAGGAATTGGGCCTTCCCTATAGGGTCATTCCCGTCAACATCCGGGCCGGGGAACAGTTCAAGCCGGAATTCCTGGCGATCAGCCCGAACAACCGGATTCCGGCAATCGTGGACCATGCGCCGGCCGACGGCGGGGGTGCGTTTTCGGTGTTCGAGACCGGCGCGATCCTGATCTATCTGGCGGAGAAGACCGGGCGCTTGCTGCCGAAGGACATGCGCGGGCGGTCGATCGTCACGCAATGGCTGATGTGGCAGATGGCGGGCCTCGGCCCCATGCTCGGCCAGCACGGACATTTTGCGCTCTATGCGCCGGAGAAGATTCCTTACGCCGTCGAGCGCTATCGCGACGAGGCGGCGCGGCTCTATCGCGTGCTCGATACGCAATTGGGCAAGACCGGCGCCTATGTCGCGGGCGGCTATTCCATCGCCGATATCGCCTGCTTTCCCTGGACCATGACCCACAAGGCGCAGGGTTTTACCCTCGACGATTACCCGAACGTCAAGCGCTGGTACGCGGAAGTGCGCGCGCGGCCGCAGGTGCAGGCGGGGCTGGCGATCGGCAAATTCGTCAAGGAGCCGTTCGACGAAGAAGCAAGGAAGAACATGTTCGGCGCGAGGGCGAAGGAGATGGCGGGGAGGAAGTAACCCGGTTCCACATGACGACCTTGAACATCCAGCGAAGCCACAAGAAAACAAAAGGAAACGCCATGATCGAATTCTTCTTCGACTGTTCCAGTCCCTGGACCTATCTCGCCTTCCACAACATCCAGCCGCTTGCAAAAGAATTCGGCGCCGAGATCGTCTGGCGGCCGATCCTGGTCGGCGGCATTTTCAACACCATCAACCCCAGCGTCTACGCTCAGCGCGAACACCCGGTGGAGGCCAAGCTCGCCTACCAGAAGAAGGACATGGCGGACTGGGCGCGCTCGGCGGGGCTCGCCATCAAAATGCGGCCGACGGTGTTTCCCGTGAACAGCGTCAAGGCGATGCGCGGCTGCATCTGGCTCGGCAAGGACATGGTGCCGTTCGCGCGCGCGGTGTTCGAGGCCTATTGGGGCGCCGACAGGGATATCTCGAAGGACGACGTGCTGACCGAGATCTGCAGGGGTCTCGGCATCGATCCGCAAAAGTTCTTCGCAGGCATCGGCGAGCAGGCGATCAAGGATCAGCTCAAGGCCAACACGGATGAGGTGATGGCGCGCGGCGGCTTCGGCTCGCCCACCATCTTCATCGACAAGACCGATATGTATTTCGGCAATGACCGGATGCCGCTGATCCGCGAGGCATTGCAGCGCCGCAAAGCGAGCGCCGCCTGATGCCGAAGAGGGTCGTCTGCCGCGAGCTCGGCCCGCCCGAGCGCCTGCGCCTGGAAAGTTTTGCCTCCGCGCCGCTGAAGCCGGGAGAAATCCGGGTCGCCATTCATGCCGCCGGGATCAATTTTCCCGACATCCTGATGGCGGCGGGCGAGTATCAGCTCAAGCCGGAACTGCCGTTCACGCCCGGCGTGGAAGCGGCCGGCGAGGTGACTGAAATCGCCGATGGCGTCATGGGCGTTGCCGTCGGCGACCGCGTCATCGTCAAGATGCGCTACGGCGCCTATGCCGATGAGGCGGTGGTCGCGCCGTCGCAGACGATTCCGCTGCCACAGGCTTTCGATTTTGCGGAAGGCGCGACGTTCCTTGCCGCGCACGGCACCGCCTATCACGCGCTGATCGATCGCGGTCAGCTAAAGCCGGGCGAAGTGCTGCTGGTGCATGGCGCCGGCGGCGGCGTCGGCCTCGCCGCGGTCGAGATGGGCAAGATGCTGGGCGCGACCGTGATCGCGGCGGCGTCCTCGGAGCAAAAGCTCGCCGCGGCACGGGCCAAAGGCGCCGATCATCTGGTGCTGTATCCGCGCGAGCCGTTCCGCGACGCGGTGAAGCGCATCACCGACGGCCGCGGGGTGGACGTGGTGTTCGATCCCGTCGGCGGCCCAATTTTCGAAGACAGCATGCGCTGCATCGCCTGGGGCGCGCGGCTGCTCGTGATCGGCTTTACCGGCGGCATCGGGCTCGCCCGCACCAATCTGTTGCTGATCAAGGGGGCGAGCGTGCTCGGCGTCCGCGCCGGCGAGGCGGTGCGGCGCAATCCGGCGCTGGCGGAGACGCGGATCAAGACGCTGCTGGAATGGGCGGAGGCCGGAAAGATCCGCCCCCACATCTCGCACCGCCTGCCGCTGCAAAATTTTGCCGAAGCCATGCAGCTGCTGATCGATCGCAAGGCGATCGGTCGCGTGGCGCTGACGATGCAATAGCTCGTCATGCCCCGCGAAAGCGGGGCATCCAGTACGCCGCGGTCTCTCGATTTAAACGCGGCGCCAGCGCTTACTGGATCACCCGCCTTCGCGGGTGACGACGACTGAGGGGATACCAAGGGCTACGGCGTTACTCATACTCCCGCTCTTCCCACCATGGGAAATAGTCGGGCATATCCGACGACACCTTGTCCTTGAACACGGCCGGGCGCTTTTCCAGGAACGACACCACGCCTTCCTTCACGTCGGCGGAACGGCCGCGGGCGTAGATGCCGCGGCTGTCGACCTTGTGGGCTTCCATCGGATCGTCGGCGCCCAGCATGCGCCACATCATCTGCCGGATCAGCGCCACCGAAACCGGCGCGGTCTTCGCCGCGATCTCTTTTGCCAGGGCGCGCGCGGTCGGCAGCAGCTCGTCGGGCGGCACCACCTTGCTGACGAGGCGGCCGGCCAGCGCCTCCTGCGCCGGAAACACCCGGCCGGTGTAGCACCACTCCAGCGCCTGGGCGATGCCGACGATGCGCGGCAGGAACCAGCTCGAGGCCGCCTCTGGCACGATGCCGCGCTGGGAAAACACAAAGCCGAAGCGCGCGGCCTCACTCGCGATGCGGATATCCATCGCAAGCTGCATGGTGACGCCGATGCCGACCGCCGGGCCGTTGACCGCCGCGATCACGGGTTTCAGGCATTTGAAGATGCGCAGCGTCACCTGGCCGCCGCCGTCGCGCACCTGGGTGTCGCTGTAGTCGACCTTGCCGTCGGCAAGACGCCTGACCGGCCCGCGCCGCGCGTCGCGATCGAAGGTGTCGGCGCCGGCGGAAAGATCGGCGCCGGCGCAGAACCCGCGTCCCGCGCCGGTGACGATGACGGCGCGAATGTTGTCGTCCTTGTCGGCGGCGTCGAAGGCGTCGATCAATTCCTGCTGCATGACGCCGTTGAAGGCGTTGAGCTTGTCGGGCCGGTTCAGCGTGATCGTGAGGATCTGCTCGGCGACCTCGTATTTGATCGTCTCATACGGCATTTGGGCGTGTTTCCTCTCGTGTTGTTTCTTGTTTCTCAATTCGTCATTGCCGGGCAAAAGCGCGAAGCGCGTCTTCGCACTAGATGACCCGGCAATCCATCTTTACGAAGAGGATGGATGCGCGGGGCAAGCCCGCGCATGACAATCAGCGCACGACGCGCCTTTCTACTTCTTCGGCGGCCTCGGCCACGGCCGCTGTGCGCCGCGCAGGCCCTCGAACGCCTTCGCCATGCCGAGCACGCCGAGATCGTCGAAGCGGCGGCCGACGATCTGCACGCCGATCGGAAAGCCCTTCTTGTCGCAGCCGCCGTTAATCGAGACGGCCGGATTCTCCGACATGTTCCACGGCACGGTGTAGGCGATGTGTTCGAACGGCTTGGCGGGGTCGTTGATCGGCGAGGCGAGTTCGGCGGCGAAATTCACCACCGGGGATACCGGCGAGATCACATAATCGAGATCGCTGAACAGCTTTGCCGCCGCGGCGCGGATCGTCATGGTGGCGTTGAACCCCCTGATGACGTCGACGCCCGACAGCTTCGCGCCGGCTTCCGCCCAGCCGACGATATAGGGCAGCGCCTTGCCGCGCTCGGCCGGCGTGAGCCTGGACAGATCGTCCCACATCCGCGCGCGCCAGAAATTGTCGAGCCCGTCGAGGATTTCGCGCGTCATCACGGCCGGCACTTCGGTGACAACGGCGCCGGCCGCCTCGAACGCCTTGGCTGCCTTCACGGCCACTTCGCGCACGTCCTGCTCCAGCGCCTGGCCGACGCCGGCATCGAGCATCAGCCCGACGCGCAATTTACGGGGGGATTTTTCCAGCGCCTTCCAGTTGATGCTGTCGGGCGGCAGGCTCATCCCGTCGCGCCGATCGGGCCGCGACAGCACGCTCATCATCAAGGCGGCGTCATCGACGGTGCGGGTCATCGGGCCGGCGACGCGGCCGACATAGGGCGGATCGATCGGAATCCGCCCGAGGCTCGGCTTCAGGCCGACCAGGCCGCACCAGCACGCCGGCAGCCGCACCGAGCCGCCGATATCGGTGCCGAGATGCAGCGGGCCGTAACCGGCGGCGCCGGCCGCACCCGCGCCGGCGCTGGAGCCGCCGGGATTCCTGGTGAGGTCCCAGGGATTGCGGGTGAGGGCATGGAAACTCGACAGGCCCGACGACAGCATGCCGTAATCCGGCATGGTGGTCTTGGAAAAGATCACCGCGCCGGCCTCGCGCAGGCGCGCCGCCGGCGGCGCATCGACGGCAGCGGGCACCAGTTTCATGCTGGCGGCACCGAGCGGCACCGGCACGCCTTTGGTGGCGATGTTGTCCTTGATCGTCGCCGGTACGCCGTCGAGCGGACCCATCGGCTCGCCCTTCTGCCAGCGTTCGGTCGATGCTTTCGCGGTCAGGCGCGCGCCGTCGGGATCGAAGGCATAGAGCGCCTTGATGTGCGGCTCCCACGCCGCGACGTGCGAAAGCACGTCCTCCAGCACTTCTGACGGCGAAAATTGCCCGGCGCGAAAACCCGCGATCAGGTCGACGGCGGAAAGGTCGTGCAGCGACGTGACGGCTTCTCCGGAAACCGGTTTATGCATGGGAGCCTGCCGGAAGCCGGGTTTCGATGATGCGCGCGAACAGGCTGGCGCCGACGGGCAGGATCTTGTCGTCGAGCACATAGCCGGGATTGTGCACGGGCACCGAGCCGTCATGGCCGACCCAGAAATAGGCGCCGGGCACCGCCTGCATCATGTCGGCGAAATCCTCGCTGCCCATCTTCGGTTGCGTCCGGGTGATGACCTTGGCGGGGTCGACCACGGTGCGCGCCACGGCCTCGACCACCCGGGACTGCTCTTCCTGGTTCACCAGCACGCTGAAGGTGTCGCGGATATCGGCTGTTATCTCGACATGGAACGCGGCAGCCATGCCGGCGCAGATCGCGCGCATCCGCTCGCGGATCAGCGCGCGCACCTCGTCGGAAAAGGCGCGGACGGTGCCGCAGAGTTTGGCTTCGCCGGGAATGACGTTGTAGGCGGAGCCCGCGTGAATCTGGGTGATCGACAGCACCGCCGCCTTCAGCGGATCGACATTGCGGCTGACGATGGTCTGCAGCGCCTGGCCGAGCGTCATCGCGATCACGACCGCGTCCTTCGAACGCTCCGGCATCGCGCCGTGCGCGCCATAGCCATGAATCGTGATGTCGAAGAAATCGGCGCCGGCCATTGCCGGCCCCGGCAGGATCGCGACCTCGCCATGGTTCAGGTCGGGCGCGTTGTGCAGCCCATAGACCTCGTCGCAGGGGAATTTCTCGAACAGCCCGTCCTTGATCATGGCGCGGGCGCCGCCGAGGCCTTCTTCCGCCGGCTGGAAGATGAAATGCACGGTGCCGTCGAAATTGCGGGTCTCGGCGAGATAGCGCGCGGTGCCGAGCAGCATGGTGGTGTGGCCGTCATGGCCGCAGCCGTGGAAGCGGCCGGGGATGGTCGAGCGCCATTTCAGATTGGTGTTCTCTTCCATCGGCAGCGCATCCATGTCGGCGCGCAGGCCGATGCGCTTTCCGCCGGAGCCCTTGCCCTTGAGCACGCCGACCACGCCGGTGCCGCCAAGGCCGCGATGCACCTCGATGCCCCATTGCTTCAGCTTGTCGGCGACGATCCCGGACGTGCGGACTTCCTCGAAGCCGATTTCGGGATGGGCGTGCAGATCGCGGCGGATCGCGGTGAGTTCGTCGGCATAGCCGTCGATGCGGTCGATGTTGGGCATTGGACCTCTATCCGGTTGAGCGTGATTTGTTTTCAGGGACGAAGGGAGCGCCGTTCGGCTTGATGCGGATGCCCGGCCGCAGCCGCGTCCACGGCAGCGCGGCGGTGTCGGCCGGCATCGCGCCGGGGGCGGCGCAGATCAGGAGCTTTTCCGCGATGGGCTCGAAATCGGCGCGGAAATGCACCGAACTCTTGTTGACCAGGATCGCCTGTTCGGTCGGCTCGATCCCGACATAGCGGTACATCGCCTGATCCGCGAGCTGCGCCTTGCGCGACGACACCACCACCCTGATATCGCCGATCCGCAAACAGGCCGACGGCCCCATATCCATGTCGCGGCCGCCATAATAGGGACCCGGCGCCACGAATTGTCCGTCGGACAATTTCTCGACGACAAAAGTCTCTTGATACGGCGCGTCGCCCGGGATGCCCGACTTGCCGCCGAGCGCCAGCGTCACCGTGGCGCCGACCCCCGCTTGATGCGCGGCCCTGGCGGAAGCGGGATCGTAGATCACGCCGGTCGCGGCTCTGGTGGCGTTGTTGCGCACCAGCGCGCGCAACATGCCGGTGGTGTCGGAATCGCCGCCGGCGCCGGGATTGTCCTGGGTGTCGGCGATGACGATGGGCTTGCTGGCGGTTTTCGCCAGCGCCATGGCGTGACGCACGCCCTCGTCGGGGGTGAAGATGCGGCCGTCGAAATCGTCTTCGTGGCCTGCGATCAGCGCGGCGATCGTGTCCGCCGCGGCATCCGCGTCGGCCTGCGTCGCGCCATAGGCAAACACGCTCGGACCGCAGTGCGCAAAATCGGCCGCCGGAAAGCCCGGCGCAAAGGACAGCGTCGGCACCGCGTCATCTTCCAGCGCCGCCAGTTTTTGGTAAATGCCCTTGGTGGGCTGGTCGTTGGTGCACTGCCAGCTGATCGGAATCAGGAAAGGCAATTGCCGAAACGCCTTCGCGAATTTTTGCCTGGTTCGAAGCAGCAGCTCCAGATGCCTTGCCGCGGCACGGCCGGTATCGGCCATGTCGACATGCGGATAGGTGCGATAGGCGATCAGCGCGTCGGCATGTTCCACCATTTCCGGCGTGACATTGGCGTGGAGGTCGAGGCTGACCACCAGCGGCAGGTCCTTGCCAATCGCCCGGCGCACGCGCGCGAGAATTTCGCCTTCGCCGTCGTCGAGATGTTCTGTGACCATGGCGCCGTGCAGGTCGAGATAGACGGCGTCGATCGGCCCGGCGGCCTCGATGCCGTCGACCATCACCTTGACGATGCGCTCATAGGCATCCTGGGTCACATGCGCCGACGGACTGGCGCCGCAGGAAATGGTCGGCACCATCTCCCAGCCTTCCGCTTCCGCGGCTTCGACAAAGCCGGCCAGACCGACATTGATGTTGCGCATGGTCTTGAGCACGTCGGCGCCCGTGGCCATCGCCGGCCACCCGCCGCCATGCACGAAGTCGTCATAGGTCGCCTTCGTGGGCGCGAAGGTATTGGTCTCGTGCAGGAAGCCGCCGACGGCGATACGGGTCATCAATTCTGTCTCGGTCCATTATTCGCGCGCGACGTTAGACTCGTCATCGCGGGGAGCGCAAGCGACGAAGCAATCCAGTTTTGCATGCCGCGTGGGCGTGCCGTCATTGCACGGCGATTAGCGCAGCAGCATCACCAAGGCTCGTAGCGCAATAGACTCCGTCATTCCGGGATGGTGCGTAGCACCAGACCCGGAATCTCGAGATTCCGGGTTCGATGCATTGCATCGCCCCGGAATGACGGAGGGGCCGATCTATTCCGCAGCTTCACCTGCCGCAACCGGCCGGAAATTGGCAAAATCCCAGTCCCGTCCGGGGGCGGCGTCGAGCAGTTGCCTGGTATAGGCCTGTTGCGGATGGGTCAGGACCTGCGCCGCCGGTCCCTGTTCGACGATGCGGCCATGCTGCATCACGGCAACGTCGTCGCAGATTTGCGCGGCGACGCGCAGGTCGTGGGTGATGAACAACAGCGCGATGCCGAGCCGGGTCTGGATCTCGTCGAGCAGTTCCAGCACCTGCGCCTGCACGGAGACGTCGAGCGCGGAGACCGCTTCGTCCGCGACGAGCACGTCGGGATCGAGCGCGAGCGCGCGCGCAATGGCGATGCGCTGGCGCTGGCCGCCGGAAAACTGGTGCGGATAGCGCGAGATCGCATCTACGGGCAGGTCGACCAGTTCCAGCAGTTCGCGCGCCTTCGCCAGCGCCTCGCCGCGGGGCATGCCGTAATTGATCGGGCCTTCGGCGATGGTCTCGCCGACGGTGATGCGCGGATTGAGCGAGCGATAGGGATCCTGGAAGATGATCTGGATGCGCTTGCGGTGCGGCTGCAGCAGCCTTCGCGACAGGTCGGAGATTTCGCGTCCCGCGAGGCGAATGCCGCCGGAGGTCGGATCGATCAGCCGCACGATGCAGCGCGCCACCGTGGATTTGCCCGAGCCGCTTTCGCCGACGATGCCGAGCGTGCGGCCCTTGCGCAAGGAGAGCGTGACATCCTGGGCCGCCGCCACCTCGCGGACGCCGCCGAAGAACGAGCGCTCGCGGTAGACCTTGCCGAGTTCGTTGGCTTCCAGCACCACCGGTTCGGTCGTCTCGGCGCGCGGCGTGCGCGGCACCAGGCTCGGCACCGCCGCGAGCAGGTTGCGGGTATATTCCATGGTTGGATTGCGCAGGATGGTGTCGAGCGGTCCGGTCTCCACCAGCCGTCCCTGGCGCATCACCGCGACGCGATCGGCGATCTCCGCCACCACGCCCATGTCGTGGGTGATGAAGAGCACGGCGGTGCCGTGATCCCGCTGCAGGTCGCGGATCAGGGTGAGGATCTGCTTCTGCGTGGTGACGTCGAGCGCGGTGGTCGGCTCGTCCGCGATCAGCAGCTTCGGCTCCAGCACCAGCGCCATCGCGATCATGATGCGCTGGCGCTGGCCGCCCGACAGCCGGTGCGGATAGGAGGCGAAGATGCGTTTCACCTCGGGCAGCCGCACCTGTTCCATCATGGCGAGGATGCGCTGGCGCCGCGCGCGGGCGTCGAGATCGGTGTGCGCGCGCAGCACCTCGTCGATCTGGCGGCCGACCGGCACCACCGGATTGAGCGCCGTCATCGGCTCCTGGAAGATCATCGCCATGGTGGTGGCGCGCAACTGCCGCAGGCGGCGGTCGCTGGCGGTCAGCAGTTCCTCGCCGACCAGTTTTATGCTGCCGCCGGTCGGGGCCAGCGAGCCCTTCTGCAACAGCCCCATCACGGTCAGCGACGTTACGGATTTGCCGGAGCCGCTTTCGCCGACCACGCACAGGGTTTCGCCTTCGCGGACCTGCAGCGAGACGCCGTCGATGACGCGCGGCCCCTGCGCCGTCTTGCCGAGGCTGACGACGAGGCCGTTGATGTCGAGGACGACGTTTGCGTCCGATGCTGCCTTCACTTGCTGCCCTCGCGCTGCTTCATGCGGGGATCGAGCGCGTCGCGGGCGGCGTCGCCGATCAGGTTGACGCTGAGGATCGCGATCGAGAGCAAAAGGCCCGGCCAGAAGATCAGCGACGGTTTTATCTGAAAATAGGCGCGGCCCTCCGCCATGATGTTGCCCCAGGTGGGCGTCTCCGGGCTGATGCCGGCGCCGAGGAACGACAGGATCGCCTCGGTGAGGATGGCGGAGGCGCAGACATAGGTGCCTTGCACGATCAAGGGCGCGATCGTGTTCGGCATCAGATGCCGCCACATGATCTTGGGCAGGCTGGAGCCGACCGAGATCGCGGCCTCCACATAGGGCTCCTCGCGCGCCGACAGCACCACCGAACGCACCAGCCGCGCCACGCGCGGAATCTCGGGAATGGTGATGGCGACCAGCACCGTCGTCAGGCTGGCGCCCGAGAGTGACACCACGGCAATGGCGAGCAGGATGCTCGGGATCGCCATCAGGCCGTCCATCACCCGCATCATCACCGCGTCGACCCATTTGAAGAAGCCGGAGACGAGGCCGATCACAAGCCCGATGCCGACGCTGAAGACCGCCGCACCGAGCCCGATCAACAGCGAAATCCGTCCGCCATAGAGAATCCGCGACAGCACGTCGCGGCCGTAGCCGTCGGTGCCGAGCAGGAACTGCGCGCTCGCGGGCTTCAGCCGCTGCGCCGGCGCCAGCAGCAGGGGATCGTGCGGCGACAGCCAGGGCGCGAGAATCGCCGAAGCGACGATCAGCGCCAGGCAGATGGTGGCGACGGCGATGATCGGCGTCGACGTCAGGAATCCGAGCCCCGGCCGGAACGGCGTGGTGACCGGGATTGACGGTTCGGGAAGGGTTTCGATCGCCATCGGTGCCGGCCTCAATAACGAATTCTGGGATCGAGCAGGGTGTAGGCGACGTCGATCAAAAGGTTGACCGCGACATAGATGCCGGAGGTCAAAAGGATCATCGCCTGGATCACCGGATAATCCCGCGCCAGCACTGCATCGACGGTGAGGCGGCCGATGCCGGGCAGGTTGAAGACGCTCTCGGTGACGACGACGCCGGAAATCAGGAGCGCGAACCCGGTGCCGATCACGGTGATGACGGGCACCGCGGCGTTGCGCAGCGCATGGCGCAGCAGCACGGCGGTCTCGCCGATGCCCTTGGCGCGCGCGGTACGGACATAATCCTCGCCCAGCACGTCCAGCATCGCCGCCCGCGTCATGCGCGCGATCAGGGCGACGTAGATGAAGGAGAGCGTGCAGGTCGGCAGGATGATGCGCTCCAGGAACGGGCCCAGACCCGCGGTGATGCTCTTGAAACCCTGCACCGGCAGCCAGCGCAGGTCGATGGCGAAGAACTGGATCAGCACATAGCCGATCACGAATACCGGGACCGAGAAGCCCACCACCGACAGGCCCATGACAAAACGGTCGATCCAGGTGCCGTGCTTCCAGGCCGCGATGACGCCGAGCGGCACCGCGACGGCGATGGAAAGGATGATGGTCGACAGCGCGATCGAGATCGACGGCTCGACGCGCTGGCCGATCATCTTCAAGACCGGAATGTTGGAGATCAGGGAGACGCCGAGATCGCCGTGCAGCAGCTTGCCGATCCAGGTGAAGAACTGGATATAGAGCGGCTCGTTCAGGCCGAGCGAGGTGCGGATGCGATCGAGCCGCTCAGGGGTGGCGTTGTCGCCGGCGAGGATCGCGGCGGGATCGCCCGGCGTCAGCCGCAGCAGCAGAAACACGAACAGCGCCACCACGCCCATCACGGGAATGGCGGCCAGAACGCGGCGAACGAGGTATCCGAGCATCGTCATCCATCAAATTTTTGCGTAACCCATAGACCAGGATTATCAGCCAAGGTTATCGCGGATTATGTTCCCGCCCGCACGGTTTTGGCGAGCAAATCCCGTGCCATTCGCGGTATTTCGGGCCCTAAGGTAGCCCGGATGGAGCCAACGGGTCGGCGCGAAGCGTCGCCCGATGACAGGCTCCGTGAAATCCGGGTCACCGTCGCATTTCCTCCCGGATTTCGCTTGCGCTCCATCCGGGCTACGATGTTTGCGCCCCTCACTCCAGCGTCGCCAGCAGTCCCGCCATCAGGCGGCCGCGCTCGGCGAGGCTGTCGACC
The DNA here is from genome assembly GCA_963721275.1 of uncultured Alphaproteobacteria bacterium. GTDB lineage: Bacteria > Pseudomonadota > Alphaproteobacteria > Rhizobiales > Xanthobacteraceae > Bradyrhizobium. Next base: position 130,429 of record CAVRIQ010000015.1, on the reverse strand, counting down.
TCGATGTGTTCGTTCAGCGTATGTGCGTCGGCGCCGCGCACGCCGAGCCCATCGAGGGTCGGGATTCCCATCGCGCCGGTGAAATTGCCGTCGGAGCCGCCGCCGGCGCTGCCGTGGGGCAACTCGACGCCCATTTGCCTTGCAACGTGACAGGCTTTTTCATAGAGCGCCATGGTGCCGGCATCGGGTTCCCACACCGGCCGCGTCACGCCGCGCGTCACCTTGAAGGTGACGTCATTGGCGGTGCCGGACAACGCCAGCATCCGCTCCACGCCGCGGTCGAGATCGGCCTGGCGCTTGGCCATGCTCAGCGCCTCGCCGGCGCAGGTGGTGGCCACGCAATTGACCCACTGGCCGCCATGCACGATGCCGACGGAGAAGGTGCAGTCTTCGCTCGTCATGGCGTCGATGGCGATGATCTGGCGCGCCATCTCGCGGATCGCGGAGCGGCCGGAGGAGAGCGTGGCGCCGGCGTGGCTCGGCTTGCCGATCGCCTCGAGATTGAAGCGCGCGATCGCGTAACGCCCGGTGACGACGCCGTTGTTGGGGCGGCCCGGCTCCGGCACCAGCACATATTTGTTGCGCGCCGCTTCCGCCTCGATGAGGTCGCGCACCGAGGGCGTGCCGACTTCCTCGTCCGGCGTGAACAGGACGGTGATCGGCAGCGGCGTCGTGAGCGCTGCGCGCGCCAATTGCCGGATCGCTTCCAGGGTGAGGTAATTGCCGCCCTTCATGTCGAAGATGCCGGGGCCATAACATTTGTTGCCCTCGCGCCGCCACGGCAGTTTCTCCAAGGTGCCGATCGGATGCACGGTGTCGAGATGCCCCGCGATCAGGATGCCGGGCTCGCCCTGTTTGGGATGCGGAAAGCGCGCCCGCACGCAGCCGCCGAAACCCTGCCTTCCGGCGATGCGCTCGATCGACGCGCCCATGATCGCCATGTCGCGCGCGGCGATATCGAGCATGCGATTCACCGCGCCGGCGTCCCAGGTCGGGCTTTCGCATTCCACCCACAAGCGCAGGCCCTGCAGCATGGCTTCGGAATCAAACGGGAGGTTGGCGGGGTTCATGGCAATTCTCTCAAGTTGCGACCGGACGTGACGATTGGCGTCGCGAGACGCCTACGAGAATGATCGGCGAGCAGTTTGTAAAGTGAAACATGTGCGGACGCGCCGTCTGCATTCGCCGCTCCGCCATGAGCCAAAACTCGATTGACGCGCGAAGCGCTTGGTGCAAGTCTCGAAAATCTTGAATTTGCAGCATGTTAGTGCGCCTAAATAACGCACCGCATGCATAACAAATGATCGGGATTTGAACAGTTTTACGTCAGGAGAACTTCGTATGTTCCACATCTCGCGCTGGAAGCGCTTCACGATAGCGTCGAACGTCACGCGGGCGCTTGCGCTCACGGCTGCGCTGGCGTTGCCGTCTGCGGCGGACGCCAAGACCATCACGGCGGTGATGCATGCCGATCTGCGCACGCCCGGCATGACGACGACCGCCTACATCGTGCGCGATTTCGGCTACATGATCTTCGACACGCTGCTGGCGGAGGACGCCAATTTCAAGATCCAGCCGCAGATGGCGGAATGGAAGGTCTCCGACGACAAGCTGACCTATACCTTTACGCTGCGCGACGGCCTCAAATGGACTGACGGCGCGCCGGTCACCGCGGAGGATTGCGTCGCCTCGCTCAAGCGCTGGGGCAAGCTCGACGGCATGGGCCAGAAGCTGATGGACTTCACCGCCAGCATCGAGGCCACCGATGCCAAGACCATCACGCTGAAGCTGAAGGAACCCTACGGCCTGGTGCTGGAGTCGATCGGCAAGCCGTCGTCGATCGTGCCGTTCATGATGCCGAAGCGGCTCGCTGAAACCCCGACCGACAAACCGCTGCCGGAACTGATCGGATCCGGTCCGTTCAAGTTCGTGCCGGCCGAATTCCAGCCCGGCGTGAAAGCGGTGTTCGAGAAGAACAAGGACTACGTGCCGCGCAAGGAGCCGGCGAGCTGGACCTCCGGCGGCAAGGTGGTGAAGGTCGACCGCGTCGAGTGGATCACGATGGCGGATGCGCAGACCGCGGTGAACGCGCTGCAGTCCGGCGACATCGATTTCATGGAGGTGCCGTCGTTCGATATTCTCCCGGTGCTGGAAGCGAACCCGGATATCAAGGTCGAGACCTTGAACAAGCTCGGCAGCCAGACCGTCGGGCGGATGAACTTCCTCTTGCCGCCCTTCGACAACGTCAAGGTACGCCGCGCCGCCTTCCTCGCCCTGAACCAGAAGGACGTGCTCGACGCGCTGGTCGGCAACCCCAAATACTACAAGATCTGCGGCGCGGTATTCGTCTGCGACACGCCGCTCGCCACCGACGTCGGATCCGAATCGCTGGTGAAAGGCAACGGCATGGCGGAAGCGAAAAAGCTGCTCGCCGAATCCGGCTATGACGGCACGCCAATCGTGATCATGGCGCCCGGCGACGTCGTGACGCTGAAGGCGCAACCGATTATCGCGGCGCAACTGTTGCGCGAGGCCGGATTCAAGGTGGATGTGCAGGCCACCGACTGGGGCACGGTGATCTCGCGCCGCGCCGGCATGAAGCCGGTCAAGGAGGGCGGCTGGAACATGTTCTTCACCAACTGGGTCGCCGCCGACGTCATCAACCCGGTCGCCAATGTCTGTATCGGCGGCAAGGGCAAGAACGGCGGCTGGTTCGGCTGGGCGGAGGACGCCAAGGTGGAGGCGCTGCGCGACCAATTCGTGCGCGCGACCTCGCCTGACGATCAGAAGAAGATCGCGGCCGCGATCCAGAAGGAAGTCTACGATCAGGTGATCTATATTCCGCTCGGGCAGTTCGAGCAGCCGAGCGCGTGGCGGAAATCGCTCACCGGCGTGCTCGACGGCCCGGCGACGCCGATCTTCTGGAATATCGACAAGAAGGAGTAAGGGCGGAAGTTCGTCACTAGCCCCTCGGACGCTTTTCGTCATGCCCGGCCTTGTGCCGGGCATCCACGTCTTGGCTTCAGTCAAGCAAGGACGTGGATGGCTGGGACGAAGCCCGGCCATGACGCGTTCGTTGGCGCGGCCCGTTCGCGTCAGACCGGATAAGCCCCGACGTGCCGCAGCAGCAATTCGCTGACGCGGTCGGGCGCCTGGTCTGCCGCAAAATGGCCGACGCCGGGAAGCACCTCGAAGGAATAGGGTGCGGCGACGAAATCGACCGTGCCTTCGGCCGCGATACGCCCGACGGTGTCGTCGGCGTCGCCCCAGATATAGAGCGTGGGCACGCGGATGGGGCCGAGCGGCGAGCGGATCGCGCCGCGGGCGCGATACCAGGCGAGGGCCGCCTCCATCGCCGCCTTGTTGCCGAGCACGGCGAGATGCTGCGCGATCGCGGCCGCGGGAACGCCGTTGGCCGCAAGGCGCCCGCGCAGCCATATTGCGTCGTCCGCCAGCACGACATCGGCGGCATCGGGCTCGAGAAACGCCCTGTGATGCCGCGAGCGCTGCGCCTGATCGCCGTCGGTCTCCAGCAGCGCGCGGTTGAAGGCGTTGGGATGCGGCCGCGACAGCACGGTGAGCGAGGCGACGCGCTCCCGAAACCGGTCGGCCAGCGCCCAGGCGATGCTGCCGCCCCAGTCGTGGCCGGCGAGATGGAAGCGGCGGTCGCCGTAACCGGAAGCCGCGACGATCGCCATCGCATCGTCCATCAGCCGCTCGATGTGGTAATTGCCGGTATCGCCCGGATCCGGCCGCGCCCCCGGCGAGTAGCCGCGCTGGCTAGGGGCCACCGCGCGATAGCCGGCCGCCGCCAGCGCCGCGAGCTGCGCGCGCCAGCAATGCATCGATTCCGCAAAGCCGTGCAGCAACAGCACCAGCGGCGCGCCGGGCTCGCCCGCGGCGAGGGCGTCGAAGGTGAGGGCGGGGGCAATCGTGATTTTTTCGATCTGGGTCATGGCTTCCTTTCCGGCGGCAATATCGGGCCAGGCCGTCAGGCGGCGGCCGAAGGGACGCGCCACCTGATCAGCGCCACCTTGACGCCGTCGTTGACGACCAGGCATGCGACCATCGCGTAACCGAGGATCATGAGGGTCTGCCACCAGGGCAGCGGCGCAAGGTCCGGGAGACCGACGAATGTCAGGGCGGTCCCCAGCCCTGCGTCCAGCGTCAGGGCCGCAAGCAGCGTCTTGCTCGGCATCGTCGCCCAGAACCAGCGCCGCTCGCGCGCCGACACCACGGAGAACACGGCGAAGTACAGCAGCATCAGGAAACTGAAAGTGTAGAGGGCGCGGTCATGGCTCGCCAATTGAAAGCGCGACCAGCCGAGCCATAACAGCACCAGCGCCTCGGCGACCATGGCCGTTCCCAGCACCACCGCCACCAGCACGAAATTCCCGATGTTCCAGCTCTCCGGCTTCCTCGACCACCGCACCGCGTCGGTGGCCAGCGCGATCTTCGCGAAGTCGGTCATGAAGACGAGCAGCAGCATCGCAAAGGCGGACACCACGAACTTGCCGGTGAGCACGAAGGCGATGGCAACGTAGGCCGCCTTCAGGATGGTGCGGCTGATCTTGTTGATGATCCAGGTCAGGATGCGCTGATAGATGGTCCGGCCCTGCTCGACCAGCGTCACGATATTGGCGAGCCCAGGTTCAGTCAGCACCACGCTGGCGGCGCCCTTGGCGACGTCGGTCGCGGTCGCGACGGCGATGCCCACTTCGGCCTGCCGCAGCGCGGGGGCATCATTGACGCCGTCACCGGTCATGCCCGTGACATGTCCGGCGGCCTGCAGATGCTGGACCACGACGTATTTGTCCTCCGGAAAAACCTCGGCGAAACCGTCGGCGCCGGCCAGCAAATCGACCGCTTCGTTGCCGGGCTGCGCGCCTGCGGCCTTCAGGTCGGCGACCCGCCGGATGTTGGGCAATCCGACGCCGCGCGCGATTTCGCGCGCCACCGCCAGCGCGTCGCCGGTCAGCATCTTCACGGCGACGCCGAGATCGCGCAGCGAAGCGATCAGTTGCCCGGCATCCGGCCGCGGCGGATCGTACAGCGTCACCAGGCCAGCCAGGACGGGAACGCCGTCCGCGGGGCCGCGTGCGACCGCCAGGGTTCGATACCCCCGCAGCGCGGCTTCGCCGACGCGAGCTTCCAGCGCGTCGATTTCGGCCGCCTTGAGCCCGCAGGCCTCGGCGATGGTTCGAACGGCGCCCTTCATCACGCGCAGCCGCTGCCCGTTCTGCTCGACGACGGCTTCGGTCCGCCGGCTTTTCGCATCGAACGGCGCGAACGAAACCGGCGTGGCCGCAGGCATCGCGTCGAAGACGTGCCGGTCCTGCGCAGCGGCCAGGAAGGCGAGGTCGATCGGGTCCTGGTTGGCCGCCTGCGACGCCAGCGCGCCGGCCAGCAGCACGTCGTTTTCGCCGGCTTGCCCGAGCGGGATCACGCCGGTGACCGTCAGCCGGTTCATGGTGATGGTTCCGGTCTTGTCGACGCAAAGCACGTCCATCGTAGCCGCGTCCTCCGCGGCGCTGAGGCGCGTCACCAGCACGCCGCGGCTGGCCAGCTCCTTCGACCCGACCGCCATGCTGACCGTGAACATCACGGGAAGCGCCACCGGCACCGCGCTCATCAGCAGCACCAGCATCAGCGGCGCCATCTCGACGAGGGGGACGCCGCGGACCACCGACATCGCGATCACCACGCCGAGCACCGCGCCGACGATGACGAAGAGCCAGCGGACGACCTTGGCCACCACGGCCTCGATGTGCAGTTTCGGCCGCGCTTCCTGCACGAGCTCGGTGGTGCGGCCGAAATAGGTTTGCGCGCCGGTCAGCATCACCACGCCGTTGCCTTCGCCCCGGCGCACCACCGAGCCCGACGAGAGCACTTCGCCCGCCGCCCGATCCACGTCCCGGGATTCGCCGGTAAGCGCCGACTGATCGACGCTCAGCGTTCCCTCGAGCAGTTTCACGTCGGCCGGAACGATATCGCCCGCGCGCACGCGCACGATGTCCCCGGGGACCAGTTCGCGGGCGGCAACGAGCTGCCAGGCCGAATCGCGCCGCACCCGCGCGTTGACCCGCAGGCGCTGCCGCAACGTCTCAACGACCCCGGCGGCGCGGCGCTCCTGCGCAAAGCCCAGCACGGCGTTGACGACCAGCAGCGCGCCGACGACGGCGAGATCGGAATATTTCCCGAGCACCGCCGACAGCAGCATGATCAGCTCCAGCATCCACGCCGACACGCCCCAGAATTTCCCGAGGAAGGCGAGGAGCGGATGACCCTTCTGAACGGCGACCTCGTTGGCGCCATGCTGCTTCCGGCGCGCCGCCGCTTCGACGCCGGTAAGCCCGGTCTCGGCGTTCACCTGCAGCCGGGCAAGCGTATCGGGAATGGAGGCGAACGCGATGTCGGGTGCCTTGGCGTTCATTGCGGCGTTCATTCCATGCCGGCTTTTGCCCGATCGCCGGCGGCGTCATGGGCGCGGCCATGCATCGATTCCCCAAAGGCGAGGGCGGGGGAAGCGGCGATGTGCGCGGGCGGCGGCATGCGGCGATCCTAGAGTTGCGCGCCCGCCCGGTCCATCCATGCCAACGAAGTTTTGATGTCGCGCGCCGGCCGGAAACAGCGTCGCGCTGGCCGACGGCCGCTGGCTGTGCGATGTTCGACGCATCGGAACGGCGTAACGCGAGCAGGCCGTGCTTTCGCAAGCCCATATTTCTGCGCAGACGCCGGCCGGCGCGACGCTGGATGCCGACGGCGCGACCTTTCGACTCTGGGCGCCGGAAGCCGACGCGGTCTATCTGCACGGCATCTTCGGCGGTCAGGTGTTCGATCAGCTCGCCGACGACCGCCTGCTGCAAAAGGATGCGCGCGGCTACTGGACCGGATACCAGCACGGCGCGCGCGACGGCGACCGCTATCGGTTCTGGGTGCAGGGCAAGGGCTCATGCGGCTACAAGCGCGACCCGCGCGCCCGCGAACTCGATCCGCCAAACTTTCCGAACTGCTTTGCCATCCTGCGCCCGGCCGAAGGTTTTCCCTGGCACGACCGGGATTTCGTGACGCCGGACTTTTCCGACATGGTCGTCTACCAGCTCCATGTCGGGACGTTTGCCATTGCAGAACCCGGCGTCTGCTCGACCTTCCTCGACGTCGCGCTGAAGATTCCCTGGCTCGCCGATCTCGGCATCAACGTGCTGCAGCCGCTGCCGGTCGACGAGCAGGAAGTCAATCCGAACATGGGCTATGGCGGCGCGGACCTGTTCTCGCCCGACTTTCCCTATGTCGCGGTCGCGGATCTGCCGGCCTATCTGGCAAAACTCAACGCGCTCTACGCGGCGAAGCAGTGCTCGGCGCTCGCGCTCGCCGATATCCAGTCCGGACCCGGCCAGCTCAAGGCGCTGGTCGACCTCTGCCATATCCATGGCATCGCCGTCGTGTTCGACGTGGTCTACAACCACGCCGGCGGATTTGCGGTCGACGGGCAGTTCGACGACAATTGCCTGTACTATCTGGATCGCCGGCATGACCGCGGCGACAACAACGACAGCCTCTATTTCACCGATCAGGACCGCGGCACCGGCGGGCTCGCGTTCGCGCTGTGGAACGGCGAGGTGGCAAAATTCCTGCTCGACAATGCGCGCTATTATGTCGAGGAATTTCATGCCGACGGCTTTCGCTATGACGAGATTTCGACGCTGATCTCGACCGGGCAGGGCAGCGGCTGGGAATTCTGCCGGGCGCTGACCTCGAACCTGCGCGGCTTGCGCAGCCGCATGCTGCAGAACGCCGAATTCTGGCCCGGCCGGTTTGCCGACATTCCGGCCTCGGCCGCGCCCGTCGTATCACCCGCGGCCGCCGGCGGCATGGGTTTCGACGTGGTGCAGCACGATGCTCTCCGCGCCGCGCTGCGCAATGCGGTCGGCGCGACGTCGTGGGGAGCGAGCGCCGATGTGCCGATGTCGGCGATCGCGTCGGCGCTCTACCCGCCCGGTTTCGACCATGGCTGGCGCGCGGTGACCTGCGTCGAGAACCACGACCTCGTACTGGCCGGCCGCGACCCGCGGCTGCCGGTTCTCGCCGATCCCTCCGATCACCGCTCCTGGTACGCGCGCAGCCGCAGCCGCGTCGCGACCGCGATCCTCTTGACAGCGCCCGGCATTCCGCAACTTTTCATGGGCCAGGAATTTCTGGAGGACCGGCCCTGGGACGTGCTGCCGAACGGGCCGAACCTGCTGTCGTGGTCCGGCCTCGATGATCCCCTGGATTCCAGCATGCGGGATCATCTGCGATTTACAAAAGACCTGATCCGCCTGCGCCGCGAACTGCCGGCGCTGCGCGGTGACAGCGTCCGCGCCTGCTTTTGCTCCGACCGTGACCGCGTGATCGCCTATCACCGATGGCGCGAGGGCACGCGGCGACGACGTCATCGTGGTCGCCTCGTTCGCGGAGACGACCTGGAGCGGCTACGAGATCGGATTTCCGTCAGCGGGCCTCTGGCAGGAACGCTTCAACAGCGACGCCTACGACCATTTTCCGAATCCGCAAGTGGCGGGCAATGGCGGCCGCGTGGCGGCGCAGGGCCGGGGCCTGCACGGGTTTGCCGCCTCGGCGGCCATCGTGATTCCGGCGAATGGGGTGGTGGTGTTCGCGAGGGGGTAGGGGCGGGGGAGATCGTGCCCCCAACGCCAATCGCCCCCATGGCATCTGTCAGGCAAGGGAATAGCTGGTGCTTCGCCCGCCCGCTTCATCTCGTTGCAAAATGCCCTGCTCGACGAGTTCGGTGATGTCGCGCAGCGCAGTATCCGGCGAGCATTTCTCGATCAGCGCCCATTTGCTTGATGTCAGCTTGCCTTCCAGTCCGTCCAGCAGGCGATTGAGCATATCGCGTTGCCTGGGGTTGATCCTCGCGCCGGCATGCTTCTTCCAGAACTCGGCTTTTTGGAGAACCGCCGCAAGGATGGTTTCGGCTCCGTCGAACGCGCGATCGAGGCACCCCAGGAACCATTCGAGCCACGGCGTGACATCGAGATCGCCTCTTTGCGTGCTTTCGAGCATGTCATAATAGGCTTTCCGCTCGATGCGGATTTGCGCCGACATACTGTAGAAGCGTTGCGGGCTGTTCTCCGAACGCGCAAGCGACATGTCCGCGATGGCGCGCGCAATACGTCCGTTGCCGTCCTCGAACGGGTGAATGGTGACGAACCAGAGATGCGCGAGCGCGGCCTTGATCACGGGATCAATCTTCTCGTGCGCGTTGAACCATTCGAGAAACGCGGTCATTTCCAGGTCGAGCCTGCCGGCCTCGGGCGCTTCGTAGTGCACGCGCTCGTGCCCCGCCGGCCCGGAGACGACCTGCATCGGTCCCGCCGAACCGTCGCGCCACGCGCCGACGACGATCTTCCGCATGCCGCTGCGTCCGGTCGGGAACAGCGCGGCGTGCCAGCCGAATAGTCTTTCAGCGCTCAGCTCTTCCTTGAACTTCTGCGTCGCGTCGAGCATCATCTCGACGACGCCCTCGACGTTGCGGTCGGCAGGCGGCAATGCGCCGGCATCCATCCCCAGCCTGCGGGCGATGGATGATTGCACCTGGTCCCTGTCGAGGATTTCGCCCTCGATCTCGCTCGATTTGAGGACGTCCTCGGTCAGGGCGGCGAGAACGGCTTCTTCCTGCAGCGGGAACCCGAGCGCCTGCATGCGTCCGATCAGCGTCCCTTGCCGCAACCGGACGGCAGCGAGATGCCGGGCCAAGAATTCATGATCCCACCTGAAAACGGGCCAATCCGCCAGTTCGTGGACGTATGTTGCCATTCTCCGCACCTTTTGCGGAGATTATTGCCGGTATTCTCCGAGCTTGCAACCGTATTCTCCGCTTAATTTGCGGAGAATACGGGGGCTTTTTCTCTCCAAAAGAGCGAAATTGGGTGGCGGTGTCGTGCGGAGGGCAGGAACGGCGGCCCCGATGCCCATTTCAAACTCGAGGCGGAAAGGCGAGGCCGTCACTAGCTGTCCAGAGGGCACCGGAGGCGTGAAGCTGCACAACGCTGTGCGGAAGCGGGCGGCTTTGGCAGCCACGCGCGCGCCTCGGTAGAAGGGGGCACAAGAGAGGGCGCTCTGGCTGGTGGGTTATATGAGTTTGAAAGGACGATGACGCAGAAAAACTCGGCCAATCCGGCTAAGCAGCAATGCTCTTGGGGATCACGGCGCAGGATCGGGCAAGTTCTGCTTTATCCGTTCGGATACAGTACGGTCTGCGACCAGCACGAGGTATAGATCGGCGAGACGCTTCGCCGACACCGCGTCCGCAAAAGCACCTTCGGCAGTCCGATGAGGGGGCAACAGGATATCGAACAGTTGATTGCGACGAGCCGGTTCGGGGATTATTTCCCCAAAGACTCGATGCAGAGACGGTATGAAAGTGTCGGGCACCCGTCCCAATCCCCAAAATGCCTGCATGCATTTCGTAAAGTCTGTAGGAATGCATCGCGCGCCAGATCTTCGCCCGAAAGATGAATGTCGGATTTACTCAGATAAACGAGACCTTGAAGGTAATAGCCGAATATGGGAGCAGCCTCTTTATCCGGCATCGAGCCGAACGCCGCAATAAACTCGATCGCGTGTTGAAGATTTTTCTCGCTCAGAGCTCCCTGTTTCCAATCGCCAAGCAGCCCAGGCGCTCGATCAACGGCCACATCCATTTGCGGCGCGTCAATATCTCTGACGCTTTCATAATAGCGGCTGGTTTGTCGCGGGAGTTCGTACCAAAAGAAGCCAAGGGAAGCTACATTGAGCGCTGCGATGCATAGCTTGCTAGACGAAAGGCCGACATCGTAGAGGTTCGTCACGGAAAACGAATCGCCCAAAGTCATTTCCATCAGCAATTCGTGCTTGTTCTTGACGGGGCTGAGCTTCACCCAACCGACTTGCTTGTTCCAATAGGTCAGTACCTTCGGGCGGATCGAGTGTGACGGCGTATGAAGCCGTATTTTGATAACCCATTTCGGTTTGACGCTGCCAAGCGCGCTCGGAAATCGTGCAAGCTCTCTCTGCAAGTAAGCCTGTTCCTCGGCGGCGACCTTCTCAAATTCTTGTCGCGCCCATGCGATCCAGGCGCGCGCATCGCCTTCGAGTTCTTCATACTTCGAGGTGAAGGATTTGCTGAAAAGTCGTTTTGTGCCGAGTTCGTTGCCCATGGTGTTGAGAAACCATTCGAGGTCACCGTTTGGCTCACCGATGAGGGGGGCACCGATAGTATTTTCTACGTCGAGGCGAGCCCGAGCCAGATTGATGATTGACACCGCATGTTCGGGCTTTACGTTTGCGCCGGGCGCAATGGCGGTGGCGTCGTCCGCGTGCGGATTGACGTAGAGTCCGGCGAGACGGCGTGCGTGCGCATTCCGGGCGAAGCGCCGTGCCTCCTCGAAGTCTTTCGGATCAATGCGCTGTCCCATGAATCCGTGGGACCAGATCGCCCATTGAATTTTCCAAACGTGATCGTCAAACTTATTTTCCATCCAATGTGTATCGCGCGCGCCAGCAATGACGGCGCGCGATACGACCATTCCGGCTTTGCCAATCTCTTCTAGGGCCAGCACGGCAAGATGGTAGGCGATATTGGGAAAGCCGTCGTCTCTAAGAACCTGCTCAGCAGCAGTAATGAGATCGCCAGCATGCTTCAGGCATAGTTCACGGATGCGGGTCGCGCCATTAGCACTTGATTTGGCATCAGGTTGGTTGGGGTCGCGGATACCGGACATGTGAAACTCATTTACGCCGATCTTAGCCGGGTTGCTGGTCGCGAGCACGGAGGCGGTCGGATACGTTGGTATGGGCGGTCGGACTTGAACCGCCATGGCTCTTTCAAATCGAGGGACTTGCATACCGCTACGGCTTTCGCCGAATTACCGCGACCGCGCACTCAACGCCACGGAATTATGCACCTCATATAAAGTGACTGTCACCGCAATTCCAATCCGCCGTCCGACGGCGTCGGTTTTCACGGCGCAACCACGGTTCATGCGCAGGATATTTTTCGTCGCCGGCCCGCAGGACTTGGCTGGTTCAGCTCTCATCCTCGTCCGGTTCGGCCGCCGCCATCGACTCCCTGGCGTGTGCGATGAAGCGGTCGGCGTCCTTCTTCGTCGCGCGGATGAGGTCCTCGATGTCGCGGCGAAACCGGTCGAGGTCGAGTTTGAGTCCGCCGCCGGAAGGTTTGGCCGCCGTCGCCGCGTAGGCCATCATGCGCGAGGTCACTGCCAGCCGGAGCAGCAGCGGCGTGAGCAGTTCGTCGGGGAGCTCTTCCTCCTCCGCGAAGTCGATGACGCGCTGATACAGCATCTCCGTGAGGCGGTCGAAGTCAGTGAGGGCTTCATCCGCGTCTTCGCCGAAAAGATCGTCCTGGTTGTCGGGCATGGCTACTCCACTGGTGGGACAGTCCGTCTTCGCTTTCGCTGCGCTCAGGCTACGCCGGACACGCTTCGGCCTGAAGGGTTCTGCATGGCTTGCCAAGCGTAGCTCGCGGCCACACGGCCCGCCTTCGCCTGAAGGCTCCGGCGTGGCAGCCTTCGCTCACTCGCGAGCGAAGGCTGGTGCGGGCGGTGGGACTCGAACCCACACGACGTTGCCATCGAGGGATTTTAAGTCCCTTGCGTCTACCAGTTCCGCCACGTCCGCTTTGGTCGCGAGATCAGCTACTTAGCGCGTTTTCGCAGGCAATGGAAATGGCCGGCTTGTGAAGAAAACGCGGGCCTTTGCTTAGCGCATGATCGACCAAAGTGTGAGCGGTTTGGCGATAAGATCATGCGCCGATACAATATTTTTGGGCGCGCCGCCCAGGGCAAAGCCTCAATCCGGTCACGGGCGGCTGCTTTACGCAACCTCAAGATTGTCGGTTTACCAAGGGTCGCATGATCGTCCGCATTTTCCAGGGCCTGAAGCTGCCGCGCGCCGCCGCCGCGGCCGCGCTGCTCGCGCTCGGCGCCGGCCTCGCCGGCTGCGCCGGCATGGGCGACAGCATGTCGACCGCCTTCGCCGATCCCGCCAAATACGAGCTCTACGACTGCAAGCAGCTGGAGGCGGAGCGCAAGAGCCTCGACAACCGCGCCGCCGAGAACGAGGCCCTGATGGCGAAGGCCCGGACCGGCGTCGCCGGTCCCGTGGTGGCCGAGATCGCCTACCGCAACGAAGCCATCTCGATTGCGGGCCAGAGGAAATTCGCCGAGGAGGCCTGGCAGCAGAACAAATGCCGTCCGTCGCCGCCGGCCACGGCAGCGACGCCCGCTGCGCCGTCGGCCAATGCCGCCAGGGCCACGCCGCAGCCCAAGGGCCATGGTGCGCAGCCGACCTCGCGTTCGGGCAGCGCGGTCTATTAGCGCGCTTTTATCATCAGTACGGCAACCCGACGAGGCTGGGCGCGGCGAATGGACTTCTACTGCTTTGAGCGCTGGTCGAATACTTGCCCAGCCTCGACGGGGCAAATCAGCAAAAACCTGTCAAGCCCCTTCCGTAAAAATATTCTGATTTTCCGAACCGCAAATCACCTTATATCCGCAGCCGTCCTATCCCACAGAGGGGCGGCTCGAGATCGTCGCGGACGCGGGACAGGATGCGGTGGACGCGGATGACGCCAAAGACGAGGGCGCCTGAGGCGGACGGCGAAGTCGTGTGGTTCTGACGCCTCGACGCTGGCGTCAAGCTCGTGAGAAGCAAGCTTCTCAGGGTGACGGTGACAAAAAAGCCCGATCGCCGGGAAGAGCACGAAGTAAGCCGTAAACCATTGCGCGGGGAATGCCGGGTGATTCCGGTGTGACCTGACTAACGCGTGTGCGCTCTACCACTACCATTGCACACGCGGCTATCGGGCGCATCGGGCGCCCGGCATTCCCTGCGCCCTCTGATGGAAGAGGGCGGAACGAACAGGCCAAAACTCGCGCGAAATCGCGCGGCGAGAACGCGAAGGTGTGTTTTGCCGTCAAGCGTCCGTAGCCCGGGTGGAGCGCAGCGAAACCCGGGGGCCGGTGTCGCAGTCGTCCCGGATTGCGCTGCGCTCCATCCGGGCTACGGGCCTATCGAAATGCCACACCCCTCACACCCGCCAGTCGTAAATCCAGTCCTGCCGCGCCAGCATGTGGCTGGCGCCGATCGCCTTGATCGCGAGGTCGCGCGCCAGCGCCATCGGACCGGCGAGATGATAGATCGTGCCGTTGCGCCTGGCGGTGCGCTGCACCCGCGCCACGCGGGCGCGGCGCGCTTTCGCGTAGCGCTGCAGCGCCGCCGGAATGCCGGCGCCGTCGTCGCCCGCGGCTTCGCCGAGGCATTTGGCCAGCACCGCCGCATCCTCGATCGCCATGCCGGCGCCTTGCGCGGCAAACGGCAGCATGGCGTGGGCGGCGTCGCCCAGCAGCGCGATCGCGCCTTTGGTCCATTCGTTGCCCTCGGGCAGCGTGAACAGCGCGAATTTCTTCCAGTTATCGACGGCGCCGATCATCATCCGCGCCGGGCCCGGCCAGGTCGGCGCGGCGAAGATGTTTTTCAGTTCGTTGCCGTCGGCGGGCGCGCTCCAGCCCGGCCGGTTCCAGGTGCCCGGCACCACCGCGACCATGTTGATCTGGCGCCCGCCCGCGATCGGATAGGCGACCAGATGCGCGTTGGGACCCATCCAGAGCTGGACCCGCCGCGCGGCATATTCGCGCGGCAGCTGCGTGGCCTCCAGCGTTCCGCGCCAGGCGATCAGCCCGGAGAAGCGCGGCTGCACTTGCGGAAACAGATGCTGCCGGACGGTCGACCAGATGCCGTCGGCGCCGATCAGCGCCAGCGCCAGATCCTGCCGCCGGCTCATGCCGAAGCGCTGCACCACGGTCAGTCCCTTGGCGTGGGTGGCGGCGTCCTCGAACTGGCAGCCGAGCCGCAACTCGATATCGGGATGTTCGCCGACTTTCGCCTGCAGCGCCGCCTGCAGGTCGGCGCGATGCACCACCCAATAGGGCGCGCCGGCGGCCATCGTCGCGGCCTCGCCGAGCGGCAGGCGAAGCACTTCGCCGCCGCCGCGCGCGCTCATCAGGCTGATGGCGTCGGGGGTGACGGCGCGGCCCGCAAGGGCGTCCTGCAATCCGAGACCGCAGAGCACGCGGCTGGCATTGGGCGAGAGCTGCAGGCCGGCGCCGATTTCCTCGAGCCGTTCGGCCTTCTCGACGATGACGACGCGAAAACCCTTGCCGGCGAGCGCCAGCGAGGCCGTCAATCCCCCGATCCCGGCACCAGCGACGAAGACGGTGCGTGATGCGGCCACCGTTCGATCAGGCGGCTTTATCCTTCACGACGCATTCCGGCGGCCGGGCTTCGCCGGGTTTGAGGTCGGCGGCGTACCGGTACAGCGTCGAGCAATACGGGCAGATGATCTCGTTGTCGTTGCCGAGATCGAGGAAGACATGCGGATGATCGAAAGGCGGATTGGCGCCGACGCACATGAACTCCTGCGAGCCGATCTCGATCACCGAGACGCCGGCATCGTTGTGGAAGTGCGGAACGACATGGTCGGACATTATCTTCACCTTGGGTGGCAATCGAGCCGGACAGGACACAGGCAACACGCCGCGGCTGGATTGAAACGCCGCGCACCATACTGGCGGGAACTGGTGATTCCTAGTGCCCCGAACGCTGATCTGCTCATGCAAATTCGACACAATATTGTCGTCTGCGAAAAGCCCTTCTTTCGTCGGGGCAGTTGTGTCTTAAAAACGGCACACCATGTTGGGTTGAGCGGAAATACCGGGTTTTCGGGATGAAACGGCTGCGGATCGGTTTGGCGTTGACGGGTATGGCGGTGTGCGCCGTGGCGTGCGCACTGCTGTGGCCGCATGCCCACGATGCCGGCGCTATCCTGGCGGCGCAGGACGATCCGGCCCTGCTCGCCGATCTCCAGCTCAATTCTGCCCTGCGAAACAACCGCGACGCCGTGGCGGAGAATATCGAGGCCGCGCTGGCGGCCGGTGACGCCGATCTTGCCGCGAGCTTCGTCGAACTCGCCCGCGAGAAGAACATCGCCCTGGGCGAAGAGCTGTCGCGGCGGGTGAGCGACGCCGTCGCCGAAGAAAATTCCTCGTCGCATTTCGCCAGCCGGTTTGCCTCCGGCCTCGTCACCGGCAACGCCGACGATGTCGCGAGCCTGTCGGGCACCGTCGCCGGCGATCTCTTCGTGTTCGGCGACATCCGCGACGTCGTGCGCGAAGGCAAGCATCTGGCGATGGGCGAGGACACCGACCGGCTGGTGCTGGGTCTTGCCGCCGCCGGGCTCGCGGTGACCGCTGCGACCTATATCTCGGTCGGCGGCGCGGCGCCGGTGCGCGCCGGCCTCACGCTGGTCAAGGACGCCCGCAAGGTCGGCCGGCTGGGCGAGGGGCTGACGGCATGGGCCGGCCGCTCCGCGCGCGAGGTGGTCGATGCGCCGATGCTGCAGAACGCGGTGGCGTCCGGCTCGGTGATGCGGCCGGGCCAGACCCTGACCGCGATCAAGGCGGCGTTTCACGCCGAGAAGGCCGGCGCGCTGGTGCGTCTCGCCAAGGATGTCGGACGCGTCGGCGAGAAGGCGGGAATTCGCGCCGCGCAGGACACGCTGAAGATCGCCGAGAACCCGAAGGACGTCGCGCGCGCGGCGCGGCTGGCGGAATCCAAGGGCGGCCAGACCCGCGCCATCCTGAAGATGCTCGGCCGCGGCGCGCTGCTGCTGGCGGCAGGAGCCTTCAACCTCACGCTATGGGTGTTCGGCGCGCTGCTCGCGCTGTTCGGCCTGCTGTCGTCGATCAAGGCCACCACCGAGCGCCTGACCCAGTCCTGGCTCACCCGCAGGAAGGCGCGAAGGCTGCGAAGGCAGATGGCGGCGCAGCCCGCAGCGGCGATGTCGGGCGCAAGCGGCTAGCCTCGGATCCGGTTTTCATTTTCAAGAACATTGGGAACACACGATGCCGAGTTTTCATAACGGCGCTGTTGAAATTGCCTATCTCGACGAAGGCGAGGGCGAGCCGATCGTGCTCGTGCACGGCTTCGCCTCGACCAAGAACGTCAACTGGGTCTATCCGACCTGGGTTTCGGAATTGCGGAAGAACGGCCGCCGCGTCATCGCGCTCGACAATCGCGGCCACGGCGATTCCGGCAAGCCCTACGATGCGGAGGCCTATTCCATCCCGGCCATGGCCGGCGACGTCGCCGCACTGATGGATCATCTCGGCATCGAGCGCGCCGACGTGATGGGCTATTCGCTCGGCGCGCGGATGGCGGCATGGCTGGCGCTGCGCCAGCCGCAGCGGCTGCGTTCGGCGATCTTCGGCGGCATCGGCATGGCCCTGATCGAGGGCGGCGGCCCCGGCGAAAACGTCGCTTCCGCGCTGGAGGCGGATTCGCTCGACGAGGTGACCGATCCGGTGGGGCGGACGTTTCGCGCGTTCGCGGACCAGACCCGCTCCGATCGCCGCGCGCTCGCCGCCTGCCTGCGCGGCTCGCGTCGGCTGATGACGAAGGAGGAAGCCGCCGGGATCGGCGTGCCCGTGCTGATCGCGGTGGGCACGTCGGACGAAATCGCCGGCTCCGCGCAGGCGCTCGGCGAAATCATCCCGGGCGCGCGCGTGCTCGACATTCCCAACCGCGACCACATGCGCGCGGTCGGCGACAAGGTCTACAAGACGGGGGTGCTGGAATTTCTGTCAGAGCGAAATTGAATCGTCGGCCGGCCCGTCGCCGCCGGAAAATTGCCGCACGCCCGCGAGCAGCACCGTGAAGGTCGCGATCCAAACCAGGCGCGCGCCGTAGCGGTCATGCGGTCCCGAGATCACGCCGCAGATGAAGGCATTGCCGAGCATGGCGAGCGACACCGTCGCGGCGAGCAGCGTGAGGTCGTCGAGCCGCCGTCGCCAGGCGGCGCGCCCCACCATGGCGAATACGGCGAGCAGCGAGGCAAGCGCGACCGGAACGTGAATCCAGTTGATCGCGGTGAAATCGAGCTGCCAATGCTGCTGGCGCGCGGCGCGCATCGGCGCGGTCTGCGCCGGGATGTAGCGCTCGATGATGCCGTAAGTATGCGGGATCCAGCCGCTGGTGCCTTCGCCGGTCGCGACGTGCACCAGTTGCTCCGCGGTGGCGACGATGGCGGCCTCGGCCTGCCACAGCGGATAGTCGGCGAGCGAATGCAGCGCGATGTAGCCCATCTCGTCGTTCATGCCCTTGAAGCGGCCGAGCTTGTTGAACATGCTGTTGCCCCACAGAAAATCGTCCGCGGTCGCCGGAAGCTGGTCGCGGTAGGGGCAGAGCTTGAAGTTCTGCTGCGCACAGTGGTCCCGCAGATAACGCGCGACGATGCCGTCCTGCAGCATCCGTCCGAAGGCGACGCCAGCGCCGCCGGGCGTCCATGCCAATTGCCCCGAGAGCGCAAAATTCGCTGCCAGCAGCATCGCAGCACCCGCGACGATGGTCAGGCTGCCCTGCACGAGTCCGGCAACGGCGATCTTGCCGCGCAGCATCGGTCGCACGATCCAGCCGACGCAACACAACCCGAAAAGTACCCCGAGCGTCGCGCTGTGGGTGGCGGCGGCGAAGGCCGTGAAGGCGAACAGCGAGAATTTCTCGATTCCGGAAATCCTGTCGCCGTGCAGCACCAGGATGAACAGCGACAGCACCGACAGACCGGCGAAGATGTCGGTCAAGAGCATGCTGGCGAGCCAGGGCAGCGCCGTGGTCAGGATCAGGGCGAGGCTCAGCCAGATCAGCCGCGACGGCCTCGCCATGCCGAACACGCGCAAGGTCAATTGCAGGATCCACAGCACGGCCAGCGCCTGAATGCCGAGATTGAGCCAGAAGCCCGAGCCTTCGCCGTAATGCAGATAGAGGCCGAACACGGTGGAGCGGCTGGGGACCAGATAGCCTTCATACCAGCGCGCCAGATAGCCGCCGGTGTCCCACTGCAGCAGCGGATAGCCGTTCCACAGCGCCGGGACGAGCAGCATCAGGGGAATTGTCACGGCTGAGATCCAGACCCAGGCCGGGTCGGCGACGCGCGCGCGTAAAGTCTGCGTAGTGATGCTCAAATCCCCCCAAATTTCTGACCACCTTGCCCGGACCGGGCACGGTGCGGAAATCCATCAATAGTCGGACAGGCGCGCTTGATTTCCTGGAATTCCCGACCACCTTGAGCCGACGCCTTCACTGAAGGTAGATTGCGGCCGTGTCAAGAAGATGTGCTGCTTCAATGTTTTAGCGCGCAATTCGGGCTAAGCCGCCGTTCACCTTGTGGCAAAGGCGCGGGACAGAAGTCCGCCCGTCATGTTATAAGGTGGCTCAAGAATTCAGGAACTTGCGGGAGCAGCACATGGCCATGCATCAGATCAATCCGCAGGGTGCCAAACTGGCGGCGCTCGATCCGATCTGGGATCGGGTGCGCAGCGAGGCGGAAGACATCGTTCGCCGCGAGCCGGAGCTCGCCTCCTTTATCTACTCGACCGTGCTGCATCACGACCGGCTGGAGGATTCGGTGGTGCATCGCATCGCCGAGCGTCTCGACCATTCGGCGCTGTCGGGCGATTTGATCCGGCAGACCTTCGACGAGGCGCTCCGCGACGATCCCGATCTCGGCAACGCCTTCCGCGCCGATCTCGTGGCGGTCTACGACCGCGATCCCGCGATCTCGCGCTTCATCGATCCCTTGCTCTACTTCAAGGGCTTCCATGCGCTGCAGACCCATCGTCTGGCGCACTGGCTCTATCAAAAGGGCCGCAAGGATTTCGCCTATTATCTGCAGAGCCGCTCCTCGGCGGTGTTCCAGACCGACATCAATCCGGCGGCGAAGATCGGCCGCGGCATCTTCCTCGATCACGCCACCGGCTTCGTCTGCGGCGAGACCGCCGTGATCGAAGACGACGTCTCGATCCTGCACGGCGTCACGCTCGGCGGCACCGGCAAGGAGAACGAGGACCGCCATCCCAAGATCCGTCGCGGCGTATTGATCGGGGCCGGCGCGAAAATTCTCGGCAATATCGAGGTCGGCCATTGCGCCCGCATCGCCGCGGGATCGGTGGTGGTGAAGCCGGTGCCGCACAATGTGACGGTCGCCGGGGTTCCCGCCAGGATCGTCGGCGAGGCCGGCTGCGCCGAGCCGTCGCGCACCATGGATCAAATGCTGGGCGCGATCGGACTTTGATTTCCTCGTGCGTATTGCCCTGGAAGAGGGTACCGGTCTTGCGGCCGGAATACGCGTCATCGAACAAAGTCATCGGAATCGCGCGCAGGATTTCTGCAAGTTGGGCTGGCCCTTCGCTTCGTCTCGTCCTAAAACCTCGCGAAACTCAAATCCGATTGGAGATTGCCGTGGACGTTCAGGAAGTCAGGAAGCTCGACGCCTATCTCAAGCGCGTGTTCGGTAATCCCAAGATCCGCGTGGTGCCGCGGCCGAAGAAGGACGATTCGGCCGAGGTCTATATCGGCGAGGAATTCATCGGCGTGCTGTTCGTCGATGACGAAGACGAGGACCGCTCGTTCCAGTTCCAGATGGCGATCCTCGAGGACGATCTGGTCGAGCAGGGCTGAGACTGACGGGGTCTATCCGCCCGGTCCATGCGATTGCACCGTCAGGCGGTCCATGGCGCTGGCCACGTCGCGCCATTGCGCAAGCCAGCTCCGCGGAAACCGAAACGTCAGGTCGGCGCCGCCGATCCTGCGTTCGCTCAGGCACATCCCCGGCGTCTTGCCGTCGCGCGTGCAGCGCGCGGTGAGGCTCGGCGCCTCCGCAACGAACAGATCCTCGCCGCTGTAGGGCGTGCCGTCCCGAAACGCGCGCAGCGTCAGTCCGTCCGCGGCGGGCGTCGATGCCTGATCGAGGTAGCGCGGATAGATGGTGCGCACGAGCATGTCCGGCGCCAGCGTGTCATGATGCGCCGCGATCGACAGGAATATCCGGTCGATCGGCTGTACCGCTTCCTCGACAACTTCATCCGCGCTGACATGCTTCGGCGCATCGGGAGGCTCGAGCGAAGGAAAATTGAAGGAAAGATCGATGCGTTCCTGCGGCCCGGAGTGGCGCTGGATTTTCATCCGGATCGCCGCGGTCGGCACGTTGAAAAGGGTGCCTCCGATGCTGACCGGCAGCCGCGCCGGGGCGCTTGACCCGTCCGCGCCCCAGGTCGGCCACAGCAAATAGGCGACCGCCGCGATCGCGCCCACGGCGATCGCGCCGCCGAGCAGGATCGGAAGCAAGTGGCCGCGCGAACGCCCGCGCGAAGCGCGCGCGATGTGCTGGGCCGTCGAGAAGAACGTCATGTACGGAGTACCCAAGAGTTCGGCCGAATCAGCGCTGAATATGCCAGCGATACCCGGTTTCCGCACGATTTCGCGCCAATTTATGATGCCGGGAACCACGACCGGGCGGTGGTTCCAGGTTCTGCCGTTAACCCTTTCTTAAGGATGATGTGGCGGCCGCCGGCCGATTTTGCGAAGCAATGGGCGTCCCATGTAGTGGAAACCCCAGCGATGTCGGCCGATGCGTTGAATTCCCTGTTCTCCCTTTGCATCGGTTTTGCATTGGCTGGCGCCCTGACCAGCGGATACCAGGCGCTGGTGCAGCGCCCGGCAGGGTTCGGACTGCTCGGGGAGGGCGTGGCGCCGAAGACGTTCGCTGCCGTGCCGTTCCTGGTGTTCGCGGCGCCCTTCATCATCATGCGCAACACGCTGCGCGGTGCAAAGATCGAAAGCCGCCGCTTCGAATTCGTCATGATGGCGACGGTGCTGGCCGGATTCTGGAGCATGATGTCCGGCACGTTCTTCCTGATGACGCTGCGCGCCGCCGGACTGCTGGCCTGAACCATACGGCTGTGCCAGAGTCTCCGCGAAACCGGAGACCCCTGAGATATGGCGATTTACGAACTTGACGGGCAGGCGCCCGATCTTCCTGCCGACGGCAATTACTTCATCGCCGAAACCGCCACGGTGATCGGCAAGGTGCGCCTGCATAAATCCGCCGGCGTGTGGTTCGGTGCGGTGCTGCGCGGCGACAATGAGTGGATCGAGATCGGTGAAAACTCCAACGTGCAGGACAACTCGACCTGCCACACCGATATGGGTTTTCCGCTGACGATCGGAAAGAATTGCACGGTCGGCCACAACGTCATCCTGCACGGTTGCACGCTCGAGGATGGCGCGCTGGTCGGGATGGGTTCGATCGTCATGAACGGCGCAAGGATCGGCCGCGGCAGCATCGTCGGCGCGGGTGCGGTCATCACCGAGGGCAAGCAGTTTCCCGAGCACTCGCTGATCATCGGCGCACCGGCGCGGGTGATCCGCGCGCTCGATCCAGCGCAGGTCGCGACAATGGGAAGTGCTGCGAAGTTCTATGTCGCCAACGGCCCGCGATTCAAGAAAGGCCTGAAGAAGATCGGCTGACCAGGGGCCCGGTTCTGATTGAATCAGAACCGAGACTTTTGCACCCTTTTCCTGACGCGTTTTCTTGCATGCGAACCGGTATCCGCCTCGCATCCAGCGCGCGGCAGGCTTTCGCTTGAAAGCGCAACAGGCGCTTCAGGTGTCCTCGGATTCGCCGGCCTCGGCCTGGCCCGCGACCCTTTCATGGCCGGCGGCCCACAGCGCATGTTCTTCGCTGCCGTCCCGATAGGGATTGGCTTCGGCTGGGATTTTCTTTCGCGCGGCGCGCTCGCCTTGCTCGAACGGATCCGGATCGCTCATGATTTGGTTTTCCTCGATGGGTTCGATCCGGCGTATTTTTTCGCCGGCGTCTTGGTGAGCGCAGCACTCCTGCGCAGCGCGTCCTTCAGGTCGACCGGAATGCCGTGTTTCTTCAGGAGATCGGCGAACGCCTCGTCTGCCAGTTCCTGAATGGTCGCCATCCGGTCGCGCGCGAGCCGCTTCAGCTTGTCGAAAGTGTCGTCGTCGAAGGCGATCAATTTGCGCACGACGGCCAAGCCTCCTGCATCGCAACGGTTCAATCGTATGGAATGGAAAACGTTCCGGAACCAGCAACATCCGCGACGGTTAGATCATAAAGGGAGATTTCGTCATTACCAGAATTTCCGTCGTGGCCTCGGCTGCCGTTGCAATCGCAATCCTCGCCGCCCCGGTCAGTTCGCTCGCTCAAAGCGGCGGCCTGAACAATTCCGCCAATGACCCGAGCGGCGCCGGCAACGCAGGGAAGGTCGTCTCGGAGCCGCCGCCGGGCACCAACAACCTCGGCACCGCCAATTCGTCGGGATCATCCATGACCACGGGCTCGGCGGGCAGCAGGGCGGCCGGGGGCGGTACCGCGGCGACCAGTCCGCAAACCAAGAGCAATATCGCAATCGAGAAGGAAGACAAGGCGATCGACCGCAAGCTCAAGAGTATCTGCAGGGGCTGCTAGGACAGGCGGCGGACGATGGCAGCTGTTACCTCGTGCAGCATTGCGTTCACGCAAGGTACGGCTGGCGTTACCGCCCCGTCCAGGTCTGCAACTGATCGCGTTGTCTCCGAGCGGTGAAGGAGGTCGTTCGGGTCAATTAAGGTAGAGGGCCGCGAAGGACGGGATGAATCGGATGGCTTCGGTGTATTCTGCACCGAGGCCGTTTTTCTGGTGTCGTTTGCTGGTACGCCGCTTGCATTAATTCGGGAATGCTCAGCATGCTCACAGCCCCCGACCTGACGTTGCTGTTTCTGGGCGTCGTTGTCGGCCTGGGCGTGGCCTTCGTGTGGATGCTCTGGGAGATCGAGCAGTCCAGGCCGCGCCGTAACAGCGATCGCTTCGGCTAGGCCGCGCGGCGATCCTTCCGAAGAACGCGCGCGGCAGACACCGCGCGCGCTCGAGCGAGATTGAGCCGGTCAACTTCGTATTTTCTGAGCCACGCCTGCATCTGATTCCACGCGTCCTCGGCGGCGTCCTTGCGATCGGCGAGACGCCGCGTCACGTCGTGATGTATTCGTGCAGGCCGAAGATCTCCATCGCCACCAGCACCACCGGGGGATTGCCGGCATGGGCGGGCCGCGCGAAATAGCCGGGCATTTCGCCGTCGGCCACTTTGACCTTTGCATCGCCGGCGGCGAGACCGTCGGTGTCGGTCTTGATGACGTCGGCGCGGACGGGGCCCGCGGCCAGCGTATAGCCGGCCGTGACGGCGGCGGAGGCGGTCATGAAGCCGCGGCGTGAAAACGGCGCGACTTTTGTCAGTCCGATGACGTCGGATGCTGCAGGGGTTCGGCGCTCACGATGGATCTCCTCCGGCGGGTTGGGGAGGAGCGCATTCAGCTGGCGAGACGGGCCGAACGCAAATCACCAGACTGGGAGGAAAGGCTGATCCAGCGGGCGGCGGGCAGGCCAATCGGGCCAGAAAAAACAAGGCCGTCAGCGCAGTATAACGCTAACGGCCTTGCCAGCCCCGGATATTGAAATTGGCTTGCGCCATCCGGTGAACTACACAATGCCCCGGGATCGCACCGGCATATGTGATCCACTTCACAAACGGCACAAAAAATTTCATCCCCGGTCGGGGAAGACAAGCGGCACGGCGGACAAAACCAGGCTAGAGCCTTCCTTTTCCGTTTCGATTGAATCGAAACGGGGCTCTAGATTTCTTGATTTGACGCGTTTTCTTGACGCGAACCGGCCACCACTTCGCTTGAAAACGCTCTATCTGCGGTCAGCCCGGCGACCTGGTATGCCTGCGACGGGCGCTCTTGGCCGCCTGCGATCTGGTTCGGACCGACTTGCTGCGAGGCGAAGGTGCTCCGGATGCTTCGGGGCCCTGGGTGCTGGCGAAAGAATGCCTCAAACCGTCGATCGCCTCGGTCAGGCCGGAAACCTGCTCGGAGAGCCGCTTGGTATCGGCTTGTTGGGCGGCGAGCAGGCGTTTGACGGTCTGCAACTGATCCTGAACCACCTGCAACTGGTCGATCGATTCCTGCTGGGTCACTTCCAGACCCTTGGTTTTCTCGACCAGCTGCTCCGAGGCCTGCGCCGTCCGGGCCTGCAACTGGCGGGCGGCGACGACGCGGTCCTGCTCCGGAACCGTTCCGGTGTAGCTGCGCCAAAGCGCAATGCCGCCGACGCCGAGCAGGATGACGATGAGGGCGCCTGCGGCCAAGGCGATCGGCTGCGAGCTGATATGGGCGATGCCGCCGGTCTTTGCGCGATGCGGTGTGATTTCGATCATGGGACGTCAAAGCCGCCGGAACCCTAAGGTTCCAGCACTTACCACAACCTTGGGTACGAGGCCCAGCCCCAAACAGCGCCTAATGCACCGCAAAAAAGTTGCGGCCAGCTCTTGGGGGAGAGCTGGCCGCGCGCGATCCGGTCTGGGACGGGGAGGGGTGGGGATGTGACCGGGTCGCGTGTCTCCGTTGTTTCTTCTGTCAGTGGTCGCGGGCGCTGGCAGTGGCGACCGCGGGGCCGGCAACGCCGAGCGAGACCCATTGGTTCGGATCGCTCTGCGACTGACGCTTGACGAAGCGGTATCCGGTCTCGGTCCAGGCCACGACGGTTTCGTTCTGGTTGTCGAGAATGAACTCGCCCTTGTCGGTCTTCACGGTCAGCACCGCGTGGCCTTCGCCCTTCTTGTCGCGCACCACCGTGATCAGCAGCGCTTCGCGCGGCCAGCCGGCGTCGATCAGCATCTTGCGCTTCAACAGCACGTAGTCCTCGCAGTCGCCGTAGCCATCCGTCGGCAACGACCATTTTTCGATAACGCCCCAATGATCCATGTCGGTCATCGGCTTGACGGTTTCGTTGACCCACTTGTTGACCCGAACGAGGTCGCGCCAGGCCGTCTGCGACATCACGATGTCGCGCGGCTGTGTCGCGCCGCCGCGGCAATCGCCGGGACTTTCGGCGCAGAATTCGACCCAGCCGATCGGCGCCCGCGTGACGTCGCCAAGGCTGGCGTAGACAACCCGTTCATCTCCGGCATGCGCCGTCGCGCTCAATCCAAACAGGACGGCGACGACCGCCAATCCTTTCCCCTGTCCCCTGAACCCAAACATTGTGGCCCCCGTTTCTTGTTGGGACCATGTTTCGCACAAAGGTTTTGCGCCGCCGCTAAGTAAGCCAAGTAGATTTGACGCGAATACAAGTAAAAAGAGCGGTTAAGTCGATCTATACTTGAATAAAATTCGATTAGAATTTTAGACAACTGCAATTGATTCAAATTTTAGGTATTAACGCGTGGCGCCGCGTCAAAGCGGCGTTCGCGGGGGCAAAAGCCGGCCGCGTTAACCCTGCCTGGCCGACGCCGAACAGCCGAAAGACGGCATCCGGCACTGCGGAGGCCGCCTTCGCGACTGGAAAATGCGGGGGTTCGAGGGGGCGCGCGCTTTACCGCGCGGTAACGTTGTCTTCGAGCGTTTCGGCGAGCTGCTCGTGGACGAACTCGAGCGCGAAGCCTTCCTCGAGGTTTCGCACCACCCGGGACTGAATCCTGCCGAGCAGGACCAGGGATTTCAGCGGCGGGCGGTTTTCCGCGGCGATGGCGGCACCCGACAGCGACATGTCGATGATCCGGCAGGTCATCTTGGTGCCGTCCTCGAGCGTGAGCAGCGCGATCGGGTTGCGCGGCACGATACGGTCGTGGCGGCGGTCTTCCGGCAAATTGAGGATATCGCGGTTGGCGAGCCAGGTCAGTTGCGCCGCGAGCTTGTCGCGCTTGCGCGCGGTGGCGCCGATGCTCATGGCAAAGCCATTGTCGATGATGCGGGTGATCTTGCCTTCAACCCGGCCGATATGGTCGAGATAGGCGATCACGCGGTCGCCGACATTGCCGATGCCGGGCGCCAGCAAGGCGAGCCCGCCGGGCGACATATTGATGATCTGGCAGGGAAACTCGCGGCGGTCGGGGAGCATGTAACGGCCGAGCAGGTGCACCTTCACCCGCTGGAAGCGCCGGCGCTCTTCGCTGGCCGGAAGTATCGATTTTTTGCTCGCCAACGCCATCTCGTCACCCGACAACCGGCTGCTCGGTGTCGCCAGACCCTACGGCCGACAGGGTTAACGAGAGGTTAGCGGAGGTTGCATGAAGGGTAGGCAGTCGCGCGCGGGGCGCTGGCGCGCGCCACGATCCGGTTGAACACCCACAGCAGCACCGGGCACAGCAAAACCATCGCCGCGCCGAAGTCGAGCGCGGCCGCCGCGCTCCCTGTCCACTTCGCGAGGGCGCCGGCGGCAAACGGTCCCAGCATCATCGCTGCATAATAGACCGTGTAGAACACGCCCATGCCGATCGCGCGCGTGGCCGGCGCCAGCACCCGCGCCGGCAGGCTCATGATCGGCCCGGACGGCAGCGCGCTGACGAGGCCGAGCGCGATGATCGTCAGTGTTACGGCGCCGGTGCGCGGGAGGGTGATCAGCAGCAGCGCGAACGTGACGGCCCCGCCGACGAGAATGGTCTGGGGGCGCCTGGTTCGGTCCGCGAGATATCCGCCCGTCGGGCCGGAGATCGCGGCGAGCCAAAGCACGATGCTGATCGTCGATCCGGCCGTCGCGATCGACCAGCCGCGCTCGACCAGCAGCAAGGGTCCAAAGCTGAAGATCATGGCGAAGCCGATATTGTAGAGGCCCCAGAGCAGGCCCACGACGATCACGGCCATCAGGGCGCCGCGGCCGAGACGGGCGGAGGCGCTGGAAACCGCCAGCGTGTTTGGCGGCGATCGGTAGCCCGCGATCAGAAGAACAATCCCCAATGCGACCATGGCAGCGACCGCGAGATAGACGGCACTGACGCCGGACGTCGTGCCGATCACGGGCAGGGTCAGCAGCGAAATCGCAATGCCGGCCGGCCACGAGTTGACGAAGATCGCCATCGCGGTCGCGATTTCTTTGCCGGCGAACCAGTCGGCAATCATCTTTGTCATCTGGACGTTGAGCAGCACGCCGCCGGCGCCCGCGACCAGCCGTCCCGCGATCTGCACGGCCCACATATCCGACAGCGCCATGGCAAGACCGCCGGTGAGCATCAGCAGCAGCGCCGCAAGCACCGTCCGCTTGTCGCCGAATTTTTGACCGATCGCGCCGCCCGGCAGGGCCAGCGCGACCCCCGGTGTAAAATACAGGCCGATCAACAATCCGATGTCGGCGAGGCTGACGCCGAATTTGCTGCCAAGCAGCGGTGCGACCGCGGCCACGCTTTGAAACTGGAAGGCCATGCTGAGGCGAACCACGAACAAGACCGCGAGAATGCCCCAGCGATTGCGCAATAGTTCAGTCCTCATGAACCTGCCGTAACGTGAGGCGGCGCAACAGGCGTGTCAATCGCCGCCCAACACGATCACCGGGAGCCGAACATTGGCATCCCCGCCCGGTTCGCATACGCTCCCTCCGCCCACGCACTCAAAACCAACATTCACCGAAGGGCCGGAGAGGAAACTCATGCAGCAGATCCGCGTATGCACCTACGACGGTCCCGGCGCGCAGCCGGTCATTCGCAGCGTGCCGTGGCCGAAAATTCCGAGGAAGGGGGCGCTGATAAAGGTCGGCGCCTGCGGCGTCTGCGGCACCGACCTGCATATCCTGAAAGGCCACTGGCCGAAGCCGTTGCCGTGGCCGTTCACGCTCGGCCACGAGATCGGCGGCGAGCTGGTCGAGGTCGGCTCCGAATTCACTGAAGATTTCATGAGCAAGCCGCTGAAGGTGGGATCGAAAGTGATGATCCCGCCGCTGATGCCGTGCGGCCATTGCTACTACTGCATCCATTATCCCCTGAGCGCCAACAAGTGTCTGACGCCGGTCTATTACGGCCGCTATCTCGGTTTCGACAAGGCGCCGCATCTGTGGGGCGGCTGGGCCGAATATGTCTATGTCGATCTCGAGATGCTGCCGGGCACCAAGATCTACAAACTGCCCGACGACATGTCGCTGCGGCTTGGCGCGCTGTCGGAGCCGCTGACCTCCTGCATCCGCGCCTTCAACCGCGCGACGCGGGCGGGCGGATTCAGCTGGGGCGACACCGTGGTGATCCAGGGCTCGGGTCCGATCGGAATTCTGGCGGTCGCCGCCGCGCAGGAAATGGGCGCAGGGCGCGTGATCTGTGTCGGTGCACCGGAGACGCCGCGGCTCAAGCTGGCGCGCAAGTTCGGCGCCGAAGCGACTGTCGACATAGAGGAAATCACGACGCCGGAAGCGCGCATCAAGGCGGTACGCGACATCGTCGGCGGTTTCGGCGCCGACCTCGTGATGGATTGCTCGGGCCATCCGAGCGCCGGCCCCGAAGGCCTCGAAATGCTGCGCGACGGCGGCACCTATGTCGAGATGGGCCAGTTCACCGATGCCGGTTCGATCAACACGTCGTGGCACCGCATCTGCACCAAGGACCTCAACGTGCTCGGCTCCTGGGGTTTTACCGGCAACGACCTGCCGCTCGGCGTCGACATGCTCTATCGCACCCGCAACAAATATCCCTGGCTCGAGATGCAGACGCTGTATCCGTTTTCGGAAGAGGGCATCGGCCAGGCGGTCGCGGACGCGATGGCGATGAAGACGGTGAAATCCACCATCATGCCGTGGCCGGAGCTGGCGGAGTGATCCTCGAACCACTGTTCGAGTTCGATTGATCCGTCCCTAGCTCAGCCCTTCGTAGACCATGAAGCCGCGCGCGACCGCCAGCTTGCGCAATGCGCGTGGCACGAGCTTTTCCGGCTGGTGGCCGAGATAGCGATACGAAGTCAGCCTGAAGTCCCGCAGCAGGCTGTGTTCGCTTTCGAACGGCGCCAGCAATCCGGTCAGGCTCAGCGGCGTGTGGGCGCGGGGGTTGAACGGCAACAGCAGCAATTCCAGATGCGCCGGCGAGCCGTCCTGCGCGGTCGCGGTGATGCCGGCGACGGCGGCGAGCATCTCTTCGGATACGACCGCGATGATGTCCTCGATCGCGCGGCGGGTGTCCGGGGTGAACAGCCCCGAAAAGCTGCGGTCTTTCAGGTCGCGGCCGAGCAGGGCGCAAACGCGGGTGCCGGCGACGCGAAACGGATAACCGGATGCCGCGTCATACGACAGGACGAAGATGTCGCCGAGCAGTTCGCGCACCGCACCGGGCTCGATCTCGCTGCGGTCCGGCGCACGCGCGCTGCCGCGTCGCTCGTCCCAATATGCGAAAAATTCACGGGTTGACGGATGCTTCATTGTTCAACCTTGCCCCGCGCCCGGCTCGATGGGACAGATCTGTCCCGCCTTTGCGCACGCGCATTTCCCTTGTCTGTTCTGCAAGACGGGCTTTGCAGCGTCCATGCCGCAGGCGCATTTCCGAGGGTCTGGCGGCGCCTTTGCGCCGTTAAGGTTAAATTAACTATGGGGTTGGGGATCGGCGCGAAGCTGGCTAGGGTCCGCCTGCTCTAGTCCCTCGCCGGTTTTCTCCAGGTTCCGGCAAGGTTGCTACACAGGCGGTGTCAAACAGTTTGGTCGTCGCGCGGGGAGGGGTGGGGATATCGCCCGGGCCCGACGCGAAAAGATCAGCACAGACCAGGGAGGGCTTTCTCAGAGCCCTCCCTTTTTGTTTTGGGGCCGTGTCTGAAAAACTCGTGTCCCGGACGCGGAGCAGCGCTCTTGCGCTGCTCCGCAGAGCCGCGAGCGACTGCCTCGGTTGCCAATGGGATGCCCTGGAAATCCTACTCGGCGGCCTGACGCAGATCCGGGACCTCCTCCGGAGCGGCATTCACCTGTCGCGGGCGCCCCATCAGCACCGGCTGAAACAGCACCGCGGCGGCCATCGTGCATACCAGCGCCAGCGCCATCAGCTTGCCCATGCTCGACATGCCCGGATAGTTCGACGCCCACATGCTGCCGAACGCAATCGCGTTGGTCATGGCGCTGAACACCACCGCCCGCGTCAGCGTCGATTGCAGCAGGCCGGTTTTCCCGGCGCGCCACGCCATGATGTAATAGATCTTGAACGCAACGCCGACGCCGAGCAGCAGCGGCAGTGCGATGATGTTGGCGAAATTGAGCGCAAGACCGTCGAGCACGCAGATCTCCAGCGTCACCGCGCCGGCAAGCAGCAGCGGGACGAGCGTCAACAGCACATCGGTCACGCGCCGCAGCGCGATGAACAGCAGGATGGCGATGGCGACGAGCGCCAGAATGGCGGCTTCGATGAAGGCCCTGGTGATGGTTCTGCCGGATTCATAATAGCTGATCGCCGCTCCGGTGGCCGACGGTTCGGCGCGAAGAACCGCGGTCGCAAAATTCCGCAGCACGCTGGTGTCATTGGGATCGCCCTTCGGCAACGCCTGAACGCGGGCTCTGCCGTCGGGCAATACCCAGTCGCGCACCAGGTTTGGCGGCAATGTCGCGGTCGTCACCGCCTCGGGTGCCAGGCTCTTGCGCAATCGATCGAGATCGTAGGTCAAAGGCGGCACCAGCGCCGCTTCGGCTTTGGCCCGGACCCCCGCATCGGCGCCGGCAAGACGCTTTAGCAGGCCGGAAACTTGCCGCGCGGCGTCGGCCCCGGCGCCGGTGGCATTGCCTGCAGCCTGGGCGAGATCCCCGGCCGCGCGCCGGATCGCGGCGACGTTGTCCGGATCGCCCGGCGCCGGCTGCTGCCGCTGCGGATTGAGGGCGGTGGCAAGCCGCCGCGACGCGGTCGTGAGGGCCGCGATCTTCTGCGCCTGATCGGTCGGGACAAAGTTGCTCAGCGTCAGAACGCGGGAGACCTCGGGCAGCGCAGCCAGGCGCCTGGCTGTGGCGTCGGCCTGTTCGAGCGACGGCGCCAGGACTTCCGCATCGTTGCCGCCGGTTTGCGGATCGTTCTGTAATTGTCGGTAGGTCACGACAGACGGGGAGTCCGGGGCTTGCAGATCGACCGGGTTGAAGTCGAACGGCAGGTGCCACAACAGCGGCGTTCCCGCCAGCACCACGAGGATGGTGCCGGCGATGACGGCGATGCGGTGCCGCTGCAGAAAATCGTCGAGCGGCGCCAGGCTGCGGAATCCGGCCGCCGCGACTTCGCCGGCCGGATTGAGCAGCGCCAGCATCGCCGGCAGCAATGTGATGCTGCAGAGGAAGGCGATCAGCATGCCGCAGCCGGCAATCAGCCCCAGTTCCGAAAGGCCCCGATAGCTGGTCGGCAGAAACGAGAAGAACCCGACGGCAGTGGCTGCCGCCGCCAGCGCCAGCGGATCGCCGGCCTTGCGCGCGGTCCACCGCAGCGCCTCGTGCAGGTCATGATGTTCGTGCCGCTCCGTGCGATAGCGCACGCTGAACTGAATGCCGAAGTCGACGCCGAGGCCAATGAACAGCACGAAGAATGCGATCGAGATCAGGTTGAATGAGCCGACCATGGCGAGCCCGATCGCCGCCGTCGCCGCCAGCCCGACCATCAGACTGAAGCACACGGCGCCGATGATTTTAAGGGAGCGCAGCGCCAGCCACAGAATGATCAGGACGCCGAGCAGCGCCGTCAGGGTGTCGCGCAGCGCACTCTGCCGGATCACCGAGAACTGGTCGTCGTTCATCGGCACCTGACCGGTCAGGTCCATCGTCGCGCCGTATTTTGCCGCTGAGATCGAGATCGGCCGCCGCGCGGTGAATTCCCGCCGTCGCCTCGTGTCCGGGCTGCAGTTGCGAAAAATCGAGCTTCGGCTGAACTTCGATGAAACGGCGCAACCGGTCGGCCGGCGGCCTGTGGCCCTGGAGCAGTTCCTGCCAGGAAAATGAGGCTGGCTTGCCCGCGAGAACGTCGCTTAGGGTACGGTCGGCGAGCGAGAGCGGCCAG
Source organism: uncultured Alphaproteobacteria bacterium (assembly GCA_963721275.1). Taxonomy (GTDB): domain Bacteria; phylum Pseudomonadota; class Alphaproteobacteria; order Rhizobiales; family Xanthobacteraceae; genus Bradyrhizobium. The sequence goes on along the minus strand of CAVRIQ010000015.1, from coordinate 97,721 downwards.
GCAAGCTGGTCGAGCCTGATCTCGCCTCCGCGAACTCCGTCAGCCGCAAAGGACAGCGCCTTCATGACGCCGCGGAGGCTTGGATCGCCGGCAAGCGTCGCGATCAGCGGCTGCGCGTTCGTCAACCCTTCCGCGTTTTTCCGGACCTCGGCCAGGGAGCCGAACAACAATCCGTTGCGTGCGAAGAAGTCTCCGCTGTCGGGCTGGCCCACCAGCGGAAACAGGGTCGAATCCTCGGCGAGGCGCCGTGCCAGCGCGGCGCTTGCCAGTTCCGCACTCTCGGCGGTCGGCGCTTTCACGACCACCGAAATGCCCTTTTGCGGGAAGGCCCGGGACATCTCGAACTGGCGCTGATGCCAGGGGAGATCCTGCGAAATCAGTCCCTCGACATCCGTATTGATGGAGAATTTGGCGACGGCGAACGTCCCGGCGCCCAGCATCAGCAGGGTGCCGACAATGATCGTCGTCCACCGATAACGGGCGCAGGTGTCGACGATCCGGACAATGGCTGAACTGATCATGGCGGCGGCGCTTTCCCGCTCGCAAAATGGGAACCGCCGCACCAACGCCCCGGCAGGCAAGATCGTTCACAAAATTCAAATTGTTGAGGGATGCCGCCGCGCTCACGGACTTGTTATCCGCACGCGGGGAAGTGCCGCAACGAATGAGTCGCGCGGGCTGCGGTCATGCCCGTCGTTGAATTTGCTGGTCGATATGCTCCGCGCGACGGCGCGGCAGCCGCGCAAGCGGGGACTCTCCGGCGCGTCGTTCTTTCGAAACATTAATCCGGTGAACAGGACGTCGTAATGTGCGCTCGCCAATGTTGGGTCAGGGATTTTCCTCACCCAACATTGGAGATACCATCATGAGCGATCAATCGAATATCCCGCCCACAGCACCACGAAAAATCTTCAGGCCGCGCCGGCTTGCGCTGCTCGCTTCCGTCGCCGGCCTCGGCATGGCCGTTCTCGCCGCCGGGCCGGTGGCGAACTATCTTCCGGCCTGGACCGCGTCGGCGCATGCGGCCGAGGCCGCTCAGGCTCCTCCGGGCTTTGCCGATCTCGTCAGCAAGGTCAAGCCGGCGGTGATCTCGGTCCGCGTCAAGATCGACGAGGATAGCGGCAACGCCGCGGTTACCCAGCGCGAAAGCGACGAGAATTCCGATCAACCCGGTTCGCCCGAACAGTTCTTCTTCCGACAATTCGGCTTCCGCGGTCCCAACGGTTTTCCCAACGGCATGCCGCATCCGCATCAGGTCATCACCGGCGAAGGCTCGGGCTTCTTCATCTCGCCCGATGGCTATGCGGTGACCAACAATCACGTGGTCGACCACGCCAAGTCCGTAAAGGTCACGGCCGACGACGGCACGATCTATACGGCCAAGGTGGTCGGCACCGATCAGAAAACCGACCTTGCGCTGATCAAGGTCGACGGCAAGAAGGATTTTTCCTACGTGAAGTTCGCCGACCAGCCGCCCCGCATCGGTGACTGGGTGGTCGCCGTCGGCAATCCCTTTGGTCTTGGCGGCACGGTGACCGCCGGCATCGTGTCCGCGCGCGGCCGCGATATCGGCGCCGGGCCGTATGACGACTACGTCCAGATCGACGCGCCCATCAACAAGGGCAATTCCGGCGGTCCCGCGTTCGACATGAACGGCAACGTGATCGGTGTGAACACCGCGATCTACTCGCCGTCGGGCGGGTCGGTCGGCATCGGCTTCGACATTCCCGCCACCACGGCGAAACTCGTCGTCGCCCAGCTCAAGGACAAGGGCTACATCACGCGCGGCTGGCTCGGCGTTCAAGTGCAGCCGGTCACGGCCGACATCGCCGACAGCCTCGGCCTGAAGCAGGCGAGGGGAGCGATGGTGGACAATCCGCAAGGAGGCAGTCCGGCCGCCAAGGCGGGCATCGAGGCGGGCGACGTCATCACCTCCGTCAACGGCGCGGATATGAAGGATTCGCGCGATCTGGCGCGCACCATCAGCATGATGGCGCCTGGCACTTCCGTGAAGCTCGACGTTCTGCACAAGGGGGCATCCAGGACGCTGACGCTGACCCTTGGCGAAATGCCGAACGACCGTCAGGCCAATGCGGGCGGTGAGCACGGATCGAAGGAGATGGCAGGCACCCCGCATCTCGGCCTCAGCCTTGCTCCCGCAAGCGAAGTCGAAGGCGCCGGCGAGAAGGGGGTCGTCGTGACGTCGGTCGATCCGGACGGTCCCGCCGCGGAGCACGGCATCAAGACCGGCGACGTGATCCTCAATGTCGGCGGCAAGTCGGTCGCCAACATCGGCGATGTGCGCTCCGCGCTGAGAGATGCCAGCTCCAATGGCAAACACAGCGTGCTGCTGCAGATGAAGACCGCGGACGCCACCCGGTTCGTCGCGGTTCCGCTGGCCAAGGGGTGATCTCCCGCAGCCTCGGATGAGGCCGGAGCAAACGGGAAGGGCCGGGTCCAAAGCCCGGCCTTTTCTGCCGAACCGAGCTCTATCTCGTTTGCTTGACGCGTTTTCTTCACGCGAACCGGCTTCCACTTCGCTCGAAAACGCTCTAATGGGGCGCAATCGCTCGCGTGAGCCGCTCGCTGTAGGTCTTGAGCCCTTGGAATCCCTGCCAGAATTGCCAGAGGACGTGCCGCCGGAACTGCCGCGCGAACCGATCCTGACGCTGCCCCGCGCGCTGACCGCCTATATCCTGCTGCTGGCGGTGATCCACCTGCGCGTCCTGCTGCCGCCGGAATGGGAAAACTGGACCATCGACGTCTTCGGGTTCATTCCCAAGCGCTACGATTCGACGCTGCTGGCGATCGATTTTCCCGGTGGCGCCGGCGCCAAGGTCTGGACCTTCGTCACCTATTCGTTGCTGCACGCCAATCTGAGCCACATCGGGTTCAACGTGCTGTGGCTGTTGCCGTTCGGCAGCGCGCTGGCGCGCCGCTTCGGCGCGTTGCGGTTTTTCCTGTTCATGGCGGTGACGGCGGCAGCCGGTGCGCTGGCGCATCTCGTCACCCATGAGCACGCGGTGGCGCCGATGATCGGCGCCTCGGCCTCGGTGTCCGGGACGATGGCAGCCGCGATTCGCTTTGCCTTCGTGCAGGGCAGTTTCCTGTCGTTCAGCCGCGGCGACGCCGATGCCGCGGCGAAGGTGCCGGCGCTTTCGCTGTCGCGCGCGCTGCGCAATCCGCGCGTGCTCGGTTTTCTCGGCGTCTGGTTCGGCGTCAACATCATCTTCGGCGTTGGATCGATCGCGATCGGCAGCGATGGCGCAAGCGTCGCCTGGCAGGCGCATATCGGCGGATTTTTCGCCGGTCTGGTGTTGTTTTCGCTGTTCGATCCGGTGCCGCGCGCCGCCGCCGGTGCTGCGGATGCGTCATCGCACGACGCATCGCACCGCGGCTGATCGTCGCTTGCGGCGCACCGCGATTTCATCCATCATCGCCGTCATGGTTATGGGGCAAGGGCATAAGCCCTCCAGCGTGCTTATGCGCGTGCTTGCCGAATGCGCTGCAACGAAACCCGCGCCAAACTGTTGATTGAAGACTCAAGGGAATAAAGATCGCGCTCGCTCGAGGGCGCGATCGGCTTCAGGGAGACGACAATGACGGTACGTGCAATCCTCGATTCCAAAGGCCATCACATCCAGAGCGTCGAGCCGGACGCCAGGCTTTCGGCTGCGATCAAGATTCTGGCGGAGCGGAAAATCGGCGCCGTACTGGTGATGGGCAAAGGCCGCATCGAAGGCATCCTGTCGGAGCGCGACATCGTGCGCGTGCTCGGCGAACGCGGCGCCGGGGTGCTCGACGAGGTCGTCAGCGCGGTCATGACGCGCAAGGTGGTCAGTTGCAGACAGAGCGATACTGTTGCCGCGATCATGGAAATGATGACGATGGGCAAATTCAGGCATTTGCCGGTGGTCGAGGGCGAAAGGGTTGTCGGCCTGATCTCGATCGGCGATGTCGTCAAGTGGCGCGTGCGGGAATACGAGATGGAGCAGGAAGCGCTGCGCGACTACATCAAGACCGCCTGAGCGAGGCGCGAAGACTGCTCACGGCTCGCTGTCGGCCGCCGGCGCGGGCTTGCCGGCAGCGGGCGCGAGAATGTGGATCGCCTCCTGGATGGAGTCGATGGCGCGTTCGGCGGCGCGTGCGCCGAATGCGATCAGATCGCTGGCGCGGTGGAAATCGAACCAGCCGATTTGACCGACCCGGGGCGAGATCAACAGGTCGGGCGGGTCGCCCGCGAGGCGGGCGCGGGTGATGCGATCCTGCATGATGTTGAAGGCGTCGACCATCACGCTGGAGATGCCGGGCCGTCCGCCGCTGCCGAAGAATTCGCGTTTCATGGTGTGCTCGGCCGAAAACAGTTTGCCGAAGCCGCGTTTCGGCGGCGCCGGCTCGACCACGGCCTCGGGGGCTTCCGCTGGCGCGCCGTGCGAATAGATCGTCGTGGAATGTGTGAAGACATCGCTGGAAAGGTTGGCGGCGATTACGATTTCCGCTCCCAGCGCGCGTGCCGCCGACACCGGCACCGGATTGACCAGCGCGCCGTCGACCAGCCAGCGGTCGCCCACCAGCACCGGCGAAAATATCCCGGGCAGCGCGTAGGAGGCGCGCATCGCGTCGACCATGCGGCCATGGGTCAGCCAGATTTCGTGGCCGGTACGGACTTCGGTCGCGACCGTGGCAAATTTCAGCGGCAAATCTTCGATCAGGGTCGGACCAATGGAGGCCTCCAGCTGCGCGGCAAGCTTTTGCCCGCCGATCAGGCCGGAGCCGTTGAGGCGGATATCGAGATAGCCGAGAATGTTGCGCGGCTGCAGGCTGCGTGCCCATTCTTCCAGCGTGTCGAGGTGGCCCGCCGCATAGGCGCCGCCGACCACCGCGCCGATCGAGGTGCCGACCACGACGTTGGGAATGATTCCATGGGCGATCAAGGTCCGGACGATGCCGATATGGGCGAATCCGCGCGCGGCGCCCCCGCCCAGCGCCAACCCGATCACCGGCCGCCGGATGCTGCCGAGACCGACCTTGTCGCGGCCTTCCGAGCCATTTTGGCCGCGTCCGATCAAAATTTCCAGCACCTGGTATCTCCTGGGCTGCGAGGCTAGTCGCTACCCCTTGGCCCCGCCAGTCCGTATCGCAAGCATGGTTTATGCCGCGCTGCGAGGTGGGCTAGGCGTGGATTGTGACTGGATCGCGGCTTTTGGAATAATACTGGGGCTTGCTGCCGGTTCCCGGCCCGTGATCCGACGGGGGCCGCAGGCTTGAATTTGCCGCGTTTTCAGTGAAAAGCATGCTCCATGATTTCAGGGGGTAATGGCATCGATCGATCCCGGCGGGGCGAACGCCGGCTGCCCGCGCTTGTGCTCGGTTGCCTCCTGATTTTGCTGATCGCGGCCCCCGCAAATGCTCAGATGTTCAGCGATCGCCCGCCGCCGGTACCTCCGGCCGCGGTCCCGGAGCCGTCGGCGCCGGCGATGAATCTGGCTCCGCCCTCCGGTCCGGCCTCGATTCCGAACCTGCCCGCGCCATTGACGCAACCTTCCATCGCCGCCGTGCCGCCCGTGGTCGCGCCGCAGGGGGCCGCCGTGCCCGGCCAGGCGGTGCTGTCGCTGACGGCACGTTACGGCAAGGACCTGCCGGTCATCAGCAGTGGACTGGTGTGGCGGGTGTTCGCCGACCGGCCCGACGAGACCGGCGCCTTCAAGATGGTCCGCGAGGAGCGCGGGGCCACGCCCAATATCGTGCTGCCGCCGGGCGGCTACGTGGTGCACGTCGCGTTCGGGCTGGTCAGCGCGGTCCGTTCGGTGACGCTGAAGGCCGAGACCGACCGCGAATCCTTCCTGCTGCCGGCGGGCGGCCTTCGCATAGAGGGCCGCGTCGGCGCCAGCAAGATCCCGCAGAACCAGATCTCGTTCGCGATCTACAAAGGCAGCCAATTTGAAGTCGGCGAGCGCGCCGCACTGGTGCCGAACGTGTCAGCCGGCGATGTGGTGCTGCTGCAGGAGGGGACCTACTACATCGTTTCCAACTATGGCGACGCCAATTCCGTGGTGCGCTCGGATATCCGCGTTCAGGCCGGCAAGCTGACCGACGTGACCATCACCCATCGTGCCGCCGTCATCACGCTGAAGCTGGTCAGCGACAAGGGCGGCGAGGCGCTGGCGAACACCGCCTGGTCGGTGATCACGCCGGGCGGCGACGTCATCAAGGAATCGATCGGCGCATTCCCCCGCGTCATCCTGGCCGAGGGCGAGTATCGCGCCATCGCCAAGAACGAGGGCAAGGTGTACGAGCGTCCGTTCAACGTCGTCAACGGCGTCGACGGCGAGGTCGAGGTCGTCGCGCATTAATCCGGATCGTCATGCCCGGACCTTGATCCGGGCATCCATCATCTTCACCAGAGTCTCTTCAAGATGGATGGATTGCCGGGTCAAGCCTGGTCAAGTCCGGCAATGACGAGTTGGAGCTGTCATAGTCGCTAATGCGCACTAACCATCGGACGACTTTAAACCGTCATAATCGCCGGTTTGCCAGTACCTCCCCGCAATCTTTACAACGCATTAAGCCGCCCCTCGCATTGGATGCAGCAGGGCTAACGTTTGCGTTTGGGGGAAAGCATGAATGCTGCGAAGAAACCATCGGGGAAATCCAACACTGAAATGTTCGATGACGTTCCCGTCCTGCAACGCAAGTGGCAAGCGGCGCTTCGGCCCGGCGAGCGGCTGCCGCGTTACGAAGACGTGATGCTGGGGAGCCTCGGCCGGCTGGCGGACCATATCGTGCTGCTGCGGGACAACAACGACACGATCGAAGTATCGCGCAGCGGCCGCTACATCCAGAAATGGCTGGACGACGCGCGCTGGGACATTCCCCTGAGCGCGCTGTCGCCGGATTGCGCCACCGCGCTCGGCGAGGCCGCCGTCAACGCGACACGCAATGGCCGTCCCTATCTCGCGGTGGCGCATTGCGTGCGCGACGGCCTGGTCCAGACCTACGATATCCTGGCGCTGCCGACGTCGTCGCGCTGGGGCAGCACCCTGATCGGCACCTACGTCAACGAGCGGGCGGAGCAGTATAATCTGCTGGACGCGATTTTCTCCACCACCGACGAGGGCGTGCTGTCGCTTGCGACGATCCGGGATTCCGCCCGCCAGCCGTTCGATTTCCAGATCGTCCACCACAATCAGGGCGCTTCCAGGCTTTTGAAACTGCCGGCAATCGAGTTGCAGTGGCGCCGGCTCTCAGCCGGCGGCAATCTGCTTTGCTCGGGCGAAGTGATCGAGCGATTGCTCGGCGTCATCAGAAGCGGCAACCGCGATCAGTTCGAAATCGACAGCGATCAGCGCAGCCTGAAGCTCGGTGCGACCGCATTCGGCGACATTCTCTCGCTGACGATTTCGGATGTGACGGCGCTGAAGCGCCGCGAAGCCTCGTTCCGGCTGCTGTTCGATAACAACCCGATGCCGATGTGGGTGTTCGATGCCGAAACCACCGGCTTCCTCAGCGTCAACGACGCGGCGGTACAGCACTATGGCTACAGCCGCGCGACATTCCTGGGCATGAAGCTGCAGGAGATCTGGCCGGAAGATGAATGGATCGGCCATACGGAGGCGTTGCAGCAGGCTGGCGAGACCTATCATTCGGGGCGCAACTGGCGGCATCTCAAGGCCGACCGCAGCGAAATTCAGGTCTTGACGTTTGGACGGCGCGTCAGCTTCGAGGGCCGCGACGGTTATCTCGTCGCAATCGTCGACATCACCGAACGCCGCAAGGCCGAAGCGCGGATCGCCTATATGGCCCACCATGACGGCCTGACCAACCTGCCGAACCGCGAGCTCTATCAGGATCGGCTTCGCGAGGCGCTGGAGCGAAGCGGAAGCGAAATCAAACGCGTGGCCGTGCTCTGCGTCGATCTCGACCTGTTCAAGAACGTCAACGATTCCTTTGGCCACCCGATGGGCGATCGCCTGTTGAGGCTGGTGGCCGATCGGCTGCGATCGCAGGTTCGCGGCAACAATCTCGTCGCTCGCCTCGGTGGCGACGAGTTCGCGGTCATCCTGGGCTCCGACGCCTCGCCGAACGAGGCCAGCGACTTCGCATCCCGCCTCATCCAGATCCTCAGCGCCTGTTACGAGATCGACGGCATCGAGGTGGTGATCGGCGCCAGTATCGGGATCGCGCTTTCGCCCGGCGATGGCGAAACCACCGAGGAACTGATGCGCAACGCCGATATGGCGCTGTACCGCGCGAAGTCGGATGGCGGCGGCGTTCACCGCTTCTTCGAGCGCGAGATGGACCGGCTGGCGCAGAAGCGCCGCGACATGGAGCTCGACCTGCGCCGCGCTTTCGCCAACGGCGAATTCGAACTGCACTATCAGCCGCTGGTGGATATCGCCGCCGACCGGATCTCGGGCTTTGAGTCGCTGCTGCGCTGGCGCCATCCCGACAAGGGCATGATCTCGCCGGCGGATTTCATCCCGGTCGCCGAGGACATCGGGCTGATCGTCTCGCTCGGCGAGTGGGTGTTGCGCGAAGCCTGCGCCGAGGCGGTGAAATGGCCCGCCGACGTCAAGGTCGCGGTCAACCTGTCGCCGGTGCAGTTTCGCAGCCGCAACCTGGTTCAGGTCGTGGTGTCGGCGCTGGCTCGTTCCGGATTGCCGCCGAAACGGCTCGAGCTCGAGATCACCGAATCGCTGTTCCTGGCGGAGACCGAAGCCAATCTCGCGATCCTGCATCAGCTGCGCGAACTCGGCATCAGCATTTCGATGGACGATTTCGGCACCGGATATTCCAGCCTCAGCTATCTCCGGAGCTTCCCGTTCGACAAGATCAAGATCGATCGCTCGTTCGTGAAGGATCTGGCGCAACGCTCCGATTGCGTCGCGATCGTGCGCGCGATCTCGGGCCTCGGCCGCAGTCTCAACATCACCACCACGGCCGAAGGGGTGGAAACCATGGACCAGCTCGACTGGCTGCGCGCCGAAGGCTGCAACGAGGTGCAGGGTTTTCTGTTCAGCCCGGCCAGGCCCGCCGCGGAGGTCGAAAGGTTGCTGTCGAAGTTCGGCGCCCGCGCTTCGCAGGCGGCGTGAGCCGCAGGGACCAGAGCGTTTTCAAGCGAAGTGGTGGCCGGTTCGCGTCAAGAAAACGCGTCAAATCAAGAATCTAAAGTCCCGTTTCGATTCAATCGAAACGGACAAGGCTCTAGAACCGCGTCACGATGTCGGAAAGCGCCGGGCGCGGGCGGTCCTCGCTCGGCTTTGACGGTGTACCGATGTAGATGAGACCGGCGAGCTTTTCCTCCGCCTTCAATCCGAGCCCGTGCAGCACGTCGCGATCGAAGGCGAACCAGCCGGTCAGCCAGCACGCGCCGTAGCCGAGCGCGGTCGCGGCGGTGACGATGTTCATGGCGCTGGCGCCCGCGGACAATTCCTGCTCCCACGGCGGCACCTTGGGATGCGGCCTTGTGAAGCTGACCACGCCGATCACCAGCGGCGCGTCGGCGAGCCGGCGCTTCTCGACATCGATCTCGGCAGGCGTCGCGTTCGGATTTTTCCGAGCGAACACCTCTGCGATCACTTCGCCGGCACGAACGCGCGCGTCGCCCTCGAAAACGATGAAACGCCACGGCGCCAGCTTGCCGTGATCGGGTACCCGCGCGCCGATGGTCAGAATGGTTTCGAGCTCGGCGGGCGAGGGGCCGGGACCGGTCATCTCGCGCGGCTTGACGGAACGGCGCGTTCTCAGGAGGTCGATGGCATCGGGCACGGCGGTCTCTTTCGTCGGAATGATCCGGGGGATCGCATAGCACGCGCTGCCGCCGGCTGCGAGGCCGCAGGGCGGCGTCTGGAGCGATTGAAACGGGGTGGCCCGGGACGAGTTGATAGAAGAGATCTCGCCGTTGCATCGCGATGGCGGCGCGGGCGCTGTCGGTGAGCGATCATACCGGACGCAGACTATTTTGCTCGCGCCTTGATCGGCATTTTCGCCGCCCGCTCCAGCAGATCCCTGCCGAGATCTTCCAGAATCTCCCGCGTCGCCAGGAACAGGCTGTGTCCCTGATCGGTTTCGATCGCCAGCGCCACCACGGTCGGCTGGTTGGGATCGGGGATCAACTGGTAAGCTCTGATGGGGTAGGCCGGAAGTTCCTGCTCTTCGACCATCAGGTTTCCAGCCTCGCTCGCTTCACGTCGGGCGGCGTCGCTTCCTCGACCAGCGCGGCGATCGCCTCGTCCGTGGGCATCACCTTCTGCCCGTCGCTGCCGAGCCGCCGGATCGAGACCGAATGGGTCTCGGCTTCCTTCTTGCCGACCACCAGCAGCGCCGGGATCTTCGCCAGCGAGTGCTCGCGGACCTTGTAGTTGATCTTCTCGTTTCGCAGGTCGATCTCGACGCGCAGGCCGGCGCGCCGCGCGGCGGCCGCGACCACCTTGGCGTACTCGTCGCCTTCCGAGGTGATGGTGGTGACCAGCACCTGCACCGGGGCCAGCCAGAGCGGAAAATTGCCGGCATAATGTTCGATCAGGATGCCGATGAAGCGCTCCATCGAGCCGCAGATCGCGCGATGCACCATGACCGGCGTCTTCTTCGAGCCGTCGGCATCGATGTAGAACGCGCCGAACCGTTCCGGCAGGTTGAAGTCGACCTGCGTGGTGCCGCACTGCCAGTCGCGGCCGATGGCGTCGCGCAGCACGTATTCGAATTTCGGGCCGTAGAACGCGCCTTCGCCGGGATTGATCTCGGTCCTGATGCGCTGGTTGTGGCTCCTCGCCTTGATCTCCTCCAGTACGGTGGCCATCACGCGTTCGGCATGCTCCCACATCTCGTCGGTCCCGACCCGCTTCTCCGGCCGGGTCGAAAGCTTGACCGTGAGTTCGCCTTCGAAGCCGAAATCTGAATAGGTCGACAGGATCAGATCGTTGATCTTCAGGCACTCCTCGGCGAGCTGCTGCTCCGTGCAGAACACATGCGCGTCGTCCTGCGTGAAGCCGCGCACCCGCATCAGGCCGTGCATGGCGCCCGACGGCTCGTAGCGATGCACCACGCCGAATTCGGCCAGGCGCAAAGGCAGGTCGCGATAGCTCTTCAGCCCGTGCTTGAAGATCTGCACATGGCCGGGACAGTTCATCGGCTTCAGCGCAAACCAGCGCTTGTCCTCGGCCTCGTCGCCGGCGGATTGCGCGGCGAACATGTTTTCGCGATACCAGTCCCAGTGGCCGGAGGTCTCCCACAGCACCTTGTCGAGGATCTGCGGCGCGTTGACCTCGCTGTAGTCGCCGATCAGGCGGCGGCGCATATAGGCGACCAGGGCCTGAAAGATCGTCCAGCCCTTGGCGTGCCAGAACACCACGCCGGGACCTTCCTCCTGGAAATGAAACAGGTCGAGCTCGCGGCCGAGCTTGCGGTGGTCGCGCTTCTCGGCTTCCTCGATCTGCTTCAGGTAGGCGTCGAGGTCTTCCTGCTTGGCGAACGCCGTGCCGTAGATGCGCGTCAGCATCGGATTGTTGGAATCGCCGCGCCAGTAGGCGCCGGCCACCTTCATCAGCTTGAACGCGTTGCCGATCTTGCCGGTCGAGGTCATGTGCGGGCCGCGGCACAGGTCGAACCAGTCGCCCTGCTTGTAGATCTTGATGGTCTGGTCGGATGGAATCGCGTCGACCAGCTCGACCTTGAACATCTCGCCGTTGTCGCGGAACACCTGCTTGGTCTGTTCGCGGTCCCAGATTTCCTTCGTGAACGGCTTATCGCGCGCGATGATCTCGCGCATCTTCTTTTCGATTGCCGCGAAATCCTCCGGCGTGAACGGCTCGTTGCGGAAGAAGTCGTAATAGAAGCCGTTCTCGATCACCGGCCCGATGGTCACCTGCGTGCCCGGCCACAGCGACTGCACCGCTTCGGCCAGCACGTGCGCGGCGTCGTGCCGGATCAGCTCCAGCGCGCGGGCGTCGTCGCGGGCGATGAACTCGATCCTCGCATCATGCTCGATCGGATCGGCGAGATCGACGACCGCGCCGTCGAGCGCCATCGCCACCGTGCGCTTGGCCAGCGACGGCGAGATGCCCTTGGCGATATCGAGGCCGGTGGTGTTTTTCGGGAATTCGCGTTTCGCGCCGTCGGGGAAGGTGAGGGCGATCTTTGAGGATTCGACAGGCTTCAGATTCGTGAGGCTGTACTTAAAGTCGGTCATAGCGGTCTCCTGTGGCTCACTCCTGCGAACGAGCGCAGGTAAGCGGGAAGCAGCGGTATAGCAGGCGATTCGGCCGCTGCAACCGGCAAAAGCGCGGGTTTCGAAGGCTCGAAACGCCGGAAGAAATAACCGGCTCGCGTCCTTTCCTTTGGCGGGAATTTGCATTACATGCATCTGCATGAAAAATCCGCCCGCCGACGGCCACGTTCATCGCCGCTTCGCTCCCACCGCCCTGATGCTCGGAAATATCGTCACCGGCTGTTCGGTGCTGGCGCCGGCGGGCATGCTGAGCGAACTGTCGGGAGGACTCGGCGTTACGATCCGTGACGCCGGCCTTTTGATCACCTTCGGCGCGATCATGCTGTGCATCGGCTCGCCCCTGACGGCGTGGCTGACCAGCCGGATCGAGCGCCGCACCTTGCTCACCGCGACATTGGCGGTGCTGGCGCTGAGCAACGCGGCTTCGGCATTCGCGCCGGATTATGCCAGCCTGCTGCTCATCCGCCTCGTCATGCTGGCCGTCGGTGCGCTCTATACGCCGCAGGCCGCGGGCACTGCCGCGCTGATCGTGCCGGCGGAAAAACGGGGCAGCGCCATCGCCTATATTTTTCTCGGATGGTCGCTCGCCGCCGCGGTCGGCCTGCCCTTGATCACCTTCATCGCCAGCCGCTATGGCTGGCGGGCGGTCTACGGCAGCATCGGCCTGATCGGCTGCTGCAGTTTCCTTCTGCTGGCGTGGCGTCTGCCGCGCGGCTTGGTCGGCTCGCGCGTCGATCTCAAGACCTGGGCGGAGGTCGGACGAAACCGCATGATCATTCTACTGCTCTTGATCACGACCTTGCAGATGTCCGGCCAGTTCGTGGTGTTCACCTTCATGGGACCGCTGCTGACGAAACTGACGCATGCCGGTTCCGACGCGGTGGGGCTGGTATTCGCGCTCTACGGCATCTTCGGCTTCATCGGCATTGCGATCGCGACCCGCATCGTCGATTCCTGGGGCGCCTACAAGACCTCGGCGTTGTTCACGGGCCTGCTTCTGACCGGCGTCACCGGATGGGCGTTCAGCGCCGGCACCTATCCGCTGATGGCCGCTGCGGTCGCGATCTGGGGACTTGGTTTCGCCTCGACCAACTCGATGCAGCAGGTGCGGCTGGTCGCCGCGGCGCCCGCGATGGCATCGGCATCGGTGTCGCTCAATACGTCGGTGCTCTATATCGGGCAGGCCGTCGGTTCGGCAATCGGCGGCCTGTTGTATGCGCGCGAACTGTTGCATGCCAGCGGCTACGTCGCGGCGGGCTTTGTCGCGCTGGCGCTGATGATGGTGATCCTGACCCGACCACGGCGAGCCGTGGCGTTCCCGGCATAGATCAAGACTTCCACGGCGCGGGAGGCCGTCGACAAGATCTTCGACGCGGGATATTTGCCCCGGGTTTTGCGGTCCGGATGCGGCTATCCGGCTCGACTCGAAGTTTGCTTTGCCTTACATCGGCGGGCGAAGACGCAGGGGAAGTGGGAAGTGATATGAGAACAATACTCGCGCTCGTCGTGGTCCTTTATTCAGGCGCAGCCCTGGCTCAGGGCGCCGCGCCCGCCGCCCATGCTCCGCCGCCGACCGTCGGGGGAAAGCCGCTGGTCCAGGTGAAGCCGCGCGGTTCGGCGCCGAAGCCGGAGCACTTGTCGATTGCCAAGCGGTTGTTGAATTGTCTTGATATTGACGACGGCACCAAAGGCCGTCTCGATTGCTACGACGCAGTCTTCCCGCCCAAGCCAAATCCGAAGGCGCCTGCCGCGAAAGGCGTCGCGGATTGCCGCTTTACCAAGGAAGAGGACGAGCGGCTGACGTGCTTCAACGGCTTCGCCGACAAGATACCCAAATTCTAGAGCGTGATCCGGACCCGAAGGGCGCGTTAGCGCAAAGTGGCGGCCGGTTTTCCCCTGGGACAAACACGAACCGTTTGCCCGGAGATCATGCTCGAACAAACAGCATGGCCGGCCGCCTGGTCAGTCGCCGATACGCGTCAATATCGCTTTGAAGGCAACGCCGGGCAATTGCAGCGCGCTGCCTTCGAAGTCGACCATGTCGCCGTTCTCGGTTCCCTTCAACGTCAGCGTGATCATGTCGGTCCCGAAAAGCGGCTTGAAGCCGGGGTCGGGATTGTGACGCAGGGTCGAGACCTTGACGTGAATCTCTTCGCCTTTGCGGGTGTAGTTGCCGATAAAGGCGTAGCCGGAATTGCCGCCGCGGAGTTTGCCGGAAGTGGCGTAGAGTACGCCATTGCCGATGCCGTGAACGGTATGAAATTCAACCTTGTAGAGGCCTTCCTGCAATCTGGATCCCCGATCGGCGTGGAAAATTCCCGTTGCACCCTACGGCCGGGGCATTTGCCGAACAATCCCGCTCACGGGAAATCACGCGGCCATCGACATTACAATCAGCAGTATGATGAAAAGGTTATGATGAGGTGACGGCGCGGAACCGTGTCGGAGTTATCGGCTCGCGGACGATGGAACTCCGGCCGCAACCCTCGTCAGCGCCGGCGTTGCCGCCATCTTGACCAGCACTTCCTTGAGAGGATTTTCCGTCCAGGCGTGGGTGACGTAATCGCGATGCGTCACGCCATCGGGAGTCTTGACGAAGACCACGCTTCCGGGCCGCAGCGAGCCATCCATCTCGTCCGAGATCGCGATGCCCTTTTGCCTCAGCATCTGCATCAGCTCCTGGTCGTGCCGCTGGGTGTAATGTGTATAGGCGCTGACGAAAAAGCCGGTCCGGTTGTGCTCGATCCAGGATGCGAACTTGTCCAATTCGCCATAGACCGCGTCGAGCAGGAACACGCCGCGGATGCGATTGCCGAGTCCGCCGACTTCCAGGCTCCAGGCGGTGGGCACGAAGCCGCCGCTGTAGCCGACCAGGATGACCGGCATGTTCGCGAAATCCCTGGCGGCGCGCGGGTCGCCGTAGAGACTGGCGAGATGACCGGCCAATTCATCGATGAAGCGCTTGAGCCCGCCGGGCTGCCAGAATTTGCCGGCGCTGGAATCGGCGGCATCGACGGCAAGCTGCGGCGCGAGCAGCACGGCGTTGACGCCGGAATCCGTGATCTGTTGCGGCACCAACTGCCGGTCGCGCACGTCGCGTTCCAGCGTGGCGCCGTTGCCGTGGAAGAACACGACGATGACGCCAGGCTTGCGGATATCGAAATTCTCCGGGACATGCATCAGGACGCGGTTGTCGTTGTAGGTCGTGTCCTGCCAGTAAACCCGGCCGCCGTAGCTGCGGTGGCCCCGGCGTCCGTCCTTCAAAACGTCGAGGAACGGCTCATCGGTGCGCGGATTGTTGCCGAGATAGGGGAACGCCGAGGATTTCAGGCTGACCAGGGTGGTCTGATCCTGCCGCGGCGGACGCTGGTACGGCAGCGTCGGCGCCAGGGACGCAACCCGATAAGGCGCGGGCTGGGCTTGCGCGGTTCGTTTGGCAGGGGCCTCGCCGGGATGAAGCGGCTGAAATCTTTCGCTCGCGGTCGGGAAGCGATCCCTGAATTGAGGCCTTGGGAAGCGGTCGTCGAACGAGTCCCCCATCGTGGCCTGCGAATTGGCCGCAAGCTGACCGGCGCCGGGCGCCTTGCCGCATTGGACGAGCACGAACGACAGCGGGACAAACGCCGCCAGAAACGCCATCCGGCGCCATCGAGCGGAACCGGCGCGGCGGGCGGGGGCCTTCAGCCGTACATAGCGCGCCGTGCCCGGTGACAGCACCCGGCCCGCGCCATCAGACGTCTGCAGGTCCGCCCCGACCATCCACCCACTGCCCCAATGTCCACCGGCGATCGGCGTATGTCAGCTCGTTAACGTTGAGGTGACGTTAAGCCTCCGGATAACTCCCCATCCGGAAACCAAAAGAACAACACGAAATCGTGTCCTGATTGTGGGCCGGCCGCCTTCCTTTCGCAATGCCGCAAGCATTTAGGTGTCCAATTACCTTATTCGGGCCATGATCTAAATCATTGTTAACCCTGCTTGAATTGATGGGGGGCAGCCTGCACGATGACCGTCGCGGGCGTGACGCCCCAACGCGTGGACTGGCATGGCGGCATCAGAGACGGGAACCGCGGCATGGCGCGGTCGGCTTCCCGGCGGCGGGTCTACCGTGTCGGTGATCGTGGCGACCGCCATCGTGGTCGCCGACATGATCGGCGTCGGCGTCTTCACCAGCCTCGGCTTTCAGGTCAAGGACATCCCCTCGGGTTTTGCGATCCTGCTGCTGTGGACCGTCGGCGGCATCGTCGCGCTGTGCGGGGTGTTTTCCTACAGCGAACTCGGTGCGATGTTTCCGCGCTCGAGCGGCGAATACAATTTTCTGAGCCGCGCCTTTCATCCGGCGTTCGGCTTCCTGGCGGGCTGGGTGTCGGCGACAGTCGGTTTCGCGGCCCCGGTAGCGCTGGCCGCGATGGCGTTCGGCGAATACGGCAAATCGGTGCTGCCTGGCGCCCCGCCGCTGGCGCTTGCCGTCGGCGTCGTCTGGCTGGTGTCGGGCGTGCAGTTGACCGGCGTCCGGCACTCCAGCACGTTTCAGTTGATCGCGACCATCTTGAAGGTGGTGCTGATCGTCGCGTTCCTGATCGCCGGGTTGGTCGTCGGCACGCCGCAACCGGTCTCGTTCGCGCCGCAGGCCGGCGACTTCGCCCATATCGCCGGCGCGCCGTTTGCGATCGGGCTCGTGTTCGTGATGTATTCATTCTCGGGCTGGAACGCCGCGACCTACATCATCGGCGAGATGCGCACGCCGCAGCAGAACCTGCCGCGCGCGCTGCTGGCGGGGACCCTGATCGTGCTGGTGCTCTACGTCGCGCTGAACGCGGTGTTCCTGCACACCACGCCGATCGACAGACTGTCGGGGCAACTCGACGTCGCCCGCATTGCCGGCAGCACGATCTTCGGCGACGTCGGCGGCCGCATCGTCGGCGCCATGATCTGTATCGGGCTGATCTCCTCCATCAGCGCGATGATGTGGATCGGCCCGCGCGTGATGATGACGATGGGGGAGGACATTCCGGCCTTGCGGATATTCGCCCGCAAGTCGGCAAAGGGGGCGCCGGCCTACGCCATCCTGTTCCAGCTCGCGGTCGCGAGCCTGATGCTGTTCACCCGCAGCTTCGAGGCGGTGCTCGATTTCATCCAGTTCGCGCTGCTGTTCTGTTCGTTCTTCACCGTGCTCGGCGTCATCAAGCTGCGCATCACCCGGCCGGACACGCCGCGGCCCTACCGCGCCTGGGGATACCCGATCACACCGGTTGTTTTCCTGCTCGTGACGGCCTTCATGATGTACTATCTTTTGACGGAACGGCCGCTGCAGTCCGCCCTCGGTGCATTGATCATGATTTCCGGGCTCTTGATTTATGCCGTTTTCCGCAGGCGCGACGATTTCGCAATTTCATCCCCGGACCGCGAATAAGCATGCGTCAGTTCATGAAAATCGCGGCCGTCGCTGTAGCCGTGTTCCTGGCGGCGGCGATGCCGGGGCGCGCCGCCGATAACGTTACCGCAAACGATACGGCGCGGTTCCTTGCGGGGATGACGCCATCGGCGGATTCGCCGCTGACGCCGCTGACCAAGGACCCTTCCTGGCAGCGGCACGCGAAATTCTTCGACGCGGCGTTCGCGCAGCTTGAGGAGCGTCAGCTTTCGAAGATCCGGGCCTGGGCGAGCGCCAATCTGGCCGCGCCGAAGCCGACGATGTTCTACATGTTCTCGGGTCCGGACTTCCTCTATGCCGACGCGTTCTACTCCAAGGCCTCGACCTATGTGTTGAGCGCGCTGGAGCCGCCGGGTTCGGTGCCCGATCTGACGCGATTGCCGCGGGGAGGGGTGGGAGCCGCGCTCTACAATGTCGAGCGCTCGATGGGCTCGATCCTGAGCTTCAGCTTTTTCATCACCAAGCAGATGAAAGCCGATCTGCGCGCCGGACAGCTCAGCGGCACCTTGCCGATCCTCTACGTGTTCCTGGCACGCGCGGGCAAGACCATCCGGGAGGTCAGCCCGGTCGCGCTCGACGACCAGGGCGCCGCGTATGTCGCCGGCGAAAATCCCGGCAAGAACGCCACGCACGGGGTGCGGATCGTGTTCGCGGGCGGCGATGGCCAGCAGAAGACGCTGTATTATTTTTCTACCGATCTCTCAAATCCCGGCGTCAAGGTCTCGGGTTTCCTCAAGTTTTGCCAGACGCTCGCGCCCGGCAACAGCCTGATCAAGAGCGCGTCCTATCTGCTGCACTCCGGCAATTTCACCACCGTGCGCGAGTTCCTGCTCGCGCACAGCGCCACCATCATCCAGGATGATTCCGGCATTCCGCTTGCCGACTACAATCCGAGGAAATGGCGGTTCTTTCCATTCGGCCGCTATGCCGGTCCGATCGACAAGTTTCCCGGAATGTACCAGCCGGACTATGCCGAGTTGTTCCGGCGCGCCCAGCCGATGGATTTCGGCATCGGCTACCGCTGGCGCTCGCATGAATCGAACCTGCTGCTGGCGGTCAGGACGGCTTCCGATGACGCAGGCGGTGCCGACACGACGTCGGCAGCCCCATCGGCCGAACCCGCGCCGCCCAAACCTCGACGTTCTCGCGCGCCGCGTCCGCCGGCGCCGATCGGGCAGTCGCACCGTTACTTCTGGTTTTCGCGCTGATGACGGACGCTTCACCAGCGAACGCTTTGGCTCGGCACGATAAAGGCGGTGTTGCTCGGTTGGTCGGAATACCCGGCGAAAAATCTGCAGGCCGCAACGATCAAAACGACAAGCACAAGTGCTGCCAGGAGATCGATGTGTCGGGGGTCGTGGCCCCCATGGCTGATTTTCCAGCGCATTGATTGGACCCTCGAAGCGAAGGTATGAAATCAATGTCGCTGTGGCGCCGCGGTTCCCGGCACGCCAGCAATGCGCGTTTCGCCAGGAAGCACTGCAGCAAATCTAGCCCGGGACAGATCGCGGCGATGCGGATCAGCGCAGGTATATCAACCCGGCGGCGCGTTGACGCTGCGCCAGCGTCCGTATCGCCATGGCAGATACCATCGCGCGCCCGGCGGTGCCGTCGGCGGCACATTGTCGATCCCCGAGGTCCCCCAGGGCTGGCAGCGCAACAGCCGCGCCAGCGTCATCCAGCCGCCGCCCCATAGCCCGAAACGCTCGATCGCCTCGTCGCCATAGACCGAACAGGTCGGCAGATGGCGGCAGTTGTAACCGACCAAAGGCGACAGCGTGTGGCGGTAAATCCAGATCAGGGCGCGCGCGGCATTGCGCGGCAGGCGAGCGGCTGCGTTGGCGCAATCCACACAAGGCTGTGACGATGAATGCTTCATGGGCGGCTTGCTGCAATCATAAGCGTGGCTTTGCGCGGTTCCCGGGCATGGAACTCTTCATCGCAAGTAATTGTGCCACACTTTGGGAAATATCAATGATTTGGGTGGCGGTGCAGCAAAGGTTCTATGGACGATGAAGTTTGCCACGGTTACCCTTTTGATAACGCCGATATGACAGAATCATATGGCGTTGAACTGGGGCCGTTGCCAGCGCTCGTTTTGGGGTTAGCGGGGAAGGAACCGAATTGAGGCTCGTGAACTCGCTCAAAGCTCGCGGCTGGGCGCTGCTCGGCGCCGCCGCATTCTGCATCGCATTGTCCGGCGTGGCTGCGCCCGGCGGTGCGGCGCATGCCGGCGCCAGCCTCGAACAACGCAAACTGCCGATGCGCTTCAGCTGGGTCGCCTGCGAGCCGAATTGCGGGGGCTGGATCAGCGCGGTCGGCATCGTGACCGGCGACAGCCCCAGGGATTTCGATGAATTCGCGCGCGGGCGCGATCTTGGCGGCGCCACGATCGTGCTGGATTCCAGCGGCGGCTCGGTGAACGATTCCATCACGCTTGGACGGCACTGGCGCAGTCTCGGCCTGCTGACCACCGTCGGCATCAGCGTGCAGACCCATTCCGCGAAGGCCGATCGGGCCAGCATTGATCCCGAAGCCTATTGCGAGTCGATGTGCGTGTATCTGCTGCTGTCGGGCAAGACGCGTTACGTCCCCGAGGCTGCGCACGTCCGGGTGCATCAGATCTGGATGGGCGACCGCGCCGACGATGCCAAGGCCGCGAGCTATACCGCGCAGGACATGATGATCGTGGAACGCGACATCGGACGGCTCGCCAAATACACCTTCGACATGGGCGGGGCGGGCGATCTGTTGTTGCTGTCCCTGAACGTGCCGCCGTGGGAAGACCTGCACGAACTGTCGCGCGAGGAACTGCGGCTGACCAACCTCGTGACCACCGATGCGGTTGCCGCGGTGCTGCCGAAGGTGGACGTCGCCAGCGCGCCGGTGGCCGAGCTGACGCCCAAGGCCGTGCAGGATCGTTTTGTCGGTGCAGGAGACGCTGCGACCAATCCGCAACCGGCGAAAGCCACCAAGACGGCGGAGGCCATCGTTCCGACCGGCGGCATCGTGGCGACGCCGGCGAAGTAGCGGCAATAGATCCAAAAAATAAAACGGTGTCATCATCTGCGAAAGCGGATGATCCAGTATGCCGCGGCTTCGGTGGTGGATCGAGATTTCCCGGCGTACCGGATGCCCGCATTCGCGGGCATGACAATGTGTGAACTTACCGCTTACGCCGATGCCGGTTGTTTTGCCTTGGCCTCGATCTGGCCGATGGCGTCGACCACGGCGTCGAAGGTCAGCATGGTCGAGGCATGCCGGGCCTTGTAATCGCGCACCGGCTCGAGCAGCGCAATATCGGCCCATTTGCCTTCCGGGGGCTTGCCGTTCTCCTTCAGCATCTTGCGGACGGTCTCGCGCAATTCGCGCAGTTCGCTCGCGGTCGAGCCGACCACGTGGCTCGCCATGATCGAGGAGGAGGCCTGGCCGAGCGCACAGGCCTTCACGTCATGGGCAAAGTCGGTGACCACAGGGCCGTCCATCCTGAGGTCGACCTTGACGGTCGAACCGCACAGCTTGGAATGCGCCGTGGCGCTGGCGTCCGGTGCGGCGAGCCGTCCCAGCCGGGGGATATTCCCGGCTAATTCGATGATCCGCTTGTTGTAAATGTCGTTCAGCATAAGCTTGCGGTCTCGGGCTGTCGGGTGGCATCGCCCTTGGCGGGCGCGGGCGACAGCCCTATATATGGGGGCCGATGGCGGAAATACAGTCCGGCCGTCGGTGTTAGGATAGTAGGTTCAGGCGTCTGGCGGCGAACCGCCCCGTCTGCCGGTGACACTCCGGTCCATTCTGGATCGGTCGAACGGAGTTGACATGGACGCATTGATCAAATCCCTCCGCCCAGGCAAGTCTTCTGAAATCAAGTCTTCTGAAATCAAGTCTTCTGAAATGAAGCCATCCGAGGCGAAGGCCCCGGACGCGCGTCCGGCGGAACTCGACCCTTCCGAGTTTCTCGCCGCCGCCGTTCGCGCCGACCAGCCGCGTCCGTCGCGCGCCGAAGCCGAAGCTGCGGTGGAGACGATCCTCAGCTACATCGGCGAGAACCCTCAGCGCGAAGGTCTCCTGGATACGCCGCGCCGGGTGGTCGAAGCCTTCGACGAACTCTATCAGGGCTATCATCAGTGCCCGGCTGAAATGCTGAACCGCACGTTTGGCGAGACGGCAGGCTATGACGATTTCGTGCTGATCCGCGACATCGAGTTTACCTCGCAATGCGAGCATCACATGATGCCGTTCTACGGCAAGGCGCATATCGCCTATACCCCGGTCGAGCGAGTGGTGGGACTGTCGAAGCTGGCACGGCTGACCGATATCTTCGCGCGCCGGCTGCAGACCCAGGAGCATATGACCGCCCAGATCGCCGCCGCGATCGACGAGGTGCTAAAGCCCCGCGGCGTTGCCGTGATGATCGAGGCGGAGCATACCTGCATGTCGGTGCGCGGCGTCGCCAAGCACGGCGCGATGACGTTCACCAGCCGCTTTACCGGCATGTTCCGCGACAATCCGGCGGAGCAGGCACGTTTCCTGTCCATGGTGCGAGGCTCGCAGCGGTAACCTCGTTTTGTACTTTTGACGCGTTTTCTTCACGCGAACCGGCGTCCACCCCCGGATCACGTCCGAGGGTATGCTTCGCTCGAAAGCGCGGTGGAATCGCGAGGACCGGCTGTGTCGACATCAGCGCAAACCAACGACATCGAGGAAGGGCTGGAATTCCGGCCCAAATTCGACGCGTCAGGCCTTGTCACCTGCGTCGCCACCGATGCGGCGACGGGCGATGTGCTGATGGTCGCGCACATGAACGATGAAGCCCTGCGCAAGACCATTGCGAGCGGCGAAGCCTGGTACTTCAGCCGCTCCCGCAACGCGTTATGGCGGAAAGGTGAGACTTCAGGTCAGACGCAGCGCGTGGTCGAGATGCGGCTCGATTGCGATCAGGATGCGGTCTGGATCCGGGTCGAGCAGCGAGGGGCCGCCTGCCACACCGGGCGCCGTTCCTGCTTCTACCGCAAGATCGAGGCAGGCGAGGGCGGGGCGCGATTGTCCTTCGTGGACGCGGACCGGCTGTTCGATCCGAAGGCGGTCTATCGGAAGTAATCCGGTCATTTCGGGGCGTCCGACGGGCCGGCGCCCGACGGCGCATCCCGAAATCACGACCCAGCGGTCGGAACTCCTTAACCCGTCGTTAACCATAATCACCGCAGTGTGACCGTGGCTTGGGCGTCAGTGGGAGCTCTCGAACAGGCCGGAGGGGTCGTTTCGCGGGGAGCGAGGACCAAACATGTCGGTTGACACTTCAAACGCCACGGCAACGGCAGGTGTCGCCCCGTCGCGCATGCGGATTGCCGGCGCGATCAAGCAGGCCGCCAGCACCACCGGCACCAGCTTCGAATATCTGCTCGCCACCGCGAAGATGGAATCCAATTTCAATCCGACCGCGGGCGCCTCGACCTCGTCGGCCCGCGGGTTGTTCCAGTTCATCGACCAGACCTGGCTCGGCACCGTGAAGGAAGCCGGCGCCCAGCTCGGGTACGGCAAATACGCCGACGCCATCACCAAAACCGGCTCCGGCGGCTACTCGGTCGGCGATCCCGCCGCTCGAACTGCGATCATGAAGCTGCGCGACGATCCCGCCGCCGCCTCGTCGATGGCGGCCGTGCTGACCCAGTCCAACAGTTTCAAGCTCACCGGCAAGCTCGGGCGGCGTCCGACCGACGGCGAACTCTATATGGCGCACTTCATGGGGGTCGGCGGCGCGGCCAAGCTGATCTCGAACGCCGAGGATAATCCGCAGGCGTCAGCGGCGCGGTTGTTTCCCAACGCCGCCGCGGCCAACCGCCCGATCTTCTTCGACCGCTCCGGGCAGGCGCGCACCGTTTCCGAAGTCTATTCGGTGCTGACCGCGCGCTACGCCGGCGCCGCCAATTCCCAGGCCACCCGCAGCGCGATGGCGTCGGTCGGCGGCGACATCCGGCCCAACTTCGCGGTCGCGAGTGCGGCGCCGGCGGCGCCTGCGATCGACAATGCCGCCTATCTGTCGTCGTTTCCGGACGTGCGCGCGGTCGCGCCGGTCACGGTGGCTTCCGCGTCGACAGCGAGCAACACCTCGCCATCGACCGATCCGATCTTCCGCTCGCTGTTTCAGGCCCCCGGCGAACGCGCGCAGCCGGTCTCGCCGGCGGTTCGTGAGTTGTGGGGCAAGTCCTCGTCGCTGACCTCGGTTGCGAGTGCGGCGCCGGCCGCGGCCGCGGCATTGACGCAAACGCCCGAGGTCCGCGCCCCGCAGCGGCTCGATCTCTTCAGCGACCGCGACGGCACTTTCAGCTAGCCGGCCTCGCACCCTTAACAAAACGTCAATAAAACCAGCCGTTTATGGTGAACGCTTTGTTAAGCGTCGTGGTTTATTTTGTCTTGCAGTGGCATCGCGTCACGGTGTCGTTTCAGGTTGCGTAAGCCGGCAGGACAATGATCGTTCGGCAGTTCATCAGTTGGATACGGACCGCTCCGGCAGGCGAGCGGGCAGAGGCAACGCGGTCATTGGCGCGGGCCTGGCTGATTTCCGATCTCACCGAAGAGGACCGCGAAGCCGCCGAGGGCGCGCTGCTGATGCTGCTCGACGACGCATCGCCGCTCGTCCGCCAGGCCATGGCCGAGGTGTTTGCCCGCAGCACGGAAGCCCCCGCCGCCATCGTGCAGGCCCTGTCGCTCGACCAGCCGTCGGTGGCGCTGCCGGTGCTCGAACATTCACCTTTGCTCATCGATGCCGACCTCGTCGACATCATCGCGACCGGCAATGACGAGACGCAATGCGCCATCGCCCGCCGCATCAATCTGCCGGCCTCGGTCTGCGCGGCGATCGCCGAGGTTGGCACCGCCGCGGCGGCGCTCGAGCTGATCGAAAACGCCTATGCCGAACTCGCGCCGTTTTCATGGGATCGCATCGTCGAGCGCCATGGCCACCTCGCCGCGATCCGGGAATCGATGCTGGTGCTGGAGGATCTCCCCGCCGCGACGCGGGTCGCGCTGGTTGCAAAACTCTCGGAAACGCTGGCGCAATTCGTGGTCGCCCGCAACTGGCTGAGCGAAGATCGCGCAAGCCGCATCGCCAGCGAAGCGCGCGAGCGCTCGACCGTCAATATCGCCGCGCGTTCGCGCGGCGACGACATGCGCGGCCTGGTGCGGCATCTGCGCGCCACCGGCCAGCTCACCGCTGGCCTGATCCTGCGCGCGTTGCTGTCGGGCAATCTCGAGCTGTTCGACCATGCGCTGTCGGAATTGTCCGGCCTGCCGCAGGCCCGCGTCTCCGCGCTGCTGCACGACCGCGGCGGCGCCAGCCTGCAGGCGCTGCTCAAACGCGCCGGACTGCCGGAATCGACCTTCGCCGCGTTCCAGGTGGCGCTCGAAGTCTGCCATGAGATGGGATTTGTCGACACGCTCGGCGGCGCCGCCAGATTGCGGCGCCGGATGGTCGAACGCGTGCTGACTCATTGCGAAACCGATCCATTGGCCGCCGAACCGCTCCTGATCCTGTTGCGGCGCTTTGCAACCGAATCGGCGCGGGAAGAAGCCCGCCTGTTCTGCGACGAGCTGATGGCCGAGGAAGCCGTCACGTCGATCCTGCATGAGCCGATCGCGGCATGATCAGATACATCACCTTCTGCGTCGTCCCCGCGAACGGGGGCCCGATACGCCGTGTCGGTGATGATTTGAAAAGGTGGTTGTGACCTTCGAACGCCGCGTCGCAGCAACGGCGGCCTGTGGTCATGGGTCCACGCGTGCGCGCGGACTACAATTGAAATTTCTCAATCTCCCGGTGCGAGGCTCGGCGCAAGAATCGCCTCGAGATGCTCGGGACGGTCGCGATTGGCCTGCATGAGAAATTCGTCGGCGACGCCGCGGAGTTGGCGGCTTAGCATGGTCGCCACGGTCACGTTGTCCAGCTTGGTGCGCTCGCGCACGATGGCCTGGATCGCGTTGATATGGTGCGCGATCAGGTTGGACGGCACCTCGGCGAGCTCGGGCGCGTGCTCGATGATCCTGCAGAGGCTATTGGCGGCGGCGCCGGCGGAAGGGTATCCGAACGTGGCGGCGTCGCCCTTGATGTCATGGGCGGCGCGAAACAGCTCTTCACAATTGTCGTTCGTAAAGCCGTTCTCGAGAATGGCGGCGTGAGCGGCCGAGAGCCGGTCGGCCTCGATGGTCATCCAGTTCTTGAACTCGCCCGACAGGCCGGCGAGCGCCTTCTCCGCGCGCGCAACGGGATCGTCGAGATCCTTTTCGTCGACGCGCCGCAGCACCTTGCGCAGGGGATTGGGCTGCGTGATCACGTGATGATCGGCGAAGGCCTTGATCTCGATGTCGCGCTTTTCGTTCGCCATGATGGTTTCCTTGGAGCTCGACCGGCTAGACGGTCGATCGGGCCTTGTCGAGCAACGACGGCTGCTGCAGCACCTCCACCTCGCCGCCGACGCGCCGTTCGGGGCCGATATAGGCCGTGCTGGTGTTGCGCCGGCGGTCCGGGCCGAAATAGGTCTTGGTCTTGATGAACGGGCGCGGGTTGGCGACGACGTTCAGGATGCGCTGATAAAGCCCCTTGGCCGAGATCGGCTTGGCGAGGAATTCGGTCACGCCGGCATCGCGCGCCACCGTGACGCGCCGCTTTTCGGAATGGCCGGTCAGCATGATGATGGGGGCGAAGGGATTGCCCTTCGATTCCGGCTGCCGGATCATCTGCGCGAGTTCGAGGCCGTCGAAAATCGGCATCGACCAGTCGGTGATGACGATATCCGGGACGTAGTGGGTGTACATTTCCAGCGCGGTGGCGCCGTCCTCGGCTTCATAGACCTCGCGCGCGCCGAACGAATGCAAGAGCGTCCGCAAAATGCGGCGCATATGCGGATTGTCGTCGCACACGAGAAATCGCAGCTTGTTGAAGTCGATACGAAACATAGCCGGGCCCTGAGGGCGTACCGGGGACAACGGTATACCCGGCGTTAACCATATCGCGGCGCCGTTAACGAATGGTTGCGAACGATCGCCGGGGTGGTGCGGAAATCGGGGGTCAAACCCCGAATTGTTCGCTCAGGATGCGCTCTTCCAGGCTGTGGCCGGGGTCGAACAGCATCCGCATCGCAATGGTCTTGTCGGACAGCACCTCGACGCGGCGAACATCGCGCGCCTCGTCGTGGTCGGCCACCGCCGCCACCGGGCGTTTGTCGCTCTCGAGCACCTCGATCACCACGTAGGCGGTGTTGGGGAGCAGGGCCCCGCGCCAGCGGCGCGGCCGGAACGGGCTGATCGGGGTCAGCGCCAGCAGCGGGGCATTGATCGGGATGATCGGCCCCTGCACCGAAAGGTTGTAGGCGGTCGACCCCGCCGGCGTCGCCACCAGGACGCCGTCGGCGATCAGTTCCGCCATGCGTTCGCGTTCGTCGATCAGGATCCGCAGGCGCGCCGCCTGATGGGTCTGGCGGAACAGCGCGACTTCGTTGATGGCATGATGAATATGTACCACGCCGTGCACGTCGATGGCACGCATCAGGAGCGGATGGATCACGGATTCCCTGGCGGCGGCGAGCCGGGCGTGCAGGTCGGCGGTCGAGAATTCGTTCATCAGAAAGCCGACGGTGCCGCGGTGCATGCCGTAGATCGGCTTGCCCGTACGCATCTGCTCATGCAGCGTCTGCAACATCAGGCCATCGCCGCCGAGCGCCACCACCACGTCGGCCTCGGCGGGATCGTGATTGCCGTAAAGCCCGACCAGCTGCTGAAGCGCCGCCTGCGCTTCGGTGCTGGCGCTCGCGACGAAGGCGATCCGGTCATATCGCTTGGGGCTGTTCATGGGATCGCGGGCTCATATTGGCGCGGGGAGGCTGGGGTTGCGCGGAAGGTCGTCTATACGACCTTGGCCGGCCTTGTCGAGATAGGCGAGGCGTTCTCCTGCATGTCACCGGATCGTGCGATGAGCCTGACGGCAAAGCCGGCTATGTCTGGCGCTTGCCAACAATGCCAGGCCGCCGCAGTTTTGAACGATAAACCTGCTTCAATCCGATGCATCGCCGCGCATATGGTGAATGCGGCCGTTTCGGGTGGATCGCGGGAAGCAGGGAGAGGAACAGACATGGCCATCCGTTTTGCCGCGCCGCGCCATGCGGGCTTCGCCGCAGTGCTTCTTGCCTTCGCCATGCTGGCGACGGCGCGGGCCGAGGATGCGCCGCCGCCCCACGAGCACCCCGCTGCGGCGCCCTCGGCGCAGAAATCCGGAGGAGCGGCCGGACGCGCGTCTACGCCGGCGGCGCCGGTCGCGGCCGAGCAACACAAGCTGCCGGCGGATTCAACGACCAAGCAGACGCTGGTGCTTCCTGGACGCACGCTCGCCTTCACGGCGACCGCGGGTTCGATCCGCCTGTTCGACGGCAAGGGCGAGCCCCAGGCCGATATCGCCTACACCGCCTATCAGCTCGACGGCGCTGATCCGGCCAACCGGCCCGTGACTTTCCTGTTCAACGGCGGGCCGGGCGCCGCCTCCGCCTATTTGCAACTTGGCGCCGTCGGACCGTGGCGGCTGGCGATCAACGGGGACGCGGCGATCCCCTCGGCGTCGCCCGATCTCAAGCCCAATGCGGAGACCTGGCTCGACTTCACCGATCTCGTCTTCATCGATCCCGTCGATACCGGCTATAGCCGCTTCGTCGCGACCGGCGACGACGTGCGCAAGCGGTTTTTCTCGGTCGACGGCGACGTCAACTCGATCTCGCTGACGATCCGGCGCTGGCTGGAAAAGTCCGGCCGCTTGCTGTCGCCCAAATTTGTCGCCGGCGAGAGCTATGGCGGCATCCGCGGCCCGAAGATCGTTCGCAATCTGCAGGTCCAGCAGGGCGTCGGGGTGAAGGGCCTGATCCTCGTCTCGCCGGTGCTCGACTTCCGCGAATTTTCAGGCTCCAGCCTCGGGCAATATGTGGCGAGCCTTCCCACCATGGCAGCGGTGGCGCGCGAGGCAAAGGGCGCGGTCACCCGTGCCGACATGACCGATGTCGAAAATTATGCGCGCGGCGATTTTCTTCTCGACCTGGTCAAAGGGGAGGCCGACACCACGGCCACGAACCGGCTGGCCGACAAAGTGGCTTCATTGACCGGGATCGATCAGGGGGTGAGCCGCCGGCTGGCCGGACGTTTCGACGCGATCGAATTCCGGCGGGAATTCGACCGCAGGAACGGCAAGGTGACGGGACGCTACGATGCGTCGGTCATGGGCATCGATCCCTTTCCGGATTCGAGCTTCTTTCATTTCAGCGATCCCTCGGGCGAGGCGTTGGTCGCACCGCTCACCAGTGCTGCGGTCGACCTCACCACGCGCACGCTCAATTGGCGGCCGGACGGCTCCTACCATCTGCTCAACGGGGAGGTCGAGAAGGCCTGGAACTTCGGCCACGGCATCAGCCCGCCGCAATCGATTTCCGAACTGCGGCAGATCCTCGCGCTCGACCCCAAGCTGAAGCTGCTGGTCGGGCACGGGCTGTTCGATCTCGCCACGCCGTATTTCGGCACCAGGATCGAACTCGACCAGCTCCCCGCCTTTGCCACGCCCGACCGCGTCAAGCTCGTGGTCTATCCGGGGGGCCACATGTTCTATTCGCGCGACGCCTCGCGCCAGGCGTTCCGGGGCGAGGTCGAGGCGCTGATGAAGTGAGCGGCAAGCTCGCTGGACCTTACGACCGAGCGTGATCGGGCCGATGCCGTTGGCCCGGCGCGTATCTGCGCTCCATCTCCGCCGCCAGGGTTTTTTCCGGCTTCAGGTTTCCGCCCGCGAGCCAGATATCAGTGACCGTACCGGCCTTGTTGCGCGTGCGGCGAACGGCTTGGCCATGGCTGCCGAAGCCTGCAGCCTGTGAGATCCGGCCGGTATCGCGGCCTGTGACCTCGATCTCCGTCGCGTCCAGGAATGGATTGAACGTGTGTGGATTGGCGACAATCACGAGGTCTCCCATGGGAACGAGATCGAGCGCACCCCCCATGCTCCACCACCTTCCGGTCCAGTCGCGAACGCGCCGTTTGGGAGCGCCGCGGCGAGCAAAGGCGCGCAGAATGTGCATGGCGCCATCGAGCCAAAATCCGGCCCAGCCATCGCCGGCGTTGGTCAGGATCGTGATGGCCAGGTCGCAGGCGGGGATGACACAGGTCCGTGAGATATAGCCCTGAAATGATCCGGTATGGCCGAACCAGTCCCAACCGGCCGTTTTGCCGCTCATAATGCCAAGACCGTAGTATCCTTCCAGACTTGAATGCGGATTGCGCCAGTGATGGCGGGTCATTTCCTTGCGGCTGGAAGGGGAGAGCAGGCTTCGCTTCGCATTTGGTGCCAATTGCGCGAAGAAGCGGGCCACGTCCGCCGCCGTACTGACAAAGCCGGCGGCCGGCGCGATTGCGTTCGCCGGGTTATCGCCGGGAATAACGAGGCGCCGGCCTGCGGGAAGCCGGAGCGTATGGCCGCGCGCAAACGGAATGCCTCTGGCAATCGGCATATCGGGCTTGGTCTCTCGCAAACCGGCGGCGTCGATGATCTCGCGTTCGATCCAGACGCGATAAGGCTCGCCGGTGATCGCTTCGATCACCAGACCGAGCAATCCGAATCCGTGGTTGGAATATTTGAAGCGGGTATTGGGCTCGATCGCGGGAGGCGACTGGAGTTCTGCCATGAGCTCCTTTTGGCTGAGGTAAGGCCGGCGATCGGCGAACTGTCCGGAGTCGGCGCCATCGCGGGTGAGCCCGGCGCTGTGAGAAAGAAGCTGCGCGATGGTCGTGTCCGCGACCTGGCGGTGGAAGCCCTTCACATATTGCCCGACCGCGTCGTCCAGCCGCAATTTGCGCCGTTCGCGGAGCTTCATGATTCCGGCTGCGGTGAAGCTCTTTGAATGTGATGCGATCCGGAACCGGTGGCGTGGGGTCAGCTTTTCGCCGGTAACGAGATTGGCGTCGCCGAGCGCGTATTCCGTGACGAGCTTGCCGCGATGCGCGATTGCGACGATGCAGCCCGGTTGCTGCGACGCACGTACCTGAAATTCAATCCAATTGCGAATGTAGCCGATCGCGGGCGGCAGCCATCGTTCCACGTGCACGATCTCCGGAAATGTCAGACGACAATAACGATCGAGGAAATTTCGAATATTTCGGCAACGGCGTGCCGGATGCTACCGGACAAAACAAAACCGGCGCAACCTTTTTTGGGTGCGCCGGCTGAACCGCAAGTGAGCGAACTCAGTAAACGAGCCCCGTGCCCGGTGGCTTCTCAAGTGCTGCGGCGAGCGAGCGATATTCCTCGCTGTTGGTACCGGCGAGGGCGGCGATCTTGCTCAGATGATACTGGGCCTGGTCGCGGTTGCCCTGTTCGACCTGCCACAGCCCGTAATACTGCCAGGTCTTGACGTGGTTGGGGTCGGTCTTGAGCGCGCGCTCGTACCAGATCTGCGAGACCTTGTAGTCGCCGAGCTTGCGATAGGAGTAGCCGATCAAGGTGGCGACCGACGCGTTGTCGTCGTGGCCGAGTGCTTTCAACTGCTCGATCGCGGCAGCGTAATCGTTGCGGTCGTAGACCGTGGCGTAGGCTGCGTGATAGGCCGCGATGAATTGGCCGTCCTCGATGCTGGAGGTCTTCTTTCCCTTCTTGGTGGCCGATGACGGCGGAGGCGAAGGACTTTCGTCGCCGGAAGCATGGGCTGGGGTGAGCAGGGGCACCGCGATCAGCGCCATCGTGAACATTGCCAGCGTCAAAAGCCTGATTGCGAATTTGTTCATCCGTCGCTCCCGATCTTCAGTGGCCTCATCGACTTGAACACCCGGACGATCAGAACATTCCCGGGCAGGAACCCCATTTGCGCCATTCCGCCGGGCGTCGCGCGCCCGGCAGGCCGGACGGAACATGACAAATATGTCATCCAGATGAACGAAGTCCACCCTCGCGCTTCAGGGTAGGTTCAGCGCGCGGCCTCCAGGATGGCACCCATGATCGACGGGCCCGGCCAACCGACCGGCCCCCTCGTGATCCCCTTGAAGGAGGAGACGACCATGTTGAAGACCATTTCCGCAGCCCTGCTCGCAGTTTCCGTTCTCGCCGCCCCCGCGCTGGCCGCCGGCCAAGCCACCAAGACGGCGCAGGCGCCGGTCATCAAGGCCGAGCAGGTGAAGCAGACCAAGCCGAGCGTGCTGAACGCCAATGCCAGGATGGGCCGCCATCATGTCCGACACGTCAGCCATCATCGCTTCCACAAGCACATGGGCGCGCTGAAGTCGCACAAATTCTCCAAGGTTTCGACCAAGCACGTTAGGTCCTCCACCAAGCGCGGCTAAAAACTGGTCCGCGGGGGTGGCTTGTCCACATTGCCCCCGCCGCTCCCGGCGGATATCAGGTCCGGCCCGCGCCATTGCGTCCCCAATGGTGCGGGCCGGAATTGCCTTGTGAAGATCGCGGCGGATGCTCTAGAACCGCTTGGGCGTCGGATCTTCGGACGGGTCGAACTTGGGAATATCAGCAAAGTGTCTGGCGATCCTGCTGCTGGGAAGCGCGCTTGCGGCCTGCGCCGGCGGCGAGGACAGAGACGCAGCCTTCAACATTGATAGCGGCGGCGCCAACCAGCCTTATCCCAATAATTACCGCACCGAATTGCTGGCGTTCATGAGAACCTATCTCAACAATCCCGCAGGCGTGCACGATGCCGTGATGGCTGAGCCGGTGCAGCGTACGGTCGGCGGGCGGCAGCGCTATGTCAGCTGCCTGCGCTTTGCGCCGCGCGAATCCGACGGCACCTATCGCGAACCGCGTGAGCGCGCCATTGTCTACGTCAACGGCCGGCTCGACCGCGTGGTCGATAACGCCAGCGACACCTGCGCCGGCGCGGTCTACGCGCCGTTTCCGGAGTTGGAGAATCTGACGCGCTAGCGTCGGACGGCATCCGGACTCATGCCGCGTGCCGACGCCGATGATCGGCGATCAAACTCGGCGGAACCAACACGCCTGATTGCGCCTGATGCAGCTGTCCGAAGCGGCAACAACCAAACGTGATCGGAGGGAGCGCGATTGCGCATGTCCGACCGCCGCGATTGCGCCGGTATTTTTGTGGAGGCTAACACAGCGCTACGATTCGCAAAGCGCGCGGAGGTTGCGGCACGAACATTGCTTGAGATGACAGCGGGGTGGGTTTTGACATTCAGGAGCGTGGCACATGAAACGCATCGTGTTTGGTCTGATCCTAAGTCTGATGGTTGCTTGCCTTGTTGGCAGCGTAAGAGCGCGCGACCTCGATGGCCGCTACGCCAATTCACCGCTCAAGCCTTGGTTCGATCATCTCGCGAGCGGCAGGGGATTGTGTTGCTCGATGGCGGACGGTGAAAGCGTCGCCGATCCCGATTGGGAGTCCAGGAGCGGTCACTACCGGGTCCGCCTGGAGAATAATTGGGTCGATGTTCCCGACGACGCCGTCATCACCGAACCGAACCGGGCGGGGCGCACGATGGTCTGGCCGATACGGTTCGACAACCAGATCTCGATCCGTTGCTTCATGCCGGGCAGCATGACCTAGGGAAGCCTGTGGGTCCGCCAGGTGAAAGATGGTCCGGCTTTCGGCGGACCATTTGATTGGGCTGTCCGCGCTATCGCTGGTCTTCCGTCAGGATGAAGATCGCGCCGGTCAAGGTCGCGCCGATCCCGAAGGTCGCGACCAGGGTGCCGACCATCACGGCGGCCGCCTGCCTTCCGCCGTGCGCGATCAAGGTCGCAGTGCCGGCGGGGTCGATCAGGATCAGCATGAGCGCGAAGGCAAGACCCATTGCGACGCCCATGGTCGCGTGACCGAGCAATTTCAACAGCCCCGACGGGCTGACCAACCCCGACCGTTTTCTTGTCCGCATCGGCGCCTCCGCGGGCTTGCGCCACAGAAACGCCTCAACCGATGCCCGGTTCCTTTGCAGCTTGATTCCACGTTGGCCGGCGTGAACCGCAGCCGACGGCGGCTTTCAGGCTGCATTCAGGTACGCCGGCCGATAGTGGCGAACATTTTCTACCGGAGTTGAGCCGTGAGCAATCTGCTGTTCTTCCGCCGTTCCCTTGCCTACCGCAACGCCGCCGTCGAGACGGTGCGCAAGGCGCGCGCGATGCCGCCGGGCCCGGAGCGCCGCGCCGCCCGTCAGTTCGCGCGGGCGCTGGCCGATCTGGCAAGAACCGAAGCGTGGCTGGAGGGGCAAACGCCCCGGCGGCGGGCTGCGGCGTACGAGCGCGAGCACCCGAGCCGCGCCGTCGGTTCCCGAGGCTGACATGTCCGACCGTCGCAATTGCGCCGTTCCGGCCCGAACGTTCGATGCCGAGAGTTTTGCGCGGTGCCCGCGCTGTCGGGGCTGGTTCGATCGAAGCGATCCGCTCGCCGCCGCGGAGCACCGCGGGCCGTTACCGCATCCCGTGCCACATCCTCGCACCGCCTGGGCGGATGAGGACGATGAAGCTGCCGATTGAACGGCGCCATCGGTCGCTGGCACCCTGCGGCCGGCGGGAACCGCGATCACTTTTCAGCGAGGCCTGAACCACGCCGCTGACGGCATTGACGGAACTAAAGCGGCAAACCGCTTGTCATTGGACGAAAAATCGTCCTTCCGATGGAACAAAAAGCCGTTGTTGCCGCGCCGTCACGGTTGCGAACCATCACAGCTGCGGCATTGCCGCGGAGCAACCAAATTGACGCCACGTTGTTTGAATTGATCTCACAACGACAATAACGGGGATCCAGTTATGAAGAAATTTCTGCTCGGCGGAGCTGCCCTGATCGCGTTCGCGGCTCCCGCGTTCGCGGCTGACATGCCTGCACGCACCTACACCAAGGCTCCCGCCTATACGGCGCCGCAGGTGGTCTACAACTGGACCGGCTTCTATATCGGCGGCCATGTCGGCGGCGCGTTCGCGGGTGACAACAGCCTGCAGGGAAGTGACGCCCGCTTCCTGGGTGGCGTGCAGGCCGGCTTCGATTACCAGTTCGCGCCTAACTGGGTGCTTGGTGCCGAAGCCCAGTACAGCTGGCTCGGCGGCGGCAACAACAACGGCGTGCTTTTCCCCGGCGGCTCTCTGGTAACCACCGGCAACAACGAGCAGCTCGGCTCGGTCACCGGCCGGCTCGGCTACACCTGGGGTCCGGCGCTGCTCTACGCCAAGGGTGGTTATGCCTGGCGCAACAGCGGCAATATCGGTGTTTCCGCCGGCGGCGTGCCGGTGGCCTTTACGACCGATGGAAACCACAAGGACGGCTACACCGTCGGCGCCGGTTTGGAATACATGTTCGCGCCGAACTGGTCGGCCAAGGCCGAGTACCAGTATTACAATTTCGGCAACACCAGCTTCACCAGCGGGCCCGCGGACATCGTCGGCGCCCGTTTCCGGGACGACGAGCATACCGTCAAGGTCGGCATCAACTACCGCTTCGGGTGGGGCGGTCCGGCCGCCCCGCGCTACTGACGCGGTTTCGAGTTCGAACGATACGGGAAGGCCGGCCTCGCGCCGGCCTTTTTGTTTTCCTGACGCGGACCGCGTCCCGCTGCGGGTAATCGAAAAATAATTTTTGCCGTCTACGGAACTTGCGCCCGTGGTCGGCTATTAAGGGTTCGCCGGTTGGTGGACGATGAACATGCGTATCTTGTTGTCAGGTTTGATCCTAACTGCGCTAACCCTGCCGTGCCTTGCCCAAAACCTGCTGAAATCCGAGCCGCTTGTGCTGGCGCCCTATGAAACCGCCTACGTGCAGGATGCTTCCTGTCCTGCCGGGAAGGTGCTCAAGGTGACCGGCGCGATCCGGGGCCTGCATCGCAGGAAGGCCTGCGTCACGCTCGCTTCCGATCAGGCTTCGCTGGCCGTGGTGACGCCGTAGGCCTGTTTCGTCATTCGGCATCTCGAGATTCCGCGTTCGCGCGCCGTGGACTGCGGGGCCGGGCAGCCCCTCACGGACCGAGCTGAAATTCCCGTTCCTCTTCGCGCTCGGCTTCGGCCTGATTCCTGGCGGGATCTTCCTGCGGGTCCGGCCGGCAGGGCCTGATTTCGTAGTCATTGTCCAGCACCGGCCGTGGAGCCGGCTTGTCCCCGTCGGACATGACGTCGACCACCAGCCCGCTGTTCCGGGCGTGCTTCCAGACGTCCGCTTCGGTCGGAAAGGCCTTGCTCAATTTGGCGTCATTGCTGAATAGCGCGTAGGGCATCCAGTCGCTCCCAGAAATCACCATCTCAACGCGCCGGTCGGAGGAGGGTTTCATCCCGGCGGCGGCGGGCTCACGCGCAAGTGACGGCTCGATTGGCCGTCTTTCCGGCCGTTTCGGCCCGAGTCTCCGGGTCTTGGGCTGGACCCCCTGAGTTGTAAACGAGTCCTGAATTGCCCCAAAAATAATCCGCGAGACTCGATGCGTAGAATCGCCGGATGTTTTGGCCGTCATGGGAACGACCTTCAAAACATCCGGCGAGCGAGTGCATGTCGCGCTGACGGTTGCGCTGCTCGCGGCATGCGCGGCTAACCTGGTGCTGGTGTGCTCGTGGTTTTAGCGGACCGGTCCGCGGACGCAGGCCCGCCTTGCGCCTGCGCCGCAGGGATTCGACCCGAGGTCTGGCGGCGCCCGCCCACCAGCACCGATGTTGGCGCGAACAATTCGGGCACGCGCGCGAAAGGAGCCGTGAGGGTCTCGCGCGCGGCTACGCGCGCAGCAGCGCCAGGCGGACCTTTCGGGCGGAGCGGAGCGCACGCTGGATATCCTCGTCATTGGCCCCGTCTTCGAAAAAAATGAGAGCAGAGCAATTGGGGCACTCCCTGGAATAACCGCTCTGGATTCGGCGTGCCCGGTCCCTGAAAAGAGATTTGCACCGGGGGCAGCGGATTTGGACGGAATCGGACATGGTTTGCCTCGAACTGTGTCGAAGCACCGTGGGGCCAATGCGTTAAGGAACGAGCCGTGCGCCCCTCATATCGATCGGGCGAAATCGACCAGGCGACCGCGGCGATGCCCGCCGCTACGATTGGCCAGCGAACCGCTCGCCAGCGGGGACGGATTTATCGTTAACGCTTCCCCTCTATCGTGCGGATCGTCGCGGAACAGTTTCGCGTACCGCGATCCTCAGGTGATGCATGCAAACTATCGAAATTACCGATCCAGCAGAGGCCCGGCGCTGCCGCTACGCGCAATACCGGGGCGAAAAAGCGACGGTGATGCTGAACGGATCGCCGGTTTCGGGGATGGTCCGCTCCGTCAAGGAGAACAGGTCCAGCAATTCCATCCGGTGGACCGTGACGGTGGTGTCCGGGCAAGGCATCGCGGCCTGACCGGCGGCGAAGCGCGGGCGGGTGTCGTCACTGCCGGCGGGCTTCAGGCCGCGACCGGTTCCGTAATATTGGCGCGGGCGACGCGATCCCGTCCGGCGTTTTTCGCCGTATACAGGGCCTGGTCGGCAATCCGCATGATCTGCGACAGGTCGGACGCGCTGCCCGATACGGCCAGCCCGATACTGATCGTGACATGGGGCGAAATGCCGTTCCGCGACAGCTTGATCGCAGCGCATGCTCCGCGCAATTCGTCGGCGTATTTAGCGGCTTGCTCGGCTGAAACGCCGGTGAACAGCACCGCGAATTCCTCACCGCCGTGGCGCGCCACCAGCGCATCGTTCTGCTGGCCGAACGAGCGAAATACGTCGGCTATTTCGGTCAGCGCCTTGTCGCCGAATTCGTGGCCGAATTGATCGTTGATGGTCTTGAAGCGGTCGACGTCGCACATCAGCGCAGCGGCCTGTATCTTTGCATTGCGGGCTTCGGCCAGGATCGACATCGCCGCCTCCTCGAAGCCGCGCCGGTTGAGCAGCCCGGTGAGCTGGTCGGTGCGGGCAAGATGTCGCAACTCCGCCTGTGCGAGCGTGAGGTCTCGCATCACCAGAGCGGAGCGGTGGGCGATTGCGCTGGTCAGCACGACGGAAATGACCAGGCTGATGATCAGGTTGGACGCCATCACCCGGCCGACGGTCACCATGGCGGTCGGATCCGTGCCGAACGTCGCGGCCGCCATGATCCCGGTCAGGACGACGCTGAGACCTGCGGCCACGACCACGCGCAGCGCGGTGTGGCGCAGCGCGTCTCGATGTGTGGTCAGCCCCGTTGCCATGCCCGTTCCGTATGCTTTACCCGCCCGGTCGAGTTTAGCGGCTGCGGAGTCACGAACGGTTAATATTGGCGTCGCGCTGGATACGCCGTTAACAGCCGATCACCACGATGCATCGCATTCAGCGCAAATTGGAGCGGACATGATTTCCCGGATCGCCGGCGTTGCTCCAGCGAACCTACGCCGGTGGCGTGAAAGGACTGCCGAACGCTTCGTTGGCGACCAATACCTCGTGAACGTGATTGCATTTGGGGCACTCGAACCAGCGCAGGTCGAAGCCGGGTCGTGCGGGCATGATGCGGGCGAGCATCATGTTGGTCAGGCATTTTGGACATGGAGGACGTTGAATTTGCGCGTTCACGCGGTCAGGCAGGTAATATGCTTTTGGCATGATGCTTCCCTCGGGGTCGGGCGGGAGCGCAACACTCTCAGTCACCGGTAGTGCCGATATGCGGACGGTGATGGCGCGAACGATGGTCCTGGGGCTCCGGAGTTGCTGGACAATTTTGCTCAGCTTCCGAAGGAGTTGAAGATGTGGGCAGCGGCACCTTTCGGATGTCGCCGCGATTTTCGACAATTCGAGTCGGTCTTCAGGTCTGCGACCTGCGCCATGGGTCGTGCCGGCCGCCGCTAACGCATCCGGTGTCGGAGAATGACAGAACAAGAATTCCCGCTTTTGAACCGTACGGCCGAACTTCCGACCTATGAAGGGGCGACCTCGAACAGGAGGCTTGCATGACAAAGCGATGGATCTATCTTTTTGCATTGGCCGCAGCGACAGGCTTTTTCGCCGGCGGAAGCGCAGATCGCGCCTTGGCGTTGTCGATCCTGCCAATAGCCGGTCATCCCGCCGAAAGCAGCATGGTAATGATCAATTGCAAGACCGGCACCAAACACTGCCTGCCCAGCACCGGTCTTCAGCAGACGCTGCAAAACAAACTGAAGGCCGGAGGTGGCCAGGTCGGCGGCGGCGAGGTCTGCGGCAGTACCCCCGGACAGGGCAAGTGCGCAGGCCCCGATTCCGGCAACTGCGCGTCCGACGACAAGAATTGTGGCGGCGCTTTCGCCAAGCGCGCCGGGACCGGCCCGGCACATGTGGCAAGCGGCCCTGCTCGGGAAAAGAGTCGTTGACCTGGAGCCGGGAGTGCATGCCGGGCGCGCGGCATGAAGCGAACGGCGCCGCGGCGATGCTGTCGAAGTGCCTGTTCGTCGTGGCCGCTACCTCGCCATGAGCGACGCGGGACGATGGTCGGCGCGCGTGAGGCGCCGATCGTCTTCCCTGCGGCCGATGTCCTAGCCGGGGTCCAGTGCCGGCTTGGGCTTCTTTTTGGCGGGTGGCGGCCTTCTTGAAGGCGTCGTGCTCACTGACGCCGACGACGACACCAGACTGTCGAGGCGGCCGGAGAGCGCGCCGACTTGCTCCGAGAGCAATTTTCGCTCTCCACCTTCAGCGTCCAGCTGCCTCTTAATTCCATCGAGGCGAGCCGCCATTTGTTGCTGAGAGGCCTGAATTTCCCTCACCGTCTGCCCGAGCGCAGCCAGCGCCTGCCTGGTCTCGTCAGAACGCTGAGCGCTGGCGGTCGTCGTCGTCTCGTTCGACTGGCCCGAGTTTCGCCACCACACGCTTGCTCCCACACCGGCAGCCGCGAGTACCGCGAGTATAAGTATCGACGCGATGATGGCTCTGCTCGAACCGTGTCGCGTTTCTTCAAATGTATCGGCCATGGCTGCGATAAGCCGGACCGGAGCTAATCGTTCCTCAAGCCCGTTCTAATTTCCGATGCCAGCCACGACTGCAAGGAAAGATTGGAGACGACCGAACGCCCAACATCAGAAAGCTGCGACAGCCATTCAGGACGTCTGCAACGTCTGCGTGGCAGTTGCGCGCCGGCAATAAGCCGATGACGAAGTCGCTGCGGAAATGGTGCCGGTTGAGAGGATTGAACTCCCGACCTTCGGTTTACAAAACCGCTGCTCTACCGCTGAGCTAAACCGGCGAATTGAAGGGATCAGGGGCGATGGAAAGCCAGTCTCGATTCCGCTGATCTTGCGGCCGGTCAGATACCAGACTTGCCTGCAAAGGGCCAGAACCTCCGAAGGGGCGATTCCGCCCCGCATCAGGCATGAAAAAGGCGGCCTCGCGGCCGCCTTTTTCGCTTCCGTTACGGCAGGACCTTACTGGCAGAGATGCCGGCGGCCGTCTTCGCCGGTGAACCGGGTGCCGGGCCGGCAGACGAAGCCGTTCAGCTGCGCATAGCTCCGCTGCGGGGCATAGCGCTGGTGCGGTCCGCCGCGATAGACATTGTCGGTGTAGCCGTCGGAATCGCTGTTGTAGTAGGCGTAGGCGTCGCTTCGGAACGGCGCGGTGGCGATGGCGCCCGCGGTGCCGATCGCAGCATCCGCGGTGCCGGTCGGGGCACCTGCGACGCCGGCCGTGACATCGCCCGGCCAGAACCGGGAATCATAGCGGCGGTCCCAGCGGTTGTCGTTTGAGCTGACATCGTTCCGGCTGTCATGCCAGCCATCGTTCCAGTTGGCGTCGCGGTCCCGCGCGTTGGCGCTGCGATAATATTGATAGCTGCCGGTGACCAGGCTGCCCGGTCCGGTGTTCCGGCAATTGGCATGCGGATACATCGCCTTGCAGGCGGCGGGATGGCTGATGGCTGCTGCGCCATCGCGGGGCCTGCCAGCACCGACGAAAGCAACGGCGGCAGTGCCTAAAAGTCCGAGTTTCGTCATGCGTTTCTCCGTTGATGTCACCTGACGCTAAGCGAGGAGACCCACCGACGTTCCAAATTTTGCTCGCTTGCGATTCAAACAGGCGTGATGGCGATGCCGTCGCAGCTTGCGGCCTGCGATGTTCCAAATCCGGCCTTGTGCAGGCTGCAACCGAATGGGAAATTCCGGGGACGAGATGCGCGCGGCCAAGGTCCGCCACTGGCAGGTCCTCAGTTACGGCAACGCGCTGCGTGGTTTCACCAACCCGGCGGCCGACGGCTCGATGATCCGCGCCGCGCTCTACGGCGATCAGGCCGACCGCCGCTCCCGGGCGTCGATGAAGAGCCTGCTCGATGAGGCGTTCGGGGCCTGGCGATTCAGGCCCGAATCTTGCCGTGACGGACGGGCTACTGGTATGTCGTGATTGCGAGCCAACGGGTCGCGCGAATGCGCGCCCGACGATAAACTCATCGAAGCAATCCATTTTGCCGCGCAAGGAAAGTTGGATAGCTTCGCTCCGCTCGCAATGACGGAAGTGACAGAGCAGGGGACAGATGTTCGGAATTCTGGGACTTGGATTTCTGCTGGGCATGCAGCACGCGCTCGAGGCCGACCATGTCGCGGCGGTGTCCTCCATCGCCGCGCGCCGCACCGACATCGGCGACATCGTCAAGCACGGGTTGACCTGGGGGCTCGGCCATACCCTGACGCTGTTCGCCTTCGCCGGTGCCGCCATGCTGCTCGGCCACGCGATCCCGGAACATCTCGTCCGTCCGCTCGAGACCGCCGTCGGAATCATGCTGGTCGGCCTCGGCGCCCATGTGCTGTGGCGGCTGTGGCGCGACCGCGTGCATTTCCACACCCACGGCCATGACGACGGCACGGTGCATCTGCACGCCCACAACCATGCCCGCGAAACAGTGCCGCATGCCCGCGCCGCCCATGCCCACGCCCATGGCTTTCGCTGGCGCACGCTGCTGGTGGGACTGATGCACGGCATGGCCGGCTCGGCGGCGCTGCTGGTGCTTGCGGTGTCGCAGGCCTCCAGCGCGGCGGCCGGGCTCGGCTACGTCGCGCTGTTCGGGATCGGCTCGATGGTCGGAATGGGCGCGCTGTCGGCGGTGATCGCCGTGCCGCTCGCGGTCTCGGCGCGCTGGCTGACCTCGGCCAATGGCGGACTGCAGGGCGCCGTCGGCGTGGTCACGGTATCGATCGGCGTCACCACCATCGTCGCGACGGTGTTTGCATAGAGCGACGCGGCCGTTAATATTTTCTGATCGCGGTCGCTCGTAATTGAGCAGGCGTAAATCCTTACGCGTTAGGCTTACCGGGAGTTTGGCCTGGGCCTTTAACCCTTGGGGCCGGGCATTCGGCTAGGTTGTCTTCAGCAATCGGGACCCGCGACAATGCGTACTGGGCTGGTACTGGCGATTTTGATCGGAACGACCGTCGCGGCGGTGGCCGACAGCGCGCCCGTCCTCGTCATTCCCGGCCGGCCCGGAGTTCCCATCATCATCAACGGCGTCGACGCCTCCTATGCGGTCGTCGAGGGCGATTGGGGCCTCAGCAAGAACACGCACGTGACGCCCACGGTGTATGGCGGCCGCTACGTCGATCCCACGCCGAACGTCGGTCATTATTATCCGAGCGCCGGGCTGCAACCCGGCTATGGGCGTCTCGAAATCGAACCCCCCGCCAACCGCAAGCTGCCGAAGCCTGCGGAGGGCTATCATCAATCATGGTCGGCGCAATCCACCCCGCAGCCGGCGCAGCCCGAAGTTCCCCTCTATCCGCCGCCGGTCGTCGTCGCGCCGCAAGTCGGCGGCTTCGCCATGCCGCAGGATCCAGCCATCCCGCCGCAGGATTTTCAGCAGCGGAGACCCCGAAGACTTCCACACTAAACCCAGGCCAATAAAAACACGTCCACAGGAGAGAGTAATGCGTCAGACGATTTCAGGATTGGTGGCGGCTTTTGCCGTGATGACCGCGGGCGCTGCGCCCGCAATGGCGTGCGGAGGCGGGCTGTTCAGCTCCTGCTCGCCGTGCGGACAGGCCTATGTCGAGCCGTGCGCCCAGCCCCAAGTCTACCAGCCGCCGGTCTATGTTCCACCCCCGGCGCCGGTCTATTCCGGCTGCACCCCCTGCGGCGGCTGGAGCTACGAGCGGCTGCCCGACCCGGTGACGCAGTATCAGTATTATCCCGCCCCGGTGCAGCACCAGTATTACTACGTCAACCAGGGCCCGACCTATACCGGCCCCGGCGACTTCGCGCCTTATCCGACCTATCGCGAAGGCGCTTACGGCCCGCGGGTCTACGGCTATCACGCCCATCCGCGCTTCCGCGCCTGGCATCGCGACTACAGGTATTCG
The DNA here is from genome assembly GCA_963721275.1 of uncultured Alphaproteobacteria bacterium. Taxonomy (GTDB): domain Bacteria; phylum Pseudomonadota; class Alphaproteobacteria; order Rhizobiales; family Xanthobacteraceae; genus Bradyrhizobium. Next base: position 54,816 of record CAVRIQ010000015.1, on the reverse strand, counting down.
GTGCGTCCGACCTACCGCTACGGCTACGCGCGGCATCACGGCATGCGCTACGGCATGCCGATGGCGATGCCGCACGCCTATGGCCATCGCATGATGCACGAGCACATGCGGCGCTATTACTGAGATAAGCGCTTGATCCAGGACATCGGCGCCCGTTCGCATCCCGCGAGCGGGCGCTGGTTTTTCTGATGGCTTTTCAAGCCATCAGGCCGAGCCGGCTGGCGCCGATATAGAGCGCCAGCACCGCGGCGTTGGAAACGTTGAGGCTCTTGATTTCGCCGGGCATGTCGAGCCGCGCCACCACGCTGCAGGTCTCGCGCGTCAACTGCCGCAGGCCCTTGCCCTCGGCGCCGAGCACCAGCGCCAGCGGCTGCCGCAACGCCACGCTGCCGAGATTCTCGCCGCCCTGGCTGTCGAGCCCGACGGTCAAAAAACCCTGGTCGTTCATTTCGGTGAGCGCGCGCGCGAGGTTTTGCACCGTGACCACCGGCACCAGCTCCAGCGCGCCGGAAGCGGATTTCGCCAGCACCCCGGTCGCCTCCGGCGAGTGCCGCGCGGTGGTGACGATGGCCTTGACCGCGAAGGCTGCCGCCGAGCGCAGGATCGCACCGACATTGTGCGGATCGGTGATCTGGTCGAGCACCAGCACGATGCCTTCCTGCGGCAGGTCGTCGATGTCGGGCGAGGGCAGGGGGTCGGCTTCGGCCAGCAGGCCCTGATGCACTGCGTCGGGGCCGAGCCGCTGGTCGATCAAGGCAGGGCGCACGATTTCCGGCGTCAGCGGAATGGCGATATTTTCGTCCGCCAGCCGCCGCGCGGCGTTCTCGGTCAGCATCAGCTTGCGGATGTGGCGCTGCGGATTGGCCAAAGCCGCCGCCACCGTGTGCCAGCCATAGAGAATCACCGGGCCGTCGTGGCTTGCCTCGCCGCCGCGCCAGGCCGGCCGGCGGCCGGATTCGTGGCGCTTTTCCCGGCCTTTGCCGGCGCCACGCCCAAAATGCTGCTTTCGCTCGCGATCGCTCATGGCCGCCTTGTGTCACGGGTTCCGGATTATGGCAATTTGGCCCCCCTCGCGGCCTGTTTTAGCGGTCCGCCTTGGTTGACTTTGGAGGGCGGCTTCGCCCATAAACGCGCCCAACCGGGAGCCCGCCATCGGCTCACGGTATTAACGTCATCCATGGCCTTCCTGCCGCCGTTTCGGCGGGTGGGTTCCGATGCTGTTGAACGGGGGAGTGTCCCGAGTGGCAAAGGGAGCTGACTGTAAATCAGCCGTCTTATGACTTCGAAGGTTCGAGTCCTTCTTCCCCCACCACGCTTCGCCCTTGCGGGCTCCGCGTGGCGCAGCCGCGCAAAGCCCGCATGGACGAAGCGTGTCCGGCGTAGCTTGAGCGGAGCGAAAGCGTAGACGGACCGGGGCGCCAAGGCGCTTCGTAGAATCAGCGTCCGTCCTGATTAGCCGGCAGCGCTCCCAACCTCGTCCCCGCCTGCGGCCTCCGTCACCGGGAAAGGCTGGCCTGGAAGATAGAGCGAGATCGGGCGGATCTCGTAGACCGCGCTCGGATTGACGCGGCGCAGGTCGCGCGCGGCCTCGATCGCGGCGTCCTCGCCGGCGCAGTCCACGACGTAGAAGCCCAGCAACTGTTCCTTGGTCTCGGCGAACGGGCCGTCGATGACCTGGCCTTGCCCCGGGCCCCGCAAGGTCCGCGCCCTCTTCGTCGCACCCAAACGGGCCGCGGGCCCGAGGCGGCCCTTTTGGTTCAAATGGTCATGGACCCGATGCAGGTCGGCCATCAGCGCCGCGTCTTCCTCCGGCGTCCAGGACATGACGTGGGCTTCCACATGATAGGCGAGGATGGCGTAGAGCATCGGTACCTCTCTTCGTTGCGATAGGTTTTTCACCCCAAGGACTGCCCCCAAAAGACGTTTGGCCGGAGCCAATTCCGACATTTTGTCACGCCCGGGGCGCGCTCGTTCGCGGAAGGCCGGCTGCCATCCCGAAAAGCCACTTGTGCAGCGCAGCATAGCCGATAGAACAGACCGGTCTCCATGAGGTTCGCTGCGTGACCGACATTAATGCCGACGCCTGGGTTTCATCGAACCACCGCCCGATGGGCTTTCCCGAATTCGTCATCGTGATCGCCTCGATCATGGCGCTGAACCCGTTGGCAATGGACATGATGCTGCCGGCGCTGCCCAATATCGCCTCGGCCTTCCACATCGCCGTCGCCAACCGGCCGCAGGCGGTGCTGTCGGTCTTCCTGCTCGGCTTCGGCGTCGGCCAGTTCGTGATGGGACCGTTGTCGGACCGCTTCGGGCGCCGCCCGGTCTTGCTCGGCGGCATGATGCTGTACGTCGTCGCCAGCCTGCTCGCGATCGCAGCACCTTCGTTCGAGACGATCCTGCTGGCGCGCGCGCTGCAGGGACTGGGCACTTCGGCCACCCGCGTGATCGCGACCTCGATCGTGCGCGACTGCTACGCCGGCAGGCGGATGGCGAGCGTGATGTCGCTGGCGATGATGGTCTTCATCGCGGTGCCCGTCATCGCGCCGTCGTTCGGCCAGGCGGTGATGCTGCTGACGCAGTGGCGCGGCATCTTCATCGTGCTGATGCTCTATGGCGTGCTGGCGCTGATCTGGAGCGCGCTGCGGATGCCGGAGACGCTGCCGGTCTCCGAGCGGAAGTCGCTCGCGATTCCCGACGTGCTCGGCGCCTTTCGCCAGACCGTGACCAACCGCCAGACGCTCGGCTATGCGCTCGCCGCCGGCGGCGTGCAGGGCTCGCTGTTCGCCTTCGTGTTCTCGTCGCAGCAGGTGTTCACCGAAATCTACCGGCTCGGGCGCTATTTTCCGGTGGCGTTCGCGGCCGTGGCGATCGGCGTTGCCGTCGCGGGCTTTCTCAACGCCCGTTTCGTCGGCAGAGTGGGCATGCGGGTGATTTCGCACGGCGCCCTGGTCGGCTTCGTCGCGGTGGCCGGCATCATGCTGGCCGCGGCGAAACTGCAGATGCTGCCACTGCCGCTGTTCATGGCGCTGGCGGCGCTGATGATGTTTGCGTTCGGGCTGATGTTCGCCAATTTCACAGCACTCGCGATGGAGCCCCAGGGCCATATCGCCGGTACGGCGTCGTCGCTCTACGGCTCGATCACCACGCTGCTCGGCATCGGCATCGGCACCACGATCGGCCAGGACTATGACGGCACGCTGCTGCCGTTCGCGACCGGGTTTTTCCTGTGCACGCTGGCGGCCCTCGCGGTGGTGCTGGTGGTGGAAAAGGGCCGGCTGTTCAGGCCGCACCGGATGGTGGTCCAGAAGCCGCCGCGAAACAGTCCTGAAACACGATAGTTCGAGTGCGGCTTGAACGCACGCCTTGAACGGCACGACTGACGGGCAGAACGCGAAAACGCGTCGAGCCATGCAGCGGAGGCCGTCATGTCACCGAAGCCTGCCACCATCATCAGCGACAGCGTGCGTATGCCTGCGGCGTCCGAGGCGGGCGATTTCCACGATTTCAGCGGCCATCATCGCTATTACGGCAGTTCGGCCAGCAACGGCGGTGAGCGCCTGGCCGAAACCCGGCGCGGCCGGCGGCCGTCCTCGCTCAACCTCTTCGGCTTCTGAAAATTCTGGATTCACCGGGAATGATTCCGATGACCGCGATGATCTCGACCCCGCATCTGGTCCTGCTCCTGTGCCTGCTGCTCTCGCTGGCGGCACGGGCGGGCGTGCCGAAAGCGCTTTGCCTCGCAGCGCGCCTGTTGTTGCTGCTGGCGAGCGTCGAGAACGCTGCTGCCATCATGGACTGGATGATCGGCACGGCGGTGGCATGGCTGCCGGTCCGGGAGCGGATCCAGCATTGCCGGGCGGTGCTGTCGCGGCCCGTCGCGCCCCGGGAGTTGTCCAGGGGATAGCCAAACAAAAGACGCGGCGGGATGGTGCCCGCCGCGTCCCGATTGTTGTAACTCGCTGGTCCAGGCGCTGAGAGCGCCCTGTTTGCGAAGCCTTGAAGACGGCCTAGCGGGCGATCCCAGCGAGGTGACAGCGCTTGGTGTAAGACACTGGATCACCTCCTTTCATTGTTGATGGAAGGCTTAGTATAGGCATGGATTCGGCCTGTGTTAAGGGGCGCGCGCTTCGCGGCCGCCGGCCGCGGAACAAAGCCGGGCCGCCGGACGAGGCCGTCCGCATGAGCGGTTGAGGCCGCCTGCGTGGCGTGATAGTTCATCGCCTGCGCGGGTGTAGCTCAATGGTAGAGCAGCAGCCTTCCAAGCTGAATACGAGGGTTCGATTCCCTTCACCCGCTCCAATGTTTTCAGATACTTATCGAGATTCGTTAATTTCCATTCCGACAAGTCGGGCTGTTTCATTCCGACAAACGTTCACTTTCTGGTCGCTTTCTGACGCCGCTTGATGCGCTTTATCTGCGCGTCCTGTTTGGCCTCGTCGTCATGGTGCAGGTAGTGCGCCATCGCTTTAGTCGATGACCATTGGCCCTTCTTCATCAACTGCGTTTCCGTTAGGCCGGACGTGCTCGCTTCAGTGGTCCCACCATGCCGGCCGAACGAAGTGAACGTCAGCTCAGGCCGCAGGCCCGCCGCGATGATGATCTTCTTCGAAATGCGCTCGACCTGCGTCAGCATCTCACCCTTGCCACCCCACGGCAGGCCACTGCCGTCACGGCGCAGCATCAGGCCGCCCGTTGGCCGCAGCGCCTTCATGGCATCCAGCTCAGCCATCAGCAGGGGATAGAGCGGCTTGCCCTTCTTATCGAACAGCGGCTCCCATGAGCCCGTGCTGGTCTTGTAGTTGATGACATAGACGTGGTTTGGACGACTGTCCGGACGGTAGTGCTCGGCCATGAACCGGATGAAGATATGAGCCTTGCGCTGTAGCCATTCCCAGCCGATCAGAACGCCTGTTGCCAATGACGGATAGCCCATCTCGATGGCTGTGGCGCGGAACGCCGCCAGTTCGGCAAAATTCGCATGCGGCGTTTCGCGCGACGTCGATTGCAGGCCCATCTTCTCGAACGGGTTTTTCGGCGGAAACATGTGAGGGTGCGCCCGCGAGATCGTGTTCCATGCGCCGCGCGCGGTTTTCATGGCGTGGTTGACGGTAGTGCGGCGTTCGATTTTCTCGCCGTCGACATCTTTGTAGAGCAGCTTCTCAAACAGATCGTCCGCAAACGCGGTGTCGATGCTCGACACCCGCCGCGTGCCTAGACGCCGGCCGTCCTGCAACAGATATTCGCAGATCATCTTGATGCCGGTCTCGTGCACGCGGCACTGCCCGGGGCTCAACGGCTGCAAGCGCTTCGCGGTTTTCTGTTTCCACGTTCGGCGATATTCGTGAAACATCCAGTCCAGCGTTCCGATCACCACGCCGATGCCGACCGGATTTGCATCGTCGCCGCCGCTCAGCCAGCTATCGAACGCGGGCAGCAATATCTTTTCGGCGCGCTGCACCGCCAGGTCGTAATCGGTATCGAGCGGTTCATTCTTGACCGGGCAACCTCTCTTGCGTGCCCACGTCGGCACGTCGAAAAAATATCCGAAGCCGCCTTTCTTGAGGCGTTTGCGCCTTGTGTAGCGCGGCAAGGGCAGGGTGGATCGGCCAATTTTCACAGAAGCCTCCGCGACACCTCCGGATCATCTTCCGGGTCTATCGAGCGGTGTTTGTCCTCTTTGACTGTGACAGATATGCGCCCGTCGGGCCAAATATCGACGCTCGCGACTGTGCCACCGCCGTCGATGACGCCCTTGACGGCGCGCTTGACGTCAGCCTCCGTGAACTTGGCCTTCGACATGATTGCCACGCAGTACTTGAGGTTCGTGAGTTTCGCTCTTCAGTTGCTTTTCCAGCCACAACCGAAGCGCTGTCTGCCAACCCTCGTCTGGAAATCCAGGGCCCGCGAGAGGCTTGCCAGCCCCGTGATGCCCGTGAGAACGCTTCCAGCCGGCCGGAGCGGCGGGGCAAGTCAGGCGGCCCCCACTTGAACGTCCGGCGTGGCGACGCACCAGCGGCCTCGCCAGCCAGGTTCCGAGCAGATGGCCAGAATGCCTAACCGGTGCGGGTCGCCTCGAATGGAGGTTGGCTCGATAACTGATCTGATCCGAGCGCGATCTCGGTTGGTTGGTGTTCGACCCTGGTCGACGTGTCGCTGCGCGCTTCGGTACCGCGCCATATGAAGGAATTCGGCGTTCATCGCGAAAGTTCATCTATGCCCAAGATATCGCTTGCGGGTTGAGTGAGCTTCTCGCCATCAAAGCCGCAGATCCCGATTTGTGGAAGAGGCGTTCCACGCACATGCGGAATTTGGCGGCCCTGGCGGAGAAATAGGGCGGAACGAGTGCGGGTAACTCCACCAATCCCGCATGGAGTGTTTCGTCGGGGGGCTCGCCTACGAAGCTGTCGTCGGCGCCGTTCATGCCGATCGTGATCATGATCAACATCGACGATCATGCCGACGGTGCCGCCGGCGCTGATGATGCCGGTAGCGATGATCATCATGTTGGTGGTGGTGCGTAGTCGACAATGATGCCGATCATGGCGGTTGAGTTCGTCGCGGCACAATTCATGATCCGGAGCTTCGGGTCTTCTGAGGGGGTGAAATTCGCTATTTATGCTCTTAAGAGCATATAAACTCGGTTTATATGCCCTTAAGAGCATAATTTTACTTGTTCTCAAGAAACTTGCCTCTATATGCTTTCAAGAGCACAAAAACCGGGATTTGGAGCCCTTAAGAGCACATGATCGCCAAGAACCCCCTTGTCCAGGCGACACCCTACGAAGTTGAACAGGCCGTGAAGAAGCTCGGGGCCGATTTGCGGACCGCTCGCTTGCGCCGAAACCTGACCGTCGATGCGATCGCGGCCAAGATCGGCACCGGCCGGCGCGCCGTCGCGGATGCTGAGAAAGGCAAGGTCACAACCCAGATCGCAGTCTATGCAGGATTGCTGTGGGCTTTAGGCCTCGTCGATCGCCTCGGCGAATTGGCAGATCCAACTCTCGATCAGGAAGGCCAGCGCCTTGCGTTGACGCGCGACCGCGTTCATGCCCGCCGTCAGAAGGGATTGGACAATGATTTCTAAACCCACGCCAGCCGAATGCTTCGTGTACATCACGCTGCCCGGGCAGATTACGCCGGTAACTGCGGCGCGTTTTGAGCTGACCGCGGACCGACGCGGTATCGCAACGGGCCGCCTCGTGTACGGCCGTACGTATCTCGCGCGCGCCGACGCAGTCCCCATTGATCCGATCGAATTGAAGCTGTCAGATCGGACCTACGAGACAACCGGGATGAAGGGCATATTCGGCGCGTTACGCGATGCCAGCCCCGACTACTGGGGCCGCCGAGTTATTGAGCGACATGTCGGCGCAGCGCAGTTGAACGAAATGGATTATCTCCTTCATTCACCCGACGACCGGGCCGGCGCGTTGGGCTTCGGGTTGAACCAGCAACCGCCCGCGCCCAAGCGCGACTTCAACAAAACGCTTCAACTGGCTCGCCTCCAGGAAGCTGCGGATGCCATTGTCGCCAGGGAAGACATGCAGAACGACGCAGACGCCGCGCAGATCGAGGAATTGATGCTGGTCGGTACCTCGATGGGCGGAGCACGTCCCAAAGCTGTAGTCGAAGATAACGAAGGATTGTGGATCGCCAAATTCAACCGGAACGATGACAACTGGAATAGTGCACGAGCTGAGCATGCGATGCTCGTACTCGCGCGCGCCTGCGAAATCACGACCGCGGAGAGCAAGGTGGTCAAGGTGGGCGGCCGCGACGTACTGATGGTCAAGCGCTTTGATCGCGAGCGCACTGACGCCGGATATTTGCGGGCGCGCATGCTGAGTGGGTTGACCCTTCTGCGAGCAGAAGAGGGTCATGACACGCGCGATCGATGGTCATATGTGCTTCTGGCCGAGGATCTGCGGCGGGTCTCCGCCATTCCCCGTGCCGACGCTGCCGAGCTGTTCCGGAGAATGTGCTTTAACGCGCTGATTTCGAACACTGACGATCATCCGCGAAATCACGCCCTCATGGCTATGAACGTGGATTGGAAGCTCTCGCCGGCATACGATCTCACGCCCACACCTCACGTTAGTGAGGAGCGCCGCGACCTTGCGATGATCTGCGGGGACGCCGGGCGTTACGCCAATGCCGAAAACATTGTCTCTCAAAGCCTGCGCTTTCTGCTTGAGAAAGGCGAAGCGGAGAAAATCGTGGCCGATATGGAAGAGAAGGTGCGCGGTACGTGGTACGAGGTGGCGCGCCGCGAGGGCCTTTCGGAGCAGGACTGCCACACCATCGGCAGGGCGTTTGTCTACGCAGGTTTTAGCTACCCGATGGGCAGGGCGGCCGCTCCGGTTGTTTGACCTAATCGTTGTCGGGCCCATCGCCGTGATAGGCTCGCAGCGAAGAGTTCGTGCCCCTGTCCGAGACGCGAATCGGCGTTCTTCGCTATTTGGGTGAATGGAGTGGGCATTTCCTTTGAGGATTCGCGCAAGATCGACCGAAAGTGCGCCCAGGAGCTTTGGCAAGGCTGCACGTTCACGATCAAAAAGTATGGAGGCTGACCGGCCGAGCCTTATTTAACAAATTGGCTCAAGCGATCCAGCACGCCGGCCGAGGCAGTCACCCCGCCTACAAATCGCGCGACGGCATTTGGCTCGTCGGGATCGCCGCTGGTTTCGATTCCTCCATACAGCGTAAAAATCCAGATCGACATTTCCGGAATGTCAGTCCCCTGCGCACCTTCGTAGATAAATGCACCATTGCCAACGTTGGCCTGTACTCGCGCCCGGCTGTTCAGGGCGAGCAGCTTTTGATGAAGCTCCTCTCCCTGAGCGTTCAAGAATCCGGCCCAAACGCCGTGCTTCTGGCGATCGAGCAAAACGCCGAAGTGATGATACAGCAAACCCTGTGTGATGAACTTGAACAGCTCGGCGGCGCGGTCACTGTCAAATGGGATGGTCATGGCCGGGGTTATGGCGCCGTTCTGATCGATCAGTTCCTGCCGATGCCCGGCGCTAAGGGCATTCTTGAGTTTTGCATTCTTTTCCAGACGAGGGGGCACCATCTGCTCCAGGGCGACCAACGCATCCTGATGCATGCCGCCAAACGGAAGCACCGCCGTCAGATAGTGCTCAAGCTGGCTCTTTGTGCCATTGCACGAGCTGCAGGCCGGCACCTTCGGCAGGTTGGCGCGCTGTTCGACCGGAAAGAATTCCCGCGCGAAGATGTGATCCATCGTGGCAGCCGGGGCGGTACCGCAATAAACACAGGTCTTTCCCACGTGACGTTTGCTCATGCCGCGGCATAACACGGCGACTTGGCCGCCGGTATGAGTCGCCGAAGCACGTTCAGCGCCCGAACAGCTTTTGCAGCAACCGCCACAGCCAATTCAGGAAGCCTTCCGCTTGCGCCTTTTCGCCATAATAAACTTGGCGCCGATGCTCTTCAGCACTGCGGCCGGCGGCGATCTGCGCGTCCGACCACGCGCCCGCCCAGTGAATGTGGCCGTTGCCGATGATGTAGTGGGAGCGGCAGGGCAGCTGCCAGTTGCCAACGGATGGCCAGAGTGAGGGGTGGCCCATCTTTTCGGTGAAAGACCATTCCGCCGGGCCAAGCGGCGTCACCACCTTGCTGCCACACCCGCAGGCGCAGAGGTGGGCAGCCACCGAATACTTTTCGGAGACATAGAGAATGCCCGGCGCCAGCTGTTTAGGCACGTATTGAACACGTTCAAGATTGATGGTGTTCACGAGTCATCCTGCCCGTAAATTCGCAATTTCGTCGTGTCCAACAGCAGATGATATGACGCATCATCGTGGACGTAGAAGCCCTTGAATTGTTTATAGAGCATGACGGCCATGGCGGCGTTCATCGCGTTCAGTTCGGAGATCTGGACCTGCGCGCGGTATTCGTCATCGGGATGATCCGTCAACTCCGCAAGTTGCATGTCGCGGACTTCCGATGCCTTCTCCAGCGAGTAGCAGGTAACGCGGAGCGTCCCGGCCAGAGGCCCTTGCTTCCGGTTTAGCCCCATCCCGACGTCAATGAAGGGGATGCGCAAACGGATCAACAGATCGAAGATTTCGGCGCGGGCAGACCCCTTATCCACACAGACGAAAGCAAACGTGACGCCCTCCAGATCGGCCGCCGACGAGCTGTCGATGAATTTCTGTTCGAGCTTGAGATTTTTGCGAAAATTATTGTAGCGCCGCTGGTAAACGGCGGCCTTGGCCTTGCCCAGATCGTCTTCGGTCAGTTCGCCCGGCGAGCGATAAGCGTTGTGGACATAATAAAAGTCGCCATCGAAGCCGCGGATTTCGTTCACCGGCGTCTTCACCATGAAGTCCAGCAGATACACGCCGGTGCCTCCAAGGCCGATGACGGCAACAACCTCATTCTTGAACACAGCCGCCAGATCGCCGATCTCGGCCCGGCTGGTCAACGAGTCGCGAAATTTGAAGACCAAGTCCGCGACGACATCATTGTCGACATTGAAGGTGAGGGGGTTGAAACCGTGAAGGTGCTCCGCCGGCCCAGCGATCAGGTTGCGGTAGTGCTCGATCTTGGCGAAGAAGTCAGGAAACGCGCCCGACGCCGGCTTGTTGGAGAACGATCGCTGCACAGCAACGTCGGTCTTGCCAAGCGGCAGTGACGTGGCGCCACCACCGAGGTTCGGAATGGCCTTACCGTCGAGCCCATGGGGCAACCCGCCGGCGAAGAAGACCTGGTGGTCATCCTGCTTGACCTGGAATTTGTCGACGAAGATGAGCTTCGTGACGATGGCACCTACCTGGAGCGCCAACTGGCTATCCAGGTAGGGGATGTCGCGCACGACGAGGTAATCCGAATCGTACCTCAGGGCGTAGCCCTTTTCGAGGAGCCGACGGATGGCCTCGTTATGACTGGCCAGTTCGATTAACACGGAATTCCATCCCTTCCTTGACCTCGACGCTGCCGCCCGGCGACAAAATCCCTTCCTTGTGGCCCCGGGTGTAGGTGACCGAGTAGGTGGTCTCCGGGTGCTGCGGGTAGTCGGGATACGCCAGCGTCACGACCTCGGCATAAGTGATCTTCTCCTTCTTCGGCACCTCGTGCGGCGTGCCGTCGACGATGATGGTGATCGTCTTCACCTTTTCTGCAGCCTCGGACATGCCGATCTCCTTCGTTTTGCTTTGACCGCGCATGCGACTCAGCCACTTGATGTGGAGAAATTGCTTCACGCGTGCTCAGTTTTCGTCAGCTAGGGTTGATATATAAGGACGTTTAACCTATACATTAACCACAGGTTGATAAATGACATCAAAAATAACAAATGTCAACCCAGCAACGGGAGATTTGGAACCATGGCATTTGGAGAACGACTTCGGCTCGCGCGCCTGCGAGCCGGGCTGTCCTTGGCTGCGCTGGCGGAGAAGGTGACCCCCAAGGTCTCGCCGCAAGCCATCAACAAGTACGAGATGGGAGAGATGCTCCCGAGTTCGGGCGTCCTGGTAGGACTTGCTCAGGGGCTGGGCGTGTCGCTCGACTTCCTGATGAGCAACCAGGTCATCGCGCTCGACGGCGTGGAATTTCGCAAGCGTTCAGGCACGTCCGAGAAGGAGCGGGCGCTCGTAGAGGCGGAGGTCATCGACCACGTCGAGCGCTATCTTGCGATCGAAGACATCCTGGCGCTGCCCGAGAAACCCAGCGCGCTGGATGAAATCAAGCCTGCCGAAATAGCCAATCTGGATGAAGCCGAAGACCGAGCCATCTGGCTGCGCGATCACTGGAATCTGGGAGGTGACCCGATCCCGAGTATGACCGCGCTCCTCGAGGAGCGGAACGTGCGCGTCATAGAGATTGATGGTCACGATGGATTTTTTGGACTCACCTGCCAGGTCAAGAGGCCAGAAAACAAGCCACCCATTCGTGTTGTCGTGCGACGCAACGTCAATGTGGAGCGTAACAGGTTCACGCTGGCTCACGAACTCGCGCATGCCGTCATTGGAGAATGCAATGCGGCCAAACCTGAAAAGGCTATGGACCGTTTTGCAGGCGCGTTCCTGGTACCGGCGGACCATCTAAGGGAGGAAGTGGGCACCGGCCGCACGGCTTTCGCCTATGGAGAGCTGGTACGCCTCAAGCACCTGTATGGCGTATCCATGATGGCTCTCCACTATCGGCTCAAAGATGTCGGCATCATTTCTGAAGCCAACTTGAAAAACCTTTTCCGAACGCCAGCCCGCTCCTGGTTGAAGGCCGAACCTGAAGAATTGAAGCTGGATGGTGAAACCGCAAGGTTAGAGAAGCCGCAGCGATTCGAGGCATACGTTTATCGTGCGCTGGCAGAGGGAATTATCCCGTCAGCCAAAGCTGCTACCTTATTGAGACAGCCCATCGCAGATGTCGAGCGCGCGGTCAAAGGCGAGCAGTAAAGGCAGGCGCATCGTCATCAACGATGCGTCCTGCCTGATAGATCTGCATAAGGTGAACCTCGTTGAGGTTATGCTTCAATTGCCATACGACTTTGTCGTCGCTTTGCCCGTCGCACACAACGAACTCCTTGATTTCACCAAGAAGGACTGGCGGCGTCTTGCCAGCGCCGGCCTCGTACAGGTGGACCTTGATCCAGGCCAGGTCGGTCGTGCAATTGCCCTTCGTTCCCAGAACACTAAGCTGACGGCTGAAGACTGCTTCTCTCTGGTTTTGGCCGAAGACATCGTCGAATTCGATCCTGCTCGACGGGCGACGCCGAACTTCGGAATATTGCGGTGGGCAAGGGCTGCGAGGTCCATGGTGTGATTGGGTTTCCAATGACCGGCGGTGCGTCACCAATCAATCGAACGCCCCGTGGACATCTACCGTTGAGCCGCACCATCTTGGTGCTGGCGGCAGTCTCGTCGATAAACACCAGTCGCGCAGGGTTAAGCGTGCCTTGCTCTCGAATCCAGCGTCTTCGCGCGCGGGCGACGTCGGGCCGAGCCTGCTCCGCGGCCCGCAGCTTTTTCTCAAAGGTGATGTCGTGCCGGATGAAAAACCGCGACAAAGCGCTGCGGCTTCCGACGATCCGTCGCCTGCGCATCGACGTGACCGCTTCGTCCAACGTCAGATCCGGATGCGCGGTGATCAGCGCCAACAACCAGCCCGCGTGCTTCTCCAATGGCGAGACGCTTCCGCCACTCGGCTTCGCTGCAGAGCTGCCGTCATCGCTCCAGCGACGGAGCCAGTTGATCACCGAACTCGGGCTCACTTCAAGAAGCGCGGCCACCTCGTGCCGTGAGGCGCCACCTTCGACGATCGCTATCGCTCGAACCCGCAGGTCGTCCGAATACGGCTTGGCCATCACCCTGTCCTTCCAAAAGGAATCGAAGGGCGCCGAACTCGCTCATCCGCACACCTTTGGGAATCCCCCCGATTCGAGGCCGGCGGGATCTGCTCTAGGCTGAAGGCCTTGGCCAAGAAGTGAAATCGCTCTTGCTGTCTTCCCTGCTTCGACACCCAGGACAATTGTCATGGCACTACCGCTTAACCGTCCACTTGGCTGGGAAACGCCAAAGCTCACTGGCTATTTGGAAAGCTTGTGGGCGAATTCGATCGCTGTGTTCGCAAATAAGGAGGAGGCGCACAGGGTGTGCCGTATTGACGACGTGATGGCTGAGATTTCCGAGAACTGGAAGCCCGTTTCACCCACCGTCGAGACCATCGTGCCGCTGATGATGTTTTTCCGCTCGCATTCGGCGTTTAGGTCGGCCGCTGCTTTGGGATTTGGCGGCGCGCTTGTAGAAGGCATGGCGGTGCTACGGCTTTCACTGGAATTTGCCGGGTATGCCGCGTTGATCGCTGATGACCCCACGCTGGCTCGCTCCTGGTTTGATCGGGACACCGATAAAAAAGCTAAGCAGCGCGTTCGCGACGAGTTTCACGGCGGAAGGATCAAGGCTGCGCTCACCAAACTGGACCCGAAGGTGTCGGCGGCCTACAGCAAATTGTACGAGCGCCTGATCCAATTTGGCGCCCACCCCAACGAAAAATCCATCACCGCAAACCTGACGATCGAGGAGGGGGCCGGAACGACCAAGCTCAATCAGGTCTATCTGCAAGGAGACGGAATCGCCCTTGACCACTGGCTCCGCACCGCCAGCCAGCTCGGCATCTGCACGTTGAGGATTTTTGAACGTATCCATCATACTCGTTTCGCCGAGCTGAAAGTCAGTCCCGGTATCGCTGAATTGGCGCAGGGACTCTAGTGTTTGCGACTGTGTCAATGCCAGTGAGGCCCTGTCTTCGCAGTGACGGCTACTTATTGTTCAATCACCTTCGCGCGCTTGATAATTGCCACTAAACGGCAAGGCGCAGAGTGGTCTCGGCATGGACATTGGACAGCTGCAACGAACCATCGACGAATCCCACGCGCGCGAAAATCAACTGATCAAGCGTCAGCAAGCAGCCACGTCTGTTCGTTCACGCTTGTGGCCAAGCCGGATGACCGCCCGGGCCCTGAACGCGGTCGCCCAACGCGCTGCGTTCTCCGATAAATTCAATTAAAACAGTAGGTTGTTGAGTGCTACATTATCTGAAAGATGAATTGTGGGATTCGGCATTTTGCTTTTCTATGATTGTGCTTGCTGGCTGTTACACCCCGTGGGACGTTCGGCTGCAGCATTCGAGTGATAGGCCCGCCTTGGGGCGAAAACTGGAGCTTGCCGTTTCCGAGGCGACAGGCCTGCTCGATCCGCTAAAATGGGACTTGAAGTGCTGGGATGGGGCGACGAAAGGGTAGTTCTCCTGCGGGAATGGGCATTCTGATCGTGCTGGGTTTGCTGTTGGCAGCCTTGGGCGCAGTTTACCAATTCATTGTGGAGAATGCAGCGGCGATTGCCGTGTTCGGTGTGGTCGCCGGCTCCCTGCTGCTGCTGGCGTATTTCTTTTCCAAGATCGGAAGGCGAAAAACTGTGGCTGCCAGTGCACCGCCGGCCTTGCCACGAAGTGCAACGAGACTTGCACCCGGACCTACGACGCCGCGGGTCGAGGCACGTGATCATTTTGGATTTCGTCAGGCCCCAACTGCCGGTCCGGCCGGCGGCTCTGCCCGGTGAAGGAGAAGGCCTCGGAATCGACGCCGTGGTCGGCCCCGCGCGTTGTGCCGCCGAAGGGCGCACCCAATGTGCTGCTTCATCATGACCGACGATGCCGGCTTCGGTGCGCCGGGTACATTTGGCGGGGTGGTCCCTACGCCGGCCCTCGACCGTATCGCCGCGCAGGGGTTGCGCTACACCAATTTCCACTCCACGGCTCTCTGCTCGCCGACGCGGGCGAAGCTGCCTGTTTCCATCCGAATGGAAGGTACAGTGTCGAGTTCGAGCGTTTCGCAGAAGCCGGCTCCTTGAAGCACCGAAGCGATAGCAGCTTTCCGGGGTCGCGGCGCGAAAGACTGATTGAAAACGGGCCAATGAAAAAGGCGTTGATGTTAGCGGCTGTCGGCGAAGGTGCGACCGGGCTGGCGTTGCTGATTATTCCCTCGCTGGTCGGGCAGTTGTTGTTGGGAGAAGCACTTACCGGGGTTGCTGTGCCTGTAGCGCGTGTGGCCGGCATCGCCCTTATTGCTTTAGGGGTCGCGTGTTGGCCAGGTCCACCGCTAATCGGCATGCTGATCTACAGTTTGTCTGTGACGCTATATCTGGCTTACATCGGTTTCGCCGCAGGCCTGGCCGGCGCCTTACTGTGGCCGGCGGTCGTCCTTCATGTGATGCTGACCGCCCTCTTGACCCGTGACGTTACACGCATGCGACGCGACTTGCGTAAATAAGCCGACCATCACGCGTCTTGCGCTGTCATTTATCGTCACGGACGATATCACGCTCATCGGAATGTTTTCGCCGAATGGTTTTGAAACGATCAGGCCCAATGCGGCCGTGAAAATCGTGTTCGACAATCATCCTGGCCAGATTTTTCGCGCGAAAGTTGTCGACATACCCCGAGGAGTGGGCGAGGGTCAGGTAGCCGTCTCTGGAACGCTCGCACGTGTCGGCTCGATTGGTGGAACGAAGGCTTATCCCGCCTGATCTCGTTCCAGATGGGATCGACAGGACACAGTTGAGGGTGGGTATGCCCGGAACCGCAACCGTCGTCGCGGGGATGCAGGCGTCATCTGACTACTGTGCAATCATGGTGTGGATCAGGTCTACGCCGCGTATTTATGATAGAGCCAATGACCCCTTCTGGCGCAAAGCTGCCGTTGACGGTCATGTCCGCGCTAACCCACGCGCTGGCATCAAACGTTGTCACTGGGGCTCATCGCCATTCCGACAAAGAGAAATTCCGTAGTGATCTCAATCGCCCAGAAAGCTGCAAAATGTCGGAACGGCTTTTGAAAACATTGCGGAAATTTTCCGACTTCCAAGCTGAATACGAGGGTTCGATTCCCTTCACCCGCTCCAAAGCGATTTCAATGGCTTAGCCAGAAATTTTGAGCTCCCATTCTGACGCTATTCCGACAATTTTGACACGTCACGGCTGAAGACTGGTGCAAATTCGCGAGTGTTTTCATATTCGACTTAAGATTGTGCTGATTTTTAATAATCGTCTCCAATAAGCTTGGCTCGTGGCAAGCGTGGCGACGGTTGTGGATGTCCTCGAACAGGAATGGTCGCGACTCTCAGATGAGGTGCAAGCTTCGGTCAAGGCGCGGCGGCGACTAGCCCGTCCTATTCGTGAGAGTGCGGTTTTTTGACCTGATTGATGCGGCCGCATATCTCCTCCGACGAGGCGCACAGGATTGCCTTCGGCTTTTCACCGCCTGACGACCCGTACTTTGCAACGCGCTTGAGGGATGGGTTGGGCGAACGGGGGCGGACGCCCCACCGGTCAAGGACCGAGCGGCAGCAGCGCGCCGGGCATGGCGGATAGTGCTGAAAAAGTCTTTTTGGGGCGACGAACGACATTTTTAAGGACCGCTGGTGCGTTTCGCGCACGCTCGACCTGAGGGGCCACATCGTTTCACACAAAAACGACATCCGACCGTCTCATCGGTCCTGAACGGCGTTGCAGCGTTAAAGCGACTACGAAGGCATTTTCGCGGGAGTTTTGATGTCGTTCGATTTTCAGACTTTTTCAACAATATCGGCGCGAAGGGGACATTGATAGATGTCAGCCGGATGCCGTCTTCGCCACTCTTCTTCCGATCATCAGGCCAAAATAGATTTCACTAACTCTCGTTCTGCGAGAATGAAGTCGAAGAACACCGCAATACGCGGAACTCGTCGGAGGTCAGGATGCGCCAGCAGGCGCCAACTTCGGGATAGTTCCGGAACTGGGCCGAGCACGCGTACGAGATCGGGTTCGGCGTCGCCCAGGGACGCGGGGAGTGGCCCAAGGCCTAATCCCGACTTCACGGCATAGATAAGACCCAACACGCTGTTGGTACGTGCCGACATCTTGACGTCCGGCGCCACGTTCCGCAGCCATACCGATGCGCGGTGCATGCTGAGCGTTTCATCGAAGCCGACAAGCTGATGATTTGGCAGGTCATTCACCGTCGCGGGCCGGCCATGCTGTTCGACGTAACTCCGGCTCGCATAAACCGCCCAGATCGAATCCGCGACCTTGCGGCCGACAAGTTCGTCGTCGGTATCGCCCGACCGGAAGGCGACATCGGCCTCGCCCTTCGACAGATCGAGGTATCGGTCGCTCGTTACGAATTCAATCCGAAGCTTGGGATGGCGGGTCTGGAAGCGCTCGATGAGGGCGGATTTAGTCATGCGGCCGATGATCGGTTCTGGGCAAGTCACCCGAATTACACCGGTGAGGTCGTTGGCCTCATCGTTGACCCGCCGTTCGAAGTCGATCACCGCGGCTTCGATGCGCTCGGCGTGGGGTATCAACTCCTCGCCCAATTTCGTCAGACGATAGCCTGACGGGTGACGCTTCACCAGTGGCTGCCCGATCGCGCGCTCGAGCTCGGCTAGGCGCCGCTGCACCGTCGACTGACTAAGCCCTAGCGATTTCCCGGCGGCGATCGTGCTGTGGTGGCGGGCTACAGCGAGAAAATACTTCAAATCGTTCCAATCGAACATGGCGCGATTATGCACTTCTGCGACGGGGTACCGCAATCCTGCGGCTTACGACGGCGGCACCGGCCGTCTAGGCTGTTGGTGAGGCGCCAACGGTGCGTCCCCTGGCAGCCTGTGACATCCGGGAGATCAAGATGAATAGCCCACTACAGCCGCCAATTCTGGGGCTGGTCATGATCAGCGTCGTGTCGGCGGCCATCGCCCAGCCAGTCAGGGCTGAATGCCCGCAGCCCGTCAAGATCATTGTGTCATACCCACCCGGGTCACCGGACGATGTGATCGCGCGAATCCTGGCGCAAAAGCTCTCCGAGGCCGGCGGGCGATTCTATGTCGAGAATCTCGCCGGCGCGGGCGGGATGATCGGGACCGCGATGGCCGCCAGGGCGTTGCCGGACGGCTGCACCATGGTCATCGTCAATCAGAACTTCGTCGTTCAACCCGCCATCGGCGATAAACTCGCCTACGAGGTTCCCGAAAGCTTTACGCCGGTCACGCTATTGATAGCCGCGCCTGAAACGATTTCGGTTAACCCGTCCTTGCCTGCGGCCAGCTTGAAGGAACTTGTCGCGCTGGTGAAGGCAAGCCCCGGCAAATATAATTACGCCTCGCCCGGTTATGGTTCTTCGCCACATCTGGCAAGCGAACGGCTCTTCAAGCAGACGCTCGGGCTCGACGTCGTACATGTCCCGTTCCAGGGCGGGCCTCCGGCTGTGACTTCGACGGTTGCCGGTCATACCCAGATTCTGCATCTATCCCTTCCGATCGTCGCCCCGCTCGTGCGAGACGGCAAACTTCGTTTACTGGCGGTCGCCGACAAGACGCGCGCTCCGGAATTTCCCGGCGTTCCCACGCTGGAAGAGGCGGGCATACCGGACCACGAGGTCGGATTTTGGAACGGGATATTGCTACCGAAGGGAACACCTGATGACGTCGTCGAACGCAGGCATCGGCAGATCCGTCAGATCATGGCGTTGCCGGACGTGCGGGACCGGTTGGCGGCGCTTGGATACACGCCGATCAATGGTTCGCAAAACGAGTTCGCAGCGCACCTGCAGACCGAGTTGACCAAATGGAAAGCCATTGTCCGCGAGGGCAAGATCAAATCCGAATGATCCGATCCGAAACGGTGCGAAGCCGCATAGCTAGTCTTATCCCGATCGCCGCATAACTGTTCGAAAGCTGGTGCCATGAATAGTCAATCTTCCATCGACCACGACGTTTGCACGGCGGAAATGCGCGCGCAGTGGGATCAGATGGCCAGGGGCTGGAGCGACTCCGGCGCCGTCATTCGGCCGTGGCTGCACCAGGCGACGCAAGCCATGCTCGGAATGGCCGGCGTTAAGCCGGACGCCCATGTCCTCGATGTGGCCGCCGGCGCCGGCGACCAGACCCTTGATATCGCTGAGCGGGTCGGTCCCCAGGGTTACGTACTGGCCACCGATCTCTCGCCGGAGATTTTCCAATTCGCAGCGCAGCAAGCCGTCGCCGCGGGTCATCGCAACGTCGAGATACGCGTTGCGGACGGACAGAATTTGCAGATCGAGGACGCACGGTTCGATGCGGTGGTTTGTCGGCTTGGCCTGATGTTTTTCGTCGACCCGTTACAGGGGGTGCGCGAAATGGCGCGGGTGCTCAAACCCGGTGGCGGTGTCTGTGCGATGGTGTTCGGAGCGCCGGTGGCCAATCCTTGTGTGACGACGCTGATGTCAATAGCGCTAAGGCACGCCGGCATGCCGCCGCGTGATCCGTTTCAGCCCGGCGGGCTCCTCAGTCTCGGCAAGCCTGGCCTGATGGATGACCTGTTTGAAAAGGCGGGATTTCACCAGATCGCGACAACCAGGATTGCGGCGCCGTTTAACCTTCCGGCCGTCAGTGACTACATGAAATTCATTCGCACATCGGCGGGGCCGATCGTGCACATATTGAAGAGCCTTGACAGCGTGAAAGCCGAAGCCGCATGGGCAGATATGGAACAAGCTCTCAGTCGTTATGAAACGGCCACCGGGTGGGAAGGTCCCAATGAACTATTATTGACGGCGGCAAGGAGATCGTAGAACCCCTCCATGAGGGCCGGCGGTCGGTCGTTCAAACGACCGCTTCTGGCGGATATCGTTGAAGAAGTCGGCGGCCTGACTGTGCAAGACGGCGGGGGAAGATAGGCGCGCGTCAACCCCCTTTGAAATTGCTCATTGTTCTTGCCTCCGAAAAATCAAACCCACGGTCTCAGCTACGGCGACGAGAGAGCAGGGAGGCAGTGCCGTCCTGCGATGGGCTACGCCGCGCGCTGGTCCTGCCGATCTACACGCTGGCGTCTCCTTGAGGTCGCGGCTTCGGCGCTCGGCGATTGCTGCCGATGATCGTGGGCATGGTGGCACCGGTCCGCCGGTCGTGCTGTTCCGCTACGCGCCGGGGCGAAGCGGCGAACATGCCGAGCGATTCCTGAATGGCTTCCGTGGGCGATTCCTGCAGTGTGACGGCTATGACGGATATGATCGGCTCACGCGCATCGAACGACCGCAAGGGCCATGGGTG
Source organism: uncultured Alphaproteobacteria bacterium (assembly GCA_963721275.1). Taxonomy (GTDB): domain Bacteria; phylum Pseudomonadota; class Alphaproteobacteria; order Rhizobiales; family Xanthobacteraceae; genus Bradyrhizobium. The sequence continues at coordinate 34,225 of CAVRIQ010000015.1, read as the reverse complement.
TTGGTGCATTGCTGGAGTCACCTGCGCCGTCGCTTCGTGAAGCTGGTGCGCAACACGAAATCCCCGATCGCGGAAGCTGCCGTTCGGCAGATCGCCACGCTCTATGCCGTTGAGGCGACGGTGCGTGGCGCATCGCCCCAGGTGAGGCTGGCCGCGCGACGGGAGCATTCCGCGCCGATCATCGCCGCCCTGAAACCGTGGTTGGAAAAGCAGCTGTCGATGATCTCCTCGAGCTCCAGGCTGGCTGAAGACATCCGTTATGGCCTCGCTCATTGGGAGGAGGGCTCACCCGCTTCCTCGATGACGGTCGTCTCGAACTCGACACCAATCCAGTCGAAAACGCCATCAGACCGATCTGCTTGACCAGAAAAAATGCCCTGTTCGCCGGCCATGAGATCGGAGCCGAAAATTGGGCGCTGCTCTCATCCATCGTTGCCACGTGCAGGCTCAACGACGTCAACCCCGTCGCTTACCTCGCCGAAACCATCACGGCTATCATCGACGGTCATCCACAAAGCCAGATCGAAGACCTCATGCCCTGGCGATTCCGAAAGACGTCAACCCCAAGTCCTTAAGGGCATCATCAAAGCGCTTACAGAGGTTCGACGCATTTTGCAAAGAAATGCTGCGAATTGTTTCATTTTGTTTCGCTCACACCGGTGCATCTCCAGGATGCTTCGAAATCGCCTCCCGGCCAGTCCCGCCATCGTACGACTCGGCCCGGTGACGGGCGTCAGACACGCACGAGCTCACATCTCAATCGCAAAGCGACATTATTCTTAACAGGGCGTAGGCCGCCTCAGTGTGGAGCAGACAATTTCGGCAGCGAACTGGAGCGTCGATCCGGTCGCTGATAATGCGCATCGGTCAGAATGAGCGAATTGGGAATAGACTTCAGAATCGCCAAGTCGCCCGGCATTGAGGGGGCTGCGATAGCGCAGCCATTCCCTCACTGGTTTGGAATTGCCATCCGACCCGATGCCTTTGATGGTCCCCTAGATTTTAGTCCTGAATATGTGGCTTTTGATTCAGTACAAAATTTAGGAGAGCCCTTTGAACCGTTAGGTTGCCGTTGTATTCGATCAAACCCAATTTCCGAAACTTGTTCATGAATACATTTACGCGAGACCGGGTTGACCCGATCATTTCGGCGAGTGTCTCTTGGTTCACCTTAAGGGGAACTAGCTTTGGACCAACGTCATTGCCGTAATCGGCCAATAGCAGAAGGGCCCGCGCCAGCCGCATCTCGCTGGAATTGAACAATTGGTCGACAAGGGACGCTTCTACTTTCGCGGTTCGAGTCAAAAGTTGCGAAATAAAATAGTCGGCAAACTTCCGATCTTCATGCAGCAACCGCTCCATGGTCTTCGTGTCTAACCGGATAATTTCACATGGCGTCATTGCGGTAGCTGTCGACATGCGCAGCCGCTTCCCTGTCATGCTTCCCTCACCGCAGAATTCGTCCGGTCCCCGGATTGCGACGACCGCTTCCTTCCCGCGATCGGAAACGACAGTGACTTTGACCTTTCCTTTGTGGACGTAGAAAACAGAATCGGCTGGCTCTCCCTGCGAATACAGGGTCTGATTCTCTGGATATTTGGAGAGGGTCAGTCCCGCACTTTGCTTCAAGAAGAAATACAGCGGATCCATGGTCCACCCCCTCGAAAAGTGCGTCGTGCCACCAAAAGTTGTAATATGAGAAAAGCGCTTAAGCAATGGGGCTTAAACAATCCTGAGTTCCGCGGGGGCGCAAGATGAGGAAAACGACGGAGGCGCGCCCAGCCGATTGCCACGGAAAGTGCCGATCTCTCGGAATTCGATAGATATTTCAATAATACACGTGTTCGAAGTTTTAATCTGACTGGCGCGCCACTCGCGTATAAAATTGCGAACGTTCGGACCTGCACTTTGGTCCCGCGGCGATCACCTGTTCCAGGGTTGGCGGGTCTCTCATGATCTTGATCGCATGATCGTCGACCTCGATCCGGGCCGCGACGCCAATTTGCCGCGGCACAAAGTGCCTAGCGCATCGAGATACCTTTAAGAGTTTGTCGAGAGATCGTTGGTGATCTTCATCAGGCGGCTCTCGTCGGGCGGGTCGTTGTTCGACGAGGGAAATCAAGCGAAGCCGACATTTTGTACAGAGCTGCTCAAAGACAGCGCGGAGGAGGTCATGAATAAAATCGCGCAAGCCGACATTGTGCAAGACTACGTCGCGAAAGCGAACATCGACAGATTTCGTCTCATGCTTAAAGCCGAAACTGATCCGATCAGGCGCGGCGTAATAGCCGGTCTCCTCGCCGAGGAGGAAAAAAGACAGATGGCGCGAAAGCGCGAAGCCACGGAGTGTTAACGGTCGCCGAGAGCCCCGCGGTCAGTAACTGCTTCACACCGAGCTTCCGCTCAAGAGCGAGGCCGGGCGAAGGCGCCATTGGAAACTCTACCAAGATCAGAAGCATACAAGATCAAGATCGAGAGCATGACAGACCCAGACCTTATCGCCAGGTGGCGTAAATGACCCAGCAGCAGGGAGTGGTTGTATTGTTGAACAGGCCGGCGAGCCCCGCGCCGAGTCAAATACGGTCGGCGCCGTTGCCACCAGTCGAGGAAAGCGTCGGCAGCGAAGCCTTCCGGACGATCGACCGGATGCGCGAAATTCTCAGCGCCCAGGCGACGGGTGGGCTTTCGCCGGCGTCGCTTGCACTCGCCTTCCTCGATTTGTCGATCCATCTTGCATCGGCTCCAGGCAAGCGGATGGAACTGGCTGACAAGGCCGTGCGCAAGGCGAACCGTCTGTTGGCTTATATCGCCACAGCGAGCATCCGTCATGACGCGCCGCCCTGCATTGAGCCGTTGCCCGGCGACTATCGGTTCCGCGCCGAAGCATGGCAGAAGCAACCCTATTTTACCTGGGTGCAGGCTTTTCTGCTCACTCAGCAGTGGTGGTACAATGTCACGCACGAAGTCCCCGGCGTGTCGCCGCATCATGAGGACGTGGTGTCTTTCGTTGCGCGTCAATTCCTCGACGTTTTCTCGCCGTCGAACATTCCCTTCACGAACCCCGAAGTGGTCGACAGGGCGATCGAGACCGGCGGGATCAATTTCATCAAGGGGAGCCAGAACTGGCTGGAAGATGTAACCCGGCTCGCCTCGGGGCAGCCGGCCATCGGCGTCGAGAAGTTCTTGGTTGGACGAGATGTCGCGGTAACACCCGGAAAAGTGATCTATCGCAACCACCTGATCGAGTTGATTCAATATGCGCCGATGACGGAGACGGTACTGGCCGAGCCGGTGCTGATCGTCCCGGCCTGGATCATGAAGTACTACATCCTCGATCTATCGCCGCAGAATTCGCTCGTCCGCTACCTGATCGGACAGGGCCACACCGTCTTCTGCCTCTCGTGGCGCAATCCGGACGCGAAGGATCGCGATCTCACCATGGACGATTACCGGCATTCTGGCGTCATGGCCGCGCTCTCGGCCGTCAGCGCCGTTGTTCCCGGCCGCAAGGTCCACGCCACCGGGTATTGCCTTGGCGGAACGTTGCTGTCGATCGCCGCCGCCGCGATGGCGCGCGCCGGCGATGACCGGCTCGCCTCTATTACACTCCTGGCCGCACAGACGGACTTCACCGATCCTGGTGAACTCGCGCTCTTCATCGACCACAGCCAGATGCATCTCCTCGAAAGCTTGATGTGGAACAAGGGCTATCTCTCCAGCGATCAGATGGCAGGCGCTTTCCAGCTCCTGCGCAGCAATGATCTCATCTGGTCGCGTCTTACCCACGACTACATGACGGGTGAACGCACCCCGATCAACGATCTCCTGGCGTGGAACGCGGACTCCACCCGCATGCCTTACAAGATGCACGCAGAGTATCTCCGGCGGCTCTATCTCGACAACGAACTCGCCGCGGGCCTATTTATGGCCGACGGACGCGTGGCCACGCTGCAAAACATTCGCGCACCGATGTTCGTCGTCGGAACGGAACGCGACCATGTCGCGCCGTGGAGGTCCGTCTACAATATCCACTACCACTCTGATACCGACGTCACCTTCGTGCTAACGACTGGAGGGCACAATGCCGGCATCGTCAGCGAGCCTGGCCGTGCCCGGCGGCGCTTTCGGATTGCCCTGAAGCGTACCACCGATCCTTGTCTTGGCCCGGACGAATGGGCTGCTGCAGCCGATTCAAAAGAAGGATCGTGGTGGGTGGATTGGGCGGATTGGCTCGCGGGCCATTCCGCGCCGGAACGGATACCGCGACCGCTCATGGGCGCCGCTGGCAAAGGCTATGCTCCGATCGAGGACGCGCCCGGCACCTATGTCTTTCAACGATGATGATGGCGTTGGGCGAGGTATTGCCAAGGCCTGGGCCTTCGACGATCTGCCGGGACGGCGACGCGGGTTCCATCGCCTACATCGATCCGACAACCCAGGGGCAGTGAGTAGGTATTTGCGTCTCGTCGATTGCTGCCGTCCGTCGGCAGCCGCGGCCTTGTAGCCGCCGCTCTCCGTCAGCTTGTCCGCGGTCCGCAAACTTTCCAAGCGGACCCATCGTCGCGCGGAATGCGCGAGCCCATGCCGTTATCCGCCCTCGGTTCGAGCTCCTTATGTGAAGGACATGGCTGCATGCTCTGTTTGGTCAGCATGCCTGTCCTTATAAAGCCGGTCCAAATAAAGAAATTGGAATTGAATCATGCCCGACACAGCGGGCGCGAATCTTTACGACTCGGTTCGCCTGTTAAGCGAAGCGTTCAATTTTGCTCGGGCGATCCTGCCGACTGATATGCTAACCTACAAAAGGTGATTCGCAGTTCGCATTCAACGCTGACGTGTGCGAGGGCAAGACAAGTTCCACTTGACCGGTTGACGCCGGCTAAATCGGTGCGGTCTCGCTATCCCGGTTTGACAACTAAGCTGGCGGCGTCGATTGGGCGCTTAGTGAGAGTCAAAGACAAGCCTTACTTCTTGGGTTGCGATCGTAGAGTAAGCAACAGTGCAGGGGGCGCATCGTTGGAGAACGGCAATGCTGGAACCGCTGTTATGCCGTTAAGGGAAAGATGATGCATACCCACAGCGGATGCAATGACGGCGCGGCTATGTGCGCGGCCAGTACGCGTCGTTTCTTCGCGAACTGGTGTGCAAATTGAGCGATGCTTGCGGGCGTGGACCGGCGTGAGGCCGCGAAGCGCCTGCAGCAGGGGAGCGTGACTGATGTGGCGGAGTGTGCTTGCACATGGCGGGCGAAGGCTGGCTTTTTCTGACCTGCGCTTAGTCGTAACTTTCCCTTCGTTGCTTGCATGGGTATGCTGCCCGGGATTTTTGACGGGAATGGCCCCTGCACACGCGCAAGAGCGCGTCTGGGAAAATGAACGTGTGGACGGACGCCAACTCGTCGTGACCGTCAACAAGTCGCGCACCATCCGCATCGTCAAGCCGTTTGCGTCGGCGATCGTCGGGGCGACCGACATTGCCGATGCGCTGCCGATGTCGGAGCATTCGCTCTACATCCAAGGGAAGAAGGTCGGCACGACCAATCTGTCGATCTTCAACGCGGACAAGAAACTCGTCAGCGTGATCGATGTGGAGGTCAGGCCCGACACCGAGAGCCTGCGCCAAAAGATCGCGTCGAGTACTGGCGCCCGCGGCATCCGGGTTTCGAGCAGCAACAACCAGATCGTGCTCAGCGGCCAGGTGCAGAACGCCCTGATGGCCGACCAGGCGATGACGCTGGCCAAGGCAATGGCTGGCGCCATTCCCGTAGCCAATGCGATGAGCATCGCTTCGGCGCAGCAGGTGATGTTGAGAGTTCGTTTCCTTGAAGCGACCCGCACTGCGGGACGCGATCTTGGCGTGAACTGGTTTGTCTCCAACAAAGCCGGAGACCGCGGCGTCAACACGGGACTGGGAGCGTCACAGGGCGGGCCGCTAAGCCAGGCGGGAACTTTCAATCAGGGGTCAACCCCCCCGACTTCGACGCCCGGCGGGGTTCCCTTGTTCCAGACACTCGGAACCCTTGCAGGAACAGCAACGTCCGCGCCTTTCGGCGTTGCGCTTGCCCGTGTCCTCAATAGTGGCTCCGGCAACGTCGACGTCCTGATCACCGCGCTGGAAACCAAGGGACTGCTGCGCCGGCTGGCGGAGCCCGACCTTGTCGCGCTCTCCGGCGACACTGCGAGTTTCATCGCCGGCGGCCAAATCCCCGTACCGTCAGTACAGCCTTCCGCGGGGTCCACCCCTCTGATCACAACGGAATACAAGCCGTTTGGGGTTCAGCTCACCTTCGTTCCCACGGTGCTGGCCAACGGCGTTATCAACTTGCGCTTGACTCCCTCGGTGAGCGAACTCGATTTTGCCAATGCCGTGGTCATTTCCGGGTTCCGGATCCCGGCCTTGACGTTGCGAGAGGCGCGCACCACGGTCGAATTGCGCGACGGGCAGAGCTTTTCCATTGCCGGTCTGCTGCAGAGCGATGGTCTGCGAGACATATCGCAAGTGCCGTGGCTCGGTTCGTTGCCGGTGCTGGGCGCGCTGTTCCGCAGCTCGTCATATCAGCAGAGCGAGACCGACCTGGTGGTGATCGTGACGGCGCACCTTGTCGCGCCCGGCGTTCCCGGACAAAAGATTGCCTCGCCGCTGGACTCGCGTGCGCCCAGCAACGATGTCGATCTGTTCGTTCTCGGCCAAACCGACGTGCGCAAGAAGAAGAGCGACGACGTTGTCGGACCGGGAGGAAGCGATCGTGGTCCTCCAACGGGCTACATTATGCCCGTCGACGCGAAATGAGGTGATGCCATGCGCAGGCTCGTTCGAATGACGACGGCCGGATCGATCGCCCTCGCGACATTGACCCTGAGCGCCGGCGCTCGCGCCGGCGATCTCGTCGGCCTTCGTGCCGACGATCTCCGCTACGAATTTTTCGAGCCGTATCTGGAGAGACTCGATAGCGTCACTTCGAGCGCGGGCAACGCAAGGGACATCAACGCGGTGACGCACATGATCGATCCATGGCCGCGCCATGTTGGAAATCGTCGTATCCCGGCGAATGGCGAACGCATGGCTGGCGCAATCGATCGCTACCGGCGCGGGAGACTGCAATTCGCGCCGCCATCAATTACACCGATTTACAACACCACAGGCGTGCAGTCCATGGCCCCAACGACCTCGGGTGCGGCGGGCGATAGCGCCGGCACAGCGACCGCACCCGCTCGGTGAGAATTCCTCGCCGACGTCAAAATGCGTCGGCGATTTGCAGGTCTGGCGGTAGCTGCTGGCACCAGCTGCCTGTGAAGAGGAAGAACAGATGACGTCTGGATGCGATGTTTCGCGGTTTTTCCTTTGCTTCATGGCCGCATCGATCGCGACGGGACTAGCCGCATGTGGAACACCCGGCGGCGCCGCCGTCGCACCGGAAGGCCAGGAAGTCGCTACCACCTCGATCGTATCAGCTCCCGCAGAGTTGACCTATTTTCCCTCGAGTGAGCCCTTCCGGCTCGGCCTGCAACACTTCAGTCGCGGTAACTACGGCCTGGCCGAGCGATATTTTCGCGATGTAGTCGAAAAAGATCCAAACAACGCTATGGCCTGGATCGGGCTGGCCGGGAGTTATGATCACATCGGTCGCTTCGATCTGGCCGACCGGGCGTACCGGATGGCCATCAGACTTTCGGGCGAAACGCCGCAAATCCTCAATAACATGGGCTACTCCTATATTCTGCGTGGCCAGTACGCCACCGCGCGCAAGTACATCATGAAAGCCTACGCACGGGAGTCCGCCGACCCGACCATTGCCAGCAACGTCAGCTCTGATTGATACGCTGGCCCCGCGTGCGCATCCCTGACCGGCGTGTCTGAAAAACGGGCCCGTGCGCGAGCGGCAAGTTTTTGCGCGCATGAGAGTATCCACCGCCGTCGATAAAATTGTCGCGATGCAATTGACGCCGCCCTAAGCACGATCGCCGAAGACCGCCGCGTATCGCCCATCGCAATAGGTCCACTTGATGCAGATCAAGATGGGGCTGATCGAGAAGGGACGAGTATTTTCTCCATCGTATGATCAGCTCATTGGGAGAACTCAAATGCGCAAGCTAGCATTGAAGATCGCCAGTTACCTGTCGATCGACTCGGAGAAGGGTGTCACTGCCATCGAGTACGGGCTTCTCGCCTCGCTCATTGCGGTGGTCATCATCGTTTCGGTTACCAACGTTGGCGTCCAGTTGAAGGCGGCGTTCCAGGCCATCGCAACCGCGCTGACACCGGCTGCCGGATAACGGCTCTAGCTTGAGCCGCACTCCAAGGGGCGGGAACGTATGCCGGGACCCCATGCGCGTAATGCCGTTACCAACCAGGAATTCATGAGCGCCACCGTGCTGCCAGGGATATTGCTGACCATCAGCCTGGTGGCGCTCGTTGACGCCGCGCTGGCCGATCTTCGGCGCAGGATCGTGCCCAATCGCCACGTCCTTCTTATTGCGGTGTGCGGTGTCGGTCTTCGTCTCTGGTTTGAACCCGGTTTGATCTGGTTCAGTCTGCTCGCCGCAACCCTGGTTGTCATTGCGCTTGGCCTTCTTGCCCATCACGAATGGATCGGCGGCGGCGACGTCAAGCTGATCGGCGCCGTAACCTTGCTCTTCCCATTGTCCGATATCGGAGCCGTGCTGCTCGGGATTGCGATCGCCGGCGGACTGATGGGCGGTGCCTATCTGGCGATACGAGGGACGATGACGAAGATCTCGAAGCCTCGAGTTCTGCGTAGCAAATACCCTTGGTGCGAAGGGCGCGCTTGAACATCTAATCAGCGGCGAACGCCTGCGCATTGCGGCGGGTGAGCCGATGCCGTATGCGGTGGCGGTAATGGGCAGCGTCATCTATCGAATCGTCAGTGAGGCTATCCAATGCTTGTCCGCAACATCCTGCTTGCTCTAGGCCTGCTCACGCTGGTCGTCGGGATTGCGCTCTTCGCGATTTTGGTCAGCCAGACGGGCAGTCGTCCTGTCTCGGAAGCGAAAGCCCCGGTTGTGCAGTCGGCGATCCTGGTTGCGGCGCGGGCGATCCGCACCGGAACATTGCTGCGTGCGGACGACATAACCTGGCGGGATGCGGGCAAGCCGATATTCGGCCTGGGAGCCTTGTGCGGGGCCAGGTGCTCGAGTCGGAGTTCCTGGGCGCGGTGGCGCGGCGGGATTTTGGGGCCGGCGAGCCAGTGATTGCGAGTGATTTCGTCAAGCCCAATGAACGAGGCTTCATGGCGGCGGCTCTTAAGCCGGGGGGCCGCGCTGTTTCAATCGTGGTCGATGCTTCACAAAGTTCGTCCGGCCTGATCCTTCCGGGTGATCGCATCGACGTCATCCTCATTCAAAGTTTTGGCGATACGGTGGAGCCCTCGCGCAGGGAAGTGGCCGAGACGGTGCTGGTTGACGTGCGTGTCATTGCGGTCGACCAGTCGCTCAATGCCGTAGCCAGAGTCGCGCCGGTGGAGCGACGTGTCGGTAGTCCGGAACCGCAACTTCCCAAGACAGTCAGCCTCGAGGTCAGCCCGCGACAGGCGGAAACGCTGCTCGTCGCCAGCCAGCTCGGCCGGCTCGGGGTGTCGGTTCGTGCCCTGGAAGGTAGCGGCGTCCCGACGGTGGCGTCAGCGGGCAACGTCGGACCGACCTGGGCCTCCGACGTTTCGCCGGCTCTCAAACAATTCCGGGAACGCCAGCAGCGTCCGTTCACGACCGGGAGCAGCATCGAAAAGTCGATCCGTACGGTGCCGCCCCATGGGACGATCCTCAGCGCTCCTTCTGCAACGGAGGATGGCATCGTTGCCCCCGTCGCATCGCAGAAAAGCAGCAATACTCCCACCGGCGCGGAAGGAGTTACACAGTGAGTGATGTCGCCTCGGCGAACGCGTAGCGTCGGCAATGCGCCGGCAGCGTCGGTCTATGTCTCGGATGAGAATTCCGCAGGCCTCATTCGCCAATCGTTCAACGATCTCGGGCTGTCGAATGTTCTATTCACGATGGGCGACGTGAAGACAGCCACCGCAGCCATGACCCGGCTCCCCTCTCCACGACTGCTGATCGTCGATATCAGCGACGTCGACGAGCCGGTGGCACGCATCGGCGAGTTGGCCCAGGTGTGCGAACCTGGAACCGGCGTGATCGTCATTGGCCGCAACAATGACATCAGATTGTATCGCGACCTCAGGAGCGCCGGTGTTGTCGAATATTTTTACAAGCCGCTCGTCAGGAGCGTCTTTACCCATGCGTGTGAAACCATCCTGACCGGCGTCGAACGTCCGGCCAACTGCGCGCACCGGCAGGCTGGTCTTCGTACTTGGGGTGCGCGGCGGCGTCGGCGCCACGACAATTGCCGTCAGCACGGTCTGGCAGCTGGCGAATGCGCACAAGCGCTGGGTAATGCTGATGGATCTCGATCTCAGCAGCGGAGACGCGGCGCTCCAGCTCGACATGACCCCAAGCGGCGCATTGGCCGAAGCCTTCGAGCGCCCGGACCGGGTCGACGAGTTGTTTCTCGAGCGCGGTGTGATCCATGTCGGTCCTCGCCTCGACCTGCTTGCGTCGCTGCAACCGTTCGACAACGAGGTCGCCGTCGAAGAGACCGCTCTGCTGTCGCTGATCGAGATTCTTCTGCGTCGCTACCGGTTCGTCTTCGTCGACGTCCCGGCGATGCTGGGATGCAAACTCAAGAAAGCGCTGCACCTCCCGAGTTTGTGCGTTTTGGTCAGCAACGGAAGCCTGGTCGCTGCGCGCGACGTGGCCCGCTGGCAGAAGGAAATCGGGCCTAACTCACCGGAGCGATCGACGATCCACATCCTGAACCAAAGCAGTGCCGCCGGCGGCCTGCCGCAGGCGGAATTCGATCGCGCTGTCGGCAAGACCCCCGACATCATCATTCCGTATCAGCGCGACCTCGGAAAAGCGTCGCTTCTCGGAATCAAGGGTATCGAGGGCTGCGCAGGGTTGCAGAGCGCTCTGCGGCCACTTGTCGGTCAATTGACAGGAGACCTGGATCTTCCCGCGCCTTCGTTGCTCAAGCGCCTGTTTGGATAGATCATGTTCGGAAAAAAAGGCGAAGCGGAGCAGGACCCGGGAGTAGTACTTGGCCCGGGCGAGCGGAGAGCCGTGCCGCAGACGCCCGTACCAATCAGTCCGGTTGCGGAATCGGCTCGGGCGGCGACCACTGTCAGCGATTCCATTCACGAACAGGTCCTGATGAAGATCGAGCCGGGTGTCGCGGTGCAGCTCAACCGCGACGAGCTGGCGAACCGTGTCCAGCTGATGGTGGCAAAGATAGCAAGCGATCAAAGGGTGCCGCTGAATCAGCGTGAGCAGGACACTCTGGCGACCCAGATCGTCGACGAGATGGTGGGCCTCGGACCGCTGGAGACGCTGCTGCGAGACAACTCGGTCGCCGACATCCTCGTCAACGGTCCCTTCATGATCTACGTCGAGCGCCGGGGCAAGCTCGAGCTGACCAAGCTCAAGTTTCGCAACGATGCCCACGTGCTGCACGTTGCCCAGCGTATCGCGTCGTCCATTGGTCGGCGCATCGACGGATCGAGTCCAATGCTGGACGCTCGACTGGCAGATGGTAGCCGGGTCAATGTCATTATTTCACCGCTCAGCCTGAGGGGAACCTGCGTGTCAATCCGAAAATTCTCGCGCAATGTTCTCGAATTTTCGAAATTCATCGAGCTTGGAACGCTTTCGCCGGCACTCGGCCGGGCGCTCGAAATCGCCGCGCGCTGTCGCCTCAATATCATTATCTCTGGCGGCACCGGGTCCGGCAAGACCACGGTCCTGAACGCATTGTCGGGGCTGATTGATCCGAGCGAGCGCATCATCACGATCGAGGACGCCGCCGAGCTGCAACTGCAACAACCGCATGTAATTCAGCTCGAAACGCGCCCTCCCAACATCGAGGGCCACGGTGAGGTCACCCAGCGGGATTTGATGCGAAACTGCCTTCGAATGCGACCGGATCGCATCATCGTCGGTGAAGTTCGGGGCAGCGAGGCATTCGACATGATGCAGGCGATGAACACCGGTCACAGCGGCTCGATGTCGACGATCCACGCAAATTCCGCCCGCGACGCGCTGGCGCGCATTGAAAACATGATCCTGATGGCGAACGCCAATCTTCCGATGCGCGCGATCCGAGGTCAGATCGTCAGTGCAATCGACCTCTTGATTCATACCGAGCGCATGCGCGACGGGGTGCGCCGGGTCGTCGAGGTTGCCTACGTGGCCGGGCTCGAAGGAGAGGTTATTTCATTGGGGAGCCTGTTTGTATTCAAATATCTCGGCGAAAATCCCGACGGCACGCTCCGCGGCACGTTTGAAGCCTCCCCCGCTCGGCCGCGCTTTCTGACGCGGCTTGAATACTTCGGTTTGGGGAGTGCCTTCCTGGATACGCTCGGTCCTCCTGGAAAACGGGAGGCCTGATCGCATGCTCCAGCTCCAGATCGCCGGTTATACTGTTCTTGCTCGCGAGTGGCGGTCTTCTGGCTGGCGCCTTTAAGCTGAGCCGGACGGCAAGGCTGGAACTGGAACGTCGCGTCGAACTGATCGGCGGGCCGTTGGTCACCTTGAAGCCAATCTCGAGTTCACAGCAGCCTGTCAAACCGGCTCGGATCGACGAGGCAGCGCGGCGCCTGTTCTGCATCGGTGTCCCATATCGGTGGGGCATGCGGAGCGGCGGGCTCAAGTTGTTGGGCATTGCTGCGGTGTCCGCCGCCGTCGCGTGGCTTCTGGTTTACCGGATATTTGGCAATTCAGCAGGACTTGCGAGCCTGCTCGCGGCGCCGGCGTTTGCGCTTATTCCACGTCAGGTTTTGAAACGTGAGCAGAGCCGCGCCGAGCGGCAGTTCATGGAGTTGTTTCCCAATGCCATCGAAATGATCACTCGAATGCTGCGGGCGGGTTTACCGATTGTTACAGCCGTCCGTTCCGTTGGCGCCGAATCGCCTCCACCGTTCAGTACGGTGTTTGCGATGGTCACCAGCCAGGTGGATATCGGTGTCCCCTTCGAAAGGGCGCTCGATGCCATCAGTTCGCGGATCGGCCTGCAGGATTTCCGGTTTTTTTCGGTGGCCGTGACCTTGCAGTATGCGACCGGAGGCAATCTTGCGGCTACCCTTGAGATTCTTTCCGACGTCATACGGCGCCGCCGCTATGTGCGCCTCAAGGGGATTGCGGCGACGGCGGAAGTGCGGATCTCTGCATATGTGCTCGGTGCATTGCCGATAATGGCTATCGCCGCCTTGCTCGTAGTGAACCCTGACTATATCGCGCCGCTTCTGCACGAGCGTCGCGGAAATTACATCCTGGGTACGGCGGTCGGCCTGCTTGCGTTAGCTATCCTGAGCATGCGGAGAATGATGCGCAGAGTGACGGCGGCCTAGCCACGGAGGGCGAGTCATGATGTCGATCCTGCCTGACGTTCTTCGCTTCGACGCCGACCTTGCTCGCGATTTTTGGAGCGACCGCGCTTGTGGTCAGCGGTGGGACCCTGATCGCCTCGGGCGTCCGCATCGGCCACGAAGCGGTCGCGCGGCGCGTTGATATGGTCAAACCGCAAGCTGTCATCGCACCGACGGTCACGTCCAGCTCGCTTGAGAAACGTGCGGCCGGCTCGCGCGGGCGAGGCGTTTCGGAGCGGGAAGAGCTGGAGATCATTCGAAGATTATCCAAATTCGGCATTCCAGCGGCTCAGGCATCTTCGTACTTTACCGCGGGCAGGGTTCTCGCCGCCGGAGTTCTCGGTGGACTGGTGCTAATGGGGGCGGGGCAGGTCGCCGCTCTGTCGAGCGTTCCCCTCGCGATGCCGGTCGCTTTTGCAGTCGGCGCCTTTGTGGGCTGGCTGCTGCTTCCCATTTTTATCAAGGCAAGTGCCGGGCGACGGGCAAAAGAAGTCGCGGTCGCAATGCCTGAGGCTCTCGACCTGCTGGTCGTATGCGTGGACGCTGGTCTTTCTCTCGAGAATGCGTTGACTCGCGTGGTGATCGAACTCGGTCACTCCCGGCCCGCCCTGTCCGATGAGCTGGCGATAACATCGGCGGACCTGCAGATCCTGCCAAGTCGCGACGAGGCGCTCATGCGAATGGCCGATCGCGTCGACGTACCGAGTATCAGATCGGTCGTCACGACGCTGGCCCAAACCCTTCGCTACGGTACGCCGCTGGCCCAGGCACTCCGCGTCATCGCGGCAGAGATGCGAGACGAAGCCCTGATCCAGCTGGAAGAGCGGGCCAATCAGCTTCCGGCCCTTTTGACCGTGCCGATGATGCTGCTGATCATGCCGACCATATTTCTGATCGTGGGCGGGCCGGCCGCTCTGCAGCTGGTCGACATTATGGGAAGCCGGTAACGTCGATTGTCAGGCCGGATAGCACGCGGTTGCTGTCAGCGTCACGGTTCGCCGGGGGAAAATGAAACCGAAGCCAAAGGTTGCGGTAACCTGCATCCCGCAGGCTGGATGGCTGACGGAAAAGGCGGTAGCCGGGATGTTGAGCCCAAATGCTGCAGTCACCGCGTAGGCCTGAGTGGCGCCGAACGTCGTGCAGCTCGCGGCCTTGATGGCCGCACAACGCGCGGCAGCTTCGCTGGCCCTGTAGAGGGTGGTGTAGGTCCAGAGCAGGCGGCTGATGTCCATGATGCCGAGCAGCATAATCAAAAACACAGGCAGTACGATCGCATACTCGATCGCGACCGTTCCGCGGCGGCGACAGATGAATGGAGCTTGCGGCTGGTGCACCATCGCTAGTTCAATCTGATGATTGATTTTGCCAGAAGCGTTGCAGGTAGGGTCAGGCCCGAATTCGCGATCAACGACGTGCGTGTCAGCGTGGCGTTGATCTGGACGTACCTTCCCGGAGAACTCCCGTCCGCACAGGTCGATGTGCTCACAACCACCGCAATCCCCGTGCTGCTCGGACAGCCATAAAATTCCGACGGCGAGGGAATTGCTTTCACCCCCGTCGCCGCCGACGCATTCTGGACCGCCAGGCCGATATTCGTCGGGTCAAAGCCTTGCTGCGACGCGTAGAGCGCCCCGGCCTCCGCCGCGCTTTGCACCTGCATGGACTGGTAGGCCGCATAGCCGACTTCGGCGACCCCGAGCAGGGGGATAAGGAGGAGCGAGGCGTTAATGGCGAATTCGATGGCTGCCGCGCCTTGTGTGGAGCGTCGAAATGAACCGAGGGAATTTTGACTGCTGCGAAACATCTGCGCTTGCCTTCCGGTCGGCCTATCTGCCGCGTTTTGTGACCAATTGGATCGCGCTCTCTGTCGGACCCGATGTGCCCTAATGGCTCGTTACAGCCTGGCTTGTTGCCGCAGATTGCGCATTGACGTGCGTCAACGTGGCAAGACGGTGCGGACATATCGAATTGTTTTTACCTCGTATTGTAAGTGTTGGCTTCTCGTGCGCGTCATGATGATTTGAGTGGGTCCGCCTGCGCGAACTCCCGCGTATTTGAACCTTTGATATAGGACAACAGTTCCCTTGCCGGCCTGAGTTAGCGTTAGGTTTCACCTGATCCGCGAGGAGCGCCGCCGTGGAGTCGTTTCGGGACCGCGCGCGTAGGATATTCGGTTCAGCTGCCGTCCTGGCGCGACACGTTCGGCAGTCTCGCCGGGGCAGCGTCGCAATTGTCATGGCGATTGCGCTGCCCGTCACGATCGGAATGTTGGGGCTGGGCGCTGAAATTTCATTCCTGCTGTATAAACAACGCCAGATGCAGTCGGCCGCCGATGCGGCCGCACTTGGTGGAGCTACTGCAGTTCAATCGGGCCATCCCGCCCCGGCGGTCGAGGCGCGCGGCACCACCGGATTTCTCGGATTCGTCCATGGCGCCGCCGGCGTTACAGTTGCGGTGAACAAGCCGCCCCTGAGTGGTCCCCAGGCGGGCAACAACAGCGCCGTTGAGGTGATCATCACCCAGCCTTATACCATGAGGCTCATCAGCCTGGTCCACAGCGGCCTGTTCAACGTCACCGCGCGCGCGGTCGCAATCGTCGGCAGTGGCACGTCTTGCGTCCTGCAGCTCGACAGCACCGCCTCACCGGGCGTCACGATGAGCAATGGGGCGGTGGCCAATCTCACGGCATGCGGCCTGGCAGTGGATTCCACCTCGCAGACGGCCTTGACGATGACTGGCGGGGCGCAGCTGAATGCAACATCCGTATCCGTCGTCGGCCGCGCCTCGATCACCAACGGCGCCGCGATCAACCCCTCCAGTGCGCTCAAGACCTCCCAGCCCAATGTGTCAGATCCCTACGCGAGCGTGGTGATGCCTTCATTGCCGTCGTCGTGCCTCTTCACCAACAAATCGTACGGCCACTCGAATTCCGGGCTGCAGACCATATCTCCTGGCCGCTATTGCAATGGCATTGCGTTCACAAATGATGCAAATGTCAAAATGAACTCTGGCGTCTATTGGGTCGACCGAGGAACCTTTGCTGTTGGCGGTGCCGTTAGACTGAATGGCACCGGCGTCACCATCGTCCTGACCAGCAGTACCGGGAGCAACTATGCCAAGGCCACAATCAGCAACGGCGCCAACGTCACATTGAGCGCTCCGACAACCGGCGCGACGGCAGGTATGGTCTTGTTCGGAGATCGGAGAGCCCCCAAGACCAACACGTCGGATTTTGGCGGTGGAGCTCAGATCAATGTCAACGGTGCACTTTATTTTCCTACCCAGAAGGTGCTGTTCCAGAACGGCGTCAACAATCCGTCAGGCTGTACCCAACTTATAGCGGGGACACTTCAACTCATAGGCGGATCGAAATTCCAGAATAACTGCCCAACAGGTGTCAGTGCGATCGGTGCATCGAAAAGTGCGTTGGCGGAGTGAGGCGTCGTCGTGGCGATCCGATCGCGAGGGGCGCGGGCCTTTGGCTTGGCTGCGTTGCAGTTTTAGCAGCTGCTGCGCTTGAAGAGATCCGCGACCTCTGCAAGGAGCCATGGCCGGGTCCGGGTTCCATATCAATAAGAACCTCCCAATTTAACTTACCAAGCGTATGCAATTGAGGCGTATCGTTTCTCGACACCGCCAGCCCTTTGGCATCCATCGGTGACAGAGAGCGTTGTGCTCCCGTCCAAAACGCGAGGTAGGGCGATGCCCCAATTCGCAATGGAACGATACATAGGAACCCAGAACATGGCCGGGAGTCAAAACCCGGATCCAAGGAGAATCCAATCCCGTCGTGCGCGCGACGCTCCCAGCTTTGGTGCAGCAGAACGCCAAACTCGTCGCCCTGATGGAGGCCGACCGGCAAAATTCAGATCGATACCGTGGCCGGAAAATAGCCGATGCGGGCGAATATTGCCGAATGGAAGCAACGGCTCTGTGCGCCGCCGCAATAGAGGCGCTGCATGGTGCGCCAGCTTCGATCAAGTAAAATTCAACGATACTGACATCTCATAGGCAAATAAGCCATTGGGGCCACGCCGACCAGCATGAGTAGCTCCCTCGAACCCCGGCAACGTCGGCTCCAAATTTCGATCGCTGGGTTTTCGGGCAGCGGCAAGACAACCGTTGGCCGCAGGTTGGCGACCGAACTTGCTTACCGTTATCATTCCACCGGGTCGCTTCAGCGGGCGACTGCTCGATCAATGGAACTGACCACGCTGCAGCTCAACCGCGTCGCAGAAACCGTCCCCGGCATCGACGAAAGGATTGATGCCGACCTCAGGTCCCTGGCCGGCCAGGAACGCCTGGTTGTGGATTCCCGTATGGCCTGGCACTTTTTGCCTCATAGCTTTCGGGTTTGCCTAATTGTGTCAATCGAAGAAGCCGCCAGAAGAATTATGCGCGATCAAGATCGCGGCACCGAAAGATATGGCTCGTTGAGCGAAGCCATCCGGGCTATCGAAGAGCGAGCACACAGTGAAAGAATACGTTTTTTCCATGCCTATGGCGTCGAGATTTCGTCATTTCATAACTATGACTATGTGATCGATACCGAGATGCTGGATGCGGCTCAGGTTGCCGAGTACATTATCATAGGCCATAAGCTTTGGCTGTTAAAACTCCAATTTGCGAACGCGCTTGTTTCGCCGGTGGTTCTGTTTCCATCGCGGTCCGCAGAGGCGTCGGACGGGCCCGCAATCGCAGGCATGATCAGAAGCATTGAACGCTCGGGAGTGAGCCTCTTTGATGCGCCGACCGTGCTGTTGTTTAGAGGCAGGCTTATAATATTGAGAGGCCACTGCTACGTCCGCGCTGCCATCAAGGCTGGCGTTACGGCTGTTCCCGTAAAGATTGCCACCGACATCGGTATGTTGAAGCGAGGTGCGCTGACCACGGACGAATTTGTGCGAAATTTAGTCAATAAGACTGCAATTCGTGACTGGGAGTACGCTTGCGGAATCAAATTGCCACCCTCTCCGTCGCGGCTAAGGCTTCCGCTTTGATTTACGTCAATGTCGCGTCCGGGATGAGTGCGACCCTTGTAAGTTGGTTGCGCGATCCCGCGCTTGCCCGAGCGGCCGACCGGAAGGGAATCCGCCGATGACGTCAGAAGCCGATCCCACATCCGGTCCCGGGACCATCGACCAGGCTGTGCGCGTAGAACTGATGAAAGCGCCCTTTGGTTCAATCACCGTGCCGCTCATCAATATCGCGGTTGCGACCATTTCGGCGGTACTGGTGTGGCCGATCTATCCGACTTGGGCCATCCTTAGCTGGATGGGCGTTCTAACCGCCGTTTTAACATTCAGGGTGGTGCTGTGGTGGCGGTTCAAGCGGCGACGGTCTGACGCGCGAACCATCGCGCCATGGGCATTGGCATTCACGCTCGCGTCAGTCTTCACGGGCTGTCTCTGGGGATTGCTGGCCTCCACGGTCTTCGTGACCTCCGATCCGGAGTACGTTCTTCTCGCCGCCTTCGTGCTGGGCGGGCTGTGCGCCGGTGCCGCAACGAACAACTCGCCGCATCTGCCCGCGTATTATGGGTTTGCGCTTCCGGCCGCCTTACCGTTAATCATTGCCTTGCTGGTGCAAGGCGCTGCGATTCTGGCCGGAATGGGATTTCTGTTGCTAGTCTTCCTCGTAACGCTCAGCATCGTTGCGCACGACAATAGGCGGCGAATGGCTGATTACATACGGATGAAGATCGAGCAGGACGCCCTGAACGACGGCCTGCGAAACCTCACTTCCGATCTGGCAAAGGAGGTTGACGAACGGCGCCGGGTCGCTGTCGCGCTGGAGGAAAGCAGCCAGCGATTTCGCGCAATCGGAGATCACGCGCAGGACACAATCATCATTTCCGATGACAAGGGCAACGTGGTCTATTGGAACACTGCCGCTGAACGCACCTTCGGCTATACGGTCGAGGAGATCACTGGCCGCAGCATTCACAGGATGCTGGCGCCGGAGCGCTATCGGGAGAAGGCGATCGAGCGCTACGCGCATTTCGCCAGCACCGGGGAGGGAGACGCTCTCGGCAAGACCGTGGCTCTCGTCGCTCTTCGCAAGGACGGAACCGAGTTCCCGATGGAGCTTTCGCTTTCCGCCATGAACCTGGGCGGGACGCGGCACGCACTCGGCATTGCCCGCGACGTCAGCGAGCGCGAGAAAGCTGCGGCGGTGCTAAGCGAGCGGGAGGCCGAACTGCGGGAGGCCCAGCGGGTCGCGCACGTCGGAAACTGGGCCTATGATCCGCAAACTCGCACCACAAGGTGGTCGGAGGAAGTCTATCGGATATTCGGACGCGATCCTGGCCTGCCCGCACCAACGGCAGTGGAGTACGCGACGTTCCTGAAACCGGAGAGCGTTGCTTTGATGACGACAGCGCTCCAGAGGTGCGCTGAACGCGGAGAGCCCTTTGAGATCGAACTGGAGTTCCTCCAATCCGATAGTCAGGCAGGCTGGGTGTCGATGCGCGGCGAAGGCCGCCGGATCGCCGACGGTCAGATGCAATTCCTGGGCACCATGCAGGATATTTCCGCGCGAAGGCGTGCCGAGCAAATTGCCCGCGACGGGGAGGCCATGTTCCGCAGCCTGGTGGAGCAGAATACGTCAGGCATCTTCATCATCGCCGACGACGCCACTATCGTCTATCTGAATCCCCGCGCAATCGAGATGCTCGGCTTCGGCGACGTCAACTCCATGATAGGGCGTTCAGTCCTCGATTTCGTCGTCGATAGCGACCAGCCGTCATTGGTGGCGGCCATGCGGACGCTCATCGACGGGAGGCGGGACTTTGCGGAGGTCGCGCTGAGGATTTGGAAGGCCCGCGACGAAACTCTCGCCGTCCTGGCCCAGGGCGCAATTGGGAAGTTTCGCGAGAAGCGCGTTATCATTGCCGTCGTCGTGGACATCACCGAGCGCCGGCGCACGGAGGATAAGATCATCAGGCTCAACGAGGAGTTGGCCGCCACAGTGGCCGCGCTCCGTCGCCACGAACACGACCAAACGGAGATCGCGAAGCTCAGCGACTTGCTGCAGGCCTGCCAGACGACTGCTGAGGCCTATCCGATCATAGCTGCGGCTGCGAACCGTGTGTTCCCGCAGGCAAGCGGAGCCCTGGCGCGGGCCGAGAGGGGGACGCACGATCTTACCCGCGTGGCCGCCTGGGGTTCCGACCAGGTGATGCTGGCCGAATTCCTCGTGGACGACTGCTGGGCCTTGCGGACCGGTCAGCGCCACGAGGCTGAAGGTCCCAAAGGTGCTATCCAATGTCGTCACTTCAGTCGGGTCCCGCTTGGACCTTACGTGTGTCTGCCCCTCGCGGTCCAGGGCGAGAACCGCGGATTGCTGCACGTCGGCCTTGGCGAGGGAGGCGTTGTCGACGATGACTTGCGTCAGTCGATGCAACTGTTCGGCGATGTCGTTAAACTGTCCCTGGCGAATATCGATCAGCGTGAATTGCTCGGTCGGCAGGCTCTCCGCGACCAACTGACCGGCCTGTTCAACCGCCGTTACCTAATCGAAACTCTGCCACGCGAGGTTCGCCGCGCCCAGCGAAGCGGATCGCGGCTGACGGTCGCGATGCTGGATATCGATTTTTTCAAGCGCTTCAATGACGCGTATGGCCACGATGCGGGCGATCTGGTATTGTCGGAACTTGGTCATGTTCTTCGCGAGAGTTTGCGCGCGGCAGATATCGCATGCCGTTACGGTGGCGAGGAATTCCTCGTGGTGCTACCTGAATGCGATCTTGCGGCCGCGCGGGATCGCCTTACGAAGATATGTCTGCTGGTAAAGGGAAAGACACATGTGTTCCGGGGCCAAATGCTGTCGCCCGTGACCCTCTCGGTCGGCCTGGCCACGTTGAGCGAGGCACTCCCCGACGGTGAGAGCCTTGTCACAGCGGCGGACAAAGCGATGTACCTAGCCAAGACCAATGGACGTGACCGGATCGAGGACTTCCTGACTCCCGAAGCCGGAGGTCCCGCACTGGCACCTTCCACAGCCGTGCTCGCCTGATTGCCGAACTCGTTGCGACTTCAGCGTCTTCGACGAACTGTGCCCTTTGCCCTAAAGCCGCGTCCTATCGGAACAGGGCACTTAGGATCCTCTGACCCTTCAATCGTCGGTCCGGTCTGGCCGGGTGCCGGATAGTCGAATGCGCTGCAGGACGGCTCCTTTTCTGACGCCGGCGGTTCCCAATTCGCGAATGAAGGGTCAAGCGCTGAGGTCACATCCATTCGCGATCGGATCCAACTGCGGAGCTTTGCTTCAGCAAGCCGTGCTCGAAGAGGGTCATTCGCATCGCGCAACACGCGCGAAAGACGCCATCCATCTGGATCGCCGTGATTGATGGAATACTGGCGAAGAGCGTATGCGGCTTGTTCAAAAGTCCAGAGATACCGCCCATCGATTTTAACCGCTTGGGTCAGCGGAGTCAGGTCTGGATTGACTTGGCCTTTCTCCAGTCTTGTCGATCGGGATTTGAAAATGCTGCCGCGGATGCGCGCGAGAGCGTCTGGCAACCAGATCATTCGACGACCTCCGTCCATCCGATCGAAGGGGGCGTTGTGACCAGTATCGCTTTTTCGGGATCGCCAAAAAATCGGAGGTCGGTTGTCACGACCGGCCTCCCTGAGAGCCTCCAGTAATTCTCAATACTATCTCTGAAAGATTGACGACGAGTCGTCTCAGGCTCCTGTTTTCCGCCTCGCATGCCTTGAGCGCGAGTTTCATCCGCGTGTCGTCGTCTTGCGGAAAAAGCGGCCAGAGCGTTGGGGGGCTCCGTTCGGGACCAAGGGGAGAGCCTGAATGCTGCATAACGTGCTCCTCTTCGACATTCGTATTTGCAAGTGCACTGTCGCTGGCTACTCTCATGTTTAAGTGGTTAGGTCTGTTTCAGTGGTTACGTTTGTTTCAGTGTACATGGCGGCGCGAAACGTCGAAACAGTGTGACCCATCAACCAGCCGTTCCGTCGTACATCGTCCGGCCTTTGGCCGCGCGCTCGCAGGAATTCAAAAGGACGGGCACCGCTCAGCTCGCTTCAGGGGTTCAATGGCCACCTGGTTTGCTCTCGCGGCGTTGATCAGACCCGTGGGATCCTGGCCATCCGATGGAAATGAACTCACGCCCACGCTGGCGGATATCCCGGTGATGTGTGGTCCAACAATAACCGGCTCGCCGAGCGCAAGCATGGCCCTCAGAAAATGCGTGTGTGGCCTGGATGGGTTTGCAGATCTGTTACAGTGCAAGATCGCGAATTCTGCGGGTCCTGTGCGCGCCAGAAACTGTTGGTCTCCCGTCGACGCTCGTAGCCGCTGCGCGATCTCCTGTATGGCGCTTGAAACAATATTCGGTCCGAAAATGGAGGCTGCCCGCTTTATCTCCGACAGTGTCACGACACACAGAGAATTCGACCATCCATTGGCGGTAGCCTCGCCGAGGCTGTATTCCGCCTGCGCACGAAAAAGCCGGTCGTTCGGCAAATCCGTCTCGGCATCGTGCTCAAGAAGGGTCAGGTTGGTATGTATCACGACGCTTCCGCGAGCCTGGCTCGATGCGGCTTCGACCTGATACCAATGAAAGAGTTCCCTCGAAAGGGCATTCGTAAATGTGGCTGAAATGGTCTGTCTCGTCGTTGGCAATTGATCGTAATCCGCGAGCGACTGGCGCAGCGTCGGGACAGCCCCGGAGCACGGCAGAGTCGCATTCGGAAAAATAGTTCAGGCGGCAACTTGGCTGGTCGAGACCGCCTATCGCTGCCGTTCGCTTCCATGCTGCATTCGCCGATACGATGAATCCTGCAAAGTCCAGGACGGCGATTGGCGACGGAAGAATGTTGAATTGTTCGAATGAACCATCGACGATTTGAGAGGTCTCTGAGACGGTGTCTTCTGCATAATGCTTGAGCTTCAATCTCAAGCCGCGCAGCGACAAACCCAGCTCTCTGGCCGTCCATGTCCGGTTGCCGCCGCACCGCCGTAACGTTGCCAAGATATGTTGCCGCGTTATTTCTGCGAGAGTGAGGGACACGAGCGCATCATCCCGATTGTGGCACGCTTAGAGCTCAGCCATCAGCCTAACGCCGCCTTGAGCGGGGATCCGCCAATGCAGCTAAGGTGCACTGGATTTCTTTCGGTCGAGCCCTCGAGGCATGATCACCGAGGGCGGGAACATCTGATTGGATCAGGCGAAAATGCCGCCTAAGCAAACTGTACAAGTTCGGCCGGATTGAACGGCATTTGAAAGTAAGCCCTTGTGGGTACGATTTCCGACCGAACGGCAGCTATAACTACGGGAAAAATACCCGCTCGTCTGTCCGAAAACGAACACCATGGGAAGAGCGCAGCTCGAAGTTGTGCGGGGCTATTCATAATTTGTTAATCACTTGAGCCCCGAGCCAGCCGGTCGCGTTCCCGCTCCCGCGGAAAGGCTCTGGAAATCTGATCGTCTGAAGTTCTTGGTCACGATCCGGTAGCGTTTCCCTGGTCGTTGTTGCGGATAAGAGATCTTTTCGATGACGCCGATCTATGCGTGACGGGAGAGCAGCTCCCCAAAATGCTGAAAGTGTGCCGCTCGTGCATGTCCATCGCAGCGTAAACTCTCCAAGAATTGGGCTTGATTAGTTGTCACCGGGGTCTCATTCGATTGACGTATATCGAGGGAGTTCGCTGGAACTCCTTCGATTGCGACGGCATTGTCAAGACGCTCTACGAAACTTAACTTGGAAGTATTGCTTGCCGCTCCTCCTGGCAGCCGGAACATCATGACAAATCAGGCCGGTCGATAGGCGTCGAGAGTGATTTCTTGGTTATGCACGATGGTGTTCGCCGCACCGAATCCCAAAGGATAATTCGTTCGACGTGCGGAATCGAACAGACAGCATCTGTTGCTGCCGATAATGATTTAGACAGTCGCGGTCGATTGTCGCACCTTGTGCGCAGATATTGGCGACGGCGACATTGTCGGCATCAACCCGGGGGAAACAAGATGGATAGCGCAGATCGGTGCCGGATTCAGGCCGAAGAATGTCGTCGGTTGTTGCTCTTGGCGCAAAGCGGAGCTGAAGCGACTATCCTCACCAGCCTTTCTCGCAGCTGGAACGTGATTGCAAATCAAACCGATCGATATGCTGCCATTGTTAGAAAAGAGGCCGCTCACAAGGGTTTGAGGCCGCGGAGCGCTGAATCCGCGCGTAAATCTGTATGATGTGTGACGGTTGCAGGATCTCCGCTCGCGCGGGTATTCGATTCAATCTTGACAGAATATGCCGAGCGTGATGCTGATGTCCGATGTCCGAACATCATCTGCGGCGATAGCGCGCGGCACAAAGTGCCCAGTGCGCCAAGACTTGCTTAATCGCTTGTGCAGAGATTGGGGCCAGTCTGAAGATGTTTGTCCCGTCGCGTTCGAGGGAAGCATCATGCGACAATCCTATGCGTTGCCTTACGATGTGAACGTTCAAATTCAACGCCCTGTTTGTCCAATATGTCACACCCACATGGTGCTGGCGCGGATCGCGCCGGCACGCGTGGGCTACGACATGCGCACCTTTGAGTGCCCTCAGTGCGAATACGTTCATGAAATCATGGTTGCCAATGACGCGTTTGGCAGCCCTTTTTCATCGACGGCATAGGTTGGTCGGAAGTCCGACCGCCAAATGGCGACGCTGGCCGTACTGCTGCCAGCCTTCGCAATGAAGCGTGTCGGATCAGCGCTGCCCTCGTCCCGGAAATGCTTCGGGAAGTGCGGTGGTGCCTGCTGTGGTTATTTTGCGGGCGGCCCCACCGGATCGGAACTATTCGGAGCCTGCCTCACTGTTTGCGATGCAGCTAATTGCGATGTGGAGTCCCAAGCCGCAACCTGCGGAAGCGGCCGCTGCCTACCGAGCCATATCCCACCAAAGCCAGCCGACAATGGCCGGTATACGGATGCGCCGCACCGCCTGAGCGGACTTGACCTGAATCAACCTGACCGATCCTGAGGAGGTTGATAGTTGTTATCTTGGCAACCAGCCAGGTGTGGCCGTGCTGTCGGTGATTATGTCGTGACTTGCGCATTGGTCTCACCAGAGGAGCTGCGTCATGGACCAAAGGAAACCGATAGCTTCCTTTGCCGCGTCGGCGCTGGCTATCTCAGTCGCGGTTTTCCACCCGGTATCTGCAGCGGCAGCTACTCCCGAACAAGCCAAAGCTTTCTCCGAACGTGCGGCTACCTACATCAAGCAGGTCGGCGAAGAAAAGGCGTTTGTCGATTTCACGCGGCGCGACGGCGGCTTCCAGGACGGCGAGCTCTATGTCTTTTGCTACGACCGCAAAGGCTTGAACATGGCGCATGGCGGAAACCCTGCGTTCGTGGGCCGCAACCTGTTGCACATCAAGGATCCGGACGGCGTAGAGCCGAACGCGCTGATCGTCAAGAAAGGGTTCGAGGAGGGAAGTGGCTGGGTGGACTTCAAATGGCCGAACCCGGTGACGAAGAGGATCGAAAACAAGTCAGCTTACGTGATCCGTACCAACGACGTTGTGTGCGGGGTCGGTTACTACAAAGGATAGGCCACGCATGAGCCGGAACGGGATCTTCGCGTGAGTATCGTTACGCGGATATTGGTTTTGATCGCGGGCACGCTGTCGCTGGTCGCTGGTGGCGCGTTGTTCAACGGCTTACATCTGCTGGAAAAGCGGTCCGAAGAATTGCGCAGCGACACGATTCAGCTCGCACGCATCGCAGAGCTTGACATGGTCCGCGTACTCGATGGAACCCACCAGCTTCTGGCGACCCTGGCCAAGCTGCCGTCGGGGCACGGCTGGGACCAGCGGGCATGTTTGATGCTTCAGATGGCCGCGAACAGCGATTTTGAATATGATCATCTGGTCGCGGTCGATCAAAACGGAATCCTGAAGTGTAGCAGTAGCGGACCTGCATTCGCGGGCACGGCAATGCCCGACCGTGATCTATTCGATCGGATCGTGGCAACGGCGGGCTTCTCCGTGGGGACCTATGGCGTCGGCCGGTTGTCGAGCAACGAAGTGATTCGGGTGGGCGTTCCGGTCGTGGACGATGCTGGAGCGGTGATCGGTGCAGTCTACGCTGGCATCAATCTGACCTGGTTGAATACAGCTATCAGCCAATGGCAACTCGGTGAGAAAACGACGATCGACGTCACGGATCGCAACGGCATCCTGATCGCCCGCCATCCCGATCCGAGCCTGGCCGGGCGACCGTTGGCAAGCAATTTAAAACCGCTTCTGTCCGCCGTGGCGCCGGGCGTCGCTGAATTGCCTAATGATGTCGGCGTCCTCCACCTGTACGGATATGTTCCGGTTGAAACCGGGGCGTCGGACGGCCTTGCTGTGTTCGTTGGGCGAGATCGCGCACAGGCATTTGCGGACATCAACAGATCGATCTGGGTCAATACGGCGGTAATCCTGGCGGGACTTTTGCTGTCCGCTGTCTTCGCCGTCATATTTGTACGCCGATTCCTGGCTCGTCCATTCCAGAGGCTGTTGACTGTTGCGGGACGCTGGCGCGACGGCGACTGGTCAGCTCGCGCCGGAGCCGAGAGCGGGACTCCTGAATTCGACCGCCTTGCCTCCGCCTTCGATGATATGGCCGCTGCGGTATACGATCGCGACCACTCGCTGCACTATCGCGATGTCATGCTGGACGCGATTTCCAAGTCGGCGGCGGAATTGGTTACCGCGGGTACGATCGCTGAGGCGATCCCAAGGATCCTCCAAAGGTTTGGCGAGGCGCTTCACGCCGACCGTGTTATTGTTCTTCAGAATCATTCCGCCGGTTCGCCTTTGACGTTGCGGAATGCATGGCAAGGCCCTGGCGCGCCTATCAAAGTGCGCCCGGAGTACTTTACGTCATTACCGACTAGCTCCTCTCCCGAAATAACCGAGTGGTTGAAGCCATTGCGCGAAGGAAAATTGGTGGCCGTCTCCCGGCGTGACGTTGCCGGCGCTGCCGGGGAATTGTTTGATGAGCTCAAGATCGTGTCGAATTTGCAGGCTCCGGTCCTTATCGACGGGAACTTGTTCGGGCAGCTTTCGATCGACGATTGCCGGGCCGAAAGGTCATGGACCCCCATCGAGAAGAATGCCGTCACTGTTTTGGCAGATCTCATCGGTGCCGCTATCGCACGCGAGCGGCATCTCGAAAGTCTGTCGATTGCCGAAGCTGCAGTGCGAAGCAGCCCGGCGATCGTCTACCGATTTTCCACAGAGACCTCACCGCCGCGCCTGGTCTATGTCTCTGACAATGTAGCGATGTTCGGAAGCAGCTCGGCTGAACTGCTTGCCGATCCGAACTTGTACCTCGCACGGATCCATCCCGATGACCGCAACCTTGTCAGAGCGTCGTTCGTAGCCGCGGAAAGTGGTGTAGGGGGAACGCTCGAATTTCGCATTGTTGATCCAACAAACGGAATTTGTCGCTGGATTGAAGCTCGATATACGCCAAAGCGAGATGCCGCAGGCCGGCTGGTGGAGGTTTCGGGAGTCCAAATGGATGTAACCGAACGCAAAGGCGCGGAGAAAAGCTTGCAGTTCGCCAACACCCTTCTGTCGACTTTGAGGGACTCATCGCCCGATGCAATTCTCGCGGTCGATGCCGACCAGAAGATTAGTACGTTCAACCAGCGCTTCTTGGACTTATGGAGGTTGACCCCGGATCTGCTCGGGGCGGGGACCGACAAGGGCGCATTGGCGACGGCAGCTCCGCTGGTGAAGAATCCCGAGGAGTTCAAGGCGCGTATCCATTACCTATATGGACATCCCGACGAATCCGCGCGGGAGGATGTCGAAACCGCGGATGGAAGATATCTTGAACAGAATACATCCCCGTTGCGTACCGCTGAAGGCCGGTATCTGGGCCGCGTCTGGTTCTTCCGCGATGTCACCGAACGCAGGCGCGCCGTCGAGACCGCCAGGGCAACGCTGGCTCGCGCCAGAGAACAGATGCGCGTCATCGGCGCCTTGAGCAAATTGGAATCCTTCTTGTCGGGCGACGTTGAAACTCTCGCACGGCAGGTCACCGAGCAGGCGGTCAAAGTGGTAGGTTGCGAAAGAGCAAGCGTCTGGCGGTTCAATGCTGATGAAACTCAGCTGGTTTGCGTCGATCTCTATGAGGCGTCGAGCGGAGTACATTCAGCCGGAATGGCATTGAACGAGAGCGAGTACCGTCACGAACTTCAGGCGCTGAAGGACGCGACCCACGTGGCCGCGGACGATGCCCTGATCGATCCAAGAACCACCGGATACGTCGAGAGCTACCTGAAACCACTGCGCATCAAGTCAATGCTCAATTCGGTGATAAGGGTCGGTGGTCAAAATCTGGGGCTTCTGTGCTTCGAACACGTGGATAGGCCGCATCACTGGGCGCAGGACGAAATAGCGTTCGCGCTGCAGCTGGCGGACAAAATCGGAATTGGGGTTGTAAATCAGCAACGTCGTGCGGCAGAGGAAGGGCGGAGAGCCAGTGAAGCTGATCTGGCTGAAGCCCAGGAAGTCGCCCGTCTCGGGAGTTGGACGTTTGACCCTCGTACCAATATTGCGACCCACTCGAAAGAAAGTTATCGCATTCTTGGCGTGGATCCAAACACGTTGCTTACGTACGACGCGTATCTGTCGCGTATCCATCCAGAGGACCGCGCTACCTTCGAACGCGAATTTTCCAACAGTGCCGCCAATCACAGCGGTTACATGTGCGAGTATCGACTGGTCATGGACGACGGCAGCGTCAAATGGATTCATGACATTGGTCGGAACTCGTACGACGCGGAAGGGCGTCATGTGCGAACAGTTGGCACGATGCAGGATATTACCGAACGCAAGACGTCCGAAGAACAGATCGCGAAAATGGCGCGCTTCGATCATCTTACGGGACTTGCCAACCGCCGTGCATTTGTTGAGGCGCTAAGGCGCGAAATATCCAGGGTGGGACGGGACGGAAAGAATTTTGCGGTTCTCTATCTCGATCTCGATCACTTCAAGGATATCAACGATACGCGCGGCCATCCGGCTGGCGACTTGCTGCTGCAATCCGTTGCCGAAAGACTGCAGGCAACCATCCGTTTGACGGACACGGTGGCGCGGTTCGGCGGCGATGAGTTCGCCCTGATCGACACCGACATCAATGAACCTGCGGACGCCGCCGTCCTGGCCGAAAAGGTGCTGAATACAATCAGCGCTCCCTTTTTGATCGGCGGCGACGAAATACGCACCGGTGCAAGCATCGGGATCTCGGTGTTTGGAGCGGAATCGCCAGACGCGGAAATGCTTTTGTCGCATGCCGATGTTGCGCTGTACCGGGCCAAAGCGGAAGGACGAGGGACTTATCGATTTTTCACGGAGGCGATGGATACGGAAGTGCGCACACGGGTCACGCTCGGTGCAGAGCTTCGCAGGGCGATAGTGTCGGGGCAGCTCTTTCTCATGTATCAACCGCAAGTGGATGTTGATACCGGCCACATCGTTGGTCTGGAAGCATTGGCCCGTTGGCGCCATCCTGAGCGAGGTCTGGTTTCACCGGGAGAATTCATTCCGATTGCGGAGCGCGGCGGGATGATCGTTGCCCTCGGCAACTGGGTGATGCGGGAAGCCTTCCAACAGACCAAAAAGTGGCTCGACGCAGGTATCGCACCGTCGTTGATTGCCATCAACCTGTCGGCGCTGCAATTCAAGACGCCGCTCGAACTGGAAACGAATCTCGCGGCAGTTTTGAAAGAAACTGCTTTGCCGTCGAAGCTGGTTGAGCTTGAGCTCACGGAAAGCGTTCTCATGGAAGCATCGGGCGATCATAACGACGTGCTCCGGAGACTGCGCAAGGCGGGGTTTCGCCTTGCAATCGACGATTTTGGTACCGGCTACTCGTCGCTCGACTATCTCCGCCGTTTTCCTGTTGACCGCATCAAGATAGCGCAGAATTTCATCATCGGGATGATGGAATCGTCCGACAATAAGGTGATAGTGAAAGCGGCCATAAGCCTCGCGCACGAGCTCAACCTCGACGTTGTCGTCGAAGGCGTGGAGACTGCCGAGCAGTTGAAGCTGCTCAGAGCCTGGGGATGCCGTACGATCCAGGGCTACTATTTTTCGAAGCCGCTGCTTGCCAAAGAGGTTACGGCTATTCTCCGGAAAGGCGGCAGCATTCGACCTCGCGCCAAAACTGGCGCTGACCTCGCCGTAGCTGCGCCAAATTGAGCGAGGGGCCTTGTGTGCATCGAGACGTCTCGTAACCAGCGGTGCTCCGAGGTTTTCTAGCGCAGCGTCGGGCCTTGAGGCGGAGGAGGCTGGTTAACTGCGCGACTTACACCGGCTACCGAAGTTATCTAACTCGGTCGTTTCTGGGAATGAGCGACACTTCAGCGCCTCCCTCGGCTTTCGTATCGGCCTGTTCCAATGAGGTCGCCGGGTCGATTTATCGAAATACCGGCCACCGTTGCAATTCGCGTTGGGTAAGTTCGCCATATTTGACGAAAATGTTTGATTTCGAGCAGATCCGCTAATTGCGATAGTACAGGAGTCCATAAGCGGCTTTGTGATTCGATCTCCCGCAGACCAACGGAGCAACGGGGGATTGTCCATGACAACGCGTGGCTCGTCCGTTTCACGTCGGCACTCTTTGAGGTATTTGACCGCTGCTTTTGTGACCTCCAGCGTGACGGTATTTGTGCCGATGTCTCCTGGAAATGCTCTGGGGACCGTGGGACCTTTGCGGTGCTGGGCGCCTCGACGGTCGCTGACATCGTCTCCAGCATCCTCACCGGAACCGCCGAGAACCCGGGGAACCTCGGCTCTAGGCGGCATCGGTGACGAATTGCGTGCCTTGAGCGCGCGCCAAATCTCGTCGAAGCAGGCGCGTCCGATGATCGGCGGCGCTTCCACTGTGATCACACCGGATCTCAACGCGAGAAGCGAGCCGTCCTTCTGCTTGAGCCTCATCTTGCCGCGAAACTCAATGCCGTTTTGGCCGACCACTCACAGTCGGCCTGTTCACAGCACGACTAAGCGACGGACGGGCTGCGCTTGTGGGCGTACATAGACTTGTCGGCTGCTCTGAACAGATCGCCGGCGGTAATGCCGTCGTCCGGATAAAGTCCGAGTCCTACGCTGGCGGAGACGAATATAGGGCTATCAGCGGTTCCGATTGTGCAAGCAATTCCCGAGCCGAAATGAGCGCGAATGCGCCGCGCTGACAGGAGGTCGTAACTGACCGGAAGAACCACTCCGAATTCGTCGCCACCAATCCTGGTCGCAACACCGTCCGGACCGGCCTTCTTCGCTATCTCCGCAGCAAGCTTCTTTAAGGCGTCATCCCCAGTTTGGTGGCCGTGCTTGTCGTTGATCGCTTTCAGATTGTTCATGTCCAAAATAATGACTCCAGTGCGGCGACCGGTCTCGCGCGCGAGCGTCAACGCCAATTGTAGCTGCGCATCGAACATCGCGCGGTTGGGCAAACGCGTAAGCGGATCACGTTGCATCGCCGAAACGTCAACATGCATCAGTATGGCATGCCGTGTGCCGTGAATTTCCAGCGGGGAGATCTGGACTTGGAACCAGTGATACAGTCCTTCGAAGGGACAGGCATACGTTGCGACAAAAAAAGGCAACCCGCCCTTCAGGACCCCGAGCAATCCGGCAAGAATCTCCGACGCGTCGCAACAGCGGCGGATCGCGGCCTCGCATTCCGCAATATAGTTCCATCGCTTCGGTGAAAGCCCGCCGGTCTTAGCGGTTTCCATCCATTTTTGATTGCAGTGCACGATCGCGCCGATACCATCGACAACCGCGATCTCCGCAACGAGAAAGTCCGAGACATTAAGCTTCATATTCTAAGCCACGCGGAGCCCACGGATAGTTGTCGGACTAAGGTTCTTGTTCTTCTGATCGACCCGTACGGTACCCGAAAACTCTTAGAGTTTCTCCATGGGACGCCATGCATTTGAGTTAAACGATGTAATGTCGGTGGAAGAGGTGGCTTTCATGTTCTACACTCGTTTCGGTCTGAGGAAGATGGAAAAGGCTCGGAGGCCATCGGTTGAAAATGTTCGCGTCCGCCCTCTTTCCAGCAATAGCCGGGTCAGTGCGATCTGCTCTAGGCCCGTCAGTGATATTGCCTACGCTAGCCGACCAAGCGCCCAGGGCCGACCATTCGTCGAGAACGTATGATCGATATCAAGACGTACCACTCTTTACTTAGTGGCTAACCATCGGTTGATCTCGGCTGCAATGCGCAGACGCCCCGCTTCTCTGAGCGCTTCACTTCGGCGTTCTCCGAGCGGCATCTTGCGGGCTTCGGCGATAACCTCCGTCGCACGGTCGTCCCAAACGTGACTGTCGGGTAGGTGTTGGGTATTTTGCTTCACGGTCGTTACCTCGCTAACGCTTTGGTGGCGACCATCACCTCTGGAACGAGGTCGCACTGCGGGCAAACGTGCGAAAGTCGAAACCCAGTTCATCCTGTGAACAAGCCGCCATTGACTTGGAGGCGATCTTACTTTGGCGCGACCAGTTGGCCTTCGAGCCATGCCATTGTCGCTTTGCACTGCATGGGATCACTGAGGCGCATCGCCGTCTTAAGTTGATGCGGGCAACGATGACATCCAAAGGTTCGAAGGGCGTAACCTGACGGACCTTCTTGGATGCATTCGAGGAACATTTCAGAAAGGCACTTCGAACAGATTATCCGCCGCAATTCGGGCATGATGCTCATCCGTAAGCTTAGGCGGGAGCACAACACTCTCTGTCACCGGTAATGTACCTATGAAGTAGCGGTGATGGAGTCAGAATTGATCATCGAATTGCGGTTCGCTGTTCGGTTTTGAACGGTCAGCGACAAATGGTGAACTATGCTCAATAGCCTCTTCAAGAATTGCCAAGATTTTAGGCAATTTGGGTGCAGCGGCCCTTAGTCAGGTTCGTCTTGTAAGGAGTACAGACCATGGCGTCCGTGCGAAGTCTTGGACAAGCGTGAGCGTGAAAGACCACGTCACGGGGGGCGCCTTGCTGCCGGGTTGATTCAGCGCCACGATGTCCGGCTTTCTGCTGGTGCGCCTTATTTCGCAACCCATAGTAGGTTGCGTTGTCGGTCAACTAAGATAGTTCAATTTGTTCGGAATTGCCCCGTGCTCTGTTGAACTTTGTGAAGCGGTCGTTGCCTGAATGATGTTAAGCGGCCTTCGCAGTTTGGACAAGAGCGCGATTGTTTGTCTCCTTTTCGCAATGCAGGAAGTTGCTTGTAAGCTTTGAGCCTGCGAAGGCCTTTCTTGGCTTCGTTCATGGCTGCAGCGGTCCAGCGCAAAGCCATCGAGGACGAACTCCAGCGCTTCCGACGGAGCCAGTTGATCACCGAACTCGGGCTCACTTCAAGAAGCGCGGCCACCTCGTGCCGTGAGGCGCCACCTTCGACGATCGATATCGCTCGAACCCGCAGGTCGTCCGAATACGGCTTGGCCATCACCCTGTCCTTCCAAAAGGAATCAAGGGCGCCAAACTCGCTCATCCGCACACCTTTGGGAATCCCCAATTCGAGGCCGGCGGGATGTGCTCTAGACGTCCATCGCAGGGCCGCGGGGGTGCTACGTGGACGCAACTGGGTCACCACGCTTGCTCCCTCAGTGCGAGGCTATAGAAAATCTCCAGATAGCTCAAAGCGACCGGCCACACCGTATGCCCAAAAAGTTTCGAAGGCGTTTTTGCGCGAGGCTCAATTCGCCTAAAGAGCGGGTATGGAATGGCCGTTTGTGGCGCGAAGCAGCCGTTTGGGAAGCGCCTCTACGGCTTTTCGAC
>CAVRIQ010000014.1:787500-899394 GCA_963721275.1 uncultured Alphaproteobacteria bacterium | reverse complement strand
GGGCGCGTTCCGTGGTCTCGTGGTTCGGGACGCGCAGCTCTGCCGCGTCTCGCGGCCCGTTTCCTCAGTTCCCGCCGGCAAGGGCGACGGCCTCGTCGGCGCCGCTCTGCAAAATCTCCCGGGACAGCCGCTTGTCGTTGACGGCGCGGGCGAGCTGAAGCGTGCCCACCATCACGGCGTAAATCGCGACCGCCTTGCGCCGCCGCTCGGCTTCGCTTCCGTCGTCGAGGTCCGCCGCGATCAGTTCGATGACATCGTCGACCTTGGCCGTGAAGGCGTCGCGGGTTGCCTTGGGGTGGCGGGCGATTTCGGCGACCAGCGCGGACGTGGGACAGCCCTTCCCCGGATTGTCGCGATGGTCTTGCGACAGGTAGTCGCGAATGGCGCCCGAAAGCCCGGTGCCGTTTTCCGCCGCCTTCGACAGTTTGTTGCGGAAGCCGGCATGGGAAAGCACTTCGCGGACCAGATCCTCCTTGGAGGCGAAATGCGCGTAGAACGCACCGTTGGTCAGGCCCGCTTCCGACATGATGCCGGCAAGCCCGACCGCGGCGACGCCGTGCTCGCGAAATTGCCGGGACGCCACCTCGACAATGCGCCGGCGGGTCAAATCCTTGTGTCCCTTGTCGTACCGCATCGGCTGTTCCCTGGGTGAGCTGCGCCTTGCGCCGGGCCGGTGGCCGGCCATGCCCGCCGCCGCCCCCCATTGCCTTATGACCGTAATAATATATTATGACCATAATCTCATATCGCGACGGCGCTCGCAAGCGCCCGCGAAACGGCCGGGGAAGCAAACCGATGAGCCTGCAAAATTCCGCGCCGTCAGGCGATGCCGGTGAACTGGAACTGATGCCCCCGATCGGCGGCGGAAGTGCCGCCGACCGGCCGGCCGCGATCGCAAGCCCCTCCTCCGGCTCGCCGGCTCCGATCAAGGCGGTGCAGGCGCGCGCCAGCATTCTGACCGGGCCCGTGCTGCCGACCTTGCTCAGGCTGGCGCTGCCGACGATGACCGTGCTGATCGCCCAGACCGCGGTGAACATCGCGGAGGCCTATTATGTCGGCTATCTCGGGACCGATGCGCTCGCCGGCGTCGCGCTGGTGTTTCCGGTGTTCATGCTGATGACGATGATGTCGAACGGCGGGCTGGGCAGCGGCGTCGCTTCCGCGGTGGCGCGGGCGACCGGCGCCGGCCGCAAGGACGACGCGGATGCGCTGCTGCTGCATGCGATGGTCGTGGCTGTCATCGTGGGGGCGATCTTCACCATCGGCACCCATTGGGGCGGCCCGGCGCTGTACCGGACCCTCGGCGGCCGCGAAGGCGCGCTCGATGCCGCGGTAAAATATTCCAACTATCTGTTTGCCGGCGCGATCCCGGTGTGGATCGTCAATTTCCAGGCGGCGGCGCTGCGCGGCTCGGGCAATGTCCGGGTGCCGGCGATGGTGACGCTGGTCGGCGCCATGGTGCTGATCCCCACCTCGCCGCTGCTGATCTTCGGCCTTGGACCGGTCCCGAAACTCGGCATCGCCGGCGCCGGAATTGCGTTCGCTCTCTATTATGTCGCCGCCATGCTGGTGCTGTTGCGCTACATGACGACGGGACGCTCCGGCCTGACCTTGAAGCTCGCCCCGCTCCAGGGGCGGCTGTTCAGGGACATATTGAAGGTCGGCCTGCCGACGGCGATCTCAACGACGCTGACCAACCTGACCGTGATCCTGGTGACCGGCGCGGTCGGGCTGTTCGGCACCCATGCGCTGGCCGCCTACGGCATCGCCTCGCGGCTCGACTACGTCATGATTCCGATCCTGTTCGGGCTCTGCACCGCGGTCCTGACCATGGTCGGCCTCAACATCGGCGCCGGCCAGGTCGCCCGCGCCAAACGGATCGCCTGGACCTCGAGCATGGTCGGCGCCGGCATTGCCGGCACCATCGGCGTCATCGTCGCGGTGTTCCCGATGCTGTGGCTGCATCTGTTCAGCCACGATCCCCTGGTGCTCGGTCCCGGCGCCGTCTATCTGCGGATCGTGGCGCCGTCCTACGCCGCGCTGGGTTTCGGCTTCGTGATCGCATTCGCAGCCCAAGGCGCCGGCCACGTGCTGTGGCCGTTCGTCGGCGCCGCCTCGCGGCTGGTGATCGCCGCCGGCGGCGGCTGGCTCGCGGTCAGCTATTTCGGCGGCGGCATAGCCGCGCTGGCCGCCATGGTGTGCGCCTCGCTGGTGTCCTACGCGCTGATCTGCCTGATCGCGATGGGCTCAGGAGCGGTCTGGCGTAATAAAAAGGCGTAGCGCAGGAGTGCTAGCGCCACTTGATCGATGATCGCCGAGTTGTTGACGCGCGATTCGCGGCTTCAGTCTCGGAGCTCCTGCCGTAATGATCATCACCGGCCGGCCGGACGGCGAAGCCGCGACGCATCAATCCGCGCGGCCGCCTGATGCCGCTATGACATCAATGTTGCGGGGTGGCCACAGTGATCGGAAAATCGTCGGTGTTTAACGCCGGCGCCCATTGCCGGGTATGATTTCAAGTCTTACTGCCTATTAATTGTATTTTGGGGGATGGCTCATGCGTCGCTTATCGTTTGCATGGCTTGCGGCTGTTTGTTCAATTGGTCTGGTCCCCTTCGCGTCGGCGGCTGATCTGCCGGTCAAAGCGCCCGTCATGGCCGCGCCGTACAATTGGACAGGCTTCTATGCGGGCCTGAATGCCGGCGGCGGCTGGGGCCGATCCGTCTCCAGCTCGATCCCCACGGGCACCGGATATCTCTCGGCCGTGGATGTGGTTGCAATCGCGGCGGCCGGTCCGAGCTTCGACAGCAGCGGCTTCACCGGCGGCGTGCAGGCCGGTTACAATTGGCAAACGGGCAGCATGGTGGTGGGACTGGAATCCGACTTCCAGTATTTCCACATGACCGGTTCGGGCAGCTCCACCAGGGTCTACCCCGACTTCGCTCCGGTGACCTTCACCTCGACCAGCTCGATCAGCACCGATTGGCTTTGGACGATCCGGCCGCGAGTCGGCTGGGCGATGGACAAATTTCTATTTTATGTCACGGGCGGTCTCGCCGTCACCAAGCTGAATGGCAGCTGGGCCTTCATCGACAGCTTCGCACCAGCCACCGAGAGCGCCTCGGCATCGGGGACCAAGGCCGGCTGGACCGTGGGCGGCGGCGTCGAAGCCGCAGTGTGGAGCCGGTGGACGGTGAAAGCCGAATACCTCTATGCCGACTTCGGCAGCGTATCGGCGACCAGCACGAATTTCGCCAGCGGCGGTTTTCCTATCCCCACGCGTATCTTCAACCAGAGCGTCAATCTGAGAACGAGCATCGCCCGGGTCGGGCTGAACTATCGGTTCTAGAATTCACGACAGTGGATTAGAAAGCCCCGGGTCTTCCCGGGGCTTTTGTTTTTTCGCAATACGTGTGGACAGCATTGGCGCTCGTACTCACGGTGCGGCTCGGAACGCCGGTGAATTGGGAACGTCAACCTCCGGCTTGATGAGCGTCGAAATCAGGCCCGACGACTGCCCAATGCGGCTAAGCACGATGTCGCGGATGGCACGTCGCGTCATGTGGCTGCGCCACGATAATCGGTGGCGATTGCGGCATAGCGGACATGAGAACGTCGCACCCAATGGTTCTATTTTGTGAGTACCCGCCCTAATCCTGCATATGCCGGAGTTCGTCGACGAGAACGCGGACATTTTCGCTGTAGTCGATGGGAACGACGACCAGCTGCAGGCCGCCTTCGGAAAACGCCTGCTCCAGCGCCGGAACCAATCCCGACGCCGTCGTGACCCGCCGGCCCCTGGCGCCATAGGCGGCGGCGTAGGCGACAAAGTCGGGATTGTCGAAGGTCAGGCCGAAATCGGCGAAACCGTCGACGGCCTGCTTCCAGCGGATCATGCCGTAGGCGTGGTCCTCGATGATCAGCACCACGAGATTGAGTTTCAGCCGCCGCGCGGTTTCGAGCTCCTGGCTGTTCATCATGAAGCCGCCGTCGCCCGCCACCACCAGCACGCGGCGCTCCGGATAGAGCAGCGCCGCCATCATCCCGGAGGGCAGGCCCGCGCCCATCGTCGCCAGCGCGTTGTCGAGCAGCAGCGTGTTGGCGACATCGGTGCGGTAGTTGCGCGCGAACCAGATCTTGTACATGCCGTTGTCGAGCGCCACGATGCCGTCGGGCGGCATCACCTGCCGGACGTCGTGCACGATGCGCTGCGGCGTCAATGGAAAGCGATCCTCTTCGGCGCGATCGGCGATGTGATCGAGAATCTCCTGGCGCAAGGCGACCCAGTCCGGGTTCATCTTCAGTTTGCCGTCGAGCCGGGCGCCGAGCAGATCGAGGCCCTTGGCGATGTCGCCGATGACTTCGGCCTGGGGAAAATACACCTCTTCCACGGTGGCCGGCGCGAACCCGACATGAATGACCTGATGCCGTCCCCGCGCCATCAGGAACGGCGGCTTCTCGACCGTTTCGTGCCCGATGGTGACGATGAGATCGGCGCGATCGATCGCCGTGTGGACGTAATCGCGTTCGCTCAGGGCCGCGGTGCCGAGATAGAAATCCGACGCCCCGCCGACGGCGCCCTTGCCCATCTGCGTATTGAAGAAGGGGATGCGGACGCGACGGACGAAGTCGGACAGCGCCGGCGCCAGCTGCGGGCGGCTGGCGCCGGCGCCGAACATCAACAGCGGGGATTTCGCGGCCAGGATCAGCTCGGCCGCACGCGCGATCGCTTCCGGCGACGGAACCGGCAGCTCCGCTTCATGGGCCGGCACCAGCGCGACGTCGCCGGCTTCTTCCGCGGCAACGTCTTCGGGCAGTTCGAGATGCACCGGGCCGGGACGCTCCTCGGTGGCGATGCGGAAGGCGTTGCGGACCAGGGTCGGAATGCTCGAGGCGCTCACGATCTGCTGCGACTGTTTGGTCAGCGGGCGCATCGTGCCCACCACGTCGACGATCTGGAAATGCGCCTGCCGGCTTTGACGAATGGCCTTCTGGCCGGTGATCAGGACCATCGGCATGCCGCCGAGCAGCCCGTAGGCCGCGCCGGTGACGAGGTTGAGCGCGCCGGGACCGAGCGTCGAGAGTGCTACGCCCGGTTTTCCGGTGAGCCGCCCATAGGTGGCCGCCAGGAACGCGGCCGGCTGCTCGTGACGGGTCACTACCAGTTCGATGGAGGAGCGCCGCAGGCTTTCGACCACGTCGAGATTCTCCTCCCCGGGCACGCCGAAGATTCGATCGACGCCCTCGTTCTCCAGCGCCGCGACAAGAAGATCCGATCCCTTCATCTTCGGTCCCTGCTGTGGATCCAAGAGCCCCGAGAAGTTCCGCATCCCCGGCCGGCAAATGTTTCGCCGTTTGAGCAGGAATTGCAAGCCACGCTGCTGCGACGGCGGCCCTCGACGCCGCTGAAGCAAGGCACCTGCCCGGTGACGTGAATTTGATCCTGGTCAAGCGACGCCGGCATCAGCGGCCTATAGAAGACAGATGCTTCATGGGCGCTTGGGGGATGCATCCTGCGAGGTGCAGATTTGAATCGTGTCTGACAGGCAATCCCTCCCCGCCACCGCCCTCGAAATGGCAAGCCGCCAGCGCGAGATTTCGGTCTCCGAATTCTTCCTCAAGAACCGTCATCTGCTCGGTTTCGACAGCCCGGCCAAGGCGCTGGTCACCGCGGTCAAGGAAGCGGTCGACAACGCGCTCGATGCCTGCGAGGAAGCCGGCATCCTTCCCGACATCACGCGTGGAGGTCAGCGACCGCGCCGGCAAGTCGAGGGTGATCGTGGAGGATAACGGGCCGGGAATTGTCGAGGGCCAGATCGCCCGGATTTTCGGCAAGCTGCTGTACGGCTCGAAATTCCACAAGCTCAGCCAGTCACGCGGCCAGCAGGGGATGGGGATCTCGGCCGCGGGCATGTACGGGCAGCTCACCGTCGGCAAGCCGCTGCACATCATCAGCCGCGTCAAGGGCGAGAAGCTCGCCTCGGAAATGCATGTCTCGATCGATACCGCCAGGAACCAGCCGGACATCCACCGCAAGAAACAACTGCAATGGGACCGTCCGCACGGCACGCGGGTCGAGATGGAGATGGAGGGTCACTATCAGAAGGGGCCGCACTCGGTTGAGGTCTATCTGAAGCAGACGGCGATCGCCAATCCGCACCTCACCATCCTCTACAAGGATCCGCAGGGCGGGGAGATCCGCTTCGCCCGCAGCACCAAAAAACTCCCGGCCCGGCCGGTCGAGATCAAGCCGCACCCCTACGGCATCGAGCTCGGCCGGCTGATCCAGATGTTGAACAACACCAAGAGCCGCACCCTGCTGGGATTTCTGGTCGACGAATTTTCCTGCGTCGGCACCAAGACGGCGCGGAAGATCATCGAACTCGCCGGCGTGCACTCCGACCGGAAATTGAGCGACCGCTCGCACCCCAAGCACATCGCGCATGTGCAGGCAGCCGCCCTGCACAAGGCCATCCAGAAGACCCGCATCCAGGCGCCGCGGACCGACTGCATCGTCCCGATCGGCGAGCAGCAGCTTCTGGACGGGCTGCACAAGGAGCTGGAGGCGGACTTCTTCACCGTCACCACGCGCCCTGCCGCGGCCTACCGGGGCAATCCGTTCCAGGTGGAAGTCGCGATCGCCTATGGCCGCCCCGGCGGCGCCGGCGTCGAAGTCGACGCCAAGGGCCATTTGCGCAAGAAGGAGGCGCCGGAAGCCCGCGCGGCGGAAAACCTGATCGCGCAGAAGGACGAGCCGGTTCGCCTGCTGCGCTTTGCCAACCGGGTGCCGCTGCTCTACCAGCAGGCGAGCTGCGCGATCACCAGGGCCGTCACCCAGACCAACTGGCGGGGCTATGGCCTGCACCAGCCGAAGGGCGCCCTGCCGGTGGCGCCGATGGCGATCCTGGTCCATGTCGCATCGGTCTGGGTGCCTTATACGTCGGAGTCCAAGGAGGCGATCGAGCCTTATCCGGAAATCCTGAAAGAGATCAAACTGGGGCTGCAGGAATGCGCGCGCAGGCTGGCGCATTATCTGCGCCACGAGATCCAGCTGCACCAGGAATACGACCGGCGGAGCTATATCGAGAAATATCTGCCGCATATCGGCACCGCCCTGCAGGACATCCTCGCGCTCAGCAACGCCGAGCGCGACTCCACGGTGAAGAAGCTCGACGACGTGCTGCATTTGAGCCGCACCACGCAGAGGCCCGCGCCATGAAAAAGACCGGCGCCCCGCGCAGCGATCTCGACGACAAGACCATCGCGCTGATCGAGCAGGTCGCGGCCGAGGTGCGCGCCAGCATCGAGCGCGGCAGGCTGCCGGACATCAAGCTTCCGGTGCGCAGCCTCGACAATGTCACCTATGACGAGAAGAAGGGCTATTTCGAGCTCGGCGATGCGCGCAAGGTGCGCTCGCTGACGGTGAGCACCGCGCGCTCCTTCGCGCAGACCCTGCGCCTGATGGCGACCTCGCGCGATATGGTCGAGCATGACGATTTCGCCACCAAGCGCGAGGTCTATTACATCAGCAAGAACTGGGGCGACTGCCGCTTCGACGAACAGGCCGAATCGGACGCCATCATGGACGACATCGAGGCGATGGCGTCGATGCACGGGCTGTCGCGGGAGCAGCTGCGCTTCTACCCGGAATCCCATGGCGGGTCGGTCGCGGGCCGGCTCACCGTGGTCGACCGCAACCCCGCGACCGGAGCGACGATCGAGATCGACTGCACCAATCTGGGCAGCGGGGCCTACAGCATCCCGCGCTCGGTCGAGCATCTGACCTTCCGCACCGATGCGAAATTCGTGCTCGCCATCGAAACCGGCGGCATGTTCCAGCGCCTCAACAATCACCGGTTCTGGGAAACCGCCCAATGCATCATCGTCGAGATGGGCGGGGTGCCGACCCGCGCCACGCGGCGCTTCATCCGCCTGCTTTCCGACAGGCAGGACCTGCCGGTGTACTGCTTCGTCGATTGCGATCCCTACGGCTTTACCAATATCTACCGCACGCTCAAGGTCGGCTCCGGCAACGCGGCCCACATCAACCGCTTCCTGTGCGTGCCGCGGGCGCGCTTCCTCGGCGTCACGCCGCAGGACATCATCGACTTCGGGCTGGAGGATGCCACCCACAAACTGGAAACGACCGACATCAAGCGCGCGCAGGACGCGCTTGCAGAACGATCCCTTCATCAAGGCCCATCCGGCATGGATCGCCGCCATCAGGCAGCTGCTCGACATGGGCGTCCGCGCCGAGCAGCAGGCGCTCGCCAAATGGGGGCTCAACTACGTGATCGACGAATATCTGCCGAAGAAGCTTTCCAATCCGGCGGGGTTCTTGCCGTAGGGCGTGCGTGCGGGACAGCCTTGAGAAGTATGTGGGACTTGAGAGGTATCAGGACTTGGGGCTCAGGTCCGGAAATCCGCAGGCAGATCGGATCGGATGGTGGGCGCGACAGGGATCGAACCTGTGACCCCCTCGATGTCAACGAGGTGCTCTCCCGCTGAGCTACGCGCCCTTAACCTGACCTCACGGGTGGGGTCCGTATATCGGCTCCAAAGCGGGCAGGCAAGGATAAGGGAAGGGTATTGGGGGCCGAATTAGGCCGCCAGCATCTTGTTCACTTCGCTGACCAATTCGCGAAGATGGACCGGCTTGGACAGCACCTTGGCGTTTTTCGGCGCCTCGGAGTCCGAGTTCAGGGCGACCGCGGCAAAGCCGGTGATGAACATGATCTTGATGTCGGGGTCGAGTTCCGAGGCCCGCCGCGCCAGCTCGATGCCGTCCATCTCGGGCATCACGATATCGGTCAGCAGCATCTCGAACGGCTCCTCGCGCAGCCGCTGATAGGCCGACATGCCGTTGTCGTGGGGAGAAACCTGAAAACCGGCGTTTTCCAGCGCCTTGACCAGGAAGCGGCGCATGTCGTTGTCGTCTTCGGCGAGGAGGATTTTATGCATGGCAGTGGGTCATCGAATCCCGATTGGAGGATCAGTCGGTTCACTAAGCCCGCAGAGGGTAAATTTCGGGTGAAAGGTTCCCCGGCGCGGCAGGCGGTGAGCGGCGTTATTTCTGGACCGGAATAGGCCTCAATGCAATGAAGACGGGCGTTTCCCGCGCTTCAGAGGCGTTCCAGCAGGTTAAGCAGTTTTTTCGCTTGGCAGAATGGTTGTGATTACAGACAATACGCACTCATAAAAGCTCCGTTTTCCCGGCAGATTCGCAAATCTCCGGAGCAGCGGATTCCAGGGACGGCGCCCGACGATGACCCAGCATAATGGCGAACTGTCGCCTCCGTTCGAGATCATGGAGCCGGCCAGCTGGCGGGCGCCGATCATCTTCAACTCGCCGCATTCCGGCTCGGTCTATCCGGCCGAATTCCTCGACGCCTCGCGGATCGATCTGGCCGCGCTGCGCCGCTCCGAAGATTCGTTCATGGACGAGTTGATCGGCGGCCTGAGCGGGCTCGGTTTTCCGACCGTGAGGGTCAACTTCCCGCGCTCCTATGTCGACGTCAACCGGGAGCCCTACGAACTCGATCCGCGGATGTTCTCCGGGAGATTGCCGAGTTTTGCCAATACCAGATCGATGCGGGTGGCCGGCGGTCTCGGCACCATCCCGCGCGTGGTCGGCGACGGCCAGGAGATCTATCGCGAGCGGCTGGCGGTCGACGACGCGCTGGCGCGGATCGAGGCGCTGTACAAGCCCTATCACCGCGCGCTGCGGCGGCTGATCAACAAGGCGCACCAGGCGTTCGGCACCGTGGTGGTGGTGGATTGCCATTCGATGCCCTCGGTCGGCGTGTCGCGCGACGAACCGCGGCGGCCGGACATGGTGATCGGCGATCGCTACGGCACGAGCTGCGCGGCGCTGCTTCCCGACATGGTCGAGGAAACCATGCGGGCGCTGGGCTATTCGGTCGGCCGCAACAAGCCCTATGCCGGCGGCTTCATCACCGAGCATTACGGCAATCCGGCATCCGGACTGCACACCATCCAGCTCGAGCTCAACCGGGCGATCTACATGGACGAGCGCCGCCGCGAACGCAGCGCCGGCTTTGCGCGGGTGGCGGCCGATTTCACCGTGCTGGCGCACGCGCTGGCCGCGGTTCCGCTCGGCGACCTCGGACCGTTCCAGGCGGCGGCGGAGTAAGCCATCGTCATTCCGGGGCAGCCCGCAGGGCTGAACCCGGAATCTCGAGATTCCCCCGATGTGCCATTGCACCTCCGAGGTTCGCGCTTCGCGCGCCAAGGAATGACGACCAGACAAGAAAAAAGGGCCGCTTGAATGAACAAGCGGCCCAAGTCTAGGGAGGAAACGCCCAAGGAGGGCAGCGATAGCGCCA
The DNA here is from genome assembly GCA_963721275.1 of uncultured Alphaproteobacteria bacterium. GTDB lineage: Bacteria > Pseudomonadota > Alphaproteobacteria > Rhizobiales > Xanthobacteraceae > Bradyrhizobium. Next base: position 889,048 of record CAVRIQ010000014.1, on the reverse strand, counting down.
AGCGCTACCGCACCGCAACAATATGCGACCGCGCTGCACAAAGTGCAAGGGTTTTTGACTCATTTCCCATGCAAAATTCACAGAGCTGGGCAGCGCGGCGCAAAAGTCCCGATTCCCATTTTTCATAATAATTTCAAATGATTAAGGCAGCGACCGTCACCCCGACGGCGCTCCCCCGCAACCCCCACTCTGAATCTCTCGCATTCGTGATCCGAGGTGCAGGCGGAAAACACACCTCTTCTCCGCCGATTCGCGGAACGAAAAAGTGCCGACAGCGCCGGGGATAGGCCTCCGCACCTCGTGCGCTGCCGGCAGGATTGGGCTAGGCAGGAGCTCAAGCATGCTCCATCCCCGTGCCACCCCCAAGGGAACAGCCGTGACGGTCATCGATTTTACAGCCTTCATCGGCCGGCTTGCGACCTCTTCCGGGGAAACCATCCTGCCGTTCTTCCGCACCTCGCTCTCCGTCGACAACAAGAGCACCAGCCACGATTTCGATCCGGTGACGGAGGCCGACCGCGCCGCGGAAGCCGTGATGCGCCGGCTGATCAAGGAGAACTTCCCCCAGCACGGCATCGTCGGCGAGGAATTCGGCAGCGAGCGCGAAGACGCCGAATATGTCTGGGTGCTGGATCCCATCGACGGCACCAAGTCCTTCATCGCCGGCTTTCCGATCTGGGGCACGCTGATCGCGCTGCTGCACAAGGGCACGCCGGTGTTCGGCATGATGCACCAGCCCTTTATCGGCGAGCGCTTTTCCGGCGACTCGGGCTCGGCGCATTACCAGGGGCCGTCGGGGATGCGGAAGCTGGCGGTGCGCCGCTGCGCCTCGCTGAAGGAAGCGACCTCCTACACCACCAGTCCGCTCCTGATGAACGCCGCCGACCGCGCCGCCTTCGGCCGGGTCGAGGACGCGGTGCGGCTGACGCGCTATGGCGGCGACTGCTATTCCTACTGCATGCTCGCCGCCGGCCATCTCGATCTCGTCATCGAAACCGAACTGAAGCCTTACGATATCGCCGCCCTGATCCCGATCGTCACCGGCGCCGGCGGCATCGTCACCACCTGGGAAGGCGCGCCCGCCCAGGGCGGCGGCCGCATCATCGCCGCCGGCGACCCGCGCGTCCATGAAGCGGCGATGAAACTCCTGAACAGCTGATAGAGGTCGGCGCGCTCGCCATCAGCCCGGGCATGGAAAGGTTGCCTGCGACACGCTGCCGAGTTGATCGGCGACAGCCCGGAGCATTTTCGCGCCTTCATCGAAACTGAAATCGCGAAATGGGCTAAGGCGATCAGGGACGCGGGGGTCGCGACGGAGAAGTAACTGTCAGCGACACGCCTCATTCTCGTCATGGCCGCGCGCGTTGCAGTCTGAGTATGGCAGGCTGCGTCCGCTGGGCATGACGAGCCTGGTTTCCGACGACGTTATTGCGCCGCCTTGCGCAGATGCTCCACCAGCAGCTTCGCGGGCCGCGGCAGGGTTTTGAAACTGCGGGTGCAGATCACGAGCCGGCGGTTGGCCCAGGAATCCCTGATCCGGATCACATTGATCTTCGCCGACCGCGCGCAGCGTCTTGCCGCGATCTCCGGCATCACCGCGACGCCGATGCCAGCGGCCACCATCTGGCCGATCGCATCGAAATTGTTGAGCCGGGCGCGGAAGCGCAAACGCGTCCCGAGCCGGGCGGCGTGACCGGCGATGTGGGCGTGCAATGCGCTCGAGGTGATCAGGCCGACGAAATCGCGCTCCACCACCTCGCGGAATTCGACCTGCCGGCGGCTGGCCAGTTCGTCCTGGCGCATGGCGACAAGCACCAGGCGGTCCTCGCTGAACGGGATCCGCTCGATGCTGTCGGGCAGCGCATGCTCGGCCGCCAGTCCGAGATCGGCCGCGCCGGTTGCGATGGCACGGGCGATCTCGCCGCTCTCGCGCTCCTCGACGTCGATCGAGATGTGCGGATGCTCGGCGAGAAAAGCCGCGAGCGTTTTCGGCAGATATTCCGATAGTCCCGACGTATTGGCGAGGAAGCGGACGGTCGCCTTCACGCCGCGCGAAAAGGCGGCGAGATCCCCGCGCATCGCCTCCACATTATGAAGAACGACCCGGGCATGATCGAGCAGGCTCTCGCCGGCCGCGGTCAGTTCGACGCCGCGACGGCCGCGGCTGAGCAGCGAAACGCCAAGCGCCGCCTCGAGGCCCTTGATGCGCGCGCTGGCCGAAGCCAGCGCCAGATGGACGCGCTGCGCGCCGCTGGTAATGCTGCGGGTCTCGGCCACGGCGACGAACAGCTGCAGGTCGACCAGATCGAAGCGCATGACACTCTCCGCAGGCCATCTGCCTTCGTCGCAGCCGAAGGCTGGCTCCGTAAGCTGCAGATTGTCCCGCCGGCGCCGATGGGTCAATGTATTCAGCATGTTCGAACCCCTGCTGATTCTGATCGCCGCGGCCTTCCTGCTGGCGGGCTTCGTCAAGGGCGTGATCGGCCTTGGCCTGCCGACGGTGTCGATGGGACTGCTCGCGGTCACCATGCCGCCGTCGCGTGCGCTCGCCATCGTCATCGCGCCCGCCATCATCACCAATATCTGGCAGACGTTCGTCGGCCCTTATCTGCGCGACATCGTCCGGCGGCTGTGGCCGCTGATGGGGGGCACCGTCATCGGCATCTGGCTGAACGCAGGCATGCTGACCGGCCCCTATGCGCGCTACGGCACTATCGTGCTCGGCGTGCTGCTGGTGATCTATGCGATCGTCGGCTTGAGCAAATTCAGCTTCAAGGTCGCGCGCCGGGACGAAAAATGGGTCGGCGGCATCGTCGGCGTCATGACCGGCCTGGTTTCCGCCGCGACCGGCGTGCAGGTCATCCCCTCGATGCCGTTCATGCAGGCGATCGGCATGGAGAAGGACGAACTGGTGCAGGCGCTCGGGGTGTTCTTCACGGTGGCGACCGTGGCGCTGGCCTTCAATCTGACCAGCGCCGGCCTGTTGAACGCGGCGACGGCGCTGCCCGGCGCCGTCGCCATGGCCGCCGCCTTCGCCGGCATGTTCATCGGGCAAACCGTGCGCTCGCGGATGCAGCCCGAGGCGTTCCGCCGCTGGTTCCTGATCGCGATGATCTTTCTCGGGCTCTACCTCGCCGGCAGCGCGATTTATAATACGCTTGCATCCTGAGGTCATCGCCCGCCTATCCGCGAAGGCATCCAGCCGTCGAAATTTGCGCGCGGCGGCGACCTGCTGCCGAGGCGATTCGTAATTCGGGCCGGCGTCCGAAGTTGCGCCCGCGTCATCTCAATTTCATAGTGCTGCAGCCATATCCGCCGGCGCCAATTTCAGGCGATTGCTTGCCGCTTTGTCCGGATCCGGTCCTCGGGAGCGGGCGTGTCTTTTAACCATTGGATTCGGCCGGGCGACCACGTAGTAGTATCCGCCGGTTCAGGAGCACGGGAGATGGAGAGACGGCTAGCGGCCATAGTCTGCGCTGACGTCGCCGGCTACTCGCGCATGATGGGCGCCGACGAGGAAGGGACGCACGCCACCTTCAAGGCGCACCGCAGCGCGATCTACCCGATCATTCTCAATCACGGCGGCCGGATCGTGAAGAACACCGGCGACGGTTTCCTGCTGGAGTTTCCGAGCGTCGTCGGCGCGATCGAGTCGGCGATCGCGATCCAGGCGCTGATGGCCGAACGCAACCAGCATTTGCCCGCCGATCGGGCCATGCAATTCCGTCTCGGCGTCCACATGGGAGATGTGATCGCCGACGAGGACGAGGTGTTCGGGGACGGCGTCAACATTGCCGTCCGGCTTGAAGCGGTTGCCGCCTCGCGGCGGCGTGGCGGTGTCGGCAAAGGCCTACAACGAAGCCAGCAAGCATCTCAGCGTGCCCCTGGTCGACGCCGGCAGTCACCGCTTCAAGAACATCGACGAGCCGGTCGATGTCTGGAGCTGGGAGCCGGAGGGGTCCGACGCCCGCGCCCGGGAGCCGAGGGGCGCGACCAACCTGCCGCAGCAATATCGAACCGCGATCGTGGGCGTGCTTCCCTTCGCCAATCTCAGCGACGGCGCCGATGAATATTTTTCCGACGGCCTCACCGAGGACCTGATCCACGCGCTGTCGTTGCAATCGTTTTATCGGGTGCTGAGCCGGAGCTCGACGTTCGCGTTCAAGGGCAAGAACGTGAGCGCGACGCCTGATCGCGCGGGAAATCGACGCGACCTACCTGATCCAGGGTTCGGTGCGGCGCTCGGGCAGCAAAATCCGTGTCACCGCCGAACTGATCGCCCCGGAGAAAGGCGAGCAATTATGGACCGGCCGATATGACAGGGACATCGGCGACCTGTTCGCGCTGCAGGATGAAATCACGACCAATCTGTCCGCCGCACTGGCGCCGGAGATCTATCGCGCCGAAGCTTCCGCCCCCGCCCGGTCATCGTCCACCGATTTGACCGCGTGGGACCGGTTCCTGAGGGGTCTGTCGCACTATTATCAGCACACCAGGCAGGACTTCGAAGCCTCCATCGCCTTGTTCAGGGAGGCCGTTGCGCTCGATCCGACGCTTGCCATCGCACGCGCCTATCTCGGCACCATGCTGGTGCAGGGCGTGCATTATGGATGGCTCAGGAGCACGCGCGCCTTATGGGCCGAGGCAATGGAGCTGGCGGAAAGCAGCGTTCGGCTCGATCCCCGTTCGTCGTTCGCATTTTCGATCCTGTCCTATGTGCATGCGATGGAGGGCAATTACGACGCCGCGCTGGAGGCCGCAAGAAAGGCGGTCGAGCTCAACCCCTACGACATGGGCGCCCGCGGCATTCTTGGAATATGTCACCTCGTCGTCGGCGAGCATCGACAGGCCATCGAGCTGTTTTCAATGGCCGTGCAGAAGGGCAACAGCGATCCCCGATATCAATGGGCGGCCTTGAACGCGTTCAGCCATTACCTTCTGAGACAATATGATGCCTCGCTGTCCTGGGCGCGCGAGGCTCTGTACCTGAACCCAAGTCATCTTCAGGTGCTCGCGGTGCGGGCGGCGGCGCTGGCGCAAATGGGGCGAAGCGAGGACGCCGCCAGGGCGGCCGAAGTATTGCTGGGCAACTTTCCGGGCCTGACCGTCGAACGGCACCTGCGGAATTTCCGCTGGAAAACGCCGGGCGATATCGCGCTTTATCGCGAAGGGCTTTTGAAAGCCGGCGTACCGCGGACCAGGCTGACGCTGGTCGGAACGGCTCCAAAGCGGACGGCCTAGGCAAGACCTCTCGTCACTTGAACAGCGGCGTGCCCGGCACGAAGGCGTCGAACGCGGCCCAGAACTGCGCGCGGTAGCGGTCCTGCTCCTGCAGGATTTCGTGCTTGGCGCCGGCGATGACGAGATGCGAGCCGGCGCGCAAATGATAGGCGAATTCCTCGATCGCCGGCGTCGACACCACCGTGTCGTTGCTGGCGGCCAGCATCAGGATCGGCTGGCGGATCTGCAACGGATAGTCGGAGGCGCGAAAACCGTGCATCGCCCGGAACGCGGTATCGGCCCAGGCCACCGTCGGCGAGCCGATGCCGAGGGTGGGATCCTCCTCGAGGATCGCGGCGTTGCGGGCGAAGCGCACGGGATCGCTGGTGAAGGGATTGTTGACGAAGGATTCCGAGCCGGTCAGCGCGTCGCTGCCGCCGGGAATGTAGCGCCCGCCCTGGCCGGTCAGCCGCAAGAGCCGCAGAAAAATACGGGTCGGCAGCGCGGTGCGGTATCCCGGCAGATCGATCATCGGCGCCGACAGCACCATGCGGTCGAACCAGCGCTTTCCCGCATGGGCGACGCGCAGCATCACCGCGCCGCCCATCGAATGCGCCAGCGCGAAATGCGGCGGCGGACAATCCGGCAGCACCACCTGCTGCACGAAGGTTTCGACGTCGACCTCGTAGTCGGAGAAATCGCGCACATAGCCCTTGCGCGGATCGCGCAGCCGCCGCGACGAATGGCCCTGCCCGCGCCAGTCGACCATCGCCACCGCGAAGCCGCGGTCGCGCAGGTCGCGCACGGTCTCGAAATATTTTTCGATCTGCTCGCTGCGCCCGGTGAAGACGCAGACCGTGCCCTTGCGCCCCACCGGCGGCGCCCAGCGCGCGAAGCGCAGTTCGGCGCCGTCCGGGGTCTTGATGGTGCCGGTGACGACGTTCTCCGGAACGGGATTGGCGGGAATCGAGACCAGCGTCATGGGGGAAAACCGGCTAGGTAAAAGGCGCGGAAAATCAAGGGCGGGAGCGTGAAAAAAGCGGCAAATCCCTGCTTCTTGAACGCCGTCGGGCCCCTCCCATATCACCTTCGTGCAGGCCGCTACCAGTGTTTCGGAACCTCCGGACCATCAGGCTGCACACGGAAGAAAAGCCCGGCCCGATTGGCGGGCGGGTTAACCCAACGTCGCTCCATGGAGGACAAATCATGCGTACTTACGATCTCACCCCGTTCTATCGTTCCACCGTCGGCTTCGACCGGCTGTTTTCGCTGCTCGACCGCGCCACGCCGGACGGCAGCCCCGGCTATCCGCCCTACAATATCGAGCGCACCGGCGACAACAGCTACCGCATCACGGTTGCGGTTTCCGGCTTCTCGCAGAACGAGCTTTCGCTCGTCGCGAAGGAAAATACGCTGACCATCAAGGGCGAAAAGACCGCCAATGTGAACGCCGAGGGCAAGGCCGAGGTGCTGTATCGCGGCATCGCCGCGCGCGCCTTCGAACGCGCCTTCCAGCTCGCCGATTTCGTGGTGGTGAAGAACGCGTCGCTCGAGAACGGCCTGCTCCACGTCGATCTCGTCCGCGAGATCCCCGAGGCCAAGAAGCCCCGCAGCATTCCGATCACGACCAGCGCGCAAGCCCCGCAGGTGGTCGACGGCCCGGCCGAGAAGGCCGCGGCGTAACGCGGTTTCGCTGTACAGCTGAATACGAAAACGCCCCGGGAAACCGGGGCGTTTTTTGTGTTGCTTGATCCCCGCGGATTCACACAGCCGTGATGCCCGTAACGTTGCGGGGCTCCGGACCGAAAAACAATTACGGGAGCGCCGGGGCTCACGCAGCATGAATTGATCACGGAGTTGGTTCGATGAAGACAGTTCGATTGTTAATCGCCCTTGCCGTCGCGGCATCCGCTGCGACGCTCGGTGAATCCGGTGTACGTGCGCAAACTACCGCACCGGTCCCGGCCCGCAACGTGGTGCTGGTGCACGGAGCGTGGGCGGACGGCTCAAGCTGGGCCGAGGTCATCCCGCTGCTGCAGGCCGCCGGGTTGAAGGTCACCGCCGTGCAGAATCCGCTGACCTCGCTGGAAGATTCGGTCGCCGCGACCCGCCGCGTTTTGGCGCTGCAGGATGGCCCGACCGTGCTGGTCGCACATTCCTGGGGCGGCACCGTCATCAGCGAAACCGGGCTCGACCCCAAGGTATCGGCGCTGGTCTATGTGGCCGCGCGGGCTCCCGACGCAGGCGAGGATTTCGTCGCGCTGTCCGGAAAATTCCCGGCCGGGCCGGTGCGGGCGGGCGTCCAGACCCATGACGGCTTCACCCAATTATCCGAGGATTCCTTCCTCAAATATTTCGCCAATGGCGTGGAGCCGAAACTGGCGGAAGTGCTCTATGCGGTGCAGCAGCCCACAGCCGTCGCCCTGTTCGGCGGACGGACCACGGTGGCCGCCTGGCGATCCAGGCCCTCATGGTATGCGGTGTCGAAGCTCGATCAGACCATCAATCCCGACCTCGAGCGCTTTCTCGCAAAACGCATGAATGCGACAACCGTGGAACTCGAGGCAGGTCACCTGTCGCTGGTGTCGCATCCCCGGGAGATCGCCGATCTGATTCTGGCGGCTGCCGGCCGCAAGAGGTAGCGGCCTTTCAATCCAATCCCTGCACCTTCGGCATTTCCTGGGTCGGCAGGATTGCCGGCGCGACGGGCTTTGCCGCGACGGCGGCTGGCGGCGCCGCTTGTGTTTCCGCCGGTTTCGTCGCGACAGCCGCCGATTGCTGCGGCGCCGACTCGGCAGCCGGCTTGGCTGAGAGCGGCTTCATCCCGCTCACCCGCGGCGGCGAGGCTTTCGGCAGCGGCACCGATGACGGGGTGCGGCTGGCGAGATGCGGGATCGAGGCCGGCGGCCGCGGCCCGCCTCGGATCGGGCTGACCGGCGGCCGGCCCAACCGGGCCATAGATTACCCTCGGAACCTCATTGGAACTGTCGCCCATCCGGTAGGCCGGCATGAAACGCAGGATCCGCCCGTCGCGGGCGTCGATCACCAGCCGCCCGTCGTCGCCGCGGCGATCGATCACCGCGATGGTGTAGACGAAGCCGCGCTGCCTTGGAGCGCCGAGCGGGGAAAACCCGTTCTCGCGCACGACCGTGTAGACCTCCTGCGGCGGCAGCAGGGTCGGGCCGTAGCCGTAGCGTCGCACCGGCGCATCCGGCGGCATCGCCGCATAGGGTCCATCGAAATCGGAGACGACAGCGTAGCCCGGCCGGCCGCTTTGATACGGCAGCAAAACCTGCGCATTTGCGGCCGCGGCGGTAAAAACCAGCCCGGCCGACATGACCCATCCCGTGAACAGCTTCATCGATCGCTCCTGCAACGCCCTTCGCCCGGAGCTTTTTTGCTCCTTTTCCCGCGTGCCAACCTCGGCGCCGAATTCGGCGGAGCTTGGGCCGGATCGCGGCGCGTTTGCTTCAAATCCGGGGCACCCCGGCCGGCCATGCCGCGGGAGCTGGCGCGCCATGCGACCGGCGACTTTCACGCGCTTGTGTGATAGAAAAAAATTTGGCATGGTCGGAGTTAGGACAGCAAAGCTGTCTCATTTGCGGAGCAGACCCGGCACGGGGATTGCAACGAAAATTCGGCGCTTCGGCCGCCGGGAAGGTGCAGGCAAGGCCGTTCGTCGGGGACGTTGAACGCCCAAGCCTGAATTCTGAAATTGCGGCTCGCAGAGGACGAGCGGTGGCCCGGTGGGTGCCGCAGAACGCCCAAGGTGCGCCGATGAGCGGTGAGGCCCCCAAGCCTTGTTGAGAGGATTTGAGATGAGCGGGTCGGAATTCGAGCGCGAAAACATCGTGGCAGATGCGCTGTCGGTGGCCCCGGATTCGAAACCGGCCGAACTCGCGCGCGAGCACGACTGGCGTCCGCCCGCCGTGGGTCTCTACGATCCCTCGCTCGAGAAGGATTCCTGCGGCGTCGGCTTCATCGCCAACATCAAGGGCAAGAAGTCGCACCAGATCGTCTCCGACGCGCTCAACATTCTCTGCAATCTCGAGCACCGCGGCGCGGTCGGCGCCGATCCGCGCGCCGGCGACGGCGCCGGCATCCTGGTGCAGATTCCGCACGACTTCCTGGCGCGCAAGGCGGCCGAGATCGGCTTTGCGCTGCCGAAGCCCGGCGACTACGCCGTCGGCGCGCTGTTCATGCCGAAGGAGACGGCGTGGCGCAAGGTCATCAAGAGCATCATCGCCGACCAGATCAAGGACGAGGGGCTGGTGCTGCTCGGCTGGCGCGACGTGCCGACGGACAACTCCTCGCTCGGCGTAACCGTCAAGCCGACCGAGCCGGCCCACATGCAGGTGTTCATCGGCCGCAACGGCGCCGCCAGGACCGAGGACGAATTCGAGCGCAAGCTCTACATCCTGCGCAAGTCGATCTCGCAGGCGATCTACCAGCGCCGCGACCGCGGGCTGGCCGGCTATTATCCGGTATCGCTGTCGTGCCGCACGCTGGTCTACAAGGGCATGTTCCTCGCCGACCAGCTCGGCAAGTATTATCCCGACCTCAGCGAGCCCGATTTCGAGAGCGCGCTGGCGCTGGTGCATCAGCGCTTCTCGACCAACACCTTCCCGACCTGGTCGCTGGCGCATCCGTACCGGATGATCGCCCATAACGGCGAGATCAACACGCTGCGCGGCAACGTCAACTGGATGGCGGCGCGCCAGGCCTCGGTGCATTCGGAGCTGTACGGCAAGGACATCTCCAGGCTGTGGCCGATCTCCTATGAAGGCCAGAGCGACACCGCCTGCTTCGACAACGCGCTCGAATTCCTGGTGCAGGGCGGCTACTCGCTGCCGCACGCCGTCATGATGATGATTCCGGAAGCCTGGGCCGGCAATCCCCTGATGGATGAACAGCGCCGCTCGTTCTACGAATATCACGCCGCCCTGATGGAGCCGTGGGACGGTCCCGCCGCGATCGCCTTCACCGACGGCCGCCAGATCGGCGCGACGCTGGACCGCAACGGCCTGCGGCCCGCGCGTTATCTCGTGACCTCCGACGACCGCATCGTCATGGCCTCCGAAATGGGCGTGCTGAAGATCCCCGAGGAGCACATCGTCACCAAGTGGCGGCTGCAGCCCGGCAAGATGCTGCTGGTCGACCTCGAACAGGGCCGCCTCATTCCCGACGACGAGATCAAGGCGCAGCTGGCCAAGAGCCATCCCTATCGCGAGTGGCTCGACCGCACCCAGATCGTGCTGGAAGAACTGCCGGATGCGCCGACCAAGGGCATGCGCTCGAACCTGCCGCTCCTGGATCGGCAGCAGGCGTTCGGCTACAGCCAGGAAGACGTCAACATCCTGATGACGCCGATGGCGTCCACCGGCGAAGAGGCCAACGGCTCGATGGGCAACGACACGCCGATCTCGGCGCTGTCGGACCGGCCGAAGCCGCTGTTCACCTATTTCAAGCAGAATTTCGCGCAGGTCACCAACCCGCCGATCGATCCGATCCGCGAGGAACTGGTGATGAGCCTGGTCTCCATCATCGGGCCGCGGCCGAACCTGTTCGACCTGCAGGGCGTGGCGGGCAACAAGCGCCTCGAGGTCCGCCAGCCGATCCTGACCGACGCCGATCTGGAAAAGATCCGGTCGATCTCTGACATCGCCGACAGCCATTTCAAGTCGCGCACGCTCGACACCACCTTCCATGCCGGGCTGGGTGCTGCGGGGCTCGAGCAGGTGCTCGACGAATTGTGCGCGCGCGCCGAAGCCGCCGTCCGCGAAGGCGTCAACATCATCATCCTGTCCGACCGCATGGCGGGCTCGGACCGGATTCCGATCCCCTCGCTGCTGGCCTGCGCCGCCGTGCATCATCATCTGATCCGCACCGGCCTGCGTACCTCGGTCGGCATCGTGATCGAATCCGGCGAGCCTCGCGAGGTGCATCACTTCGCCTGCCTCGCCGGCTACGGCGCCGAGGCGATCAATCCCTATCTCGCCTTCGAGACCATCATCGCGATGAAGGACCGGCTGCCGGCGGCGCTGGACGATTACGAAATCGTCAAGCGCTACATCAAGTCGATCGGCAAGGGCCTGCTGAAGGTGATGTCGAAGATGGGCATCTCGACCTATCAGTCCTATTGCGGCGCGCAGATCTTCGACGCCGTCGGGCTGAAGGCGGATTTCGTCTCGAAATATTTCGCCGGCACCCACACCCGCATCGAGGGCGTGGGGCTTTCCGAGATCGCCGAGGAAACCGCGCGCCGCCACGCCGACGCGTTCGGCGACGCCCCGGTCTACAAGAACGCGCTCGATGTCGGCGGCGAATATGCCTACCGCACCCGCGGCGAGGATCACGCCTGGACCGCGGAATCGGTCGCGACGCTGCAGCATGCCGTGCGCGGCAACTCGCTGGAGAACTACAAGGCGTTCGCCAAAATCCTCAACGAGCAGTCCGAGCGGCTGTTGACGCTGCGCGGCCTGTTCAAGCTCAAGACCGCCGAGGACGAGAAGCGCAAGCCCGTCGCCCTCGACCAGGTCGAGCCGGCCAAGGAGATCGTCAAGCGCTTCGCCACCGGCGCGATGTCGTTCGGCTCGATCTCGCGCGAGGCGCACACCACGCTCGCGATCGCCATGAACCGGATCGGCGGCAAGTCCAACACCGGCGAAGGCGGCGAGGAGAGCGATCGCTTCAAGCCGATGCCGAACGGCGATTCCATGCGCTCGGCGATCAAGCAGGTCGCCTCGGGCCGGTTCGGCGTCACCACGGAATATCTCGTCAACTCCGACATGATGCAGATCAAGATGGCGCAGGGCGCCAAGCCCGGCGAGGGCGGCCAACTGCCCGGCCACAAGGTCGACGCCACCATCGCCAAGGTGCGGCATTCGACGCCCGGCGTCGGCCTGATCTCGCCGCCGCCGCATCACGACATCTATTCGATCGAGGATCTGGCGCAGCTGATCTACGATCTGAAGAACGTCAACCCTGAAGGACAGGTGTCGGTAAAACTCGTCTCCGAAATCGGCGTCGGCACGGTTGCCGCCGGCGTCGCCAAGGCCCGCGCCGACCACGTCACCATCGCGGGCTTCGAGGGCGGCACCGGCGCCTCGCCCCTCACCTCGATCAAGCACGCCGGCTCGCCGTGGGAGATCGGGCTTGCCGAAACCCACCAGACCCTGGTGCGCGAGCGGCTGCGCAGCCGCATCGTGGTCCAGGTCGACGGCGGCTTCCGCACCGGACGCGACGTCGTGATCGGCGCGCTGCTGGGCGCCGATGAATTCGGTTTTGCCACCGCGCCCCTGATCGCCGCGGGCTGCATCATGATGCGCAAGTGCCATCTGAATACCTGCCCCGTGGGCGTGGCGACCCAGGACCCGGTCCTGCGCAAGCGCTTTACCGGCCAGCCCGAGCACGTCATCAACTACTTCTTCTTCGTCGCCGAGGAAGTGCGCGAGATCATGGCTCAGCTCGGCTACCGCACCTTCAACGAGATGGTGGGCCAGACCCAGATGCTCGACCAGTCGACGCTGGTGGCGCACTGGAAGGCCAAGGGGCTCGACTTCTCGAAACTGTTCGTGCGCCAGAAGGAAGAGAAGGGCCAGAAGATCTATCACGCCGAGGCGCAGAACCATCATCTGGAAGCCGTGCTCGACCGCAGGCTGATCGAAAAGGCGCAAGCCGCGCTCGACCGCGGCGCGCCGGTCAGGATCGAGATGGAGATCAACAACACCGACCGCAGCGCCGGCGCGATGCTGTCGGGCAATGTGGCCAGGATCTACGGCCATGCCGGCCTGCCGCACGACACCATCCAGGTCAGCTTCAAGGGCACCGCGGGCCAGGCGTTCGGCGCCTGGCTGACGCGCGGCGTCACCTTCGAGCTCGAAGGCGAAGGCAACGACTATGTCGGCAAGGGCCTGTCCGGCGGCCGCATCATCGTCAAGCCGCCGCGCAACTCCGCCATCGTGCCGGAAGAATCCATCATCGTCGGCAACACCGTGTTGTACGGCGCGATCGAGGGCGAATGCTATTTCCGCGGCATCGCCGGCGAACGCTTCGCGGTGCGCAACTCCGGCGCGGTCGCGGTCGTCGAGGGTGCCGGCGATCATTGCTGCGAATACATGACCGGCGGCATCGTCGTGGTGCTCGGCAGGACCGGGCGCAATTTTGCCGCGGGCATGTCCGGCGGCGTGGCGTACGTTCTCGACGAAACCGGCGACTTCGGCAAACTCTGCAACATGGCGATGGTCGAACTCGAACCGGTGCTCTCGGAGGAGATGATCAACGAGAACAGCTATCACCAGTCGGGCGATCTCGAAGCCCATGGCCGGGTCGACGTGTTCGCCAATCTGCTGGAGTCCGATATCGAGCGGCTGCACATCCTGATCACCCGCCACGCCAGGCTGACGGGATCGAAGCGGGCCGCCGATATTCTCGCCAACTGGAAGAAATGGCTGCCGAAATTCCGCAAGGTGATGCCGGTGGAATACCGCCGCGCGCTGAAGGAACTGAAGGCCAACGCCGACGCCGAGCCGAAGATCGCGATCGGGGCGTAGAACAACAGGGGATATCAAACCGTCATTGCGAGCGCAGCGAAGCAATCCATGGACTTGATGCGGCTGCCAATGGATTGCTTCGTCGCTTCGCTCCTCGCAATGACGGGGTGGACTCAGGAGTGACAATTCGCATTGAGAAGCGCGAGCTCCTCAGGGTGACGGGAAAAGACGAAGCAGAAGCTGCGGGGGCGTAAGGTTCTTTGATGGGCAAGATTACGGGATTTCTGGAAATCGACCGGCACGACCGCAAATACGCGCCGGTCGCCGAGCGCGTGAAGCACTATCGCGAATTCGTCGTTCCCCTGAGCGAGAAGGACACCCGCGACCAGGCCGCGCGCTGCATGAACTGCGGCATTCCCTATTGCCACGGCACCGGCTCGGTTCAGCCGGGCACGCCGGGCTGCCCGGTCAACAACCAGATTCCGGATTTCAACGATCTGGTCTACCAGGGCAACTGGGAGGAAGCCTCGCGCAACCTGCACTCGACCAACAATTTCCCGGAGTTCACCGGGCGCATCTGCCCGGCGCCGTGCGAAGCCTCCTGCACGCTCAACATCGACGACAATCCGGTCACCATCAAGACCATCGAATGCGCCATCGTCGACCGCGCCTGGGAGAACGGCTGGCTCACGCCGGAAATATCAGCTCACAAGACCGGCAAGAAGGTCGCGGTCGTGGGCTCCGGCCCCGCGGGCCTCGCCTGCGCGCAGCAGCTCGCGCGCGCCGGCCATGACGTGCACGTGTTCGAGAAATGGGCCAAGGCCGGCGGCCTGTTGCGCTACGGCATTCCCGATTTCAAGATGGAGAAGCACGTCATCGACCGCCGCCTCGCGCAGATGGAAGCCGAAGGCGTGACGTTCCATTACGGCAGCCCTGTCGGCGGCGCGTCGCCAGGCGCGATCGATCCGCGCGAGATGCTCAACCAGTATGACGCGCTGGCGCTGACCGGCGGCGCGGAAGCCCCGCGCGACCTGCCGATCCCCGGCCGCGACCTCGCCGGCATTCACTTCGCGATGGATTTCCTGCCGCAGCAGAACCGCCGCGTCGGCAACGAGCCGCTCGGCGGCACGCCGGAAATTCTCGCCGGCGGCAAGCATGTGGTGGTGATCGGCGGCGGCGATACCGGCTCGGACTGCATCGGCACGTCGTTCCGGCAGGGCGCGCTGCTCGGTGACGCAGCTCGAAATCATGCCGGCGCCGCCCGAGCACGAGAACAAGGGCCTGACCTGGCCGAACTGGCCGCTGAAGATGCGGACCTCCTCGAGCCAGGCCGAAGGCGCCAGGCGCGACTACGCCGTGCTGACGCAGCACTTCTCCGGCGAAAACGGCAAGGTCACAAAACTGCATTGCGTGCATGTCGACGACAAGTTCAAGCCGGTCGCGGGAACTGAATTCGAACTCGACGCAGAGCTGGTGCTGCTGGCGATGGGCTTCGTGCATCCGGTGCATGAGGGCCTGTTGAAGACGCTCGGGGTCGACCTCGACCCGCGCGGCAATGTCCGCGCCAACACGGCCGACTACCAGACCTCGCGCCCCAACGTGTTCGCCGCCGGCGACATGCGCCGCGGCCAGTCGCTGGTGGTCTGGGCGATCCGCGAAGGCCGTCTCTGCGCGCGGTCGATCGATCAGTTTTTGATGGGGACGACGAATCTGCCGAGGTGACGTTTCTGATCCCTCCCCCTCGTCGGTCCACGAAAGGAGGGATAGGAAGTCTCAGTTCTGCAACCTCACCCCCAGCATCACCACCGTCGAGGCCGAGCTCGACAACGGCGCATTGGAGTTGAGGATGTCGCGGCGCAGGGTGCCCTTGACCCAGAGGTTGCGGGTCATCTTGTAAACGAGGTCGCCCTCGAGCGAGTAGGATTTGTCGGTGCGGCCGTCGCCCTGGTAGTCGTAGGTGCCGTAGGTGAACTTGCCGATGGCCGTGAGCCAGCGGCGGAAATCGTGATCGACCTCGAAGGTGTAGGTGTGCGTGAGCACGCCGGAGACGCCGGGCACCGTGGTCTCGTCGATCGAGGTGGTGGAATAGAATTTCCCCGTCGTCAAAGGCGTCGCGGTCCAGGTCAGCGACGACGACACCAGCAGGCCCTGCAGCCGGTTCAGGCGGGGATCGACATAATCGCGCATGGCGTAGCCGACCGAGATGTCGCCGGTCAGGAGCCGCGAGAATTCGAAGGTGGTGCCGGCCTTGGCGTAGCCGCCGGAGGAATCGCGCTGGAAGTTGCTGCGGTCGAGCGGCAGATCGTGGATGCGGCTGTCGCCTTCGACCTCGGCGAACGGTTTCAGGCCCGGCAGCAGATCGTAGCTGACGCGCCCCACCCCGCCATACTGGTTGAAGTTGCGGTCGTCATTGCTGGTCACCTCGCCGTCGGTGAGCTTTGAATTGGTATAGACGGTGCGGTCGACGGTGCCGCCGGCGGCGACATCGAGCCGGTTGAAGCTCTGGTCGATGCCGAAGCTGCCGCCGAACGCCGAATAGATCGGGTATTTGGCAAGGCCGGCCTGGACGTTCGGGCTGCCGGGATTGTCGGTGGCGACGCGCAGCCGCGCCTGCCCGGTCAGCCGGGTGTCGTGGCTGACGTCGAGGCGGCCGTCGACATGGCCGGTGAAATCCGGCCGGTCGAGAACGGTCGGCGCCGAGGAGATGGTGCCGTCGGTCGGCGGCGGGAAGGTGTTGCCGTAGCCGGTGAACGATCCGCGCAAGTCGGCGACCAGCGCGTGACGCTCCCAGTTGGACACGGCCAGGAATTCCGGCGCCACCACATAGAACGGCGATCCCTTCGGCACGAAGGTGCGGGCCGGATTGGTGTCGTAGCCGCCCGAAAGTTCGACCGCCGACTTGATCAGAAAACTGCCGGCGTAATCGCCGACCGCGCCGAACGGATCGTCGTCGACCTTCAGCCGTTTGCGCGGCGGCTGGCCCACCACCGTGCCGGCCATCGCGGGCGGAATCGGCGTCTTGTTGGCGGTCTCGGACGGCGGAATCGACAGCCGGATCCGGCCGTTCGACATCGGCAGTGCCGCCGAGGCCGCCGGCGCCGGACTGCCGGGACCGGGTGCGGGCTTCGGCCTGGCCTGGCCCGGATAGAACGTCGGCTTTTTGCGCGTGCGATTGAGCGAATCGAATCCGGTGCCGGAGGCGCCGTTGGCGGCGGGCAGGCCGTAGGTCGGGATCTGGCCGATCCGCGACGGCGCGGGCTGGTCCTTGTCACGGAGCCTGGCATCTGGATCGGGGGTATCGGAGGTATTGTCGCTGATCCGGCGCAGCGGCGAATCCTGCGGCCGGACAAAGCCGTCGCGGACGGGGCGGAACAGGTCGGGCGTGACCGTTTGGGCCTGCGCCGGGGCCCCGTCGAACGCGATCAGCGCAAGGCACGGCAAAACCGCGCGTAGAAGCTTCACGCGCTTGCGGCGGCCCGTTGCTGGACCCGACATCACGATGAAAAATACTCCAACCAATTCATGTACTTGCCGACCGGCTTCCGAGCCTGCGCGGAAAACGTCGTTAATGGAGTTAAAACAATTATGGTTAATGACCGGTTGAGAGCGGCCGGGGCGCGTCGCATCGCGAAATCGGCCGTGCTAAGAGGGAGCTCGCGGCGAACACCGCCTTCTCCGCCCCTTCGGAACCAGACATGGCCAATTCGAAACCGCTGATGACAAAATCATCCGGAACACACGCGAGCGCCGCCGTTCAATCGGCCCTGCGCACGCTCGATGCCGGCGTCAGCGGCGTCAGCGCCATCGCCGCGGCGCTGCAAGGCGCGCTCGGGCCGGCCTTTGCCGCCGCCGTCGACACCATCCGCGAGGCCAAGGGCCGCGTCATCGTCACCGGGCTCGGCAAGTCGGGCCATGTCGCGCGCAAGATCGCCGCGACCCTGGCCTCCACCGGCACCCCCGCCTTTTTCGTGCACGCCGCCGAGGCCGGCCACGGCGATCTCGGCATGATCACGCCGGACGACGTCATCATCGCGCTGTCGTGGTCCGGCGAGCAGCCGGAGATGAAGAACCTCGTGAATTATTCCAGCCGCTTTGCGATCCCGATGATCGCGGTGACTTCCAATGCCGCCTCCTCGCTCGGCGAGGCCGCGCGCATCGTGCTGGAACTGCCGAAGGCGCGCGAAGCCTGCCCGCACAACCTGGCGCCGACCACCTCGTCGCTGATGCAGGCCGCGATCGGCGACGCGCTCGCGATTGCGCTATTGGAGGGCCGCGGTTTTACCGCGCTGGAGTTCGCCAGTTTCCATCCCGGCGGCAAACTGGGGGCGATGCTGAAATTCGTCCGCGACATCATGCATACCGGCGACGCGATCCCGGTAAAGCCGCTCGGCGCCAGGATGTCGGACGCGCTGGTGGAGATGTCGTCGAAGGGATTCGGCTGCGTATGCATCGTCGACCACCATGGCGAGATCGCCGGCATCATCACCGACGGCGATCTGCGCCGCCACATGCGGCCCGATTTGATGACGGCCCTGGTCGACGAGGTCATGACCAGGAACCCGCGAACCATTCCGCCCGGCATGCTGGCCACCGAAATGCTCGACACGCTGAATTCCTCCAAGCCGGCGGTGACGGTGCTGATCGTCGCCGAGGGCAAGAAGCCGGTCGGCATCGTGCACGTGCACGACGTGCTGCGCGCCGGCGTGGCCTAAGGCCACCGTTTCACCGTCATTGCGAGCCAACGGGTCGGCGGGAAGCGCCGCCCGATGACAGGCTCCGCGAAGCAATCCATTCGCGCGGCAAAGAAAGTATGGATTGCTTCGTTGCTATCGCTCCTCGCAATGACGGCTAGCGCGGAAACCGCGCCGCCTTTTCCTCCAGCGTCAGAGCCAGCCCGTTCGCCAGATACGACACGGTGCGATAGAAGCCGCAGAGCAGAAAAACTTCAAAAATCTTCGCCTCGTCGTAATGCGCCGACAACGCTGTAAATTCGGCATCGCTCAGCGTCGCTCTCATGTGCAGCGCATCGACCGCCGCGATCAGGGCCTGTTCGCTTGCCGGCCAGCACGGCGCGTCGGCGCCGCCAAGCACGGTGGCGCGGACCTGCTCGTCGGTCAGTTGCGCTGCGGCCGCAAAGGCCGCGACGTGGACGCCCCATTCATATTCGCAACCCGTCAGCGCGCAGGTGCGGTCGATGACGATTTCGCGCTCGCGCAGGGAGAGCGGTCCCCGGTCCAGCAGGCTGCCGGCACGAAATTTCTCCCAGGCCCGGGCATTGCCGGCGACGACCCGGAACAGGACCAGCGGCGGCGCGCCGCGCATGATGCGGTCGAACTGGCCCTGGATTTCCGGATCGTAAGGCGGCTGCAACGGCGCAATGCGTGACATGACGGGCTCCCGTGCTACAATAAACGTAGCGATACGCTACATTATCCGTAGCACGCCGCAAGGGAGTTTTTTGATGCCGAAGCAAGCCTCGCCCGCGAAAACAACCGAGAAAAAACCCAGCGTGCGCGGCTCCAGGACCGGCCGGCCGATCATGGTGCTGCTCGACCTGTTGGGACGGCGCTGGACCTTGCGGATCCTGTGGGAGCTGCGCGGCGGACCGCTGACGTCGCGCGCGCTGCGGGCGGCCTGCGACGAAGCTTCGCCCACGGTGCTGCAGGCGCGGTTATCCGAATTACGGGAGGCGGGCTTTGTCGAGCTTGTTGCCGCCGGCGGCTATGGCCTCACGGGGATGGGCCGGGAATTGCAGGAAAACTTCCTGCCGCTGCATCGTTTTGCGGAGCGGTGGAGCAAGCGCGGGGTATGAAGCTCAACTGAGCACGTCTCCCGCTCTTCGCGGGGAGAGGGGCGGGGTGGGCTCTTGCCGCGCGCCGGACTCGCGGAGGGTCCCCTTCACCCGAAGCCTTCGCTGCGCTTCGGCTTCGATCTCTCCCCGCAAGCGGGGCGAGGTAGGACTAAGCCGCCGCCACCGTCAGGCTGGCGCCATCGGCCTGCACGATCCTGACCCGGCTGCCGGCCGGTGTGTCGGGGCCGGCGACGCGCCAGATGGTATCGTCGATCCGCACCGTGCCCGCGCCGTCGATGATCGGCTTTTCCAGCGTGAACACCCGACCGACCAGCGCGTCCGCGCGCTTGTTGAGAAACGGATTGCTCGCGCTGACCGCCTTGCCGGAAAGCGCGATCCGCCGCCACAGCGGCACCGCGCAGGCTGCGAAGATCGCGAACATCAGGATCTGCATCTGCCAGGACGGATGGATCAGGAATGACAATAGTCCGACCAGCAATGCGGCGAGCCCGAGCCAGAACAGGAACACCCCGGGCGCCAGCAGTTCGAGCGCCATCAGCACGACGCCGAAGATCAGCCAGTTCCAGGTGCCCAGCGTGGAGAACATCTCGGTCATGGGGTGATGCTCCGGATCATCTAGCGCGGCGTCGCCGGCGGCGGGGTGGGACCGGCCTGCGGCACCGAGGCGCGTCGTGCGGCGGCCTGCGCCGATGCCGCGCTTTCCCCAAAGGTCGCTTTCGCGATCTCGCCGATGCCGGCGAGCGATCCCAGAATGCTCACCGCCTCGATCGGCAGCATGATGATCTTCTGGTTCGGCGAATCCGCAAGCTGCCCGAACGCCTTGATGTATTTGTCGGCGATGAAGTAGTTCAGCGCGGCGACGTCGCCTTTCGCGATGGCCTCGGAGACCATCTGCGTCGCCTTGGCCTCGGCTTCGGCAGAGCGCTCGCGCGCCTCGGCATCGCGGAACGCGGCCTCCTTGCGGCCCTCGGCCTGCAGGATCTGGCCCTGTTTGGCGCCTTCGGCACGCAGGATTTCCGACTGCCGCTGGCCTTCGGCCTGCAGGATGTCGGCGCGCTTGACGCGCTCGGCCTTCATCTGCCGTCCCATCGCCTCGACGAGGTCGGCGGGCGGCACGATGTCCTTGATCTCGATGCGGTTGACCTTGAGCCCCCACGGCGACACCGCCGCATCGACCACGCGCAACAACCGCTCGTTGATCTCGTCGCGATGCGACAGCACCTGGTCGAGATCCATCGCGCCCATCACCGAGCGGATGTTGGTCATGGTCAGCACGATGATCGCCTGGTTGAGATTGGAGACCTCGTAGCTTGCCTTGGCGGCGTCGAATACCTGGAAGAAGGCGACGCCGTCCACGGTCACGGTGGCGTTGTCCTTGGTGATCACCTCCTGCTCGGGAATGTTGATGACCTGCTCCATCATGTTCATCTTGCGGCCGACGCGGTCGAAGTAGGGGACGATGATGTTCAATCCCGGCGACAGCGTACGGGTGAATTTGCCGAACCGCTCGATGGTCCAGTCGTAGCCCTGCGGCACCGTCTTGATGCCGGCCAACAGCGTGAAAATAACCAGCAGCACCAGCGCGATGGCGAAAATGTCAAACCCGGTCATGAATCCTCCAATGCCCGGCACGAACCGCGCCCGGGCGCGCGTCTATTTGTCTGCGTACCGGCCGCGCCGGTTCAGTGCGCGCTTTTAAAGTACAGGTAGGACCGAGTTTGCCGGCCGCCAGATGTACCGCGACCGAACGCCGGCAGGCAATTCCGCGCCGTTAGCGCTAAATCCAGCCCTGAAGCTCGCGCAGCACCAGCTGGCGGATGACGTCCATGCCGGGATCGCTGTCGTTCAGGCATGGAATAAAGGCAAATTGCTCGCCGCCATTGTGCTTGAAGATCTCGGCGTTTTCCTGCGCGATTTCCTCCAGCGTTTCCAGGCAATCGGCGGAGAAACCGGGCGTCACCACGGCGATGCGGCGCACGCCCTCCTTCGCCAGCCTCTCCATGGTCTTGTCGGTGTAGGGCTGCAGCCACGCGTCGAAGCCGAAGCGCGACTGGAAGGTCAGCAGGAGTTTCGAGGCGTCCAGCCCCATGCGCCTGCGCAAGGCCTCCGTGGTGGCGATGCATTGCGCCTGGTAGGGATCGCCCTTGTCGACATATTTCTGCGGCATGCCGTGGAACGAGGCCACGATCAGTTCCGGCACAAACGGCAAGGTCTCGAGATGCGCATCGATCGAGACCGCCAGCGCCTCGATATAGGCAGCGTCGTCGTAATAAGGCGGGCTCACCCGCAAGGTCGGCTGCGCGCGCATGCCGGCGAGCACGCGGAACACTTCGTCGCACACGGTCGCCGAGGTCGCGGCGGAATATTGGGGATAGAGCGGCACGACCAGCAAACGATCGCAGCGCTGCGCCGTCAGCGCCTCGATGCGCGAGGCGATCGACGGGTTGCCGTAACGCATCGCCCAATCCACCACGACGTGGTCATGGTCCGATATGGCGGCGGCAAGCCTGTCGGACTGCGCGCGGGTGATGGTCTTGAGCGGAGACTCGTTCCTCTCGGTGTTCCAGATCTTCAGGTAGTCGCGCGCTTTTCGGCCCGGGCGGACGCGCAGGATGATACCGTTGAGCACCAGCTTCCATAACAGGCCCTGGTTCTCGATCACTCTGGCGTCGCTGAGGAATTCCCTGAGATAGACGCGCACGCCGCTGGCGTCCGCGGTGTCGGGGGTGCCGAGATTGACCAGCAGCACGCCGACGCGCCCCGGCCTGGTTTCGGCCGCGGGCTTTGCCTTCTCGATGGGAACAACGGCTGTCATGACGGCTGTGGCTTCGCGCGTTGCATCATCCTTGTCAAGATAACGGCCGGTTCGATAGTGTCACGCCTTTCCGTACGTCGGGGGAAGCCATGACGGTCGCCGAATGGTGCGTTTTCGGAACGCTGATCCTCTATCTGGTGACCATCGCATCCGTAAAATGGATCGGGTTCCGCGGTTTCGACAACGCGAGACCGCGCGATCCCGCCTTCTATGCCGACCCCATCCGCTCGCGCGCGCTGGGCGCGCATCAGAACGGCATCGAGGCGTTTCCGTTCTTCGCCGTCGCGGTGCTGCTGGCGGAATTCCGCGCCGGCCCGCAGAATCTCATCAACGAACTGGCGGTGCTTTTTCTGATCGTGCGGGTCGCCTATGTCTTCACCTATCTCGGCGACCGGCCGACGCTGCGCTCGATCCTGTGGAGCCTCGGCTTTGCGATCAATATCGCGATTTTCTTCATGCCGGCGCTCCGCGGCTTGTGGCCGGGCTAAGGGCGGCGCCCTCGCATAGGGTGGGCAAAGCGAAGCGTGCCCACCATTTGAATTCGCACCGACATGGTGGACACGGCGCGAAGTGCGCCTTTGCCCACCCTGCGACCGCAGGGCATAGGCCGAGAACATGTCGTCGAAAGTCCAGGCGCGGCGCACGCCCCTGATCGAGCCGTCGGCAGCGTAGATCAATTCGCTGGTCACGGTGATCCAGACATCCGGATGCGCCTGCGAGCTACACGCGCCAAGTGCGATGGCGCCGGGCGGCACCAGCAAAGCGAAGACCGGCCGAGCGCTCTCTTCACCTCAGGCGGCCGCGGGCGTTTCGAGCAGGCCGCGCCGGCGCAACAGCGCGTCGGGCTCCGGCTCCCGGCCGCGGAAGGCGACATAGGCGTCTTCCGGATCGCGCGAGCCGCCGGAGGAATAGATGTCGTCGAGCAGGCGTTTTGCAGTCGGCGGATCGAAGATATCGCCGGCCTCCTCGAAGGCGCCGAACGCGTCGGCATCCATCACCTCGGACCACATGTAGCTGTAATAGCCCGACGCATAGTGGTCGCCGGAGAAGATGTGGCCGAACTGGGTCGGCCGGTGCCGCAGCGAGATCTCCGCGGGCATGCCGATCTTCTCCAGTTCCTGGCGCTCGAACGCCCGCACGTCCGCTATCGCGGAAGCCGGCTGGGTGTGGAATTCGAGATCGATCAGCGCCGAGGAGACGAACTCCACGGTGGCAAAACCCTGGTTGAATTTGCGCGCGGCGAGGAAGCGCTTCAACAGATCGTCCGGCAGCGGCTCGCCGGTCTGGCAGTGCCGGGCAAACCGGCGCAGCACCTGCGGCTGCTCCTGCCAGTGCTCATAGAGCTGCGAGGGCAGTTCGACGAAGTCGGTGAACACGCTGGTGCCGGACAGCGACGGATAGGTCACGTCCGACAGCATCCCGTGCAGGGCGTGGCCGAATTCGTGGAACAGCGTCCGTGCGTCGTCCGGCGACAGCAGCGACGGCTGGCCGTCGGCGCCCCTGGAGAAATTGCAGACATTGATGACCAGCGGCGCGACGTCGCCGTCGAGCTTCTGCTGGTCGCGCAGCGACGTCATCCACGCGCCCGAGCGCTTCGAGGGCCGGGCGAAGTAGTCGCCGTAGAACAGCGCCTTGAGGCGGCCGGCGCTGTCCTTCACCTCCCACACCCGCACGTCGGGATGCCAGGCCGGGATATCCTTGCGCTCGGAGAAGCTGACGCCGAACAGGCGGGTGGCGCAGTCGAACGCCGCCTCGATCATGTTGTCGAGGGCGAGATAAGGCTTTATGGCGGCGTCGTCGAAATTGGCGCGGCGCTGCCGCAGCTTTTCGGCGTAGTAGCGCCAGTCCCATGGCGCCAGCGCAAAGTTGCCGCCCTCCTCCGCGACCAGCGCCTGCAGGTCGTCGCGATCCCTGAGCGCCCGGGCGCGGGCGGGCTTCCAGACCCGCTCCAGCAGGCCGCGGACGGCTTGCGGCGTCTTGGCCATCGAATCCTCCAGCCGGTAGGCGGCAAAGGTCGGAAACCCCAGGAGCCTCGCGCTCTCCTCGCGCAGCTTCAGGATCTCGAGGATGGTTTCGTTGTTGTCGTTGGCGTTGCCGTTGTCGCCGCGCGCGGTGAAGGCCTTGTAGACCTTCTCGCGCAGCTCGCGCCGGCTCGAGCTCTTCAGGAACGGCTCGACCGAGGAGCGCGACAAGGTCACGATCGCCTTGCCTTCCATGCCGCGCTCGCCGGCGGCGGCCCGGGCGGCGGCGACGAAACTGTCCGGCAGCCCGGCGAGATCGGTCTCGCCGAGTTCCATGAACCAGTCCTGCTCGTCGCCGAGCAAATGATGGCTGAAGGCGGTGCCGAGATGCGCCAGCCGCTCGTTGATCTCGGCCATCCGCTTCTTCGCCGCCTCGTCGAGGCCGGCGCCGGCGCGGTGGAAGCGGGTATAGGTGCGCTCCAGCAGCCGCTTCTCCTCGCCGGTCAAGGCGAGGTTGGCGCGGTTGTCGTGCAGCATGGCGATCCTGCCGAACAGCACCGCGTTCATCATGATCGGGTTCCAGTGCCGCGCCATCCGCAGCGACACCTCCTTGTCGATCTCGAGCAGCGCCGGATTGGAGTGCGCCGACACCAGGTCGTAGAACACCGCCGCCACCCGGGACAGTAGTTTTCCGGAGCGCTCCAGCGCCGTGATGGTGTTGGCGAAATCCGGCGTCGCCGGGTC
Source organism: uncultured Alphaproteobacteria bacterium (assembly GCA_963721275.1). GTDB lineage: Bacteria > Pseudomonadota > Alphaproteobacteria > Rhizobiales > Xanthobacteraceae > Bradyrhizobium. Next base: position 864,004 of record CAVRIQ010000014.1, on the reverse strand, counting down.
GTGCTCGATCGCGGCGATCTCGGCTGCGTGGTCGGCGAAGGCCTGTTCGAAGGCGGCAAGGAAATGTTCCGGCTTGATATCGGCGAATGGCGGCGTCTCGAACGGCGTCTGCCACGCCTTCAGAAGCGGGTTTTCCCGAGCCGGCGCCGTGGCCGTCATTTCCCTTGTTTCCGACATCATCATTCCCGTTTTCGTGCCGAATTGGCTGCGCCAGCTATATCACGCGATCGGGCTTTTTTGGGCCTTTTGCGCTTGATAGCGCGGGCCTTTTCATAGAGATTGCGGCTCGAAACAGGATCCCCATCCATGAGCTTGCAGCCCTCTTCGACCGCACCCCGCCAGATCATCTGGCCCAGCGTCATCACCGTCATCTCCGCGGCGATCCTGATCGGCGCCGAAGTGTTCGGCGCGGCGTTCGCCGGCGGCTGGGCGCTCGCGATCCTTTTCGGTCTCGACGACACCGGCGCGCACATCCTGCAGGCCGTGCTGTTCGCGCTCGGCGTCTTCGTGATGGCGGCGTTCATCCGCGCCGCGCAGCGCGTCGAGCCGTTCACGCGGCGCGCCTGAGCGAGCTGCAGACAGGAAAGTCGCGCCGCGCCTGCTTCAAATGCTTACGCTTCGTTAGTGAAGCTTAACATCTGTTCACCTTCAGCGCCGCGTGCGTGCCCCAGCGGCAACAATGAAAGCAGCTGTTAGGGAAATTTCCCCACAGCCTAAAAAAAATCTTGCGAAGCAGAGTCAAAACGCCTATTTCCGGTCTTGCCCAATTTCGCACGTGCCTGTGGTCGTGTGTCAGTCGGTAGGTATCCGGACAAGAGGCCGGACAGCCGCCAAGGGACGAAGAACCGAGGGTCGCCCAGATCGCAAGATCCGGGAGTCCAGCATCTCTCTCAAGAGATGCCGTTGAAGGTCTCTTTGCTCCTTGCAACCGTGACTGGCAGCCGGAGGCGAACCGGCGCACCTCGTTCTCAACGGGGGACGCGACTTAAAGCAACGACGGATCGGGCTTTTTTGGTCTCTGCCGGCTTTCCATCAGCCGGCGCGAATACCGAAGAGGCTTGTCCTTCATTGCCAGGTGTGCGGGCGGGATCCTTCCCAACCAATCCACGGCAGCACAATTCGGTCTGAGTTTTTTGGCTGCGTCGCGCCTCCATCGCGCAACGTGGCCGGAGCGCTCTGATCCGAGATCATTTTTTGAACGTGTCTCCGTCGCTGGGGCCGTTTGGGAGGGTGCTACTATGACTGAACGTATCCAGGAATTCCTGCGCAGCCGCCGTAACGAGGGCCAGGACGTCGAGCCGTGCCTCGTCGTCGACCTCGAGGTCGTGCGCGACAACTACCAGAATTTCTCCAGGGCGCTGCCGGACAGCCGCGTGTTCTATGCTGTCAAGGCCAACCCGGCGCCGGAAGTGCTGTCGCTGCTGGCCTCGATGGGCTCGTGCTTCGACTGCGCCTCGGTGCAGGAGATCCAGATGGCGCTGGACGCGGGTGCGACCCCGGAGCGTGTCTCCTATGGCAATACGATCAAGAAGGAACGCGACATCGCGCGCGCCTTCGCGCTCGGCATTCGCCTGTTCTCGGTCGACTGCACCGCCGAGGTCGAGAAGATCGCCCGCGCCGCCCCCGGCGCCAAGGTGTTCTGCCGCATCCTCTATGACTGCGCCGGCGCCGAATGGCCGCTGTCGCGCAAGTTCGGCTGCGATCCGGAAATGGCGGTCGACGTGCTCGACCTCGCCAAGCGTCTCGGCCTCGAGCCCTATGGCATCTCGTTCCATGTCGGCTCGCAGCAGCGCAAGGTGAAGGCGTGGGACCGCGCGCTGGCGATGGCCTCGACGGTGTTCCGCGACTGCGCGGAGCGCGGCATCAACCTGTCGATGGTCAACATGGGCGGCGGATTCCCGACCAAGTACCTGAAGGAAGTTCCGGCGGTCGTGCAGTACGGCCGGTCGATCTTCCGTGCGCTGCGCAAGCATTTCGGCAACGCGATCCCGGAGACCATCATCGAGCCGGGCCGCGGCATGGTCGGCAATGCCGGCATCATCGAGACCGAAGTCGTTCTGATTTCCAAAAAGAGCGACGAGGACGAGGTGCGCTGGGTCTATCTCGACATCGGCAAGTTCGGCGGTCTCGCCGAGACCATGGACGAGTCGATCCGCTACGCCATCAAGACGCCGCATGACGGCGCGGAAATGGCGCCGTGCGTGCTCGCGGGTCCAACCTGCGATTCCGCCGACGTGATGTACGAGAAGCTGCCGTACCCGCTTCCGGTGACGCTCGAGATCGGCGACAAGCTGCTGATCGAAGGCACCGGCGCGTATACGTCGACCTACTCCTCGGTGGCATTCAACGGCTTCCCGCCGCTGCGGACCTACCACATCTGAGGTCGTAGCAGTCGCGGCACTTCACCTCTCCCGCTTGCGGGGGAGGTCGGCGCGAAGCGCCGGGTGGGGAAAACTCTATCGGCTCGTTCCGGTCTGGCACCCCCACCCCAACCCTCCCCCGTAAACGGGGGAGGGAGCGAGAAAACGAGGAGCCGGTCCGCCGGCTCCCTTTCCTCCACATGCGAATTTATTGACAACGCTCCCGCGCGGCTTGCTGCTGCGGGGAAGCGGGGACTGACGTGCCATGACCGCCTTGCGCAAGACCGCTGTTGCCCTCACCGCCGACGCCGCTCCGTTCGCCATCCGAGCGGAGCGCGGTTCGGACGTTGCCGCCCGCGAGGCGCTGCTCGATGCCTGCTTTGGCGCCAATCGCCATCAGCGCACCTGCCAGCGCCTGCGCGACGGACAGGCGCCCGCCGGAGCCTTCTCGGCGCTGCGCGAGGGCCGGCTGGTCGGGACGCTGCGGTTGTGGCACGTCAGCGCCGGGAGCGTGCCGGCGCTGGTACTCGGCCCGCTGGCGGTCGACCCGTCCTGCCGCGAGCTCGGCGTTGGAGCGGCGCTGATGCGCCACGCGCTGGCCGCCGCCCAGGCGGCCGGGCACGGCGCGGTGATCCTGCTCGGCGACGCGCCCTATTACGCCCGCTTCGGCTTCTCCGCGCTCAGGACCGGCGAACTGTCGCTGCCCGGCCCGTTCGAGCGCGACCGCCTGCTCGGGCTGGAGCTGCGCGAAGGCGCGCTCGACGGCGCCTGCGGGATGATCGCGCCGGCCGGCGCCTCGGTGCCGGCAAACAAGGCCCGTCGTGCCAGGTCTCGCCGCGCCAAGGCGCCGCGAGCGGTCCCGCGCGCCGCCTGATGTCATGGCAGCCAACCGGCCCACCACGCGCGGCCTGCCTAACCCACGCGGGCGGACCATCACGACCATCCTCGTGATCATGCTGGCCGTCATGATCGTCCGGGATATCCTGGTGCGCCGGTGGGGCCCTGCCATGCCCCCGGCCGCCGACGTAGCGCGGCGTTCCCGGTGAGTTAGCGGTTGCGCGCACCGGCAAAAAGCCCGTAAACCGCCCAGAATCCCTTGATCGAGGTCCTGATGCCACGCCGTCTCATCTCCACCGGCTCCCCCTTTGAGAAAGCCGCCGGTTTCAGCCGCGCCGTCATCGATGGCGATTTCGCCTTCGTGGCCGGCACCACCGGCTACGACTACGCCACCATGACCATGCCGGCCGACGTCACGAGCCAGACACGAAACTGCTTCAAGACCATCGCGGCCGCCCTGAAGGACGGCGGTTTCGCCATGGCCGACATCGTGCGGGCGACCTACTACGTCACCGACGCCAGGGACGCCGACGCCGTGTTCGCGGTCTGCGGTGAAAATCTCGGCGATATCCGCCCGGCCGCAACGCTGCTCGTCGTCGCCGGGCTCCTGAAGCCCGAGATGAAGATCGAAATCGAAATCACCGCGAAGCGGCGCACCGCCTGATCCCCCTCTTCGCGCCAAACGCATCCTTTTTCCGGAGACCAATTCATGAGCCCGCCCGCGCCAATCCACGCGAAAATTTCCGGCCCCATTGTCATGATCGGCTTCGGCTCGATCGGCAAGGGCACCATGCCGCTGATCGAGCGGCACTTCGCCTACGACAAATCGCGCTTCGTCATCATCGATCCGCATGAGGACGGCGAGCTGGCAAAACAGCACGGCGTGCGCTTCATCAAGCAGGCCGTGACAAAAGACAATTACCGCGAGGTGCTGGTGCCGCTGCTCACCGCCGGCGGCGGCCAGGGCTTCTGCGTCAATCTGTCGGTCGACACCTCGTCGGTCGATATCATGACCATGTGCCGCGAGATCGGCGCGCTCTATATCGACACCGTGGTGGAGCCGTGGCTCGGTTTCTATTTCGACAAGAATATCGGGACCGAAAAGCGCTCCAATTACGCGCTGCGCGAAACCCTGCTGGCGGCCAAGCACAAGAGCCCGGGCGGCACCACGGCGGTCTCCACCTGCGGCGCCAATCCCGGCATGGTGTCGTGGTTCGTCAAGCAGGCGCTGCTCGACATCGCGCGCGACACCAACACGCCGTTCAACGAGCCCAAGAGCCGCGAGGGCTGGGGGCAACTCGCCCACAAGCTCGGCGTCAAGGGCATCCACATCGCCGAACGCGACACCCAGCGCTCCAAGAAGCCGAAGCCGATGAACGTGTTCGTCAACACCTGGTCGGTGGAGGGTTTTGTCTCCGAGGGCATGCAGCCGGCCGAACTCGGCTGGGGCACCCATGAGCAGTGGATGCCGGACAATGGCCGCACCCACCATGACGGCTGTGGTGCCGCGATCTATCTGCTGCAGCCCGGCGCCAACACCCGCGTACGCTCCTGGTGCCCGACGCCGGGCGCGCAATACGGCTACCTCGTCACCCACAACGAGTCGATCTCGATCGCGGACTATTTCACCGTGCGCGACGGCGGCAATGTAATCTACCGCCCGACCTGCCATTACGCCTATCACCCCGCCAACGACGCGGTGCTGTCGCTGCACGAGATGTTCGGCGCCACCGGCAGGATGCAGCCGAAATGGCACATTCTGGACGAGAACGAGATCGAGGACGGCATCGACGAACTCGGCGTGCTGCTCTACGGCCACAACAAGAACGCCTACTGGTACGGCTCGCAGCTCTCGATCGAGGAAACCCGGAAGATCGCGCCCTACCAGAACGCCACCGGCCTGCAGGTGTCGTCGGCCGTTCTGGCCGGCATGGTGTGGGCGCTGGAAAATCCCACCGCCGGGATCGTCGAGGCCGACGAGCTGGATTTCCGCCGCTGCCTCGAAATCCAGACGCCCTATCTCGGCCCGGTGAAAGGCTTCTATACCGACTGGACCCCGCTGACCGATCGCCCGGGACTGTTTCCGGAAGACATCGACACGTCGGACCCATGGCAGTTCAGGAACGTGCTGGTGCGGTGAGAGCTGGCCGCGCACCGCACTCCGATGTCATACGCGGGCTTGACCCGCGTATCCATCACTCAAGAAAGATGGCTCACCGGGTCAAGCCCGGTGATGACGACCTGAAAAAGACGATTTCACTTCTTCAAATAGTCGAACGCCACCGTCCCCAGCCCGAGCGTCAGATCCGCCTTGAAATGCAGCGCGGAGACCACCTCGCGCACCGGCAGCTTTGCCACGTCGGCGAGCGCGTGCGGGAACAGCCCGAGCGCCGCGGGGCCGGTCCAGGCTTCCTTCAACTGAATGTCCTCGAGGTGGAAGCGCACCAGCTCGCAGATCCGCAAGGATCCGTCGACATGCGGAATGATCTTGAGAATGAAGTTGGGCGCCTGCATGCCCTTCAGCACGCCGTCGTGATCGACCGGGCGGTGCTTGTAGCCCATGGTGGCGGAGGCGCAGAGCACCGAGCCGTAATGCAGCGTTCCCACCAGCACGTCGCTCTCGACTTCGATTTTCGGCGTTGCGCGCTTCTTGGGGAACCCCCACAGCTCGCGGCCGCCGGCGATCGGCGCATCGTCGTCGAGATACATCGCATGGGTATAGGCGCCTTGCTCGCCGTTGAAGCGGACCGGGATCACCTGCCCGGTTTCGGTGTAATCGCCGAAGCCGGTCGAATTGGGCATGCGGATGAATTCGTACTTGACCACTGAATCCGTGACTTCGAGCGGCTCCGGCACCACGGCGGCCAGCGCTTCCGGATCGGTGCGATAGGTGATGACGAAATATTCGCGGTTGAAGAACCGGTAGGGCCCCGGCGGAAACGACGGACTGGTCAGCGGCATCGAATAGGCGGTTCGCCTGACATCGTCGATCTTCATGGGTCGCCTCATGTGTCATCTGCGCTTTCGCGCCGTGCGCCATTATCCGACGGCAAGGTGACACAAGCGAGACTGTAAAATCGGCAGCGTTAGTCAAAACAACGTCAGTCGCAACCCGCCCGAACCTCATGGTGAGGAGCGCGCTCCTCGGACGGAGCGCTCCTCCGGATGAGGACCGACTGATGGGCTATTTCTGCTGGATCGGCGGCGCCATCTTCTCGGCCGGCGCCGGCGGCAGCATCGGCTTGGCGCCTTGCTTCTGAGCCTCTGCATTCGGGCGGGCCGGCTCGGGCGCCGGCGTGGTCGGGCGCTCGCCGCCGGGTTTGGATTCCGCAGGGAGCGTCTTGTCCTGGTCCGGCGGGGACGATTGCAACGGCTGCGTCGCCTGCGCCATCTCCGCGGTATGGGCGGCGCGAAGCTGGGTCAGCGCCAGACCGGATATCGCCAGACCCGCGGCGACCATGACGGTCGCGAGCAAGAGATCCTTCGCCAGAGTGCGTTTGCTGTCGTCCGCAGACATGTTGTTCACCGCCATTTGCTGCGGGATCAACGGATGCGGAAGGGCATTGTTCCCCAGGAAACCTGCGACGGAACCGGCGGTCGAAGCCGCCTACAGCTCCAGCAACCCTGCGTCGCCATCCTCGGCGGCGAACGCCAGCAGCGTGCCCTTGGCGTTCCAGGCCAGCGCAGCGACCGGCGCGGTGCCGTTGCGTCGCACCAGGATTTCGGCGCCATCGGCCAGCCGCACCATCAGGATGGTGCCGTCGCTGTAGCCCGCGGCGAGAATATCCTGCTTCGGATGGCAGGCGACCGCGGCGACGCGCGCCTGCAGCGGCGCCAGCATCGCCGGCTCCTTGCCCATCGGGCCGTCCTTGCTGGCGAACGGCCACATGATCACGGCGTCGGCGCCCGAGGTCGCCAGCGCCTTGCCGCCCGCACTCCAGGACATCGAGCGGACGCGGCCGGGATAGCCGGTCATGCGCATGTGCCTGGAGTCGGCGAGCCGCCATCCATGCAGGGCCGGTTCATGCATCGCGGTGACCAGAAACTTGTTGTCGGGGCTGAATGCGACGGCCAGATGCGAGCCCGCCCATTCCAGAATTTCCGCCGTCGCCACCATGTTGGGAAACCACAGGGTCACGCCGTTGTAATGCGCGACCGCGAGGCGCAGGCCCTTTGGCGCGAAGGCCAGCCCGCCGACGGTGGAGGGCACCTCGAACGATTTCTCCTCGTTCTTGCCGCCGCGGACAAAGGCGGTCTTGCCGGCCGACCACGCGAAGGCGCCATCGGGATGCAGCGCGACATTATCGATCCAGCGCCGTTTTGCGTCGGTCGCCAAGAGCGCGACCTCGCCCTTGGCGTCGAGCGAAACGAGCTTGCCGTCATCGCCGCCCATGACGAGGCGCGACCCGTCGGAAGCCGCGCAGAGGATGCCGCCGCTGTGAACGGCGACCGGCGTCACTTCGCCCTGCCCGCTCACCAGGAAGACGTTTTCCTCGGCGCCGACAAAGGCCGCGTTCTCGCCGAGGAAGTGCACGGCCGTGACGGGCGCGCCGATCTTGACCGGGCGCACCCGGTCGGTGACCGACGCGATGGAGGCGGAGTTCTCGCCCGGATCGAACTGTGCCATCACGTGGTGATACAGCGCTCGAAGCCGTCCCGGATGCTCTGCTCGGGCAATTCGCGGCCGATGAAGACGAGGCGGCTCTCGCGCGGCTCGCCCTCCTTCCAGGCCCGCTGGTGGTCGCCTTCCAGCATCATGTGCACGCCCTGGAAGACGTAGCGGTCGTCGTCGTCGCTGAAGGCCAGAATGCCTTTCGAGCGCAGGATCTTCTGGCCTTCGCTGGCGACCAGGTTCTGCAGCCACGGCATGAATTTGGTGGCGTCGAGCGGCTTGTCCGACCGCAGCGACAGCGATTGCATGTCCTCGTCATGGTAGTGCTTCAGGCCGTGGCCGTGATCATGGTCGTGATCGTGATGATGGTGGTCATGGTCGTGATCGTCGCCGGCCTCGAGAAATTCCGGCTCGAGTTCGAGGATGCGGTCGAGATCGAACGCGCCGCGCTCCAGCACGTCGGACAGCGCCACCTGGCAGCGCTCGGTGCGATGCAGCTTGGCGTAAGGATTGATGGCGCGGATCCGGGCCTCGACCTCGGCGAGTTCAGCCTTGGAAACGAGATCGGTCTTGTTCAGCACGATGACGTCGGCGAAGGCGATCTGGTTCTTGGCTTCCGGGGCGTCCTTCAAGCGGTCGCTCAGCCATTTGGCGTCGGCGACCGTGACGACCGCGTCGAGCCGGGCGTTCTTCTGCACGTCCTCGTCGACGAAGAAGGTCTGCGCCACCGGGGCCGGATCGGCCAGCCCCGTGGTCTCGACGATGATGGCGTCGAACTTGCCCTTGCGCTTCATCAGGCCTTCGAGGATGCGCACGAGATCGCCGCGCACGGTGCAGCACACGCAGCCATTGTTCATCTCGAAGACTTCTTCGTCGGCGCCGATGATCAAATCGTTGTCGATGCCGATCTCGCCGAATTCGTTGACGATCACGGCGTATTTCTTGCCGTGGTTTTCCGACAGGATGCGGTTGAGCAGGGTGGTCTTGCCGGCGCCGAGATAGCCGGTCAGGACGGTCACGGGAATTTTCTGGGACGTCAGTTCGGACATACTATCTCCGCAAGCGGTATTTGGTGAGCCGCGCCGGCAACAGGGAGGGCCCCTGCCCTAATCGGCCAGCGCGCCGGTCAGGGCCTTTATATTGTGCCTGACCAGTTCAATGTAAGTGGGGGCATCGCCCTTTTCGCCCGTCAGACTGTCGGAATACAGGGTCCCGCCGATCCGGGCACCGGTCTCGGCCGATATCTGTCGGATCAGGCGGGGATCGCTAATACTTTCAAGAAAAATGGCCGGAATCCTTTCCGATTTGATCTGGGTGATGATGCGGGCGACATCGCGGGCGCTGGCCTCGGATTCGGTGGAAACGCCTGATGGAGCGATGAATTCGATGCCATAGGCGGCGGCAAAATAGCCGAAGGCGTTGTGGGTCGAGATCACCCTGCGGCGGAGCGGCGGGATTTTTGCCACCTGCTCGCGCACCTCGCGGTCGAGCCCGTCGAGTTTCGCCAGATAGGCTTGTGCGTTGGTGCGAAAGAACTCGGCGTCGGCGGGGTCGGCGGCGACCAGCGCATCGCTTATATTGCCGACATAAATCTTCGCATTGGCCACGGATTGCCAGGCGTGGGGATCGGCATCGGAGCCGGCCTTGAGCGGCGCGACGCCTTTGGTCGCCGTGACGATCGGCGCCTTGCTGCCGGAGGATTGCAACAACCGCGGCAGCCAGCCCTCGAGGCCAAGGCCGTTGACCACAAGGAGCTTTGCCCCTGCGATCTTCTTCGCATCCGATGGCGCCGGGTCATAGACATGGACATCGCCATTGGGACCGACCAGTGTGGCGACGTTGACGCGATCGCCGCCGACATTCTTCACGAAGTCGCCGAGGATGGAAAAGCTGGCGACGACGTCGACGCGATCCTGCGCGCGCACGCGGAGCAACGCCGATATCGCGAGCACCAGACAGATGAGCCAAAGCTGAAAATGTCGCATCGCTCGCCGCTACGCTTCGAGGTGGCGGCCGGGAAACACCTGCCGGAACAGGCCGCCGACGCTGCCGAACAGCACCGAGCCGACATAGAGCGCCGCCGCCACCAGAATGATCGCCGGGCCCGACGGCACCTTGGTCTGGAACGACAGCACCAGCCCCGCATAGCCCGAGACGACAGCGCTCGCGACCGCGATGCAGATCATGCCGGTGATATCGCGCGACCAGAACCGCGCGATGCCGGCGGGCAGGATCATCAGCCCTACCGCCAGCAAAGTGCCGAGCGCCTGGAAGCCGTTGACGAGGTTGATGACGACAAGGGCGAGAAACGCCAGATGCGACGGCGCGCCGGCGCGGCTGACGGTGCGCAGGAATACCGGATCGACGCTCTCGATCACCAGCGGGCGATAGATCACCGCCAGCACCAAGAGGGTGATGGTGGCGTTGGACGCGATCACCAGCAGGGTTGGATCGTCCATCGCCAGGATATTGCCGAACAGCACGTGCAGCAGATCGATATTGGTGCCCTTGATCGACACGATCGTGACGCCGAGCGCCAGCGACACCAGATAGAACGTGGCCAAAGAGGCGTCTTCTTTCATTTCGGTCGAGCGCGCCACCGCGCCGGCGAGGATGGCCACCGTAAAGCCCGCGATCAGTCCACCCGTCGTCATCGCGAACAGATTGAGACCCGACAGCAGAAAGCCGATCGCCGCTCCCGGCAGGATCGCGTGCGCCATCGCGTCGCCGACCAGGCTCATCCGCCGCAGCATCAGAAACACCCCGATCGGCGCGCCGCCCAGCGAAAGCGCGATCACCGCGGCGAGCGCCCGGCGCATGAATTCGAATTCGGTGAAAGGCGAAATCAGCGCGTCGTAAATCATCACGCGGCCCGCGACGGCAGATCGTCCACCGCGCAGGCGGCGGCAGTATCGTCGAACGCCTCGCACATGCGGCGGGCCTCCAGAAGGTTTTCCGCGGTCAACACCTCGGCGGTGGCGCCCCAGGCCACCGGCCCGCGCGCCAGCAGCAGGGTTTCGGGGAAATGGCTACGCACCAGATCCATGTCGTGCAGCGCCGCCAGCACGGTGCGCTTCTCGGCGTGCCAGCGTTTGACCAGATCGAGCAGATCGGCCGAGGTCCTGGCGTCGATGGCGTTGAAGGGCTCGTCCAGCACGATCAGCCGCGCGTCCTGCAGCAGCACGCGCGCGAACAGCAAGCGCTGCATCTGTCCGCCGGACAGCGTGCCGATGGCGCGGTTTTCAAAACCGTTGAGGCCGACGGCCGCGAGCGCCTGCGCAATCCTGTCGCGCGCGCCCTTGCCCATGCCGCCGAAAAATCCAGTGGAGCGCCAAAGCCCGGTGCCGACAAAATCGTACACCGAGATCGGAAAGCTGCGGTCGATATCCACCGTCTGCGGCAGATAGGCGATGTCCCTGGTGTCGAGGCCGCCGGTCGCAATCGAGCCTGCGAGCGGCTTGAGGATGCCGACCAGCCCTCGAAACAGCGTGGACTTGCCGGCGCCGTTGGGGCCGACGACCGCCAGCAGCGCGCCGGCGGCGACCTCGCCGTCGAGATGATGCACCGCCGGATGCCGGTCGTAGCCGAGCGTGACGTCGCTGAATTTGATTTGCGCGACCATGCTCACCTCATCGACAGCCACACCACGGCCCACAGCACGGCGCTGACCGCGACCGCGGCAGCCAGCCGGGAGAGAACCGTCATGCGCAGGATCGACCAAGGTGCTGCCTGCGCCGGATGCGGCGAAGCCGGCCCATGGCTGTGAACGGGCACATGCCCGTGCGCATGGTCATGGCCGTGATCGGGGCTGTGACTGTGGGGGTGGGAACCGGTCATGGAAAAACGTTATATTATAACATTACGGGTGTCTACAAACGCAGGCACCGGCGACTTAAACGGGGGGTGGCAGGCGGTGTGACGAACGCCGTGGATGATGAGGCCAGCGCGATATTTGTCGGCGGCGCAACGCCACGATCGAATGGACCGCGAACAACGAGGCGGCGCGATCAGGCGGCGGCGGGCTCGCTGCCCAGGATGTCCGACAAGGCCAACAACAGCCGGTCGATTTGCCCGTCCGTGCCCACGGTTATCCGCAGATAGTCGGCGATCCGGGCCGCGGAAAAATGGCGGACGATCACCGCCCGTTGTCGTAGCGCGGCGGCCAGCGCCGCGCCCTCATGCGCCGGATGTCGCGCGAACACGAAGTTGGCGGAGGACGGCAGCACGTCGAAACCAAGCCGGACCAATCCGCGGTTTAGCCGCTCCCGGCCCTCGATGACGCGAGCGCGGGCCTGTTGAAACCAGGCCTCGTCCTCCAGGGAGGCGATGGCGCCGGCCTGGGCGGGCCGGCCGATGAGGATAGGAGTTGAAGCTGTCCTTCACCCGGGTGAGCGCCTCGATCAGGTCGGCGTCGCCGATCGCATAGCCGACCCTCAAGCCGGCCAGGGCCCGTGACTTGGACATGGTTTGAACGACCAGAAGATTCGGGTGAGAGGCGACCAGCGGAATCGCCGTCTCGGCGCCGAAATCGACATAGGCCTCGTCGATCACCACGGGAGCGTCAGGATGGTCCTCCAGCAGGGTCACGATCTCGGCCCGTGACAGCGCAATCCCCGTCGGCGCGTTCGGATTGGGTACGATGAGCGCGCCGGCGGGCCGGCGATAGTCGGAAACGCGGATTTGCATGGCCTCGTCAAGCGGCACGGCCTCGCAGGCGATGCCGAACAGGCGGCAATAGACCGGGTAAAAGCTGTAGGTGATGTCCGGGAACAGCAGCGGCGCATCATGCTTCAGCAGCGCGGCGAAGGCGTGCGCCAGCACCTCGTCCGAGCCGTTGCCGACGAACACCTGTTCGGGTCGCACCTGGTGGTAGGTGGCCAGGGCCCTCCGCAAGGCGATGGCCTGCGGGTCGGGATACAGGCGCAGCGTATCCGTCGCCTCGCCGCGGATCGCTTCCAGCACGCGCGGCGAAGGGCCGATCGGATTTTCATTGGTGTTGAGCTTGACCAGCTCCGCCATGCGCGGCTGTTCGCCCGGCACATAGGGCCTCAGGTCGTGCGTCAAGCGGCTCCAGAAACGGCTCATTTTTCGGTCCAGATCTCATTGAAGCAGCCGCGCTGCGGCGGCGTCAGGAACGACGCGGCTTGTTCAGGCAATCCGGTCATGCCCGAAACATAATGCTCTCGCCAGCTCCCAGGAAGCCTCCGGCTGAGCCGGAGACGATCGCAGCCATTTCTGAACCACCTGATTTGCTGGATGGGAAGCTTCCAGGATGGCCTCAGGGCTTCCCGATCGCCATCGCGATGGCGGCGGCCAGGAACGGGAACGGCAGCGACACCGCGGCGCGAAACCAGACGAAGCGGGCCGGCATGAACGGGATTTCCCACAACAGCAGCCGCTGAAAGGCGAACAGCGCCCAGGCGATCACATAGGCGATCACCTGCGGCGGGCCGCCGCCGCTCTTGATCGCCACCGCGCCGATCGAAAAACCGATCACCGGTCCGCCCGGGGTCGCGGCGCCCGCGACGGTCGCGGTGAGCACGCCGAGCCAGCCGGAATCCGGCCCCAGCCAGCGGGTGATGATCTCCTGCGGGATGACGGCGGCGATATAGCCCGAGCCGATCACCCCCAGCGCGATGCGCGGCACGATGTTGATGAAGTCCATGGTGCCTTCGCGCAGCGAGGTCGTCAGCACCGTCGGGCCGCGCCGGAAAGCGATGAACCCGACCGCGGCAACCGAGGCCCACAGCATGATGTCGATGATCAGGGCCGCGCTCATTCCGTTGCGCTCTTCGGATAGACCCGGACATAGACAAAACGCCCGAGCGCGCCGGCCAGCACCGGCAGCGGCAGCGAGATCGCGATGCGCCACAGCGTGAAGTCGGTGCCCATGATCGGCAATTCCCAGGCGATCGCCCGGCCGTAGCCGATCAGGGTCCAGCTCACCACCATGGCGATGGTGGCGCCGAAATCGGCGCCGACGGCGAGCAGCGCGCTCGCCACCGGATAGGCGGTGAACGGCCCGCCCGGCAGGATCGCCCCGAACGCGGCCCCGATCAGCAATCCCTTCAGCCCCGATTTTGGCCCGAGCGAGCGCGATACTTTCTCATGCGGCAGGACCTCGGCGATGAAGGCTCCCAGCAGGCAGCCGGCCAGCACGCGCGGCAGGATGCCGCCGAACAGCGAAAGATCGTGGGTCAGGATTTCGGTGACGCCGTTGATGCCGTCGCGCCGCCACACCAGCGCCGCGCTGACCGCGACCAGCACGCCGATCACGATCATCGACCAGCCGACAGGTTTGCGGATGTGTCCGGGACGCGGCTCGGCGTCCGCGGCGGCGGGCGCCGGATCTTTCAGGGGAAGCTCTGACAAGGCAATGGGTCTGGCGCGGGGTGGGGCTAACCCTGCTTAATCGCGCCGGGTAGTCGATGCAAACGGAAGAGAGCCAAAACCCATGCGCGCCTCAGGGAGGCCCATGCGGGATTGCCGTGTTCGGTTGAGTGAGCCGGAATCGACAGGCTCCGGTTTCTTTTGACGCGATCTCTTCACGCGAACCGGGATCCCTGCATCAGGTGCGGGACAGGCTTCGCTCGAAAACGCTATGCGAAGTGGCGAACCAGCGCGAGGCCGGCGAACAGGCCCATGACGGTCGAACCCGTCACGTTGATGAAGGAGGTGTGATACGGAAAGGCCGTCTTGAGGGCGCGCGTGCACGCCGTGTTGACGGTATGACGCAGCGACGCGCCAGGGCCGCCGCCGATAAAAACCAGAAGACAGATCGTCTGAAACTTCTGCCTCAGGCACGGGTCCACCGGCGAGGCCGGTTTTGCCGCAAGCGCGCGATCCCCGCAAGGAGCGCCGAAACAACTCCGGCAACGAAAAGGGCGGCAGCTCGATGCCACCGCCCCTGAACTCGTGCCTTGAAACGATTCTCAGACCTTCGAGAACAGCTGGTCGACATATTCCCAGTTGATCAGGTGATCGCAAAACGCCTTCAGATAGTCCGGACGGCGGTTGCGATAGTCGATGTAGTAGGAGTGCTCCCAGACGTCGCAGCCGAGGATCGGCGTGCCGCCATGCACCAGCGGGCTTTCGCCGTTGGCCGTCTTGGTGATTTCCAGCTTGCCGTTCTTCACCGTCAGCCAGCACCAGCCCGAGCCGAACTGGCCGACGCCGGCGGCGGCGAAATCGGTCTTGAATTTCTCGAGGCCCCCGAGGTCCTCGGTAATCTTCTTTTCCAGGCGGCCGGGCAATTTGCTGCCGCCGCCATTGGGCTTCATCCAGTTCCAGAAATGCAGATGGTTGTAGTGCTGGCCGGCATTGTTGAAGACGGCGGGATTCTTGCCGAACGAAGCCTTCACGATTTCCTCGAGGGATTTGCCCTCGAATTCGGTCCCCTTGATCGCGTTGTTTCCGTTGGTCACGTAAGCCTGGTGATGCTTGTCGTGATGATATTCCAGCGTTTCCTTGGACATATGGGGCGCAAGGGCGTCATAGGCATAGGGCAGATTGGGAAGCGTAAAGGTCATGGGGTGATGTCCGAAAATGATGGGAGACGTGGCTTAACGGGAACCCTTATAGAAGGTTCCAGCATCTTAAACACCCACTTTGAGACGACGCCAGGGCCGATCAGCACGCGAATATCCCGCTCCCGCCCGACACGTGGATATTGTCAAACGCCGCGGCATCGAATTAAATCGGAATATTGTTGGGAATGAACTGCTTAGGGGGAAGCAATGAAATTCAGTCCTGACTATGTCGTCGTTGCGCTGACGGTTTCGATGCTGGCGATGCCGGTTTCCAGCGACGCCGCCGGGCCCGTCGTTCGCGCACATTTCAGCTTCGATGCGCTCGCCAATTGCGTGCAGCCGGCTGTGCAGGATTTTCCCGTTCACGCCGAGGGGACCGGAACGCTTTCCGCGGACCGCCGCGCGACCCTCGACATGGAGTCCAATATCGAGGGACGGACTCGATACGACGCCACGCTGGGCGGCAAGCCGAAGGAGGCCCCCGGCGGTTCGACATCCCTGCGCGTCGCAGGCAGGCACACGCTCCGGGCGATACGCGAATATCCGAACAATTCCATCGTCGTCTACATGACGGTGATCGGCCATGCCTGTGCGATGAAGATCGAGAACAGGCTGAAGCGGGGCAAACGGCAGTATACGTTCTACGGCAATGCGGGCGTCGCCTATTGCTCGAAGCCGCGCATCATCCATACCGAATGCACGCCTTTCTGAGCGATGCCGGAAGGATCAGGAAGCGCCCGATGCACCAGGGGGCGCCTCACTCGCAAAACGAGTTGCCGTTGTAGACGAAGCACCTGCCGCCGCGCCTCGCTGGAGCGGAGGCTCGTCGCTCCCGCGCCCGCGCAACTCTCGGCGCATGTTCCGGGCGCTTCTGACAGCGGCCGTTCGAGCCGAGGACATGGCCGCTGTCGCAGGTGATCTTCACGCAGCGATCGCCGTCGGCACGGAATCCCGTTTCGCAATCCAGCGGACACACCCGCCCCGTTTTGGCCTTCACGGCGTCGAGCGCGTCGATGCTGGCCAGTTTCACGTCGAATCTGGTACCCGCATGATCGTTGAATGAGGAAAGCGCCCGGCGGGCCGACGCATTCCATTCGCCGCCGATTTCGCCGGTCTTGCACCCGACCCGCCGCAGTTCGGATTGCAGCAGCCGGGGAATGTCCTGCGGCGCCGGCTGATCGGATTTGGCCGCCGCCGGTGGCGTCAGCGACGCAACAGCGGGCCCCGCTGATTTGCCGGCTTGCGGCGTATCTTGTTCTGGCGCGGCCTGCGCGGCGGAAGCCGTTTTTGCCTCGTCAGCCTGCTTCGCTTTCCGGGCTTTTTCGAGCGCAAGGCGCTCGTCTTCGGCTGCCTTGGCCTGCGCGGCAGCCCTGGTCCGTTCCGCCGCCGCCACGTTTGCGTCTTCGATCTGCTTCTTCCGTTCGGCTGCCAGTCGCGCCTCTTCGGCAGCCTTCGCCTCTGCCGCGGCGCGGGCCAGATCGCTGGCCTTGGCGCCCCCGGCGGCCAGCCTCGTCTGCTCTTCCGCGGCATTGCGGGCTTTGTCGGTCGCGGCCACCCGCGCGGCTTCAGCGGCGAGTTTGTTGCGCTGTGCCCTGGCAAGGTCGGCGTAGAAGCCAGTCGGATGGGCCGCTACAAAAGAATCCCAGGCCTCCCTGGTTCCGACGCGTTCGGCCAATTCGTAATCACGGCGAATGTCGGCGTTGGCATCGTTCGGGGCCGGCGCAGCTGCGGGCACCAGCGCCACGTCGTTACCGCCGAGCGAATTCGTGGTGTAGGGCTCCTGCTGATCGCCGGTGGCACTCATCACGTCGTCGCGCACGTAGCCAAAGGCCTTGCGGATATCGAGACCGGGTCTGGTGAGATATTTCACCAGCGCCATCGAAAACGGGCTGTTCTGCCCGTCGCCGTCGGCGGCGGTCGATCCCTCCTTGGCGGCGAACGCGATAAACGTATTCGGCTTGTTCGCCTCGACGCCGACCAGGCCGCGGCCGAGGGATCGCGACACAATCGTGCGCTTCATTTTCTTCGCGAACGGATTGTCGCGGCAGGCGTCCAG
This sequence comes from uncultured Alphaproteobacteria bacterium, assembly GCA_963721275.1. Taxonomy (GTDB): domain Bacteria; phylum Pseudomonadota; class Alphaproteobacteria; order Rhizobiales; family Xanthobacteraceae; genus Bradyrhizobium. The sequence goes on along the minus strand of CAVRIQ010000014.1, from coordinate 846,610 downwards.
GATCACGAGGCGCAGCTTGGTCGCAGGCTCGGCCGCCAGCAGCATCCGGTTCAGCGAAACGGCTTCGTCGTCGACGTCGGCGTCGCGTTCCAGAACGGCGTCGACGGGAACGACGTAGTTTGTCCCGTCGACCTCGAGCCCGTGACCTGCAAAGTAGATCACGGCGATATCCGCGCCCCGCGCCTTGTCCCCGAAGTCGCGCAACGCTCGCCGCATCTCAAGGGATTTCAGGTCGCGGCGCGACTCCACCACGTCGAACCCGGCCTTCCTGAACATCGCGGTGACGGCGGCGGCATCGTTGGCGGGATTGGTGAGCGGGGCGACGTTCTGGTAGTTCGAATTGCCGATAACGAGGGCGACGCGCTTGCCCGCCCAGGCCGATTGATTGGCCAGGCAAATTGCCAGCAGAGCAGCGACAAAAGCGGCAATCCGGCGCATTGGTGCTCCTGAATTCCGATCGCGAAATCATATCATTTGCCAACATCACAGCAAGCCGCCTAGCCTTGGTCTGTGATCGACGTCACCGATCGAGCACTATCGGCCACCCGCCCGCACGCCTGAAATTGAGAGTGGAATGAGCATCGAGATCGACATCCTGAACGGGGACGCCTCCTGGCCGATGGCAGAGCCGCTGTACAACGCGGTCTGGCCGCCCGAGGTCGTCAGGACGCTGCCCTGGGCCGACGTGGTCTTTGCCCATGCCGAATTGCGCGTGCTGGTCCAGAACGAGGCCGAGGATGTCGTCTGCCACGTCGGCATCTACCGCCGCGAGGTCAAATGGAACGGGCGCAAAATGCGCGCCGGCGGCATCGGCGGCGTGCTGACCCGCGAGGACAGCCGCCGCAGGGGATACGCCAGCATCGCGCTCAATGCCGCCGTCCAAACCCTGAAGGATGAAGGTTCGACCGATTTCGCCCTGTTGTTCTGCGAACCGCACAACGCCCCGTTCTACATGGGGCGCGGCTTCAAGCCGTTCGACGGCGAGATCTGGTGCGAACAGCCGCAGGGGCGCGTTCGCTTCGACGCCATCGCGCCCTATGTCCACGAACTCCGGCGCGCGCCGCGGCAGGGCAGCATCGATCTCTGCGGCCTGCCCTGGTGACCTGCACGCCGAGGGATTGGCGTCGACACGGGCCGCGGATTCACTGATCAAATCAAGCTTCGGCAAACCCTGTGTGCAGTTGCGAATGTGGCATTGCGGATGCCGGATTTGCTGCTATGCAGGCCTGCTTTTTGGGGGGCCCGATGGCTTGCAGATTTGGCTTTGTCGCAGCGATCCTGGCGGCGTTGGTGACGGCGCCAGCCGCGAAGGCGCAGGCCGGTGGCCAGGTGAACGGTATCTGGCTGACCCAGGCGGGCGATGCAAAAGTCCGCGTCGGCAAATGCGGCGGCGGCATTTGCGGGGTCATCGTCTGGCTCAAGGACCCCATCAACCCCGCGACCGGAAAGCCCCAGGTCGATGACAAAAATCCAAATCCCGCGCTGGCCAGGCGTCCGATGATCGGCCTGCCGCTGTTCATGGGCATGCCCCCGTCCGGTCCGAATAAATGGTCCGGCCAGATCTACAACGCCGACGACGGCAACAGCTATGCCAGCAACATTTCGGTGTCGGGTCCTGGCGCGCTGAAGGTCGAAGGCTGCGTCGGCGCACTGTGCGGCGGCGAGACCTGGACCCGGTCCGCGCGCTGATTCAGGCCGGCGTCGCCTTCAGGGCGGTGGCCGCCGAGGCGTAGCCGCCGCGGGCGCCGTCGATGAAATGCACATGATCGCTGCGCAGCGCCGAAGGCGTGAAGCAGGTCATCATCGCCGCGTCCTGCCGGTGCAGGCCATATCGCACGACCCCTGCCGAAGCCGCCTGCCCCAGCCGCCGCGTCAGCGCGCGCTCCAGTTCGCTCGTGCAGTCGAGGATCATGCGCAGTCCGTCGTCATATTTGCGGAAGTCGGAATTCTCCACCACCTGCTGCACATAGGTCTTCGGCACGAAGCCGCCGACCTTGATGCCGTAGCGCATGATGAGATAGGCGAACAGCGTATGCGCGAGCACGCCGGCGCGCCGCCTGAACAGCGACCCTCCGCGTTGCGCGCGCGCCTCGAATTCGACGCCGGCCGGCGGCCATCGCAGCGGCGGGCCGCCCGTCGGCACCGGCCGCCCCGCATCCGGACTGCGCTCGACCAGCGCGATGATGTCCTCGATGACTTTGCGAAAGGCGCCAGCGTCGGCATTGCGCGTCGGCACCACCAGCACCGAGAGGATGAGCCCGCGCGCGGAAGGAATCTCCTCGAACCGGCACGACAAGCCGGTGAGATCGGGCTGCGTGCCCGATGGCGCGACCTCGACCGCGAACTCGCCGCGCTTCATCGCCGCTTCCGCCCAGCCGAGACCGCCGCCGGAGAACATCGCATAAGACAAATTCGGCGACGGCCCGAACCGGGCGACGCGGACGTCGAGGCCCTGCGCCCGTACGGCCGCGATCGGGACCAGCGCCACCCGCATCGCCAGATCGAGATCGTCCCTGACCCAGCTCGCGGTCGCCGCCAGCGCCGCGCGGGCTGCCGCGAGGTCGTCCGGCGACACCGCAAAACTTGCGCCGTCGCCGCCGAACACGAACGGAAACTCGCGTCCTTCCAGCGCATTGGTGACCGCCGCGATCACGGCGGCGCCGGCCATGTTGACCGCCTTGTAGCGCGCTTCCGCGATCGCCCTGGTCGATTCCACGATATCGGCAACCCCGATGCTCCAGCCATCCGGCAACGGCGAATACAGCGCCGGGTCCATCAGGCTGGCAAAGCCGCGAAAGACCGGAATGCCGCCGTAGAAACCGTTGCTGCCGCCTTGTGTGCTCATGGGCGCGGACTGGTCCGGGGGTTTGAAATCGTCAGACAGATACGATGGGGTTTGAAGTCGGGTTCAAATGCTGCGATCTGGGCTCCATATCGGATCGCCGTTGCCGGAGCATTACTTGCGGCTGTTGCGAGATCTACGCCGCGGCGGCTTGTCCGCGATGCTCGCTGCAGCTTCGCTGCGGTGCGACGCGCGGGTCTGACCGCCGACCCCGGTTTTGACGCGAAGGCCATCGACAAAGACATCGAGCAGCCGCACCACGCTTTTCTGCCAGCCGGGCTGGTCGTGCAAGTAGCACATGCCGACGAGCGCCCGCAGCAGGTCTTCCGGGCTGATGTCGGAGCGGATCTCGCCGGCGGCGACGGCGCGGTCCAGCAACGCGCCCACCGCTTTGGACAGGCGCTCGAACGAAAAGGCGGTGAGTTCCGACGAGCCTTGCACCGCGAGCGCCAGCGCCGCCGACATGCCCTTCTTGGTGGCGACGAATTCGACGTTGGACCGCAGCCAGCGCCGCAAGGCGTCGACCGGATCGGCTTCGCTCTTCAATTGCTCGGCCAGTTCGCCGAGCTGCTGCACCTCGCGCCGATAGACGGCCTCGAACAAGGCCTCGCGGGTCGGGAAGTGGCGATAGAGCGTCCCGATGCCGACCCCGGCCCGTCTCGCCACGGCCTCCAGGCTCGCGTCCGGCCCCCCGGCGCTGAAGACGGCCTTCGCAGCCTCCAGCACGCGCTCGCGATTGCGGATCGCGTCGGCGCGGGGCTTTCGAACGGTTGCTGCGGACGGGCCTGCCATCTGATCTATCTAGATCACAATCCGATTACTTGCAGCCGGATCATCGTTTCATCCCCTTGTTCAGGCATAATCTTTTCGGAAAATCGGCTCCAAATTCCAGATCATGCCCCCTCCCTTGAAAAGCGGAGGGAGCCTCCGTATATCCAGATCAGCATCAGGGACCGGGACACGCCCGCCGACCAACTTCGGCGGCAGCGAACTGATTTTCGACCATAGCATTGATCGGAGCACTGCATGAACCTCTCCATCGGCCTCACCGTGAACGGGGTGAGGCGGGACCTCGAGCTTTCCGACCCGCGCGTCACGCTGCTCGACCTCCTGCGGGAGCGTCTGGATTTGACCGGCACCAAGAAAGGATGCGACCGCGGCCAATGCGGGGCCTGCACAATTCTGGTCGACGGCCGGCGGATCAATTCGTGCCTCGCTTTGGCGGTGAGCCACGACGGCGCCGACATCCTCACCATCGAAGGTGTCGCGCGCGGCGACCAGCTGCATCCGGTGCAGGCCGCCTTCATCGCGCATGACGGCTTGCAGTGCGGGTTCTGCACGCCCGGCCAGATCATGAGCGCGATCGGGCTGATCGAGGAAGCGCAGGCCGGCAATGACCCCGAGCGAATCCGCGAATGCATGAGCGGAAACCTCTGCCGATGCGGAGCCTATGCGGGCATCACCGAAGCGGTGCTCGACGCACAGCAAACCCTCGCCACGGCCAAGCAGAGGCGCTCCGCATGAAGAACTTCGAATACATCAGGCCCACGACCGTCCCGGAGGCCGTCGCCGCCGCGGCCGCGCCGGGCGCCGCCTATCTCGCGTCCGGCACCAACCTGCTCGACCTGATGAAGGGCGGCATCACCCGTCCGGACCGTCTCGTCGACGTCACGCGCCTGCCCGGACTCGACCGCATCGAGCATCTCTCCGGTGGCGGCATCCGCATCGGCGCGCTGGTTCGCAACGCCGAGCTTGCGCACGATCCGGATTTTGCGAAATCGTATCCGGCCGTGGCCGAGGCGCTGTTGTCGGGTGCTTCCGCGCAGCTTCGCAACGCGGCGACCGTCGGCGGCAATCTCCTGCAGCGGACCCGATGCGGATATTTCTACGACACGGCAAGCCGCTGCAACAAACGCGAACCGGGCACGGCTTGCGATGCCCGCAATGGCGAAAACCGCCTGCACGCCGTGCTCGGCTGGAGCGACGCCTGCATCGCCACCCACCCGTCGGACTTCTGCGTGCCGCTGGTCGCCCTCGACGCTGTCGTCGAGATCGAGGGCAGAGGCGGCCGGCGCGAGATCGCGCTCGAGGCACTTTACCGTCTGCCCGGCGATACGCCGGAGCGGGAAAACGTGCTCGAGCCCGGGGATTTGATCGTCGCCTTGCGGCTGCCGGCGGAGGCCCGCACGTTCTCGGCGCATGCCCGCTATCTCAAGGTCCGCGAACGCACCTCCTACGCCTTCGCGCTGGTGTCGGCCGCCGCTTGCTTGCGGATCGAAGCGGGCAAGATCCGCGATGCGCGGCTTGCGCTCGGCGGCGTTGCCGCCAAACCGTGGCGCGCCCATCCGGCGGAAACGATCCTGACCGGCGCCGGCGCCGATCCGGCCACTTTCCGTCGCGCGGCGGAAGCGGCATTGGCCGACGCAAAACCTTCCGGCGACAATCTTTTCAAGATCGAACTGGCAAAACGCATCATCGTGCGGGCGCTGACACTCGCCGCGGCAGGAACGCCGGCGCGAATTCCCGCCCTTCCCGCCTCCCCTTTCGCATCCGTATCCGGAGTGCTCCATGACGCCTGAGATCAGACTTGCCGAAGCCCCTGCCCATGCGCGGCATGGCTCGAATATCGGTCAGCCGCTGACCCGCCGCGACGGCGTTCTGAAGGTCAAGGGGGAGGCGCGCTACGCCGCCGACAACCATCCGCCCGGAATGCTCCACGCCGTTCTCGCGGTCAGCCACATCGCCCGCGGGCGCGTGAGCTTTCTCGACGTGGCGGCGGCGATGGGCCACCCGGGCGTCGTCGAGGTCATGACTCCTGCGAACCGGCCGGCGCTCGCGGAAGATCCCGACGCCAAGACGAACCCTTTCATGTTCCGGCTCGATCTGTTGCAGAACGACCGGGTGCGCTACGCCAACCAGCCGATCGCGGTCGTGATCGCCGAGACGCTGGAGGCGGCGACGGAAGGCGCCGCGCTGCTCTCGCCACGATACGAAACGCTGCCGGCCCGCGCGGGACTGGACGGCGGCGAAAGCTTCGTGCCGCCCGCCGTCGGCGTCGGCAACCCTTCCGAAATGCGGCGCGGCGATGTGGAAGCGGGACTGGCTGTGGCCTCGAAGCGCATCGATGCGACCTATGAGACATCGGCCCAATACCACAATGCCATGGAGCCGCACGCCATCGTCGCGGTGTGGAACGGAGATAACCTCCAGGTCGATACGCCGAGCCAGGGCCTCGCCATGGCCCAGGGGCGGCTCGCGGGACTGTTCGGCATCTCGCCCGACAAGATCCATATTCGCAGCCCCTTCCTTGGCGGGGGCTTTGGCTCCAAGGGCTTTATTTCCGGGCCGCAGGTGCTCGGCATCCTGGCGGCGCGGCTGGTCGGCAAGCCCGTGAAACTGGTGCTGCGCCGTGAACACATGTACGGGCCGGTGGGCCATCGTTCGGCCTCCCGCCAGCGGCTCCGCATCGGCATCGACGGCGAAGGCTCGCTGACGGCGATCGATCATCACGCCAGGGTTGCGTCGAGCAGCTTCGATGATTTCTTCGAGCCGGCCGCCGACGCCTCGCATACGCTTTACGCGAGCCCCGCGATTGCCACCTCGCACGAAGCGGTCCGGATCGACACCGGCACGCCATTGTTCATGCGCGCTCCCGGCGAGGCAACGGGATCGATTGCGCTGGAGAGCGCGATCGACGAAGCGGCATGGGCCTGCCTGATGGACCCGCTCAGCTTCCGCCTCAAGAACTACGCCGAGGTCGAACCGATTTCCGGCAAGCCGTTCTCCTCGAAGGCGCTCCGCCAATGCTACGCGCAAGGCGCCGAGCGCTTCGGCTGGGCAACGCGCCCGCTCGAGCCGCGCCGGATGCGTGACGACGCGGGCCTGCTGGTCGGCTGGGGAATCGGCACCGCAACCTTTCCCGCGCTGATGTTCGCGGCCGAGGCGCGCGCCACCCTGCGCGGCGACGGCTCGGGGCTGATGGAGACAGGCGCCCACGACATGGGTCAGGGCGCCTGGACCGCGCTCGCCCAGATCGCAGCCGACGGTCTCGGGCTCGACATCGATCGGGTGGAGTTCAGGTCGGGCACCTCCGACCTGCCGGATGCGGGCATCGCCGGCGGCTCGGCCCACACCGCCACCGCGGGCGCCGCGATCCACAATGCGGGCTTAGCCGTCATCGCCAAGCTCGCCGATCTCGCCACCGGCGACGAGCGCTCGCCTTTGTTCGGCGCGGGCAACGCAGGGGTGACCGCGCGCGATGGCCGCCTGTTCCGCCGCGACGATGACACGCGCAGCGAGAGCTATGCCGATATTCTTGGGCGCGCCGGCCTTGCGCAGATCGAGGCCAGCGGCAAGGGCGCCATCGACCCCGCGGCGCAATCGACCTACGCCATGCATGCCCACGGCGCCGTGTTCGCCGAGGTCAAGGTGGATCCCGATCTCGGTCAGATCCGCGTCACCCGCATGATCGGCGCGTTCGCCGCCGGACGGATCATCAATCCCCGCATGGTGCGCAGCCAGATCTTTGGCGGCATGATCTGGGGCATGTCCTTTGCCCTGCACGAACGGGCCGTCACCGACCTCCGCTCCGGCCGGACGCTCAACGCCAACCTCGCAGAGTACCACGTCCCTGTGAACGCCGACGTGCCGCCGATGGAGGCCCTGATGATCGACGAATACGATCCCCACGTGAATGCGCTTGGCATCAAGGGCGTCGGCGAAATCGGCATCACCGGCTCGGCCGGCGCTGTCGCCAACGCGGTCTGGCACGCCACGGGCATACGGGTGCGGCGGTTTCCGATCGGGGTCGACGACCTCGTGACGGCAGGTCCGGAACTGCCGGGTGCAGTGATCTGAACAGGGGATTCCAACAAGACGGCCGCCAGGTCATCGACCTGGCGGCATTCCTGGTTGTGGGGACAGGATGTGATCCTGGCGCCTTCACGCAAGGCACTTGACGGGCATCATCGAAAATCCTTGCCGTCTGATATGATGAGCGGATGACGAACCCGGAACCGGCCGCCCAGCAACTGACCGCGCACGCCCTTCTGATCGGCGACCGCATCAATACGGCCGGCTTCGAGGGCCAGGTCCTGGCGAGCGCTCCCCTGGCGGTGCGGGTGGGGTCGAATGGATTGGCCGTGCTGTTCCGCTACGGCGTCGCGGTGTTCATCGGCCTGTCCGCCGCAGAGGAGGCGGAGTTTCTCGAGAGATTGACCGCCCGCACCTACGGCAAGATCACGCCTGCCGAAGAAGAGTGGGCGAAGATACAGGTTGCAAAGGAGGCCGACGAACCGATCCCGGTCGGCGGCCCCATTCTGGTGCGGGAATTCTCCCTGGAACGGCTACTCGTCGTATCCGACGCACTCGCCAAGAGCGTGGTGCTGGGCCGCGACGAAAGAGAAGTCACCAACGTATTCGACACCATCGAGCCGTTTGCCCGCGAACTCGCAAGGTTCGGAAAAACCTCGCGAAACAGAACCGATCTTCTCAAGCTGCTGGGCAACGCCTTGCTGGTTCAGCACCGCGTGTCGGGCCGGGTCGCGGTTGGAGAAAAGCCGGATGTGCTTTGGGACCGGCCCGACCTCGAGCGGCTCTATGCGCGCCTGGAGGACGAATATGAGCTCAGCGAGCGCGTCGAGACACTGAACCGGAAGCTGGCGGTGATTGCCGACACCGCCACCACGCTGGCCGATATCATCGATACCAAGCGCTCGCTGCGGCTGGAGATCATCGTAGTATTCCTGATCGCGTTCGAGATCGTCATCACTTTCTATGAAATCTACTCCCACAACGGGCATTGAGCGTTCGTCAGCCGCGGGCCGGCTGCCGGAACTCGCGGAAGCCACATTGATCAGGGTCAAATCGGCAGGGAAAAAATGCGCTTAAATAGCAGCTCGTCGATCGGCGGATATGAGGGTGACCGACTTTTCCAAAAAAAATTCCAACCACACGATTCGCCGCCCGAGCGCGGATCGTGATGCCATCAGCGCGGTGAAACTATCGGAAGGCCTGACGGCGGAGGTCGATGCCTGGGCGGAAGCGCATGACCTGAACCGCTCCGACGCCATCAGGCAATTGGTGCAGCTCGGTCTCAACTCGCCGGTATCAGCCGTTGCGCCGGGGTCGGCCGGGCGGGACCCCGTGGATATCGAAGGCCTGGCGGTCAGGCAGATCGACCAGCTGCTCGACCCGTCGCTTCCCGCCGCAGAACGCGAACGCCGCATCCGCCGGCTCACGGAGGGTCCACCGGAATTCGCCGACGAACGTATTGACCTGCCAAAACCGAAAGCGTGAGCATGAAAAATGCCTTACAACTACGCGATCAATGACAGCGTGCTGTTGCAATTTCAGGGGCCGCAGGGTCGCGACGTCCCGATCGAGCGCAACGTCTATACGATTACCGCGCGCCTGCCGATCGAGGCGGACGGACGCCCCCGCTACCGGATCAAGAGCGAGACCGAGAAGGTCGAGCGCGTGGTGACCGAGGAGCAGATCAGCCAGCTGGGCTGAGCATCGGCCGGACCGATTTGCGTGCTGCTGACGGCGGCTGGTGCAGCTGTTGCGCGGCCGAGTGTCGTGCTGCATTCAATTCATGACAGCCGACCAGGCGGACGAATTTTTGCGGATGCATCTCATGGCCATGACAGTCGGCGGCATCCTGTTGCGGCATCGGGCCATGGTCGGCACGCTGGGCGACGGCGTCTGCGACTGGATCATTCTCTTGCGGAAGTTCGGCAGGTACCCGGCCCACGTTGGACGTAATCATGGACAGCTCCTCGCGTTGAATTGACGCGACACCACTCATCACCCCGGCATTTGAACAATAGGCCGAACGGTTCCCGGCTGAAATTGATCCGGATCAATTCAGCCGCCGCCAAGCCAACCGCGATCCAGCTCATAAAAATTCCGCTCGCGTCTTGCAAGGCGCAAGACGACTGCGGCGCGGTCGCTCCGTCTCAGGGCGGAGCGGGCGCCATGGCCGCGCGGGCTTCCTCGGTCTCCCGCTCCCATCGCAGGATGGTCTTTTGCAGGTTATGAAACTTTTCTTCGACCACGCGGTCGAACAGCGGATCTTTCCGATCATCCAGCCGGGCGTCGATTTCCGCCCAGTCTTCCCTTCGCAACGCCTTGGCCGCAGCCGGAAACAACAGCCGCTCCTCTTTTTGCAGGTGCTGGCGCTGGTGCTCGATGAAGTCGTGCACGGCGAGATGGAAGCTCTCGCGCAGGAATTCCTGGTCGGCCAGGACGGAGTCGACGGCACGGGCAAAGCTGCGCAGGCGCCGGGTCTCGACCTCGTGCTCGGCCTCCACGTCGCCGAAGCGCTTCGCCGCGGCGGCATCCCGCGCCTTCAGCTTCTCGAAGATCATCTCTTCTTTGGGGTGATGGCAGCTTTCCGGGTAGTCCTGGAAATACTGGATGATCGTTTGCAGGATTTCGTAGTCCGGCCGCCCGCTCGAATCGAATATCTCGAGCTCATGCTCCAGAACGAGAAGCAATCTCTCGATGTTCTGATGTTCTTCCAGCAGGATATCAATGATCTTCGGCATCGATAGACCCTCGACCGATCGCGCCTTGAAAAGGCTACCGCCGGTTCGAGACCGGGCATTGCGCTAGATCAAATCGCCTGCGACTTTCTGCAGCGGCCCGGCTCGCCTTCGGTCGTTCCCCTGCGGCAAACGCGAAAGCTTTTTTTCCTTGCAGGACCAATCGGTTGACTTGTGTCAAGACGCATCGCTGCAATGATGAGCATATGATGCCATGCTGGCAGATTCCTCCAGAACTCGGTCCGGCACGTCAATCATGGGGTGGCGGATGCCACGTGCTCATTTCCCTTCACTGTTCTGCGGAAAAGCTGCCGAGGTGAATGAGGTGCGTGAGCTTCAGCGCCTCGCCACGCAGGTCTATTTCCGTTCGGGAAAGACGATATTTTCAGAACGGGCCCTCGCCGATACCGTGTTCGGGCTTTCGCAAGGCGTGGTCCGCCTTTACAAGCTGCTGCCGGACGGACGCCGTCAGGTTCTGGCATTTGCGTTGCCGGGCGATTTCCTCGGCATGCCGTTCGCCGAACGGAATAACTTTTCGGCCGACGCCATCGGCGAAGTCGCGCTGTGCCGCTATTCGCGCGACGACCTTACCAGGTTCATTCAATCCAGCCCCAACATCATGCGGCTGATCATCGAATTCGCGATCCGCGAGCTCGACATGGCGCAGGACCAGCTGCTGCTGCTCGGCAACGGATCGGCCGAGGAAAAGGTCGCGATGTTCCTGGTCAGCTGGCGCAACCGGCTGGCGCGCATCACCCCGTTTTCGGAAACGGTGCCGCTGCCGATGCGGCGTCAGGATATCGCCGACTTTCTCGGTCTGAAGCTCGAGACCGTGAGCCGGACGCTTGCCAAGCTCGAACAGAAGAACGTCATTCGCATCGTCCCCAAAGGCGTGTTCCTGACCGGTCTGGAAAACACGCTTCTGGTGATGGGAAGAACCTATCAGCCGCAGCTTTGACGACCGCAGACCCGGTTCTGAAGGCCTCTGGATTGTCGGAAACCGAACAGACGAACGGGTCGTCGGAAAGGTAGCTTTTCATGTTCGAAATTGTGGGCACTTCCGCAATGGCAAAACCTGCACTGAGCGCTCACCTGAGCCCGGACGAGCTGGAAAAGCTTGCCGAGAAGCAAATTGCCAGGGCCATGCAGATTGAAACGGGACCCGAACGGCTCAGGGTGCTGACGGTTGCCGACGCGCTGAAGAATTTGGCCGAGATCAAGAAACGCCTGCTGAAATACGAGCGGCGGTTGCTGAACTGATGCAACCCGTCGACTTCATCTAATTCTTGATCCGATCCAGCTCGGCGCCGGCGACGAGATATTGCAGCGTATGCACGTTGCACACCTCGCGGGCGCGCAGCATCGGCTGCCGGGCCTGCTCGCGATTGCCCTTGGCCAGGGCATCCTCGCCGACAAACAGCGAAAGGCTGCATTCGCGGGCGCGCCCCATCGCGCCGTGGCTCGATGCGCCGGAAACGTCCTCCAGCTTTATCTGGCCGAGAAAATACGCAATCAGCGTACCCGGCCACTGCTTCAGGTTGATCTTGCCGGCAAGGCTTTCAAGTTTCTTGGTATCGTCGCGGCCCGCCCTCGCATCGGCAAGATGCAACCAGGCCATCTGGTAGGGAATCCACAACACGTCGTCGGCCCGCGAGCTCGCGCCCAGCTCAAGCGCCTTGTCGAAGTCGGCGGCGGCGGCCTCGAAACGGGCAGCCATGAATTCGGCGTAGCCGCGTTCGTTGTAGATATCCCAGACGTCCAGGTTGGGGTCGTGGGCATCGCTGGCAAGCGCCGCGGTGCAATCCGCGATCGCCTGGTCATAGGCGCCCTTTGCCCGCTGGCTGGTGGCGCGCTGCAGCAGGGTGGAAGGCGAAGCATTGAGTTTCAGCGCAGCGCTGAAATCGGCGATCGCCGGATCGAACTGCTGGTTCATATGATAGGCTTGCCCGCGCTCGACGAGAATGGCGGCATCATCGGGCTTTGCGCTGAGGACCGCGGAGAAGTCGGCGATCGCGTTGTCGCGCAGGCGTTTGCCCTCGTCGTTCCGGTTGAACGCATCGGCGATCAGGCTCTTGGCGGAGTATTCCCGGCCACGGCCCTTGTGGGCGACCAATTGATCGTCGGCCGACAGATCGCCTGCCGCCAGCGCCTGGGTGAAGAGCCGGATGGCTTCGTCGCCGGTGCCCTTCTCGGCCACGGCCTGCGCGGCCTTGAGATCATCGACTCCGGCGGCCTGCAGGTTGGAGGCGAACAGGACCATGCAAATGGCCGCGAAGAACAGTCTCACCATATCGAACGAATCCTGCAGTTGGCGCGCGTCACGAACGACAAATCGGTCTCGGTCTCGCACGACGGCGCCGGACCATGCGACGCAGGCCTGTTTCGCGGCGAGGATGATCGGGGCATCGCGCGATACGGCCGACATGTGAACCGCAGCCACAGCCCGCGCTGCACCGTCAGATGGCTGATCGGCTGGCCGTGGACGCCGCACCCCGACAGCAGCAGTTCGCATGCCATCGCGGATCTTTCCCGACCGCCAGCACACAGCGGCGGCGGCCGGGTCTTCCATTCAGACGAAGGCTGTCGCGATCAGTATTTTGCCAGGATCGGGCCGCCGCCAAACTTGTAGTTCAAACCCACGCGCACGATGTTGTCGGTAAATTTCGTGTTGAATTGGTATGCGAGGTTTGTAGTCGTTGTTGTATTGAAGCCCTGCCCCGGGGTATTCGCCAGGTTTGTCGCGGCGGTGGTGTTCGCTGAACTGCCACCCACGTTCCCGAGATCCATATAGAGATATTCAAACTTGATCGACCAGTTGCTGCCGAGGGCCGCCTCGGCGCCGGCGCCGACGGTCCAGCCGACGTTCGTCTCGGACCAGGTGCCGATGTTCATCGGCAAGGTCGATGAGGAACCGCTGAAGCCACCATAGGCGAGACCGCCGGTGGCGTAGAGCAGAATGCGTTCCGCCGGAAGGAAGCCGACGCGTCCGCGCGCGGTGCCAAACCAGTCCAGCTTGTAATCCCTGGTAAACACGGTCGATCCCACAGGACATCCGGCGACCGTGCAAACATCACCAGACCCGCGCTCATTGCTGAACTGAATGTCACCCTCGAGGCCGAACACCCACCTGTCGCGCTGCCAGTTGTAACCCAGCTGTCCGCCGCCGATGAACCCGTTAACGTCCGCGCGGCCGGTCAAGGGCAACGTCGGGAGCGCTGTGTTCACCGAACTGACGAGGGTTGGGCCCGCGGTGCGGAAAACGCTTACATTCTGCGTTCCCGTGACGTTGCCATCCGTGCTGCCACGGCCCCAGCTGTAGCCGAGGTTGGTGCCGATATAGAACCCGGTCCAATCATAGACCAAGGCTACCGGTGGCGCTTTCGTATAAATCGGAAGATCCGCCGCAGATGCGCTGGTGGCGACAAGCAGTGAGGCGAAGGCCGCACTTGCGATCAAGGTCCGTTTCATGATTTCGCCCTTCAAACTATTTTGATAGGATTAAAAGCAGCATATTGGTGCCAGCTTAGACCTCTGCGGGAGGCAAACCTGTTCCATTTGGGCAACAGTGAAAATTATTCACCAATTCGTGAGCACGGGCGGCGCAGGGCCTATTCCGCGGCGAGGACTTGCGGCTGGCGCGGAAGCTTCAGCTGATCCCAGACATCCACCAGGGCTTCGGCGAGGCGATCGATCAGCGCATCGTCGTGATACGGCGACGGCGTGATGCGCAGCCGCTCCATGCCGCGGGGCACGGTCGGATAGTTGATCGGCTGAATATAGATGCCGTAATCCGACAGCAGGAGATCGCAGGCCATCTTGCATTTCTCGGGATCGCCGACATGCAGCGGAACGATATGGGTGTCGCTCGGCATCACCGGCAGTCGCGCCGCGTTGAGCACGGCCTTCAGCCGGGCGGCACGGTCCTGGTGGCGGTCGCGCTCCCATTGCGAGGTCTTGAGATGCCTGATGGCGGCGGTGGCCGCCGCGCAGACCGCCGGCGGCAGCGCCGTCGTGAAGATGAAGCCGGGCGCATAGGAGCGCACGGCATCGATCAGGTTGGCGTTCGCCGCGATATAGCCGCCGAGGCAGCCGAAGGCTTTTGCAAGCGTGCCTTCGAGGATATCGATTCGTGCGGCGGCGCCGTCCCGCTCCGAGATCCCGCCGCCATGCGGCCCATACATGCCGACGGCGTGCACCTCGTCGACATAGGTCAATGCCCCGTAGCGCTCGGCGAGGTCGCAGATCTTGTGCAGCGGCGCGACGTCGCCGTCCATCGAGTACAGGCTTTCGCACAGGATCAGTTTCGGCCGGTCGGGGCCGGCGGCGCGCAGCAACTGCTCGAGATGCTCCATGTCGTTGTGGCGCCAGACCTGCTTTTCGGTGCCGGACTTGCGCACGCCCTCGATCATGGAGTTGTGGTTGAGCGCGTCGGAGAGCAGCAGGCAGTTCGGCAGCAGTTTTGCGATGGTGGAAATGCCGGTCTCGTTCGAGACGTACCCCGACGTGAAGACGAGGGCCGCTTCCTTGCCGTGCAGCGTCGCGAGTTCGCGCTCCAGCTCGATCAAGGGATGATTGGTCCCGGCGATGTTGCGGGTGCCCCCGGCCCCGGTGCCCATCCGTGCGGCGGTTTCGACCATCGCGCCGACCACTTTCGGATGCTGGGCCATGCCGAGGTAATCGTTCGAGCACCAGATCACCACGTCGCGCGGCCCCTCCGGCGAATGCCAGATCGCATGCGGAAACCGGCCCGCCAGACGTTCAAGGTCGGCGAAAACCCGGTAGCGCCGCTCGTCGCGAAGTTGCTCCAAAGCCCGATCGAAAAACACGTTGTAGTCCATGATGCCCCCTCGGTGTCCCTTACTTGGCTGCCGTCCGCTAACTCCGCGCATTAAAACCGAGATCCGGGGTCACTGCCTTGATCCAGATCAGGAAATCAGGTCCGCCTGGGCGCCGTCCGCCTGCGCAATGGCGTTCAGCTTCAGCCGCTCCCCTTCGGTGAGGGCGGCAACTGCAGGAAGCGGTCCGGCGGGCCGCCGCAGGACCGAGAAGCCGATCGCAAACAGGCCGATGATCAATATCGTCAACGGCGCGCCCCACAGGATGGCGGTGTGCCAGCTCATCCGGGGCTTCAGCAGCACGAACTCGCCGTAGCGCGCCACCATGTAATCGACCACCTGGGTGTCGCTGTCGCCGGCCTTGAGCCGCTCGCGCACCAGGAGACGCAGATCGCGCGCCAGCGGCGCTTCGGAATCGTCGATCGACTGGTTCTGGCAGACCATGCAGCGCAGGTCGTGCGAGATCGTGCGGGCGCGAGCCTCCAGCACGGGATCGGGGAGGATCTCGTCCACCTGGACGGCATAGCTCGGCGCCACGCCTGACAGCGCCAGCACCACCAGAAGAAACCGAACGCTCCACATCATTCGACGTCCTTAAGCCCGGGTCCACAATCCCGTCCGGGCCGGTTGCGGCGCAACCACCCCGGCCGAGCGAGAGAAATCATTCCGCTGGCTGCGCCACGATCCTCGCGGCCGGCTTCGGCGCCCCGATCCGCAACCTGCGGTCCGACAATGACAGCGCGCCGCCGAGGGCCATCACCAGCGCCCCGAGCCAGATCAAGAGCACGAATGGCTTGTGATACAGCCGCAGCGCGATCGAGCCGTCGGCGTTGCTGTCGCCGAGCGAGAGATAAAGCTGGCTGACGCCGCGGGTCAGCAGCGCGGCCTCGGTGGTCGACATGCCGTCGCGAGACAGAAACACCCGTTTTGCCGGCTCCATGACGCCGATCACGGAGCCTGCCTTGCGCACGGTGAAGTGCGCGGCGGTCTCGCGGTAATTCGGGCCGTTGCGGCTCTCCATGCCGTCGAACGTCAGATCGTAGCCGCTGATGGAAACGGTCTGCGTCGGTTTCAGCGCGACGATGCGCTCGCTGCCCCAGGTGCTGGCGCAGACAATTCCGATCAGCGTGACGCCGAGTGCAAAATGCGCCACCGCCGTCCCCCAGGCCGAGCGGGGAAGTCCGGCCGCGCGCCGCCCGATCTTTTCGATCGACAGGCTGCGCAGATCGACGCGTTCGGCAATGTCCGTGAGGGCGCCGGCCATGACGAACAGGGCAAGGCCGATGCCGAACGGGGCAAGCACGGCCTTGGTGCCTGCGATTGCGAAGGTCGCGGCGAGCCCGATCATCGCAACCGCGCAGGCTGCGAGCAGGCGCTGCGCGACCCCGTAGAGATCGCCGCGCTTCCAGGCCAGCAGAGGCCCGAACGGCACCGCGATCAACAGCGGGATGAACAGCGGCCCGAAGGTGAGGTTGAAGAACGGCGCACCGACCGAGATCTTGTCCCCGGTGAGCGCCTCAAGCACCAGAGGATAGAGCGTGCCGACGAACACGGTCGCGCAGGCGGTCGCCAGAAACAGGTTGTTGAACACCAGTGCGCTTTCCCGCGAGATCGGGGCAAACAGGCCGCCCTGCTTCAAGAGCGGCGCGCGCCAGGCGAACAGCGCGAGGCTGCCGCCGATGAACACCATCAGGATCACCAGGATGAACAGGCCGCGCGCCGGATCGTTCGAGAAGGTGTGGACCGAGGTCAACACCCCCGAGCGGACCAGGAACGTGCCGATCAGCGACAAGGAGAAGGTCAGGATCGCGAGCAGAATGGTCCACACCTTGAGCGAATTTCGCTTTTCCATCACCACGGCTGAATGCAACAGCGCGGTGCCGGCGATCCAGGGCATCAGGGAGGCGTTTTCCACCGGATCCCAGAACCACCAGCCGCCCCAGCCGAGTTCGTAATAGGCCCAGTAGGAGCCCATCGCGATGCCCAGCGTCAGGCACATCCACGCGAGCAGCGTCCACGGCCGCACCCAGCGCGCCCACGCCGCATCGATACGGCCTTCCATCAGGGCCGCAACGGCAAAGGAGAACGCAATGGAGAAGCCGACATAGCCGAGATAGAGCATCGGCGGATGCACCGCGAGACCGAAATCCTGCAGGATCGGGTTGAGATCGCGGCCCTCGACCGGTACCTCGACCAGCCGCCGGAACGGGTTCGAGGTAAAGAGGATGAACAGGTAGAAGGCGGACGCGATCCAGGACTGCACCGCGAGCACGTTGGCCTTGAGCGTATTCGGCAGATTGGTTCCGAACAACGCAACCAGCGCGCCGAAAAACGACAGGATCGACACCCACAGCAGCATCGAGCCTTCATGGTTGCCCCAGACGCTGGTGAACTTGTAGATCAGCGGCATCTGCGAATGCGAATTCTCGTAGACATTCGCGACCGAAAAATCGGACGTCACGTAGCAATAGGTGAGCGAGCCAAAGGCGATGGCCACGAAGGCGAATTGCGCCAGCGCGGTCGAGTTGGCGAGTTTCATCAGCGCCACATCGCCCTTGCGCGCCCCGACGACCGGCGACCACGACTGGATCAGCGCCAGCGCGAGCGCCAGTACAAGCGCGTAGTGACCCAATTCTGCGATCATTGCGACGACTCCCGGTTCATCTCGCGCTTTGCCTGATGGGCGCCGCGGTTTCCTGCCAGTGCCCCTGTTTCTTCAGGGTATCGACTATCTCGCGCGGCATGTAATTCTCGTCGTGCTTGGCGAGCACGGTATCGGCCTTGAACGTGCCGCCGGGCTCGACATGGCCCTCGGCGACGACGCCCTGCCCTTCGCGGAACAGGTCCGGCACGATGCCGCGGTAGCTGACCGGGATATCCTTGTTGCCGTCGGTGACCTCGAAGCGGATCTGCAGATTGTCGCCGCGCTCCAGGCTGCCCATCTTCACCATGCCGCCGAGGCGAACGCGCTTTCCGGGCGCGGCCTTGTTGTCGGCGATGTCGGTCGGCGAATTGAAGAAGACGATCGAGTTGCGCAGCGAGCTGAGCACCAGCCCAACCGCGAGGGCGAGCACGCCGAGACTCGAGCCGATCAAAATGAGCCGTCGCTGTTTCCGTGTCATGAGCCTTCCAGTCCGAGCTCTTTCGTCAGTTCGCCGATGCGGCGCAGATTGTCACTATTGCCGGCAAGCGCGGTGCGGGCACTGGCCGCCGCGGTCAGCGCCTTGTCACGCTCGCCCAGCACCGTATAGGCCTTAATCAGGCGAAGCCAACCGTCAACATCGGTTCCGTTCTCGGCCATGCGCTGCGCAAGGCGCGCGACCATGCTTTCGATCATATTGTTGCGTTCGGCCGGCGCCATCTGCGCGGCGGCGGCGACCTGGTTCGCGTCCGGCCCCGGGGGCGCGACGGCTATTGCCGACGGCGCCGGGCCGGCTGCGGCGGAACCGGAACCGCCGGGCGCCGCGGCCTCGGCTTCAAGCCCCTGAAGACCCTGGTCCAGGCGCTGCAGGGCGGCCTGATCGCTGGACAGCGCGGCATGAGCATCGGCAATGGCCGCCTTGGCCTTGTCAGGCTTTCCCAGCACCCGATAGGAGCGCACGAGCTGGATCCAGCCGGGGACATCGGATCCGTCCTTCTTCAGACGTTCGGCCAGGCGTGCGACCATGCCCTCGATGGCGCCGTCGCTATGATCGGGAGGCGCTGCAACGGCCGATGGGGCGGCAGCCACGGCCGCGACCGGCGGGCCTTTCTCGTCGACCTGCGCCAGCGCGCTCTTGACCATCGGCAGCCATTCCGCGCCCTCGCGGGCGCTCGAGATCAGCGCGGTCCATCGCTTCACCGCCTCGTCGCGGCGGCCTTCCTGCTTGGCGTTGAGCCCGAGATAATATTGCGCCATCACATCTTCGGGATCGGTGGCGTTGGCGCGCTCGAACAGGCCCTTTGCCTCCGGCGTCACCACGCCGTTGGAAGCCACCACGATCGCTTCGCCGAGATCCCCGAGCCGGGCGGCGTCCGGGCCGAATATCTCCAGCGCATTGCGCCGCGCCCTGACGGCGTCATCGAAGCGTCCGAGACGAAGATAGACCGGCGCCAGCAATTCCCAGCCGCGCCCGTTCTTGGGATTGGCCTCGAGATATTTCTCGACCTCGGTGACGGTCTGCTCGATCCCCTCCGGAAGCTGCTTCCCGACGGCTTCGGCATTCAGCGAAACGGGTTTGAGGTTCGGCGATCCCAGCGAGAGATAGGTAAGGCCGGCGCCGAGCGGCAGCACGAGGACGGCGGCGGCGATTGTGGCCCAGCGGTAGCGGCTGGCCGGACCGGGCGCAGCGACGGCGCTGGCGGCCTTGGCGGCCTCCGATGCCGCGATCAGACGGCGCGATACCTCGACCCGCGCGGCTTCAGCCTCCACGCCGCCAATCAGGCTCGCAGCCTCGTCGCGGTCGATCTCGTCGAGCTGGTCGCGATAAACCAGGACATCGCTTCCGGAACGGACGGACTTCTGACGGCGCGCGAGCGGCCACCAAACGGCGGCCACCGCCGTCAGCGTCATCAATGCAAGGATCGGCCAGAGGATCATCTAGTACTTCACCCAGTGCTGCCCAGGCAGCCTTGTTTGCGCCAACGTAACGTCCTGATAGCAAGTGGATAGAACCCGACTTTGACTTATATCAGACGTTGGTCAAACGGCGCGCCGATTAAACGGCGCGCCGACTGGAGGACTTGTTATGTCAGGTGCCGGGATTACCAGGCAAAGCTGACGGAACCGCCGAGCAGATGAACGTCGTAGTTGGGATTGTTGCCCGCCATCGCACTGATACGTAGGCGACCTGCGGCTGGTTCATCAGGGCGTGTACATGTAAGGCTGCATCGTATCGTTGTTCCAGTTGGTCACGCTGTTGCGCTCCCAGGCGTAGCGGAGCTTGAGTGCGACCTCGCCCTTCAGGCCAAGGCTGGTGACGAAATCCTGGTCAACCACGTATTTCGCAGTCACATCCACCCGCTGCAGCGTGGTGTTCACGTCCGGGAACTGGCCAGGTTGAGCGACGCCGTTGATGAATGACGGGTAGCCACCCGTTGTCGGTCCGGTGCCGTTGGCAAAGTAGAGCGGCTGGCTGTTCTTCGCCATGGACAAGGTGTAGCCCAGGTGCACATCGAACTTTTGCGGGATGACCGCATAATTCACGCCGAAGATGAAGGTGTTCACGTTGTCGCGAACATTCGTCGCGCGTAAGTACGCGAGCGGTATAGGAGGTTGACGGCGGGTATGGGAACGAGTACGTAGCAATCAGCGTGTTGCTGCCGAAAGAATGTTCTGGCTGCGCTGTTCGTTCATGTACGAAAACAGGAATGTCGCGTCGGGAGTGGCGACATAGGCCGTCTCGATTCCAGCGGCGTAGGACCGGTCGCTGGTCAGACCTTCCTGGTTTTGTCCGAAGATGTAGGTATCGTTACTTCAGATTGAAGGTCGGCGTCACCGTCAGATTGTTCAAGCACCTTGACGTCGACGGCGAACTTGGCCTGGGCGCGGTCGCGATCATCGAGGTAGAGTTGCCGGTAATATGGCGAGTAATTGACGCCGTTGGGGTAGCGGCGCTGCCGGCCACTGGAACATTCCGACATTGCCGAGGTAATCATAGTTTCCTGCGCGCCGCGCCGAGACGAGGCCGCTTGCGCGTGTCGTGATCCATGCGGTGGGCTTCCAGTCGGCGTAAACCTTGCCGGAGTTTTCCCCCGTGGAACTGGCGTCGGCGCGCGTAAAGTCGTAGTGCTCGTAACCATAGGCGCCGCCGATATTCACCGAATTGACCGGCCTCCAGGTCGCCTCGGCGCCGGCATTCTGCTTGATATAGCCGAGAGACAGGGTATTCACCGGTGCATAGGCCAGCGTGAGCCGGCATCGCCGTCAGGGCATCGGCCATAGTCCAATTGGCGATATTCAGCTCAGGTGTCTGGTTGTCGTAATCGTAATAGCGGTAGCTGAGCTTCGTTTTCAGATCGGAGGTGATCTGGGTGGTGACGACGTTGTTGACCAACAGTGTATTGATCGACCCGTCCAGGCTCGTCACCCCGGCCCCGCCCTGGGTCCGGATCAACGCCGGAATGGTCGAAAGCGAAGCTCGCCGGCAGCCCGTTCAGGGTCAAACCGGGGATGCCGTTGCTGGCAAATGGAATGAACGCATCGTTCTGCCGCATCCCGCTGTAGGATACCGTTCCCATATACCGGCTCTTGAACGGCAAATCCGCGCCGAGCGTGCCGGTGACCCCGTTCATCTGATTGTTGGGCGGCGTCGACATCATCGCAAGCGGAGTGGTCGCAGCGTTTCCATTGTTGGCGCATAGCCGTGCCGACACAGAATGGATTTTGCACGGTATAGTTATTGAAATCGTCCTGATAGAGCGAACCATTGTAGCCGACCATCGCGTTGAACTTCTGCCCCCAGGCGGACGTGCCCGAGTACTCGCCGTTCACGCCGAAATTCTGCGTCGTATCGGCCACCGGCTTGGCGACATCGACACGAGAACCGTTATTCGTGGCCGTGAAAAGCACGCTGTCGACCTGGCTTCCGGTCCTCCGCATGTTGGAGTAGTTGGCCTTGATGTCCCAGTTGTCGGTCGGCGTGTAGCGATAATCCACCGACGCCGTATCGCGCCGAATGCCGACATCGGTGGGGTGAACATTCGAGTTGATGATGGTGCTGATCGCGTTGAGTTTGGCGAGGTTGGCCGGCGGATGGGTTAGTGGCGATCGTGGGAAAGCCCGCGCCGCCAGGCGCAGCAGAAATCAGGGCGCCGATATTCGGATTGGCCAGCGTCAGCGCGTTGCCGTTGGTATTGAACAGCGTGCTGGCGCTGGTGCTGTAGATGTGGGGCGTCTGGTCCCACATGAAGTTGAAGTACTGCTCGCCGGCCTTCGACAGATAGGCCTCATAACGCTGATCGTTGTAGCCGACGTTCTTGCCCCAGGCGTCGATTTCGTAGAGGCCATCCTTGCTGCCGGCGGCGAAGTTGAAATCGCCGGTCGGCCCCGGCCTCAAATCCCGGTATTCGTAGAACTTCGCCAGGCTCTTGCCGCCCTGGAAGATGTGCCCGCCGCGCTGGGGATCATTGAGGAAACCGCGCCCGCCGAGTTCGATGAAACCATGCGTCCACCAGGGGGTGTCGACCACGACCGGAGCCTTGACGGGAAGGTCCGCGTCGGCGGCCAGCGCGCCGGGCATGACTGGCGCCATGCCGAGCAGGAGGGCCCCAGTTGCACATGAGAGAAGTACGCCAGATCGCGATTTCATTTTAGCCCCCCAGGGCAGTTAGTGCAGTTAGTGGTCGTCTAATGCGGTCGTTAGGCAGTTGGCTTACCGGTGGAGGAGCGCTCCCGACGGACTGTTGGTGCCATGAACCTGGGTGTGACAGTTGTTACAGGCACGTCCCATGATCTGGTAGGAGTTCGGGCCGCTGAGTCAGAGCGTGACCAAATCCGTGACACTCGGCGCACAGCCGTGGCCGCGAAACCTTCAGCATGAACTCGTTGATCGAGCCGTGAGCTTCATGACAGTTGAGGCAATTCTCGCGAACCGGCGCGTGTTCGAACAGGAACGGTCCGCGCTTCTCGGCATGACACTTGTAGCAAGTCTCGTTGATCGTCGCCGTCTTCAGCAGACTTTCATTCGCCGTGCCGTGCGGATTGTGGCAATCGGAGCAGACCATCTTGCCTTCGCGCAGCGGCATGTGTGACGAGCGTGCCATTTGCGCGCGCTTGTCCTTGTGGCACTGGAAGCAGGTCTCGGGCTCGTACACGGTCTTGAGCTGGAATTTCTGCGACACGCTGCGCATGATCGTGTGGCAATTGGTGCAGGCCACGTTGCGGACTTCGTGGACGCTGCCTGACCAATAGGTGCGGTCGCCCTTTTCGTGGCAGGCGAGGCAGATCGCGTTGTTGTCCTGGACACTGCGCGACAGGTCGTCGGAGCGGAACGAAATGATGCCGCCGACACCGCGGCCGCCGCCCAGTTTGACATGCTGCGAACCCGGGCCGTGGCAGTTTTCGCACGCGAACTTGCCGGGCTGGGTCTTGCCGATGCGTCCCATCAGGGTCTTGGAGAACGATTCGGCGTGGCCGGCGTGACAGGTCGCGCAGACCTTCTCGCCGACGAAATGGGCTTCAACCGGCGGACCGGACTTCACCCTGGCGGGCGCCGCCACCGGTGCTTGCGGCGCTACCGGCGCCGGCGTGCCGTTGCCGCGCAGGAAATCCTTCAGCGCATCGACGGCGTTGTCCGCGTCGGCGAGCTTCAGGCCCGGCGCTTGCGAGACCGGCGGCATGGTGCCGACGCGCCGGGCGAATTCAGCGAGCTCGGCGAAGACCGCCTGGTCCTGCGAGGACGCCGCGACCTTCTGGCCGGACGTCTTGTCGCCTGGCGCCTTCGATTCCACGGTGATCGTTTTGGCGAAGCCGGCGAGCGCGGAGAACGCGTCATCGCCGCGCTGGGCCGGCGCCGGCTTGGCGCCGTCGAGATTGAGCAGCGCGGCGTAGACGCCCTGGCCCGACGTCGGGAAGATCGGCTGGTCGGAGGATATCACCCCGACCGCGAAGGCGGGCTGGATCAGTCCCAGCACCGCGCCGCCCACCAATGCCGACTTCAGAAGCGAGAGAAGTTTGGCCAGAGGCTGCGCGTAACATGCCTTGGCATATTGCGCTCCCCTGTCGATGTAGTTTCCAGAACCGCCCAACCTGCTCATCAAAAACGCCCCCGCGATCAACTGTCGGTAGCTATCGTTCACTAATGTGTGAGCCTCGATGCTGCCTTCAGATATTGCTAAAAAGTCACACTCGAAACATTTCGACACGAATGTCGAAATATCGCCTACTTCTTTTCCGTCTCGTCGGATGTATCCGGCTCTTTGGGAAGGTGGTGCGCGATGCCCTTGTGGCAATCGATACACGTTGCGCCTGCCTTGATCGCTGCCGGCATTATTTGAGCAGCCGCGCTCTGCTTGTGCGGATCCATCGATTCGACCGCGTGGCAATTCCGGCATTCGCGCGAATTGGTGGCCTTCATGGTCGCCCATACGTGCTGGGCGAGCTCGAGCCGGTGCGCTTCGAATTTCTCGCGCGTGTCGATGGTCCCGAGGATCTTGTGCAGCACCTCGTTCGAAGCCTCGATCTTGCGTTTGATCTTGTAGACCCAGGGGTGCGGCACGTGGCAGTCCGGGCAAGTCGCCCTAACCCCGGACCTGTTGGCCCAGTGAATCGTGCCCTTCAGCTCCTGATAAACGTTGTCGCGCATCTCGTGGCAGGAAATGCAGAACGCCTCCGTGTTGGTCAGCTCCAGCGCCCAGTTGAACCCGCCCCACAGCACGATTCCGCCGACGATTCCGGCGATGACCAGAGAACTCCAGGCCATCGAGGAAGGACGCCTGAAAAACGCCCAGACTCGCTGCATTCGGGTCTTCGTGCCCGCGCCGTCGGATTCAGCCATGTGGAGCCCCCAAAGCCCAACTATTCTCCAGACGAGAAGCGCGGTCCCAAACGTCGCGCACTGCAGCTCACCCTGGAAGTGCACTTCCGCAAACGCTACCTCCGAGCGAAGAATCGGACTGTGCAAAATTGCGCATGCGTAAGCACTGCATCGTGCTTAGCGGTCGAAACATTTGCGTCAATCCGCATCTCTTGAAGGCGGGACCGTTCTCGTCGTGCGCTATCTACGCCGCTATTCAGCCGCGTCGGTTTGACGCAAGTCAAATCTCTGCGCAAAATTCCGCACTGTGTCATCGATGCAATGGAGCCGCGCCGCAGGCTCGCAAGCACAGGCAGATGGCGGGTGTAATTCGCCGCTGAAGGCCTCGTTCCCAGCCGTTTCAGCATTCGGGCAACACGCGGATTGCGCCGCGTGTGCCGGCAACGCACGCGGCGCAACACGCCACGCAAGCCTCTTGGGAATTCCTTAGCCGACGAACCCGGCGTCGCCGCCGCCTCGCGCGGCGACCATCGCCGGCGGTGGCGCGAACCACAGCTGGTACATCGTGACCACCCACATGAAGGCGAAACACGCCCCCATCAGCATGCCGGCCAGCAACACCATCCAGGCGAAGGGATGAAACAGCTTGGTGAAGTACCACGAGCTGACGTCCATCACGATCGCCACATAGGGCAGCCCGACGATCGCGCATTTCAGCCATACCGGCCGGACGTAGGCGTGGCTGAACATCGTGCCCACGATGAAGAAGATAAAGGTCAGCCCGAACAGATGGATGTGCGACACGCGCACCAGGGTGAAGACATCCGTTCCGGTGTCCTGCTCCGTGACCTTCTTCAGGTTGTCATAGCTGCTCAGATTGGGAAGATGCGGGTTGCTGCCGTCGTGGCAACCCATGCAGCGCTTGTCCAGGATCGGCTTGATGCTCTTGTCATAGGCCGCCCGGTCGGCGCCCTCCTTCACCCAGGCGATGACGGCTTTGCCGTCTTCGGCCGGCAGCATGTTCGACATCGGCCCCTGCAATGCCGACTCCAGACGCGAACCGTGGCCGCTGCCGCTGTAGGCAACGACGAGATCCTCGTAGGAGAGCATCATCTTGTTGCCGGTGCCGCGGCCGGCATAGGTATGAAAGACGTAGATCAGGGCAAACAGGTAGCCCAGGCCGAGAACCAGAAGTGTCGCCGTGTACAGGACACGCACACTGTAGGGCAACTCCGAATAGTGATGATAAAGCCGATGGAGCGGTGGCTGCTCAGCCATGGTCTTGTTCCTTCAGATCTTTCAAGCCCCGGATGGTGGGGCGACGTGCATCACGCCGACAGTCCGTGTCGTTCGCCTTCCGGCCGCGCGCTTCTTGTTCACCTGGTGCACTCACCTGGTTCACTTGGACGGCAATATCACAAACACGACCGAACGGGCCGTCTTGTGCGCATAATGGGCGGCAAGGCCGGAAATATCCTGGTCCGTCAGGTCACGAGTCATGGGCGCCATGCTCGAGTTCTTGTGCGCGCCGTCGCGGTAATCATTCAGCATTTTTTCGAGATAGTCCGCGCGCTGCGCGGCCAGAGCCGGCAGGCGCGGATCGCTGCTGTTGCCGTTGATACCGTGGCAGCGGTCGCATTTCTGCGCCCACTCGTCCGCGGTCAGAGGTTTGCGAACATCGGGCTGTTTCGGCTCCTGACTGGTGAAGAAGGCTGCAAGGTTCTTGATGGCGGCGTCGTCGAGGCCCGCCGCCAGCCCCTTCATCGTCTCGTCCTTGCGCGTTCCCTGCTTGTAAGCCGCCAGCGCGTTCGCAAGATAGCCTGCATCCTGGCCGGCGAGGCTCGGAAAGGCGGGGTTTGCGCTCACGCCGTCGGATCCATGACATCCCGCGCAGCCCGCGGCGGCCGTCGCGCCCGCCGCCTTGTCGCCGGCGGCCGGGGCCTTGCTTCGCGCCGGCTTCTGCAGCGCATAGTACAGCGCGATCTCGTCGATGGCCGGATCGGCGACGCTGGCGAGCATCGACTTCATCAGTTCGCTCTGGCGCTGCCCGCTCTTGTACGCCTTCATCGCGGCAGCGGTGTATTTCGGATCCAACCCGGCGAGACTCGGCGTGCCGGGCGTGGTGCTGACGCCGGATTTGCCGTGGCAGCCCGCGCATGCAGCCGCAGCGGTCTTGCCGGCCTGAACCGGATCGACCGCCACCGTTGCGGGGTTGGCCGCGGCGGCTTGCGGCGGATCGAGACTGGCATAATAAGCCGATACCTTGAGCAGGGCGTCGTCGCTCAGGAATTTGACCTCGTTGTTCATCGGAGTTTCGCCGCGCGCCCCGGCCTGAAAGCCCTTCAGTTCATTGAACAGGTAGGCGGAGCGCTGGCCTGCGAGATGCGGAACGGCTGGCGTCTGGCTGATGCCGTTTGCGCCATGGCAGCTGGCGCAGCTCTGCTCCGCCAGCAGCTTGCCCTGCACGATGTCTTCCGGGGTGGCGTATAGCGTCTGCAAATCCGCGCCGCTGTCGATGGCGACGCGTTGTTGAGCCGATGCGCCGCCGAAATACGCTCCGGAGAATAAAAGCCCGATGGCTACGCCGGCGATCAGCGCCAACCTCATCGCGGGCAAGGAGCGGAAGCTCGTCGGCCGGAGCAGTTTCCGGAAACCAGCGAGCCACGATCTGGAGATCATTGCGTCGGCCAACAGCTTCATCCGTCCCGCCTTGCGCTGGCCGATCCGATGCAGCCGTCGCAGCTTCTCGCTGCTTGCAGCCGGCGGCAGACCGTGCGCTCGTGAGTCTGACACGGCACCGTTACGCCCTCGGCGAAGCCGAAGGGCGCACGGAACCTTGTAGTGGAGTGGTTGATAGGGTGACTTACTTCTTCTTCCCCGGCAGCTTGTGGCCGTTTGCGGCGAATGCGTCACCGAACGCATTGCGGGGGCCGCCGCCCGCCGGATTCACGTGACAAGCGCCACAGGCTTTCCCTGTCGCCGCGGCGTAGGCCGGCAACGCCGCCGCGGGTTTGGGAGTAGCGAGCGTCAGCGCTCCGCCAATTGCCAGCGCTGCGACGACAGCTCCCAGGACTTTAACATTCATCTTGCATCTCCGTTGATGGGAACGAACGTGAAAAACAGTAGGCGGTTTCTCGCGCGAAAGATTTGATTTCGATCAACATCGTCGCTCGAATAACGCAGCTATTCAAGACTAAATGAACGATGGATAACAACTTCCTTTAGCGCGCTAACATGGCAGGGACGGGGACAGCGGAGCGAAACCAAACGCAGCATGCGCTCATCGCGCCGTCGTGTGACATCACGATTCCGGCAACGGCCTCGATTCCGAGCCGTGCCGGCCGCAACAAGACAGGTCGTTCCCGGAAGATGGCATCGTGCCGAACGTGCCGAGGCCGAAGTCGAAAGCGCCGTTCAGCTGGGCGAACGCCGCGTCACCCCGTGCAAGGGCGTCGGCGCGTCGCGACCGCAGAAGCGATCCTTCGCGATGCGCCGCTCCCTCTTTGGCGGGCATCGATCCGATAGGGACGGAGCCGGGTTTGGCCGACCGGGAAGTCGCCTCCGGGCGGGCGCAATGCACGCAAGCGGGCATATGCGCCCGCGGCCGCAAGACTTCTTTCAATCCTTGCCGGCGATCCAATCGAGAATCTGCGTGGATGCGATCGTCCGCTTCGGCGTATGGGGATTCAAGGTCCCGGCAATCGCGCTCCAGCCCTTCTCGATGATCTCCCGGGCAAATTGGCGTGCTTCGACTTCATCCTTGAATTTGCGGGTCGCGCGAGCCAGCCGGCGCTCTCCATCGTCGCGCTTCGGCGCTATATTCGAGCGATAGGAAACGTACCAGATATCAGGCTCAGTCAAGCGATTAGCCCCGAACAAATTCCACGTGCCGGCATCTCGGAGAGCAACCATCGACGGGATCCGTTTCCATTATAGATTCTTCTTTTACGAATTTCATTCCTGATATTCATTGAGCTGCGTCAAGAACGCACTTAAAAATTGAATGCGGCGAGGGACGAATCGAAGCGACGGTTTTTCGTTCGACAGGGAGCCTTCGTCGCGCCGGGGAACCGGCTCGGCGCCAGTCCTTTGCGCGTTCCTTGCAGCCCGAATCTTTACCCGCCGATTTCGTATCGCCGGGACCACCCGCCGCGGACCTGTACCATACATGGCTTCCCGGCCGGTCCGGCCCGGAGTTATTATTTGACTTGCGTCAATGTCGGACGCATCTGTACGGCTATCGTGATTTTGCTCGTATGATCGTCCAGGCTGGGCGGAATACCAAGGGAAAAGAAGGACATTCACATGCGGCGGCGACTGTTAGTTCTGGGCGGGGCGATCTTTCTGGCGATCGGAGGCACCATCGGCGAGGAGATCATAAACTCCTCCGATCAGCTGTGCGCCGCCCCGGCAAAGACCAGTTTTGCCGACGACGTGATGCCGATCTTCGTCGGGCATTGTTTCAGCTGCCACCAGCCCGGCGGTCAGGGCAACGAGAAGAGCGGACTTGATCTGAGTTCGTATGAAGGCGTCATGAAGGGCACCAAGTCCGGCAAGATGGTGATCCCGGGCGATCCCGAAAGCAGCAATTTGATGTGGCTGCTGGACTGGCGCGGCGCTCCCGAAACCCACATGCCGCTGGGCAAGAAGAAGCTGTCGACCTGTGATCGCGATGCCATCCGGGCATGGATCCGCGAGGGCGCCAAGAATAACTGAAAAGAATAACTGACGGAACGACCGACGGGCCGGGAATTCGACCGCGGCCGGCAGCCGATTTGAGAGAAATTGCGATGCCGTCCGCCTTCGAAAAATACGCCAAGGTCAACGTTCCCAGATACACCAGCTATCCCACCGCGCCGCATTTCTCGACGCATTTTCCGCCAGGCACCTATCGCGAATGGCTCGGCCGGCTCGATCCCGGCGAGCCGATCTCGCTCTATCTGCACGTGCCGTTCTGCAAGCAGCAATGCTGGTACTGCGGCTGCAACATGAAGCTGGCGGCGCGCTATTCGCCGGTCGCCACCTATGTTCAGCACCTGCTTCACGAAATCGGCCTGATCGCGGACGCGCTTCCCGCCCGGATGCCGGTCTCGCACCTGCATTTCGGCGGCGGCACCCCGACGGTGCTCGAGCCCGAGGATCTTGCCGCGGTCATGGCGCGCCTTGGCGAACGCTTCCGGCTGAAGCCGGACGCCGAGATCGCGATCGAGAGCGATCCGCGCACGCTCGCCGATTCGATGATCCGGCAGATCGGGGCATTGGGCTTCAACCGCGCCAGTTTCGGCGTCCAGGAATTCGACCCGAAAGTGCAGGCCGCGATCAACCGGATCCAGCCGCCGGAGATGGTGGAGCGCGCGACCCTGGGGCTTCGCGCCGCCGGCGTGCCGAATATCAATTTCGACCTCATCTACGGGCTGCCGCATCAAACCACCGCGGCGCTATGCCGGACCGTCGAGCAATGCGTCGCGATGAAGCCCGACCGTATCGCGCTGTTTGGCTACGCGCACGTGCCCTGGGTCGCCAAGAATCAGCGCATGATCCCCGACGACAGCCTTCCCTCCGCGCCCGAGCGCGCCGAGCAGGCCAGAGCCGCCGCCGCGACGCTGGTCAGGAACGGCTACATCCAGATCGGCATCGATCATTTCGCGCTGCCAAACGACAGCCTCGCCGTTGCCGCGGCCGAGGGACGCCTGCATCGCAACTTCCAGGGCTATACCAGCGACGCCGCCCGGACGCTGATCGGCATCGGGGCGACCTCGATCGGCCGGACACCGCAAGGCTACGTCCAGAACGCCAGCGAAACCGGAGCATGGTCGCGCGCCGTGGCGGCGGGGAAGCTGCCGGTCGCCCGGGGCCACGCGCTGACGGGACAGGACGAGCTTCGCGGCCAGGTGATCGAGCGAATCATGTGCGACGGATCGGTGGACCTTGCCGCGGCCGGACGCGCCCTTGGCCTTGCCGGCGATTGGTATGCGCAGGAGATCCCCGATTTGCTGCAGATGCAGAAAGATGGCCTTCTGACCTATGATGGCGGAAAGCTGACGCTTGCTGCCGAAGGACTGCCGCTGGCGCGCGTCGTCGCTTCCGTGTTCGACACTTATCTGCGCAATTCCACCGCCCGGCATTCGGTCGCGGTGTAAGCCCTCGCCGGCTTTTCACGCCGATGACGCGCTCCAGATTCTTGATTTGACGCTTTTTCTTAGCGCGAACCGGTCTCCACTTCGCTTGAAAGCGCTTTAGGCCGCCGTCCGCGCCACGACGGCCTCGAAGATGTCCTCTTCCTGCGCCGTATGGATGCGTACCAGGGTCTCGATCGCCTCGATCACCCGCTGGGCGTCGCGAACGAGGAAACGATCGATCTTTTCGGTCGGCAGGTCCTCGACCACGCGGGCAAGCAAGCGGGCGAGATGCAGGATCTCGCGATGCGCGCGGCTCATGGCCGAGAGGCCGTGGCGGTCCATGAGAATATTGGCCAGCCTCGGATATACGGTGCCTTCGTCGTCGCGCTCATGTGCGACCACCTGATCCTGAACGGCGGCGTTTGCCTCCATGATCAGCGCGGCCGCATCCTCAGGCGGCACGTCGTCCAGGGCATCGGCGATTGTTCGCAGCCGGTCGAGGCTGCGGATGAGCGTGACGTGGTCGTGACGCATTTCGCGTCCGACCGACGCCGGGATCGTTCGCCGGGCGCCGGCATAGGCCGGGTTCAGGGCACGCAGGGCATTGAGGATCACGACCACGTCGATCACTTCCTGCACGACGGCCGCCGGCACCGGCGCCAGCCATCCGACCGTCGCCGCCAGCATGGCGAGCAGCGACAGGCTCATGCCGACGACGATGCTCTCCAGGGCGATGCGGCGTGCCCGCTGCGCGATCAGGATCGCCTCGCCGACCCGATCGAGGCGGTCGGCGAGGATCACCACGTCGGCGGCTTCCGACGAGGCGCTGGCGCCGCGGGCGCCGAGCGCAATCCCGACATCGGCGGAAGCCAGCGCCGGCGCGTCGTTGATGCCGTCGCCGACCATGATGGTCGGATGCAGCCGCTGCTCGGACCGCACGGCGTCGACCTTGTCGGAGGGCACGCGGTCGGCCAGCACCGCATCGAGATCGAGGGCTGCGCCGATCGCCTGTGCGGCGGCGGCACGGTCGCCGGTCACCATGACGATGCGGGCGACGCCGGCCTCGCGCAGCAACCGGATGGCGCGCGGCGTGTCGGAGCGAAGCTCGTCGGCGAGCAGCAGCGCGCCGATCGGTCGTCCCTCCACCGCGATGAATACGATGAGCGCCGATCGCCACGAGGCGCGCCGGATCGCCCGCGACGCCCATTCGGGAGGGCGCTGGCCCGCAAAGATCATGTCGTGCGAGCCCGCGCTGACATGCCGCCCGTCGACCACGCCGTGCAAGCCGGATCCCACGGATTCCCGCACCTGTTCCGGCACTTTGAGGCCGAGGCCGCGCTCGGTCCCGGCCTCGACGATGGCGTGGGCGAGAACGTGATGCGACGCCTGCTCGAGGGAGGCGCCGAGCGTCAGCACCTCGTCGGCGGTCTCGCCCGGCGCAACCTCGACGGAAAGAAGCCGCGCGCCGCCGACCGTCAATGTCCCGGTCTTGTCGAACAGCACGGTATAGGCGCGCGCCAGCGCCTCGAGCGGTCCGCCGCCCTTGACCAGGATGCCGCGCCGGGCCGCTTGCGCAACACCGGCGATGAAGGCGACCGGCGCTGCCAGAATCAGCGGACACGGCGTCGCCGCCACCAGCACGGCGAGACTGCGGATGATGTCTCCGGAGATCAGCCAGGCGACGAAGGCGAGCGCGAGCGTGACCGGCAGGAACATCAGCGCGAAGCG
Source organism: uncultured Alphaproteobacteria bacterium (assembly GCA_963721275.1). GTDB lineage: Bacteria > Pseudomonadota > Alphaproteobacteria > Rhizobiales > Xanthobacteraceae > Bradyrhizobium. The sequence continues at coordinate 814,084 of CAVRIQ010000014.1, read as the reverse complement.
GTCGGCCAGCCGCACGAACGGCGCCTTGGCGGTCTGCGCCGAGGTCACGAGGCGCACGATCCCCGCATAGGTACTTTCTCCGGCGACCGCAGACACCGCCATCTCGAAGGTTTCGCCGGCGTTCAGCGCGCCGGACAGGGTGGCGGCGCCGCGTCCCTTGACCACAGGGATCGGCTCGCCGGTCACGGCCGATTCGTCAATGGTTGCCGTGTTCGAACTGACGACACCGTCGACCGGAATGATTTCGCCCGCCCGCACCAGAAGCCGGTCGCCGATCGCGACCTCCGATATCGGCACCTCTTCGATCTGACCATCGACGAGACGATGCGCCTCGCGCGGCGCGCGGTCGACCAGCGAACGCAGATCATGCTCGGCACGGGCAACCGCGATATCCTCGAGCACGTTGCCGCCGGAATACATCAGCGCGACGACGGCGCCGGCGAGCGGCTGTCCGAGCGCGAGCGCCGCGCTCATCGAGACCAGCGCGATCGCATCGACGCCCAGCCGGCCGGCCATGAAATCCCTGATGATCGAGACCGCCAGTCCCACCACGACAGGCGCGGTCGCGAGCCACCAAAAGAGGTCGGCGAGGTCGGACCGGCCAGCGGCCTGGGCGGCAATACCGGCCGCCAGGCCGGTAACCGCGATCAGGACGAGTGCCCACCGCAGGACGCGCTCAAATGCCATCGCTCATTCCGTGCTGATGAAGCTGCAAGCAGCCTTTGCGCCGAAAACGCGCCGCCGCGCTTGAGGGAAATCAAGCGCGAGGGACCGAATTACAGCGACGTGCAAGCGGGAATGAAGTGCAGCTCAGGCGGTGTTGCCGGCATCGATGGTCAGCACGCTGCCGGTGATGTTGCGGCCGCCATCGCCCATCAGATATTCGACCATGCGGGCGACATCGTCGACGTCAGGCAGCCGGCGCAGGGCGCTGCGGCCGGCGATCCGCTTGCGCTGGTCATCCGAGAGGGTTTGCGTCAACTCGGTATCGATGAAGCCGGGCGCGATCGCGTTCACGGTAATCCCGAGCTTGCCGACTTCGCGCGCCAGCGATCGGGTGAAACCGGTCGCGGCGGCCTTGGTCGCGCCGTAGACCGACAGGCCGTTATAGCCCGTGGAGGCGATGATCGAGGACATGTTGATGATGCGGCCGGCGCCGTCGGCCATCATGTGGCGCACGACGTATTTCGTCAGGATCACCGGAGAGAGCACGTTGAGCCGCACCAGCGCCTCGATCTCGCTGTTGTGCATGGTGGCGAGCAGGCCCTCGGTGCCGATGCCCGCGTTGTTGACGAGGCCGTAGATCGCGCCGAATTCGTCGCGCAATTCCTTCACGAAGACCGGAATGGCGTCGGTCGCGCAAAGATCGAACGCCCTGAAGTGAAGACCGCCCCTGCCTTGCTCGACGGCGGCGCGGATGGCCTCGCGCAACTCGTCGCTTTCGCGCCGCGACACCGCGATCACATTATAGCCGGCCGCGGCCAGCCGCCGCGCGATGGCAAGGCCGATGCCGCGGCTGCCGCCGGTCACCACCACGTTATGCATCGGTTCGTGCCAGCTTTCCGGCCGCCGTGATGTCCAGCGCGTCCACGAATTTGATCATGGCGGGCACCTTGTGCGGCGGCAGCTGGGCCCGGCAGTCGGCCAGAATTTTCTTCCGGATCTCGTCGCCGCGGCTGGCGTCGCAGCCGTCGGCCAGGATGACGTCGGCGACCACGATCGAGCCGGTAATCGGGCTCTTGCGCGATCTGGCGCGGGACATCCGCACTTCCTCATGCCGGTTGATGACGGCTTCGATTTCCTCGGGATGCACCTTCAGCCCGCCGATATTGATGATGCCGCCGCGCCGGCCGACGAAGTGATAGCGGTCGCCGCGCAGTTCGACCATGTCGCCGGTATCGACGAAGCCGTCGCCGTCGGCGAGCGCGGCCGCGTTGCGGCCGACATAGGCATGCGCCGTCCGCGTCGAGCGGATCCGCAGCGATCCGTCCACGACCTTCATTTCGACGCCATCGCGGTTGACCCCGACCACGCTGGCGGCAAAGCCCTCGAGGCCGTCATTGACCGCAAAGCCGACGCCGGCCTCGGTCGACGCATAGGCATGGCCGATCGAGGCGTCGGGAAACGCCCGGCGCAGACCGTCGAGCACGGCCTGGTCGGCGATCTCGCCGGACAAGCGGACGTAACGCGGAGAAAAGCCGGAAGCCGCGCCGCTCATCAGAAGCTTGCGCCAATGCGACGGCGTGCCGGAGATGTGCGTCACCGCCATGGCATTGAGGCGCGCGACATGATCGGCGAGCGCCTCGCCGGGTTCGGTCAGCACCATCGAACCGCCGCCGATGATGGCGCGCAGGAGGATCTGGAGGCCGCCATAGCGCCGGACGTCATAGAAGGTCGCCCACACCGGCGGCGTGCCGCGGGCCGGCCCGTCTGCGACGATCGCGCCGGTCAGCCCCTCCAGCGTATGGCCGACGATCTTCGGCACGCCCGAGGTGCCCGAGGTCAGCATCAGCCATTCGGTTGCGCGCTCGGTCTTTGCCTTTGCGCCCCGGCGTTCCGGTGCCCGGGCCGCCACCACCAGATACACGCCGAAATCCGCCCAGCGCGACGGCTGATCGGTGACGATGGCATCGATTTCGGCATCGTCGATCAGGCTTTGAACATGATCGGCGTTGAGATCGGGCGGACACAGCAGCATTCGCCGCGCCACGCCGTCGATTTCGGTCATCGCAAGCGCCGAGATGAGCTGATCCGAGACCGCGAGCAGCACCGAGCGCCCGGAGAGCTCGCCGAAGCGGTCGACCAGGCAGGTCTGTTCGAGGACGTCCGTCAGCGACACGACCCGACGCCCATCCGAAATAATGCGCCCCTTCAGCTCCGGACCGAGATAGTCGCGGAGCGTGAAGATTTCACGCGGGGACATTTTCGTAGGCCCTGACGAAGTCGCCCACCGTGAGCGGAAACGCGGCGTCCTCCGATATGGTGAAGGGATCGATGCCGAGATCGTCTTCAAGCCGCGCCACCAGGATCGCAAAGCCGAGCGAATCGAAGCCGGTTTCGTGCAGCGACAGATCGTCGGTGAGCGGCGGCAGAGTCACCTGCTGCTCGGTGGCGATCTGCTGCATCGCTGAAATAATCCTTAACCTTACCGACATCGTTTCTTTCGCCTTCTGATCGACTGGGAGCGGCCATGATAATGCGAAAAGGTGAAACAAACCCGGCAAGCGCCGATCTTTCGCATTCATTGGTAAATACGATTCTTGCCAAAATGCCTCGATTTCGCCGGAACAGGGAACGCGATCCCGAGGCGATCGGCAGCTGCCGACCGCCGGCTTCGCGCGAGGCGCGTCACGAACAGGCGATGTTGTTCGCAATTACGCGAGAGCAGGCACCGCCCGGCCGGGCTTCCAGGTTCTTGCCCCGATCCCTGCGGCCCGACTGGTCAGGATTGCTCACTCGTCAATACGTCGAACACGAACTGCTGAAGCGGACGGAAGGCCCCGGGGAACCATTCACCGCGGGGTCCGTTGCGTCTATGGAACGGCGGTTTCGCCGTGTCCCAGCCCTAAATTCCGAAGTGTAGTCTGGCGTTCCTTGGACGACGGCGACGTGACCGCTCGCCAAGAAGCATCGGATTTGCTCCGCAAGCCGCCGTTCGTTTCGATAGGGCCCAGGCTGAAGGATAGCGCATGCTCAAGGTCCTGGTTGTTGAAGACGACCTCATGTTGGCGGATTTCGCAGAAGAGATCCTTGTCGAGCGCGGCTACGAGGTATGCGGCATCGCGCGCACGGTCGCCGAAGCGGTTGCCTTCGCACGGCGATCCAGGCCCGACCTCGTCGTCCTCGACCTGCGGCTGGCCGACGGCGGGCTCGGCACCGAAGTCGCAGCTCAACTTCTGTCCGTCGGCAGGCCCGGCATCCTCTATGTCACAGGCAACATGTCCCAGGTGGATCTGACCGACGGCGACGCCTGCCTTGCCAAACCCTATCGCTCCGTCGACCTGCTGCGCGGTCTGGAAATCGTCGCAGGGATCGTCGCCACGGGCGAAGCCCTGCCACCGTTTCCTCAGGGATTCCATCTGCTGCACCCGGCAGTCGGCCCCCAGGCGGTCCGGATATGAAGGAAAACGTCGCACAGGTCCGCAAGCTTCTTCGCCAACAGGCAGCGATCGCCCATTTCGGCAGCTTTGCCCTTCGCGAGAGCGATGTGCTGAAAGTCCTGACGGAAGCGGCGCGGGTCTGTGCCGAATGCCTCAGCGTTCCTTTCTCCAAGGTGTGCCGTTACCGCGCCGAAGAGAACGATCTTCTCATCGAAGCCGGATACGGCTGGCACGCGGGTGTCATTGGAAATGTCGTCTCGCGCGCCGACGTGACCTCGCCACAGGGACGCGCCTTCGTCACCGGGGAGCCCTCGATCTGCAACGACTTGCGCGATGACACCGATTTCAAGCTGCCGTCGTTCTATGCCGAGCACGGCATCATCTCGACCATCGACGTCGTCATCAAAGGCAGCGACGAGCGGCCCTATGGCGTGCTGGAGATCGACAACAACCAGCAGCATGACTACGACCAGCACGATATCGATTTTCTCACCGGTTTTGCCAATGTTCTCGCGGAGGCCGTCGCGACTTCCGCGCGCACCGGCGTCCTGCAGAGCACCATCGAGCGGATGAAAGTCCTTGTCGAGGAGAAGGATCGGCTGCTGGTACAGAAGAAGGTGCTGGCCGAGGAACTGCAGCACCGGGTGCGCAACAATCTGCAGCTGGTTTACGGGATGCTGAGCAAGCAGTTGGGCGACACGCCGGATACGGCCGGGCAGCGCGGCATCAGGGCGATTTCGCGCCGGGTTTCGACCCTGGCACAGGTGTACGACCATCTGCTGGGCAACGAGATGACGCGAACCACCGATTTCGGCGGCTATGTAAAATCGCTGTGCCTCAATCTCGCGGAGATTCAGGCCGCCCCGAACGGCGGCGTTACGCTCACCTGCGACAGCGACGCCATCGTCCTCGATCTCGATGTGGTGACGGCGCTGGGCATCGTCGTCGCGGAGGTGGTCACCAACAGCTATGACCATGCCTTTCCCGGCGGCAAGAGCGGCTCGATCGTCGTCTCGGTGCACCGTGCCGAAGGCGATGGTGCGACCATCACGATCAGCGACGACGGCACCGGCTTCCCGGCTCAAACCGAAAGCAAGCGGCACGGACTGGGTCTGGTGCGGCGCCTTGTCGAACAAATTCGCGGGAGTGCGGTCGTCGCTTCCGATCACGGCACGGTTTGGACCATCAACATCCCGGTCGAACACGGTGTCCTTGCCGCTTGAAACAGAGCCGGCGCAACGCGGCGTGGCCGAGCCTATAGCCGGATCGAACCATCCAGGATGCGGGCATAGTTCGCGCCGGCGAGTTCGCGATAGGCGCCGGATGCCGGGTCCCTGAAGAACAGCGGGTCCGCCACCAGCCGCGGATCGAATCCTTCGCGGACCAATTGCTGCTTCTTTTGCTTGAAGGTTTCGGTGGTATCCAGCGTGGTGCAAAAGCGGATCACGACCGGGCAGGCATAGGCCGGCAACCGGCGTGACAGATGATCCCCGAATTGCGCGAGGTCGAAACCCTCATCGACCACGACCGCAGCCATTCCGGCCCGGCCGTCGGCGCCCGGGACGGCCACGCCATAGGTGGCGGCGTCGACGACGCCCGGGCAATCCGCAACCGCCTCGTTCACCTCGGAAGTCGCGACATTCTCGCCTTTCCAGCGGAAGGTATCGCCGACGCGGTCGACGAAATGGAAGAAGCCGGCTTCGTCGAGCTTCATCAGATCGCCGGTGCAAAACCAGGCGTCGCCCCGGGCGAATACGTCGCGCAGGATTTTCTTTTCGGTCTCGCCGGCGTCGGTATAGCCCTCGAAGCGGCCGCCGCCCTCGTCGGCGGTGCCGATCCGCCCCACGGCCTCGCCGGCTTCGCCGCGGGCGCAAGCGATACAGAGACCATCCTCGCCTCGAACCGGCGTGCCGGAATCGATATCGATACGAACGATCGCGGCGGGAAAGCGATGCGCGAGCAGCGGCGGAATCCGGCCGATCGCGCCCGGCCTGCCCTCGACATTGTAGAGCGAGAAATTGCCTTCGGTCGCCGCGTAAAATTCCAATATCCGCGGAATCGCAAAGCGCGCCTGAAACGCTTCCCAGATATCGCCGCGCAGGCCGTTGCCGCAGGCGAGCCGAAGCCGATGGCGGGTTTCGTATTCCGAGGGAGGGGCTCGCAGCAGATAGCGGCAGAGTTCGCCGATATACTGGAACAGCGTGCAGTCCCAGCGCACGATATCGTGCCAGAACTCGCTCGCGGAGAATTTTTCGGCGAGCACCACCGAGGCTCCCGCGCTCAGCATGCTGCAGGGTGCTACGATGCCGCCGACGCTGTGATAGACCGGCAGGCAATCGTACAGCCGGTCTTCGGTGGAAGCCCCGGTCAGTCCGGCAAACCAGCCGCCCCAGTTCAGGATGCGGCGGTGGCTGATGCTGGCGGCCTTCGGCAGGCCCGTGGTGCCCGAGGTGTAGATCAACAGCGCGCGGTCGTTGATGGTGACGGCGCGCCGCTCGGCCGGCGACAGCGGGCTGCCATCCATTCGCTCCAGCGCGGCGTCGATACTTGCCTCCGTGCCGGGGCTGCCGTGGATCCAGATTTTCGGCGCGCGATTCAAATAGGGCAGCGCGGTTTCGAAGACGCCTTCGAGTTCGCCGGCGAGGATGACATGGTCGGCGTCGGCGACGTTGATGCAGTGGGACAGCGACAGCCCGACCAGCCTGGTGTTGATCAGCGCCACGACGCCGCCGACCCTGGTGATGCCCAGCCAGGCGGCGATGTAATCCGGCCGGCTCGGCATGATCAGGCAGACGGTATCGCCGGCTTCGATCCCTGCCGACAACGCCCAGCGCGCGTAACGGTTGATCCGCTCGGCCAGCGTCCGGTAGCTGAACGTCGCCGTTTCCGAGATCAGCGCGGGACGGTCCGGCTGCCGTTTCGACCAATCCTCGACCACATCGGCGAACAGGCGGGACGGATCGGCCTCGATGCGCGAGGTGAGCTCGATGGCTTTCAGCCAGCTCCTGGCCGCGGACGGTTTTCCGTGCGACGGCGGGCGGGTTGCCGATTGCTCAATGACGTCTGCATTCATGGCCAATACTTTGCCGGTTTCCGACAAGGTATAGCCGCGCCTGCCTGACCAAGGGTTAACCAGTAGAGTTAAAGGCCGTCAATGCGGCCGGCTTTTATAGAGCGGATCGCCGGGAACCGGCGACAGCACCGGCTTCCAGTGTGTCAGCCTTTGCATCAAATAGGTGTCGTAGCGCACCCCGCGCCAGGTCAGATCGGTCTGTCCGACGGGCTCGAGTACCGCAGTGGTGGCTCCCCAGATCTCGCTCCAGCTTTCGTCTTTCGGGGCGACATAGAGCCCGGCCGGACCGGCAATATCCGCCCCCGTGGTGCCGAAACCGATATATCTGCTTCTTTCGTTGACCTGAACGACGGGGATGCGATCTTTCAGGTGCCATCGCAGCATCGAATAAATGCGGTAGTCGGTCGTCGCAAACCAGGTCGCGCCGGCTTTCTTCAATGCGTCATTTGCCGTTTCGACGACCTGCGCGAAGCCTGCCTCCTTCCCGATCGGATCGTCTTTGCCCAGATAATTCGCATGCATCGCGGTGTAATAGATCGTCGCCAACACCACAAAACCAATTCCGGTCGAAACAGCCATTGCCGCGAAGGCCGGTCCGATCCGCGCGATCGATGAAGCAGGCGCTTGCTGCCGCCAGAGTTTCAAATTGATGGCGACGCAGGCAAACCCGAACGGCCAGACGAACAGCGGCCAGCTATCGCCGATGCGGGCGGACAACGAGCGCCACAGGAAAAACCCGACCGGAACGGCGACGCACATCGAGAGCAGGATCGCGACCGGATCCTTGATGCGGAATCCGCGCCAGCCGAACCTGGCCGTTCCAATCAGGATCATCGGAAACAGGATCGGACCCAGCAGCAGGAACTGGTTTCCGACGAACTCGCCGAGGAATTTCAGCGACCATCCCTGCATCTGCACCGGCCGATCGAGCTGAAACCTGAACGATACCCAGTCGTGGACGGCATTCCAGTAGATCACCGGCGAAAAGATGACGAGTGCGATCAGGGCCGCGAGCCATGGATAGGGGCTGGAAAGCTGGGTCTTTCGCCACGACGGCAACACCACGAAGGCGACGATCGCCGGAAGCAACAGAACGACCGTGTATTTCGACAGCAGCGCCAGCCCGCCGAATACGCCGGCCAGCAGCCACCAGCGCTGATTGCCCGACAGCGCCAGCCGCACCAGCGCCCACACCATGGCCGTCGCGAACACGATCAGCGCCGTATCCGGGACAACTTTCGTGATCAGCAGGCCGTAATCGAGCGCGGCTTCCGGCAGCAGCACGGCAAGGATGACGTAGCGCCAGTCCCGAATTGTTCGCCATACGATATCGGCGAGCAGAACCTGCATGACCAGCATGGCAACAAGCCCGCCGAACCTGACGCCGAAATTGGTGTCGCCGAACAGCTGCGTTCCGAAATGGACCAGCCAGGCGATCATCGGCGGATGATCGAGGTAGGAAATCACGCTCTCGCGCGACCAGGTCCAGTAATAGGCTTCATCCACCCGCAGCGGATCAACGGCGGCGAAGACTGCGCGCATCACGGTGAGACCGGCGACGACCAGCACGCAGGCCGCAATCAGCAACTTTGAAATGTCGTGATGCGGCAACACGGACCGCCACCACCGGACCAAACCAGATCCATCGCGAGATGCCGAAGCGTCGCGAAATGGCTCGTCGCTTGCTGCCGTCGGCGTCTTGGGGGTGGCGATGCCTGGATGGCCCTTGTGCAAAATATGCCCTGAAACGGTCGCAGCGTTTACTCCTGGCCAAATATCAGGCCCGTATCATTGCGATAAATCAATAGCGCGGACGGCGCCAGGCATCCGCTGTCGCCGACGCCCGATTGTTCGGTATTGCTTCCCAGAAGCACCGCCTAGCCGATCGGCCGCACCCGAATTTTACCACGATGACGGGAACATCGTGCGGTGCAGCAAGATTCCTGCGATATCGGCCTCAACAAAAACGAGAGGCCGCGATGATCAGCAAACGAGCTTTCCTTCACTCAGCCGCGGCGTTCGGAATGACCTTGCTCGGCGCCGGCTTGACGACGCCGGCGCAGGCTGACTCGCCTTACCCGTCCCATCCCGTGCGCTGGATCGTCCCCTACGCCGCGGGCGGCGCCACCGACGTGCTTTCCCGCCTGATCTGTCAGCGCCTGTCGGAGCGGCTGGGCCAGCCCTTCGTGGTCGAGAACAAGCCGGGCGCCGGCAGCAATATCGGCACCCAGGCGGTGATCGGCTCGCCGCCCGACGGCTATACCTTGCTGCTCACCTCGACCGCGAACGCCATCAACGCCTCGTTCGACCCGGCGCTGCCGTTCGACTTCGCCAAGGGCATCGTGCCGGTCGCGGGTGTCGCCCGCATTCCGCTGGTGCTGGTGGTCAACAACGACCTGCCCGTCCACAACGTTGCGGAATTCATCGCCTACGCCAGGGCCAATCCGGACAGACTGAGCATCGGCTCCTCCGGCGTCGGGACCTCGCTGCATCTGTCCGGCGAACTGTTCAAGGCGATGGCCGGCGTGCAATTCGTCCACGTGCCCTATCGCGGATCGGCGCCGGGCCTGACCGACGTGATGAGCGGCCAGATCCAGGGCATGTTCGACAACGTCACCTCGTCGTTCGAATTCGTGCGCACCGGAAAGCTGCGCGCGCTCGGCGTCACCACGCACGACCGCTCGGACACGCTGCCGAACATACCGCCGATCGGCGACACCCTGCCCGGCTATGAGACCAGTTCGTTCTACGGCGTCGGCGCCCCCCGCGGCACGCCGCCGGAGATCGTCGATCTCCTCAACAAGGAGATCAACGCGGCTCTCGCCGACCCCACCATCAGGCAGCGGCTCGGCGACCTCGGCGCCATTCCGATTGCCGGCAACGCGAAGGAATTCGCCGCCATGCTCGCCGCCGAAACCGAGCGCTGGCGCAAGGTGGTGGAGATTTCGGGGCCGAAGACGGAGTGAGGGACGAGAGCGCCGTCGCCGGTCTCGTCGGCGGGCCTGACGAGAGAATCCGATTTGCCCGGTGCGGCCCTGGCACCAGCATCTCCTTTTCGCATGACAGCGCTGTCGAATGTCCGCCTTTCACTCGGACGAGGCGCGGGGCTTCCTGCCTGTCCCAAAGAGTGGATTGCCAGCATTCAATTCACCGCCTTGGCTTGTGGATTGGATTGCAGCGCGTTACTCCACTTTCCCTTGGCGTGCCGGCCGAGCGGCCATCCACGGGATTGAATGCACGATGTCCGGTCCAGAAAGTCGCTTCTACGAGTCGCAAGGCCTTCGGCTGCATTATGCAGACTGGGGCAATGAGGACGCCCCGCCCCTGATCCTGATCCATGGCGGCCGCGATCATTGCCGTAGCTGGGACGCCATAGCGCAAGCGCTGCAACCCCATTTTCATGTGCTGGCACCCGACCTTCGGGGACACGGCGATTCCGACTGGACGAAGGGCGGCAGCTACGCCCTGACTGAATATGTGTACGATTTGACGCGTCTCGTAAAAAGCGTTGCGGCACGCGAAGTGACAATTATCGGCCATTCGATGGGCGGGATGGTGGGTCTGATCTTTTCAGGCTCGTTCCCGGACCAGGTTTCGACGCTGGTGGTGCTCGATGGCGTGACTGTCTTGCCGGACACGAAGCGGCTTCCGGCGCATGAGCGTATCGCGAAATGGGTTGGCCAGCTCGACAACCTGCATGACCGCGCACCCCGCCGCTATCGCACAATCGATGAAGCGGCTGCCCAGATGCGGACTCACAACAAGCGGCTGTCCCGCGAACTGGCTCTGCACCTTGCGACCCATGGCGTCAGGCAAAACGGCGACGGCACCTACAGCTGGAAATTCGATCCATACCAGCGCGCGATGGCTCCCCAACGGCTCTGGCCGGAAGACCACGTCGCGCTGTGGTCGCGCATCACCTGCCCGACGCTGTTGCTGCACGCAGCGGAGAGTTTTCTCGGCGGCTCCAGAGCGGCCGGATTGGCAGGCTATTTCCAGCAGGCCCGCTGCGAAACCATACAAGGCGCCGGACACTGGCTTCAGCACGACAAGCCGGACGACGTTCTTTGCTCGATCCGAAAATTTCTCGGAGTTGATGCCGGTGGCGATTAGTGGCGCGCAAAGCAGCCGGCCCCGGTTGCGCGCATCGGCGGCGACGAATTCGCGGTCCTGTTGCCCGCCACCGACATCGCCGGCGGCGAAGCCGTCCTCGCCACCCTCTAGCTATTTATCAATAGATTGGTTTGGTTGCGGGGATAGGACTTGAACCCATGACCTTCAGTTGTGAGCCTGACGGACCACGCTTCCGAATTTCCGAATTCCCTCTTGACGCCGGACCCAAATCACTTCCATATCCACGGCCGTCCACCCCACTGAGGGGCGTATCGCGATCGTCACGGACGCGGGGCTGGATGCGATGGACGCGGGCGGCGCTTCTGACGAGGGCGCCGGCTTGCGGACGGCAAAGGCGTGTGGTCCTGACACCTCGGTGCTGGTGTCAAGTTCGCGGGAAGTCATTCCCGCTGGCGACGGTGGCAAGAAAGCCGATCACCGGGGAGAGCCCGCTATAAGCCGTAAACCATCGCGTGCGGGAATGCCGGGCGATCCCGGTGAACTCGCTGTGAATACTCGTGCGCATACTCACTACCCATAGCGCGCACGAGGCTGCGGGTGCACTGGGCACCCGGCATTCCCCACGCCCTCTTGTTGCGGAGGGCGGAAACGAAATCGAGAAACCTCGCGCTAAGCACGCGGCGAGAATGCGAAGCTGTGTCTGAAAGAATGAAGCTGCCCGCAGGATGCCGTTTTTGAAAATCGACTCTGCATTGCGCGGCTACGGCTTCGGCAACAGGATCGATCGCCATGCCGCAAATGAAAAATCCCTCCAGGTCGTCGACCTGGAAGGATTGATCTTGGTTGCGGGGATAGGATTTGAACCTATGACCTTCAGGTTATGAGCCTGACGAGCTACCGGGCTGCTCCACCCCGCGATAAACCGTTGCGCGCCTTTTTCGAAAAACCGGGTGCCGAAACGTCTTTGGCCAACGCGCGGAGCGCGGCTAATCCGTCCGGAGGCTTCCTGAGAAGGCAGCCCCTGGCGAATGCCTTGGGGCGCGAGGGGTATGTACCAACGCCGGGGCGCTTTGGAAAGGGCCGCGAGGCGAGTTTTGAGGATTTTATGACGGCCAAATCCTCCAAATCCCGCTTTTCGGCACCAAACCGGCCCCGCAACGGCGCTCTTGCCAGATCTGGCGCAAAAGCCCAGCTTTCCGGCCAAAGAACCGGGAAGGAACCGGGAAGCAAACCGCCGAGGACAACGCCATGGACCAGCCACTGAAAAGCTCAGGCCAAAGCGCCCTGGATGACGCCTTTCACCGCCTGTACGACCTGTCGCGGACCGAGCCCGCGCCGACGCTCGAGCAGCGGCTCGACCGGCTGGCGCGGCTGCGCGCCGCCGTCGCCGACAACGAGGCCCGTTTCGAAGCGGCGATCTCGGCGGATTTCGGCCATCGCTGCGCCACCGAGACCCTGTTCGCGGAATCGATGTTCCTGCTCGGGGAAATCAAGCACACCGCAAAACACCTGAAGAAATGGATGGCGCCGCGGCGCATCGCCACCGCGCTGCAATTCATGCCCGCCAAAAACCGGCTGATGCCGCAGCCGCTCGGCGTCGTCGGCATCATCGCGCCCTGGAATTATCCGCTGCAGCTGACGCTGGCGCCGGCGATCGGCGCGATCGCCGCGGGCAACCGGGTGATGATCAAGCCGAGCGAGCTGGTGCCGCAATTCTCCGCCCTCCTGAAAGAGGTGATCTCGGCCAAATTCGACGCCGGCGAAATGGTGGTGACCGGCATCGAGGAAGAAATCGCGAAAACCTTCGCGTCGCTGCCGTTCGATCATTTGATCTTCACCGGCTCGACCCGGGTCGGCCGCCTCGTCGCGGAAGCCGCGGGCCGCAATCTGACGCCGATCACGCTCGAACTCGGCGGCAAATCGCCCGCGATTATCGACCGCTCCGCCGATCTGGCGGAGGCCGCGGAGCGTATCGCCTATGGCAAACTGCTCAATGCCGGGCAGACCTGCATCGCGCCGGATTACGCGCTGGTGCCGGAAGCCCAGGTGCAGGATTTTGCCGAGAAGGTGCAGGCCAGCATGCGGGCGATGTTCGGCGCCAGTCCCGACAACGGGGATTACACCTCGATCGTCAACGATCGGCATTATGCGCGGCTCGAAGGCCTGGTGGCGGACGCCGCCGCCAGGGGCGCGCGGATCCTGCAGCCGGCAAAACCCGACGATCCCGCGTGGAAATCGAAGCGCAAATTCCCGCCGACCATCGTCGTCGGCGTGACGCCCGACATGGCTATCATGCAGGAGGAAATCTTCGGGCCGCTATTGCCGGTGATCGGCTACAGGGACGCGGGCGAACCGGTGGCCTATATCAACAGGCACGACCGGCCGCTGGCGCTGTACTGGTTCGGCAAGGACGATGCCGCGCGCGACGAGGTGCTGGCGCGCACCGTCTCCGGCGGCGTCACCGTCAACGACTGCCTGTTCCACTTTGCCCAGATCAACCAGCCGATGGGCGGCGTCGGCGCGTCCGGCACCGGCGCCTATCACGGCCAGTGGGGCTTTGACGCCTTGAGCAAACTGAAGCCGGTGTTCTTTCGTTCGCCGTTCAACCGGCTGGCCGACCTCTATCCGCCCTACGGCGCCAAAATCGCGCGGATGGAGAAGCTGCTGCGGTTCTTGTCGTAGTACCAGGATTTCCAAAGGACGGCGCGGCTTTTAAAGCCGTCATTGCGAGAGCGAAGCGAAAGCAATCCATAGCGTCCTGTTTCGCGCCGAAATGGATTGCTTCGTCGCTTCGCTCCCGCAATGACGGGAGAGGATCTTCGGCGCCTCACGTCAGCAAAAATCCGCCATCGACGGTGACGACGCTGCCGGTCATGTAGCGCGAGGCGCTGGAGGCCAGCAGCATGATGGCGCCGTCGAGATCGGATTCGGCGCCGACGCGGCGCTGCGGAATCCGCTTTGCCAGTTTCTCGCCCGCGGGGGTCGACCAGAAATCGTGGTTCATCTCGGTGTCGATGTAGCCGGGCGCCAGCGCGTTGACGCGGATGCGGTTGCCCGCGAGTTCCAGCGCCATCACCCTGGTGGCCTGGATGATGCCCGCCTTGGAGATGGTGTAGGGCGACAGGAACTTCATCACGCCGGTGCCGAGCACGGAGGCGATATTGACGATATTGCCTTCCTGCCTGCGCGCGATCATCCGCCGCGCCATTTCGGTGGCCAGGAAATAGGCGCCCTTGAGGTTGGCGTTGATGACGGAATCCCAGTCCGCCTCGGTCTGATCGACCGCGAGTTTTTCGATGGCGATGCCGGCATTGTTGACGAGCACGCTGACCGGACCGAGCGCTGCCTCCGCGCCGTCGATCGCCTTGCCGATCGAGGCGATGTCCGTCACGTCCATCTGCACCGCCGCGGCGCGTCCGCCCTTGCCCCGGATTTCCTCCTCGAGGCTCTTCAGTTTGGCGGTCTGCCGCGCCGCCAGCACCACGGCGGCGCCATGCGCGGCGAGCACGCGCGCGAACTGCCGCCCCAACCCCTGCGAGGCGCCGGTGATGAGGATGATTTCTTTACTGACGTCGAATAAACCCGACATGACCAACTCCGCCAGATTGATACGCGTTCCTTGATACAGACGATTGTAGCGATCGCAAGCCGGTTTCGTTGACCAAATCCGCAACACCCGAAGACACGGAGGAGAATTGTCCTTCATGAACAGTTTCGACGCCGTCGTCTGTTTCGCGCTGGTGGTCGCCGTGGTCCTCGGCTTCAATTCCGGCCTGCTGCGCAGCGCGGTCACGATCCTGGCCTATCTGTTCGCGATGCCGATCGCGATCTGGGCGATGTCGCTGGTTGCGCCTGCCGTCGGGCAGAGCGAACAGCGGTGGATGCAGAACTGGCCGCTGTTCTTCGGGATCTTCCTGGTCGCCGGCATCGTGCTCGGAAAACTGATGCGCATGGTGCTCGACGAAACCATCGGTCCCGGTGCCGGCATCGGCGACCGTCTCGCCGGCGCCATGCTGGGCGCGGTGCGCGTCGGCCTGGTCGCGGTCACGCTGGTCATGATCTTCGATCAGCTGGTGCCGCCGGATCGCCAGCCCGGATATCTCGCGGGCTCCCGGCTGCGGCCGCTGTTGTCGGCGGCCGGGCAAACCGGCTTTCGCTCGCTGCCGCCGGAGGTCGCCGCCGCGATCGATCGGCTGAAGAAGGACCAACACCTATAGACACCGGCACGTATAAAGGGTCGCGCGCCTTGCCGCGGACGCAGCACCCCGCTCCCTGATATGCATTGCGGATATAGCGGGGTCTCTTATCAGGGTGATCCTTGTTGGCTACAATGGCGCAATTAGACTTCAAAAACATCTGACACAACGGGGAGTGAGACAGTGGATCTTGGGATCAAAGGCCGCCGCGCCATCGTTTGCGCATCCTCCAAGGGCCTCGGCCGCGCCTGCGCGATGGCGCTGGCCAGCGAGGGCGTGCATGTCACGGTGACCGCGCGCGGCGCGGAAGCGCTGGCGAAGACCGCCGCCGAAATACGTCAAGCGAGCCCCGGCGTCACCGTGACAGAGGTGGTCGGCGACATCACCACCCCGGCGGGCCGCGAGGCCGTGCTGAAGGCCTGTCCCGATCCGGATATCCTGGTCAACAATGCCGGCGGTCCGCCGCCCGGCGACTTCCGCAACTGGACCCGCGACGACTGGATCAAGGCGCTGGACGCCAACATGCTGACGCCGATCGAACTGATCAAGGCGACGGTGGACGGCATGATGGCCCGCAAATTCGGCCGCATCGTCAACATCACCTCCGCCGCGGTGAAGGCGCCGATCGAGGTGCTGGGGCTGTCCAACGGCGCGCGCGCCGGCCTCACCGGCTTTGTCGCAGGGATCGCGCGCAAGACCGTGATCAACAACGTCACCATCAACGGGCTGCTGCCGGGACCGTTCGATACCGACCGCCTGCGCGGCCCGGTCGCCAGGATGGACGCGGAGAAGCGCGGCATCACCGTCGATCAGTTGCTGGCGGAACGCGCCAAACTCAATCCCGCCGGACGCTTCGGCGATCCCGAGGAATTCGGCCAGGCCTGCGCGTTTCTGTGCGGCGCCAAGGCGGGATTCATCACCGGACAGAACATCCTGCTCGACGGCGGCGCCTTCCCGGGCACGCTGTGAAGGCGGCCTGGTACGAGCGCACGGGCGCGGCGCCGGACGTCCTGACTTTCGGCGAGATGCCGACGCCGGAGGCCGGACCGGGCGAAGTCCGCGTCCGGCTCGAGGCTTCCGGCGTCAATCCCGCCGATGTCGGCCGCCGCGCCGGCAGCTATCGCGCGCTGGAATTTCCGCGCGTGATCCCCAACAGCGACGGCGCCGGCATCGTCGATCAGCTCGGCGCCGGCGTGACCCGGCTTCGGGTCGGCCAAAGGGTCTGGCTCTTCAACGGCCAGCGCAACGGCCGCGCCTTCGGCACCGCGGCCGAATATATCGCGCTGGCCGAGCATCTGGTGACGCCGCTGCCCGATGACGTATCGTTCGCGGCCGGCGCCACGCTCGGCATTCCCTGCATGACCGCGTGGTGCTGCCTGTTCGGCGACGGAACGATCGCGGGCCAGACCGTGCTGGTGACCGGCGGCGCGGGCGCGGTCGGCCATTATGCCGTGCAACTGGCAAAAGGCGGCGGCGCGCAGGTGATCGCCACCGTCAGTTCGCCCGCGAAGGCGGAGCAGGCGCGCCTGGCCGGCGCCGATCTCGTGATCAATTACAGGACCGAGGATGTCGTCGCGAAAGTGATGGCCTTCACCGAACGGCGCGGGGTCGATCGCGTCGTCGACGTCGATTTCGGCGGCAACATCGCAACGACGTTGAAACTGATGGCGATGAATTCGACGATTGCGGTCTATGCCACCAACGGCAACCGCAACCCGGTGATTCCGATGCGCGAGCTGATGGAAAGATGCATCGCGCTGCGCGCGCTGGTGCTGTTTGCGCTGCCGCCGCCGCTGCTCGCCTCCGCGCAGGCGGACATCTCGAAATGGCTCGCCGGGGGAAAACGCATCCACAATATCGCCGCGCAGTTTCCGCTCGCCGAGACGGCGCAGGCTCACCTCGCGGTGGAGAAAGGCGACAAGCTCGGCACCGTCATCGTCGACTGCGCGCGCTGATCATCACACCGGCGTGGTGCGCTCGTCGGTCCAGGTTTCGCCGAACGCATCCAGCCCCTCGGCGAGGTAATCGCTGACCAGGGGTTCGCCGAGCAGATAGCTCGCGGTCCGCTTGTTGTGGCCCTCGGCGGCCTCGCGGCGGAGATCGTCCCATTCCTCGATCGTGCCGTCGCCCCGCCCAAGACGCATCAGGGCGACCAGGTCGATCTGCTCGTCATCGGACATGGCATTGATGAAGCCGGTGATCTCGCGCACGACGGGATCGTCGCCATTGTCCTCGAGCACATCGACCATATTGTCGTCGGTGCCGTTCGACCCGGAGTCCGGGTCGGAGTCGCCCTCCTTGACGTCGAATTCACGCATTTTCTCGATCAAGAAACCGACCTTGTCGGCCGCGATGGTTAGTTCGGGCATCAATGCGCTCCTTGACTTTCACGTCCCCCACCAACGCGCCGGGGAGCAAGATGATCCATTGCGCGGAGGGGCATAAACCAGCATCCTTGCGCCTTCAGAACGAAGACGCAACGAGGACTTGAGGTAGCGCCGAATGTACTGGAAAGTGGGCAAGGTCAAAATCACGAAAATCGTCGAGCTGGAGACGGTCGGGAGCACGCGCTTCATCCTGCCGCTGGCCACCAATGAAGAAATCCAGAAGTCACCCTGGCTCATACCGCATTTCGCGACCGACGAGGGCCGGCTCAAAATGTCGATCCATTCGCTGGTGCTGGAGACGCCGACGCGCCGGATCGTGGTCGATACCGGGCTCGGCAACGACAAGCAGGGCCGCAACGTGCCGACCTGGAATAACCGGCAAGGCCCGTTCCTCGACACCATGCGCGAGGCGGGCTTTGCGCCCGACAGTATCGACACCGTGCTGTGCACGCATCTGCATGTCGACCATGTCGGCTGGAACACCAGGCTCGTGGACGGCCGGTGGGCGCCGACCTTTGCCAATGCGCGTTACGTGTTCGGCAGGACCGAATACGAGCACTGGCGCGACCACAGCAAGGAGCCCGACAAGCTTGCCGTTTTCAACGACTCCGTGAAGCCGATCGTCGATGCCGGCAAGGCCGACCTGGTCGCCGGCGACGCCAGGCTGTCGGATGAAATCACCCTGATCCCGACACCGGGTCATAGTCCCGGCCATATGAGCATCCACATCCGGTCGGATGGCGAACAGGCGCTGCTGACGGGCGACGTCGCCCACCACCCTTGCCAGATGGCGCATCTCGACTGGTCGTCGACCGCCGATTCCGACCCCGTGCAGTCGGCGGTGACGCGGCGCGAATTGTTCGGGCGTTTTGCCGATACGCCGACGCTGGTGATCGGCGGGCATTTCAACGCCGGCCACATCAGGCGCGACGGCGATGCGTTCAAATTCATCGTTCAGGGCGTGACCCCGCGGCCGGCTTTTGGGCCTGAAATCATGCCTAAAGCATAGCCCGGCAGCGCGGGCGACAGTTGAATTTCCCCCCGCCCTGTTCCAAGAAGCATCCAAGCAACCATATCCCAGGGAGTGATACGACATGAAGCTTGTTCGTTATGGCGCGATCGGCCAGGAAAAGCCCGGTCTGATCGACAAATCGGGCCAATTGCGCGACCTGTCGGGGCAGCTGAAGGACCTCGCGGGCGAGGCGTTTTCGCCGGCCTCGCTGGCCAAGCTCGCCGCCCTCGACCCGGCGTCGCTGCCCGCCGTCAGCGGCAAGCCGCGGATCGGTTCCCCGGTGGGCGGCCTGCCCAAATTCGTTGCCATCGGCCTCAATTATTCCGACCATGCCGCCGAAGTCGGGATGCCCATCCCGGCCGAACCGATCATCTTCACGAAGGCCAATAACAGCCTGTGCGGGCCTAACGACGCGGTCGAGAAACCGCGCGGCTCGACCAAGCTCGACTGGGAAGTCGAAATCGCGATCATCATCGGCACCCGCGCCAAATACGTCTCCGAGGCCGACGCGCTCAATTACGTCGCCGGCTACGCCGTCTGCAACGACGTCTCCGAACGCAATTTCCAGATCGAGCGCCTGGGCCAGTGGACCAAGGGCAAATCGCACGACACCTTCGGCCCGCTCGGCCCCTGGCTCGTCACCAAGGACGAGATCGCCGACGTCCAGAAGCTGTCGATGTGGCTCGACGTCAACGGCAAGCGCTGCCAGACCGGTTCGACCGCGACCATGATTTTCGGCGTCGCGAAGATCGTGTCCTACGTCTCCGAATTCATGACCTTGCTGCCCGGCGACATCATCACCACGGGCACCCCGCCCGGCGTCGGCTCCGGCATGAAGCCGCCAAAATTCCTCAATGTCGGCGACGTCGTCACGCTCGGCATCGAGGGTCTCGGCGAGCAGCGGCAGGAAATTATCGCAGCGTGAGGTTGTTGCTTCGCCAGCCACTGGCTCGTCATGCCCGGCCTTGTGCCGGGCATCCACGTCTAAACAGACGAGCAGCAAGGAGGGCGTGGATGGCCGGGAGGAGCCCGGCCATGACGGAGAAAAGTTATATTTAAAGGATATGCCATGAAACTCTCGTTCTCCCCGGCCTCGCCCTTCGCCCGCAAGGTGCGTATTGCCGCGATCGAACTCGGCCTGATCGACAAAATCGAATTCATCCCGGCGACCGTGGCGCCGGGCCAGCCCAATGAGGAATATTCGCGCATCACGCCGCTGAAGAAGCTGCCGGTGCTGATCCTCGACAATGGCGACGTCATTCTCGATTCTTACGTGATCGTCGAATATCTCGACGAACTCGCCGGCGGCGGCAAGCTCATTCCCGCCTCGGGGCCTGTGCGATGGAAGGTCAAGAGCGACCATTCCATGCTGCAGGGCATGCTCGATTCGATGCTGCTGTGCCGCTACGAGAAAATGACGCGGCCGGAGCCGCTGCGCTGGCAGGCATGGGCCGACGATCACTGGTCCCGCGCCTGGAACGGCATGGCCCGCTTCGAGAAGCAGACGGAGATGCTGTCGCGCCCGCTCGACATCTCGCAGATCGCGCTTGCCTGCGTGCTCGGCTATGCCGATTTCCGCTTTCCCGATTGCGGCTGGCGCGCAGCCTATCCCAGGCTCGACGCCTTCCACCAGAAGATGCTGGAACGGCCGTCGGTGAAAATCTCGCTGCCGCCCCCGGCGTAAGCAGGAAGCTGCCCATGAGTCTCAAGCTCACCGTCGGCGACCTCACCATCCACCGCATCATCGAGCAGGAAACCACGTTCCTGCCCGCGCTGGATATGCTGCCCGGCCTGACGCCGGAGCTCCTGGCGGAGAACCGGGCATGGATGCGAGAGGCCGGTGCAATCGACGACCAGGACGTGTTGAGGCTTTGCTTCCAGTCCTACATCGTGAAGACGCCGTACCACACCATCCTGGTCGACAGCTGCATCGGCAACGACAAGCCGCGGCCGTTGCGCCCGAAATGGAACATGAAGACCGACGACACCTATATGCGCGGGCTGGCGGCGGCGGGTTTTTCCGTCGACGACATCGACTACGTGATGTGCACCCATCTGCATGTCGATCACGTCGGCTGGAACACCAGGCTGGTGGACGGCCGCTGGGTGCCGACCTTTCCGAACGCCCGCTATATATTCGGCAGAGGCGAATACGAGTACTGGGCCGAACAAAACGCGAAGGCGGAAGTGCCGCCGTTCGCCGACAGCGTGCTGCCGGTCGTTGAGGCCCAAAAGGCCGAAATCGTGCGCGACGATTTCGAGGTCGGCGATCATCTGCGGATCCTGCCGACGCCCGGGCATACCCCGGGACATGTCGCCTTCACCTTCGGCAAGGCCAGGGACGTGGCTGTCGTCAGCGGCGATTTGATGCATTCCCCGCTGCAGGCACGCCATCCCGAACTGTCACCGAAATTCGATGTCGACCCGGCGCAGGCCGCGGTGACGCGGCGCAGTTTCCTGGAGCGCTATTGCGACACCGAGACGCTGTGCTGCACCGCGCATTTCCCGTCGCCTTCGGCCGGAAAAATCCGCCGCTGGGGCAACGGATTTTCCTGCCGGGCGGCCTAGCCTGCCTGTTAGCGCTTCACCTCGCCCCGCGTGCGGGAGAAGTCGAAATGCTCGCATCGCGAGGTTTTCGGGTGAAGGGGGACTCACCGCGCGGACTTCTGCTTGAGAGTTTGCGGAGACAGCCCCTCACCCCAACCCGCTCCCCGTAAAGAACGGGGAGAGGGAGAAGAAACACCGACCTTCAATCGAACAGACTCGGCGTGTGATTGACCACCGCGCCCTCGATCGCGAGCATCTTCAATTTCGTCGTGACGCCGCCATTGGCGGAGAAGCCGCCGGGCTTGCCGCCGGCGGCGAGGACGCGGTGGCACGGCACCACGACCGGACAGGGATTGCGCCCGAGCGCCTGGCCGACGTCGCGCGACAGTTCGACGCCGCCGAGGCGCCTGGCGATATCGCCATAGGTCATGGTCTTGCCCGGCGGGATGGTGCGCGCGATGTCGTAGACACCGCGATGAAACTCCGGCACGCCCTCGAGATCGAGCACGACGTCCGACAGATCGTTCGGCTTGCCCTCGAGCAGCTCGACGATGCCGTCGATCGCGCGCTGCACTTCAGTGGGCGGCGGCGTTTCCGCGATGTCGCCATAGCGCTGGCGGATGCGGGCCCGGGTCTTGTCCTCGGCTCCCATCGGCAGCTGCACCCCGTGGACGCCACGCGGACCCCAGGCGATGCCGCAGCGGCCGATCGCGGTGTCGAAGATTGCAAATTGGTGACCGGTCATGGCTGGCTCCAAATCTGCCCCATGTCTGAGCTTGATGCTGACCCTGAATCTAGGCTTGGAAATAGTTGCGATCCACCCGGATTCCGGGGAATTTTGGGCTGTCCCACGAAAACCGATGGAAATGGACCCAAGATTCGTCGTTACCGGGCTTGATCCGGTAATCCATCTTCTTTGCAAAAGGCGCTTCTTGCGCAGAAGATGGATACGCGGGTCAAGCCCGCGTATGACATCCAACGTATAATCGCTTCCACCTGCCCTGATCCTCCACCTCCACGAGCCCCCATGCAAACGCTTCACGTCAACGGATACGACATGGCCTATCTCGACATCGGCCGCGGCCCGCCGCTGGTGTGCGTGCATGGCTCGCTGTGCGATTTCCGGATCTGGTCGCCGGTGCTCGGTCCGCTGACGCGAAAGCACCGGGTGATCGCGGTGTCTTTGCGGCACTTCTTTCCCGAGCACTGGGACGGTCACAACGGCAGCTATTCGATCGCGCAGCACACCGCCGACGTGATCGACTTCATCGAGAAGCTCGATGCCGGACCGGTGGACCTGATGGGGCATTCCCGCGGCGGGCATGTTTCATTTCGCGTCGCACAGCGGCGGCCCGATCTGTTGCGCAAGCTGATCCTGGCCGAGCCCGGCGGCGAGCTCGATGCCTCGCTGGATCCGGCCTTCAAACCCGGGCCCTCGCCGCTCGCGGCGCGGTTTGCAACCTCGGCCGAAAAGATTGCGGCGGGAGATATCGACGGCGGCCTGAAGTTTTTCATGGAAGCGCTGGAAGGCCCCGGCGCCTGGGCCCGGCTGCCGGCCACGCCGAAGCAACTGCTGCGCGACAATGCGATGACGCTGATCGGCCAGGTCAGGGACAACCGCCCGCCATTCTCGAAGGCGGATGCCGAGGCGATCGAGAATCCGACGCTGTTCATCGGCGGCGCCAACACCAAGGGCATGCTTCCGCAGGTGCTGCATACGCTGGCCAAGCATGTGAAGGGGTCGCAGATCGCGATGATCCCGGGCGCCACGCACCCGATGTTCGAGCAGGCGCCGCAGAAATATTGCGAGATCGTGCTGGATTTCCTGGCGGGGTAAAATGCAAACACTTCACGTCAACGGCTACGACATGGCCTATCTCGATGTCGGCGCGGGGCCGCCGCTGGTCTGCGTGCACGGCACGCTCGGCGATTTCCGCACCTGGTCGGCGGTGTTCGGGCCGCTGTCGCAGAAGCACCGCGTGATCTCGCTCAGCCTGCGGCACTTCTTCCCCGAACATTGGGACGGCGTCGGCGACGACTATTTAATGGCGCAGCACGTCAGCGACGTCATCGGCTTCATCGAGAAACTCGATACGCCGCCGATAGACCTGATGGGACATTCGCGCGGCGGACACATCGCCTTTCGCGTCGCAGGCCAACGCCCGGAATTGGTGCGCAAGCTGATCCTGGCCGAACCCGGCGGCGAACTGGATTCCTCGCTCGATCCGGCCGCCGCGCCCGGTCCTTCGCCACGCGCGGCAGGGATCGCCGTGTCGGCCGAGAAGGTGAGAAATGGCGATATCGACGGCGGGCTGAAGGTCTTCTTCGACATGATCGAGGGCGACGGCGCCTGGGCGCGGCTGCCCGCGGCGCCGAAGCAGCAGCTGCGCGACAACGCCTACACCCTGATCGGGCAGGTCGGCGAAAATCGGCAACCATTTAGGAAGGCCGAGGCGGAATTGATCCGGACACCGACACTGTTCATCGGCGGCGCCGACACCAGGGGCGCGTTGGCCGCCGTGCACCGCGCGCTGGCGCCGCATGTTCCGGGTGCGAAGACCGCAATGATTTCGGGCGCCGGTCACTGGATGTTCGAACAGGCGCCGCAGGAATTTTGCAGGGCCGTGCTGGAATTCCTGGCGGCGTGAGCCGAAGGAAGAGTGCCCGCTCTCGCGGGGACGAGGATCGGGATTTTCACGCTCGGCGGTAGCCCGCCAACAGCGCGTCGTCGATATCGGGCAGGTTGACCACGATGTTTTCCGGCGTGCGGCAGGCCAGCCACCAGAGCTCTTCGGTCGTGCTCATGTTGGCCTCGAGATGCGGAAGGAACGGCGGCACGAACATGAAATCGCCCTCCGACATCTCGACGTAGTCCTGGTAGTTCTCGCCGAAATAGATGCGGGCGCGGCCGGAAAGCAGATAGGCGCCGGTTTCAGCCTCGCCGTGATGGTGCGGCAGCGAGCGGAACCCCGGCGGGTTGGAGGCCTTGCCGAACCAGATTCGGGTCGCCGGAGTATGTTGCGGGCCGACGCCGGTCATCAGGGTCAGGCCGCCGGATTGAGCGGTGTTGCCATCCTCGCTGCCCTTCCGGGTCACCACCGGCCGGTCGTTTGCAGCCATTTGAACTCCCCCTTTGGCGCACGAACGGTAGCCATGGTCATGGCGCTACGCGCTGCGCGGGTTGGTAAACCCCGGTCCCGGTGCTAATCTTTCTCCAAACAAAAATAATGGGCTCGGCCCTGGAAACGCAAGGAGGAACTGCCGATGAAACTGACCCAGCAGCAGATCGACGATTTCAACCGCGAGGGCTGGCTGTTTCTGCCGGAATTGTTCAGCCGGGAGGAAGTGGACCTGCTGGCGCGCGAGGCGGAGGGCATCTACGACACAAAGCGCCCGGAAGTGTGGCGCGAGAAGAGCGGCGCGCCGCGCACCGCCTTTGCCGCCCATCTCTACAACGAGGCATTCGGCCTGCTCGGCGCGCATCCGCGCATGATCGACCCGGTCGAGCAGATCTTCGGCGAGAAGGTCTACATGCACCAGTACAAGATCAACGCCAAATCGGCGTTCACCGGCGACGTCTGGCAGTGGCACCAGGACTACGGCACCTGGAAGCGCGACGACGGCATGCGGGAGCCGCGCGCGATGAATATCGCGATCTTTCTCGACGAGGTGATGCCGATCAACGGTCCGCTGATGCTGGTGCCGCGGAGCCAGCTCGCCGGAGACCTCAAGGCCTCACACGACCTTCAGACCACCTCCTATCCGCTTTGGACGCTGGACGAGGAAACCGTGACCCGGCTGGTGAAGGAAGGCGGCATCGTCGCGCCCACCGGCAAGGCCGGCGGCATGCTGATGTTCCACGGCAATCTGGTGCACGGCTCGGCCGGCAACATCACGCCCTATCCGCGCAAGATCGTCTATCTGACGCTGAACGCGGTCTCGAACTATATCCGCAGCCCGACAAGGCCGGAATATATCGCGCACCGCGACTTCACGCCGATCCAGACCGTGGACGACGACGCGCTGCTGCGGCTCGCACGGGCGCAGCGGCAGGCCGCAGAGTAACCCCCCTCGTCATTCCGGGGCGACGCGCAGGCGTCGAGCCCGGAATCCACAACCACCATCGAAAGTATGCATTCCGGACTCGCGCTAGGGCGCGCCCCGGAATGACGGAAGCTGATGGTACGATCGGATCCCCATGAACCTCTCTCGTCTGCTCAGCGCCCGCCTTGCCGCCGGCAAACCCGTTCGCGTCGCGCTGATCGGTGCCGGCAAGTTCGGCTCGATGTTTCTGTCGCAGGTGCCGCATACGCCGGGACTGCAAGTGCCCGTGATCGTCGATCTCGATCCGGACCGCGCGCGCGAGGCCTGCCGCACCGTCGGCTGGAATGCCGAGCGTATCGCAGCGACGACTTTCACCGCCGACGCCGCCAAGGCGACCTCGGACAATATCGAAGTGATCGTGGAAGCCACCGGCAATCCCGCGGTCGGCATCAAACATGCCCGCGCGGCGATCGCCGCGGGCAAGCATATCGTCATGGTCAATGTGGAGGCCGACGTGCTGGCGGGGCCGCTGCTCGCGGAGGAGGCGCGCAAGGCCGGCGTGGTCTATTCGCTGGCCTATGGCGACCAGCCCGCCTTGACCGCCGAGATGGTGGACTGGGCCCGCGCCACCGGATTCCGCGTGGTCGCCGCCGGCAAGGGCACGAAATACCTGCCGATCTATCACGACGTGACGCCGGCAGGGGTCTGGGGCCATTACGGGCTGACGGCCGCCGAGGCGCAGTCGGCCGGCATGAACCCGCAGATGTTCAACTCGTTTCTCGACGGCACCAAGTCGGCGATCGAAATGGCGGCGATCGCGAACGCGACCGGGCTGGATGTGCCGGCCGGCGGACTGTTGTTTCCGCCCTGCGGCGTCGACGATCTGCCGCACGTGATGCGGCCGCAGGAGGCCGGCGGCGTGCTGGAGAAATCGGGCGTGGTGGAAGTGGTGTCGTCGCTGGAGCGCGACGGGCGGCCGGTATTCCGCGATCTGCGCTGGGGCGTCTATGTCGTGCTGGAGGCGCCGAACGACTACGCCGCCGATTGCTTCAGGCAATATGGGCTGAAGACCGATACCAGCGGTCGCTATGCGGCGATGTACAAGCCCTATCATCTGATCGGGCTCGAATTGAACATCTCGATTCTCTCGG
>CAVRIQ010000014.1:0-782500 GCA_963721275.1 uncultured Alphaproteobacteria bacterium | reverse complement strand
CCGGATGCATCGCACAAGCGCTAAGCCCCTGGCGCGTGTTCGTCCGCGAAGAAAGAGAAACGAAGACGGCGAAATCCCGCCAATGGAGCTCAACAATCCTGAAACTGTTGGCCCCTGATGTTTCTGAAGAGGTTCGATAGAAGCAAGCTTCTGAAGAACCATCCTTAGAAAGGAGGTGATCCAGCCGCAGGTTCCCCTACGGCTACCTTGTTACGACTTCACCCCAGTCGCTGACCCTACCGTGGCCGGCTGCCTCCTTGCGGTTAGCGCACCGTCTTCAGGTAAAACCAACTCCCATGGTGTGACGGGCGGTGTGTACAAGGCCCGGGAACGTATTCACCGTGGCGTGCTGATCCACGATTACTAGCGATTCCAACTTCATGGGCTCGAGTTGCAGAGCCCAATCCGAACTGAGACGGCTTTTTGAGATTTGCGAAGGGTTGCCCCTTAGCGTCCCATTGTCACCGCCATTGTAGCACGTGTGTAGCCCAGCCCGTAAGGGCCATGAGGACTTGACGTCATCCCCACCTTCCTCGCGGCTTATCACCGGCAGTCTCCTTAGAGTGCTCAACTAAATGGTAGCAACTAAGGACGGGGGTTGCGCTCGTTGCGGGACTTAACCCAACATCTCACGACACGAGCTGACGACAGCCATGCAGCACCTGTCTCCGGTCCAGCCGAACTGAAGGATTCCGTCTCTGGAATCCGCGACCGGGATGTCAAGGGCTGGTAAGGTTCTGCGCGTTGCGTCGAATTAAACCACATGCTCCACCGCTTGTGCGGGCCCCCGTCAATTCCTTTGAGTTTTAATCTTGCGACCGTACTCCCCAGGCGGAATGCTTAAAGCGTTAGCTGCGCCACTAGTGAGTAAACCCACTAACGGCTGGCATTCATCGTTTACGGCGTGGACTACCAGGGTATCTAATCCTGTTTGCTCCCCACGCTTTCGTGCCTCAGCGTCAGTATCGGGCCAGTGAGCCGCCTTCGCCACTGGTGTTCTTGCGAATATCTACGAATTTCACCTCTACACTCGCAGTTCCACTCACCTCTCCCGAACTCAAGATCCTCAGTATCAAAGGCAGTTCTGGAGTTGAGCTCCAGGATTTCACCCCTGACTTAAAGACCCGCCTACGCACCCTTTACGCCCAGTGATTCCGAGCAACGCTAGCCCCCTTCGTATTACCGCGGCTGCTGGCACGAAGTTAGCCGGGGCTTATTCTTGCGGTACCGTCATTATCTTCCCGCACAAAAGAGCTTTACAACCCTAGGGCCTTCATCACTCACGCGGCATGGCTGGATCAGGCTTGCGCCCATTGTCCAATATTCCCCACTGCTGCCTCCCGTAGGAGTTTGGGCCGTGTCTCAGTCCCAATGTGGCTGATCATCCTCTCAGACCAGCTACTGATCGTCGCCTTGGTGAGCCGTTACCTCACCAACTAGCTAATCAGACGCGGGCCGATCTTTCGGCGATAAATCTTTCCCCGTAAGGGCTTATCCGGTATTAGCACAAGTTTCCCTGTGTTGTTCCGAACCAAAAGGTACGTTCCCACGCGTTACTCACCCGTCTGCCGCTGACGTATTGCTACGCCCGCTCGACTTGCATGTGTTAAGCCTGCCGCCAGCGTTCGCTCTGAGCCAGGATCAAACTCTCAAGTTGGACTTGAAACTTTAAACCGGCTGATCACAACGTTTGACGAGGTCCCACCATATTTATCGCCCGCGATTCACATCGCGGACGACGATGGTGTAACCTATGTAAACGTGTACCGCCGAAGTCTTTCGTCCAGCCTCGAAAGATGAAAACCGAAGTTTTCAAGTATTCGAGACTCGCAAGGACTCCGCCGTCCACGTTTCTCTTTCTTCATCTTCACTTGTCAAACAGCCCGGGATCCGAAGACCCCTCTCCCATCGCTGGGAGCATCTTGGGCTCCCCATCGGGGAAGCCTCCGAAGCTCTCATTCGACGGCAAATGACAACCGATTGGCGATCGGCTGTTGATTCACTCATCTCAATGAGGAGCTTCACGGGCACGAAAACATGCCTTGGCCAAGAGCCAAGACAGCGCCGCGCTCAGTGGTCGGTTTATAAGCCCGCCCGATCGGCCTTGTCAACGGTTGTTGTCAACAAATCGTCGCATCATCGAAGAGAATCTTGGACCGCGAAGAAGTCCCTATTTTTAGGGGCTTTGCGCCGTACTTGAGCCACAATCCTGCGACGTTCTGGCGCTACGTATACATTGAATCGCCGGGTGCCAGTGGGGGCTGCCGGCGTTTCTCTACCAGGGGATCGGCGATACCAATGGAACCCGTCGCCTTTTCCTTGCGGCCTGGAAACATCGAGAGATCTTAAAGACCATTGTTGTTCGTGATCCCGGCCTCGCTTTGGCCATTGATTGCCGAACATCTATGCGGCACGCCGTGCTTCCGGATTCCCCTTTCAGAGGGCGAACGCGGGTCGGAAATGGGCAAAGATCTCGTCGAATGTTGATGGAATTTGGGGGGACGGCGGGTTGAGCCACAGGACGTCACGCGGGGGCGGCTACGGACGCGAGACCGGGATCATCGATCTCGGTCACGAGCCGCCGCTTTCCGTCGACGGTTCCGAAGCCGCGGTGATCGATCGCCGCCGCGTCTCCGTACAATGGTTTAGCGGCACCATCCTGACCGGCCTGTGCGGCGCAGCCCTTATCGGCGGCGCCGTTTTTGCTTCCCTCGACGGCGAAATGACCTTTGCCAAGGTGCCGGAACGGGTCGAGGGCGCGCTGCGCGGCGCATTCGGCGCCAACGACAAGACGGCCAGCCTGCACAAGAGCGATCGCCTGCCGCCGCCCGGGGAATCGACCGCGGCGCGCAGCGTGGTGCGGGTCTCCACGGTTGCCCGCGTCGGCAACCGCGACGTGATGCGGGTGCGGCCGTTCGTCCGCATCTCCGGCAACCTGTCGATGACGACCAGCGACCTCAGCGCCAAGATCCCGCCGTTCAACGCCCAGCGCATGCTGAGCGATGTCGGCAGCCCTGCGCCGGCGGCCTCCGACGATCCCAATGCCGTCCCGACGCAGCCGACGCGGCCGAACCCGATGCCGAGGTTTCCTTCGTCACCAAGGACCTGGCGCCGATCCTGCCGAAGGCGAAGATCGCCGCGGTGGTCGCACTCGACGATATCCTGATGCGGGTGCGCGACGCCTCGAACTGGCGCGGCAACAGCGGCGTGCGCTACGCCGCGCTCGCCAATGCCGCCGCCGACGCCAGCGGCGCGCAGTCGGACATGAAACTGGCCTACGCCACCGAGGGCACCGCCGCCGATCCCTATGCCGGCTTTGAAACCCGCGTGGTGCCGGAAAACGTCACGCTGCTGCCGAAGACCAAGGATCAGGTCACCGGCGGCAATCCGACCGGCGAACGCGTCCACGTCGTCAAGAAAGGCGACACCGTCACCTCGATCCTGCGCGACCAGGGCGCGACGCCGGAAGAGGCGAAAGCCATCGCCGCCACGCTCGGCCCGCGCGGCCGCGACGGCGGACTGAAGGAAGGCCAGAAGCTGCGCATCCTGATGGCGCCCGCCGGCCCCGGCCAGCGGCTGCAGCCCTGCCGGGTGATCGTCGCCAACGATTCCACCATCGAAGCCGTCGCCGCGCTGTCCGACCTCGGCAAATATGTCGCCGTCGACGTGCAGAGCATGAACACCGTCGCCGAGGCCCCCGACAACAGCGACGAGGATGATGACGACGGCAGCGGGGTGCGGCTCTATCAGAGCATCTACGAGACCGCGCTGCGCAACAAGGTGCCGCCGAACGTCATCGAGGACATGGTCCGCATCTACTCCTATGACGTCGACTTCCAGCGCAAGGTGCAGCCCGGCAACTCCTTCGACGTGTTCTACGCCGGTGAAGACGAAGGCACCAACGTCAGCGAAAAGAACGAGGTGCTGTACGCCTCGCTGACCGTCGGCGGCGAGACCAAGAAATATTACCGGTTCCAGACCCCCGACGACGCGGTGGTCGATTACTACGACGAGACCGGCAAGAGCGCGAAGAAGTTCCTGGTACGCAAGCCGGTCGACAGCGCGATCATGCGATCGGGCTTCGGCGCGCGCCGCCATCCCATCCTCGGCTTCGTCAAGATGCACACCGGCGTCGACTGGGCCGCGCCCTATGGCACGCCGATCTTCGCCTCCGGCAACGGCGTCGTCGAGAAAGCCGAACGGGAAGGCGGCTACGGCAATTACGTCCGCCTGAAGCACGCCAATGGCTACGAGACCGCCTACGGCCACATGTCGGCCTTCGCCAAGGGCATGGCGCCCGGCAAGCGGGTGCGGCAGGGCCAGGTGATCGGCTTCGTCGGATCGACGGGCATGTCGACCGGCGCCCACGTCCATTACGAAATCCTGGTCAACGGCCGCTTCGTCGATCCGATGCGCATCAAGCTGCCGCGCGGCCGCTCGCTCGACGGACCGCTGCTGGCAAGCTTCGAGAAGGAACGCGATCGTCTCGACGCCATGATGAACAACCGCGGCACGGCGCGGCTATCCGATGCCACCGGCTCAACCGGCGCACGGCAGATCAGCAATCGCTGAAATCCCGCTTCAAGATTCGAGACTGACGGTTTGATCGGGCGGAGCGCGGAACTCTGACCGTGGCATTCGGTTGACGATGGTTCGCGCGCCATCGAGGGGCGCGGCTGGCTCAGGGGTGAAAAGCGATGACGCGGCTTACTCGTGACGAAATCATCAAGGCGGTCGGCCAGGTCGACGATGTGACCATCGCCGAAATCGTCGGAACCGGTGCCACGGCGGAGGAACTGGCGGAAGCCCAGGCCTGGGCCGTCAATGACGACCCGTTGCTGAACGCCGGCAAGCCGCTGCCGGTCGGGCGGGTTCGCGGGTTGATCGATATCCTCGCGGAGCTTGAGCCCGACGAAGAGGGCGAAGAAGCCGGGCCGGTGGTGAGTAAAGGCTGACAGCCCCGGACCCGTAGTCGGGTCCGGAGCATGCTTCGGCTCAGTTCAGCTTGCGTTTCGGCATCGGCGGCTCGAACTGTGCGATCTCGGCGGTCTGCGGCGCCTTGCCGTTGAAGGTCAGCACGTTGCCCTCCACCGAAATGGTGACGTGATCGCCGTCCTTGACCTCGCCGGCGAGGATCATCTCCGCCAGCGGATCCTGCAGATTGCGCTGGATCACCCGCTTCAGGGGCCTGGCGCCATAGGCGGGATCCCAGCCCTTGGCGGCGAGCCAGTCGCGCGCCGCCGCATCGAGCGCGAGCGTGATCTTGCGTTCTTCCAGCAGCTTCTGCAGCCGGGAGAACTGGATCTCGACGATCCGGCCCATCTCGCTCTTCTGCAGGCGGTGGAACAGGATGATCTCGTCGACGCGATTGAGGAATTCGGGACGGAAGTGCGCGCGCACCGTGCCCATGACCTGCTCGCGCACCGCCGAAGTGTCCTCGCCTTCCGGCTGGTTGACCAGGAATTCGGAGCCGAGATTCGACGTCATGATGATCAGCGTGTTGCGGAAATCGACGGTGCGGCCCTGACCGTCGGTCAGGCGGCCGTCGTCGAGCACCTGCAGCAGCACGTTGAAGACATCGGGATGCGCCTTCTCGATCTCGTCGAACAGCACGACCTGATAGGGCCGGCGCCGCACGGCTTCGGTGAGCGCGCCGCCCTCGTCATAGCCGACATAGCCCGGAGGCGCGCCGATCAGCCGCGACACCGAATGCTTCTCCATGTATTCGGACATGTCGAGGCGGACCATCGCGGTCTCGTCGTTGAACAGATATTCGGCGAGCGCCTTGGTCAGCTCGGTCTTGCCGACGCCGGTGGGGCCCAGGAACATGAACGAGCCCATCGGACGGTTCGGGTCCTGCAGTCCTGCGCGCGAACGGCGCACGGCGGTCGCCACCGCATGCACGGCTTCGGCCTGGCCGACGACGCGGTTGCCGAGGCTGTCTTCCATCTTCAGGAGCTTGTCCTTCTCGCCCTCCAGCATCTTGTCGACGGGCACGCCGGTCCAGCGCGACACCACCTGCGCGATGTGATTGGCGGTGACCGCCTCTTCCATCATCTCGCCGGCGTTTTCCTTGGCCTCGATGTCGGCCAGTCTCTTCTCGAGCTCGGGGATCCGGCCATAGGCCAGTTCGCCGGCGCGCTGATATTCGCCGCGGCGCTGGGCGTTGGCGAGTTCGATGCGAAGCGCGTCGAGTTCGCTCTTCAGCTTCTGCGCGTTCGACAGCTTGCTTCTTCTCCGCACTCCAGCGCGCGGTCAGGGCAGCCGACTTCTCCTCAAGCTCGGCGAGTTCCTTTTCCAGCGTCTGCAGGCGGCTCTTCGAGCCGGCGTCGCTCTCCTTCTTCAGCGCCTCCTGCTCGATCTTGAGCCGGATGATCTCCCGATCCATCGAATCGAGTTCTTCCGGCTTGGAATCGACCTGCATCTTCAGCCGCGCGGCGGCCTCGTCCATCAGGTCGATCGCCTTGTCCGGCAGGAACCGGTCGGTGATATAGCGGTTCGACAGCGTGGTCGCCGCCACAAGCGCGGAATCGGTGATGCGCACGCCGTGGTGCTGCTCGTATTTGTCCTTGAGGCCGCGGAGGATCGAGATGGTGTCTTCGACCGTCGGCTCGGAGACGAAGATCGGCTGGAACCGGCGCGCCAGCGCGGCATCCTTTTCGACATGCTTGCGATACTCGTCCAGCGTGGTGGCGCCGATGCAGTGCAATTCGCCGCGCGCCAGCGCCGGCTTCAAGAGGTTGGACGCGTCCATCGCGCCGTCGCCCTTGCCGGCGCCGATCAGGGTGTGCATCTCGTCGATGAACAGGATGATGCCGCCCTCGGCCGAGGTGACTTCCTGCAGCACGGCTTTCAGCCGCTCCTCGAATTCGCCGCGATATTTCGCGCCTGCGATCAGCGAGCCCATGTCGAGCGACAGCAGTTTCTTGTCCTTGAGGCTTTCCGGCACGTCGCCATTGAGAATCCGCAGCGCCAGACCCTCGACGATCGCGGTCTTGCCGACGCCGGGTTCGCCGATCAGGACGGGGTTGTTCTTGGTGCGGCGGGAGAGCACCTGAATGGTGCGGCGGATTTCCTCGTCGCGGCCGATCACCGGATCGAGCTTGCCGTCACGCGCCGCCTGGGTCAGGTCGCGCGCATATTTCTTCAGCGCGTCATAGGCATTCTCGGCCGTCGCGCTGTCGGCGGTACGGCCCTTGCGCAGGGCTTCGATCGCCGCGTTCAAATTCTGCGGCGTGACGCCGCCCTTTCGCAGGATGCCGCCGGCTTCGCTGTCTTTCTCGAGTGTCAGCCCCAGCAGCAAACGTTCGACGGTGACAAAACTGTCGCCGGCCTTCTCACCGGCCTTCTCGGCGGCATCGAACGCACGCGCCAGTTCCGGCGCGAGATAGACCTGTCCGGCGCCGCCTCCTGAAACTTTCGGCAGCTTGTTGAGCGCGTCCTCGGTCGCTTTGAGGATCGCGCGGGAATTGCCCCCGGACCGGTCGATCAGACCGCCGGCGAGGCCCTCGCTGTCGTCCAGCAGCACCTTGAGCATATGCAGCGCCGAAAACTGCTGGTGGCCTTCGCGCATCGCGAGCGACTGCGCCGACTGGACGAAGCCGCGCGCACGCTCGGTGTATTTTTCAATATTCATGTCGTATCCCTCAGCCTGCCGCTCCGCCCCTAAGGCACGGATGCCGCATCTTCACTGGGTTTCCGCGGGCCGCATTGACATTCCTCAACCGGCCGCGGTCGTCGCCGACGCTGGCGCCGGCTTGGGGCAAATGTGGGAAGGGGTTTGCGGAAACGGAAGAGGCGGCTTCACAAATTCGTGTGCGGTGGCGCTTGGCTGCGGAATCTCCTAAGAAACCGGATGTCCACCATCCCGCCCGCCCAAATCAAGGGCCTTTATCGCTACCCCGTCAAAGGCCTGAGCCCTGAGCCGCTGCCCTCCGTCACGCTGGAGACCGGCCAGACGTTTCCGGCCGACCGCCGCTACGCCATCGAAAACGGCCCCAGCGGCTTCGATGCGGCGGCGCCGGCCTGGCTGCACAAATCCTCTTACCTGATGCTGATGCGCAACGAGCGGCTGGCGGGATTGCAAACGCATTACGAGGACGAAAGCCGCGTCCTGACCATTCGCAGGGACGGCAACGTGGCCGTTCGCGAGAACCTCGAAACGGCGCAGGGGCGCGCCGCCATTGAAGCGTTCTTTGCGGCGAATTTCACCAGCGAACTCAAGGGGCCCCCAAAAGTCCTTTCGGGCGGCGGCCACAGCTTTTCGGACGTCGCCAGGAAGGTCGTCTCCATCATCAACCTCGGCAGCATCAAAGCCATCGAGAACATGGTCGGCCTGCCCGTACATCCCCTGCGCTTCCGCGCCAATCTCTATGTCAGCGGCTGGCCGGCCTGGCAGGAACTGGAACTGGTCGGCCAAACCCTCGCCATCGGCAACGCCCGCCTGAAGGTCGTGAAGCGGATCACCCGTTGCGCCGCCGTCAACGTCGACCCCGAGACCGCCGCGCGCGATCTCGACATCCCGCCCGCGTTGATGCGCCGGCTCGGCCATAACGAGTGCGGGGTCTATGCCGAGGTGATCGCCGGCGGCGCGATTGCCATCGGCGATGCGATCGCAGCGGAACAATCGACGCTGGTCTAAGCCGAGCCCGAGTGCTCCGTCGTCATTGCGATCGGCCAACGGGTCGCGCGAAGGCGCGCCCGATGGCTCGCGATGACATGGCTTCGCAATGACATGGCTCGCAACGACGGAGGCCTGGTCAGCCGGTCGGCATGACGTAGGCGTAAATCCGACCGCGCGAGACCGGCGCTTCCCGGACCCGGTTGCCGTTATTGCCTGAGATCATGATCGGGTTGCCCTGCGCGTCGATGCCGCTGACAATCCCGACATGTCCGCCGCCGCGCCGCCCCATCACGGCGATGGCGCCGACCTGCGGTCCGGAGACGCGCTGGCCGTAGTTCGCGAACGAACGCGCCATGTCCGAGCCGGTGCCGCGATAACCCTCGCGCTGCAGGACCATGTTCATGAATCGCGCGCACCACAGGCTGCCGCGTCCCGTGGGGTTGCCGCCGATGTAACGCCGCGCTTCGGCGACGAGGTTCGATGAACCGAATCCGCCCGACCCGGCCATGCCGCCGGAAGAGGCACCCGATGCAAGGCTGGCGTTGGTGCTGGCAAAGCCCCTCGCCTGCATTTGTGCCACGCCGGCGTCCCAGCGCGATACGCGCGCGAGGTGCCGATAGCGACTGGAAGCGTGGTGCCGCCCGAAAGCGTGGTGCCGCGTTAAAGCGTAGTGACGGACGGCGTGACGGCTGACATGCCGTACGTGAGCGTGCCGCATGTGAGCGTGCCGGCCGATGCCGTGGTGTGACCTTGCCGAAGCCGGGGAGACCGAGGCGACGATCGCCGCCGAACACAACGCCAGTGCGACGAGGTATGAAGAACCCCTGCGAAGCGACCGACAGAACGCAACCAACTGAATCATACTCTATCCTCTGTGACACACCCCCCGTTCCCATCGGCCATGAGCGCCTCCGCCCAAAAGCGCGCCAGCAGCCGACATCCGGGCTTCGTATGCGATTCCGGGTATGGCGAGAGCAAGACGCGATGGGGCGGCGCAGGAACGGTTTCGGGGTAATTCCGCGATGATTCCTTGACGAGGGAACCGGGTTCCCGCCTCATTGCGGCCGCTAGCACTAATTGCGATTAACGCTACGGCCCAAGCAGGCCCAACGAGAGGAAATTCAAAATGCC
This sequence comes from uncultured Alphaproteobacteria bacterium, assembly GCA_963721275.1. Classification (GTDB taxonomy): domain Bacteria; phylum Pseudomonadota; class Alphaproteobacteria; order Rhizobiales; family Xanthobacteraceae; genus Bradyrhizobium. Next base: position 772,746 of record CAVRIQ010000014.1, on the reverse strand, counting down.
CCACGCCGTCACAAGCGACAATGTCCGCCTCTATTTCGAAGAGGCCGGTCAGGGAACGCCGATCATCTTCCTGCACGAATTCGCGGCCGACCACACCAATTGGGAGCCGCAGATGCGATACTTCTCGCGCGGGCACCGCTGCATCGCCTATTCCGCGCGCGGCTACACGCCGTCGGACGTGCCGCCTTCGGCCGATGTCTACACCTACAAGCATTTTTACACCGACGCCTTGGCCGTGCTCGATCACCTGAAGATTGCAAAGGCGCACTTCGTCGGGCTTTCGATGGGCTCGTATTCCTCGCTGCAGATCGGCCTCAACGCGCCGGAGCGCGCATTGTCGATGACGCTGGCCGCGGTCGGCTCGGGCTCAAGCCTCGAAAACCTCGACGCGTTCCGCAAGCAATGCCGCGCCAACGCCGAGCAGTATGAAACCATCGGCTCGGTGGAAGTGGCGAAGGCCACGCGCGAGGCGCCGAGCCGGATTCCGTTTTTGCTGAAGGACCCGCGCGGACACGCGGACTTCTACAACTCGCTGGCCCGGCACGACGCCCGAGGCTCGGCCAACACCATGCGCAGTTTTCAAGGCGGCCGGCCCTCGATCTACACCCTGACCGACGCCATCAAAAAGGTCCCGACCCCTGCGCTGATCATCTGCGGCGACGAGGACGACAACTGCGTCGAGCCCAGCCTGTTCCTGAAGAAGCACCTGCCCGCAGCGGGGCTGGCGTTCTTTCCGAAGTCGGGCCACGTGCTCAATCTGGAAGAACCGGCGTTGTTCAACGAAATGCTCGAGCGCTTCATCGCGCTGGTCGAGGCCGGCCGCTGGCCGGTGCGCGATCCGAGGTCGATGATGCCTCAGACCTGATCGTCATTCCGGGGCGATGCACAGCATCGAACCCGGAATCTCGAGATTCCCCGATGCGCAATTGCGCATCTGAGGTCTGGTCCTTCGGACGGAATGACGGCTGAAGCTACTTCCCCTTCTCCGCCCGGCTCAGCAGAAACACACCCTGCTCGCCGAACATGTTCCAGAACCACCAGGGCGCGTTGAGCCGCAAGGGACGGCCGTAGAGATCGAGCGCGACCGCGCGCTCCATCTTGACGTTGATCTCGTCGCAGAGCTGGACGAAATCCTTGATGGTGCAGAAATGGATGTTCGGCGTGTCGTACCAGGTGGCGGGAAGATTCTCGGTGCGCGGCATGTGCCCGCCGACCAACAGCTGCAGCCGCATCTTCCAGAAGCCGAAATTCGGGAACGACACGATGGCACGTCGCCCGATCCGCAACAGATTTTCCAATACCGCGCGGGGCTGCCGCGTCGCCTGCAGGGTCTGCGACAGGATCACATAGTCGAAGGCGTCGTCGGGATAATTCACGAGGTCGGTGTCGGCGTCGCCCTGCACCACCGCCAGCCCCTTGGCGACGCAGCGATTGACGCCCTCGCGCGACAGTTCGATGCCGCGCCCGTCGATGCCGCGGCTTTCCAGCAGCAGCAGCAGGTCGCCGTCGCCGCAGCCGACGTCGAGCACCCTCGAGCCGCGCTCGACCATCTCCGCCAGCAGCAGATGGTCGCCGCGGTAGTGGCCGGTGTCGGGCCGCGCCATGCCGTTCAGCGGCAGGACCTGTTGCTGCATGGTCATGTGCTGCTCTTCCCGGTCAGGCCGCGCGCGGTCCCTGCGGATTGCAGGAAGGCGCGGGAGATGTCGAAAAACTCGGGCACGTCGAGCAGGAAGGCGTCATGGCCGCGGTCGGTCTCGATCTCCGCGAACGACACCCGCGCGCTGGAAGCGTTGAGCGCATGCACCAGCGCGCGCGATTCCGAGGTCGGAAACAGCCAGTCGCTGGTGAACGACACCACGCAGAACCGGGTCTGGATGCCGCGAAACGCCTGCGCCAGCACGCCGCTGTGGTCGGCGGCGATGTCGAAATAGTCCATCGCCCGCGTCAGATAGAGGTAGCTGTTGGCGTCGAAGCGCTCGACAAAGGACGAGCCCTGGTAGCGCAGATAGCTTTCGACCTGGAAATCGGCGTCGAACGAGAAGGTCGGCAGGTCGCGGTCCTGCATCCGCCGGCCGAACTTGCGGTGCAAGGCTGCGTCCGAGAGATAGGTGATATGCGCGGCCATCCGCGCGACGCCGAGGCCGCGATGCGGATGGGTGCCCTGTTCGAAATAGCGGCCGTTGTGCCAGTCGGGGTCGGCCATCACCGCCTGCCGGCCGAGCTCGTGAAACGCGATGTTCTGCGCCGAATGCCGCGTGCTGCAGGCGATCGCCAGCGTCGAAAACACCCGCTTGGGATAAGCCGCGGTCCACTGCAGCGCCTGCATGCCGCCCATCGAGCCGCCGACCACGGAGAACAGCGTGTCGATGCCGAGGCGATCCAGCAGCATGGCCTGCGCGCGCACCATGTCGGGAATGGTGATGATCGGAAAATCCAGCCCCCACAATTTGCCGGTGGCAGGATTGGTCGAGGCCGGCCCGGTCGAGCCCATGCAGCCGCCGATCACGTTGGGGCAGATGATGAAGTAGCTGTCGGTGTCGAGCGGACGGCCGGGGCCGACCATGGTTTCCCACCAGCCGGGCTTGCCGGTCACCGGATGCGCACTGGCGACGTGCTGATCGCCGGTCAGCGCATGGCAGACCAGGATGGCATTGGAGCGGTCGGCGTTGAGCTCGCCGTAGGTCTGGTAGGCGATCTGGAACGGGGCGAGATCGATGCCGCAATCGAGCGGCAGCGGCTGGTCCGCGCCGAACGACGCGACCTGCGAACTCGGGTGATCCGCCTCGTGCGACCGCTCGTCGGCATGGATCGCCGGACTGGGTATCGACTTTACGTGTACCATCTTGTTACCGACCTCCTCAGGAGGTTCTTTTCGAAACCACCACGGAAATCAGGCCATAAAAAAACCCGGCCTGAACATAAGTTCGACCGGGATCAAAACTGTCCCCGGCCTGTTTAGCGAGTTGTTTAACGTGGCTGCAAGCCGGCCGGCTCAAATGACCACGGAATGGCTCGAATATTAGTCGCGCAGCGGCCTTTCGTCAAGGCAAGCCGCTGGTTAACGCGAGCTTCCATCGCCTGCGCGAGCCCAAACCTGCAACGTTTTCTTTGCTTTTGGCGACCGTCTTTCCTAATCAATGCTCCCCGCCTGCCGCCTGGCCGGGCGTCCTCCAGGGTCTGAAGATGTCTCAATCGCCCCCCGCCCCGCCCTCGCTCGAGGTGCTGCGCAAAGAGATCGACAGCATCGACGAGCAGGTCCACCGCCTGCTGATGGCGCGCGGCGACATCATCGACCGGCTGATCCAGGTGAAGCAGACCCAGGAGGTCGGCTCGGCGTTCCGCCCCGCCCGCGAAGCGGCGATGATGCGGCGGCTGGTCGAGCGCCACCGCGGCATCCTGCCGATCGACACCATCGAGAGCATCTGGCGCGTCATCATCTCGACCTTCACGTACGTGCAGGCGCCGTTTTCGGTGCATGCGGACGTTTCCGTCGGCGAATTCGCGATGCGGGATTCGGCGCGGTTTCATTTCGGCTTCGTCGTGCCCTACGTGTCGCATTTCAGCGCGCAGGCCGCCGTCGAGGCGGTGGCCAGATCGAAGGGCGACCTCGCGCTGGTCCCGGCCAATTCGAGCCGCACGCCGTGGTGGATCGCGCTCGAGGCCCAGGGCGCCCCGAAGATCATCGCGCGGCTGCCGTTCCTCGAGCGCGCCGATCATCCGGCGGCGCTGCCGGTGTTCGTGGTGTCGCGCGTCGCCGACAGCGCCATGGTGACCGAGGTCGAGATGTGGAGCGTGCGGGTGTCGGGCTGGAACGCCGAAATCGCCCGCGCGCTGTCGCCGCTGGCCGAAATCGTCGCGGTGCCGGATACCGCCTTCGACGGCGCGGCGCTGCTGGTGTCGGTCGCCCCGGGCAACCTCGACAAGATCAAATCGGCCTTGATCGAAGCCGGCGCGTCGGTGCGCTCGTCGGCTCTCGTCGGCAGCCATGCAACGCGCTATACGGTGCCCCCGAACGGGGCAGTGAAGTCCTGAAGGCCGCCCGATTTTTCCGGAGTTGAAGATGTCCCGACCCGTGCCGAATCCCGGCATTCTCGAAATTGCGCCCTACACGCCCGGCAAGAGCCCGGTGCCGGAGCCGGGCCGCAAGGTGTTCAAGCTGTCGGCCAACGAGACGCCGTTCGGCCCCTCGCCGAAGGCCGTTGCAGCCTACAAGGCCGCCGCCGACCATCTCGAGGACTACCCGGAAGGCACCTCGCGCGTATTGCGCGAGGCGATCGGCCGCGCCTTCGGGCTCGATCCCGACCGCATCATCTGCGGCGCCGGCTCGGACGAGATCCTCAATCTGCTCGCGCACACCTATCTCAGCCATGGCGACGAGGCGATTTCCACCTCCCACGGCTTCCTGGTGTACCCGATTGCCACCATGGCCAACGGCGCCATCAACGTCGTCGCGCCCGAGGCCAACTTCACCGCCGACGTCGACGCGATCCTGAAGCTGGTCTCGCCGCGCACCAAGCTCGTGTGGCTCGCCAACCCGAACAACCCGACCGGAACCTATCTGCCGTTCGACGAGGTCAAGCGGCTGCGGGCCGGATTGCCGCCGCATGTGCTGCTGGTGCTCGACGCCGCCTATTCCGACTACGTGTCGCGCAACGATTACGAGTTCGGCATCGAGCTGGTGGCGACGTCGGACAATACGGTGGTGACCCACACCTTCTCCAAGATCCACGGGCTGGCGGCGCTGCGCATCGGCTGGATGTTCGGGCCGGCCAATATCGTCGATGCCGTCAACCGCATTCGCGGCCCCTTCAACGTCTCCACGCCGGCGATGCTGGCGGCGGTGGCCGCGATCGAGGACACCGCGCATCAAGAGATGTCGAAGGCGCACACCGAGAAGTGGCGCAACTGGCTGACCGACGAGGTGACAAAACTCGGCCTCAAGGTGACGCCGAGCGTGGCCAATTTCGTCCTGATCCACTTCCCGCCGGAGAAGGGCAAGACCTCGGCGGAAGCCGACGCATACCTGACCAAACGCGGCCTGGTGCTGCGCGCGCTCAACAATTACGGCCTGCCGCACGCCTTGCGCATGACCATCGGCACCGAAGAGGCCAATCGGCTGGTGGCCGAGGGCCTGCGCGACTTCATGGCGGGCAAGTGAACGCCGCGCCGCGGTTCAACAAGGTCGCGCTGATCGGCTTCGGGCTGATCGGCGGCTCGATCGCGCGCGCCGCGCGCCTGCACGGGCTGGCGGGCGAAATCGTCACCACCGCGCGCTCGGCCAGGACCCGCGCCCGCGTGGAAGAACTCGGCATCGTCGACCGCGTGGTGGAAACCAATGCGGAAGCGGCCCAAGACGCCGATCTCGTGATCCTGTGCATCCCGGTCGGCGCCTGCGGGCCGGTCGCGCAGGAGATCGCCGGGCACCTGAAGCCGGGCGCGATCGTCTCCGACGTCGGCTCGGTCAAGGGCGCGGTGGTCAGGGACATGGCGCCGCATCTGCCGCAATCCGCGCATTTCGTGCCGGCGCATCCGGTCGCCGGCACCGAGCATTCCGGCCCCGATTCCGGTTTCGCCGAACTCTTCATCAACCGCTGGTGCATCCTGACGCCGCCCGAAGGCACCGATCCGGATGCGGTCGAACGGCTGCGCGCGTTCTGGGCGGCGCTCGGCGCCAGGGTCGAGATCATGACGCCGGATCATCACGATCTGGTGCTCGCGATCACCAGCCACCTGCCGCATCTGATCGCCTACACCATCGTCGGCACCGCCGATGAGCTCGCAAAGGTGACGTCGTCGGAAGTGATAAAATTTTCCGCCGGCGGCTTTCGCGACTTCACCCGCATCGCGGCCTCCGATCCCGTGATGTGGCGCGACGTGTTTTTGGCCAACAAGGACGCGGTGCTGGAAATGCTCGGCACCTTCAACGAGGACCTCTCGAAACTGACCCGCGCCATCCGCCGCGGCGACGGCGAGGCATTGTTCGAGCATTTCACCCGCACCCGCGCCATCCGCCGCGGCATCGTCGAGATCGGCCAGGATTCGGCCGCGCCCGACTTCGGCCGCCCGCATGCGCAATTGGCGAAGAAGGCGGAGTAGCGCGGCTCGCGTCTTGCTGCCGTCGTTGCGCAGACGCGTTTCAATTTTCAAACAGCCTGCCATCGCGAACGCTCCTCCTCCTCCCCGCGAAGCGATGGGGTCCGAGGCGAGCAAAGCTCGCCCTCGAGGTCGGGGGTGGGGGTGCCTCGGCAAACTCTTCTGCCAGAGGAGTAAACCGATAGACCCCCGACCCCTCCCCGCCACGCGCGTTGCGCGTGGAGGGAGGGGAGATCACCGTGCACGGCTCCGCGATCTCGCCGCATGTTTCGCGCGAGTTTTGCTCTGAATTCCCGCCCTCTCCAAACAGAGGGCGCAGGGAATGCCGGGCGCCCGATGCGCCCGATAGCCGCGTGTGCAATGTTATTGGGTAGAACGCACACGCGTTAGTCAGGTCACACCGGAATCACCCGGCATTCCCCGCGCAATGGTTTTACGGCTTATAGCGCGCTCTCCCTGGTGACCGGGCTTTCTTGCCACCATCGCCTGCGGATGTTGCCGCAGACTTGACGCCAGCGTCGGGGCGTCAGGACCACACGTCTTCGCCGTCCGCAAGAAAGCGCTCTCGTCTTCAGCGCATCTTGCGGCCACCGCATCCCGCCCCGCGTCCGTGACGATCGCGAAACGCCCCTCAGATTGGAACGGGACAGCCGCGGATATAAGGTGATTTGCGTATTCGGAAAATCAGAATATTTTTGCGAGGAGGGCTTGACAGAGGAGCCGATAAATCGCGAAGTGATTTGCCCGTCGGGTGACATCGGCCAGCCGGCGGGCCGCCCATCCTACACGCTGACTGTCATTGCCGGACTTGATCCGGCAATCCATCCGCTTCGAAAAATGCGCTTTGTGAAGATTGATGGATACGCGGGTCAAGCCCGCGTATGACGACTTTCGATTGCGACGGCGCCATCAAAACAGCGGCGGCACCTGGCCGACCTTCAGCGGCCCCAGAAACACCGTGCCGTCGACGAAGCGCAGCGGGAAGGCCCGCGCCTTCTTGCCTTCCAGCACCGCTTCCTTGCCGAGCGCGTTGATGCCGGCGGCGACGCCGACATTGGCGTTCTGCTTGATCGCCTTGCCGAGACCGGGGATAGCGCGGTCCAGCGCGCCGAACAAATTGTTGATGTCCTGCGTCTTGACGCCGGGCGCGACGCGGTCGAGCGTCGCCTGCGGCACGCCCTCGTCCAGCATTTTTTCGATTCCCAGCGCCGGGATCACCTTCTCGATGCCGGCCACCGTCATCTGCAATTCGCCGTCGAGACGCCCCTGCGCGGTGAGGCCGAGGGTGCCGGCGGCGACCGCGACCACATCGCCCTGCGCGATCCGCGACTGCACGATCTCGACATGGCCGCCGGCGGCCTGCAGCTCGCGAAACCGCTCCGGCCAGGGTTTTGGCGAGAAATCCTTCAGGCCGCTCACGAGCGCCCGCACGTCGGCGTCGAACGGCTGCGCCAGCAGCGGATGCACTTCCTGCACGCTGCCGCCTTCGATCTTCAGCGCGGTCTCGATCACGGGATGATCGAGGGCTGAGCCTTCCGCAAGCCGGCCGTGCAGCTCGACATGCTTGGCCCGCGCCAGCGGCGTCTGCACCGAGCCGCTGACGCGGTCGATCTCGGGATCGTCGAACACGATGTCGGCCCGCTGCGGAACGGCCGGCAGTCCGACCACGCTGGAGCGGGCCTTGCTCCAGTTCACCGACATCGAAGGCGTGCCGCCGGAATCGGAGAGCGTGGCGGGGGCGGTGAATTCCGCGATCAGCAATTTCGGGTCGTAGATCTGCGCCACGACCAGGATCTCGCCGAGCTTTGCGGTGATCGGCGGCCGGGACGCCGTGGCCTGCCCGGCGGTCTGCGAGACAAGCGAGACGCTGGCGCCGTCGCAGCGGACTTCGAGGCGGAACGGGAAGCCCGCCACCGATCGCCGCGCGCAATCGTAGACCCGGCCGGCTTTCGCCTCCTGCGCGCGCCAGGCGTCGGCTTTCACGCCGACCTCCGAGGCGGCATAGAACCAGAACGCGCTCCAGCCGGCGGCGGCGATCAGGAGCAGGACGGGCATGAAGAAAAGGCGCCAAAGCGGGCGCCGGCGCGGCGCGAGGGTGATATCGGACATGCGGCGACCTTTGGCGGGTGATTTTGTCAATTAAGCGGTGGGCCTGCTGCAATCAAGTCAGCGCATTTTCATCCGCCGCGGATTTCTGGTAGGTCGGGCACGCGATGTCAGCGAAAATCCCGTCCGAAGCGGAATTGGCCAAAGGCGACCTGTGGGTGTTCGGCTATGGCTCGCTGATGTGGCGGCCGGGCTTTGCCTTCATCGAGCAGGTTCCGGCGCGGCTGATCGGCGAGCATCGCGCGCTGTGCGTCTATTCCTTCGTGCATCGGGGAACGCCGGAAAAACCCGGCCTCGTGCTCGGGCTGGACCGCGGCGGCGCCTGCCGCGGCATCGCGTTCCGGGTCGCGGAGCAGCATCGCGCCGACACCGTCGCCTATTTGCGCGCCCGCGAACAGGTCACTTCGGTCTATCGCGAGGTGATGCGGTCGGTGTGGCTGGAGAACGAGCCGCGGCAGCGCGTCAGCGCGCTGGCCTATGTGGTCGACCGCGGCCATGTCCAGTATGCCGGCCGGCTGTCGCCGGCGGAGCAGCTCCGTCACGTGCAGCAGGGACACGGGCAATCCGGGGCGAATCGCGACTATGTCATCGCCACGGTGAAGGCGATCGAGGCCGAAGGCTTTCGCGATCCGCAACTGCACCAGCTCGCCCAGATGCTGTACGAGGACCGGCCGCTGCATCGGCCGCCGCCGGAGGCGTAGGCGAACTTCTCCCCTCCCCCGCGCAAGCGGCGGGAAGGGGTCGGGGGTGGCGGGTGGTGCGGCAAATTCTCACTCTCGTGCTGGCACTGAGCCTGCTGAAACGCCCCCCACCCCCGACCTCAAGAGCGAGCTTCGCTCGCCTCGGACCCCACCACGCGCGATGCGCGTGGAGGGAGGGGAGCTGACTTTTGCAGAGCCTCTAATATGATTCAACTCAAAGCCGTCATGCGCTACGCCTCGACCTTGGCCGAGCCCGGCACACGTCCGAACAACTGCGCCTGCTCGCGGCGCGCGACCTCGACCAGCCGGCCGGTGGCTTCCTCGATCAGCGTCGAGACGCGGGCGATGAACTCGCGGCGCGACAGGCCGGGCGGCAGCGGATCGAGGAATTCGACCACCAGCGTGCCGGGATAGCGCATGAAGGTCCGGCGCGGCCAGAACAGCCCCGAATTGAGCGCCACCGGCACACAGCTCACGCCGCAATCGACATAGATCTGGGCGATGCCGGTCTTGTAGTGCGGCGGCGCGCCGACCGGGGTCCGCGTGCCCTCCGGGAAGATGATGAGCTGGCGACCGCGCCGCACGGCCGCGCCGGCGCGGCGCGCCATTTCCAAGAGCGCGCGGCCGCCGGCGCTGCGGTCGATTCCGATCATCCTGGCCTTGATCAGGTACCAGCCGAACAGCGGGATCCACAGCAATTCGCGCTTGAGGATGAACAGCGGCTGCTCGAAGAACTGCAGCAGCGCGAAGGTCTCCCACATCGACTGGTGTTTCGATGCCACGATCAGCGGCCCCTTGGGGATCTTCTCGAGGCCGCGATACTCCACCTTGACGTTGCAGATCACGCGCAGCAGCCAGATGCTGCTCTTCGCCCAGTTTCTGGCGATGCTCATGATGGCCCAGCGCGGCATCGCATAGGTCGGGATCGCGACGAGCAGCCAACATATCAGCAGCACGTAGAACAGCACGTTGTAGACCAGCGAGCGCAGGAAGATCAAAACCATCGCATACCCAAATCAGTTGGCTTGAGCCGTCGCCGGGCTGGACGACGGCAATCCGGCCGGATGGTCCGCAAGCTCGGGCGCCAGATCGAGACCGGCGTCGGCCAGGCGCACCCGCATCTCGGCGGCGACGTATTTTGCATACTCCGATAGCAAGAGCCGCAGCGTCGCGCCACTCGTCCACCACGGCTCGTCGCGCCATTTCTCGCCGACCACCACGAACGGAATCAGCCGGATATCGGGCATCGCATGCGACAATTCGACGATCGCCCGCGGCATGTGGTAATTCGAGGTCACCACGATCAGCGACCTGAAGCCGCGCTCGTGCGCCCAGCGCCGCGTCTCGGCGGCGTTGCTGCGGGTGTTGACCGCCGAGCGGTCGAGATCGACGCAGCAGCCCAGAAGCTGCTGGTTATCGGGCAGCGAACGCGAAATATCGCTTGCCGCGTTGGTCGGATGCACGCCCGAGATCAGGAGCCGCTTGCCGTAGCCGGCGGCCAGCAATTCCATCGCGTCGGAGACGCGCGACGAGCCGCCGGTCAGCACCACGATGCCGTCGGCACGGCTGGCAGGCGCCACCTCGACGCCGCGCAGCTGCGACAGAAACCCGACGAAACCGACCGCGACGCCGATGAACACAAGCGCGAACGCTACGACGAGGATGGCACGCAGCCGTCCGCGCCGCGCGGCCGGCGGCGCATTGGTCGCTTGATGGTCGGACTGCAAGCTCATGCGATGCCAGTGATCCCTTCCCGCCCAAGTCTTTCCTGTCCAAGTCTAAAGCGTTTTGTGACGAAGTGGAGTCCGGTTTGACGCGGTATTCATGACCGCCCGCATCAGTCGATATCGTCCAGCGTGGCGAAAAGCGTTCGCCGCGATGCCCAGGCGGTGATCGCCGCGATCAGCACCGCCTGCGCCGCCAGCGCCAGATAGCCCGACGGGCGCAGCGAAAACGTGCCCAGCAGGGCCGCGAACTGATCACCGACCGGCGTGCCCGAAAACCAGCCGGCGATCGATTCGGAGAAGCCGAAACCGAGCATCGCGACGCCGCCGCCGATCAGGCCGCCCTGAAGCCCGAGCCGCAGGAAATGCCGCAGGAACCGGTTGGCGATATAGCGGTCCCCGGCGCCGACGAAGTGCAGGACTTCGACGATCGGGCGATTGGCCGCCATCGCGCCGCGGGTGGCGAACGAAACCGAGATGATGGTCGCAACGATCACCAATGCGAGGATGCCGATGCCGGCGAGCAGGGTGGCGCCGGTCATCGAGCGCATCCGTTCGATCCAGGCGCGGTGATCGTCGACGCTTGCGGTCGGCGCCGCCTGCGTCACCGCCGTGCGCAGCGCCGCCAGATCGAGCGTGGATCCGGGTTGAATCCGCGCGACAATGACGCGCGGCACCGGCAGATCGTCGAGCGAAAGCCCGGTGCCGAGCCATGGCTCCAGCAGCTTGGCGGATTCCTCCTTGGTAAACGGCCTGACGTCGACGAAGCCCGGCTGCGCGCGCACCGCCTGCGTCGCCGCCGCCGCGTCGCGGTCGAGATCGCGCCCGGCCGCGGGGCGAACCTGGATGGTGATCTCGCTCGCGACTTCCGACTGCCACTCCGCCGCCGAGGCGCTCACCAGCAGCACCGTGCCGGTGGTGATCGAGGCGAGAAACGTCATGATGGCGACGACCGCGACCAGCGCCCGGCCGGCGATCGAGGCACGCGGCACGATCGGCGACAGATTGCGCGCCTTCGCCGGTACCTGCGGGCGCTCCTGTCCGAGATCCACCAGGGGACCATGCTGGTCGGTTCTACTCATAGATATGCAGCCGTCCCTGATGCAGCACCAGCCGCCGCGCGTCATACTGATCCATCAGCGTGATGTCATGGGTGGCGATGATGACCGCGGTGCCGGACTTGTTCAGTTCGATGAACAGCCGCAACAATCGCCGCCCCAGCGTCGGATCGACATTGCCGGTCGGCTCGTCCGCCAGCAGCAGCTGCGGCCGTGAAATCACCGCGCGCGCGATCGCCGCGCGCTGCTTCTCGCCGCCGGACAGGATCGGCGGCAGCGCGTCCATCCGCTCGCCGAGACCGACCCATTTCAGGAGATCGATGACCTCCTTGCGATAGCTGGATTCCTCGCGGCCCATCACCCGGAACGGCAGCGCGACATTTTCGTAAGTAGTCATGTGATCGAGCAGGCGAAAGTCCTGCAACACGATGCCGATGCGCTTGCGCAGGTCGGCGATCTCGTCCTTGCCGAGCAACGAGATGTCGTTGCCGAACAGAGTGACCAGGCCGCGGGTCGGCCGCAGCGACAGGAACAACAGTTTCAGGAGCGAGGTCTTGCCGGCGCCGGACGGGCCGGTGAGGAACTGGAAGGAATGGGCGGGGATCTGGAAACTGAGGTCGCGCAGAATCTCCGGGCCGAGCCCGTAACGCAATCCGACGTTTTCGAACCGGACCAAGCTCAGCTCCGTTCGATGTGGGGGGCGACCGGAACCCTGAAACCGCGAACCCGGAGCTCGTTGGCGCCGCCCCGGCGGCGAACCCAACAAAGTGGTTGTGCTTCGGTTATGGTTTCCGATTCGTTAACGGTCGGCTTGTAGCATCCTGCCAGTATATCATTGTGGACACTGGCTCCATGCACATCGTTTGCCCCCATTGTTCAACCTCCTATGCCATTGACCCGGCTACGTTGGGCGCGGCCGGCCGCACCGTGCGCTGTTCCCGGTGCAAGGAGGTCTGGCTGGCGCGGCCGGAGGATGCCATCGAGATGGCACCGGCGCGCGCGATGGCGGCGGCTGGCCAGCCGTCCGGGGATACCGACGCCGCCGCGGAATGGGAGGCGCTGGCGCGGGAGGATGACAGCCAGGACGCCCCGGTGGTCGACAGCCCCTCGATTTCCGCCGACTGGCCGGACGGCGATGCTACGCCGCCGGATGCCGATTCCGACTGGCCGTCGGTGGCACAGGACGACGCGGAGGACAGCGGAGCCGCGAGGCGGCGCGGGTCCTGGTTCAGCAGGCTCCTGAGGCCGCCGGCCCTGCTCCGCGCGTCGGGCAAGCCCTTCGTCAGCCTGCCGACGGTCTGTGCCGCGATGGGCGCGCTGGTGCTGGCCTTGATCATCTGGCGGGTCGATGTGGTGCGGCTGCTGCCGCAGACCGCGACGTTGTACAAAATGGTCGGGCTCGAGGTAAATCTGCGCGGGCTGCTGTTCAAGGACGTGAAGGTCACGACCGAAACCGTCGAAGGCAAGCAGGTGCTGGTGATCGAGGGCGTGATCACGGGCGAGTCCCGCAAGCCGGTCGAACTGCCGCGGCTGCGTTTCAGCGTCCGCGACGCGCAGGGCGCGGAGATCTACGCCTGGAATGCCGTGCTGGAACAGACCGTGCTAAAACCGGGCGAACGCGCCTGGTTCAAGTCGCGGCTGGCTTCGCCGCCTCCGGAGGGGCGCAATATCGACATACGCTTCTTCAACAAGCGGGATCTCGCCCGCGGCAGCGCCTGAACCGGGCCCGCGCGGCGTAACTTTCGGAAACAGGAGTGCGCCATGCCGCGCGTGCTGATCGCCGACGACGAAGATTCCATGCGCACGCTGGTGGCGCGCGCCATTGCCATGGACGGCCACGAGACCGTCACCGCGGAAGACGGCGCCGAAGCGCTGGAAATCCTCACCCGCGAAGACGGCGCCTTCGATCTGCTGCTGACCGATATCCAGATGCCGGTGATGGACGGCATCGCTCTGGCGCTGACGGCGGCGCGCGATTTTCCCGAGCTGACGATATTGTTGATGACCGGCTTTGCCGACCAGCGCGAACGCGCCCACGGCCTCAACGCGATCGTCCACGACGTGGTGACGAAGCCGTTTTCGGTGGCCGATATCCGCACCGCGGTGGCGGATGCGCTGGGGGCGCGGAAGGGATAACCGGCGTATAGAGCGCGCCCCATCCCCAACCCGTCGTACCCCGCGAAAGCGGGATACCCAGTACGCCGCGGCTTCTCGCTTCTATCTCCGGTGCCTCTGGAATACTGGGTCACCCGCGTTCGCGGGTGACGACACCATTGATGCTGAACCCGGCCGCTCAGTAATCCTTCAGCAGCCGCTCGAGGTAGTCGAGCTCGAGCTGCGGGCGCTGCGGATCGGCGAGGCGGCGGCGCAGTTCCTCCAGAATCCGGCGCGCCCGCTGGACGTCGATTTCGCCGGGGATCTTCACCGTGAAATCGTCGCCGAATTCGCGGCCATGCAGCGGCCGTCCCAGGGGATCGGTCTGATTGCCGCCGCTCTGCTGCCGGCCTGCGCGCATGCCCGGCCCCTCGCCCTGCCCCTCGCCCTCGCCCTGCTGCATCGCGTCTGCCAGGCTCTGGGCGCCCTTGCGCAGCGCTTCCAGCGCCTTGCCCTGCGAGTTCACCGCCGCATCGGCGTTGCCCTCGCCCAGCCTGGAGCCGGCGTCGCCCATGGCGCCGTCGGCCCGGCCGAGCCCGTCCTCGCCGTCGCCGTCCTCGCCTTGTTCGCCCTGACCTTGCTGGCCCTGCTGGCCCTGTTCGCCACGCTGGCCTTTGTCGCCGCGCTGGCCCTGCTGCCCCATGCCGCGCCTGGCGAGTTCCTGCTGCAATTTCTTCAGCCGGTCGCGCAGGCCCTGCTGATCCTGCTGCAGGTCGCCCATGCTCTGGTCGTTCTGCTTGCCGCGCATGTGGTCGCGCCGCGAATCCTGGCCCTGCTTGAAGGTCTTGTCGCGCAACTGCTGCTGCTTGCGGATCATGTCGCCGAGCTCGTTCAGCGCCTGCTCCATGTCGCCGTCGCCGGGCTGGCCGGGCTGCGCCATCTGCAGATTTTCCAGCATCTGCTGCAGCTGTTCGAGCAGTTGCTTGGCGGCCTCCTTGTCGCCGGAGCGCGACAGCCGCTCCATCCGCTCGATCATGTTGTTGAGGTCCTGCTGGCGCATCACCCTGGTGTTGGGATCGAGCGGCCGCGCCAGGGCCTGCGGATTGTTGCGCAGCTGTTCGGCGAGCTGGCGCATGAAATTGTCCAGCGCCGCGCGCAGCTTGTCGGTCAGCTTCTTGATCTCTTCGTCGCTGGCGCCGCGCTCCAGCGCCTGCTTCAGCGCGTCCTGCGCGGCACGCAGCGCCTTGTCCACATCGGTGATGTCGCCGTCCTCGATGGTGACGGCGAGCGCCCACAGGCTCGCCACCACCGCGCGCATCGCATCGTCGGTGCGGGCGGCCTCGAGCTGCCGCGCGACGCTGTAGAGGCCGAGATATTGCCCGGCCTCCGGCGTGAACAGTTCCGGCGCGATCATCAGCGCGTCGAGCGCCGCATAGACCTTGTCGTTCTGATTGGCGTCCAGCGCCAGGATGCGGCGCTGCTCGATCAGCGCGCGCGCCAGGGGTTTTGTAAACAGCCGCTCCGGCAGCCGCATGTTGAAGGGCTCGCTCTTGCCCTCGTTGCCGGCCTCGTCCTTTGCCGTCAGCGTCAGCGTGACGTCGGCGCCGGCATAGGGGTTCTCGCTGAGATCCTTCACCGTCTGGCCGACCCCGTTGCGGGTCCGCGCGTTCGGAAGCACCAGCGGAAATTGCGGCGGGTCGAACAGCGGCCGCGGCGCGGCCGAATCGTTCGCGGTCGCGCCTTTCGCCGCCTCGCCGGCACGGGCGACGAAATGCGCCTGCGCTTCGGTGACGCCGTAATCGTCCTCGATCTTGTAGGACATCTGCAGCGAGCCGTGGGACTGACGCTCCGGATCCCTGGCAAGCGCGATGGTCGGGGCGCGGTCCGGAACGGCGGTGAACTTCCATTGCGGCTGACCGGATGGCGCGCGGACATGGGCCGTGCCGTCGCCCGAGATGGTGAAATGCCGCTCGTTGGTGCCTTTGGGCGCCTCTCCGGTCGGCTGGGCCTCGGTCACGCCGCCGCCGGACAGCACATCGAGCGTGCCGCCGCTGGAGCGGACGATCAGCGTGGAACCCGCCGGTACCGGCAAGGGCCCCGCCGCGGGAAGGGCGGCTTCCTTGTTGGCGGCCGAAAGGATGACCGGCGGCTTGCCGGTATAGAGCGGCGGCGTCACCCAGGCATCGACCCGGATGTTGGCCGGCGCCAGCACGCCGTTCCAGTCGAATGCCGCCTCGGTGCGCAAACTCCGCTCGTCACCGGCAGCGACATAGGTCGCCACCATCATCACCGCGACCAGCGCGCGCAGCGCCCAGGGATCGTGGATCGCCAGCCGCGGCGACGGCAGGCCGGCGCGGATGCGCTTGATCGATGCCAGCGTCCGCTCACGCTGGGCCTGCCACAGCGCCTGGGCGACCGGATCCTGGGTCGCGAGCGTATCGGTGAGCGCGGTCGCCGGGCGGTGGCGGATGCCCGAGCCGCGGTCGAGCCGGCTCAGGCCCTCTTCGCGGCCTGGCCAGCGGAACCTGACGAGGGGAAACAAGGCGCCCAGCGCCGCCAGCACGAACAGGCCGAGGCCTATGGCGCGCGCCACGAACGGCAGCGCCAGCCACAATCCGGCCCAGGAGACCACCAGAAACAGCCCGATGACGGTCAGGAGCCGCGCCAGATGCGGCCAACTCCGCTCCCAGGCGATCGCATATCTGGCCCGCTGCAATGCCTGCGCGAGCTTGAGCCGCGAAACGGCATCAGGGACAGGGGCTGGCTGTGACGGGTCAGGGGTAGCGCCGCTCAATCAACTCTCCGGGTTGCCGACACATCATCCTAGCACAACGGCGGCAGTGAGGCACCCGTACTTGAACGGTAACCCCACCCGGAAATACGCATGACACGGAGGCGTGACTGCGCCGCCGCGACCCCGTAACGTCCGCCGCGAACCGTCAGGGGAAACACCGAGGATCGTCATGGACAAGAAAACGCACGACAAGGGACTGGAAATTCGCAAGGCCGTACTGGGCGAGGCCTACGTCGCCAATGCGCTGAAGAACGCCGACGATTTCAACAAGCCGTTTCAGGAACTGGTCACCGAATATTGCTGGGGCGCGGTGTGGGGCCGCGAGGAGCTGCCGCGCAAGACCCGCAGCATGCTGAACCTGGCCATGATCTCGATCCTCAACCGGCCGCACGAATTGCGGGTGCACATCAAGGGCGCGCTGGTCAACGGCGTCACCAGGGACGAGATCCGCGAAATCTTCATGCAGGTGGCGATCTATGCCGGCGTGCCCGCAGGCGTCGACAGTTTCCGGATCGCGCGCGAAGTGTTCGCCGAGTTGGACAAGGGCTAGAGGCATATCACCATGGACATCGGATTCATCGGCCTTGGAAAGATGGGCTTTCCCATGGCCCGCCGCCTGATCGAGGCGAAACATCATCTCGTCGTGTTCGACCAGCGCAAGGAAGCCGTGGACGGACTGGTCGCGATGGGCGCCGCGGCCGCTTCCTCGCCGAAAGACGTCGCCGACCGCGCCGAGACCGTGATGGCGAGCCTGCCGTCGCTGCAGGCTTCGCTCGACGTCGCGACCGGCAGGGACGGCGTCATCGAGGGCAAACAGGTCAAGCGCTTCGTCGATCTCTCCACCGTCGGCTCCCACATGGCGGTGCGGATTCACGACCTCTTGGCGAAGCGCAACATCGTGCAGCTCGACAGCCCGGTGAGCGGCGGCGTCGGCGGCGCCGAAAAGGGGACGCTCGCGGTGATGGTGTCGGGACCCAAGGCCGATTTCGAGGCGGTGAAGCCGGCGCTCGCCGTGATCGGCAAGGTGTTCTTCATCGGCGAAAAGCCCGGCTCGGCGCAGACCATGAAGCTTGCCAACAACTTCCTGTCGGCGACCGCGATGGTCGCGACATCGGAGGCCGTGGTGATGGGCGTCAAGTCCGGGCTCGATCCGGCCGTGATGATCGACGTGATCAATGCGGGTTCGGGGCTCAACACCGCCAGCCGGGACAAATTTCCCCGCTCGGTGCTGCCGCGCAGCTTCGATTTCGGCTTTGCCACCGGGCTGATGGTGAAGGACGTGCGGCTCTGCCTCGACGAAATGCGGGCGCTGGGGCTGTCGATGGAAGTCGCCGAGGCGGTCGGCCGGCTCTGGGAAGTGGTGATCCGCGACATGGGCGCGGAGTCCGATTTCACGTCCGCGATCAAGCCGATCGAGCAGGCCGCCGGCGTGGTGGTGGGCGGAGCCAAAGGCGGCCACGCGGCGAAGTGAGGCTGCTCACAGCCACGGCGCGGTCTTGTCCATCGCGATCAGGGCGTCGACCTCGATACGCGGGCGCACCACCGCGTATTGGTCGTCCTTGACCAGCACTTCCGGCACCAGCGGACGGGTGTTGTAGGTGCCGGACTGCACCGCGCCGTAGGCGCCGGCCGTCATGATCGCCAGCAGATCGCCGGCCCTGGGCTCGGGCAGCTTGCGGTCGAGCGCGAGATAGTCGCCGGTTTCGCAGACCGGCCCGACCACATCGGCGGTAATGATGCGCGCGTCCCCGGCGGCTTCACGGACCGGCAGGATGTCGTGATGCGCCTCGTACAGCGTCGGCCGGATCAAATCGTTCATCGCCGCGTCGATGATGACAAAGTTCTTGGCGTCGCCGGGCTTCACGTAGATGACGCGGCTGACGAGGATGCCGGCATTGCCGACGATCATCCGCCCCGGCTCGAACATCAGCGTGCAGCCGAGATTGTGCGTCACCCGCTTGACCATGGCGGCGTAGGCGGCGGGCACCGGCGGCGCCTCCCGATCCATATGATAGGGAATGCCGAGGCCGCCGCCGAAATCGATATGCGAGATGGTGTGGCCGTCGGCGCGCAGCGTCTGCACGAATTCCGACAGGATGCGGAACGCGGTTTCCATCCGGCTCAAATCGGTGATCTGGCTGCCGATATGCATGTCGGTACCGGTCACCTGGATCCCCGGCAGCCTGGCGGCGCGGGCATAGACCGCCCGCGCCCGCGCCAGCGGAACGCCGAACTTGTTTTCGGATTTGCCGGTGGCGATCTTGGCATGGGTGCCGGCATCGACGTCGGGGTTGACGCGCACCGAGATGCGCGCCGTCTTCCCGGTCTCGACCGCGAGCCGCGACAGCAATTCCAGTTCGGGTTCGGATTCGACGTTGATGCAGAGAATGCCGGCGTCGAGCGCCGCGCGCAGTTCGGCTTCGGTCTTGCCGACTCCCGAAAACAGGATCTTCTCCGGCGGGATGCCGGCGGCCAGCGCCCGCTTCAACTCGCCGCCGGAAACCACGTCGGCGCCGGCGCCGAGTTTCGCCAGCGTGCGCAGCACCGACTGGTTGGAGTTGGCCTTCATGGCGTAGCACACCACCGCCTTCTCGCCGGCGAATGCCTCGGTGAAGACGCGGTAGTGCCGCTCGAGGGTCGCGGTCGAATAGCAATAAAAGGGGGTGCCGACCGCGTCCGCCAGATCGATGAGATTCACCGCCTCGGCGTGCAGCACGCCGTTGCGATAGTCGAAATGGTTCATGGCTGGTATTCCCGTTCTAACATTCGCATCCCTTCGCAGCGCGCACTTTTGCGAATGTTAGAACCCAAGGGAACACCAGCAAAATATAATTCCGGTGCGGCCCTGGATTCGACATTCGCTGGAGGGACTCGCGGAAAAACCGTAGCGAATGTCAAATCCACCGCACCGGCTCAGTGACTATCCAGCAGCGGATCGAGAATGAAGGATCTCTTGCTGCCTTTGGGCGCGGCCGGCGGCGCGTCGGTTCCGTAATACGGGTTGAACACGCTCGGTGCGCTCGCGGCTGGCTCGTGGTCGGCATCGGCTTGCGCCGCCGCGGCCGCCTGCGGCGGGGTGTTCGGCGGCAGGTCGAGCATGCCCTTGCGTCCGCAGCCCGCGAGCGCGAGCACGGCCGCGCTCAACAGGATGACGGCCCATCCCTGACGTGTCGGGCGGTAATTACAATTCACGACAAAATCCCCAATGCGGCCGCACCATACAAAGATTGCCCTGCTCTGGCGAGGGGAGGACAATCATGAAATTGCAGCGAAATTCTCGTCCTCAGCCCAATTTTCGCTCTTTTTCGAGCCGCTTGAGCCAGCTTTTCGCCTGCGCCAATACGTTCTTCGGCGCGGTTCCGCCATAGCTGCTGCGGCTTTTCACCGACGCTTCCACCGAAAGCACATCCAGGGCTTCCTTCGTGATCCTGGGCTCGATCGCCTGCATGTCCTTGAGGGGGAGCAGGTGCAGCGGCACACCGGCTTTCGAAGCCAGCGCCACGATGCGTCCGGTGACGTGGTGGGCGTCGCGGAACGGCATTTTCAGCGTCCGCACCAGCCAGTCGGCGAGATCGGTGGCGGTGGCGTAGCCCTCGCCGGCGGCCAGTTTCATCCGCGCCTCGTCCGGCACGATGTCCATGACCATTCCGGTCATCGCCCGGACCGCCAGCGACAGCGCGCCGAACGCCTCCATCGCGCCCTGCTTGTCCTCCTGCATGTCCTTTTGATAGGCCAGCGGCAGCCCCTTCATCACGATCAGCAAGCCGGTGAGCGCGCCGATCACCCGGCCCGTCTTGGCGCGCACCAGTTCGGCGGCGTCGGGATTGCGCTTCTGCGGCATGATCGAGGAGCCGGTGGTGAATTTGTCGGATAGCCGCACCAGCCCGACCAGCGGCGAGGTCCAGATCACGATTTCCTCGGCAAAGCGCGACAGATGCACCGCCGCGATCGAGGCCGCCGACAGGGTTTCGAGCACGAAGTCGCGGTCCGAAACCGCGTCGAGCGAATTGGCCATCGGCCGGTCGAAGCCGAGCGCTTTCGCCGTCGCGGCCCGATCGATCGGGAACGAGGTGCCGGCCAGCGCCGCCGCGCCGAGCGGCAATTCGTTGAGACGCCTGCGGGCGTCGGCGAAGCGGCCGCGGTCGCGCGCCGCCATCTCGACATAGGCCAGCAAATGATGCCCGAACGTCACCGGCTGGGCGGTCTGCAAATGGGTGAAGCCCGGCATCACGGTCGCGGCATGTTCGAGAGCCCGCTCCGCCAGCGCGGATTGGAACGCGGCCAGCGCCGCGTCGGTTTCGTCGATCGTGTCGCGGACGTAGAGCCGGAAATCGGTCGCCACCTGATCGTTGCGCGAGCGCGCGGTGTGCAGCCGTCCCGCCGCGGGGCCGATCAGTTCGCCGAGCCTGCTCTCGACATTCATGTGAATGTCTTCGAGCGCGCGCTTGAAATCGAACGATCCCTTGCCGATCTCTGACAAAATCGTGTCTAGACCGGATTTGATGTTTTTCGCATCGTTTGCCGTGATAATGCCTTGCGCTGACAGCATCGCGGCGTGGGCCTTGGACGCGGCGATGTCCTGGGCATACAGGTGACGATCGACGTCAATGGAGACGTTGATTTCCTCCATGATCGCATCGGGGCGCTCGGTGAACCGCCCGCCCCACATCTTGTTGCTCATGATCCGTTACTCATGACATCTGTACTCATGACCCGCCATCGATCGTCACGCCGGCGCGCCAAACGCTTGAAACCGGCCGTTGCACAGGCCCTGCATAGCCGTATCTGATACAGGATGACAAACGATATGCCCGAACTGCCCTCGCCCCGCCCCGCCGCCACCCGCCGGATCCCCATCGCCATCGCTGCGGTCGTGATCGGGGCGGCGATCGGATTCGCCGGGATATACGGGATCGGCGGGTTAAGAGGCACCGCGACCGGCGACCCCGCCTGCCGCGGGGCGGTCGCCCTGGCCCGCAAGATCGCGCCGCTGGCGCATGGCGAGGTGGCGGCGCTGACCATGGCGACGGCGCCGTTGCGGCTGCCGGACCTCGCCTTCGAGGATGCCGACGGCAAGCCCAAGAAGCTGTCCGACTGGCGCGGGCGCACGGTGCTGGTGAACCTGTGGGCGACCTGGTGCGTGCCCTGCCGCAAGGAGATGCCCGCGCTGGAGGGCCTGCAAACCCGACTGGGAGGTGAGAATTTCGAGGTGGTCGCCATCAACATCGACACCCGCGACCCGGAAAAGCCGAAGAATTTCCTGAAAGACGCCCATCTGACCCGGCTCGGCTATTTTAGCGACGAGAAAGCCAAGGTTTTTCAGGACCTTAAGGCTGTAGGCCGGGCGCTGGGGATGCCGACCTCGGTGCTGGTCGACGGCCAGGGCTGCGAGATCGCGACCATTGCCGGGCCGGCCGATTGGGACAGCGACGACGCCATCAAGCTGATCACGGCGGCGATGAACCCGGTAGCCGCCGGGCTCTAGCGAGGCAGGGAATGAAAGCGTATCTGGTGCTCGACTTGTCGGTGAACGACTTCGGCGGTTTCAGAAAATACATCGCTGAAATCCCTGCATTCATCGCAAAACATTCGGGAAAATACATCGTCCAGGGGGTCCAGCCAACGACCATTGAGGGTGATTGGAAGCCCGAACGGATGGTCATCATCGAATTTCCCGAGCGCGCAAAGGCCGAGGCATTTCTGGGTGATCCTGAAATTCAAGACCTGTTCAAGGTGCGCCACGATACGACGACGAGCAAACTGGTGCTTGCCGATGGGTGCACGTAACGTTGCCGAAAGTCGTCTGATTGAGTGACCGACCGGACACCTGGTCTGTCGCGGTTTTCCTGATTCAGCGGAACTGATCGGACCCTAGGCCGAAACGTCGAGGTTGCCGCCGATGCCGGCGCCGACATTGGCCAGCGACGACATGTTCTGCTGGGCCGCGCCCAACAGCGTCAAGACCGCGGATTTCTCGGAATCGGCGTTGGATTTCATGATGGTGGCGGCGACCTGCATCTGCGTGTTGCCCGCCTGGGCGGCAAGCATACTGCTGACAATGCTCATCATATCCATAACGCACCACTTTCCGTCGCGAGCCACGCTACCCCGCAGGGGTTAACGAATGCTGGAGATGGAGCTGAAAGCGGTGGTAACGAGTTACGCCGGTCAGGCGCGGGCTTTGACCTGCCCATCCACCGGCTTTCACAAAGAATGTATTTTCGAAGCGGATCGATTGCCGGTCTGGCCCCGCAATAACGAGACCTACCGCGTCGGCACCGGCTTGTCGCCGCGATAGTCGTAGAAGCCGCGCTGGGTCTTGCGGCCGAGCCAGCCCGCCTCGACGTATTTTACCAACAGCGGGCACGGCCGGTATTTGGAGTCGGCCAGTCCCTCGTGCAGCACCTGCATGATCGACAGGCAGGTGTCGAGCCCGATGAAATCGGCGAGTTCCAGCGGCCCCATCGGATGGTGCGCGCCGAGCTTCATCGCGGCGTCGATCGCCTCGACGTTTCCGACGCCCTCATACAGCGTATAGATCGCCTCGTTGATCATCGGCAGCAGGATGCGGTTGACGATGAAGGCCGGAAAATCCTCGGACACCGCGACGTGCTTGCCGAGCCTGGTGACGAATTCCTTGGCCGCGTCGAAGGTCGCGTCGTCGGTGGCGATGCCGCGGATCAGTTCGACCAGCTCCATCAGCGGCACCGGATTCATGAAGTGAATGCCGATGAAGCGCTCGGGCCGGTCGGTGGAGGCGGCGAGCCGCGTGATCGAGATCGACGAGGTGTTGGAGGCGACGATGGCGTCCGGCTTCAGCACCGCGCACAGGTCGTGAAAAATCTTGCGCTTGACCTCTTCCTTCTCCACCGCGCTTTCGATCACCAGATCGCAATCGGAAAGCCCGTCCATGGTCTCGGTGGAGACGATCCGCTCCAGCGCCTTCTTGCGCGCCTCCTCGGTGATGATCTTCTTGGCAACCTGGCGCGACAGATTGCCGTTGATGGTCGCCATTCCCGACTTCAGGCGCTCGGCGGACACGTCGTTGAGCACGACGTCGAGTCCGGCCAGCGCCGCCACATGCGCGATCCCGTTGCCCATCTGGCCCGAGCCGATCACGCCGACCTTCTTGATCATAGCCATTTTGTCATCTCACCGGGGCGAGGCGCGCATCCCGCGCCTGCCCATCCTCTTTGCATACACACCGGCCGGAGTTCGGCCGGCTCAAACGTCACTTGCCGAGCTTGCCGAGTTCCTCGGTCAGTTCCGGAACCGCCTGATACAGATCCGCGACCAGACCGTAATCGGCGACCTGGAAGATCGGCGCATCCTCATCCTTGTTGATCGCGACGATCACCTTGGAATCCTTCATGCCGGCGAGATGCTGGATCGCGCCGGAAATACCGATCGCGATATAGAGCTCCGGCGCCACCACCTTGCCGGTCTGCCCGACCTGCCAGTCGTTCGGCGCATAGCCGGCATCGACCGCGGCGCGCGATGCACCGACGCCGGCGCCGAGCTTGTCGGCGAGCGGCTCGATATATTTGGCGAAGTTCTCGCGGCTCTGCATGGCGCGGCCGCCGGAGACGATGATCTTCGCCGACGTCAGTTCGGGACGGTCGCTTTTCGCGACTTCCTCGCCGACGAAGCTGGAAAGGCCGGGATCGGCGGCCGAGGCCGCATTTTCGATCGCCGCGCTGCCGCCGGTTCCGGCCGCGGCGAAGGTGGAGGTCCGCACCGTGATGACCTTCTTGGCGTCCTTCGATTTCACCGTCTGGATC
The DNA here is from genome assembly GCA_963721275.1 of uncultured Alphaproteobacteria bacterium. Taxonomy (GTDB): domain Bacteria; phylum Pseudomonadota; class Alphaproteobacteria; order Rhizobiales; family Xanthobacteraceae; genus Bradyrhizobium. Next base: position 748,395 of record CAVRIQ010000014.1, on the reverse strand, counting down.
GCGTTGCCGGCATAGATCGGCCGCTCGAAGGTGTCGGGCGAAACCACCTTGATGATTTCCGACACCTGCATGACGTCGAGCAGCGCCGCGACGCGCGGCATCACGTTCTTGAAGCGCGAGGTCGCGGGCGCGACGAAGGCGTCATAGGACGGCGCCAGCGCCACGATCAGGGCAGCCAGCGGCTCGGCGAGATCGTGCGCATAGGCGTCGCCTTCGGCGACCAGCACCTTGCTGACGCCGGCGAGCCTGGAAGCGGCCTCCGCCGCCGCCCTGGTGCCCTCGCCGCCGCCGGCGACCAGCACATGGACCTCGGCGCCGAGCTGGGTCGCCGCCGTCAGCGCCTTGTTGGTCGAATCCTTCAGCGTGGCGTGTTCGTGTTCGGCAATCAACAGCGTGGTCATCTAGAGAACCCCGGCTTCATTCTTGAGTTTCGACACCAGCTCGGCGACGTCCTTGACCTTGACGCCTCCCTTGCGGCCCGGCGGTTCGGATGTCTTGAGGATCTCGAGATGGGCGGTGAGATCGACGCCGTAGTCGGGCGCGCTCTTCTCGGCAATCGGCTTCTTCTTCGCCTTCATGATGTTGGGCAGGCTGGCGTAGCGCGGCTCGTTGAGCCGCAGATCGGTCGTTACGATCGCCGGGCCCTTGAGTTTCAGGGTCTGCAGGCCGCCGTCGACTTCGCGCGTCACCTTGAAATCGGTTCCATCGACCTCGAGCTTGGAGGCGAACGTCGCCTGCGACCATCCGAGCAGCGCCGCCAGCATCTGGCCGGTCTGGTTCGAGTCGTCGTCGATCGCCTGCTTGCCGAGAATGATCAGGCCGGGCTTCTCTTCGTCGGCGATCGCCTTGAGAATCTTCGCCACCGCCAGCGGTTCGACGTTGCCCTCGGCCTTGACCAGGATACCGCGGTCGGCGCCCATCGCGAGGCCGGTCCGGATGGTTTCGGCCGCCTGTGCGGGGCCGATCGACACCACCACCACCTCGGTCGCCTTGCCCGCCTCTTTCAGCCGCAGCGCCTCCTCGACGGCGATTTCATCGAACGGATTCATCGACATCTTGACGTTGGACAGTTCGACGCCCGATCCGTCGCTCTTGACCCGGACCTTGACGTTGTAATCGACCACCCGCTTCACCGGCACCAGAACCTTCATCGATCCTCTTTCGCTTGAATTTTGGCTATTGATCAGCTTGGGCGCGGAACCTAAAGGTCCGGCCCACCCCGGTCAACGCGCGAAGGCCAAAAATCACCCCCGGCGGAGGCGCTTTAACGATTCTGGCCGGGCACCCACAACACGTCCCCGGCGCCGTTGTCGTTCACCGAACGGCTGGCGACGAACAGGAAGTCCGACAGCCGGTTCATGTACTGGATCGCGGCATCGCCGACCGGTTCATTGGGCCTGGCCGCGAGTTCCACCATCATGCGTTCCGCCCGGCGGCAAATCGTGCGCGCCAGATGCAGATGGGCCGCGGCCGGCGTGCCGCCGGGCAGCACGAACGAGGTGAGCGGGGCCAGATGCGCGTTCAGGGTATCGATGTCGCGCTCGAGCCGCTCGACCTGGCTCGACAGCATGCGCAGCCGCTCCGCCTTGCCTTCGCGATGGGGCACCGCGAGGTCGGCGCCGAGGTCGAACAGATCGTTCTGGATCAGGCCCAGCATCGCGTCGAGCTCGCGCGCCTCGGCGAGATGCAGCCGCGCGATGCCGATGGCGGCGTTGGTCTCGTCGACGGTTCCATAGGCGCCGATGCGCAGATCATATTTCGGGCGGCGTTCGCCGCTGCCGAGCGCCGTGGTGCCGTCATCGCCGGTTCGCGTGTAGATGCGATTGAGGACAACCATGGCCGTTCTCCCTTAGTGGCTCATCGCCCAGACCGCGAGCATGGTGATGACAATCGCTACGAATTGCAGCAAGACCCGCAACCGCATCAGCTTCTGCGAGCGGTTCGGCGATCCGCCCCGCATCATGTTGACGAGACCCATTAACAGTACCAGTGCGACCGCGCCGACGGCGATGGGAAGGATGATCAAGCTCAGGAAGGATGCCATGGCCGTACTTAACACCGCGCCGGGCGGTCCGCCACCAAACTCGCGCCGCCCGCAACGATCTGGCTTTTAGTTCAATAATATCAGAAGGTAGGCACGACTCGCCGGATGAATCCGTCCTCCACTGACCAAGGTGTAATGTGAGGCAGCTTCGCTACGTCTATCTGGTCGTCATGGATGCGTTCTACGAGTTTCTCGCCGATGACGGCTGGGCGATCGCCAGCCACATCGCGCTGTCGGCATTGATGGCGCTGTTTCCGTTTCTGATCGTGCTGACGTCGCTGGCCGGCTTTTTCGGCTCCAAGGAACTCGCCGACCAGGCGGCCGGGCTGATGCTGCAGGTCTGGCCTAAGCAGGTCGCCGATGCGCTGTCGGGCGAGATTCACGACGTGCTGACCACGACCCGCGGCGACGCGCTGACCATCGGCGCCGTGCTCGCGGTGTATTTTGCCTCCAACGGCGTCGAAAGCCTGCGCGTCGGCCTGAACCGCTCCTATTCGGTGATCGAGCCGCGGCGCTGGTACTGGCTGCGGCTGGAATCGATCGGCTACACCCTGGTCGCCGCCTTCACGGCGCTGGCGATGGCGTTCCTGATCGTGCTCGGACCGCTGATGCTGGAAGCCGCCCGGCGCCACATTCCGCTGATCATCGAGACCAACGAGCATTTTCTCAACGTGTCGCGCTACAGCATCACCATCGGCGCGCTGACGGTCGCGCTCTTCATCCTGCATGCCTGGCTGCCGGCGGGCCGCCGCGGGTTCCTGCAGATCCTGCCGGGCATCATCTTCACCCTGGTGGCCTCGCTGGTGTCGGGCATCGTGTTCGGCCAGTATCTCGCGCGCTTCGCCAACAACTACGTCACGATGTATGCCGGCCTGGCGTCGGTCATCATCGCGCTGGTGTTTCTGTATTTCATCGCCGCCATCTTCGTGTATGGCGGCGAACTGAACGCGGCGATCATCAAGTCGCGGCTGCCGCACGGCGTGTCGCTTCAAGCAGCGCAGTCGCTAGCGCCCTTGGACTCACAGGCTTGACCAGAAAGGCGTCGGCGCCGGCCGCGCGCGCGGCCGCCTCGTCGTCGCCGCGGCCCGACACCCCGATGATCGCGATGCGGCCGAGCGGCGGACTTAAGGCTCGAATTCGCCGGATGGTCTCGACGCCGTCGATGCCCGGCAGCACCATGTCCATCAGCACCGCGTCGAAGCTCGCCTTGCGCGATCCGCTCGGGGGCGGCCTCGCCCCGCCCGATGAATTCAGCCTGATGGCCGAGCTCGGTGAGGATCGTGTTGAGCACGACGCGGCCGAACGGATTGTCCTCGACACCGAGGATGTGCAGCGCCTGCGCCGGTCCGGCCGGGACCACGGCATTCGCGCCTGAAGCGGCCGCCTTCGACGCCTTGGCGCGGGTCAAACTCACGGTCAGCGTGAAGGTGGTTCCGCCGCCGCGCCGCTGCGCGACGACGATGTCGCCTCCCATCGCGCGCGCGATCTGCTTGACCGACGACAGTCCGAGCCCGGCGCCGCCGAAGCGCGAGGCGATGCTGACATTGGCCTGCGAGAACGGACGGAACAGCCGCTTGATCTCGTTGAGCGCGAGCCCGATCCCGCTGTCGGAAACCGAAAAGGCGACGCCAATCTTGCCCCTGACGCCGCGCATCGGGACCACCGCGAGCGCGACGCCGCCCTGTTCGGTGAACTTCACCGCATTGTCGATCAGGTTTTCCAGTGCGGCGCGCAGCCGCACGGGGTCGCCCTCCACCAGCGCCGGCAGCTTCTCCGGAATATCGACGCGGGATTGCAGGCCCTTCGCCGCCGCCCGGCCGGCGAGCGAATCGCCGGCGCTGCGGGCCAGCGCCCGCAGATCGAAGAAATCCTGCCGCACCCCGACGTGGCCGCCCCGGGCGGCATCGACGAACAGGGTGGCGAGGCTGGCGAGATGTTCCGCGCCGGCCTTGATGGTATCGACCCAGCGCCGCTCGCGCTCGTCGAGGTCCGACGTCGCCAGGAGATCGCTGATGGCGAGAATGCCGGTGAGCGGGGTGCGGACCTCATGCGCGAACGCGGCGAGCGCCGCCTCGACCATGCCCGGTCCAGCCGCCTTCACGACGCGGGTTTTGGCGGCGCGTTTACGCGCCTTGCGGACGGCAAGGCCGGAAGCGCGCTTCTTCGGCGGCCGGCGTTTCGCCGACCGTGTGGTGCGCGGTGAGCGCGATTTTGCCGCCATGATTCCCCTGACCCTGGCCATTCCCACCATGCCACGGCCGGACGCGCAGAGTCACGCCGCAGCGGGTTTTTCCCCGTTTTGATGGGGCTTTGGCAAGGCCGCCGCAATCAAGGCAGGCCGACCAGACGGCTTATATCGGCCGGCGTCGCACCCTGGCTGCGGAGGTCGCGCAAGCCCGTGGCCTCGGATGACTTCGACAGCTTTCGCCCCGCGGCATCGCGGATCAGGCGGTGATGCCGGTAGGAGGGATGGGGCAAGCCCAGCAACTGCTGCAGCAGCCGGTGGACGCTGGTCGACCAGAACAGGTCCTGCCCCCGCACCACATCGCTCACGCCCTGCAGGGCGTCGTCGATCACCACCGAGAGATGGTAGCTGGTCGGCGTCTCCTTGCGCGCCAGAATGACGTCGCCCCACGCCTCCGGCCGGGCGGCCACCACGCCGGTCTCGCCATCGGGACCTTCGCCGTGCTCGATCCAGCTCAAGGCGCCGGCGCGCGCGCAGGCCGCTTCCATATCGAGCCGCAGCGCGTAAGGCGCGCCGGATTCGAGCAGCCGCGCCCGTTCATCGGACGACAGCAGTTTTGCGCCACCCGGATAGAGCGGCGCCCCGTCGGGGTCGCGTGGCCAGGGAGCGCGTGCCTCCCGCTCCGCCACCCGTCTTGCGATTTCGGCGCGGCTTTCAAAGCTTGGATAGACCAGATCCAGGCTTTGAAGTTGCTCGACCGCATCGCGATAGTCCGAAAGATGCTCGGACTGCCGCCGCACCGGGACTTCCCAGGCGATGCCAAGCCAGGCGAGATCCTCATGAATCGCGGCCTCGAATTCCGGCCTGCAGCGGGTGGCGTCGATATCCTCGATGCGCAACAGCAAGCGGCCGCCGGCCTGTCTGGCGGAATCGAAATTCAGCAACGCCGAATAGGCATGGCCGAGGTGCAGATAGCCGTTCGGGCTCGGCGCAAAGCGGAAAACGGGTGGCATTGATCTCTTTCGCGGGACATGGTCGTTTTAAGTCGCAATGACCCTCCACCTCAACACCCAGGCCGACCTCGAAGAGGCCATCCACGCGCTGGTCCGGCAGGACCCGCGGCTCGAGCCGGTATTCGAGATCGCCGGCATGCCGGCGCTGCGGCGGCGCGAGCCCGGTTTTGCCGGCCTCGCCGCGATCGTCTGCGGCCAGCAATTGTCCACCGCCAGCGCCGCCGCGATCTGGGCCCGCCTCACGGCCGCGTTCGATCCGTTTCATCATCAGGCCCTGGGCAAGGCGCGCGCCGGCCGGCTGGGCCGGCTTGGCCTGTCGGCGGCGAAGATCAAAACTCTCAAAAATCTCGCGCGCGAGATCGCCGCCGAACGGCTCAATCTCGACGTGCTGGCCAACGAGGACGCCGACGCCGCGCACAACACGCTGACCGCGCTGCACGGCATCGGCCCCTGGACCGCGGACGTCTACCTGTTGTTTTGCCTCGGCCATGGCGACGCCTGGCCCGCCGGCGATCTCGCCGTGCAGGAAGCGGTCAGAATCGGACTTGGCCTGAAGACGCGGCCGACCGTAAAGCAGATGGCGCCGCTGGCGGAGCCGTGGCGTCCCTGGCGCGGCGCCGCGGCGCATCTGTGGTGGTCCTACTACCGGGCGATCAAGAAGCGCGAGGGCGTGATCGCAGGAGCGGACAAGACCGCGGCAAAAGCGAACGCTGTTTTAAACAAGAGGCCTGTTGCAAAACGGTCATCGTCAAAAGCAAAGATCGCGGCAGCGAAACTGCCGGGATCGAAAAGATGAACTCCACCGACTTCATCGTTGCACGCAACGATTTGCAGCAATGCAAATTCATCGAGACGCAGCTGCCCGACGCGACCGAGCTTCCTGCCGGCGCGCTGCTGGTCAAGGTCGATCGCTTCGCCCTTACCGCCAACAACATCACCTACGCGGTGCTCGGCGACCAGTTGAAATACTGGCAGCTGTTTCCGGCGCCGGAACATTTCGGAAATATTCCGGTGTGGGGATTTGGCGAGGTGATCGCCTCGCGTCATCCGGGCATCGCCGAAGGCGAGCGTCTGTTCGGCTATTTTCCGATGGCGACGCATCTCGTCATCGAGGCCGCCGACGTCGGCAGGCGCGGTCTGCGCGACGCCGCCGCGCATCGCCAAGGTGTGGCGCCGGTGTATAATGCCTATGCGCGCGTCGGGGCCGATCCCGCCTTTGCCGGCCGGCAGGGCGATTATCAGGCGCTGCTGCGGCCGCTGTTCATGCTGTCGTTCCTGGTCGACGATTACCTCAGCGAGAATGCGTTCTTCGGCGCGCGCTGCGTGATGCTCTCCAGCGCCTCCAGCAAGACCGCCTTCGGGCTTGCTCATCTGCTGCACGCGTTGCGCAAGCAGGTCCGCGTGATCGGGCTGACTTCGGCGGCCAACGCCGATTTTGTGCAGTCGCTCGGCTGTTACGACGACGTCGTGACCTACGATGCCGTAACCACGCTGCCTTCGGACGCTTCCGTCGCGTTCGTGGACATGGCCGGCGACAGCGCGTTGCGCGCCACCCTGCACCGGCATTTCGGCGATGGAATGAAATATTCCGGGCGCATCGGGCTTACCCACCGCAGCTCATCGCCGGATGAAGAGGAATTGCCCGGCGCCAAGCCGAACTGGTTCTTCGCGCCCGACCAGATTCGCAAACGCGCCAGGGAATGGGGCCCCGGCGGCATCGACACGCGGTTCGGCGCAGCCTGGTCCGGCTTCGCCCCGATGCTGGAACGATGGCTCACCGTGATCGAAGGCCGCGGGACCGCGGCGGTGAAACAGGTCTATCTCGACACGCTAAACGGCCGCGTGCCGCCGCAGCAGGGTCACATTCTGTCGTTGGCGGCATAGCGGAGTTCTGATCGCGCCCTTTCTGCACGATCGCAAACGGTATAGGTTTTGTCGTCAGGGAAACGCCGCAAAGACGGCCCGATAGAGAAGACGCCGATGCTGGACAGAACCGACGATATATCGATCGCCGCTGAAGACTGGCTGGCGCAATTCGAAAACGCCATCGCAAAGCCCGATGAATCCGCCCTCAAGATCCTGTTTCACCCCGAAAGCTACTGGCGCGATGTGCTGGCGCTGAGCTGGCACCTGCAGACCATCAATGGCGCCGACGCCATCTTGCGGGAATTGAAGGTTCACGCCATCGGCGCCGCGCCGCACGATTTTCGCATCGATCCCGATCGCGCCGCGCCGCGCCGGGTCGCCCGCGCCGGCACCGTCGCGATCGAGACGATTTTCAAGTTCGAAACCGCGCAGGGCCGCGGCAGCGGGATTCTGCGGTTGATCCCGGACCCCGCCGACGGCAACCGGCTGAAGGCCTGGACGCTGCTTACCGCGCTCGACGAGTTGAAAGGATTCGAGGAGCCGCTGGGATCGGCGCGGCCGAGCGGCCAGTCCTACTCGCGGGATTTTCGTGGCCCCAACTGGCTGGACCTGCGGAAGGCGTCGAGCCAATACGCCGATCGCGATCCCGCCGTGCTGGTGGTCGGCGGCGGCCAGGCCGGCCTTGCGATCGCGGCGCGGCTGAAGCAATTGCGGATCGACACGCTGATCGTCGACCGCTGGCCGCGCATCGGCGACAACTGGCGCAAGCGCTACCACGCGCTGACGCTGCACAACCAGGTGCAGGTCAACCACCTGCCCTATATGCCGTTCCCGCCGAACTGGCCGGTCTATATCCCCAAGGACAAGCTCGCCAACTGGTTCGAGGCCTATGTCGATGCCATGGAGCTGAACTACTGGACCGGCACCGAGTTCGAGAGCGGCAGTTACGACGAAGCGCAGGGACGCTGGTCGGTGGCGCTGCGCCTGGCCGACGGTTCGAAGCGCACGATGCATCCGCGCCATGTCGTGATGGCCACCGGCGTCAGCGGCATTCCGAACCTGCCAGATATTCCTTCCTTGAAGAATTTTGCCGGCAAAATTCTGCATTCCAGCCAATATGACGACGGCGAGACGTGGAAAGGCAAGAAAGCGATCGTGATCGGCACCGGCAACAGCGGCCACGATATCGCGCAGGACCTGCATTCGAGCGGCGCCGACGTCACGCTGGTTCAGCGCAGCTCGACCCTGGTCACCAACATCGAACCTTCGGCGCAACTGGCCTATGCGGCCTATAACGAGGGCACGCTGGAGGACAACGACCTGATCGCGACTTCGATGCCGCTGGTGCTGGCCAAACGCAGCCACGTGATGCTGACCGAGCAATCCAGGAATCTCGACAAGGAACTGCTCGACGGGCTGACGCGCGTCGGCTTCAAGCTCGACTACGGCGACGGCGGTACCGGCTGGCAGTTCAAATACCTCACCCGCGGCGGCGGCTATTATTTCAATGTCGGCTGCTCCGACCTGGTCGCCGGCGGCGCGATCAGGCTGATCCAGTTCGACGATATCGACTGCTTTGTCGCCGACGGCGCGCGGATGAAGAGCGGCGAGCACCTTGCCGCCGAGCTGATCGTGCTGGCGACCGGCTACAAGCCGCAGGAAGCGCTGGTGCGAAAACTGTTCGGCGACGACATCGCCGCGCGCGTCGGCCCGATCTGGGGTTTCGGCGACGGCCAGGAGCTGCGCAACATGTACACCCGCACGCCGCAGCCCGGCCTCTGGTTCATCGCCGGCAGCCTCGCGCAGTGCCGGATCAACTCGAAATATCTGGCGCTGCAGGTCAAGGCGATCGAGGAAGGGCTGCTGCCGCGGGTCGCATGAGTCCGCGTCACTAATCCTCGTGATCCAGGATTTGGCGGACGATGAAGGATTCCGCGTGGCGCCAGGCCTTGTCGTTGTCGCCGCGGAAGGTGACGAGGCGATTGAAGACGACATTGCGCGATTTCACCTCGACAAGGTCGATTTTCGCCCATTGCACCAGCGTGCTCACCTTGTGAAAGCTGCTGATCAGGAGATAGCCGGCGCCGGCCGCCTGCGCCTTGCCGAGCAACTGTTCCGCATCGATGTCGCCGACCGAGCAGGCGTTGGGCGGGCAATCGAGCGCGACGTTTCGAACCTTTCCGCTCGCCGCCAGATCGGTGCGCAACGACGCTTCGAATTCGCGCAGCCGCCGGAAGTGGTCGGCGCTCTGATCGATCACCTCGCCCGAGGTGTCGACATACTGGATTTCGGCGACCGCGAGGACGGGTATCTCGCCTTGCGCCCGGCCTTGCCGAACCGGACTGACGGAGAAGACGGCGACGGCAACCCAGGCGAGACCCGCTGACCTCAGTTTCATCGGCTTTTGCATGGGAAACAGCCCCCTATTGGCGATGCGCGGCTTGGCGTCTCGTTGCGATCATATCCAGCAACCCCGCGCGCGGCTGTTGTGTTCCGCGAGCGTTAGCCGGCAGCCGGCGGCGCTGATAGCCAGCGCGCCCCGCGGCTCCAGGCCGAGTTGGCGCCTGCGCGCAGGTCGGTCTGCTCGACGTCGACCAGCGCCCCGGAATGGCGTCGCGGATCTTGTAGGTCACCGCGTAATCCGTTCGGCTGATGCGCGTGACGATCCCGAGCATGGACTGGTCGCATTGAAGGCCAGCGGCGATTTTGGCTTCGCACCCTCCGCAATCTGCAATTTGCCTGTTATCGCGCCCCCTCCGGCCGGGCATTTTGCCGCGCATTACGGCTTGTTCTTGATTCCCCGGCGCGGCGGTCAAACTTCGCCCAGCACCTCGCGCCGCCGCTGTTCCGATTCTTCCGCATAGCGTCGCATCGCGTGGGCCTCGCTGAGAACCCCGATTGGCCGGTGTTCGCCGTCGATATCGACCACGGCGAGCGTTTCGGCTTCCGCGGCGTCGAAGACGGCGATGGCCTCCTGGATGTTCATGCCGGGATGCAGCACCACGTCGCGGAAATGCAGCAGGCCGATCAGGCCGTCGGTCGGTTCGACATCCGCCGCGTGCGCGTCGGCGACCAGCGCCAGCCCGACATAGCGGCCGCCGGCGTCGACCGCGACCACCTGGTTCTTCGACCCCAGCGGAAATTTCTCGCGGAATTCCCCGATTCCCATGTTGGCGTTCACGGTGGCGAGGTCCTGCCGCATCAGGCTGCGCACCGTGAGGTCGCGGATCCAGCCGATATCGGCGGCGCTGCGGATGGTCTCGCCGCGCAGGTGGAGCCGCCACGTCGCGAAGGAGTAGCCGAACAGTTCGCGGGTGATCTGGGTCGAGATGATGACCGCCACCAGCACGGCGGTCGAGAGCCAGAGATTGCCGGTCGATTCCAGCGCGATGAACGACATCGTCAGCGGCCCGCCGATGACGGAAGCCGACAGCGCGCTCATGCCGATGATGGCGTAGACGTTCGGATTGAGGTTGAGGCCCGGCCAGATCACGTCGAAGCCGCCGGCGAACAGGTGGCCGCCGAGCGCGCCCAGGAACAGCGTGGCGAAGAACAGGCCGCCGCGGAAGCCCGATCCCAGCGATATCACCGACGCGATCGCCTTCAGGACGAAGATGGTCGCGACGACCGACAACGGAATTGAAACAAATCCCGCAAAATGCAGCGCGCCATGCCCGGACGACATCACCTGCGGCGTGATCAGGGCGAGCAGCCCGACGCCGAGACCGCCCAGTGCCGGGCGCAGCGGCGACCACAGCCGGGTCTTGGCCAGCAGCGCCTCGCACAGCGCCACGCCGCGCATGATGCCGATGCCGAACAGCGCCGCCAGAATTCCGAGCAATGCGGCGATCGCGAGATCGCGGCCGAGCACATCGCCGACCGGGCCGACGCCGACGCCGAACGACAGCACCGTGAAGGCATGGGCGACGAAATAGCCCGCCACCGCGGCGACGCCGACCGGCGTCAGGCTGGCCGGCGTATATCCCCCGATCACCAGTTCGAAGGCATAGAAGGCGCCGGCGAGCGGCGCCCCGAACGCGCCCGCGATCGCCGCCGCGGCGCCGCAGCCGACCATGATGCGCTGATCGGCGCGGCGCAGATGAAAGCCGCGGCCCAGCGAGGCGGCAAGACCGCTGGCGAGCTGGGTATAGCCCGCCTCGAGGCCGACCGAAGCGCCGACGCCCGAGGACCACACCGTCTGCGACGCCACGATCACGCTGCCGCGAAAGGACATCCGGCCGCCATGCAGGGCGTTGGCCTCGATCGGGTCGACCTCGCGCGCGGGCCGAAATCGCTGCAGCACCAGGAATGCCCCGCCCAGCAATAGTCCACCGAGGCTCGGCACCAGCAACGCGCGCAGCGGATCGATCGCGTATTGGCTCGACAGGCGCTCCCCGATCTCGATGTTGAACAGCAGCACATGCATGCCTTCGACCGCAGCACTCATGGCCGCCACCACCAATCCGCCGATGATGCCGACCAGCGCCGCAAGGACGACCAGGCTGGTTTCATGGGCCCGAACGAACGCCCGCAGCCGGCGCGGCGCCTCAAGATAACGCGAGGTAGTGACCATTCTTGCTGAGCCCGTATGCGGCCGAAAGCGCCGCCCGCCTCGGTTTAGCGGTCTTCATGCCGGTCATGCAACCCGGGCCGCGCGGAGGCGGATAAGGCCGCCAACGCCCTTCACAATCCCGTCACCCTGCCTGTAGTATGTCAACTCGTGCTGCTTCGCAGCTAATATGGGAGTCAGGAGCGTTAATTGAACGCACATGTCTCGCAAGGCGGTTGGCCGGTACTGGTGCTGAACGCGGATTTCCGGCCGCTCAGTTATTATCCGCTGTCTCTCTGGTCGTGGCAGGACGCGATCAAGGCGGTGTTCCTCGACCGCGTCAATATCGTCGAGCACTACGACCGCGCGGTGCGCAGCCCCTCGTTCGAAATCCAGCTGCCGAGCGTGGTGTCGCTGAAATCCTTCGTCAAGCCGACCACGCATCCCGCCTTTACCCGGTTCAACGTCTTCCTGCGCGACCGCTTCGTCTGCCAGTATTGCTCGGCCCACGACGATCTGACCTTCGACCACATCATCCCGCGCAGCAAGGGCGGCCAGACCACCTGGGAGAACGTGGTCGCGGCCTGTTCGCCGTGCAATCTGCGCAAGGGCAATCTGACGCCGCAGCAGGCGCGGATGTTTCCGAGGCAACACCCGTTCGCACCGACGGTGCACCAGCTGCACCGCAACGGCCGGCTGTTCCCGCCGAACTATCTGCACGACAGCTGGCTCGATTATTTATACTGGGATACCGAGCTCGATCCGTAGCCGACGCGCTTGCAGCGATCGATCCGTTCCGCCACACCGGTGGCGTCGGCTGGGTGCCGATGGTCGTTCGTTCGTCCGCGTGATCGACGCCATCACGTCGTGAGCAGGCGCTGATGTCGGGGAGCCGGATCGATTTGACCGATATCATCGGCCGCCAGCCACCTGGCAGGTCCTCGCGCGCGGATGGCGCAGGTGGATGGCCGCATGGTAGATGCGCCCTCCGGAAGGCGCAATCAGTGATCGACCTCGCAGATAACTCCATCAACCAAAAGGATTAGTGATGTCTGCAACCATTATCAACTCGACAATCTTCGGCAATATCTTCAGCACGGACGCCATGAAGGCGGTCTGGTCCGATGAAAACCGAACCCGAAAATATCTCGATATCGAAGCGGCCCTTGCCCGCGTGCAGGCGCGCCTCGGCATTATTCCGCAGAAAGCCGCAGACGAGATTGTCGCGGCTTGCGACATCGACAAGATCGACATGCAGAAGCTGCGCGTTCAGACCGAGCGCATCGGCTATCCGGTTCTCGGGGTCGTCTCCCAGATCAATGCGCTCTGCCGGGATCACCTCGGCGAATATTGCCACTGGGGCGCCACGACGCAGGACATCACTGACACTGCGACCGTCTTGCAGATCCGCGAGGCACTGGTGCTGGTTGAAGAAGACCTGGCGGCCATCTCGTCCGCTCTCGCCAAATTGGCGCGCCGCTATCGCGACACCCCCATGATCGGACGTAGCAACCTCCAGCAAGCAGTGCCCGTTACATTTGGCTACAAGATGGCCGGACTCCTCTCGGCCATCGAACGCCACCGCGAACGGCTCTCGCAGCTCCGCCCGCGCGTGCTGATGGGCGAGTTCGGCGGGGCGGCCGGTACACTTGCATCCATCGAGAAGGGTGCCATGGAGACACAGGAAGGCCTGATGCGCGAGCTGGGTCTCGCCCAACCGGTCATCGCCTGGCATACGATCCGGGACACGATTGCCGAAGTGGGTGCCTTCCTCGGGCTTGTCGGCGGCACGCTCGGAAAGCTGTCGATGGATGTCAAATTGATGATGCAGACCGAAGTCGCGGAACTCTATGAGCCGTTCGCGCACGGGCGCGGCTCATCTTCGACCATGCCGCAGAAGCGCAATCCGATCTCCTCCTGCTACATTCATGCGGCGATCTCGGTCGTCCGCCAGCATGCCGCTGCCCTGATGGACGCGATGGTCGCCGACCACGAGCGTTCGACGGGTCCTTGGGAGATCGAATGGATCGTCTTGCCCGAAGCCTTCTGCCTCATGGCCGGTGCGCTTAAGCAGTCGCGGTTCGTACTTGAGGGACTGGAGGTGGACGAAAAGCAGATGCGCGCGAACCTGGAGATGACGAATGGGCTCGTCGTTTCGGAGGCCGTGATGATGGGGCTCGGGCGTCACCTGGGTCGGGAATACGCCCACGATCTGGTCTACGACATCTGTCGCGAAGCCGTGCAGCAGAAGCGTCCGCTGCTGGAGCTGTTGTTGGAGAACAAGGAGATCGCGGGTGCAATGAGCCGCAGCGAGCTTGAGACGTTGTGCGATCCTGCGAATTATCTAGGGCAGGCCGGCGTCATGGTCGATCGGGTGCTGGCTCGAATCTAGCTTGAGAAAGTTATACGCCAGCGTCGGGGCATCAGGACCACGCGACTTCGCCGTCCGCCTCAGGCGCTCTCGTCCATAGCGCCGTCAGCGTCCACCGCATCCCGCCCCGCGTTGGTGACGTTGCGCAACGCATAAGCGAGACCGGCTGATGGGGCTGGACGAGGAAGGCACGCTCGGACAGCTCAAGAACCATCGCGCAAATCTGATCGATCCCAAGGTCGGCGAGCACCGCGGCCGGATCGTCAAGACCACCGGGGACGGCATGCTGGCGGAATTTGCCAGCGCGGTCGACGCGACGCGTTGCGCGGTCGATATCCAGCTTGCCATGGCCAGCGCCAATCTCAACATTGCCGCATCGAAGCGGATTGAACTGCGGATCGGCATTCACGTCGGCGACATCATCTCGGATGACGGAGACATTTTCGGCGAAGGCGTCAACATCGCCGCCCGCCTGGAAGGCCTTGCGGATCCCGGCGGCGTCTGCGTATCCGCCCGGGTGCAGGAAGACGTGGAGGGCCGCCTCGACATCGTTTTCAAGGACAGCGGCGAGCAGCAGCTCAAGAATATCGCGCGACCGGTTCGCGTCTACCGAATTCAAGTCGCCAGATCGGAAGCCCCGCAGGCATCGGCTCCAATGCTCGCGCTGGACAGGCGTCGACGAGGCATTGCGGCTGGCCTACGAGGCCATGAAGCTCGATCCCGATTACAGCATGGCCTACGGGCTGGCCGCGACCTGTTATGTGGCGCGCAGGACGGCAGGCTGGACGACCGATCGCGCCAAGGAAGCGGCTGAGGTCGAAATGCTGACCAAGCGCGGCGCCGAGGTAGGCCGTGACGATGCCTGGGCGCTTGGTTCATGCGGCTTTGCGACCGCCAGCATTCTCGGCGACCTCGACACCGCCGTCAGCCTGATGGACAGGGCGCTGGCAGTCAACGCCAATATGGCCTTGATGTGGGCCCAGAGTGCCTATGTGCGGGCCTGGCTCGGCGACCCCGAGCTGGCGCTGGTCCATGTCGAACGCACCAAGCGCCTCAGCCCTGTCGATCCGCATATGTTCGTGATGAACGGCGCGGAGTCGATGGCCCATTTCGTGGCCGGTCGGCACGATGAAGCGTTTGCCGCGTCAGAAAGCGCCCTGCGCCTCAACCCGTTCTTTTCGCAGGGAACGCGCATTGCGGTCGCCAGCGCGGCCATCCTCGGCCGGATCGAGGATGCCAAGAAATACTTCGCCCGGCTGCAGATGCTGGATCCCGAATTGCGCATTTCCAACCTCGGCGATCGGGTCATTTTTCGCAGGCCGGATGATTTCGCCCGATTGGCGGAGGGCCTGCGCAAGGGCGGCGTGCCCGGGTGAAATCGGTGGACGCAGCATTAGCGAGATCTGCGAGTCGTCTGCATCAGCCCTCTACCCTCGAAATCTGCTTCGGAAAATTGTCCGGTTGATGCTATCGCCGAGTTAAGATGAGATGAGTAATACTACGCGACAAACGCGTTTTAATCCCTTTAAAAAAATGTTTTAAACATCACTTTAAAAGTTATATCTCTGCTTTGTCATTTCTTGTACTGCCTGTCGTTTTTCGTACTGATGTCGGTCTCGGTCAAAATCGCGGATCGCAGCCGAAGCCTGCCGGAGCGCCGAGGCGGTCCGCACCGGATGCAGCGGCCGAGCCAGAGGTCAGTTCATCGGGTTAGGATGGGACGACCTGGCTCCCGGCCCGCCCGGGAGCCAGGCGAGGCGTGGATGAAATGCAGCCTGGTGCAAGCCGGACAGACTACAGGAGCGTCCGCGCCAATGCTGTACCCTCGCCAAAGCCGGACGCTCGCTCAAAGTCTTTTGATCCCAGCGCGGAGATTGCCGGCATCGCCAACCAAAGATGCGTTCTCTTGGCTGCTCGCGGGCTGCGGGTTCGCTATTTCAGCCGGTAGCCCGCGTGACAGCCGACGCATTGAGCCGTTATTTCGGCAAGCCCGGCAAACACCGGCTTCAGGTCGCCGGTAGCGCCCGCCGCCTCGGCGGTGACGGCAAACCGGCTTGCGGCGCGGTGCATCGCCGTGCCGGCGTCCTGCATCCCCTGCGGCATAAACGGGGATACTTCGGCGGCGCCGTGCAGTCCCAGCGACGACATTCCGAGCCGCGATTCGGCGAGCTTGGCCGCTGCGTCAGTATCACCCATGCCGAGTTGCACCTGGATCTCCTGCAGGGTCTGGAGATGGTCGCGCATGTTCGCCAGTGTTTGGTCGACCAGCATCGGGGGAAACTTCACCAATTCCCGGGCGTCCGGAGCGCCGGGGGCAGACATGTCATGACCGTGATGATGCTGCGCGACAGCGACCGTCGCGCTGCCGCCAACCAGAACGGCGGCAACCAGGGAAACCAAGATGCGCATGTATCCTCCTGAGATCGGGGCCTTATAGCGCGATCTGCGGCCGGCGGGTATGATTTGGATCATACGGCAAGGCCTCTTTTGCCGGCGGTGTTCAAGGTCGAATAGTACTGATTTCCATGCTCCCGCCATTCCCTCAGGTTGAGGCACATCAACGATGCTGCGCCTCCAGTGCGTACCTTATATTTAGCTCCACGTTGCGGCGCTCCGGACCGTAGCGCAGCTCGGACCGTCGTCTGGTGGATGCTGAGCGCACCTGTTGGAATCTCCTGCTGGAGGCTGTCATGAAGCAACTTATCGTTCTCGGCATGGCGTCAATCGCATTGCTGTCCAGTGGCTTCGCGGCATCATGGGCCCAGGACGCTCCGCCTTCAGTGACTGTTGCCTACCAACCGATGGTCAGCACCGGTCTCGCGGCAAATCAGCCGTTCGAGGCGTGGTTTGTCTTGGACAAGTCTTCGGATCCAACGGTGCCGGGATATTCCATCCCGGCCGGCGCGACTGTCAGACTTACGTTTCCCGAAGAATTTACGCCGCTGGCTGGAAATGCTCACCTCGAGGGCGCGTTGCTCAACGGTTGGCCTCACGGGGCTATTCAAGTGCCGTTCAGCGTAACGCAGGATAAGGCTGACCCACGGGTGGTCGTCGTTCGCATCGATCAGGCGATCGCGGCCAGGCCGCCGGAAAGTCCGGGTCTGAAAGCAATCCATGTCCGTACCGGCGAGCTCAATCCTGCCTCGGCGGGTGATTACCCAATTTCGATCCAGTTCATCGATGCCGGACTGCTGTCAGGAACCACGAAGGCCATTGCGCATATCACCGATAGGCCTGTGCCTAATGTCGCCGCCTACAATCAGCTACATCAGAGCAAGGACGAGGATTGGCAGCACGTGAAGCCCGGCATGGAGGCGGCGCTGCCGATCGACCTTTTGGTCACGTTGCCGGACGAGCCCCGATCCACGATCAGCCTCACCCCTACCGGCTCGGGCGTGCTCAGCATTTTGAGTGACGGCAAGCCGATCGGGTCAATCAGCTCGCAGGGCGTCCCGGTGACGCTCACCCCGGAATCCTTTGGCCCCGGCTATTCCCGTCTCGGAATCATCCGCGTCCGCGCGAAGGCCGGGAATGAACCCGGCACTGCGGAGATTGTCGCAACGCTCGAAGGCGGCACCAAATATACGATCAACCTCATCGTGGATTAGCGATACGCGAGATCGCGGGCCAGGCCCAATTCGCCGGACTGCTGGAGCTGATGAAAAGGCCCGGGCCGCAACTTCGCCAGCGCTCCGGCTACGAGCTTTTGATTTCCTCTGCACTCAATCTTCCCGACGCGACTGCGCCGGTCGCCAGCAGCGCTACCAGCGATAAAATGAGAACACTTAAGTTCGTCAGGAAGCCGGTCGCAGCCTGCCAGTCATGTCCGATGCCATAGCCGAGCCCCATATAGGCCGCCGTCCATATCAGGCGTCCGGCCAGTGCAACCGCCAGGAATTTCGGAAGGCGAAAGCGGGTGATTCCGGCCAGCAGGCTTGCTACCGAGCTGAGATACGACATGAACGTGCGCGTGATGAAGACCGTAAGCGATCCCCAACGGTCGAACAGCACCTGAACGCGTGTTCGCCGCGACAACGAGTAGCCTATCCAGCGGCCATAGCGCTCCAGGATTCTGCCGCTGAGAGAGCGGCCAAGGCCGTAGCCGGCCGCGTCGCCAAGGACCGACGCCACCAAGACAATCGCAGCGGCCCAGATCCAATCCAGCCGTCCCTGGGAAGCCAATGAGCCCGCCACCGTGGTCGCGACACCGTCCGGCAGGGGAAGGCCGACGGCGCCGAGAAACAGTATCAGCCCCAGGACGGGATAGCCGTACACCAGCAACGCGGTCAGAACATCATCGCTGATCGCCGAAAGCCAGCTTGAGTTTCCGCTTTTGATGTCCGACGGAGCGCCAGGTGCCAGATCGGCGATCGCCCGTTGAGCGCGCTTTGCATAGACGGAGGGCGAAGCGCCGGCTCGTTCCGCAATGGACTTGAGACTTGTATCCGGATCGGTTTCCGGCGGCAGTCCGAGGCGCTCGATCAGGGCTGCGTTGGACGTCCTATAAGTGGCGGCAACGTATTGGATCGTCATCCAGGCCCGGATGCTGCTCGTCATCGGCGCCCCCGCCGCGTAGGCCGAACGCAGCAGCATGAACGAGCCATAGGTGCGGAGCCCGAAAAACGCGGCGCACGACACCGCGGCGACCAAGGCGACTGCGGCGACGCGGTGGACCCACTTCGATCGGAGATACGCGGAATTCGTCGTCACTGGACACCCCGCCGGCGACCGTCGCCTTGTAAATCATAGCCTCCGGCCCCGGCAGCGGATATGATTAGGATCACATGACTGGAATGGGATGCCTTGATGGCTATTGAAAGCTGGATACCACCCTCCGTCCGGAAGGCGGGCATCGAGCGGACGCTCCAAGCCGGCCAGACCCTGTTCCGGACGGGGAGCCGGAGCAGAGGCTTCTATGAACTCGTGAGCGGCAATGTTCGTCTTGTCCGCGTCGACTCGACCGGGCGCGAGGCCGTTCTGTTCGTCGCGGCTGCCGGCGATACCCTTGCCGAGGCGTCGCTATTTTCGGCGCGCTACCACTGCGACGCGATTGCATCGACGAGCGCCGTCGTTCGCCTTTATCCGAAGCCGGCGATCCTGGCCGAATTCCAGCGCGACCCGGAAGCGGCGCAGGCGTTCATGGCGATGCTCGCCCGCCAGGTCATGAACCTGCGCACCCGGCTGCAGTTGATGAACATCCGCTCGGCGCAAGACCGGGTCCGCGACTACATGGTGCTCAATGCAGGCCCCGACGGGCAGACCGTGCCGCTGCGAGGGACGCTGAAGGATCTTGCGACCGACCTTGGTCTGACCCATGAAGCGCTGTATCGAACGCTTGCCGGCATGACCAGCCGCGGCGAGATTGAGCGGTCGCCCGGCAAACTCCGCGCGCTCGCCTTCCGCGATTAGTCGGCTGCCGATCCTGGGTTGGCAAGGACATCCGGTCAGCGCTGAAGAAGCGGAACGCTGCAAGTACCGGCTTTCGCTATTCGATCGGACATGAACGGCAATCAGCCGTGACCCGGACTTTCAAACGACGACCGGCGCTAATCCGATGTTGATGAAAGCCAACCCGGTCATCGGCTCTGCAATGGCCCTTCGACCGGTTCCGTGCCGTTGAATATCTACCGCGGCCGTTTGGCTTGTTGACTCAGGTCAACACGAAGGCCTGGCGATCGAAGCACAGTTTCCGCAACGTCGCGACCGCGGTTGCAACTCGTCCCGACCAATAGGGGTGGCCCGTGCTCAATGCTCCGGAAAGATCGGCAAATGTCGCCCCGTCGACCGTCGAAGAGACAAAAAATCAGCGTGTCGCCGGCGCTGGAGCATCGAAGAAGCCGTTGAGCGGCAGAAGCCTTGCCCTGCTGGCGATCCTGTTCGCGGTCGTCGTTGCCGTGGGTGCAGCTGCGTGGGTACTCGTCCTCAGCCCGGTCAATGTGCAGGTCTCGCAAGTCGAGCGCGACGTGCCCGTCCAGGTTTTCGGCCTCGGCACCGTCGAGGCGCGCGTGACATCCAAGGTGGGATTCAAGGTTTCCGGCGTGCTCGTCGAGCTTAAAGCGGATGTCGGCGATCGCGTCGCCAAGGCTAGCGTGCTGGCCCGCCTGGACGACCGCGAGCAGAGGGCACAGCTCGCCAGGGCCAGGGCCGCCATCGAGCAGACCGAGGCCAATCTTCAGCGAGCCAAGGCGAGCGTCGAGAAGACGCAAGCCAACTACGCCAATGCCACGCGTATCAGCGGGCGCCAGCAAAGACTGGTTCAGACCAACTCCACCTCGGTCGAGGCGGCAGAAACGGCAAAGACGGCGCAAGACGCCGCACTCGCGGATCTGAATCTGGCGAATAGCGACGTCGTCGTGGCTCAAGCCAATATCGACGACGCCAAGGCGCAGCAGCAGCAGCAATCGGCCACGCTGGACTTTCATATCCTCGCGGCGCCGTACGACGCCATGGTCACCGCGCGGCTCAAGGAACTCGGGTCGGCGCTAGGGGCCGGAGAGCCGGTGTTCACGCTGATCGATCCCAAATCGGTCTGGGTGCTCGCCTATGTCGACGAGAGCAAGGCCGGGGAAATCCGGGTCGGCGAGCCTGCCGATTTCGTCCTGCGATCGCTTCCCAGGCAGCGGTTTCAGGGGAAGGTTGCCCGGATCGAACCCGAAAGCGATCGCGTCAACGAAGAGCGTCGGGTGGAGATCGCATTCGACCACGTCCCCGACAGCTTCAATCTCGGCGAGCAGGCGGAGGTCTATATCAGGACGCAGCGGCTGCCACAGGCCCTGCTGGTCCCGGAAACCGCGATCGAGGGGCTCGGCCAGGGACGAGGGACGATCTGGACCGTCGAGGACGGACACCTCCAAAAACGGGAAGTGACGCTCGGGCACCGGCTGCTCGACGGGCGCTATGAGATTGCCGGCGGACTGCCGGACAACGCCCTCGCGGTCAACCAATTGCGCAGCGGGCTGCGCATCGGGCGGACCGTCAAGATCACCGCAGAGCCACGCAAATGAACCTGGCGTATCGGGACATCAAGCACAACCTGCTGCGTTTCGTCCTGACCAACTTCGGATTGAGCCTGCTGCTCGGCATCGTGATCGTGATCACCGGGGTCTACGGCGGTCTCATCGACGACGCGCTGAGGCAAGCCCGCGCCGCGAACGCGGATCTCTGGGTGGTGCAGGCCGGGACCAACGGACCTTTCGCCGAGTCATCGCGAATCCCGGGCGACACAAGGGAATTGGTTGCCCGGGTCTATGGCGTGGAGCGTGCCGGTGCGGTGACCTACCAATCGGTCCAGACCGAGTTGAAAGGCAAGCCGCTCCGCCTCTTTCTCATCGGATACCAGCCGGGCCGGCCCGGCGGACCCCGCAAGCTCGTGGCCGGGAGCGACATCGTCCGCAGCCACTACGAAATGATCCTCGACGCATCTGCCGGTATTGCGCTCGGCCAGGAAGTACCGCTGGGCACCCATGGTCACAAGTTTACGGTCGTCGGCCTGATGCGCAACGAACTGACCTCGTCAGGCGATCCCGTAGGCTACATCACCTTGCATGACGCGCAGGCGCTGCAGTTCGAACTCGCGCCACCGGCCGAACGACGCGAGGTATCCCGGGGAGGCGGCCTCCAAACGAGCGACCAGATCAATGCCGTTATTGCCAAGGTGTCGCCCTACGTCCCCCTCGGTGAGGTCGCCAGCGCGTTGACGCGATGGAAGCACCTCACCACGCTTACTCAGCCGCAGCAGGAAACGCTGTTGAGCAAGTTCGTGATCGAAAAATCGCGCAAGCAGCAGCTCATGATCATGGTCCTGCTGATCATCGTATCGGCGGTCATCATCGCGTTGATCGTCTATACGCTGACCATGGACAAGGTGCGCTCGATCGCCACCCTCAAATTCGTCGGTGCGCCGGACCGGACCATCGTCGGCCTCATCGTTCAGCAGGCCCTGTCGATGGGAATATTCGGCTACTTCATCGGGTTGGGGCTCGTTCTCATTTTCAAACCTTACTTTCCGCGGCGGCTGGTGCTCGACTTCGAAAGCATCGCCGTCGTGTTCGTCATCACTGTGGTGATCTGCCTTGCGGCCAGCACCCTGGGTATCCGGCTGGCGCTCAAGGTGGAGCCGACCGAAGCCCTTGCCTCGTCAGGGTAAGATAATGGCCGACACCAGCAAACCGGCGGTCGTGCGCGTCGAGCATCTGTCCAAGTGTTTTGGGCAGGGCACCGCGCGCGTCAACGCGTTGATCGACATCAACATGGATGTCTATCCGGGCCAGGTCGTCGGGCTGATGGGCCCAAGCGGGTCGGGCAAGACCACGCTGCTCCATTGCATCGCCTGCATCCTGGAGCCGAGCAGCGGCCGCATCACGCTCGACGGCGAGGTTGTCTATGACGAACACTGGCTGAAATCCGATCTTCGCAGGCTCCGGCTCGACAAGATCGGCTTCATCTTCCAATACCCCAATCTGCTGCCGTTCCTCGACGGAAGCGACAATGTCGCCCTGGTGCTCGATCTGGCCGGATACAGTTCGGCGGCGGCCCGCGCGCGCGCCGTCGAATTGCTCGATTATCTCGAGGTCGGTCATCGCAAGCATGCCTTCCCGAGGCAGCTCTCAGGCGGCGAAGCCCAGCGGGTGGCGATCGCGCGCGCGCTCGCCAACAAGCCACGCATCATTTTGGCGGACGAGCCGACCGCGCCGCTGGATTCGGCGCGTGCCAGAATCGTGATGAATTTGTTGCGGCAGATCGCCGTCGATCAGAGCGCAGCGATCATCGTCGTTACGCATGACGAAATGATTCTCGATCAGTTCGATCACATTTTCCGGCTGCGCGACGGCCGGCTCGAGAAAGAGATGTCGGTAGAGAAGGCGACCGCCGGTTAGCGCCGCTGCAGCCGCTGCCGCGCCGACCCATTTGCCCTCGCGCGGTTCCGGCCGGCGCCGAGGAGGCGATCGAACGAGTTCCGGCGATTCCTGAAATCGATGCCGCGGGCGGAAGTTCGCTGGAGCTCAGGGATGCTTGCCGGCAAGCTTCGAAGGCGCTTGTCGATGGCGGGCTCGCTCCGGTCGGGTCCGCATCATGCCAAATGGCAGGCGGCGAAATGCCCGTCGCTGCCCTGCTTCAGTTCGGGCGCAATTTCCCGGCAGCGCGGCTCGGCAATGGGGCAGCGCGTGTGAAAATGGCAGCCTCGCGGCGGGTTCATCGGGCTCGGCACATCGCCCTGCAGGCGGATCCTCTTGCGCTTCACCTTCGGGTCCGGCACCGGCACGGCGGACAGCAGCGCCTGGGTGTAGGGGTGCCGGGGATTGCGGTAGAGATCGCTCGCCCTGGCCAGTTCGACGATGCGGCCGAGATACATGACCGCGACGCGGTCGGAGATATGCTCCACCACGGAGAGATCGTGAGCCACGAACAGATAGGTGAGGTTCAGTTCGCTCTGCAGATCTTCCAGAAGATTGATCACCTGCGCCTGGATCGACACGTCGAGCGCCGAAACCGGCTCGTCGCACACGATCAGCTCGGGCTCCACCGCGAGCGCGCGCGCGATCACGATGCGCTGGCGCTGGCCTCCGGAGAATTCGTGCGGGTAGCGGCGCATGTGCTCGCCCTTCAGCCCGACCTTGACCAAGAGGCTCGCGACGCGCTCCTCCCGGTCCCTTGCCGAGGCGGCGAGCCTGTGGATCGTCAGCGCTTCGCCGAGGATCGCACCCACGGTCATGCGCGGATTGAGGGAGGCGAAGGGATCCTGGAACACGATCTGCATCTTGCGCCGCAGGGCGCGCAGATCGTTGCCGCCGAGGCCCAGCACGTCCTGCCCGTCGAACACGATCTCGCCCGACGTGGGCTCGATGAGGCGAAGGATGCAGCGGCCGGTGGTGGACTTGCCGCAGCCGGATTCGCCGACCAGTCCCAGCGTCTCGCCGCGGTTGACCGCAAACGACACCCCGTCCACGGCATGAACGCTCCCGACCTGGCGCGACAACAGGCCGCCCAGGACGGGAAAATGCTTCTTGAGATTGCTGACGCGCAGCAGCGGTTCGCCGATCGGGGGCAGGCTCATGGCGCCTCTCCCAGATGGCAGGCCATGCGATGGCCGGGCGCGATCTCGCGCAGGACCGGCTCCGTTTCGGTGCAGATGCTCATGGCGTAGCGGCAGCGCGGCGCGAACCGGCAGCCGGGGGCGGGATCGATCAGGATCGGCACCGACCCGCCGATCGTCTCCAGCCGGATCTTGTGCTCGCTGTCCAGGTCGATACGCGGAATGGAGCGGATCAGACCCTGCGTATAGGGGTGGCTGGGGTATTCGAACAGCCGCTCGACGGTGGCCTCTTCGACCACCTTGCCGGCATACATCACCACCACGCGCTGCGCGGTCTCGGCCACCACCCCCATGGCATGGGTGATCAGCATCACCGCCATGCCGAAGCGCTCCTTCATGTCCTGCAACAAATCGAGGATCTGCGCCTGGATGGTCACGTCGAGCGCGGTGGTGGGCTCGTCGGCAATGACGAGCTTGGGCTTGCAGGCCAGCGCCATGGCGATCATGACGCGCTGGCGCATGCCGCCCGAGAACTGATGCGGGTAGTCGTGCACGCGCGCTTGCGCATTGGGAATCTGCACCAGCTTCAGCATCTCGACCGTGCGGGCCAGCGCCTGCTTCTGCGGCAGGCCCTCGTGGCGGCGCAGGCTTTCCGCGATCTGCTCGCCGATGGTCAGCACCGGGTTGAGCGAGGTCATCGGCTCCTGGAAGATGAAGCCGATCTCCTTGGCGCGAACCTCGTCCAGCTGGCGGCTGGTGAGCGGCACCAGGTCGCGGCCCTCGAAGATGATCTGGCCTTCGACGATACGGCCCGGCGGCATCGCGATCAGCTTCAGGATCGACATCGCCGTGACGGTCTTGCCGCAGCCGGACTCCCCCACCACGCAGAGCGTCTCGCCCTTGTTGATGGTGATGTCGACGCCGTCGACGGCCCGCACGATGCCGTCGTCGGTGGCGAAGTGGGTCTTCAGGCCCTTGATCTCGAGCAGGGGCGCCATCAGATCACCCGCCGCGCATCGAGCGCGTCGCGCAACCCGTCGCCGATGAAATTGATGGCGACGACCGCGATGAAGATGGCGCCGCCCGGAAACAGGGCCCAATGGGCCGCGATGTCGAGATAGTCCTTGGCGTCATAGAGCAGGCGCCCCCAGGTCGGTGTATCCGGCGGAAAGCCGAGGCCGAGAAAAGACAGCGTCGATTCGGCGATGATGGCGGCGGCGACATCGATCGTTCCGGCGATGATCACCGGTCCGAGCGCGTTGGGCAGGATGTGGCGGACCACCTGCCGGGCCCGGCTGGCGCCGAGCGCGCGGGCGGCTTCGACGAACTCCTTCTCGCGCAGCGAGAGGAACTGGGCGCGCACGAGGCGGGCGACCGGCATCCAGCGCAGTCCGCCGATCACCAGCACGATGAGGATGAAAATGCCGCCCTCGGGGCCGAACACGGCCTTGAGCCCGTCGCGGAACAAATAGATGAGCAGCAGCAGCAGCGGCAATTGCGGCAGCGAGAGGAACAGGTCGGTGAGCCACATCAGCGCATGACCGAGTGCGCCGCGCGACATGCCCGCGAGCGCGCCGATCAGCGTGCCGACGATCACCGAGACCATCATCGCGGCCAGGCCGACGGCGAGCGAGATGCGTCCGCCATAGATCATGCGGGCGAGGAGATCCTGCCCGAGATCGTCGGTGCCGAAGGGGTGGGCGAGCGAAGGCCCTTCCAGGTGCGCGTTGAAATCGATTTCGTCGATGGGGACGCGCCACAGGAAGGGGCCGAACACCACCGCCACGACCAGGATGAGGAGCAGCACGGCGCCGACCACGGCAAGCTTGTGGCGCCGATAACGCCGCCAGGTTTCGCGCCAGGGCGAATAGGTGCGCCGCTCAGCGGAAGGAGATGCGAGGGTCAAGCCAGCCATACAGGACGTCCGCGATGAGGTTGAAGAGCACGACCAGGCAAGCGAATACGAAAGTCACGGCCATCACCACCGGCGTGTCGTTGGCGAGAATGGAGGAAATGAGCAGCGAGCCGATGCCCGGAATGCGGAAGATCTGCTCGGTGACGATGGCGCCCCCGAACAAGCCGGGCATCTGCAGCGCAACCAGCGTGACCACGGGTATCATCGCGTTGCGCATCGCATGCTTGACGATGACCCTGGCCTGGCCGAGGCCCTTGGCCCGGGCGGTGGTGACGTAATCGAGGCGGACCACGTCGAGCATGGCCGAGCGCACGAAGCGGGTCATGGACGCGGCCTGAAACAGGCCGAGCACCATGACCGGCATGATGGCCTGCCGCACCTGCTCGATCACCCAATGGAGGCCGGTCCCCTCGATGTCGGTCGTATAGACGAACGGCAGCCAGTCCAGCCGGATCGAAAAGATCAGGATGAACAGGATGCCCGTGAAGAAGGTCGGCAGCGAAAAGCCGATGAAGGCCAGCGTATTGGCGATCTGGTCGAAGACCGAATAGGGCCGGGTGGCGGCATAGACACCGACCGGGATCGCAATCAGAAGCGCAACGAGCTGCGCCGAGCCGATCACATAGAGCGTGACCGGCAGGCGCTGCAGGATGAGCGTGTCCACGTTCACCCGGCTGACAAAGGAAAAGCCCCAGTCGCCCTGCGCCATCGCCACCAGCCAGTGCAGGTAGCGAAGATAGATCGGATCGTCGAGGCCGAACTTGGCCCGAAGCGCAAGTCCCACTTCGGGCGGCACGTTCGGATTGGTCGCCAGTTCCGAGAACGGATCACCGGGCGCAAGCGCAAGTACGGTGAACAGAACCAGCGAAATGCCGAGCAGGCTCGGAACGGCAATCAGCAGGCGACGCAGGATATACTGCCTCATGAGAGAACGATCCGGACCACGTCTGTCGTCAAGTCTCCCGATACCAGTCCTGGATGTTGTCGGTGTCGTTGGCCCAGCCGCTGATCACCGGTTTCAGGGTATTCGACGATGCGCCCACCTTCAGGCGATGGAGCACGGGAACGAACACCGTGTGCTCCCAGAGCAGATCATTGGCCTTGATATAGAACCCGGCGCGCTTCACCGGATCGGTCTCCGCTTCAGCCGCCGCGATCACCTTGTCATAATCCGTGTTGACCCATCGCGGAAAGTTCTGCCCCTGCCACTTGTTCGCCTTGGTGGAGACGTTTTTCGAAATGTAGCGGTTCATGTGCAGCGCCGGATCCGGCTGGGTCATCGGGATCTGGAACTCCTCGAGGTCGGAATAGAATTTGGCATAGGTGTCGGGATTGCCGACATCGGAGGAAAAGAACACCGAGGCGACGACCGATTTGAGCTCGACCTCGATTCCGGCCTTCTGGCAGGCCTGCTTGACGATGGCCTGGGTCTTCTGGCGCGGACCGTTGATCGAGGTCTGGTAAAGCAGTTTCAGCTTCTTGCCGCCCTTCTCGCGGATGCCGTCCGCGCCCGGCTTCCATCCGGCATCGTCCAGGAGCTTGATCGCCTTTTCGATGCTGAATTCCCAACGCGTGTTCTTCGAAACAAAACGCGGGGGACCATTCAGGTAGTTGGCCGTGCTCAGCCCGGCCCGGCCGTAGATGTGCTTCTGAATGGCCTCGCGATCGACCAGCAGGGCGAGAGCCTTGCGCACGGCCGGATCGGAGAGCAACGGGTGCGTCGTTTTCATGCTGGAGCGCTCGCCGTCGACCTCGGTATTGGGGTCGGTGTTGTTGAGCGCGATGAACTCGATATCGCCACCCGTCGCATAAACGGTCTTGCCCTTGCCGCCCTTTTCAAGGCGCAGCAGCACTTCGTCCTCGACCTGCATGTTCCAGGCGTAGTCATATTCGCCGGTCTGGATCACGGCGCGCGCCGCCGAGACCGCATCGCCGCCCCCCTTCATCTCGATAGTGTCGAAGTAGGGACGGTTGGGCATGTGGTAGTCGGCGTTGATCTCGCCACGGACGAGGTCGCCTGGCTTGAACTCGACGAACCTGTAGGGACCGGTACCGACGGGCGCCAGGTTGCTCGGGGCCTCGCGGGATTTGCCGCCCTTGTAGTCCGCAAGCAGGTGCTTGGGGATGATGCAGCCATAGGCCCCGACAAAAGCACTGGCCCAAAAGGGAGTCGGGCTATTGAACAGGATGCGGACGGTGTGGTCGTCAACCTTTTCGACCTTGAGGTCGCGATAAACGGCAATGCTCACCGCGGCGGTGGCGGGATCGCTGGCGTATTCGCAGGTGAACACCACGTCATCGGCCGTGAAGGGCTTGCCGTCGTGCCATTTGACGCCGGTCTTGAGCTTCCAGGTCACCGATTTGGCGTCGGCGGACAGGCCGCCGTTCTGGATCGACGGAATTTCCGCCGCGAGAATCGGGTTCAGGTTGCCTTCGGCGTCCCAGCTGGCGAGCGGCTCGTAGAACAGGCGCGAGCCGTCCTGATCCTTGGTGCCGGTGGCGAAATGCGGATTGAGCAGGGTCGGCGACTGCCACCAGAGCAGCTTCAGCGGGCCGCCGCCGCCACGCTTGGTCGGCTTGTAGGGTGACGGGCTCTGCGCCATGGCCACGCCGCCGATGGCGAGAAGCTGCGTCGCCATCGGAACGGTAAGGCCAAGACCGATCATGCGCTGAATGAAGGCGCGGCGATCCATGCGGCCGTCCTTCACCCCGTCGATCATCGTTCGCAAGTCAGTGTCCAACATCGTCGTCGCCTCGTCTGTTGTGGTGTGGTTGCAGGCGGCCGCAGGGCAGCCGCGCCAGGTGTCCCAAGAGCCAAGTGTCCTAAGTGTCAGGTCCTAAGTGCCAGGTGTCCTAAGAGCCAGGTGTCCTAAGAGCCGAGTGTCCCAGGAAAAGCGTCCCGGGGGGAAGATGGCACACCGAACGCCCCGGACGTCAACATCTTGCAGCGTGAACGCGCAGGGTTTTCTGATTGTTGCTTGGGCAAAACGCCTGTTCGGCGCACACCGCTGCGGCAATCCGGCGGAATCCGTGCGCCAAAACGCGTTCCAGCGCGCCCCGGATTGCAAAAACTTTGTTCGCCGTCCAGGCCGGGGATCAGCTCACGGACATGTCTAGTGGCGGTGCAACATTGTCCGGCAGCGGGCTGACATAGGGGGTGCGGGCGGTGCGCTTCTTGAGGTCGGCCTTGGCGGCGGCGATCAGATCCGGTTCCGTCAGCGCCCTGACGCCGAGCCCCGCCATGGCCTTGGCGGCCTGCACCATGGCCTTGTGGGCAGCCGGGCTCTTGCCCTGCGCCACCACCTGCCAGGTGTGGAACGGGGTGCCGATGGCGACGGTGGGGGCATGGACCTGAACGGTCGGGACCACCCAGCTCACATCGCCCACATCGGTCGAGCCGATGAGGGGGTTGCGCTTGGCGTCAAGCGGCACGAGGAAATCGGCCAGCGGGCGGTCGGTGGGATCCATGCCGATGGTGTGATAGACGGAGGCGATGTCCTTCTCGGTCAGCGTCGAGCGGATCTTCGTGGCGAAATCCTTGTCCGCCTCGTCGAAATGCGGGGGACCGAGTTCCTCCATGATCCGGTGCAGCATTTCCTCGAGCGGGGTGTTGGGCAACACGTTGGAGACGGCGGAAATGATCCGCATCTCCATTTTGGTTTCGGTCATCAGCGCCGCCCCCTGCGCGATCTTGTGGACCCGCTCCACCAGTTCGGTCATGCCGGGCAGGTCGCGGGCGCGGATGGAATAGCGCACGCGGGCGTGGGCCTGCACCACATTGGGGGCAATGCCACCGGTGTCGAGCAGCGCGTAGTGGACGCGGGCGTCGCTCGGCATGTGCTCGCGCATGTAGTTCACGCCGACATTCATCAGTTCCACGGCGTCGAGCGCGCTGCGGCCGAGATGGGGCGAGGCGGCGGCATGCGAGGTGCGCCCGGTGAAGATGAAATCGGCGCGGGTGTTGGCCAGCGAAGGCGTTACCACCACCTCCCAGAAGCTGGACGGGTGCCAGGTGAGGGCGATGTCGACGTCGTCGAAGGCCCCGGAGCGCACCATGAAGGCTTTCGCAGCGCCCCCCTCCTCGGCGGGGCAGCCGTAATAGCGCACGCGCCCGGGCACCTTGTGGGCGGCAAGCCAATCCTTCACGGCCGTGGCTGACAGCAACGCGGCCGAGCCGAGCAAATTGTGGCCACAGCCATGGCCATGCCCTCCGGCCTCCACCGGGCGAGACTCCGCCACGCCCGCCTCCTGACTTAGACCGGGCAGCGCGTCGTATTCGCCGAGGAAGGCGATGACGGGTCCCCCCTCACCCCACTCGCCCATCAGGGCGGTGGGAATGCCCGCGACATTCTCTGCGATGCGGAAACCCTGGTGACGCAGCTCCGCCAGATGTTCGGCGGCGGAACGCGCTTCGGTGTAGCACACCTCGGGCATCGCCCAGACCCTGTCGCTCAGGTCGACGAAACGCCCCTTGATCGTGTCAACGCCACGCCAAATGTCACTGCGGTTGTCCATCCACGGGCCCCTGATCCACCATGAGAGCAAAATGCGAGAGTGAAATCGTTATCAGCTTCGCCGGACCCCGCCTAGCGCCGGCCGGGGCACCAGCCATGCGGACGGCGCGAAAGATATGCGGCGGTCGCAGCCTGTGCCTTCCGCGCGATCGTACCTCGCCCAAAAAAACGCCGTGTCCTCCGTCGAGCGGGACATAGACGCCGCGCCCGCCTTGAGTCACAACCATGACCGCCGAACGGGCGCGCGTGATCGAGACCGTCGCGTCACTCGCCGCCCGAACAAGAGAAGGGCTCGAAAAAAGCCGGGTAATGGGAGGCGTCAAATGCTGATTCCGATGGCCGACGTACCGCGCTGGTATGCCGATCGCAGACCGAGGGATGCGATTGCGGTCAGCCATGGCGAGGACGCGCTGACCTGGGAGCAGCTGGAGCGCGGCGCCAACCGCCGCGCCCGTGCCTTTGCCGCCAAGGGGGTAAAGGCCGGCGATTTCGTCGCCATCGGCCTGCCCAACAGCAACGCCTTTTTCGAGACCAGCTTTGCGGTATGGAAACTCGGCGCGACGCCAACCTCGCTTTCCTGGCGCCTGCCGCGCGGCGAAGCCGCCGCCGTGCTCGACATTCTCAAGCCCGCGTTGGTGGTCGGCGGCGAGGCCGACTGGAATGCGCCGAATTCGGTGCCGGGCGGCTTTACGCCTGAAGGCATGTCGGACGAACCCTTGACCAGCCCGGTCGCGCGGTACTGGAAGGCGATGACCAGCGGCGGATCGACCGGACGGCCCAAGGTGATCCTCGACCACAACCCGGCGGTCGTCGATACCGCCGCCGCGCCAATTCTGGGAATGCGCCAGGGCGTGGCGCTGCTCAATCCCGGCCCGCTCTATCACAACGCACCGTTCATCGTCTCGCATACCGCGCTGTTCGCCGGCGGACGGCTTACCGGAATGGTGAAATTCGATGCCGAGGAAACCCTGCGGCTGATCGCCGCCAATCAGATTCAATGGGTCAATTTCGTGCCGACCATGATGCATCGAATCTGGTCGCTGCCGGAAGCCGTGCGCAACCGCTACGACCCGTCGAGCCTCGAGATCGTATTCCACATGGCCGC
This sequence comes from uncultured Alphaproteobacteria bacterium, assembly GCA_963721275.1. Classification (GTDB taxonomy): domain Bacteria; phylum Pseudomonadota; class Alphaproteobacteria; order Rhizobiales; family Xanthobacteraceae; genus Bradyrhizobium. The sequence goes on along the minus strand of CAVRIQ010000014.1, from coordinate 716,800 downwards.
GCCTATGCCGGCGTGGCTGAAGGAAAAATGGATCGAATGGCTCGGCCCCGAAAAAATCTGGGAACTCTATGGCGGCACCGAGCGGCAGGGCGCCACCGTCATATCGGGCGTCGAATGGCTGGCGCATAGAGGATCGGTCGGCAAGATCGGCGAGGGTTCGGCGCTGCGCGTCATCGGCGAGGACGGCAACGACGTCGCGCCGGGTGAGAGCGGCGAAATCTATTTCCTGCCGGCCGAAGGGGCCGGCAGCACCTATCACTATCTCGGCGCCACGCCGAAGCGCCGTCCCGATGGCTGGGAGTCGCTCGGCGATATCGGCCGGCTCGATGCCGACGGCTATCTCTATCTGGGCGACCGGCTCGCGGACATGATCCTGCGCGGCGGCGCCAACATTTATCCGGCGGAGATCGAAGCCGCCGTCACGGCGCACCCGCAAGTCGCCTCCTGCATCGCCGTCGGCCTGCCCGATCCCGAATTCGGGCAACGCGTCCACGCCATCCTCGAGATCGCGGGCGGCGCCGACGCAGCATCGGTGATCGACGGCATGGGCGCCTTCCTGGCCGACCAGCTCAGCCGTTACAAGCATCCGGAAAGTTTCGAGATCGTCGGCGTCAGCCCCCGCGACGATTCCGGCAAGGTCCGCCGCACGTTGCTGCGCGACGAGCGGGCCGCATGGCTGAAACAGGGGCGCGATTTCCGGATCATGCCGTCGCCGCTGTCGAAAGCCGCCGAGTAAGGTCAGCCGCCCAGCAGCTCCAGCGTCTTTTGGTCCGGCGCGCCGCCGTAAAATTTCTCGATGGAAGCGGCGAATTCCGGCTCGGAAGACACCGCGGCGAACAACGTCATCGACGAACGGAATTTGAGATCGTCGGGACTGCCGAGAATTTCCCGGATGGTTCGGCCCTCGACGGCGTTGACGAGCGCCGTGCATTCCCGAAGCCTGGGCCCCAGGACGCCATGCACAAGATAGGCTGCGGCCTCCTCGCGCGAGGAAAGCGCGTAAAGCCGCGCCATCGCGCTATGCCCGAGACCGGCCAGCTGAGGGAAGATGAACCACATCCAGTGACTTTGCTTGCGGCCCCGGCGCAGCTCCGAGAGAACACGCGGATAGACCGGCGCTTGCGCCTCGACAAAGCGCTGCAGGTCGAAAGGATCGGTCATGGCGCCGGACTCGCTTCGGTTTGGCCCACAAGCTCGACCAGGGAACGGAACGGTCCAATCATTGTTTCTCTCCCGATCGTTTGCAACTTATTCGGTAACCGCTGATGAGCAGAGCCTTCGTCAAGGAACAGGACGCCGATTACCCCGAAGATCTGCCGGAGCGGCCGGTCTCGGAGCATCCCAACGACGTCACCGAGGCCGGCCTGGCGCAGATCGAACGAGCGCTCGCCGCCGCCGGCGAAGCCTACGCCCAGGCGCAGGCCACGGCCGATCGCGCCGCGCTCGCCGCCGCAGGCCGAGACCTTCGCTACTGGACCGCGCGGCGCGCGAGCGCGCGCGTGATCCCCGCCCCCTCGGACCTTTCCGAAGTACGATTCGGCACGTCGGTGACGATCCTGCGGGACGACGGCCGCGAGCAGACGTTCCGGATCGTCGGCGAGGACGAGGCCGATCCCGCCCAGGGCTCGATCTCCCATGTCTCGCCGCTGGCGCGGGCGATGTTCGGCAAGCGCGTCGGCGATGTGGTTGCGGCCGGCGCCGGGCAAGCCGAGATCATCCGCATCCGGTGACTGCTCCGCTTCAAAAGCGCCGGCCCGCGTTCGCGGCTTAGCCGGTCACGCCGGACCGCCGGCACTCCGTCGTCCGCGGCAAGCGGTGAAGAACACCCCCTGTGCGAAATGGTATTGCGGCTTCAAGGGCGAGCCGTCGACGCGGGAATGTGTGTGAGTTCAGGTGATCGAGACTTTCGCGACGGCGGTTTGCGACATAAGATCGTCACCGGGTTCGCACGAGGCAGTCCGCTCACATTTGCGAGAGTTCTGCGCAGCGACACGCCAGGAGATTCTCCATGCCCTCTTTGACTGAATGGAAAGTGCCGCCGGCGTATCAGCCACGCGCCGGCGACTACGGTTTCGATCTCGATCGCGTGCTTTCCTCGGTGGTCGGGCTGCATTCGATCGTCCCCCAGGACGCCTTCAGCGCGGAGACGCTGGGCACCGAGCGCGCCGGCAACGGCGTCCTGATCGATGACGGGCTGGTGCTGACCATCGGCTATCTGATCACCGAGGCCGAGACGGTCTGGCTGCATCTCGGCGACGGCCGCGTCGTGGAAGGCCACGCGCTCGGCGTGGATTTCGAGAGCGGATTCGGCCTGGTGCAGGCGCTTGGCCGCATCGATCTCGACCCGCTGCCGCTCGGTTCATCCCGCGGCACGCAAATCGGCGACCGCGTCGTGGTGGGCGGCGCCGGCGGCCGCACGCGGTCGGTCGCCTGCCAGATCGCCGCCAAGCAGGAGTTCGCCGGCTACTGGGAATATCTGCTGAGCGAGGCGATCTTCACCTATCCGGCGCATCCCAATTGGGGCGGCACCGGGCTGATATCGACTCGCGGCGAATTGATCGGGATCGGCTCGCTCCAGCTCGAACGCGAGCGCGACGGCAAGGCCGAGCATGTCAACATGATCGTGCCGATCGATCTGTTGACGCCGGTACTCGACGACTTGCGAAAGTTCGGCCGTGTCAACAAGCCGGCGCGGCCCTGGCTCGGGATGTACTCGACCGAGATCGACAACCGCGTGGTGGTGATCGGCATTTCCGCCAAGGGGCCGGCGGCGCGCGCCGAACTCAAGGCCGGCGACGTCATCCTGGCGGTGAAGGGCGAGAAGATCTCGAGTCAGACCGCGTTCTACCGGAAACTGTGGGCGCTCGGTCCGGCCGGCGTCGACGTGCCGCTCACCGTCTACCATGACGGCGTCACCTTCGACGTAACGCTGACCTCGATCGACCGCGCCAAGCTGCTGAAGGGCCCGCGGCTGCACTAGCGCATGATCCGGACCCGCGGGACAAACGCGAGAGCGTTTGCCCGGAGATGAGGCTCAAAGAGAGATGAGCGCGCAAGCGGAGACAGGCGATGAGCGAGGCCGTGGTCGACGACATCGTGGCCGTGCTGCCGCCGCTGCTGCAATCGCTGGAAGCGCTCTCCTTCGTCGCCCGCCATCTGAACCCGCCCGAATTTGGCGCGGTCATGGAGGCCGCAGGCGAGCCGGATCAGGCCTTGCAGGCCGTGCTTCCGCGGCTCGCCGGCTGGCCCGAGCCGTTCGCCAACATCCGGACCTCGCTCGAATCCGCCAGCGATGCGGCGCTGGCGGCATTCGCGGGATTGCGCGCGGTCCAGCACGGTGACGGCGATCTGATCGCGGTGTTCCGCGCGCTGCGTCACGCCCCGCGTGCGCAGGAGGCGCTGTATCCGCTTGCCGCGAGATTGCCGCCCGTGAGCGACTTCTTCGTCGATCCCGGCCTGCGCGAGGATGCCGGCCTCAAGGCCCGCCTCGCCGAACCTGCCAACGAAACCGCCGGGATTATTCACAGCGACAATGAAGCCGGCAGCCGCGGCGGCTTCTCCGTCTATGTGCCGGAATATTACACGCCCGACCGCCCCTGGCCGCTGGTGATGGCGCTGCATGGCGGCAGCGGCAACGGCCGCGGCTTCCTGTGGAGCTGGCTGCGCGACGCGCGCAGCCTGGGCGCCATCCTGGTCGCACCGACCGCGACCGGCAGCACCTGGGCCTTGATGGGGGAAGACGCCGACACCGCAAACCTCGCCCGCATTCTCGACGCCGTGCGAAGCCGCTGGAACGTCGATCCGACAAAACTGCTGCTGACCGGAATGAGCGACGGCGGCACGTTCTGCTACGTCACGGGACTGGAGGGCGCCTCGCCCTTCACCCATCTGGCCCCGATCTCCGCCACTTTCCATCCGCTGATGGCGGAGATGGCGGACGCGCGAAGGCTGCGCGGACTGCCGGTCTATCTCGTGCACGGCCGGCTCGACTGGATGTTTCCGGTGCAGGTGGCGCGGCAGACGCGGGACGCGCTGGCGGCGGCCGGCGCCGACGTCACCTACCGCGAGCTCGACGATCTCAGCCATTGCTATCCGCGCGAGATGAACGCGCCGATCCTGCACTGGCTGAACGGCCAATGACCGGCGAGCGCCGCCGGATTTGAGATTCCGGCAGGTGACTTTGCCAATCGCCCGGGACCCTCGAAGGAACCATTCGCGCCGAAGTGCGTTGTTCGCGCTCACCGGAGGTTTGCCATGCGCGTTTTTCTGGGAATGATTTTAGGGGCGCTGCTGCTGGTCGTGGGCGTCTACACCTATGATTCGATGCAGACCTCGACGGTCGCGAACGGCCAGGTGGCGCAGGCCAATCGCACCATCGTGAACTGGGACGTCGCCGCCACCGACTGGCACGCGCTGACGACGCGCGCCCATGACGACTGGATCCGGCTGTCGTCGAGATAAGCGGCGAAAAATCCGCCAGACCGGCGCCTTCGCCCCGCGGCGAGGGCGTTGTGCTATCGGCTGCCGCTATTTCTTTCGCTATTTCTTCTTGGGCTTCGCTTTCCGCGCATCGGCAATGGCCAGTTCGAACTGCGCCATGGTGAGGACGCCCGGCACGCGGAATTTACCGACAATGAAGGACGGCGTGCCGTTGAAGCCGAACGCGGTAGCCTGCTCGTTGTTGCGCGCGAGAATCGCGTCGATCGCCTTGGCGTTGGCGTCGAGGTCGCGCGCGGCACGGTCGACATCGATGCCGGCGCCCGCGAGCACCTCGCGGATGCGCGGCTCGGTCAGCCTCGAATTGACGCCGATCAGCGCTTCGTGGGCCTGCAGGTATTTGTCCTGGTACTTGCAAGCCAGCGCCATCCGTGCGGCGACCACCGAGACTGGCCCGAGAACCGGCCAGTCCTTCTGCACCAGCCGGACCTTGCCGTCGTCCTGCACCACCTGGCGCAGCTCGGGCTCGACCTTGCGGCAATACGGACACTGGTAGTCGAAGTACTCGACGATGGTGATGTCGCCCTTGGGATTGCCCGCCACCGGAATATCCGGATCGCGCAACACCAGGGCTTCCGTCAGCACCGTCTCGTCGCTGGCTTGCGCCAGTGCCGGGCGCAGCGCGATCTGAAGACCGAGCATCACAGCGCCGGCGCCGAGCAGGCCGAGCGCCTCGCGCCGGCTGCGTCCCTGATGCAGCCGCGCCGGATCGATCGAATTCGTCATCTTGAGGTCTCCCGGCAGGCGCTTAAGCCGCACCCATCAGAATAGGGGTCAAGCTGCGCACCAACATATAGAGCGCGACCGCGATAATGACAGCGGCAAACACGATATTCAGCGCCCCGCGCCGCGCCGCCAAACTCCGCGCCGATCGGGTGCCGATCACTCCGCCGGCGAGGCCGCCCGCGATGAACAACCCCGCCAGCCCCCATGAAATCAACCCGGACCAGGCGTAACTGGCCGCGGTCGTCAGGCCGAACGCGGTCACCGCGACCAGCGACGAGGAGACCGCGTTCATGATCGACATTCCCGTCGCCAGCATCAGCGCCGGCACGATCAGGAATCCACCGCCGATGCCGAAGAAGCCCGACATTGTCCCGGTCGCAAGCCCAAGCCCGACAATGGCGGGCAGGTTGGACCAGTTCATATGCACGTCGGGCAGACCGACCCGCGCCCGCGTTTTCAGCATCAGCGAGGCGATCACCAGCATCACCAGCGCGAACAGCGCCAGCAACTTCTGGCCGTCGAGCATCTTGCCGAAGATCGATCCCACGAACGCGCCGATAATTCCCGCCGCCGCGAAGGTCAGCGCGCACGACCATTTCACCGTGCCGCCGCGCGAATGGTTCGACAAATTGACGGCCGCGTTGGCGGCCACCGCGATGGCGCTGGTGCCGATCGCGACATGGGGGTCGGGCACGCCGACCACATAGACCATCAGCGGCACCGCGAGGATCGATCCGCCGCCGCCGACCAGCCCAAGCGAAAATCCGACCAGCGCTCCGGACGCCAGTCCGAGCACGCCCTGCGTCACGGAGATCATCAAGTCGGTAACATCACTTGCACGACGGGACCCCTGGAAGGAATTTCTGCAAATCTCTATGGCCGCGTTATTGCAAAACTGCAATTGATATCAGCGCACCAAAAGCGTCGCTGGCAGCGGCACCGACAGCAACGTCACCAGCGCGTTGAGGCTCATGGCGATGCCGGCGAACGCGTCGAGCTGAAACGCCGGCGCGGCACCGATGCCGCGCGGCGCGGCAAGTTCAACCCTTCAGACGGACGACGCACTCGCTGTAGTAACCGCCGCTTTTTTCGATCCATTTCATGCCACCGTTGCCGTTGGTGGCCTTGTTGGCGGTGAATTGATCCGCACAGGTAAGCGTCCGCGCCTTGTCCGGCTTCTCGCCGGAGTATTTCGGCGCAACCATCGATGGAAATACCACCTGCACGGTGCTGGCTCCGCATTCCTGCTGACGAAACTCCTTCCATTTGCGCCCCTTCAGTTTGCGGGACAGTTCGGCGGCCATGTATTTCAGGGCGCATCCCGGGACTGTTCGCTCAGCTCTCGGGACTTCCGCCGTCGTGGTAGCGACGGGCGGCGAAGAAATTGCCGGAGTTGATTGGCCTTGCGGCTTCTTCGTATCCAGAGCCGGGGTCGTTGCAGGCGCTGCGGGCTTATCAGCCTGGGCGAGCAGGTATTGCAAATCATCGGGCTGCGCGCCAGTTCGATGAGCCGAAGCAACCATCGGCACGCGACTGTCCAGCGTCGCCGAGGCTGTCTGCGCAAATGCGACAAGCCCGATCGACGCAGCTATATTCCAGCCAATCTTCCCCATGCCCCCTCGTAAAGTTCTGACCATTTTTTTCGGGCGGGCGGGCCCGGGCACCGCCTGGACCCGCCACCGCGTCGAAAGGCGTTTAGCCCTTCAGCTTGTTGTTGCACTGGCTGTAATAGCCGCCGCCCTTCTGGATCCATTTCAAGCCGCCATTGCCATTGGTGGCCTTGTTGGCTTTATACTGATCGAGGCAGGTGTGCATCCGGGCCTTGCCGGCGGTTTCCTTGGCGTATTTCGCATCCACGGCCGTCGGGAACACCGCGGGCCCGGCCGGCGCCGCAGGCGCCGCGGCGGGAGCCGCTTGCTTCTTCGGCTTGGCTTCCGCCTCCTTCGGCGCCGCCGGTGCGGCTGGCGCAGCAGCCGGCGCCGCGGCGGCGTCGGCACCGCATTGGGCTTTGCGGAAATCATTCCACTTCTGGCCGTTGAGCGTGCCGGCGGTCTTGGCGGCCTGATATTTCGCACTGCACTCCTGCGAGGACAGGGCCTGCGCCGGCGCGATGGCGACGAACGCGGCAAAACCCGTCACCGCAAATGTGCACAATAATTTCGCTTGAATGGTCATTCCTGGTCTCCCCTGGACGTAGCGATCGGCAAGTCCCCCATCCTAGCGCAGCGACGGCGGGTGACAACGAGCGATCCATCCCGGCGCCAAAATATCGTTCGGCGCAAATGCGGCCCGGGCGCCCTCATTCATCCGCGGTTCAGCATTGCGGCGCGACGTTGCGCTCCTCTTCAACCCGAGGTGCTCCCATGATGACGATATCCTCCCGCCTGGCCGCAACGGCCATCGCGTCCCTCTTCCTGGTCAGTTCGGCGTTTGCGCAGACCACGGCGCCGGCGACGCCCGCGCCGGCCGCCAAAATGGCTCCCGCGGCAAAGAAGGCCGAGAAGCCGCGGACGGCGGAATCGCTCCAATGCTCGAAGGACGCCGATGCCAAGGGCGTCCATGGCAAGGAGCGCAAGAAATTCATGTCCGAATGCAAGAAGACGGCAAAGGCCGCCGCCGCCAAGCCGAAGATGTAACGCTTGCCCGTCGCCCTCCTCCCGCCAAGGGAGGGCGATGGGCAAGGTTCTCAGCTGTCATCACCCGCGAAAAATAGCGGGTTGCTTGATCGCGGAGCGACGTCTCTCGAAGGAGGAAGCCCCGACGACACCGTCACGGCCGGAGCACCGTCATCCTGAACGGGCCGGCGTTGGCGGCGGCGTGCGCCACGGCTTCGTTGGCATGGTCGAGATCGAATGTCGTGGTGTCGTAATCGTCCAGCCTCACTAGCCCGGACCGGATCAGCCCGACCAGACGGATGGCCGCTTCCGGCGGGTACATCCACGCGCCGTGGATCGAAACGCAGCTGCGCATGATCCAGGGATATGGCAATTCCAGTCCGCTTCCTCCGAGCATGCCGACGCCGCCCATCAGCACCACCCGGCCGTACGGCCGCACCGTCATCAGCGCCGCGCGCACCGTGGTCGTCGAGACCGACGGCGGCATGATATCCAGCACGCAATCGATCGGACCCGACGCTGCCTGCTTCATCCGCTCGCGGTCGTCGTCCTCGCTGCCGCCGAGTTTCACGGTTCGCACCCGGTCGCCGAAACGGCGCGTCAGATCGCGCAAGACCGTTTCGTTGCGGCCGGGTGCGACCACGCAAGCCGCGCCCATGGCGAGCGCGACCGAGACCGCCGCGCTGCCGAAATTGCCGGTGGCGCCGGAGACCAACACCGTTTCCCCGGGTTGCAGTTTCGCGGCGAGGAAACCGCCATAGGGCACCAGCAGCGTGCCGAGCGTGCACCAGGAAGCGGCGTCCGCCTCCTCGATCGTGCCGATCCGTTTGACGTTCTCGGTGGGAACGCGCATCTGCTCGGCCCATGAGCCATCGCGAAAATGCTTTTGTAGGCGCAGGCCGCCTGCGTCTCGGGCGCTCCAGCCCTGCAGCGTGATGTCGGGCGACAGCACATCGTCGCGCGAACGCACGGTGGGATCGCAATAGACCCAGTCGCCTCGACGAGATGGGTCGCGTCGGGTCCGAACGCGCGCACCCGGCCGATCGCGCCGGCGCCCGGCACCACCGGCAGGTCCAGGAGATATTTGCGTTCGCCGCTGAAGACCTCGTCGGCATAGGACAGGACGCGCGTCGCCACGACGTCGACGATGACTTCGCCGGTGCCGAGCACCGGGTCGGGCACGGTCTCGATCGTCAGCGGCGATCCGAACGTCTTCAGTACAGCAGCCTTCATGGTCATTCTTCTCCGTTGCGAAGAATGGCCATTCTGGCAGGCTTGCCCGCACCGAAGAAGGCCTGGTATTATCCTAGTACTGTAGGAGACCCTGTTTCGGGGGAGAGAAGCGATGGCGGATCCGCGGCGCAGTGAATTCGGCGACTTCCTGAGGTCGCGGCGCGAGAAGCTGACGCCCAAGGCGGTGGGGCTTCCGATCGGGCGCAGGCGCCGGACCGCGGGCCTGCGGCGCGAGGAAGTGGCCGAACTGGCCGGCATCGGCGTCGACTGGTACATCCGGCTGGAACAGGGCCGCACCGTCAGCCCTTCCGTCACCACCATCGACGCGCTGGCGCGCGCGCTGCGGCTGAGCAAGGCCGAACACGCCCATCTCAAGGCGCTGGCGCGCGATGCCGATCGGCGGGCGTTCGTCCGCGAGAGCGTGCCCGAAGCGCTGCTGCGCCTCGTCAGAGGCCTCAATCAGCCTGCCTACATCACCGGCCGCCGCTGGGACATTCTGGCGTGGAATGCAGCCGCGGAAGAAATCTTCGCGTTCGGCCGGCTGGCTGAAGAGGATCGCAATAGCCTCGTGCTCGTGCTGACCAATCCGCACACGCGGCGTCTGTTCGGCGCCGGCTGGACCGACGAAGCCAAACGCATGGTGGCGCAGTTTCGCGCCACGCATGATCTGTGGGCCGGCGATCCCGCGTTTCTCGAACTGCTGCGAGCGCCTGCGACAGGGCTGCCCGGAATTCGCCGGCTGGTGGGAAGCCGCACGACATCAAGAGCGTCGATCGGCGGCCAGAAATTGCTGAAGCATCCCAGCAAGGGTCTGCTGCGTTTCGAGCATGCGAGCTTTCAGGCCAACGACGACCCGGCGCTGAAGCTCGTCATCTATACGCCGGTGTGAGGCGATCGCGCCCCCTACAGCGGCGCGACGCTCTCGCCGCGCGCGCTCGACAGTTTTGAAGCCAGCGACGCGATCACGATGACCGCCGCGATCAGTGCGATCACCAGCGTGCAGATGGCGTTGATCTCGGGTTTTACCCCGAGCCGCACCTCCGAATAGATCCGGATCGGCAGCGTCGTCGAGCCGGGGCCGGTGGTGAAGCTGGCGATCACGAGATCGTCGAGCGACAGCGTGAAGGCCAGCATCCAGCCGGCGGCGATCGCAGGCAGGATCAGGGCAGCGTCACCGCGATAAAGGCGCGGGCCGGATCGCAGCCCAGATCCATCGCCGCCTCCTCGAGGCTGCGGTCGAGCGAGCCGAGCCGCGACTGCACCACCACGGCGACGAAGCACATCGTCAGCGAGGTGTGCGCAATCGTCACGGTCCAGAAGCCGCGCTCGGCATTGACGGCCACGAACAGCAACAATAGCGACAACCCGGTGATGACTTCAGGCATCACCAGCGGCGCGTAGAGCATGCCGGAAAACAGCGTGCGGCCCCGAAACCGCGCCCCGCGCGACAGCGCCACCGCGGCCAGCGTGCCGAGCAGCGTCGCGATCGTGGCGGAAGTCGCCGCCACGCGGAAACTCATCAAGGCCGCCTCCAGCATGGCGCGGTCGTGGAAGAATTCGCCATACCAGCGCAGCGACCAGCCGCCCCACACCGTGACCAGCCGCGAGGCGTTGAACGAGTAGATCACCAGGATCACGATCGGCAGGTACAGAAAGGCAAGGCCCAGCGCGAGCGAGACCGCGTTGAAGCGAGACAGCCGGTTCAGCGCGCGCGTCGTCATCGCGAATCCTCGAGCTGCCGGCGCTGCAGCCGGTCATAGAAGATCAGCGGCACCAGCAACAGCAGCAGCAACATGACGGCGGCTGCGGACGCCACCGGCCAGTCCTTGTTGGTGAAGAACTCCAGCCACAGCGTCTGGCCGATCATCAGCGAATTGGAACCGGCGAGCAGATCGGGGATCACGAACTCGCCGACGATCGGGATGAAGCACAGCAGCACACCGGCGGCGACGCCCGGCAGCGACAAGCGGAAACGTCACCAGCCAGAACGCCTGCCGTGGTGAAGAGCCGAGATCGGCCGCCGCCTCCAGCAGCGCCGGGTCCATCTTGGCCAGCGTCGCATAGAGCGGCAGGATCATGAACGGCAGATAGGAATAGACGATGCCGAGATACATCGCGCTGTCGGTGGAGAGCCACACCACCGGTGCTGCCACCAGATGCAGCGCCAGCAGGATCTTGTTGAGCAGACCGTCGTGCTGGAGGATGTTGATCCAGGCATAGATGCGGATCAAAAACGAGGTCCAGAAGGGAACGATGACCAGCATCATCGCCACCGGCTGCCGGCGTTTTGGCAGGCGCGCCATGCCGTAGGCGACGGGATAGCCGATCAAAAGCAGGATCGAGGTCGAGACCGCCGCGACCACGAGGCTGCGCAGATAGGACAGCACATAGAGATCGTCGGAGACCAGCAGCCTGAAATTGTCCAGCGACAGCTGCGCGGCCGCGGCCTTCAGCGCGGCGGCGCCCTGCGTCAGGTCGAACACCGGAAGATAGGGCGGCTGCGCGATCGCGGTCTGCGACAGGCTGATCTTGAGCACGAAGCCGAACGGCACCAGGAAGAACAGCGCCATCCACAGATAGGGTGCGATCGCGGCCAGCCGCGCCGGACGGGTGAAGATGCGCGGCGCGCTCATTGTTCCAGCACCACGCAGTCGTCGGGCGTGAACCACGCCACCACGCGCTGGCACGCTTGATAGGCGTCGATATCGATCCGCGCGGTGTTCGCCATCGACGAGCGCAGCACCGCGCCGGAGTCGAGCTTCACCTTGTAGCTGGTGACGCCGCCGAGATAGCTGACGTCGGTCACGACCCCTTCCAGCCGGTTGATCGCCTGCGCGCCGGCCGCGTCGGAAACCGGGCCGCGGCGCGACAGCTTTACCTTTTCGGGGCGGATCGCGACGCAGACGCCGGATTTTGTCATCGGCTGGCGCGGCTCGGCCACGGCGATGGTGCCGGCATCCCTGGTCGCAATCAGCAGCCGGCCGGCATCGTGCGATTCGATCTGTCCCTCGAAGATGTTGACGTCGCCGACGAACTCCGCGACCCAGCGCGAGGCCGGCTCCTCATAGAGCTGCCGCGGCGTCGCGACCTGTTCGAGCCGCCCCGCATCCATCACGCCGATCCGGTCGGCCACCGTCATCGCCTCTTCCTGATCGTGGGTGACGATGACGAAGGTCATGCCGAGCCGGCGCTGCAGCTCGATCAATTCGAACTGGGTGCTTTCGCGCAGCTTCTTGTCGAGCGCGGCCAGGGGCTCGTCGAGCAGCAACAGCCGCGGCCGGCGCGCCAGCGAACGCGCCAGCGCCACGCGCTGCTTCTGGCCGCCGGAGAGCTGATCGGGCTTGCGCTTCTCCAGACCCTCGAGCTTGACCAGCGCCACCATCTCCGCCACGCGGGCGTCGATCTCCGCGCGCGCCATGCCGGCGCGCTTCAGGCCGAAGGCGATATTTTCACGCACGGAAAGGTGCGGGAACAGCGCGTAGTTCTGGAACATCATGTTGACGGGACGCTGGTGCGGCAGCACCTGCGCGATATCCCTGCCGTCGAGCAGGATGCGGCCTTCGTCCGGCGTCTCGAATCCGGCGAGCATTCGCAGCAGCGTGGTCTTGCCGCAGCCGCTTGGACCCAGCAGCGCGAAAAACTCCCCGGCGCGGATGTCGAGCGAGAGCCGGTCTACCGCCCGGAATCCGCCGAATTTCTTCACCACCGCGTCGATGCGAAGCAGCGGCATGTCGGCCGCTTCGGCCTCGGAGGGGGGTGTCGATAATTCCGTGCCGGCGTCGATGATAGGTAGGTCCTCAGCCATGAATTTAGTAGTACACGGTGGGCGGGCCGGCGCGCAACGCGCCGGCTTCACAGCCGGCCGGGCTCATGCTGCAATACGAACAGGCTTCGCCTGCGCAGGAGAGGAAATGAACCGGGACAGGTACGATCTGCCGCTGACCACCCGCTCCGACCGCGCCGCGGCATTTTACCGTGACGGCATGGACCGCATGCTTTCGGCCTGGATCGGCGGCGACGACGCCTTCGACCGCGCCATTGCCGAAGATCCCGATTTTGCGCTCGCCCATGTCGCACGCGCCCGCATCCACCAGATGAACATGGAAATCGCCGAAGCCCGCGCCCGGGCGGCGCAGGCCCGGCAACTTGCCGCCGCGGCCAGTCCGCGCGAACGGCGGCACGTCGAGATCATGGCCGCAACGATTGAAGGTCAGCCGAAAGCGGCGTTATCCGCCGCCGAGCAGCATCTCGAGGAGTATCCGCGCGACGCGCTCGTGCTCTCGCTGCTGCTCGGTGCGTTCGGTCTCTATGCCTTTTCCGGACGCCTCGATCACGACGCGGCGAGGCTCGCGATCTGCCAGCGTCATGCCGGCCATTACGGCGAGGATTGGTGGTTCCTCACCTATCTGGGGTGGTCGCACACCGAAGCCGGCAATGCCGGCATCGGCCGCGCGCTGACCGAACGGGCTTTTCCGCTGCGGCCCGAAAACGCCAACGCGGCGCATGGCCTTTCCCACGCATTGTTCGAACAGGGCGAGCCGGAAACCGGCCGCGAGTTTCTTTCGTCCTGGCTGAAGACGCATGAACAGGCGAGCTTCCTGCACGGACATCTGTGCTGGCACGTCGCGCTGGCGGCGATCGAAGCCGGCGATCCGGACGCAGCGCTAGCGATCTACGAGCGGCGGATCAGGCCGTCCGGTTCGCCCTATCCGCCGCTGAACGTGCTCACGGATTCGGCTTCGCTGCTCTGGCGGCTTTCGCTCGCCGGCGCCACCGGGCTGGAGCCGCACTGGCGCGAAGTCGCCGCCTATGGCGACCGGTTCTTCCCCCAGGCGGGCGCCCATTTTGGCGATGTCCATTATGCGCTGGTCGCGGCGGCAACGAACCGGGACGCGTTGCAGACAAGACTGGCGCAAATGGAAGCCCGGGCCGCCGGCGGAAAGCTCGCCCCGGGCCCAGGCGCGATCGGCCTCTGCCGCGGTATCCAGGCTTTCGCCGAAGGCGACCATGACAGCGCCGTCCGCATCCTCGAACCGCTGATGCCGGAGCTGGTACGGATCGGCGGCAGCCATGCCCAGCGCGAATTGTGGGAAGACACCTTCATCGTAGCGTGCCTGCGCGGCGGATATGGCGACAAGGCCGCGCGAATGATTTCCGAACGCCTGCACCGGCGACCGTCCGCGCGCGACAGGGCCTGGCTGCAGGAAGCAAACCCGCCGCATTGAAGCAGCGATGCAGCGAGCCTAGGCACGCGCGACAGGCGTGCGTTGACACGGCGCAGGGAGTTGCGATGCACCTTTCGCCATGAATGTCGCGAGTGCCTCGCGATCGTCCGCCGGCATCGTCAGGCCGAGCTTGGAGCGCCGCCACAGAACGTCGTCCGGAAACCGCGCCCATTCCTTGGCCATGAGATAGCGCACCTCCGCGCCCGTCAGTTCCCGCCCGAACATGGGACCGAGATCGGCACGCTCGCTGGCGTCGCCGAGCACGTCAGCCAGCCGGGAGCCATAGGCGCCGACCAGGCGCAGCGCCTCGGCCTCGCCGAGGAACGGCCAGCGTTCCCGCGCGCGATCGACCTCGGCGTCGAAGCGGGTCCACGCAAAATCGCCGCCCGGCAGCGGGGCCTTCGCGGTCCAGCGCGGCGACATCGGATAGAACGGCGTGAGCCTCGATACCGCCCGCTCCGCGCGCAGCCGCGAGGTGGTGACATCGCCGCCGAAGATTGTCAGGAGCGGCGCCTTGCCGCGCCTTGCCTCGAACGTCATGGTGCCGTCGCGCGGCCGGCTTGCGGGATCCACGGCCAGGTTGGCGCCGGAAATCGTCCTGATCACGTCCGACGGTTCGACGCGCTCGCGAAAATAACGGTTGGCGGCGTCGCAGAGATAGGCGACGTCGGCGGCCGCCATCGACACCGCGGCGGGATCGCCTCTGAACGCATGCCCGACGGTGCCGATCAGCGTGAAGTCGCGCTCGTACGGGCTGGCGAAAATCAGCCGTCGGTCGGCGTTCTGAAAAACATAGACGTTGTCGGTATCGAACAGGCGCCGGACCACGATCTGGCTGATCTGCATCGCGCCGGCGCGCGGCGGCGGCATCCGCAAAACGGTTTCCGCGACCGAAGCGGTCCAGGCGCCCGATGCGTTGACCAGCGCGCGCGCCGTGATCGTCTGGCGGCGGCCGCGATCGATCACCGCCAGCCGCCAGGCGTCGAGCCGGTCGGCGCGAACGCAGCGCGCGCCGGTGCGGATGTCGGCGCCGCGCTCGGCGGCGTCGACGGCGTTGGCGATCACCAGCCGCGAATCGTCCACCACGCAGTCGGAATATTCGAACGCGGTCCCGAACGGGCGCTTCAACGCGTTGCCGAGCGGATGATGGGTGACGTCGACCGTCACCGCGCCCGGCAGCTGGTTCGCCGGGGCGAGCCGGTCGTAGAGCCATAACCCGGCGCGCAGCAGCCACGACGGACGCTCGCCGGAATGAGCGGGGATCGCGAAGCGCATCGGGCGCACCAGATGCGGCGCGATGCGCAGCCAGATGTCGCGCTCGGCCAGCGCCGCGCGCACCCGGCGCCATCTCCTGCGCTCCAGCACCGCGAGATCGCCATGAACCAGCCGCGGCGAGGCCGCGGATGCGGCAGAACCGAGATCGCCCTGCTCCAGCACGACCACCCGCAAGCCGCGTCCGGCGGCGTCGCGCGCAATGCTGACGCCGTTCAGACCGCCGCCGATGATCGCAAGGTCGTAGTCCGCCATGCGCAGACGTCCAGAGCATGATCTCGAAAAGTGGAAACCGGTTTTCCCCGGGACAAACACCAGGCGCTTGCCCGATATCAGGCTCCAACAACAATAGGGTCGGAAGATGATTCAATTCGGGTGAAGTATTCCCTAGCCGGTCTTGCGAGCGGGCTCCAGGGAGTTGCCGCCGCCGCGGCCAACCACCGCGGTGTACTGGCCGATCGGCAGCGGCTTGCCGAGGAAATAGCCCTGCACCACGTCGCAGCCTTCGTCCGCGAGGAAGCCGAGTTGCTCCTGGGTTTCCACGCCCTCGGCGACGATCGACATCTCGAGGCCATGGCCGAGGCCGATGACGGCCCGGATGATCGCCGCCGATTGCGGGTTGTGTCCGAGATTGGTGACGAAAGCGCGGTCGATCTTGATCTTGTCGAACGGAAACGCCTGCAGATAGGAGAGCGACGAATAGCCGCTGCCGAAATCGTCCATGGAAATGCGCACGCCGAGCGCCTTCAGCCGCCGCAGCAGCGCCAGGCCGCGATCGAAATCCTCGATCAGCACGCCTTCGGTGATTTCCAGCTCGAGCCGGCCCGGCGAAAGGCCGGTTTCGAGCAGGATCGAATGCACGAGATTGACGACGTCGCCGTGCATGAACTGCGCCGGCGACAGGTTGACCGCGATCTGCATCGGTATCGGCCACGATGCCGCCTCGCGGCAGGCTTCGCGCAGGATCCATTCGCCCATTTCGACGATCAGGCCGCTTTCTTCCGCGAGCGGGATGAAATCGCTCGGCGGCACGAAACCGCGCATCGGATGCAGCCACCGCGCCAGGGCCTCGAAGCCGATGATCTCGCTTGCCGCGACGGTATGGCGCGTCATCGCCTGCGGCTGGTAATGCAGCGACAGCTCGCCGTTCTTGATCGCGAGCGAGAGATCCTGGTGCAGCACGCGGCGATCGCGGATCTGCTGGTCCATCTCGGGCTCGTAGATGCTGATCGAGCCGCGCGACTTGGCCTTGGCGCGGAACAGCGCCGCGCCGGCATTGGCGAGCAGCGAAGCGGCGTCGGCGCCGTTGTGCGGGAATACCGAGATGCCGGTGGTGACGCCGGTGCGGACCGATTTGCCGTCGATCTGAAATTCGTTGGCCAGCACTTCGGCGAGCTGCTCGGCCAGCAGCATGCCGGCGACGGGCTGCTTGCCGTCGATGATCAATCCGAATTCGTCGCCCGAGAGCCGCGCCACGACGCCGCCGCGCGCCGAGGCCTGGATGCGGCGCGCCACTTCGATCAGGAGCTTGTCGCCGATGGCGTGGCCGAACACGTCGTTGACTTCCTTCAGCCCGTCGAGGTCGAGCGAGAGCACGGCGAATTCCTCGTCGGTGCCTTCGCAGGCCTCGATCATCTGCGCCAGGGCCTGCAGGAACGCGGCACGGTTCGGCAGGTCGGTCAGGCCGTCATGGTAGGCCATATGCGCCATGCGCGATTCGGTCTGGCGGCGGTCGGTGACGTCCTCGTGGGTCTTGATCAGATACTGCGGCTCGCCGGCCTCGTTCAGCACCGTCATGCGGCGGGTCAGGAACAGCCGCAACCCGTCCTTGGTGCTGATCGGGTGTTCTTCGACCAGCAGGCCGCGCTTCTTGATCGCCGCCTCGTCGCGGGCGATGATCAGCTTGGCTTCCCGGGGGTTGAAGATATCGGCGGCGGTGAGGCCGGTGGCGTCCTCGCGGCGCCGGTTGAGGATGGTCTCCGCGCTGCGATTGGCGAGCAGATAGCGCCCATCGCTGACGCGCTCCACGATCAGCGAGACCGGAATATTGTCGACCACCAGTTCCAGGAACTTCTTGGTGCTCTCGAGCTCCTGGGAAAGCGACCGGCGCTCGGTGACGTCGTCGAACAGCGCGATCAGGAATTCCGGCTGGTTCTTGTCGTTGCGCGCGATGACGCGGACGCTGGACAGAACGCGCTTCTCCGAGCCGCGCTCGACCACGAATTCGTTGCGGAACTGGCCGTCGGGCGAGTTGAGCGCCGCCCGGTCCGCCGCTTCGATGCTGGCTGTCGTCTCGGGGCGAAAAATCTCATTGGCGCGCTTGCCGACGATGGTGTCGCGGGAAAAGCGCGAGAAGCGTTCGAAGGCGCGGTTGGCGAAAATATAGCGGCCATCCTCGATGCTCTTGGCGGCGACGCAGACCGGCACATGGTCGAGCACCGATTCCAGGAATTGCTTGGTCGAGGCCAACTGCCGCGAAAGCGTGCGCTGCTCGCTGCAATCCTCATGGGTGCCCACCGCCCCGCCGTTCGGCAGCATAAAGTGCTTGACCAGGACCGAACGCCCGCCGGGCAGTTCGGTAACCAGGCCTTCGGGCCTGTTGGCGTTTTTGAAGAAGTCTCCGGCGCTGATATCGAGGGCGCCGCGCTTGCGGCGCAGCTCGAGCAGTTCCGGCCCGGTCATGTTCCGGGGAATATCCGACCGCGTCAGGCCATAGATCTCGAGATAGCGGTCGTTGCAGTAAACGATCCGCTGCTGCGCATCCGTCATGACAACGCCCTGGCTGAGGTTGTTCAGGGCGGAACTGACGAACGCATTCCTGCGCAATTGCGAACGCCTGACCTTGCGCAAGGCGGAGTGGATCCACAGCGCGACTGCCGCGAGGAACGAGCAGACGACGATGCCGGCGATCAGTATTTCCCAGACCGTGTTGGGATCGGCGGAGCCGACATAGCTCGGCGGCGCGAAATTATCGGACAAGGCCCAGGCGGCCCGCACCGGCGCAGCAGTGACGACCAGGCACAACAGGGCCTGCGCAGGAATCAAATTCTTGCCGCCTGCCTGCCAATTCTTGTCAGCCATCAGTCACCCGCGCATTTCAGGGCGGAGTGTCTGTCGCGACGAGTTTGAATCGGGTAAACGCCTACCCTTGCAACCCAAAAATGTGACTTAAATTACGGCAATTGCCCTGACGTGATTAATGATTCACTAACATGATCCCGGCTCCGGAAAGCGCTCCGAATCGATTCGGCGGGATTGCCAAAAAGATCGTCGCGAACCGGGTGAATATTGCCCGCGACGCGATTGACCCCGGACGAGCGCCAACCTAACGAGGCGCACGATAAATTGATGTCCACAAGCTGCGGATCTGAAGGCGCGAATGGAAAAGGTCGAGTGCGTCGTCATCGGCGCTGGCGTGATCGGTCTCGCCGTGGCGCGGCGGCTCGCGCAGGCGGGCCGCGAGGTGATCCTGCTGGAGGCGGCCGAAGGAATCGGCACGGTAACGTCGTCCCGCAACAGCGAGGTGATCCACGCCGGCATCTATTACAAGGCGGGCAGCCTGATGGCGCGGATGTGCGTCGGCGGCAAGCGGGCGCTCTATCGATACTGCCGGGATCACGGCATCCCGCATCGCAATTGCGGCAAGCTGATCGTCGCGACCACGCCCAAGGAAACCGAGAAGCTGCAATCGATCAGGGCGCACGCCGAGGCCAATGGCGTCGACGACCTGCAGACCCTTTCCGGCACCGAGGCCCGCGCGTTGGAGCCGGCGCTGAACTGCGACGCCGCGCTGTTGTCGCCTTCCACCGGCATCATCGACAGCCATGCCTATATGCTGGCGCTGCGCGGCGACGCCGAAGATGCCGGCGCAGCCTGTGCTTTTCATACGCCGCTGTTGCATGCCAGGGCGGCGGGGGGCCGCATCGAACTCGACGCCGGCGGCGACGCCCCGATATCGCTTGAATGCCGGCTGCTCGTCAACGCCGCGGGCCTCAGCGCGCCGGCGGTCGCCCGCAGCATCGACGGCATGCCGATCGAGCAGATACCGCCGGCCTATCTCGCCAAGGGAAATTATTTCAGCTGCAGCGCGCGGGCGCCGTTCTCACATCTGATCTATCCGGTGCCCGAGCCCGGCGGACTCGGCGTGCACCTCACGCTCGACATGGCGGGACAGGCCCGGTTCGGGCCCGACGTGGAGTGGGTCGAGAAAGTGGATTACGCCGTCGATCCGGCGCGTGCGGAGCGGTTCTATCCGGCGATCCGGCGCTACTGGCCGACGCTGCCGGACGGCGCGCTGATGCCGAGCTATTCGGGCATTCGACCCAAGATCGTGCCGCCGGCGGTTGCCACGCAGGATTTCCTCATCCAGGGGCCGCGGGAGCACGGCGTGGACGGGCTGATCAATCTGTTCGGGATCGAATCGCCGGGACTGACGTCGTCGCTGGCGATCGCCGACTATGTCGGCGATCTGGCAGGAAGGTGAGCGTCACGCAAGCCATGTACCCCGGCGAGCCTTCAGGAGCAGCCGATAGGGGCCTACCCTTCGAAGCATCCCAATGCGCGCACCTGCGGGTGAACGCAATTTCGTTCATCCCCGGGGGATATAGCCTGTGTTTGCGGGAACTCAGGGAATGGCGAAAGCTAGTGCAGCGTTTCGCCGGCGGTATGCCTCAACCGCTCGATTTCGTCCTTAACCATCAATTTCCGGCGCTTCAGTTCGAGAATTTGCAGGTCGTCCGTTGAGAGGTGCACGAGAGCTTCATGCAATTCGTTTTCAAGAACTTTGTGTTTCCGTTCCAGTTCAACGAGATGCGCCTGAATTGCCATACGAAACCTCCGCGGTTGATTGAGACCTCAGATTCGATCCGGACAAGAGATTGTACACGAGCGGGAGAATCTGTCGATGGGTATCGAAAATGGCACCCGGATTTTTCCGCGGACATCTGTAACGAATCGTGAGTACGGAACCGGCGCCAGCTTGCGCGCGGGCTCGGCAAGGACGATATTCCCTCAAGCCGCTTCCGCAACCTTTCGCAATCTCATCGCGTTTTTCAGCTAACATACATCATGACCGACGAGGATGAGCGCGAACTCGAAACCGAGCTCGCACGGCTGCAGCAGGAGCACCGCGATCTCGACGCGGCGATCGATGCCTTGCATCAATCTCCCGCGCCTGACCTGTTGCGCCTGCAACGGCTGAAGAAACGCAAGCTCCAATTGCGCGACCGCATCGCCTTCATCGAAGACCAGATCACGCCGGATATCATCGCATAGGGTTCGTTCACCCGCCCGCGATCAGCTCGCGCAGCATGCCCGTCACCTGGTTCGAACTGTAGGGCTTCGGCAGAAAGCGCCCGCCTTCCGGCAAATCCGTTTCGCGCACGCCAACATGGCCGGAAGTCGCGACGATCTTGATCGGCGGCCAGCGGCCACGCACCGCGCGGGCGAGCTTCAACCCGTCCATCGAGCCGGGCATCTGGATGTCGGTGAAAACCACGGTGATGTCCCGGCGAGCTTCCAGGACTTCGATGGCCTGATCGGCATTCGCCGCTTCGACCACCTCGAACCCGGCATCCGCGATCATGTCGACCGCGTCCATTCGAAGCAGAAACTCGTCCTCCACGACCAGCACCACGGGTCTCTTGGACTCGAAAAGACCCATCCATCAACTCCCCTGCGAATAGGCATCAAGTCCCGGATTTTGTTTTCGTTCCCCGTCTCAGACATTCGGACCGCGGTTCGGGCCATCGCGCGGACCGACCGCTGCTGCTTCGGCGCAGGCATCGGCCGAGCTTGTTCGACCCCCTTGACTCCGTGAGAACAAAATAGGAACATCGTGACTGCCCTTTTCAGCCATCCCGGGAGTACCTGCCATGCCCGAAACCTCTTCCCCATCCGACGTCAATCGTTACGAGCAGGCCTGCGACCAGGCGATCGCGATGTGCGACGGCAACCTGCGCAGCACGATCAAGGCGCTGATCATGGCGAACGAATATCTGGAGAGCGAACTCATGGAATTGCAGGCGGCGATTTCCTGCGGCTGCGCGGCGGCGGGATTATCGAACAGCAACGCCGCCTGATCGATCGAACCGGAGCCAGGGCGCTTTAAGGAGTTAAGACCATGGCCGACGTCACCTATTACGTCGCAATGCCGTTCCTGCTGGACGATGCCGGCTCGCCGGTCGCGGGCGCGGCGGAGGAATGCCAGAGTTCGTCCGCGGCGCTGCGCCGCGCGGAAGTTTTGTCGCGGGCCCCCGGCAGTATCGGCGCGGTGGCCTTCAGCCGCAGCGGCGATCCCATGATCGGCGAATTCGGCGACGCCCAGTTGCTCAGGAAATTCGGCAGTGTGCCGGATGATCTGAGCGGGTTGTAAATATCAACCCTCGTGTCTGCGTTGCGCCTTGCGCAGATACATCGCGCTGTCGGCTTCTTCCAGCGCGCGGCCGGATTCCGCATGCGGGCCGAGAATGGCGACGCCAGCGGAGGCGCCCGCGGTGACGGTGCGGCCGCGAAACGTGAAGGTGAGCTGGTCGATGGCCTGTTCCAGCGAGGCCGCTTTCGCCCTGGCGTCGGTCTCGGTCAGGTTCCACAACAGAAGCGCGAACTCGTCGCCGCCGAGCCGCCCGACCACGTCGGAGGAACGCACCTGGCGCAGCAGCGAGGCAGCGACGGCCTTCAGGACCTGATCGCCCGCGGCGTGCCCGAAGGCGTCGTTGATCGGCTTCAGGCGATCGACGTCGAGCACGATCAGCGCCCCGCTCCCGCGATAGCGCTTGATGTAGGCGATCGCGCGATGGAACTCGCGCTGGAAGCCGCGCCGGTTCGGAATATCCAGGAGGAAGTCGGTATCCGCCGATGCCTCCAGTTCCCCGATCCGCTTGAGCGCGCGCGCCAGCTGGGTCCGGAGCCTGCGAATCGTCAGCCTGGCGTCATTGGGCTCGACCGGCGACCGGGGCGCCGGCTTTGGCGCCTTCGCCGTCCGGGGCCGGAGCGGCGCAGCCTTGCGCTTGTCGACCCCGCCATTGCGGTGTCTCGCAGAATTGGGCTTTGCGGATTTGGGGGCGGCCGCCCCTGTCTTCTTCTTCATGGGCATCCCAAACCGGCGTCACTTTGCGCAGAGGTGGCCTGGGGCCGGAATCATGCGCTAAGAAGGCTTGCCGGAATTCACCAAGACAGGATAGTCCATTCCGGACCCCTTGCCACGCCGCGCCGAGCCTTGGTTCAAGCCTTGGCTCAAGCCTTGGCTCAACCCTTGGCTCAACCCTTGGGCCGACCCTATAATCCGGCCCATGTTTTTGGATTCCCGAAAGAATTGACCGTATGCCCGCCCCCGTCGCCATCATCATGGGAAGCCAGTCGGACTGGGACACCATGCGCCATGCCGCCGAAACCCTGAGCGCGCTCGGGGTCGGCTGCGAGAAACACATCATCTCGGCACATCGCACCCCGGACCGGATGTTCGCCTTTGCCAGGGGCGCCAAGGCGGCCGGATACAAGCTCATCATCGCCGGTGCCGGAGGTGCGGCACATCTGCCGGGCATGACGGCGTCGCTGACGGAACTGCCGGTATTCGGCGTTCCCATCGAATCCAAGGCGCTGTCCGGCGTCGATTCGCTCTATTCCATCGTCCAGATGCCGGCCGGCGTCCCGGTCGGAACGCTGGCGATCGGCAAGGCCGGCGCCATCAACGCTGCGCTGCTGGCGGCCAGCGTGCTCGCGCTCAACGATCCGAAGCTGTCGGGCAGGCTTGCCGCCTGGCGCAAGGCGCAGGCCGATGCGATCGGCGAGCGCCCGGAGGAGGAATCTGCGTGACGGCGTCAAATCAGGTGAAGCTGAAGCCCGGCGACACCATCGGAATTCTCGGCGGCGGACAATTGGGCCGGATGCTGGCAATGGCGGCGGCACGGCTCGGACTGCGCTGCCAGGTGTTTTCGCCCGACCCGGATTCGCCGGCGTTCGACGTGGTGCTGAACGCGACCTGCGCGGAATATGCCGATGTCGAGGCGCTGGAATTGTTCGCCAACGACGTCGATGTCATCACCTATGAATTCGAGAACGTGCCGGCCGCCGCCGCCATGGTCCTCGCCGCGCGCCGCCCGGTGCTGCCGGACCGGAAAATCCTGGAAACCACGCAGGACCGGCTGGCCGAGAAAGACTTCGTAAAACGGCTCGGCATCGGCACCGCCGATTACGCCGACGTGTCGTCGGCTGGCGCCCTGCGCGCCGCGATCGCGCGCATCGGGCTGCCGGCCGTGCTCAAGACCCGTCGCTTCGGCTATGACGGCAAGGGCCAGGCGATCATCCGCGCGGGCGACGATCCGGACAGGATCTGGGACGATCTCGGCACCAAATCCGCAATCCTCGAGGCCTTCATTCCCTTCCAGTGCGAGATCTCGGTGATCGCCGCGCGCTCCGCCGATGGTCACGTCGAATGCTTCGACGTCACCGAAAACGAGCACCGCGACCACATCCTGAAGATCTCGCGCGCGCCGGCCAATATTTCCGATGCGCTGGCGGACGAGGCGCGCGCCATCGCCGGGAAGATCGCCAGTGCCTTGAGTTACGTCGGCGTGCTCGCGGTCGAGATGTTCGTGGTGCAGGGCGAGGCGGGGCCGAAGGTCCTGGTCAACGAGATCGCGCCGCGGGTGCATAATTCCGGACACTGGACCCTCGACGGCGCGTCGATCTCGCAGTTCGAGCAGCACATTCGCGCCATCGCCGGCTGGCCGCTGGGCAAGCCGGTCCGCCACGGCCCGGTCACCATGACTAATCTGATCGGGGACGACATCAACGACTACGAACGGTGGCTGACCGTGCCCGGCGCCACCGTCCACCTCTACGGTAAAGGCGCGCCGCGCCCGGGCCGCAAGATGGGGCATGTGACGCAGGTATCGCCGCGCGAAAAATAGCGGTCTTGGCGTCAGGCCGAAGTGCGGCCCTCGACGACGCCGCCCGGATGCTCGCTCATCCAGCGATAGATCACTCCGCCCAGCACACCGCCGATCAGGGGCGCCAGCCAGAACAGCCAAAGCTGCTCCAGCGCCCAGCCACCGACGAACAGCGCCGGCCCGGTGCTGCGCGCCGGATTGACCGACGTGTTGGTGACGGGGATGCTGACCAGATGGATCATTACCAGCGCAAGCCCAATGGCCAGCGGCGCGAAGCCCGCGGGCGCGTTGCCATGGGTGGCGCCCATGATGATGAAGAGAAACATCATCGTCATCACGACTTCCATGATGAAGCACGCCACCAGGCTGTAGTGGCCAGGCGAATGCGCGTCATAGCCGTTCGCGGCAAAGCCCTTGCTGACGTCGAAGCCGACGGCACCGCTCGCAATCACATACAGCAGCGCCGAGGCGGCAACGGCGCCGATC
This sequence comes from uncultured Alphaproteobacteria bacterium, assembly GCA_963721275.1. Lineage (GTDB taxonomy): Bacteria > Pseudomonadota > Alphaproteobacteria > Rhizobiales > Xanthobacteraceae > Bradyrhizobium. Next base: position 691,858 of record CAVRIQ010000014.1, on the reverse strand, counting down.
ACCTGCGCGATCACATAGGGCGCGACCTGGCCGGCCGGAAAGCGCCCGCCGGCGGCGAGGCCCACGGTCACCGCGGGATTGAGATGGCAGCCGGACACGTGACCGATCGCATAGGCCATCGTCACGACGCTCAGACCGAACGCAAAGGACACCCCGAGCAGTCCAATACCTACCTGCGGGAAACCGGCAGCGATAACGGCGCTGCCGCATCCAGCAAATGTCAGCCAGAACGTGCCGATGGCCTCAGCGGCATATTTCTTCGTATCCATGTTGCGTCTCCCCCTGTTTGTTGCCGGGTCGCTCAAAACTCCGGGAACGGCCCTGGTCCGGGCACCAAATCAAGGCCGAACCACGATAGTTTCGCCGTTTTTGATGACTTTACTTGGCCCGGAAATCCGCTTCATAGGTAGACATCGGCCGCTTTGTCTGATACATCCGCGCGCTCAAGGTTAAGGGCCAGGCCTTTTGCCGGCCCTTTGCTTTACCAGAATTCCAATCCGACCAATTGAAAGAGGATGCCGCGTGCAGGTTCTCGTTCGCGATAACAATGTCGATCAAGCCCTCAAGGCGCTGAAGAAGAAGATGCAGCGCGAGGGCATTTTCCGCGAGATGAAGCTCCGCGGCCACTACGAAAAGCCCTCCGAGAAGAAGGCCCGTGAGAAGGCCGAAGCCGTGCGCCGCGCGCGCAAGCTCGCCCGCAAGAAGCTGCAGCGCGAAGGCCTGCTGCCGATGAAGCCGAAGCCGGTGTTCGGCGCCGGTCCCGGTGCCGAGCGCGGTGGCGCCGGTGGTCGTGGCGGTCCCGGTGCGGGTCCGCGCGGCCCGCGCTGATCGACAATTTTGCAGATTTGAGTTCGATGACGCGGGCCTCGGGGCTCGCGTTGTCGTTTTTACGTGGGCGTTTTTGACCGATGCATTTTGGGGCGCGGCAGGTGAGAGCGTGGTATCCACTTCGCTCGAAAACGCTATAACAACAGGACGTAGGCCGCGCGAGTAGTCCGCATCTCATGACAATTCCGGTCCTGTCTTCTCTTTCCGCAGCCTTGCGTTCCGGCTGCCGCGTGTCGGTGCCGATCCTGTTGGCCGCGATCGCGCTCGGCGGCTGCTCTTTCGACCTGGGATCGTTTTCATCGGGGTCGGACAAGGAAGATCCAGCAAAGCCTGCTCCGGCGGGAGTCGCGGTGGCCGAGGCGCAGGTCTACGCCACGCACGGCCAGGTGCTGGCGAAATCCGGAAAGACGGAAGAGGCGCTCGCGGAGTTCAATCGCGCCATCGAGCTCGATCCCAACAATGCGCAGGCCCTGTACGGCCGGGGCCTGTTGTACCAGGGCGAAAAGCAGCATCAGCTGGCGATCGACGATTTCACCGCGGCCTACGGCCTGAAGCCGCAGCAGGCGGAGCCGCTATTGGGCCGCGCCGTCAGCTACCTCGCGATCGACAAGGTCAAGGAAGCCGCCGCCGATCTCGACGAGGCGGTGCAGGCCGATCCGCAGAACGCGCAGATCTGGAGCACGAGGGGGCAGGCCTATGAACGCCTCGGCGACAAGCCCAAGGCCGCCGAGTCATACGGCCGCGCCATCAATCTGCGTCCTGGGGATGAAGCCGCGCGAAACGGCCTGGCCCGCGTGGGCGGCAAGACTGACCGATCCAGGACCTGACCGATCCAGGACTTGAATGATCGCGACCTGAGCTATCTCGGCAATACCGCGTGAAACACCGACTTCGCCGCCATCAGCATGTCTTCGGCGACATTGGTGTGTCCGCGCCGCTGCGGCTCCACTGCCTCGGCACGCAGATCGAGCGGTCCGGGGGACGGTAACGACAAGGACGGAGAGGCCTCCGGAATGTCGGCCGGCGGGGTCGGGCGGCGCGGGTCGTCGATACCAGCGGGGCTGACCGGCGTGGATCCCGTCGTCGGATTGAAGGTCTCGGCGGCCGGGGTGGAAACCATGATCGGGGGCGGCAGCGGCCGGATCGCCGGTGCGGAGGCGACGGGCGCTGCCACCGGCGGCGGCGCAGATGCGACGCGGGGTGCATCCGGGACGCGGGTGGCTTCCTGCGGCCGGGACGAACCATCGCCGGCGCCACGCAGCCGCTCGATGGCGGCACGTGCCAGTTCGTTGGCGTCGCGATGCTCTTCCGGCGTCGCCGCGGCCTCGGCCACCGGAGCGGCGACGACAGGCGCGACCGGCGCCGCAACCGACTTCGCGATCACCTTTTCGCGGGGAGCCGGCGTGTGACGGCGGGTCTCGGCCGGGATGCTCGCGGTCTCCGCCGGCTTGTCAGCGGATTTCTCCGCGGGCTTTTCGGCCACCGCCGGCCTTTCAGCGGCGGTCTGCTCGATCATGGCCTTTTCGGAGATGCCCCTGGCCGTGACGCCCGGCTGCGGCAGATTGCCGACGACGCTGGCGGCCGGTTTCGCGTCAGCCTTCGTCGCGTCGGCAGAGGAGACCGCGGCGGCAACGGGGGAGTCGGGCTTGGCGACGATGTAATGATTGACGATATAGGCCCCGATGATGGTCGCAACGACCGAGGGCAGTATATCCATCGCAAATTTCGAGACGATCTTCAGCATGCCGGCCACTCCCCGCACCGGTTGATGCGGAAACTTTGAGGCACATTGAGGGATCAACTGCGACGGATCGGTGGCAATCGGTTAAAACGCGTTAGTTATGGTTTCAATTCGACTTCCAGGAACACAATCTCGGCAGCGGTTTCGTTGAGTACGTCGTGCTCGACCCCGGCTTTGCGGAAGTAGGATTTGCCGACGGCAAGCTGCGCCTTGGATCGGTCCCCGTTGGGCGCCACGATGGTCATTTCGCCGGCGGTGACGGGAACGATGACATAATCCATCCCGTGGATGTGATGGCCGGTCGCGCTGCCCGGCGACAGCCGCCATTCGGTGACGCGGACTTCCGGGGTGTCGACCTGGACGTCCGACTTGGCGCTGATCTTGGCGCTGATCATGGTCACTCCTCTTCACCCCGCTCAGGGCACGAATACCAGGAATACGAATACGGCAAATACCACGATATGGACCAGCCCGAACAGGATGTTGGTGCGGCCGGTGCCGAAGGTCAGCATGCTCAGGACGAAGGTCAGGACCAGCAGCACCATGCTTTGCGCGTCGAGCCCGAGCACCAGCTGCTTGTCCAGCGCGTAGGCCGCCACCGCGACCGCCGGTATCGTCAGCCCGATCGTGGCAATCGACGAACCGAGCGCGAGATTGATGCTCTTCTGCAGGTCGTTCTTGCGCGCCGCGGAGATGGCGGCGACGCTCTCCGGCAAAAGGATCAGGAGCGCCACCAGAACGCCGGCAAAGGCCGGCGGCGCGCCGATCCTGGCGGTTGTGAAATCCACCACCAGCGAGAATTTCTTCGCCAGCAGCACGACCGCCAGCAGCGAAACCAGCAGCAGCACGATGCTCAAGCCCAGCATGCGGTTCGACAGCGGGATCCCGTCCTCGCCGGGGTCGTGGTCCTTGCCGACGAAATAGCCGCGATGCCGGATGGTCTGGGTATAGAGGAACACGCCATAGAGCAGCAGGGTGACGACGCTGACGAAGCCGAGCTGGCCGGCGGAATAGACCGGCCCGGGCGTGGTCAGCGTATGATTGGGCAGGATCAGCGTGATCGTCGCCAGCACGATCAGGACGCTGAGATAGAGGCTCGATCCCGTGACCTGGACGTCCTGCTCCCGGTACCGCAACCCGCCGGCCAGGATGCAGATTCCGACCAGGCCGTTGCAGACGATCATCACCACCGCAAACACGGTGTCGCGGGCCAGGGTGGACACCGGCTTATCGCCCAGCATGATGGTGGCGATCAGCGCCACCTCGATCACGGTGACCGACAGCGTCAAAAGCAGCGTGCCGTAGGGCTCGCCGATCCGCCCGGCGATCACCTCTGCATGGTGCACGGCGGCGAATACGGTGCCGAACAAGATCACCAGCAGCACCGCGGCAAACGCCAATCCCGCGGCCGACGGCGTGAAGGTGACGCCGAGCGCGGTGGCGCCCGCGAAAAACAACACGGCGAGTGCCGGGAACATCCACGCCGATCGCGGCATCGGGCCGTGCGCGCTCATGTGGCCTCATCCTCAAAGTGGGGACATGAACTATGCGCCAAAGCGCGGCAGCCGTCAGCCTCCTGCCGCATCGATGAAACGCCGGGCTGTCGCGATCGCACCATAATTGTCGAGATCGTTGTGGCCTGCTTCGCCAAACCGCACGAATTGTTTCGGCTCGCGGGCGAGCGCGAACAATCGCTCGCCGAAGCCGATCGGAATGGTGGCATCGCACGCGCCATGCATGATCAGGAGCGGTGCCGTGACGCGCGCGATCCGCTGATCGGAGCGAAACGGATCCCGGATCAGCCAGCGCACCGGCGCAAACCAGAACAGCGCGCCGGCAACGTCCGCCATCGACGTGTAGGGCGCTTCCAATATGATCTTTCCGACCGGCCGATCGGCCGCCAGCGCGACCGCGACGCCGCTGCCCAGCGAAAAACCCCAGAGCACGATCCGCTCCGCGCTGTAGCGCGCGGCGGTGAAGGCATAGGCCGCCGCGGCATCCTGCAACAGCCCCCGTTCGCTGGGCCGCCCGCTCGAGCCGGCATAGCCCCGATAGGACAGCGCGACGAGCCCGGTACCGTCGGCGGCGATGCCTCGAAAATGGCTGACGAGCGCGGCCAGGAAATCGCCGTTGCCGGGAAAATAGATCACGACCGCATGGCCCGGTTTTGCCGGCACGTGCCAGACAATGACCTGCTCGCCATCCGCCGTTGTCAGAATATGCTCTTCAGCCTCCGGAAAACCGGCTGCCTGAGGCGGCGTGCGTACGGTCTGCGGAACCGGAAACATCAACGCCCGCTGCGCGAACAACAGGACAACAAGACCGCCGAGATAGCCGGCCGCTGCGAGGCCGAGGAGCCATTTCAGGACGGTCATGGTTTCCCGTGAGGGGGCTACATCGCCTTGACGATGTTCTCGGTCATCTTCTTGGCGTCGCCGAGCAGCATCATGGTGTTGTCGCGGTAGAACAGCGGGTTGTCGATGCCGGCATAGCCGGAGGCGAGCGAGCGCTTGATGAACATCACGGTGCCGGCCTTCCAGACCTGCAGCACCGGCATGCCGTAGATCGGCGAGGTCTTGTCGTCCTCGGCCGCCGGGTTGGTGACGTCGTTGGCACCGATCACGAAGGCGACGTCGGCCTGGGCGAATTCCGAATTGATGTCCTCGAGCTCGAACACCTCGTCATAGGGCACGTTGGCCTCGGCGAGCAGTACGTTCATGTGGCCGGGCATGCGGCCGGCGACGGGGTGAATCGCGTATTTCACCTCGACGCCCTCCTTCTTGAGGGTGTCCGCCATCTCGCGCAGCGCGTGCTGCGCCTGCGCCACCGCCATGCCGTAGCCGGGCACGATGATCACCTTCTGCGCGTTCTTCATGATGAAGGCGGCGTCGTCGGCCGAGCCCAGTTTGACCGGGCGCACTTCGCCGGTGCCGCCTCCAGCGGCGGCCGTCTCGCCGCCAAAACCGCCGAGGATGACCGAGATGAAGGAGCGGTTCATCGCGTGGCACATGATGTAGGACAGGATCGCGCCGCTCGAGCCGACCAGCGCGCCGGTGATGATCAGCGCCGAATTTCCGAGCGTGAAGCCGATGCCGGCCGCGGCCCAGCCGGAATAGGAGTTCAGCATCGAGATCACGACCGGCATGTCGGCGCCGCCGATCGGGATGATCATGAGCACGCCGAGCGCCAGCGCGATGATCACGATCAGCCAGAAGTCGAGCGCGCTGACCGAGATGACCATATGGACGATGAAGAACACCAGCGCGAGCGCGAGGACGATGTTGATGACATGGCGCGCCGGCAGGATGATCGGCGCGCCGCTCATGCGGCCGGAAAGTTTCAGGAACGCGATCACCGAGCCGGTGAAAGTCAGCGCGCCGATGGCGACGCCGAGCGACATCTCGACCAGACTCTGGGAATGGATGTGTCCGGGTATGCCGATGTCGAACGCCTCGGGCGCGTAGAATGCGCCGGCGGCGACCAGCACCGCGGCCATGCCGACCAGCGAGTGGAAGGCGGCGACCAGTTCCGGCATCGACGTCATCGGCACCCGGCGCGCGATCACCGCGCCGATCGAGCCGCCGATGGCGACGCCGAGGATCACCAGCAGCCAGCCGATGGCGTCGGCCGGCGGATGGGCGGCGAGCGTGGTCCCCACCGCGATCGCCATGCCGATCATGCCGAAGAAGTTGCCCTGCCGCGACGACGCCGGGCTCGACAGCCCCCGCAGCGACAGAATGAACAGGACGCCTGCGACGAGGTATAAAACTGCAGCAAGATTGGCGTTCATCTCAGGCCCCCATTGTCTTCGTCACCACGAGGTGCACGCCGTTCACTTGATCTTCTTCTTGTACATCGCGAGCATGCGCTGGGTGACCAGGAAGCCGCCGAAGATATTCACGGAGGCAAAGATCAGCGCCACGAAGCCGAAGCCGCGCGCCCAGACCCCGCCGCTGCCGACCATTGCGACGCCGACCGCGAGCAGCGCGCCGACCACGATGACCGAGGAGATCGCATTGGTCACCGACATCAGCGGCGTATGCAGCGCCGGGGTCACCGACCACACCACGAAATAGCCGACGAAAACGGCGAGCACGAAAATCGACAGCCGGAACACGAAGGGATCGACGGCCTGCGCGATATGTTCCATGGGCGGCTCTCCTTAGGTCTTCGGCTGGAAGTTCGGATGAATGACGGCGCCGTCCCGGGTCAGCGCGGTGGCCTTGACGAGTTCGTCGTCCCAGTTCACCGCGAGCGCCTTGTTCGGCTTGTCGATCAGGGTCTCGATGAACGAAAACAGGTTGCGCGCGTAGAGCCCCGAGGCCGAGGCCGCGACGCGGCCGGCGACATTGGTGTAGCCGACGATCTTGATGCCATCGAGATCGACGACCTCGCCGGGCCTTGCGCCCTCGACATTGCCGCCGCGTTCGATGGCGAGATCGATCAGGACCGAGCCCGGCTTCATCGACTTTACCATCTCGGCGCTGACGAGCTTCGGCGCCGGACGGCCCGGAATCAGCGCCGTCGTGATGATGATGTCCTGCTTCTTGATGTGTTCGGCGGTGAGCGCGGCCTGCTTGGCCTGATACTCCTTCGACATTTCCTTGGCGTAGCCGCCGGCGGTCTGGGCGTTCTTGAATTCCTCGTCCTCGACCGCGAGGAATTTGGCGCCGAGACTTTCGACCTGCTCCTTGGTCGCGGGCCGCACGTCGGTCGCGGTGACGACGGCGCCGAGCCGCCGCGCGGTCGCGATCGCCTGCAGGCCGGCGACGCCGACGCCCATCACGAACACTTTCGCCGCCGGAATGGTACCGGCCGCGGTCATCATCATCGGGAAGGCGCGGCCGAAGGCTTCCGCCGCCTCGATCACCGCGCGGTAGCCGGCGAGATTGGCCTGGCTCGACAGCACGTCCATCACCTGCGCGCGGGTGATGCGCGGCATCAGCTCCATCGCAAACGCCGAGATGCCGGAATCCGCCATCGCCTTCAGCGCCGCGTCGTTGCCGTAGGGGTCCATGATGGCGATGACCAGCGCGCCGCGCTTGTATTTGCCAAGCTCGGAGGCTTCGGGCCGCTTCACCTTGATGACGATGTCGGCGTCCTTGACCGCATCGGCGCTGACGGTGGCGCCGACCGCGGTGAATTCCGAATCCGGCAGGCCCGACTTGATGCCGGCGCCCGGCTCGACCGCGACGTCGACGCCCAGCGCCCTATATTTCTTCACGGTATCGGGCGATGCGGCGACCCGCGGCTCGGAGGGATCGATTTCCTTGGCGACGGCAATCTTCATAAGGCCTCCGGCGGCGCGCGGCGCGCGCGAGCAAACTAGCGCTTATTGTGCAGAGATAGATACCGGTCTTGCGACCGGAACAATTTCATCGCGCCGCCGGGCGGCGGCGCGATCGCCGCAACGATCAGGTCAGGAAGATCGCCATCATGGCGACGATGAAGATGACGGCGGCGGAGCCGTATTTCACCAGCATGATGAAGCCTTCATAGGTCTGCTCATGGGCCGGATAGTCGTTGCCGTCAGCGGTCGTGTAGGCGACTTCGTTATGCTCTGCCATCGGTGTCTCCGGTGATTGCCTGATCTGTTGCCGTGGAATTACCGCAATCCACCGGGGAGAGCAACGGCGATGGGCCTTTTGTTCACCAGCTGCGGTTGCGAGCTATTTGCGGGCCTCCAGCGGCCAGTTGTCCCGGATCCAGCGGGTCAGGCTTTCTTCACTGACCTCGCCGGCGGCGAGGGAGAGGATCATGGCGGTCGCGTGTGCAGGGTCGGGCCCAAAGGCGACTCCATTCTTGTCCAGGAACACCATCATCGCCATGAAGGCGATGCGTTTGTTTCCGTCGACAAAAGCATGATTTTTCGTAAGCCCAAACGCGTATGCTGACGCAAGCTCCGCCAGTTCGGCTTGTTCATAGCGCCATTTATTGACGGGACGTTCTAGCGCCGATCGCAGCATGCCTTCATCACGCAAGCCGGGGGCACCACCAAAGCGGCGCAACTGGCGGCTATGGATTGCGATGGCCTGCTCATAGGTGATCCAAAGCGGCTCTTTGGGCTCACTCATTTGCCGCTTTCATTATTTTGCAAGCGCCGCGAGCGTGTCCCGGTACTTGTCCATAATCTTGTCTGCGACTTCCATGGTCCGCTCGAAGTCGGGATCATATGGAAGTGCCTGAAACCCGCCTCCCGGAAGTTCGGTGATGTGCAGTTCCTGACCACGTTTGAGGTCGAGCCGCTGCATCAATTCGCGTGGAAGCAGCAGGCCATCGGAGTTGCCGATCTTCTTGATTTCGATTTTCATCGTCGGATTCCTCAAGTACCAAAGAGACCATAGAAAAAGGCATGTTTTACAAACGTATAACATGCCTTTTGAACCCGTTCAACAGATGTTTTACAGTCCTTCGCCGTCGGTCAGCCCATCTCCTCCAGCTCATCGATCATGCCCGCGATCACCGACAGCCCGCGGTCCCAGAATGTGGGGTCCCTGGCGTCCAGACCGAACGGCTTGAGCAGTTCGGAATAATGCTTGGTGCCGCCGGCCGCCAGCATCGCCAGATAGCGCTCGGCGAAGCCACCCTGCGCATGTTCGTAGACCGCATAGAGCGAGTTCACCAGGCAATCGCCGAACGCATAGGCGTAGACGTAGAACGGCGAATGGATGAAGTGCGGGATGTACATCCAGAAATTCTCGTAGCCCGGACGGATGTCGATCGCCGGACCCAGGCTTTCGCCCTGCACGCTGAGCCAGATTTCGCCGAGCCGCTCGGCGGTCAGTTCGCCGTTCTTCCGCTCGGTATGGACGGCGCGTTCGAAGGTATAGAACGCGATCTGCCGCACCACGGTGTTGATCATGTCCTCGACCTTGCCGGCGAGCAGCGCCTGGCGCTGTCTGGTGCTCTTGGTCTGCGCCAGCAGCCGCTTGAAGGTCAGCATCTCGCCGAACACGCTGGCGGTTTCCGCCAGCGTCAGCGGCGTCGGCGCCATCAGCGGGCCGTTGCTGGCCGCCAGCACCTGGTGCACGCCGTGGCCGAGTTCGTGGGCGAGCGTCATCACGTCGCGCGGCTTGCCCTGATAGTTCATCAGCACATAGGGGTGCGCCGACGGCGTGGTCGGATGCGAGAACGCCCCCGGAGCCTTGCCGGGCCGCACCGGGGCATCGATCCAGCGATCGGTGAAGAACCGCTCGGCGATGCTGGCCATCTCGGGGGAGAACCCGCGATAGGCCGTCAGCACCATGTTCTTCGCCTCGGGCCAGGCGATACTGCCGGTGGCGGCAAACGGCAGCGGCGCATTGCGGTCCCAATGCGCGAGCTTCTTCTTTTTGAACCAGCCGGCCTTGAGCCGATAATAGCGATGCGACAGCCGCGGATAGGCCGCGCGGACCGAACTCACCAGCGCATCGACGACCTCGCGCTCGACGCGGTTGTTGAGATGGCGTGAATCCGCGACGTCCTGGAAGCCGCGCCAGCGGTCGGAAATCTCCTTGTCCTTGGCGAGCGTGTTGGTGATGAGCGCAAAGGTCCGTTCGTTGGCCTTGAAGGTTTTCGCCAGCGCCTGCCCCGCCGCCTTGCGCTTTTCGCCGGCGCGGTCCTGCAGCAGGCTCAGCGTCGGCTCGATCGCGAACTCCCTGGCCCCGACCTTGAAGCGAAGGCCCGAGATGGTCTGGTCGAACAGCCGGTTCCAGGCGGCATAGCCGCTCTGGGACTTTTCGTGAAACAGCTGCTCGACGCGATCCTCGAGCTGATACGGCCTTTCCTTGCGCAGATCCTCGATCCACGGCCGGTAATGCGCCAGCGCCGGGGCCTGCATCGCGCGTTCGATAACGGCATCGTCGATCCGGTTGAGTTCGAGCCCGAAGAACAGCAAATGCACCGACGCGTTGGTCAGCCGTTCGGAGACGTCGCCGTAGAATTTGGAGATCGCGGGGTCGACGCTGTCGCCGGCGTGAACCAGCCCGGCATAGGAGCCGAGACGGCCTGCGAGATCGTCGATCGCCTCGTAGCGCCGCACCGCTTCGGCGAGCCAGTCGCCGCCGCCCTCCGCCGCCGTCTGTTCGGCGAGCTTGCCCTTGTAGTCGGTCTCAAACGCGACGCAATCGAGATCCAGTCTGGCGAGGTCGCGCGTGACTTCGGACGCGTCGATGCCGGAATAGAGATCGGCCAGATTCCATTCCGGCAGCTTGGCCGGCCTCGTCGCGCTCTTGGCTTTGGCTTTGCCTTTGGCGACGGATTTCCTGGCGGCGGCCTTGCGTTGAGCGGCCGGCGTGCGGAGGGCGGATGTGGTGCGCGAGGTCATCTTGTTCGAAACCTGTGTTCAATCATTAAGGCTGCGCGAGCGCAGTAAGGGCGGGACGACAACATTTAAGAGTGCGTTAATCGGCATCGGCGAGATTGCCCCGATTCGAGACAGATAGTTGTAGCGCGCGGGGAAAGCCATGGCTGCCAGCATTTTGATTGTCGACGACGACGCGGTCGCCCGCCGCCTGATCGAAAACATGGTGCAGAAATGCGGCTATGACGCCATCGTCGTCGATTCCGGCGACGCGGCGATCGCCATGCTGACCGCCCCGGACGCGCCCGTCATCGACGCCATGGTGCTGGATCTGGTGATGCCCGGCCTCGACGGCATGGGCGTGCTGGCCAAGATCCGCGAGGCCGGCCTCAACGTTCCCGTGATCGTGCAGACCGCCCATGGCGGCATCGACAATGTGGTGTCGGCGATGCGCGCCGGCGCCCAGGATTTCGTGGTCAAGCCGGTCGGCATCGAGCGGCTGCAGGTCAGCTTGCGCAACGTGCTCAACGCCAGCGCGCTGAAAGGCGAGCTGCAGCGCATCCGTCACAGCCGCGAAGGCCGCCTGACCTTCGCCGACATCGTCACCCGCAGCGAGACCATGGCGGGCGTGCTGCGCACCGCGCAGAAGGCCGCGGCCTCCACCATTCCGGTGCTGATCGAAGGCGAATCCGGCGTCGGCAAGGAATTGTTCGCGCGCGCCATCCACGGCAGCGGCGAGCGCAAATTGAAGCCGTTTGTCGCCGTCAATTGCGGCGCGATCCCCGACAATCTGGTGGAATTGATCCTGTTCGGCCATGAGAAGGGCGCCTTTACCGGCGCCACCGAACGCCACACCGGAAAGTTCGTCGAGGCCTCCGGCGGCACGCTGTTCCTCGACGAAGTCTCGGAATTGCCTCTTGCGGCGCAAGTGAAACTGCTGCGCGCGCTGCAGGACGGCGCGGTGGAAGCGGTCGGCGGCCGCAAGCCGGTCAAGGTCGACGTCCGCATCATCTCGGCGACCAACCGCAAATTGCTCGACCGCGTCAAAGGCGGGCAATTCCGCGAAGACCTGTTCTATCGCCTGCACGTGCTGCCGCTGACCATACCGCCGCTGCGGATGCGCCGCGAAGACATCCCGCATCTGCTGCGGCATTTTCTGGCGCGGTTCTGCGCCGAGGAAAACCGCCACATCACCGGCATCAGCGGCGAGGCAATGGCGCACCTGTCGCAGCTGGAATGGCCTGGCAATATCCGCCAGCTCGAGAACGCGGTCTATCGCGCCGTGGTCATGAGCGAGAGCGACCAGCTGGGGCTCCCGGATTTTCCGCAAGCCGCCGCGCAATCGCAAACCGTGCCGGAAGTGCACGCCGAACCGCTGATCGTCGGGCCGGCGGCGTTTCACTCGACCGTACCGGCCATGGTTTCCGGTAATGAAATACCTATCGCACCCCTGTCGTCCGCCGGCGCCCTGATGATGCTGACCAACGGCGGCGAAGTGCGGCCGCTGGAAGAGCTGGAGAGCGAGATCATCCGCTTCGCGATCGCGCATTACCGCGGGCAGATGTCCGAGGTCGCGCGGCGATTGAAAATCGGCCGCTCGACGCTTTACCGCAAGCTCGATGAGGCTGCCGCCGGCGATTCAACGGCCGGCGGCGCGGAAGATGCGCGCTGACGGCGGAGATTGTGGCACTCCGGTGTCGGAGCCGAAATGCCCGAAGAGATCGTCGCGGCAGAACACTTGCCGGAACCCTTGAACCGTTGCTTGGCGGTGACAGACAAAGGCAAAAGCACATGGCAAAAGCGCGCAATGCGTTGCAAAGGGAGTCCTTTGAAGTCAGTTTGTCGTGAGCTGCCCCGCGTGGCGCTGGCTGCCTGACAGGGGCGCGTGTATCGTCTGCGTATGACTCGTTGCGTGCAGGCGTGCCACAGAGAGATTTGGAGCGGGTTCAGAACAAACCAAACGTTGACCGCAGACGTTGAGACTGAACGTTGTTTCAAAACCGACGAGCCGGCGCTTTCGCGAAAGCTGTGCGGACGAAGCCGAGAACTGTTCCATGTCGGGGCAGTTTCGCCCAAGGGGTGTGACGATGCGAGACTGCTTGAAGAACCGTGCCGGATTTGACCGCGTGCTGATGGCCGTGGCCGCGACCTTCCTCACGGTGTCCGCGACCTCGGCGATGGCCCAGGCCGACCCGGCACGCAACAGCGCCGCTGAACTTGCGATCGATGCGGCGATCCCGCGCCCGGAACCCGCCAATGTTCCGCCCCCGACCATCAACGATTTCAAGCTGGACAGCATCGCGCCTGCGGCCGACGCGGCAAAGACGGACGCGACCAAGACGGACGCCCCGAAGGCAGCGGAGAAGACCCCCGAGGCAAAACCATCCGACGTCGTCACCGCTCCGGCGAGCGACACGAACAAGACCGTTACGGACAAGGCTGACACGGACAAGGCTGACACGACCCAGAAGGACACGGCGACCACCACGACGGCGTCGCCTCCGGCTGCCGCCGCCGCTACGCCCGCCGCCGAGCCCGCCAAGGAGCCGGTCAAGGCCGCCAGCAACGTCCCGGCCGCGGACCAGCCGGTGGCCGACAGGCTGAAGGATTTACTGGGTGGCAAATCGGCGCGCTATTTCGAGCGCAAGGCCGAGCGGACCGCGGTCGAGAAGTTCTACACCGGGCGTGACTTCGCCCCGCTGTGGACGCAAGGCGGCACGCTGACCGCGACCGGCAAGGGCGTCATCGCGCGGCTGAAGGACGCCGCCTCCGATGGCCTCAACGCCGCCGACTATCCGGTGCCGGACTTCACCGCCGCCTCCAATCCCGATGCGCTGGCGGAAGCCGATCTGAAACTCACCGCCAGCATGCTGGACTATGCGCGCCAGGCGCAGAGCGGACGGATGCACTGGTCCCAGGTCTCGGGGGATATCCAGTATCCGGAACACCCGATCGATCCCGGTGAAGTGCTGACCAACGTCACCACCGCCAAGGACGCCTCGGCGGCGCTCGACAGTTACAACCCGCCGCAAAAACTCTATCGCGAACTGAAGGCGAAGCTCGCCGAACTGCGCGGCCAGGGCGATGGACCGGTGATTCAGATCGCCGAAGGACCGGCGCTGAAATTCACGCCGGCGCACGGCAAGAAGCGGCCCGCGGTCGCCATGGACGACGAGCGCGTGCCGCAACTGCGGGCCAAGCTCGGCATCACCGAAAACGCCGACGACACCCATTACGACGCCAAGGTCGCCGCCGCCGTGCGCAAATTCCAGGCCGGCGCCGATCTCAAACCCACCGGGGTGCTGGACGACAAAACCGTAAAGGCCATCAACAGCCCGAAGCGCGACAGGCAGATCGACACCGTGATCGTCAACATGGAGCGCTGGCGCTGGCTGCCGCGCGACCTCGGTGCGACCGCGATCGGCGACGCCTATGTCATTCTCAATATCCCGGACTATACGCTCAAGGTGATGCAGCACGGCGCCCAGGTCTGGACCACCAGGGTGGTCACGGGCCAGCCCGGCATTCATGCGACGCCGCTGCTGACCGAGACGATGAAGTTCATCACGGTCAATCCGACCTGGAACGTGCCGCCGTCGATCGTCTACAATGAATATCTGCCGGCGCTGCAGCAGGATCCGACCGTGCTCCAGCGCATGGGCCTGAAGCTCGAACGCGCCCGCGACGGCTCCATCCACATCTCGCAGCCGCCCGGCGCAGGCAATGCGCTCGGCCGCATCCGCTTCAATTTCCCGAACAAGTTCCTGGTCTACCAGCACGACACTCCCGACAAGAATCTGTTCGCCAAGGATGTGCGCGCCTTCAGCCACGGCTGCATGCGGGTGCAGTTTCCGGATGAATACGCCGCGACGCTGCTGAACATCACGGAGCCGAACGCGCACTACACGCCGGAGAAAATCCGCAGCATGTATGGCACAAGCGAGATCGACCTGAAATTCCCCACGCCCATCCCGGTCAACATCACCTACCAGACCGCGTTCGTGGACGACGCCGGCAAGCTGCAGTTCCGCAAGGACGTCTACGGCCGCGACGCCACCATGCTGGCGATGCTGAAGAATGCCAGAGGCAAGGATCTGGAAACCGTCGTTGCGCATTCTCAGCCGAGCTATTCGCATCCGGTCGGCAATCTTCCCGGCGTCAGCTTCGCCAGCGACAACAGCTCTTCCGGATTTTCCGGCCCCTCGTTCTTCGAACGGCTGTTCGGAGCGCCGACACCTCCGCCGGCCCCCGTTGGCCGTCGGCCTCCGCCGCGGCGGATATTTACCCGCTGATTGGGCGCCAATCCGAGCGGGCTGGACTGAATTCTAAAGCGGAATCAACGGCCTCGCCCTGCGGGCGGGGCCGTTTCCATTAACCATTCTCCACCGGAATTTAACCACGGCACTTTTTCGCCACACTCGACGGGTTAGGTTAAGGCCGACTTTGGGGGGTGGGATCGAAGCCTCAATTAACCCACCCGGCGTTAAGGCTGCGTTAACCCTCTTCCGCCACACGGGGTAGCGGAAGAGTTCCTCGATCGGTCTCCTCTGGGTGGGCTCATTCTTGCTGTCTGGTCTCGCACGCCAATTCAACTCACTGTCGCTGCCGAAGGCCGGGTATCATCTCGGCCTCGCCTCGGTGTTGCTCCTCATGGGAGCCGGATCGGTCCACGACGCGGCCGCGCTGAACGAAACCCGCACGCTTTCGTTTCATCACACCCATTCCGATGAAGACCTCACCGTCACCTTCAAGCGCAACGGGCGCTATGACGAAGAGGCGCTGAAACAGCTCAATCACTATCTCCGCGACTGGCGCAGCCAGGACCAGACGGTGATGGATCCTCAGCTGTTCGACGTCCTCTGGGAAGTCTATCGCGACGTCGACGGCAAGAAGCCGATCCAGATCATTTCCGCCTACCGCTCCCCCGCCACCAACGCCATGCTTCGCCGCCGCTCTTCGGGAGTGGCGCGCTTCAGCCAGCACATGCTCGGCCATGCCATGGATATCTGCATTCCGGACGTGCCGCTCGAGCAGATCCGCTACGCCGGGCTGCGTCTGCAGCGCGGCGGCGTCGGGTTCTATCCGACATCGGGATCGCCCTTCGTCCATCTCGATGTCGGCAGCATCCGGCATTGGCCGCGCATGACCCACGACCAGCTGGCGCGCGTTTTCCCTGATGGACGCACCGTGCATATCCCCTCCGACGGCGTTCCCCTGAAGGGCTATGAGCTCGCCCGCGCCGACATCGAAAAACGCGACAACGGCGACGAGGCCCTGACCAGGACCAAGCCGAGCCTGTTCGCGGCCCTGTTCAAGAGCAAATCGAACGACGATGAGGACGAGGGCGCCAGTGCGGCGGTTGCCGAAAAGCCTGCAAGGCTGACTGCAGCAGCGGCTCCCGCCAAATCCGCCGATCCAGTGCCGATGCCGCGCGCAAAGCCGCAACTTGCTGCGACCTTCCAGCTGGCCTCGGCCGACGCGCAGGTCGTCCAGACCGCAAGGGTCAGGCAGGCGGCGCCGGCGCAAAAAGCCGAGGCCAAGCCGCAGACCCCGGCTGACATCATCAATGCCCGCGGCTTCTGGGGCGACGCCGCGGCGACGCCGAAACAGGCCACCGCGGCGCAGGTCGCCGCCATCAGCGCGCGCCAGGCGCTGGCCGCCGCAGACCCGCGGCCGACCGCGAGCGTTTCGGCCCTGCAGGCGCTGGCTTACGCGCCGGCGGCCTCCTCGCCGGTCGACCGTGCCAACATCGTCGCGGCCAGTGCGCCGATTCCGCGCAGCTACCGCCCCTCCCCGGCCTCCCGCAACGCCGCGCCCGCCACCGGAATCGACACCATCGCCGCCAAGGGACCGCAGGGTCAGGGCAGCGTGGTTGCGACCTCGACGCGGCTCGCCGCCGGCGGAGGCGACAGCGTCTGGATGCGGGTGATGATGCTGGCGCCGAGCGCAAGCAGTTCGATGAACGCCACCGTGCTGGGCGACGCCGACATGACCCTGATGCGGGTCCACTTCGTCAAGCCGCGGGCCGCGATTGCGATGACGTTCTCGGACGACCCGCAGATGGGAATGGTCACCGACCGCTTCTCGGGATCCGCGATCGCGAAGCTCGCGACGCAATCCTTCGTGATGCAGACCGCATCGCTGCGCTGAGCGCACGCCGTCATTGCCGGGTAAAAGTGCCAAACCGGTCCGCGCAAGGCACGGCCTGATGACAGGCCTCCCGCCTCTCTTTGCGCCAGGCGATCCGGCAATCCATCCGCTTCGAAATATGCTTTTTGCCAAGATGGAAGTTGGAGGGATACGCGGGTCAAGCCCGCGTATGACAACATCCCTCAATCGATCTCACAGCATCCCCAGCGCCTGCATGTAGGTTTCCAGGATGGTTTCTTCCTCGGCGCGCTCGTTGGCGTCCTGCTTGCGCAGGCGGACGATGGTACGCAGCGCCTTGACGTCGAAGCCGTTGCCCTTGGCTTCGGCATAGACGTCGCGGATATCATCGGAAATCGTCTTCTTTTCCTCTTCCAGCCGCTCGATGCGCTCGATGATGGCCTTGAGCTGGTCTTTGGCGAATTTCGTCGCGGGTTCTTCCGTGACGGCGGCAGCGGAGGTGGCCATCGGGTACTCCTGATTGGAACTGAGGTTGTGGCGGAAAGTGGAAGCGCCGCACGCTTCATCACGCACCGCATCCCCAAATGACCCTCAAGAGTGGCGCGCTTTCCGTCAAGGCAACATCGCGCTCATCCACAGCGCGCCCACAGGAGAAACACTCCTTCATGGAGAGGACCGAACGAAATCGGTCGTAGCCCGGCTGGAGCCAATCGGGCGGCGCTTCGCCGTTGGCTCCACCTGGGCTACGGGTTCGAAACGAACGTCAGTGCCCGCTCTGCGCCTTTTTCATCGCAGCCAGTTGTTCGGGACTGGCGGCGCCCTGAAAGGTCTGCTTCCAGGTCTCATAGGGCATGCCGTAGACGGCTTCGCGGCTCTGGTCCTTGGACATGTCGGCCCCCCTGGCGTCGGCCTCTTCCTTCAGCCAGTTGGACAGGCAGTTGCGGCAGAAGCCGGCGAGATTCATCAGGTCGATATTCTGCACATCGGTCCGGGAGCGCAGATGTTCGACCAGGCGCCGGAAGACGGCGGCTTCAAGTTCCGTTCTGGTTTTGTCGTCAATCGCCATGGCCGCACTCTCGTTTGGTGTAACCTTATTGATATAAGGTGGGAGTTGTCACAGATTTTGCCATATCGCAGGGCAAACTGGCTCGATCAGGCGGGGTTTCGGCAAGACCCAGCCCGAAAAAACCGGCTTGAAATGCCCCTGGCCGTTGACAGTCCCCGCCGGCTCACGCGAAATCGTCAATGATTTGATATAGCTTCACTGAATGATCCCTACGAATTCCCACCGTTCCACCCGATTCGCCGCACGCTTGACCGCCGGTTTACTGCCGGCGCTGGCGCTGGTTTTCCTGTGCCTGTGGAACAATCCCGCGGCGGCTGACTTTCGTCTCTGCAACAACACCTCGAGCCGGGTCGGCATCGCACTCGGCTACAAGGACGCCGAGGGCTGGACCACCGAGGGCTGGTGGAACGTGTCCTCGCGGGCCTGCGAAACCCTGCTGAAGGGTACGCTGATCGCGCGATATTACTATATCTACGCGCTCGACTACGACCGGGGCGGCGAATGGTCGGGACAGGCTTTTATGTGCTCGCGCGACAAGGAATTCACCATCAAGGGTACCGACAATTGCCTGGCGCGCGGTTTCGACCGCACCGGCTTCTTCGAGGTCGATACCGGCGAGCAGCGCGCCTGGACCGTGCAACTGACCGAGTCCAACGAGCAGCAGCCCGCGCAGCGGGTGCCGGGCATTCCGGGAACGGTCGGCCCCGGTGGCCCGGGCAACCTTCCGGGCATCGCCAATCCGCCGGCCCGAACGGCTCCGGGCGCGTCTGGTCTGCCACCAGCCGCGGCGCCCGGACCGAAGCCATGAGACGTCTGCGCCGCATCAAGATCCTTGCAACGCTAGGTCCCGCCTCCTCCGACAGCGCGATGATCCGCCGCCTGTTCGAGGCCGGCGCCGACGTGTTCCGCATCAATATGAGCCACACCTCGCACGACAAGATGCGGGAGTTGGTCAAGACCATTCGCAATGTCGAGTCCAGCTATGGCCGGCCGATCGGGATTCTGGTCGACCTGCAGGGCCCCAAACTGCGGCTGGGCTCGTTCGCCGAAGGCTCGATCCAGCTTCACAACGGCGAGAGCTTCGTGCTGGATTCCGACAAGGCGCCCGGCGACAACACCCGCGTCCAGCTTCCGCATCCGGAGATCCTGGCGGCGCTGCGGCCGGGTCATGCGCTGTTGCTCGACGACGGCAAGGTGCGGCTGATCGCCGAGGAAACCTCGCCCGAGCGCGCCGTCACCCGCGTCGTGATCGGCGGCCGGATGTCGGACCGCAAGGGCGTCAGCCTGCCTGACACCGACCTGCCGGTTTCGGCGATGACGTCGAAGGACCGCGCCGATCTCGAAGCCGCCGTGGTGACCGGCGTCGACTGGATCGCACTGTCCTTCGTGCAGCGCGCCGAGGATGTCATCGAGGCCAAGAAGCTGATCCGCGGGCGCGCCGCTGTCATGGCCAAGATCGAGAAGCCGCAGGCGATCGACCGGCTCCCCGAGATCCTCGAAGCCTCCGACGCCCTGATGGTGGCGCGCGGCGATCTCGGCGTCGAATTGCCGCTGGAGCGGGTGCCGAGCCTGCAGAAGCAGATGACGCGGATGGCGCGGCGCGCCGGCAAGCCGGTGGTGGTCGCCACGCAAATGCTGGAGTCGATGATCCAGAGCCCGGTGCCGACGCGTGCCGAAGTCTCCGACGTCGCCACCGCGGTCTATGAAGGCGCCGATGCCATCATGCTGTCGGCGGAATCGGCGGCCGGCAAGTTTCCGGTCGAGGCGGTCTCCACCATGAACCGCATCGGCGAGGAAGTGGAGCGCGACCCGACCTATCGCGGCGTGCTCAACGCCCAGCGCGCCGAACCGGAGCCGACCGTCGGCGACGCCATCGCGGATGCCGCGCGGCAGATTGCCGAGACGCTCGATCTGTCCGCGATCATCTGCTGGACCAGTTCGGGATCGACCGCGCTGCGGGTGGCGCGCGAGCGGCCGAAGCCGCCGGTGGTCGCCATCACGCCGAACCTCACCACGGGGCGCAAGCTGTCGGTGGTCTGGGGCGTGCATTGCGTGGTCGCCGAGGACGCCCAGGACCAGGACGACATGGTCAGCCGCGCCGCCAGCATCGCCTTCCGCGACGGTTTTGCCCGCGCCGGCCAGCGCGTCATCATCGTCGCCGGCGTGCCGCTCGGCATCCCCGGCACCACCAACATGGTGCGGATCGCCTCCGTCGGAAGCGACCGCGACGCGGACATGTGAGCGGCTCTGGCGCGCCGACGCACCGCGGCCCTATCGCAGGGCGTCACCAAAAATCGCGAAAACAACCCCATGCAAAGTAGAATGCCGGGCGACGCCAGCATCTCGCCGGTGCTGACCGGTCAGTGCGCGGCAGCCGGCGCCTTCGCCTGCCCGGCGGGCGGCGCCTGTGCGGCGGCAGCCGTGGGCGTCGCGACCGCGATGCCGAACAGCCGCCATTGCCCGCCGACATTCTGAAACAGAAGATCGAAATCGATCTGCTGCGGCCGGGTCGGAAAATGACCGGTCAGCCGCAGCATGCCCTTGGGGTCGATCGCGGGCGCCGCGGTGAGCTCGGGCGCGATCAGCGCCGCGGCGAACAGATCGAATTTGCGGCGGCGCAGATCGGCAAAGCTGTCCGAAAGGTCGGAGGCGCTGTTCCTGGCCTGGAAATCCGGCGCCGCCAGATCGCGCAGCACGGTGTAATTGCCGGACCGGTTGGCGTCGTTGAGCGTGAGCAGTGTCGAGCGGATCAGATAGAACGCCTGCTCGACACTGACCGGCAGCTTCGCGGCCGGTGCAGCGTGGGGCTTGGCCGGAACGTTCTGCCAGCGCTCGCCGAACGGCGGCCGCGACTGCGCTATCACCATGCCCGCCAGGGCAAACAACGCGAGGGAGGCTATCGCCACCAGTGCAACGATCTGCTGCCGTGGGCTCATGCGACGTTGCCCACCGGTCCAGGCTCCGCTACCAGCCGACCCGCAGGCCGACGCGGCCGCCCCCGATATTTCCTTCCGGCCCATAGGCAACGCCGCCGTTGAGCTGCGTGTTGTCGCTGACCCGGAAGGCGCCGTTGATGGCCAGCCCGTTGCCGCCCTGGAAGGTTCCCCAGTTCATGCTGGCGGCGAACTTCTCGTTCGGCAGCAGCGTCGGCACGCCCGCCATCGCAAAGGCCATGGCGACGCCGGTGTAGGCCCTGGTGGTGCGCATATCGAGATCGCTCAAATGATTGTTGATCCCGGAGATCTGGGAATTGATCCCGGAGAGCTGGGAATTGATCGCGCCGACGTCGGCGGTCGAGGCCAGCCCGAGACCCGCGAGCGAACTGGTGGCGAGATTGCCGCCGGCATCCGAGGTCACGAGCTGCACCGGCCCGCTCTGCGCCGCGTGGCTCGCCGCCGAAGTGATGCCGGCCATGGTGTAGGTATTGCTGGCGGTGCCGAACACCTGCTGGTTCACGCGCGTGGTGGTCGCCCCGTTGCCGAAGGCCGCGGAGTTGGAAAAATTCGCGCTCGTGCCGTTGCCGACGGCGACGGCGTTGCTGCCGGCGACCGCGACATTGTTGCCGACGGCTATTCCGCCCGCGCCGGTCACCGAGCTGGTATTGCCCATCACCACGGCATTGGCGACGTTCACGGTATTGCCGGACCCGAACACCGACGAGCCGGCCGCGCTGGCGGTGCTCGCGATGACGTTGTTGGATCCGACCACCTGGACGTTGTCGCCAAAGCCGGCGGTGTTGCCGCCGTTGACGGTGTTGCCGTCGCCAAAGACAAAACTGTTGTTGCCGTTGATGGTGTTGGGATCGCCGACCCCGAAGCTGCCATTGCCGTTGATGGCCTGGCTGACGCCGAAGGCCCCGCTGTTGTTGCCGTTCACGGTGTTGCCAGGGCCGGCAGCGATGCTGCTGCTGCCGTTGGCGACGCTGCCGGCTCCGAACGCTGCACTCTGGCTGCCGAGCGCCTGCGCGCCCTCGCCAAAGGCTGAAGAATTGGTACCGGTGGCAACCGAATTGTTGCCGACTGCGGTGTTGGACGTGCCGCCACCGCTGGCGTTGGCGTTACTGCCGATCGCGACATTGTTGCTCGACAAACCGGACGCATTCGAGAGGGAACCCACCGCGGTATTCTGACTGACAGCGCCGCCGCTGGCGTCAGCATGAAAACCGGTCGCGGTGTTGAGGGAGGTGGCGCCGCTGGCATTGGAAGAATCCCCGCTCGCGGTGTTGGCGCTGCCCGCGCCGGACGCGTTGGCGAAGTTCCCGAAGGCACTATTGATGGCCCCATTACCGCTGGCGTTGGAGTACGCGCCATAAGCCGAGTTTTGCGACTGGTTTCCGCTCGCATTGGAATTCCAGCCGCTGGCGGAGTTAAAGTTGATGTTGGCTGCGGTTCCCGATCCGCTTGCATTTGCTCCGGGGCCGAACGCCGAATTGCCGGCCAGGTTGCCACTTGCGTTGACATTGAATCCGACCGCGACATTGTTGGAAACGTTGTTGCCGCCATCCGTGGCGTTGGCCGCATACCCGCAGGCCATGCCTGCGAAATTTGCGCTCGATCCGTCGGCAGACAAGCCGGTGGATCCATCGGCACTCACGCCGCAGATGGCCTGCGCCGCTGCCGGACTGCGCCAAAATCCTGCGACAAGGACCATCGCCAGCACGAGAATCGTGTGCCGCATCATTCGAAAAGACCACATCGCGAGCCCCGCTGCAGTTAACGGGGCTATTGCACGACACTGGATAACCACGTGGAATCAATACCCGCGCGCCGACTGCCCCACGGTATTATTGGCGGGGAGCCGGTAGAATTCAACCGGCGGCAAGCGCAGAACGGCGGGGTGTTGCCGAGCGGATACACGCCGCGGAAGTTTCGCGCGTTTCGTGCAATAACTCCTCAGCTCAACCAAGCAGCGTCGCCTCCAGCGTAATCCTGGTGTTCAGCAGCTTCGAGACCGGGCAGCCGGCCTTGGCCATGCCGGCCAGTTCCTGGAATTTGGCGTTGTCGGCGCCCGGGATTTTCGCGCTCAACGTCAGATGCACCGAAGTGATGGCAAAGCCGTCGCCCTGCTTCTCCAGCGTGACGTCGGCCCTGGTCTCCATCTGCTCGGCGGTGAGTTTTGCCTCCCCGAGGATCAGCGACAGCGCCATGGTGAAGCAGGCGGCATGCGCGGCGCCGATCAGCTCTTCCGGGTTGGAGCCCGGCTTGCCCTCGAAGCGGCTGGCAAAGCCGTAGGGGTAGTCCTTCAGCGCGCCGCTCCTGGTCGAGATGGCGCCCTTGCCGTCCTTGATGCCGCCCTGCCATTTGGCCGATCCTGATGTTGTCGTCATGCGAGGCTCTCCCTGGATGAATTGAACAAGCAACGCTTCCCAGCCGAACAAATCGGGGAAGGATGTCAATTCACGAGGACGGCATGAAACTCATGCCGAAACTCGCAGGCGGATATGATCATGAAGCGCGGCGAATATCTGCTGACGGCGCCCTAGTTCTTCTACGCGCCGACCAGTGTCTTCGCCGGCAGCACCGCCTGCACCACGAGGCCGCGGGCCCGGGCATCCATCACGCCGACGGCGCGCAGCGCGAGCAGGGTCACGGTCTGCACGGAGTCGCGCAGTTTTGCCGCGTCGTCGAGATTGTCCGGCGCCAGCGGCCCGACCAGCGATTCATGCAGCGCGCCGAGCAGCGCGGTGGCGGCGAGCGCGGTGTCCTGCGCCGGCAGATGGCCGGCGCGGACCGCGGCATCGATTCGAGCGGCGATCTCGCCGGCGATCTCGCGGCGGCTCGCAAGCCGTGACGCCGTGACGTCGACATCGACGGGCTCGGCCAAAATTCCCCAGGCGAGCTTGCGCTGCGACAGCACGTGCACCGCGACCGTAGTGACCGCGGCGGCCAGCGCCGAGGACGGTCCGGGCGCGCCGTCCGCCGCGCGGCGGATCGCGGCCAGTTCATCGCGCGAGACCTCAGCGATCAGTTCGGAGATCAGATCCGCCTTGGACGGGAAATAGCGATAGACGGTGCCGGCGGCGACGTTGGCGCGGACCGCGACCGGGGCGATCTGCACCGCGGACATGCCGCCCTCCGCGGCGGCATCCCGCGCTGCCGCCAGAATGGCGCTGCGCCGCGCTGCGAGGCGTTTTACAACTTGGTGGGTCCGCCGATAGACCATGGCCGCGTTTCTCGTCCCTCGACCCGCTTCAGGACCGCAATCAGCCCGGCCGGAAAGCGCGCGTTCACTGTTTTCTGGCGATTTCGAAAAACCGCTTTGAAGAACTGAACAACTATTCAGAGCTGATGACAAGACGCAAAAAGGGCCTATTCGGGACTACGTCTCAAGCGGGAACGCCGGCCGCTTCCATCCCCGGCGCCGGCTCGCGCCGCCACCAGGAGCCGGCACGGCGCAAGACGAGGGTTGCCACGATCAGCGTGATGGCGAGCCCAACCGGGGTCCCGGTAAATGTGAACACTAAGGACAACGCCAGCGCGCAACCCAGCGCCGGCAACTCATAGGGGCGAAAGCCTTCTCGCAGCCCAGTCCGGACCAGGAGAGCCACCGGCACCGCCAGCACCATCATATCGTACGTGAAAAGGTAGGGCGTGGTCAGCAAGGTGCCGCAAGCGAGCGCGGCGGCCTTCAACCTATAGGGGATCCGGCTGCGCCACATCAGCGCCAGCACCACCGCCACCGACGCGGTCAGGACCCACTGGAACGCCCATGCCAGCGGCTCGGTGCCGCCGAAATAACGTACCAGCGAGAACAGGCTCTGCAGCTTCCACCAGGTCGCCTTGCCCTCGGTCAGGAAGGCCTGCGAGAACATCGGCATCCAGTGAAAGAAGGCCTGCCAGCTCTCGGTGCCGAAGGCGAGCCACGATGCGAACGCCATTCCGACCGCAACGACCGCCGCCGTGAAGAATACCGTCCACTGCGAGGCGGCGATCAGCACGATCGGAAACAACAGGCCGTATTGCGGCTTGTAGGTCAGAAGCCCCAGGCAAACGCCGGCAAGGATCGGCCGCACCGGAATCAGATAGAGCGTGCCGCCGATCAAGGCGGCGGTGAGAAAGCCGTTCTGCCCGACCAGCGTATTGTTGAACACCATCGGAAAGGCGATCGCCAGCAGCCAGCCGAAGTTGCGGCCGACGATCGCCCGCATCATGACGAGATACGGCACGAAGCTCGCCGAGACCCAGCCGATGAAGGCGGCGGCATAGGAAAACTGCGCGAGGAAGGCGGCGACGAACAGGAACGGCGGCGGGTAGTGCCAGGCGAAATGGCCGGGAAAATCCTGGCGCAGCAGCGCCAGTTCGACCTGCTTCTGGATGTCCCAGTCGTAAGCCTGCGCCGGATGGCCCTCGAGCACGAGACGTCCGGCGGCCCAGACGTTGATGAAATCGGTCGGGATTCCCAGACCGTCCGGACCCCAGATCCACCAGTGCGCAAAATACGCGGTCGGGAAAAAGGAGATGTTGATGACCGCCAGCACGAAGCACACGTTCACGAGCGCCGCCGGTATCGCACTCTGTCGAGGGATGATCGTGAGGGCGGGTGTGGACGCGGCCATGCAAGGTCCTTTGCGCGCGTCGCGAGAACATGACGCACCTGCCCAATTCATAAAGCCAACAGCCTTGAGAAAATCTTAAGGTTTGCCCGCGCACGGCGGTTTGCGGAGGTCCGGCGCGATCATGCCAGCACGGCTGGCGCCGGCCGACGCAGCGAGAACGGCATCGCTCCGGCATAGCCGAAGCGCACGATCAGGTCGGGCCGGCGCTCGCCCAGCACGAGATGCTCGGCCAGCCGCCGTCGCACCTCTCGCACCTCGACGGCCTGGTTGAGAAAGGCGTGCTTGATGCCGAGCGCCGTCGCCTGCAGCGCGAAGCGCTGGTAGGCGCGGCCGCTTGCGATCCAATGCGGCCTGTCGTTGCGCTCGGAGACGAACACGGCGAGGCCCGCTGAACCTGCGATCTCGGCGAGGCATTTCCTGTTGTCGGAATCCGCCGAAACCACCAGGTCGAAAAGGATTCGGCCGACGGAATCCGGCAACGCCGGATTGCCGGAGGTCAGGGCGAAGAGGCCATCGCCCGTCGACAACGCCGCGGCGTAGCTGAAGCGCAGCCATTGCTGCAGCTCGCTCCTGAAGGCAGCGTCGCCCAGTTGCCGTGTATTGCCGTCGATGACGAGCGCCCCGACGGCATCGATCGCCGGCCGTTCCGTCAGCAACACGACATCGACCCCCTCGCCGCGGCCGGCTGCGGCGAGCGACTGCAGGTCCGGAGCTGGGACGGCGCGGCCGTCATAGACCGCGCGCGTGCACTGCCGCTTCACGATCGCCGCGGCCATCTCCGACATGGCGCTGTCGCCGGCGCTGAGGTCGACGACGATGCGGCCGTCGCCGCCGCGGTCGACATGCGGCTTCGCCGCCAGGCCGAAGATGGGCGCCGCCTGCACGACGTTTTCGACGGCGGCGCCGAGGCTGGCGAACAGATGGTGGTCGTCGGGATCGACCACCGGCGTGCGCCGCGCGAAATCCGGAAGAATGGTGATGGTGGACTCGCCGAGAACGAAACGCCACGCTTGCGTGTTATGACTGTTCGCCGCGAGGGTGGCACAGCGGACAAGTTCGGTGAGCGCCGCGCGGCCCGACGGGCCCGGCACAAACGGGCGCCGGATCGCCGCGACAGCGTCGCGCCAGGCGCCGAGGTCCTGCCGCGCCCACAGCGCAAGACCGCCGATGCCGGCCGGCACGGCAACGCCAGCCGCCGCAGCACCGATCAGAACTTGCCTGCGATTCATGCCGCGCTCCCCGAGGGATACCCTCGGGAAGCACGCTACGTGCGCCGGCCCTGAACGGAATTGACCTTGCTCAATGCCGTCGTTGCTTCGCCGGTAGAGCGTTTTCAAGCGAAGTGGCGGCCGGTTCGCGTCAAGAAAACGGGTCAAATCAAGAATCCAGAGCCCCGTTTCGATTCAATCGAAACGGAAAAGGCTCTATTAGAGCGCTTTCCACTCCTGATGCTTCATCCTTCGAGCGGCATCGCTTCGATGCTCTTCACTCCCCTCCCTCCACGCGCCCTTGCGCGTGGTGGGGTCCGAGGCGAGCGAAGCTCGCTCTCGAGGTCGGGGGTGGGGGGTAGTGCGGCAATGACCCATGCAGCGGTTCGAGCCGATAGACCCCCCACCCCCGACCCCTCCCCGCCGCTTCGCGGGGGGAGGGGAGAAGAAAAATGTGCTGGCCCATGTGAGATGGAAAACGCTCTAGTTCCCGGTCTGCAATTCCCCGAAACGATCCCAGGTCTTGCCGTTGAAGCGCATGAACTGCATCTGGTCGACCGGAACGTGGTCGGTCGGCGAGGTGTTGATCTTGATGCCGGGCAGCAGCATCGGCAGTTCCAGATTCTGGATGGAATAGGCCTGCTTCAGGATGTTCCCGGTCGACAGATCGTCGCCGCAGGCCTTCAGCACGTGCTCCAGCGCCATCGCGCTGTTGTAGGCATTGACGTAATTGGTGTCGTGCAGGTCGGCGTCGGGGGCGTATTTGACCATGAACTCCCGCCATGCCTTGACGCCGGCATCGTCCTTCCAGGCGGGATCGTCGGGGTCCTTGACATAGGCGGTGGAGAGAATGCCGGTGCCGGCCTCGAGCCCGGCCGGCTGCATCACCGTGGAGATCCACACCGCGACGTTGGACAGAAACGTCATCGGCTTCCAGCCGATCTCGTAAGCCTTGCGGATCGATTGCGCGGCGAATTTCGGCGTCGCCGCGATCACCAGCACGTCGGCGCCGGAGGCCTTCAGCTTGACGATCTGGGAGTCGATGGTGGGGTCCTGGACTTCGTAGGTCGCGCCGGTGACAAGCTGGTCATATTTATCGCCGAGCACATCCTTCAGCCCCAGCAGGTAATCGCGGCCGAAATCGTCGTTCTGCGAGATCACCGCGAACCTGGCCTTCGGATTTTTGGCGAGCGCATAGCGCGCATAGAGCCGCGCCTCGTAGCGGAACGGCCCCTGCACGCCCAGCGTCGCCTGCGGGTATTGCGCGATGTCGGCGAATTTCGAGGCGCCGGAACCGACGAACAATTGCGGGATGTTCTTGCCCTGCAGATATTTGGCGATCGCAGTGTTATGGGCGGTGCCGATCGAGGAGAAGATCAGCGCGACTTCGTCGCTCTCCACCAGCCGCCTTGTCTGCTCCACCGTTTTCGGCGGCGCATAGCTGTCGTCCAGCGAAATCAGATTGACCTTGCGGCCGTTGATGCCGCCGCGCTCGTTGAGCATCTTGAAATAGGCGACCTCGCCCTTGCCCAGCGCGCCGAACGCCGAGACCGGGCCGCTGTAAGGCATGGTCTGCCCGATCTTGATTTCGGTTGAAGTAACCCCGCGCATTTCGGCGGCCACCGAGGCCGCCGGAAATGCCAACAGCGCAAGCGCGCCGAAAACGCCAAATCCTGCCGTGACGAAACGCATCGACACCCCTCCCCATGTTTTGCCGGCGCGCTCGAGCGGCGGCCGAGGCAGGCGCGGTTTGGCCCGCGCTCTCGGCAAAACATGCCATGACGGGAGGATGGACGCCAATCATAACCATTATGCAATAGAAGCAAAACGCCGGCGGCATAAAAAACGCGGCGTTGCCGCCGCGTTTTCAACTCGGAAGCAGCAGGCGGCATCACGCCTGCGGCTGCGGCTCCAGACCGGGATCCGGATCGGGGCGCGGGCGCGGCTTGCCGGCCGGCGGCACCGCCGAGGTGCGCGGCGTGGTCGGCTCCAGCACCGACTCGCGGTTCGGCTTCTTGCCCTTGAGCAGGTCCTGAATCTCGTCGCCGGTCAGGGTCTCGTATTCGAGCAGGCCCTTGGCCAGGGCTTCGAGATCGGCGCGCTTCTCGGTCAGGATCTTGGTCGCCTGGTTGTAGCCGTCTTCCACAAAGCGCCGGATCTCGGTGTCGATCTTCTGGACAGTCGCCTCGGACGCGTTCTGGGTGCGGGACACCGACATGCCGAGGAAGACCTCGTCCTGGTTCTCGCCATAGGACACGGTGCCGAGCGCTTCGGAGAGACCCCAGCGCGTCACCATCATCCGCGCCAGGCGCGTTGCCTGCTCGATATCGGAAGAGGCGCCCGAGGTGACCTTCTCACGGCCGAACACCAGTTCTTCGGCGACGCGGCCGCCCATCATGATGGCAAGGCGCGAGGTCATCTGCTCGAGCGACATCGACAGCTTGTCGCGCTCGGGCAGCTGCATCACCATGCCCAGCGCCCGGCCGCGCGGAATGATGGTCGCCTTGTGGATCGGATCGGTCGCGATCACGTTGAGGCCGACGATGGCGTGGCCGCCTTCGTGATAGGCGGTCAGCATCTTCTCTTCTTCGGTCATCACCAGCGACTTGCGCTCGGCGCCCATCATGACCTTGTCCTTTGCTTCCTCGAACTCGGCCTGCGTCACCATGCGCTTGTTACGGCGTGCGGCGGTCAGGGCGGCCTCGTTGACGAGGTTCATCAGGTCGGCGCCGGAAAAGCCGGGCGTGCCGCGGGCAATGGTCTTCAGGTTGATGTCCGGCGCCAGCGGCACCTTGCGGACGTGAACCTTGAGGATCTGCTCGCGGCCGACGACGTCCGGATTCGGCACCACCACCTGGCGGTCGAAACGGCCCGGGCGCAACAGCGCCGGATCGAGCACGTCGGGCCGGTTGGTGGCCGCGATCAGGATCACGCCTTCATTGGCCTCGAAGCCGTCCATCTCGACCAGCAACTGGTTCAGCGTCTGCTCGCGCTCGTCATTGCCGCCGCCGAGGCCGGCGCCGCGATGGCGGCCGACCGCGTCGATTTCGTCGATGAAGATGATGCAGGGCGCGTTCTTCTTGGCCTGCTCGAACATGTCGCGGACGCGGCTGGCGCCGACGCCGACGAACATTTCGACGAAGTCCGAGCCGGAGATGGTGAAGAAGGGAACGTTGGCTTCGCCGGCCACAGCGCGGGCGATCAGCGTCTTGCCGGTGCCGGGAGGGCCGACCAGGAGCACGCCGCGCGGGATCCGTCCGCCGAGCCTTTGATACTTGCCGGGGTCGCGCAGGAATTCGACGATCTCCTGCAGGTCCTGCTTGGCCTCGTCGACGCCGGCGACGTCCTCGAAGGTCACGCGGCCATGGGCCTCGGTGAGCATCTTGGCCCGCGACTTGCCAAATCCCATCGCCTTGCCGGCACCGCCCTGCATCTGCCGCGACAGGAAAATCCAGACGCCGATGAGCGCGATGAACGGCAGCCAGGAGACGAGCAGCGACACGAACCACGGCACGTTGTCGCCGGGCGGCTTGGCGGTAATCTGAACCTTGCCGGTATAAAGGCGCGAAACCAGCGTCGGGTCGTTCGGCGAATAGGTCTGGAAGCTCGAGCCATTGGTGAAGGTGCCGTGAATCTCCGGCCCCTGGATGACAACGTCGCGAACGTGACCCTGATCGACCTCGGTCAACAGCTGCGAGAAAGAGATGTCCTGCGAGGACGCGCGCTGACCAGGGTTCTGAAAGAGCGTGAACAGGGCCAACAACAGCAAAACGATAATGACCCAGAGGGCGAAGTTGCGCAGATTGGCGTTCATCGATCTTCCTTCGTGGTCGCGCGGATCGCGGCCTTATGTCCTTGGGTAGTGTTCTTGGGCAGGCGCGAGGGCATCCCTCGGTGGACTGCCATACAATCTAGGTGCCGCCCCGGTCCATGCCAAGGGAACCACATGGGACTATTTAGCCCATCCTAGCGCGATTCCCGCTCAAATAATGGCGGCGAATCCGCCGGTCCTTCGGGGGTGGTTAAGAGTAAGCCAGCGAATACGCCCATCGGAGCCGGTAATTCGGTCCCGCTTCACTGCGTCCGGCGGCGGCGGCGGCGGCGCCGGTTCGATGCGGATCCGGCGACCGGCCAGGGTGACCAGCGCGCCGGCGAGGGTCAGTTTCAGCGTTGGCTGGCCTGGTTTCGACCGGCTGCCTTTGGCGCCTTCGGCGGCGGTCCGGTCCAGCGCCGCCAGCAAGGCTTCGACCTTGCCGAGTTCGGCCGGCCCCTCGTGGCCAAACCGATTGATGGCGCGCAGCAAAAGCCGCAAGCGAATTTCCTCCGGCATGGCGGCAAACGCCGCCATATCGAAGGTCCTGGCATTGAAGGTCTTGGCATTGAAGGTCTTGGCATCGACGGCGCCGGCGTCGATGCCGGTGTGCGAGAAGTGCCGATCCCTCAGCGCGAGGTAGCGCTCGGCGCCCTCGGCCAGCACCTCCACCGCGGCGTTGGCGCGGGCCAGCCTGGAAGCCAGCCGCGCCAGACTGCGCGCATCGCCCCCCTCGGCCGCGAGCGCCGGCATGACCTCGCGCAGCCGCGGGCGCGTAAAACTCAAATCGCGGTTGGTCGGATCGTCGGCGAAGCCGATCCCGGCCTTTT
This sequence comes from uncultured Alphaproteobacteria bacterium, assembly GCA_963721275.1. Taxonomy (GTDB): domain Bacteria; phylum Pseudomonadota; class Alphaproteobacteria; order Rhizobiales; family Xanthobacteraceae; genus Bradyrhizobium. Next base: position 660,430 of record CAVRIQ010000014.1, on the reverse strand, counting down.
TGAGCGTGGCGATCAACTGCGATTTCGAAACGTCCAGAAAAGGTCGCGCCAGACGCAGGCCGTCGCGCTCGGATTCCCGCGCCATCGCCGCAAGCCCGGCGATGCCGCTGCCGCGCAGCAGGCGCATCAACAAGGTCTCGGCCTGATCGTCGCGGGTGTGCGCGGTGAGGATATGCGTCGCGCTGGCTTGCCGCGCCGCTTGCGCCAGCAGGCGGTATCGCGCCGAGCGCGCCGCGGCCGGCAACCCGGTTTTCGGCTTGGTGCCGCTCCAGCGCAGGGTACGATGCGGCAGATCGAGGCTCTTCGCCAGGCGCTTGACGTCGCGTGCCTCGCGCGCCGCCTCGGGGCGCAGGCCGTGATCGACGGTGACCGCGATCAGCCGCGGCCCGCGCGCCAAGGCGCGGCGCCAGCGCGCCGCAAGCCACATCAGCGCGATGGAATTGGGGCCGCCGGACACCGCCAGCACGATCGCGGGCACGCCCTTCCAGTCCGCAAACAGGCGTCTTGCCTCGCTCACCGAGATCGGGGAATCGTCGTCGCTGGTCGCCATGACCCATTGCAAGACCGCTCACGCCCCCGGGTCAAGCCCGACGGCATGCATTCGGCGGATCTTGCGAATCTCTATTTTTTGGTTTGACGCGTTTCGCGGCGCGAACCGGTATCCACGCCGCTATCCGGGTGCGGGGCAGGCTTTCGCCCGAAACCACTTCAGCACTTGTTCCGCTTCTGCTCGCGATCGACAGCCTGTTTGACGCCGCTGGAGGCGCGCGGATATTTCCGCGTCACCTCGCCAAGGGCGGCGCAGGCGGCCTCCTTCTCCTTCAGGGCCGCCAGCGATTGCCCGAGCCGCAGCAGGGCGTCCGGGGCTTTCGCCGATTTATCGAATTTGGTGGTCACCCCGAGGAAGGCTTCCGCGGCGTCACGATATTTCTGGCGTTGGAAATAGCTCTCGCCGAGCCAGTATTGCGAAGTCGGCGATCAGGGGATCGCTGGGATATTTCGCCGCGAAATTGCGCATGGTTTCTTCGGCCAGCGCGTAGTCCTTGCGCTGCATATAGCCGATGCCGAGGTCGAACTCGTCCTTCGGGGTGGCCGACGGCGGCAGGGTGGTCAGCCTGGGGGCGCCGGGGACGCCCTGCGCCGGGGGCGGCGCTGCGACCGCCGGATTGGGCGCACCGCCGGTATTGGCGAGATCAAGCGGCTCGCCGGGGCCTCGTCCGCCGGGAGCGCCGACCGCGCCTTCGGCCGGAATCGGGAGCTGGCCGCCGCCGAGCGCACGCGGCGCACCAGGGGCATTCGGATTCTGGCTGGGATCGAAGGCATCGCCACGCCGCCGGCCCTGAGCCTGCGGCACCCCCCCCGGCTCCTGCATGATCGGCGCCGGCGCGGCAATCTGCTGCTGCTCATAGCCCGGCTGCCGATAGGCTGGATTGAGTTGAACCGGAGGCGCCACGGCGACGCTGGGCTGGACGATGCCCGGCTGGGCAACACCGGGTTGGGCGATGCCCGGCTGGCCGCCCGGGGCAGCTTCCGCGGCCCCGCCCTGAAGCGCCCTCAGGCGGTCTTCGAGCTGCCGGTTGCGATATTGCAGTTCCTCGTTCTGGCCGGTGAGTTGCCGCAACTGATTCTCGAGTTGCTCAATGCGCATTTCCGGGTCGACGGCATCGGATTGCGCGAAAGCCTGCGACGCCAGCGTCAGCATCGCGGCGATGGCCGCGGCGCGGGCAGTTCTATGAAACCTGGATGACATTTTGGCCTGACGACGAAAGCGGTGTGGCATCGAAAGCGGAACACATTGAGAGCGGGAGTACGCCAAAAATGTGACTGAAACAAATGGGCTTATGAAGCAGGTCAGCGCAAAACAAAACCGGCGCCCGAAGGCGCCGGCGGCAAGCTTTGCAGAAAACCAACGCCTCAGGAGCTGGCGTTCAGGACCGTGACGGCGCGGCGGTTCTGCGACCAGCAGGAGATGTCGTTGCAGACCGCGACCGGGCGTTCCTTGCCGTAGGAGATCGTCCGCATCCGCGAGGGATCGATGCCGCGCGAGGCGAGGAAGGTCCGCACCGACTGCGCACGCCGTGCACCCAGTGCGATATTGTATTCGCGGGTGCCGCGCTCGTCGGCATGGCCTTCGATGGTGAAGGCGTAGCGGTTGTAGGTCTGCAGCCAGCGCGCCTGCTTTTCCAGGGTAGCGATCGCCTGCGGCGACAAATCGGTCTGGTCGCTCTCGAAGAAGACGCGGTCGCCGACATTGACGACGAAATCCTGCTGGCTGCCCGGGGTCGCCGCACTGGCCATCGCGCCGTCGGCGCCAAGGTTCTTGTTGGCGCAGGCACCCATCGACAGCGCCACCGCAAGCACCGCGGCCAGCTTCAATCCCTGGAGGATGCGCATTTGATGTTTCATTCCGGAGCCTCCACGCTCACGTTCTAGACTGTCATCCGGTCTACAGGGCGATGGTTAAGCGAACGTTCCGTCAACCTTGATGGGATGTTGCCAGACCCGGTCAAATGCCGACGAACGGCCAAAAGCAGCCGCGATGGTTAATGGGTTGTAAATGTGGCGCTAGGGTGAAGGCAAGCCATCGCAAGCGCGGAACTGTCCATTTTAATGCCGATCCGGACCCTTCCGCGGTGCTGGACCGCAAAAAGCCTGCCAAAGCAGCTTCCGTTTCGGCGCATCGGCCGGACGGGTCGTCAGGAGTGCGCAACCAGCTTTGGACGCTCGACGGCGAATTTCGGCAAGTCGACCACCGGCAGTCGCTCACGGCCATGCTCGAAGAGCATTCGCCGCTCGAAAGCACTTGAGCGCATGATGGGAAAACGCGTCAGGACCGTTTCCCGCACGGCACGGAAATCGGACGCCATCAATGCCACCTTTGCCAATGCGTTCGGAAACGGGCGCGGTTCGGCGATGGTCTCGTTCAGAAAGACCCGGCGATAGAACGCCTGGTGCGCGGGACGAACGAGCGCGAGCCCGGTATCGGCATTGAAATATTCGCATGCCAGAAAGACCAGCCGCACCGTCACATAGGGAAGCTCCGGAAAACGCTTGGCTTTTTCCGGGTTTGCAACAAAGCGGGCCGGATCGATGAAAACCTCGCCTCGATCGAGGCGAGGGTGAAGAACATCGCCAAACAAATCGGTCGTACAGGACATCCGCTGTTCTGGCGTCAGGACGTGGAGACGGATCGAGCTGCAGATTTCTCCGTCAACATAAATTCCGAACGTCCAGGCATTGGGCGCGTCGTCGTAACTGTCGCTGTAGCGCTGGGACTCTGACAGCGGAATCAATCCGCCGTGCGTATAGGCCCTGTAGCGCATCTGATAAAGCTGATCTTTCTCCTCAGGAGTTTCGATGGGTCGGTAGTCGACGCGATCGAACAGCGCTCCCCCCGCACAAAGAGCGAAGCGCGCGGTTCGGCTTCGGACTTCATCCAATACTCCTCAACTGACAAACAACTCTTGCGAGTGGAGAAAAGATTAACAGCTTCTTAACGAAATGCAAACGCATCGCGCTGTTAGGGTTAACCTCTTTGGCAATGTCCAATACCGGGCCGGGTGACCGGCTGAGAGAAGAAAACTGCCTCGGGCCGGGGTTGCGGAATCGCCTAGGCGATCGATCGGGTGGGAAGCGTGATCACTTGTTCGTCCGGCAAGCGGCGGCCATGCGAGGCGTTCAGCAACTGGCGCGCCCGCACCGCAGGCACCGGCCGGCTGAACAGATAGCCCTGCGCCTCGGTCACCGTGCCGTCGGCGCTGATCAGTTCCAGCTGCTCGTTGGTCTCGATGCCTTCGACCACGACCGACATACCGAGATCGGCGGAGAGCCGCGCCACGCCGCGCAACAGCGTCAGCGGGCGATCGGTGTCGATGCCTTCGAGGAAGGAGCGGTCGATCTTCACCTTCTGCAGCGGGAAATTATGCAGATAGCTGAGGCTCGAATAGCCGGTGCCGAAATCGTCCAGCGAAATCCGCACGCCGAGGCTGCGCAGCTGCGACAGCACATCGTGGGTCAGCTGGGTATTGCGCAACAGCGAGGATTCGGTGATCTCGATTTCCAGACGGTTCGCGGGCAGCCCGGAGACCTCGAGCGCGTAGCGAACCTCGCTCAGCACGTCGCGCTGATGGAACTGCTGGGGCGAGAAATTGACGGCGACGCTGACGCCTTCCGGCCATTTCATGCATTCCATGCAGGCCTTGCGCAGGATCCAGCGGCCGAGATCGACGATCAGGCCCATGTCTTCGGCGACCGGAATGATGTCGATCGGGGAAACCGTGCCGCGCACCGGATGATTCCAGCGCAGCAGCGCCTCGCAGGTCGTGATCCGCCCGGACTTGAGGTTGACCAGCGGCTGATAGAACAGCTCGAACTCCTCGTTGGCCAGCGCCTTGCGCAGATCCAGTTCCAGGATGCGGCGCGCCTCGACGGTCTGCGCCATCTCGTCACGGAAGAAACAAAAGGTGCCGCGGCCGTCCGCCTTGGCGCGATACAGCGCCATATCCGCGTTCTTCAACAGCGTATCGGCGGTGATGTGCGGCGACGTCATCGCGATGCCGACGCTGGCGCCGATTTCGACCAGATGATTGTCGATCTTGTAGCGCTCGCTGAGGTGATCGACAATCCGGCGGGCGAGATGGGCGGCGTCCTCGTTCGATTTGATGTTCTGCTGGAACACCACGAATTCGTCGCCGCCGAACCGCGCCACAAAATCTTCCGGGCGCAGCATGGCGCGCAGCCGGTCGGCGACGGCGCACAACAGCTGGTCGCCGCAGGGATGACCCAGGGTGTCGTTGACCTGCTTGAATTGGTCGAGGTCGACGAACAGCAGCGCCGACAATTGCTCGGCGTCGTGCGGAACCGCCAGCAGGCGCTCGATCTCGTCGCGGAAATTGACCCGGTTCGGAAGCGCCGTCAGTTCGTCGTAGCGGGCCAGATGGGTAATCCTGGCTTCGGCGTTTCGCCGTTCGGTGATGTCTTCCAGCAGCACGACGGCGCCGCCGCCGGCCATCGGCTGGAACGTCCACGACAGCGACCTGCCCCGGCCGGCGTCCGGATCGGTGGTGATGATGTCCCTCGCCTGCGTATTCTCGATTTCGGAAAGGATCATCTTTCCGCTGGCGGCCGAGATCGACCCGGCGCTGATACAGGCGGCAACGATGTCTTTCGCATTGGCGCCGCGATGCACCAGATCGTCCGACAGGTTCATGATCTCGCTGAACCGGTGATTCATGACCGCCAGAAGCCCGTCGGCGGCAAACATGCAAAGGCCGTGCGGCATGTTGTTCAGCGCGGTGTCGAACTGACCGGCAAGGGCCGACTCGCGCTCGCGCGCCAATAGCGCCTGCATGAATATTTTGTGCAAATTGGCCGAAATTTGCATGACGGCCACAAGAAATGCGGCGCACAGGACTGACATGGCCATGTAATAGGGTGTGCCACGTAGCGCCAGCGCGATCACCGTTGAACCGAAGCAAAGTGACGCCTGCAGCTGGAATATCCATTGCCGTCCATAGGCCCTGCCCGCGCCTCCCGCCACGAACCCGGTGGTTGTCGACAGACAAATCATATGGGCCACGGCGTCGTCGGTGACCAGCAGCGTGGTGGTGCACCAGATGCCGACCGCCGCGGCCTGGATCATCGCCCCGATCTGATGCCGGCTCTTCCACCGCGCAGCTTCATCGGCGGTCAGGGTCGCTTTGTGCGCGTGGTACCGCCGCAAGTCGAACGCCCTAATAGCGCCGGCGACGATGAGAAGCGCGACACACGCCCAGATGAGAGGTTCTCCCGTCTTCAGCGCGGTCACGGCCGCCGCGATGGCGCCGAAGACAAGACCCGTTAGCAGCGGAGCTGGAGTTTCGAACAGCGAATCGATCAACGCCGCGTGAATCGACGGCGACAGCTTCCGATCGAGATCTTCGCTCTGACTTGCGGGCTGCATTTTGGCGGTACGTGTCCTGTTCAGTCCGTACTTCTACCCTTCGCTGATGAAGTCTTTCTGAGGGAACATCGTTACCGAGAGGTTGCTTTGGTTTCACGGGAACGGGAATCTGCCCGTCAAATCAGCAAGCTAGGCAGGTCTTGCCGACCATGCCAATGTGCCGTGCGGCACCGTCGCAACGTCAAGCGCTGGTTAAGGGCACCCGAAAAATTAGTTCGACTTTTACGAAAGCAGCGGCGACCACGCCGGGTCGGAAGCGAAACCGGGGGTCGGTACCTTCAGTTCGTTGCGTCCGGAAATGTCCACCGTGAACAGCGAAGGCCCGCTATTGCCGCCGGGATCGCGGAAGAACATCAGCACCCGGCCGTTCGGTGCGAAGGTCGGCCCCTCGTTGTGGAATCCCGACGTGAGAATCCGCTCGCCCGAGCCGTCGGGTTTCATGATGCCGATGGAGAACTGTCCGCCACCCTGCTTGGTGAAGGCGATGTAGTCGCCGCGCGGCGACCAGACCGGAGTCGAATAGCTGCCGTTGGTATCGTCCTTGCTGAAGGAAATGCGTTGCGCGGGGCCGCCGGTCGCCGCCATCACGTAGATCTGCGGCTTGCCGCCGCGGTCGGACTCGAAGCAGATGCGGCTGCCGTCGGGCGAATAGGACGGCGAGGTGTCGATCGCCGGCGTGTCGGTGAGGCGGGTGGTCGACTTCGAACGCAGATCCATCACGAACAGGTTCGAATTGCCGCCCTGCTGCAGACTCATGATCACGCGCTGGCCGTCCGGCGAGAAGCGCGGCGCGAACGACATGCCGGGGAAATTGCCGACGATCTCGGTCTGTCCGGTCTCGATGTTGCGCAGATAGACCTTCGGATCGCCCTGGCCGAACTCCATATAGGTGATTTCCTGGGTCGACGGCGAGAAGCGCGGTGTCAGCACGAGGTCCGTGCCGCGCGTCAAATAGCGGACGTTGGCGCCGTCCTGGTCCATCAACGCCAGTCGCTTGACGCGCCGTTCCGCAGGACCGCTCTCGTCCACGAACACCACGCGGCTGTCGAAATAGCCCTTGTCCCCGGTCAGGCGCTCGTAGATCTGGTCGGAGATGATATGCGCGATCCGGCGCCAGTATTCCGGCTGGGTGAAATATTGCTGGCCGGCCAACTGCTGGCCGGAAGCGACGTCCCACAGCCGGAATTCGGCCTTCAGACGCCCGTCGCCCTGCCGGGTCATGCGGCCGGTGACCAGCGCCTGCGCGTTGATGGTCTTCCAGCTCTGGAATTGCGGCGCGGCGTCGATGTTGACGATCTTCTCGATGAAGGCCGCCTGATCGATCGGCGCGAACAGGCCGCTGCGCTTGAGATTATTGGTGATGACCTGGGAGACGCCGACGCTGACTTCGCCGTCTCCCGGCGAGCCCGCCACGAAATCCGGGATCGCGATCGGCAGCGGCGCGACGTTGCCTTCGGTGATCTGCAGTTTCGTCTGGGCGCCGGCGAGCGAGGGCAGCAGCAAACCCGCAGCCGCGCCGCCGATCAGGACGTTACGGCGGGAGAGCGGCAAAGGAGGAAGCGAAAACGACGTCACGGGCATTGCGGGCTCATTTCCAAAACCATCATCCACTGTGGAACATCTGCTTGGGGTCAAAATCGATGTCCATGTATTTCCACTGGTCGTAAGTCTCGTCTCGCAGCATCGTGTAGGGCTGGCCTTGCAGAACGGCCCGAACCGCCGCGTCCGCCGCGGCCTGATAGCGCGGCGAGCTTCCGGTCGAGACCACCTGGGGCGGCGCGGCGAGGCGGCGATCCGGGTTCAGGCGAATGCGGACCGTGACGTAGAGTTCTTCGGGATGCTCGACACCCGGCTGGACATTCCACAGGCTCGCGAGCCGCGCGCGCATGGCGTCCAGCTCGGACTGCGACAGGGTGGCCGCGGTGCCGCGCGTGGTCCCGAGCGATGCCGAAGAGTTCAGCGCCGCGCCGGTGATGGCCTGCCGGGTCGGATCGCGCTTGTCGAGCAGGGCCGCGATTTTCGATTCATCGAAAACCCGCTCCTGCTTCGGCTTCGGCGGTTGCGGCGGCGCCGCCTTGGCCTCGTGCTTCGGCACCGGCTTCTTGGCCTGTTCCTTCTTCAGGGCTTCCGCGATCGGATCGACCTTGGGCGGGTCCGGCTTCTTCTCGACCGGCTTCGGCTCGTCCTTGGGTTTGTTCTCGGCGACCGGCTTCGGCGGCTCGGGCTTTTTCTCGACCGGCTTTTCCACCGGCTTCGGCGGCGGCTGCGGCGCGGACGCCGTCACGATTTCCTTCTTTTCGGTGATCTTGCCGACGGCGTCTTCGGCCGGCCTCGCGTCGGCGACCTTCTCGACCATCGGCTTCGGCTTGTCCTTTTCGCCGGTCTTGATGCCGGCGGTAATCTTGGAGAGCTGATCGGCCGAAATGATATCGACCGGCATGGACTCCGGCGGCGGCGCTTCGAGCGAGCGCGCCGAAAAGGAGACCAGTCCCCATCCGATCACGAGGACGTGGAGTGCGACCGACGCAATGAGTGTCTTGTCGACCTTCACTTCGGACTATCCCTGATCCACTTCCGTCACCAGCGCCACGCGCCTGAAGCCGGCTTGCGAAAGCCGTCCCATCACCTTCATCACGGTACCGTAGTCGACTTTCTTGTCGCCCCGGACAAAAATGCGCTCATCCAGCCCGCCGCGGGCGTCCGTGATCGCCTTCAGCTTGGGCACCAGATCATCGAGCCCGATCTCGGTTTCGTTGAGGAATACCTGGCCTTTCACATTGACCGACAGCGTCAGCGGGTTCTTGTCCTGGTCGAGGCTCTTGGCCTGGGTCTGCGGCAGATCGAGCGGCACGCCGACGGTCAGGAGCGGCGCCGACACCATAAAGATGATCAGCAACACCAGCATTACGTCCACCATCGGCGTGACGTTGATTTCCGCCATCACGGGGCGACGCCGGCCGCGGCGTCCGCCGCCGGACGAACCTGCCATGTTCATCGCCATGATCGGGTGCTCATGTTGGGCTTCACATTATACCGCCATACCGCCGCATACCGCCGCTCACGCCCGCTCGTCGATCTGACGGGACAGGATGGCTGAAAATTCGTCGGCGAACCCTTCCAGCCGCTGGGCCTGCCGGTTCACCTCGGAAGTGAACTTATTGTAGAAAATAGTCGCCGGAATTGCGGCGATAAGGCCTATGGCGGTAGCAAATAGCGCCTCGGCGATGCCGGGGGCGACCACCGCCAGCGAGGTATTCTTGGAAGCGGCGATCGACTGGAAGCTCGACATGATGCCCCAGACCGTGCCGAACAGGCCGACGAAGGGGCCGGCCGAGCCGACCGTCGCCAGCACCAGCAGCCGGCGCTCCAGCCGCTCGACTTCCCGGGCGATGGAGACATTCATGACCTTCTCGATCCGCATCTGAAGCCCGGCGAAGGATCGTGCCTGGCTCTCGAACGAGCGCTTCCACTCGCGCATCGCCGCGACGAAGCAGGCCGCCATCGATTGCGTCGGCTTGGCCGACAGCGCGCGGTAAAGTTCCTCGATCAACTCGCCCGACCAGAACGCCTGTTCGAAGCGGTCCATGGCCCGCTTGGTGCGCGAATACAGGAACATCTTGTCGATCGCGATCGCCCACACCCAGACCGAACAGGAAAGCAGCCCCAGCATGACGGCTTTCACAATCCAGTGAGCCTGCAGGAACAGGGCGATCAGCGATACGTCGGTGGATGCGATCGGCAAGGCTGATTGAGCCACGTCGGCCGGATTCATAAGCGGTATCCTCTCAACGCAAAGTGTCCCAAATCCTCCGGGAGCAAATGGCTGCCGGTTCCACAGCCGCGCGCCGGGCGCGGCGGTAAACGCCAGCGCGAGAGCCTTGTTTGATGTCGCATGGGCGGCCCGCCGAAGCCGAGGCCTGCATCCCCTGCCAACATGTCAAAACGAGGGCTATCTGCGCGTCTTTTCGCCTCCAACCAGACGCTAATCATGGTTAATGCCCGGTTACCAAAGGGGATTTTGACGGCTTGAAATGCGGGCAGCCGAACGGCCGAATGATTCGGGAACCAGCCTTGCCAAGACCCAGCCTGGCAAGAACCAGCTTGCCAGGACCCAGCCTGGCCAAGAAAAAGAAAACCGCCCGTCTGCTTGCGCAAACGGGCGGTTGTGTTGCCATCAGGTGTTATGGGAGGCAATCAGCCCGGCGGCTTTAGCTTTCAAGCCTGGGGCTGACCGTCCTGGGGCGGCGCCGGACGGGGCCGATGCTGCGCCATGAACTGGTCGAACTCTTCCTTGTCCTTGGCGTGGCGCAGGCGATCCAGGAATTCCTTGAATTCGGTCTGCTCATCCTCCAGGCGCCGCAGGGTTTCCATGCGGTATTCGTCGAACGCGCGGTTGCCGCTCGAGGTCGGACCGAACGGGAAGCCGCGGCGCTCCATCCGGCTCTTCATCCGCTCCATCTTGTCCTGCATCCGCTCCATCTTGTTCGACCAGCGGTCTTGATGACTCCAGCAACCCATTTTTCTGCTCCCGAGTGTGAAAAAGAGAAGGGCAAGGCCGATCGGCCACCAGATGATGAAACCGAGCACGGTCACGGCGATCCAGCCGGGGTGCCAGGGAGAATCAAGCATACGCGGGCGGTAGGGCTCGTTCTCGGGGCCGCGCCAGCGATTGGCTTCTGCGGTGTAGGCCATTTCCCTCTCCATGACGGCATCACGCCGTTGTGAATGTAAATAACATTTACATACGTAAACCATCCCGGATTTTTGTCAAGCCGGGCGGAAGCAGCCCCCGTCAATTTATTTTGGGGTGCCCCAGGGCCCTGCTGGCGGCACCGGCGGCGGGCCGGCCGGTTTTTGATCGGCCGGCTCAGCTTGCGCAGCCGGCCGGCGGTCGGTCGGGAAGCCGAGACCGCGCAGATAGATCAGCACTTCCGCCTCCAGGAGATCCTCCGCCGACATCGGCAGCTTGCGCCGTGCCGCGTCGCCCCGCGCGAACAGCGACGCCACGCCGTGCGACATCGACCAGATGTGCAGCGCCATCATCAGCGCCGGCGGGCGCGGCGTACCGGGCGGCGCAAGTGCTGCGAGCCGCTCGGCGGCTGCCCTGATGATGCCGAAGGCGCGCTCGCTGGCCGCCTGCAATGCAGGATTAAGATCGACGGGAAGCCCCGATTCGAACATCGCCGAATAGAACGCCGGCTCATTGCGGGCGAAGGCGAGATAGGCCTTGCCGACCCGCTCGAACGCCGTGACGGTGTCGGGGCGCCCGTCGTCCCAGGCCTGCGTCAGTGCCGCCTCGAACTGCTCGAAACCGCGTTGCGCGATGGAGGACAACAGCTCGTCGCGGTCGCGGAAATGCCGGTACGGCGCCGCCGGGCTGACGCCGGCCATCCGCGCGGCATCGGCAAAGGTGAAGCCGGCCGCGCCCTTCTCCGCGATCAGCCCGAGTGCCGCCTGCAGCAACGCCTCTTTCAGGTTCCCGTGGTGATAGCCGCGCTCGGCGCGGCGTTCTTCCTTGCGCCAGCTCATGTGAATGACTTTTACATGAGCCGGCCGCAAAGGTCACTAGCGCGGCATGGCCGCTGCGCGACATTCATGTGAATGAACGCGCCCTCAACAAACCGTTAACCTCCCGGGATCGGCAGCACAGGCATGACCTCCACGGCTTCGCCGGGAAAGATCGCAAAGTGCGGATGGTTCTCGAACATCCTCGCCGCGGCTTCGTGCAATTCGGCGCGAACGACGGTAAAGGCGCCCATCTCGTTGCTGACGTCGGAAATGCCGCCCGGGCCGACCCGCTTGGTCTTGCCAAGCGGTCCGCCCATCGCGGCGAGCGCGGCCTGGTGCTTCTCCACCCAAGCCTTCCAGGCGGCAATGCCGGCTTTTTCCTTCGCCTTTCGCTCAGTCTCGGACAGCGCGTTCCACGCGGCCATCTTCGCGCTGGTTTTACTGCCGACGAACACGGCAAGATAGGTATCGCTCATCGTATATCTCCTTTGGTTGCGTTCGGATCAGTTGCTGCGGCCCTGCAGTTCCGCAAATCCGGCCGCCGCTTGCTGCACGTCGGCGGGAAAATCCCCCATTTCCTGCACCTGACGGATTTCGACGATCTCGTTGTCGGACGCCGGGCAACGTTTCGCCCAGGCGATCGCCTCCTCGCGCGACTTCACCTCGATCATCCAGTAGCCGCCGAGCACCTCCTTCGCCTCCGCGAAGGGCCCGTCGGTCACCAGCGGCTTGCCACCGGCGAAGGAGACCCGCGCGCCCATCGAGGGCGGATGCAGGCCGTCCAGCGTGATCAGCACGCCGGCGTCTTTCAGCGCCTCGTTGTACTTCATCATCGCGGAGACCGCCTCGGCGGGCGGCATGGTGCCCGGTTCGGCCGTCTCGTAGCCCTTCGGAATCATCAGCATCATGAATCGCATGGTCACGCTCCGCTTTATTTAAACCTGGTGGGCCGGTTGCGAACCAGCGCTCCCTGAAAAGACGAACCGGGTCTTGCCGCGCCGACAGGGCCAGTGGAATTATTTCGGAGGTAATTGCGGCCGGATCCCGGTTATCTCGGAAACATCGCGAAATACGGTTCCGCCTCCTTCAGCACGCACGCATAGGACGGCCGCGCCTTCAGGCGATTGAGGTAGGCCGCGACGTTTTCGTGGCCCTCGCCGAACGGCATCACCTCATTGGCAAAGAACAGCGAAGGCGCTGCGGCGCAATCGGCGAGGCTGAATTCTTCGCCCATCGCCCATGTCCGTGTCGCCATCTCCTTGTCGATCATGCCGTAGCTGGTGCGCAGCCGCGTTTTCGCCTCCCCGACGCCATGCGGATCCCTGTTGCCCTCCGGGCGCAACCGGTCGCCGACGATCTTCTGCATCGGCTCATGCACATAGTGATCGTAGAAACGATCCCGCAACCGCGTCTGCCAGCCGCGGTCGCCAGCCGCGGGGATGAACCGCGTCCTGCCGGGATAATTGCGATCGAGATATTCGATGATGATGGTCGATTCGGGGATGGTCTCGCCGCGTGCATCGTCGCGCAGCACCGGGAACTTGCCGATCGGCCATAGCTGCACCAGCGCCGCGCGTTGGCCCTGGTTGGAGAGATCGACTGCATTAGGCGTGAACGGCGTATCGTTCTCATACAGCGCGATCAGCACCTTGTGGCAGTACGACGCCAAGGGATGGAAATACAGCGTGAGCGACATCGGGACAACTCCGGCTCAGGTTTCGCCTTGTCTGACGAATGCGCCATCCTGATAGGCGGCGCCGAAATAGACGTCGATACGTTTGATCTTCTCGCCGGAGAAAACCAGGAACTCGGTGTTGCGGAAAGTTCTCCCAGCCTTCGTCACGCACTGGTAGGTCACAAACGCCTCATCGCCTTCGACAAAAATTCTTTCGAGTGCATGCCGCTCGATCCAGTCGCTGGCGCGCCAGCATCGTTCGAAATAGGTCGCCTTGTCGATCCGGTCGTCATAGGGGCTCGTAAACCGGAAATCGTCGGTGAAGCGGTTCTCGACCGCATTGCGGTCATTCGAAAGATAGGCGGCAAACAGCGCGCGGATGATTTCTTCCTTGTTCTGGCTTGCCATGTCGATCACCTCAGGCCGGCTGTCCATCTGGTCTTCGTCGATACCAAATACGGGGACGACGAACGAAACCCAGCCAAGCCGACACATCTGCAGAAAATTTATTCCGGCGATTTATGTTGCCGGTTCGCAGTTCAGGATGACGTCGCCTCCCATCGGCGGACGGGTTCCGTCGCCCCCTCCGGCGTCGCTTCGAATACGGGCGACGCCAGCACCGCGTGCAGGTGCAGCGTCGTCGCGCCGGAATTACGGAACCCGTGCTTGCGCCCCGCCGGCACGATCAGCGACTGGCCCGACGTCACGGTGAGGCGCTGCTCGCCGATCCACATTTCGGCCTCGCCTTCGCGCACCGTCAGCACCTCCTCGACGGGATGCGAGTGCGTGGGCGCGCCGGTTCCCGGAGCGACCCATTGTTCGAAGATGCACAATTGCGCCGCGCCGCTGCGCGCCGAGACCAGCATGCGCGTTTCCACCCCCGGCCGCCATGGCTCGGGCGAGGCGTCCCTGATGTCGCAGACCTTCATGAAATTCGACCCTTTTGCCTTGCCGATAAGGTCCAGATAACAAAGCAGACACTTTGCTTTCGTGCTAGGGACGGCGCGGACCGAAGACCTTACGGAACGATGGATCGACCATGACCCCTGCCCCTCAGAAAGTCGCGCTGGTGACCGGCGCCGCGCGCGGCATAGGGCTTGCGGTGGCGAAAAAATTTCTCGCCGAGGGCTGGCGCGTGGCGCTGCTCGATATCCAGGGCGAACTCTTGTGGAAGAGCGTTGAGTCCCTGAACGCGGCCGGCCAGACGCTGGGGCTGCATTGCGACGTCTCCGATGCCGGCGCGGTTGAAAGCGCGTTTGCCGAAATCGAGCGGCGTTTTGGCCGGCTCGATGCGCTGATCAACAACGCCGGGATCGCGGTGTTCGCACCGCTGCTGGAAACGTCCAACGAGGACTGGCGCCGGGTGCTGGAGGTCAATCTCACCGGACCGTTCCTCTGCACCAGGGCGGCCGTGCCCCTGATGCGCGAGCATGGCGGCGGCGCGATCGTGAACATTACTTCGATTTCGGCGGTGCGCGCCTCGACGCTGCGCTCGGCCTACGGCACCAGCAAGGCCGGGCTCGCACATCTCACAAAACAGCTGGCGGTCGAACTGGCCTCGCTCGGCATCCGCGTCAATGGCGTGGCGCCCGGCCCGGTCGAGACCGCGATGGCCAAAGCCGTCCATACGCCCGAAATCCGCGCCGACTATCACGACGCCATTCCGCTCAACCGCTACGGCCTCGAAGAGGAACTGGCGGAAGCCGTTTTCTTCCTGTGCAGCGATCGCGCAAGCTACATCACCGGGCAGATTCTGGCGGTGGACGGAGGTTTCGACGCCGCCGGCATTGGCCTGCCGACGCTGCGTGGCCAGCGGCGGAACGGCTAGCGCCTATTCTCTCTCGCCTCGCTCGTGCGTAGCCGGCCACCGCGCCTTGCTGGATCAACCGAGCCTCGCCCCGCTGCTCGACCTCAACATGCGGCTCGGCGAAGCCTCCGGCGCGGACAACTGACAAAACCTTGCCGGGCGACCTGCCGTTGATTATTTGATCCCCGTCAGAGGGAGCCGCTCATGACGCGACCGGCTATTTTGAAAGCAATCCTTCTCGCCAGCGCGTTGTGCGCTCTCACGCTGCCGCCGGTGCACGCGGAAGTCCGCATCCTCGCCAGTCCCGGCGGAGAGGTCGGCCCGTTCCTCGATCTGTTCGAGCGCGTGCGCGAGTCGGGTGAGCGCGTGGTGATCGATGGGCCGTGCCTGTCGGCCTGCACACTGGTGCTGGACGTGGTGCCGAACGACCGCATCTGTGTGACCCGCCGCGCGGTCCTCGGCTTTCACGCCGCCCGTTCGGTCGACCACCGCGGACGGATGTATGCCGAGCCGGTGGCTTCCAGGGTCGTGCTGCAGGCCTATCCCTTAGCGGTGCGGGGCTGGATCCTCCGCCGCGGCGGATTGAGCTCGCGCCTGTTGCTGCTGCGCGGGCGCGAACTCGCGGCGATCTATCCAAGGTGCCGCTAATCAATCTTCCAGCGGGCAATTGACCATCCAGGGAATCCCGAACTGGTCGACGCACATGCCGAATCCCCTGGAGAAGAAGGTCTTGCCGAAGGGCATGTTGACGTTGCCGCCTTCCGACAGCGCCTTGAACTTGCGCTCGGCGTCAGCGGGATCGGCGACGGTCAGCGAGACCGAAAATCCCTGCGGCTGATGGAAATGGCCGGGAGGCGCATCGGAGGCCATCAACTTCTCGCCGTCGATCGAGATCGAGCCGTGCATGATCTTCTTTTTCCATTCCGGCGGCGTCGGCATCTCCGCCGGCGCGCCCTCATGGGTCAGCATCACCTCGATCCTGCCGCCGAGCACCTTTTCGTAATACTTGAACGCCGCTTCGCAATTGCCGTTGTAGAACAGATAGGGATTGACCTGCATCGTTTTGCTCCTTGGTGATCGATCCGCCTCGAGGGTTCGACTACTTCTCGGCAAGCCGTTTCAAATTGGCGAGACCGATCTCAAAATCCTTGCCGACCATGTTGTCGATGTTCATGAACACATGCATGATCTTCGCCATGAACGGCGCCGGGCCGTACATCAACCACGTCAAATTGGTGCCATCGCCCTGCGGCAGCATCGTGAACTCGGCGGTGTTGTGGCCCTCGAACGGCGTGAAGAAATCGAGCTTGATCACGATCTTCGCCGGCGCCGAAGCGTCGAGAATTTCCATGCGGCCGGAGCCGACGTTCCTGTTGCCGTCCCACGCATAGACCGCGCCCTTGCCGCTCGCGGCCCCGCTGTAGGCGCGCTTCATCGCGGGGTCCTTGTGTTCGTAAGGCGACCAGCCTGCCCATTGATGGAAATCGGAGATCAGCGGGAAGATCTTTTCCGCCGGCGCATTCACGGTGGTGGCGCGCTGCACGCTGAACCTATCCGGCCTGGTCGCGGCGAGAATCAGAACGGCCGCGATCGCGATGGCGAGCACCACGGCGATGACGGCAATGATCTCAAACATGGCTGGCTCCGGTATCGATCTCGACATTTCAGCCCGAGGACGAACGGCGCAGGCGCGATCCGACAAGGGAGGGGTGGAAAACTTTCGATCAACGCCGCCACGGCATCAACGCCCGCAATTTCCGGTCGCGCAACCAGAGCCCGCCCCACGCCATCAGCCCGAGATAGAAGCCGAACAGCGTGTGGGTGAACAGCGGGCTGCCGATCCGGAGATGGGAGGCCATCGCGCCGCCGAGATAGCCGGTCAAAAGGATCGCGCCCAGGATCGAGGTCGGCGGGATCGCGTAGAGAACGGTGCAGGCGACGGTGATGACGCCCAGGGTGCGCGCCAGCGTTTCGCTCGAGCCATAGCCGATCCGGTCCATCGTTTCCGTGACAACCGGCCATGGCACCAGCTTGATGGCGCCGTCGAACAGCAGAAACAAAATGACGAGACCGCTGAGAATCCGGCCGCACCAGCGCGCCGATGTTGAAAGCGGCGCTTCCTCCACAACCGCGGGCATGGCTTCGCCGACGGTGTTGCTGCCCTGCACGTTCATCGCGCGTCTCCTTGGTTCGGATTGGTGATGCATGATCACAAGACGAACGGAAGGAGCTTCATTCGACAGACGACGATGTTTTTTCTGAATTTTGCGGTGGGGAGTGTGCAGCGCCTGCCCGGCGCGGAAAAGTTGTGTCCCCAAGCGTCCTAATTTCGGTCGTAAATTTGCCCCCGACTTAATCCACTCTCGCGGTCAGAACGATGGGGTACGTTCGGCGACCAGTTAAGGGGGAGTAAGTCATGGCACCCGCATATCCGCCGGATAGCAAACAACAATTTCTGGATGAGCAGCAATATTTCGACGAATTGCCACTGCGTAGCGAAGAATATGTAGATGACGAACATTCGGACGGTGTGACGTCCCTGTTGGAAGAAAATGCCAGATTGCGCGCGCTGGTGGTCAGGCTGACCGATCTCGTGCTCAAAAGCGTCGCCGCACAGAGATGACGCCGCGGCGTTGACGGCCGACGCAATGGCAAATGCTTTCGCGCAATCATTCTGCGCTGCCAAATCGTTGCGTGTCGCTATTTCCCCGCTTTTGCGTTGCGCGGCGCGCTGTCGCGCATCAGGCGGTCGAGATGCATCCGGATATGGGCGGCTTCGGCCGACGTGTTGGCGAGCGCGATGGCACGGTCGAACGCGATTCGGGCTTCGTCATTGCGCCCGAGCTGCATCAGGAAGGCGCCGCGCACGCCGAAGTAATGGAAATAGTTCGATAGCCGCGACGAAAGCGGATCGATCAGTTCCAGCGCGGCTTGCGGCCCGCGCACCTTGGACACCGCGACCGCGCGGTTGAGCGTCACCACCGGCGACGGCTGCATGATTTCGAGCGCGCCGTAGAGCAGATCGATCTGGGTCCAGTCGGTCTCGTCGGGTTTGGCGGCGCGGGCATGCAAGGCCGCGATCGCCGCCTGGATCTGATAGGGCCCGCTGCGGCGATGGCGCATCGCCTTGTCGATCAGCGCCAGTCCTTCCGCGATCATCTGCTGGTTCCACAGGCTGCGATCCTGGTCGTCGAGCAGCACCAGCGCGCCGTCGGCATCGAAGCGCGCCGCCGCGCGGGCATGCTGCAGCAGCAGCAGCGCGGTCAGCCCCATGATCTCGGGCTCGCTCTGGAACAGCCGCAGCAACAGCCGGGCCAGGCGAATGGCCTCCTCGCACAGCGGCCCGCGGATTTCGGCGGTGTCGCCGCCGGCCGAATAGCCCTCGTTGAAAATCAGATAGACCATCGCGGCGACCGCGGAGAGCCGCTCGCTGCGCTCCACGGCGCCCGGGGTCTCGAACGGTACGTTGGCACCCGCAACGCGGGCTTTCGCGCGGGTGATGCGCTGCTCCATCGCGGCTTCCGAGACCAGAAATGCGCGCGCGATCTGCTTCACCGTCAATCCGGAGACGATGCGCAGCGCGAGCGCGATCTGCTGCGTCGCCGGCAGCTCGGGATGGCAGCAGATGAACAACAGCCGCAGGATGTCGTCGCGGTAGTGCGAGCCGTCGAGCCGTTCGGCAAGCCGCTCCTCGGCGTCGTCGAGATCGGAGATCGCCTCGTCCTCGGGCAACGGCGCCTGCTTGCGGCTGCGCCGGACCTCGTCGATCGCGACATTGCGCCCGGCCATGATCAGCCACGCCGCGGGGTCGCGCGGCGGGCCGTTCTGCGGCCAGCTCTTCAGCGCGCGCAGGCACGCGTTCTGGAAGGCTTCCTCGGCGGTGTCGAGATTGCGGAAATAGCGCAGCAGCGCGCCGACCGCCTGGGGACGCGCCGAGGTCAGCGCGGCATCGATCCAGGCGGTGTCGGTCATTTCACGGGACCTCCGGGCTGAAACAGGCCCACGGGACGGATCTCGTAAGCGCCGCCGGGGTTGGCCGCGCCGAGATCGCGCGCGACATCGACCGCCTCGTCGAGATTGTCGCAGTCGACGAGATAAAAGCCGAGCAGCTGTTCCTTGGTCTCGGCATAGGGACCGTCGAGCACGACCGGCGGATCATCCTTGCGCAGCGTGGTCGCCGACGTCGTCGGCAACAGCCGCGCCACCGGCCCGAGCCGGCCCTGTTTTGTCAATTTGTCCTGCACCACCGCGAGCTTCTTCATCACGGCGGCGTCCTGCTCCTTGGTCCAGGATCCGACGAAGTCCTCATCGTGGTAGCAGAGGATGGCGTAGAGCATGCGAGGTTCCTGTTTGATCCGAGGACGAGTGGGCGCTGGCGTTTCCGACAGGATAGCGGAAGTATTTTGCGCAGCAAACGTATGCCGGTAGTGTTCCCTCTCGATTTGCGAGAGGTTGGGGCAAAAATCCGATGAATAAAGGCGCGCTCGCTCTGCTGATTTACGGCGGCACCGAAAACTGGTCGCCGGCGCGATGGAAGCAGCGGTTCGGCGCGGTGTGCAGGGACCGGCGCGTCCTGCAACTGCCCGGTGCCGGGTTCGATCCCGCCGAAATCCACTACGCCGCGGTCTGGAAGCCCAGGCCGGGCGAGCTGGCGGCGTTCCCGAACCTGCGGGTTATTTTCAATCTCGGCGCCGGCGTCGACGCGCTGATGGCCGATTCGAGCTTGCCGAAAGTGCCGCTGGTTCGCGTCGCGGTTGACGACCTGACCGGTCGAATGACCGAATATGTCGTCCTCCACGTGCTGATGCATCACCGGCAGGAGCTCTACTTGAGAGCCAGCCAGCGCGAGAAGCGGTGGGCCCCCAAATTTCAATGGCCGGCGAGTGCCGTTTCGGTCGGCATCATGGGTCTGGGCACGCTGGGTGCGAACGCCGCGCAGGCGCTGCGGCATCTCGGCTTTCGCGTCTCGGGCTGGAGCCGAAGTCCGAAGGCGATCGACGGCGTCGATTGCTTTCACGGCCAAGCCCAGCTCGATGCGTTTCTCGAGCGGACCGATATCCTGGTCTGCCTGCTGCCGCTCACGCCGGACACGCGGCAGTTTCTCAATCGTGGATTATTCGCAAAGCTCGGCCGCAACAGCCCGATGGGCGCACCGGTGCTGATCAATGCCGGACGCGGCGGCCTGCAAAACGAAGCCGACATTCTCGGCTGTCTCGATGACGGCACGCTGGGCGCGGCGTCGCTGGACGTCTTCGCCCAGGAACCGCTGCCCGCGGACAGCCCGTTCTGGACCCATCCGAAGGTCGTGCTGACGCCGCACAACGCCGCCGACACCGATCCCGACGAGATTTCGAAATATGTGGCGCGCCAGATCGAGCGCTTCGAAGCCGGCGGCGCGCTGGAAAACGTCGTCGATCCCGCGCGGGGATATTAGGGCGTGGACTCATAAGCGCGTAGCCAAATCCGAATGGCTGCGAGCTTGATGAAAGCAAGGTAGTTCGCGGCGAGTTTGTCATACCGGGTTGCGATGCGGCGGCATTGCTTGATCCTGTTGAAGAAGCGCTCGACCAAATTGCGCGCCCGATACAGATATGGGCTAAAACAGATTGGGTCTCGGCGATTTCGCCTAGGAGGAATGTTAGCCCACGCACCGTGTTCACGAGCGAAAGCTCTGATCCAATCCGCGTCGTATCCTCGATCAGCAAGCAACATCGTGCCTGATTTTAAATCAGACAACAGCTCTGTGACGAGTCGATTATCGTGGGCCTCACCGGTCGTCAGTTCAAGGCGAACCGGCATTCCGTTGGTATCGACGCAAGCGTGTATTTTGGTGGTTAGCCCACCTCTCGACCGGCCCATCAGTCTTGATTCGCCCCCGCCCGCGCAACCGCCGTGCTGATGGACGCGGACAATGGAGGTGTCGATCATCTGGACGGAGCCGTCATGGGATTCGGCGAGGGACTTCATGATCAAGTCCCAGATGCCAGCCATTCGCCAACGAACGAAACGGTTGTAGCAGGTCGTGTAAGGCCCGAAGCTCTCCGGCAGATCGCGCCATGGTGCGCCTGACCGCAATATCCAGAAGATGCCGTTGAGGACACGTCGGTCGTTGACCCTTGGCACGCCGCGCGGCTTATTCGGCAGGAACGGCCTGATGGCAGTCCACTCAAAGTCCGTGAGTTCGTATCTCATGATTCGAGGCCCCCGTCGGGAGCTTGAATCACGCCTATCTCGGTGTTCGCAACGCCGATTTGCAGGTCCGAGATGGGCCGGATAGCGGACATGCTTATGTGTCAAAATCGACGCGAATGACCCAGGCCGTGTGAAAACGCCTTTCACCCTCCAAAAACTACAGCGGATGGGCGTGGTGCACGTCGACCTGACCGTCTGAGCATATTTTTGCGGTATCGAGTTCTGGAGTCAATGCGGGGGCAACCTTAAGCCATGCTGAGCGACCTGAACGGTCACACGGCTCGCACAACGGTACACGCTCCTCAAGCCCGGATCGCCGCGAGGAGCGGTTTGATACCGATGATGTTCATCACGCGCGTGAGGTTGTAGGCGAGCACGTGCAGCGCCATCTCAGTCGCCACCTTCGGCAGCGTCTTCATCAGAAAGTGCGTCGCCCCCATCCGCATCTTCAGCGTGGCGAACGGATGCTCGACGGTTTCGCGGCGCACACGCATGGCTTGCGGGTTCTGATCGAGCCGCGTCTGCGCGGCCTCGACGACGTGTTCGTGTTCCCAGCGTTTGATGCGGCGCTCGTTGGACGTTGTGCACTGATCCTTGAGCGGGCATGTGCGGCACGCCTTGGTCAAGTAAATCCGCATTTTCTGGCCATCTTCATCAGCGGTGAAGTGGTGCGCCAGCTTCTCGCCGGCCGGGCAGCGATAGACATCGTCCTTGGCCAAATAAACAAAATCAGGTTTCCCGAAGCGGCCTGCCGACTTGGCGCCCGAGGTTTGCGGCTTGGGCAGCGTGACCGCGACGCCGGCCTGTTCGCATGCCAGGATTTCCTCACCTTTAAAGTAGCCCCGATCCGCAACGACGTCCAAGTTATCGCTGCACAGTGAAGCGGAACCTTCGCAAGGCTCAGTTGTTCAACTTGCGTCTGTGACTAGCGCTAGGACCAGCACGAATGTGACCGATGGAAAAGACATGAATTTCATGCGCGACGAGCTCATTGCCCGTTTAGTCAAAGCGGGCGAACTCGAGGTGATGGGTGGGGATCAGGCTGAGACCGACAGCTATTTTGACACGGAGCAGTTCCGCTTCCACGGGCCTGGCGGCTTTGAAGCGGACTACAGCGGGCTCACTAACTACTTCAAATCCGTACGCGCAGCGTTCGACGATCGTTCGATCCGTCGGGGCATCATAATCGTCGAAGGCAACTACATAGCCTGTCAGACCTGGATCGAGGGACGTTTTGTCCGCGAGTTCACACAATCACCGGCCGGCCCTCTGCCTCCGAATGGCGAGCGGGTATTTTGGGATCTGTCAAACATCTTCCGGTTCGACGATCACGGTCATCTGGTCGAGGAGTGGGTGCGGACTGATTACCGGAGCTTCCTTCACCAGCTTGGAGCCGAGGGGCGATAGGTGGCACCACCTGCATGGTCCCAGCGCCACCCGGTCCGTTGTCGAGGTTGAGACATGCCGTTCATGCGGGACATCTTCCGTTTTTGGCACTTTTCGGACCTGAGCAGGTATCTCGTTTAATCCGCAAACCGTCCGATAGCGGACATCGTTCAAAACGTGCTGATTAATCTCAATTTTATGAGTACACGGCCTAGCTACTCAGCCCTTGGCCGGCAGCGGGTGGGCAAAGCTCCAGGAATGGCCGAATGGGTCGAGGACGCGGGCATAACGCGCGCCCCAGAATGCGTCCCACGGCGGCATCGTGACGGTGGCGCCGGCTTCCGCCGCGCGCTTCACCGCCGCATCGCAGTTCTCGACTTCCAAATGCATCGTAACCGAGGTTCCCTTCATCGCGTGGGGAGGAAACACCGCATCCGCGGCGTAGGTACAGCGGTGCTCGGGAAAATCGTCATTGAGAAAAAACCGCGTGCCATTGAGGTGCAGCTCGGCATGCATCAGGCGCTTGCCGTCCTTCGCCGTCATGCGAAGCGCCTCGGTGGCGCCGAAGGCTCTCTTGTAGAACTCGATCGCCGCATCGCCGTCGTTGACGACGAGATGCGGCGTGACGGCTTGCACGGGGTCGGCCATGTCCAAAACTCCCAGGTTTCCTGAACCACCCCAGGATGACGAACGGGAAGGTCCGGATCCGACAGGGGTTCGGCAGAAATTTACCCTTGCGAAATTCCGCGCAAGACACTGGTATGAAAGCCAATGGCATTGGCGCTGAACCTTCGAATCAACGACGCGTCGGCACCTGCCGTCACCGCGCTGTGGGATCAAGCAAGCGCCTTCGAGGACGAGGCCTCGATGCGCGCCCTCGACTACGCGCCGCATTTCACCTTTGCGATTTACGATACCGGCGAGGTGAGCGACGCGCTGGCACGAAGCGCGATCGAGCGCGCAGCCGCCGGCGAAGCGGCGCCAGGCATGACGTTCAATCGCATCGGCACCTTTGCCGGACCGCCCCTTGTTCTCTGGGCTGCACCGGAACCACAGCAAAATCTCGCACGAATGCATGCCGCCATTCACGCCATGATCGATCCGATGCTGTGCCGGCCTCACTACCGGCCATCATTCTGGGTACCGCATTGCACGTTGGCAATGCGCGTTCGCGAGGAGCGGCGGGACGATGCGCTGGCCTTTGCCGAGAGCTTTCGTGGTGGGGTCCATGCCGTTTTCGACGTGATCGACTGCGTGACGTTCCCGCCGGTCCGGATTAAGACGGAGAAACGCCTTCCGGCTGCAGCCTGAGTTCAAGCTATCTCCCCTTCTGCACCGCCCCCGCCATCACATCGATCGCGCCCTTCACGATCGCCTCCAGTTCCTTGCGCGGCACGCGGGCGCGGGCGCGGATGGCGATGGTGTGGATGGTGGCCGACGCCAGTTGCGCCAGCACCACGGGATCGGCCGACGCCGGCAGTTCGCCCTTCTCCTTGGCGAGCCGGAAGCAGGCGGCGAACGCCTTGTCGAGTTCGAACAATCCCTCCAGCACCATGGCGCGGATTTCCGGATCGGCCACCGCTTCCGAGCCGGCCGTCATCACCGTGAAGCAGCCGCGCGGACCGGCCTCGCCGGAGAGGTAGATATCGAGCGCCACCGCATAGATGCGCTCCAGTCGTTGGCGGATCGGCATCTCTTCCCGGAAGATTTCCTGCATCGCCGCCCGCGCGTCGGCGCGATAGCGCGCATAGCTCTTGATGTAGAGCTCGCGCTTGTCGCCGAAGGCGCCGTAGAGGCTCGGCCGGTTCATGCCGGTGGCGGCGCTGAGATCGTCGAGCGAGGTCGCGGCAAAACCTTCCTTGCGGAACAGGTCGAGCGCCTTGCCGAGCGCGATGTCGGGCTGATAGGCGCGCGGCCGGCCGCGGCGTTTCGGCGCGGCGCTATCGGCCTTCGCCGCCGGCTTTTTGCTTTTTTGTACCATTTCGCAAAATATTCCTTGACGCGATTTATATTATGCGGAACAGTATAAAAATCAACCATGGAGGCACCGATGGACCTGTATTTCTCTCCGCTCGCCTGTTCGATGGCGACCCGCATCGCGCTGTATGAGGCCGGGGCCGAGGCCAATTTTCTCGAAGTCGATCCCAAGACCAAAATCGTGCAGAACGACGGCTCGAATTTCCGTGAGGTGAACCCGCTCGGCCTGGTGCCGACGCTGCGCACCGACGACGGGCTGGTACTCACCGAGAACGCGGCGATCCTGCAATACGTCGCCGACCGCTTCCCGCAGGCCGGCATCGCGACCGGCCCCGGCACGGAACGCAGCCGCCTGCATCAATGGCTCTGCTTCATCGGCACCGAACTGCACAAGGGATTGTTCGTGCCGGTACTGGACCGGACCGCACCGGCCGAAGTGAAAACCTACGTCCTCGGCAAGGGCCTGTCGCGGCTCGACTATCTCGAGACCTATTTGAAAGGCCGCGAATTCCTGCTCGACCATTTCAGCGTCGCCGACGCCTACCTCGTCACCGTCATCAACTGGACCATGGCGACGCCGCCGATCGAACTTTCGAAATGGCCCACCGTGAAAGCCTATTACGAGCGCTTGCGCGCGCGCCCCAGCATCGCCAGGGCGATCGCGGAGGAGTTCAAGCTGTACCAGGCCGAACTCGCGCGCCACAGGGCGGCGGCGTAGCGCTCTCCAGGATTCGTCCCCGCGAAAGCGCGCGGAAGCGGGGACGACGCCCGGAGCGGGTGGAACATCAAAACGGGCTGTCGCCCAGTCCCGGAACATCGGCCGGCCGTGGTCCGGGTGCCGCCCAGTGAAAGCGGCGGTCCTTTTCGGCAATCTCGATATCGTTGATGCTGGCCTCGCGGCGGCGCATCAGGCCGTGCTCGTCGAACTCCCACTGCTCGTTGCCGTAGGAGCGATGCCACTGGCCGCTCGAATCGTGCCACTCATATTGAAACCGCACGGCGATGCGGTCGCCGTCGAACGCCCAGAGGTCCTTGATCAGGCGATAGTCGAGCTCCCTTTCCCATTTGCGGGTGAGGAATTTGACGATCGCGGCGCGGCCTTCAAGAAATTCCGAGCGGTTGCGCCAGCGGCTGTCCTCGGTATAGGCCAGCGCGACGCGTTCGGGATCCCTGGAATTCCAGGCGTCCTCGGCCATGCGGGCCTTCTGGGCGGCGGTTTCTCTCGTGAACGGCGGCAGCGGGGGACGCGGCATGACGGCCTCGGTTTTTGTCTGCGGTCCCGAATTGTATCGCGGTTGGCGGTCGAGTCGATGGCGGTTTGCCTATCGGTCGATAGCTATACCAGATCGGCCTTCAACAGCGTGCGCAGCGCTTTCGGGATCGGCTGCGCCCGGCCCTCGCTGATGAAGGCGACGCGCACCTCGGCCTTGACCAAGAGGTCGTGGCCGCGCCGCACTTCCTGCGCCAGCGTGATCGAGGCGCCCTTCACCGCGACCGGCCATGTCACCACGTCGAGCACATCGTCCATCCGCGCCGGCTTCAGGTAATCGATCTGCATCGAGCGCACCACGAAGGCGAAGCCGGCGGTTTCCGCCTGCGCCTCCGCGAACAGCGCGTGCTGTTCGGCGCCCAACAGCCGCAGATGATTGGTGCGGCCGCGCTCCATGAAGCGCAGGTAATTGGCGTGATAGACGATGCCGGAAAAATCCGTGTCCTCGTAATAGACCCTGATCTGCATGTGATGGCGGCCGTCACGGATCGCGCCGTCGAGATGAGCGGTCAGCGGCGGACCGGGCTCCGTCACGGCTCCTCCTCGCCGGCCTGCCCGAACAATCCGAACTGGGCCGGATCGCGCGCGGGCTCGGCGAGGCCGAGATGGCGGAAGGCGTGCGAGGTCAACAGTCTTCCGCGCGGGGTGCGCTGCAGATAGCCGCACTGGATCAGAAACGGCTCGATGATGTCCTCGATGGCGTCGCGCGGTTCCGACAGCGCCGCCGCCATCGTCTCCACGCCGACCGGACCGCCGCCGTAGTTCATCGCAATCGTGGTGAGATAGCGCCGGTCCATGGCATCGAGGCCAGCGGCATCGACTTCCAGCGCGCTCAGCGCATGGTCGGCGATCTTGCGGTCGATCGAGGCGGCGTCCGCGGCGGAGGCAAAATCGCGCACCCGCCGCAACAGCCGTCCTGCGATGCGCGGCGTGCCGCGGGCGCGGCGCGCGATCTCGTTGGCGCCGTCGGGCGTCATGCCGATCTTGAGCACGCGCGCGCCGCGGGTGACGATCTTTTCCAGTTCCTCTTCGGTGTAGAAATTCAGCCGCACCGGAATCCCGAAACGGTCGCGCAGCGGATTGGTCAGCAGCCCCGCGCGCGTGGTCGCGCCGACCAGCGTAAACTTCGCCAGCTCGATCTTGACCGAGCGCGCCGCCGGCCCCTCGCCGATGATGAGGTCGAGCTGAAAGTCCTCCATCGCCGGATAGAGCACTTCCTCGACCGCCGGGCTGAGGCGATGGATCTCGTCGATGAACAGCACGTCGCGTTCTTCGAGATTGGTCAGCAGTGCGGCGAGATCGCCGGCCTTGGCAATCACGGGCCCGGAGGTGGCACGGAAGCCGACGCCGAGTTCGCGCGCCACGATCTGCGCCAGCGTGGTCTTGCCGAGACCGGGTGGACCGACGAACAGCACGTGATCCAGCGCCTCGCCCCGCTTGCGCGCGGCCTCGATGAAGATCGACAGGTTGGCGCGCGCCTGCGCCTGGCCGACGAATTCCGACAACAGCTGCGGGCGCAACGCGGTGTCGCCGACATCGTCGGCGCGGCGCTCGGGGGTGACGATGCGGGAGGGCGTGGTCACTTCGCCAGCTCCTTCAGGCCCAGCCGGATCAGCTGCGCGGTCTCGGCGTTTTCGCCGGCGCTGCGCGAGGCCGAGGCGATCGCGGCGGCCGCCTGCGGCTGGCCGTAGCCGAGATTGACCAGCGCCGAGATCGCATCGCTGACCGGACGCGGCGCGCGCTGGTCGTCGATGGCGCCGGACAGATGCACCAGCGCCGGATCGACATTGGCAAAGGCCGGCGCCTTGTCCTTCAATTCGGTGACGATGCGCTCGGCGACCTTGGGGCCGACGCCCGGCGTGCGCGTCACCGCGGCCTTGTCGCGCAGCGCGATCGCGTTCGCCAGATCCGCCGGCGGCAAGGTGCCGAGCACCGCCAGCGCCACCTTGGCGCCGACGCCCTGCACGGTCTGCAGCAGCCGAAACCATTCGCGCTCGACATCGCTTCTGAAGCCGAACAGCTTGATCTGGTCCTCGCGCACGTAGGTCTCGATCGACAGCACCGCGGCCTCGCCGGGCGACGGCAGCGCCTGCAGGGTCCGGGTCGAACAATGCACCTGATAGCCGACGCCGCCGACGTCGAGGATCACGAAATCCTCGCCGTAGCTGTCGATCAGGCCCTTGAGCTTGCCGATCATACTTCGACCACCCTCAGCCGCAACATGGCGCTCTGGCGATGATGGGCGTGCGTAATGGCGATCGCCAGCGCGTCGGCGGCGTCGGGGGATTTCGGTTCGGCCTTCGGCAGCAGGATCTTCAGCATCACCAGGATCTGGTTCTTGTCGGCATGGCCGGCGCCGACCACGGTCTTCTTCACCTGGTTCGGGGCGTATTCGGCGACCGAGATGCCGAACATCGCCGGCGCCAGCATCGCGACGCCGCGGGCCTGGCCAAGCTTCAGGGTGGCGACGCCGTCCTTGTTGACAAAGGTCTGCTCGACCGCGGCTTCCGCCGGCTTGAAATCGCCGAGCACGGCGGCAAGCCCCTCGTGAATGGCGAGCAGCCGGCTTGCCAGCGGCAGGCCATCGGGCGGTTCCACCGAACCGCAGCCGACGAACGCCAGCCGGTTGCCGTCGACCTCGATCACGCCCCAGCCGGTGCGGCGCAGGCCCGGATCGATGCCGAGGATACGGACGGGGTGGCGAATCGGCGGAGATGTCATGGGCTAGTGATACCGCCGGAGCACCGCAGGCGAAACAGAAACAGAACGTCATACCCCGCGAAAGCGGTATCCGCTACGCCGGGGCGCCGGCGATGAATCGCGCCCGCGCTGCATACTGGATCGCCCGGTCAGGCTGGCGACGACAGCTGAGGATGCCGCGACGCCCGATGCCTCACCCGCCCATCTTCGCCATCAGCGCGTCCGACACCTCGAAATTGGCGTAGACGTTCTGGACGTCGTCATGCTCGTTCAAGAGGTCGATCAGCTTCAGCAGCTTCTCGCCGGTCTCATCGTCGACCGCCACGGTGTTATGCGGCTTCCAGGTCAGCGCCGCCTTGCGTGGTTCGCCGAATTTCGTCTCCAGCGCCTTTGCCACCTCGCGAAAGGTCTCCTGCGAGGCGTAAATCTCGTGGCCGCTCTCGCTCGACGACACGTCGTCGGCGCCGGCCTCGATCGCGGCATCCAGCATCGCATCGTCGGAGGCGACCTTGGCGTCGTATTCGATGATGCCGGTGCGATCGAACAGGAAGGCGACCGAATTGGTTTCGCCGAGATTGCCGCCGGACTTGGTGAAGTAGGAGCGGATGTCGGAGGCGGCGCGGTTGCGGTTGTCGGTCAGCGCCTCGACGATCACGGCGACGCCGCCGGGACCATAACCCTCGTAGCGGATCTCGTCGTAGTTCTCGCTCTCGTTGCCGCTCGCCTTCTTCACCGCGCGCTCGATCGAGTCTTTCGACATGTTTTCCTGGCGGGCCGAGATGATTGCCGCGCGCAGCCGCGCATTCATGCCGGGGTCGGGCTGGCCCATCTTGGCCGCGACCGTGATTTCCCGCGCCAGCTTGCTGAACAGCTTGGACTTCTGGGCGTCCTGCCGCCCCTTGCGGTGCATGATGTTCTTGAATTGGGAATGTCCGGCCATGCGGTTTCTTTCGGGGATTCGTCCGGGGATATGTCGGGTGGAAGGCGCGGCCTTATAGGCTGCCGATTGGCTAAAATCAAAGATTTGCGGGCATTTTCGGTATGTCGGTAGTGTCTGTTGCCTTCATATGAGGCAATTATTAACCGTGACTTCACGCCGGGATGCCAAAATGACGGCCTCATTGCAGGTTGCCACGAGAGGCCCCATGGCGTTCGGTTTTTTTCGAAAGCGGCTGCCGGAACCGGCTCCGCCGGTTGTTGCGCCGCAGTCGGTGACGCCGGCGGCGGTAGCCGGTGCGGCCGGCGCCTCGGAAAGCGACTCGGCGAAGGAAATTCTCGAACTGCTCGAACTCGAGCTGGGCGGAATGATCCGCCAGCTCGAACGCGCGGCCAATTCGGTCGCCGGCGGCGCCGAGGCAACGGCGGCGACGCTCTCCACCATCCGCCAGCGCACCGACGCGCTGACCGGGCACACCAGCGCCGCGCGCTCGACCGCGACCACGTTTTCGCAGGCCGCCGACAAATTCACCCATTCGGCTGAAGGCATCGGTTCCCAGGTCCGCAACGCGAGCCAGCTCGCCGATCAGGCCAGCGCCGCCGCCCGCGAGGCCAGCGCCAATGTGGACCGCTTGCGCGAATCCTCGGCCGCCATCGGCAATGTCGTCAACCTGATCGCGCAGATCGCCCGGCAGACCACGCTGCTGGCGCTCAACTCCACCATCGAGGCGGCGCGCGCCGGCGCCGCGGGCAGAGGCTTTGCGGTCGTCGCCACCGAGGTCAAGGCCTTGGCGGTGCAGACCCAGCACGCCACCGAGGAAATCACCAGGAAGATCGACGCGCTGCAAAAGGACGCCGCAGGCTCGGTCGACGCGGTGCACCGGATCGCGCAGGCGATCGAGGCGATCCGCCCGGTGTTCGAAAACGTCAACGGCGCGGTGGCCGAGCAGAACGAAACCACCGGCGAGATGAGCGAAAACGCCGCCACCACATCGAACTTCATCGTTTCGGTCGGCGACAGCGCCGCCGAGATCAACACTGCGGCAAAGGAAGCCGAGACCCATGGCGAGCGCGTCGCCTCCGCCGGCAAGGCCGTCACCACCTTCGCGCAGAAACTCAAAACGCGCAGCGCGGTGCTGCTGGGCCAGAACGGGCGCGAGGACCAGCGCAAGCGCGAACGGCTGCCCTGCAACCTCAAGATCGAAATCCAGACCGCGAGCGGCCCGGTCGCGGCGGCGGTCTACGAGATTTCCATGGAGGCCATCCTGATCTCCGGAGCGGACGCCGGGCGGCTGCCGCTGCACCAAAGCCTGAACGCCGCGATCGAGGGCGTCGGCGCCTGCCGGATTCGCATCACCGAACATTCGAAGGCCGGGGTGCAGGCCCGTTTCGAGGCGCCGGACGCCGCGCTGAGCGAAACGATCGAAGACCGGCTGTGGGCGATCCGCGACGAAAACACCGAATTCGTCACCCGCGCCATGGAAGCCGGCACCGCGCTGACCAGGATTTTCGAGGACGCAGTCAGAAGCGGCGCCATCTCGCTCGACGACATGTTCGACGAGACCTACGTGGAAATCCCCGGCACCAACCCGGTGCAGCACCGCACCAGGGTTCTCGACTGGGCCGATCGCGCACTGCCGCCGTTTCAGGAAATGTTCCTCGCCAAGGATCCGCGCATGGTGTTCTGCGTGATGATCGACCGCAACGGCTATTTGCCGGTGCACAACAAGATCTACTCGCATCCGCAACGCCCGGGCGACGTGACCTGGAACACCGCCAACAGCCGCAACCGCCGCATCTTCAACGATGCCGCCGGCCTCGCCGCCGGCCGCAACCAGCGCTCCTATCTGATCCAGAGCTACGCCCGCGACATGGGCAACGGCAAAACCGTCATGATGCGCGAGATCGACGTGCCGATCCGCGTCCAGGGCCGCCACTGGGGCGGCTTCCGCACCGCGTACAAGCTTTGAGCAATCCCGCGAGATTCGAACCACTCCAGATTTGATCCGCTTTTCGAATTCACTCAGCAACAGGAATACAGCGATGTCGGTTGCGCAGCTCGTGAAACTGGAACCTGCCGCGGCCGCCCCCTCGGATGCCGAACGTCTGGTCGACCAGCTTTCGAACCGGATCGGCGGCCTTGGGGTCGAGCTTGCGGACGTGGCCGGAAATCTGCAGGAGGTCGCCGGTCGCGTCTCCAACCAGTCCGAACGCTTCGGGCATCTGCAGAAGACCGCCGAGACCATGGTCTCCGCCAACCACGATATCGCCGGCGCCTCGCAGGCGGTGCAAACCGCCACCACCTCCGCCGTCAACGAGATCACCCAATCGCGCGCCGCGGTGGAAACCGCGGTCCAGCATATCGCCGAACTGATCGAGGCGGTGGGGCGCATCGAACATCGTCTCGGCGCGGTCGGCACCGCGCTCGCGCAGGTGGCCAAGGTATCCGGAACGATCGAGGCGATCGCCAAACAGACCAATCTCTTGGCGCTCAACGCGACCATCGAAGCCGCCCGCGCCGGCGCCGCCGGCCGGGGTTTTGCCGTGGTCGCGAGCGAAGTGAAGAGCCTCGCCGAAGCCACCCGCCAGGCCACGCACTCGATCGGCGACACCGTCCGCGATCTCGACGGCCAGGTCGGCAGCCTGATCGGCGAGAGCAGCGACGCCTCGCTGCGCGCCAAGAACGCCGGCGAAGGCGCCAGGCAGATCCAGGGCATCATCGTCCGGGTGCAAGACGGTTTTACGTCCGTCGGCCGCGAGATCGACGGGGTGACGAAAGCGGCCACCTCCAACCTCGCCCATTGCGACATGGTGATCGACGAGCTCGACAACCTCGCCAAGGGCGTCGACCTGTCGTCGAGCGATCTGAAGAGCGCCGACGAGCGAGTGGCCAAACTGCTCGACCTTTCCGAGGGGCTGATCGAGCTGATCGCTTCCAGCGGCGTGGAGACGTCGGATGCGCCCCTGATCCGCGTCGTGACCGATACCGCAAAGCGGATTTCCGCGGCGTTCGAGACGGCGGTCGAGCGCGGCGACATCCGCCTCGAGCAGTTGATGGACGAGAAATACCGCGAAATCCCGGGCACCGACCCCAAGCAATATCTCACCGACTATGTCGACTTCACCGACCGCATCCTGCCCGCGATCCAGGACCCGATCCAGAAGATCGATCCGCGCATCGTGTTCTGCGTCGCCTGGGCCCGGGGCGGTTACCTGCCGACCCACAATCCGAACTACCGGCTGCCGCAGGGCAAGGACCCGGTCTGGAACAACGCCAATTGCCGCAACCGGCGGCTGTTCAGCGATCGCGCGGTAAAGAAGGTCGCGGCCAACACAAAGCCGTTTCTGATGCAGACCTACCGCCGCGACATGGGCGGCGGCAACTTTGTCCTCATGAAGGACCTGTCCTCGCCGATCCATATCCGCGGCCGCCACTGGGGCGCGTTCCGCATGGGTTTTCGGCCGACCTGAAGCGCGAACGATCATCGAAGCCGATCCGGTTTTCAAGCAGCCCGATCCGTGATTGCGAGCGCAGGCCGGAAAATCTCACCACCCGTCATTCCGGGGCGCGCCAACGGGTCCGCGAATGCCGACAGACGTCATTGACGGGCTTGACCCGGCAATCTTCTTCGAAAGAACTTCTTGCGAAGATGGATGGATGCCCGGATCAAGTCCGGGGAAGCGGGCGAGGCGCAGAAATCCAGCTAGACCTGGGCGCCGAATTTGGCCGAGAGCGCATCCGCGAATTTCCGGGCGACTTTCGCAAACCCCGCCGGCTGCGGATGGAGTTCATTCGCCCACTCCGCATCGGCAAGAATGCCCTGGGTATCCACCAGAAAAAATTTGTTACCGGCGTCGCTGGCCAGGCGCTTCAACATCTCGCGAAAATCCGCCAACGCGGCATGAACGATTAGTCTGCCCTGCGCGACCGGCCAGTTGCAAAAATCCAGCGACGGCTTCAGCCACGGCCCCGCGCAGGCGGGATGCGCTCCGTTGGGAATCGGAAAGTCGTAGCAATGGCCGAAGATCGGAACGCCCGGGGCGATACGGTCGCGTAAGGCGAACAGCTCCAGATAGCAGGCCTCGATCGCGCCAAGCGCCTTGCTGAAGCGATCCTGATTCAACCCGGGCGAATGTCCGTCATTGAAGTCCAGGAAGATGCAGAATTGATCACCGGCAATATCGTTTCCACCGGCCGAGAACAGGATTGCGTCGGGCTTGCCGTCAATCCAGTTTGAGGGGTCGCGCAGAACAGTGATCATCCGCTCCTGCTTGGTCAGGGACATTTCGTCAACGGCAGCTTCGCCATGATGCGCGAGATTCAGGATCGTAGGAGGCATGTCGCCGATGCGGCGCAGCTGCGCGATCACGTCGGTGTCCACCAGCGGTAGTCCGTTTCCGGTCAGAGGATAGTCGAACCAGGAATCGCCTTGCGCCAGCATGACCAGCGGTCGATTCCTGACCTGCACGCCAAGCGTTCGAGCGCTTCGTTGTGCCGAGACCAACCTTGCAATGTTGGCTTTGTGAACCTGGATGCGGTCGCTGATATCCTGATCGATCTTTTTCCGGGCTTCCTCTTGTACAAAATCACCCTGGTCCATCGCCGTCCCCCCGGGTTTCCAGAAAACCCTTCAAGCTCATTGTTGCAGAATAATATCTAAGGTTGTACAGCCTTTCCGGCTTCGCGAAAAGCCAACTCGGGCGCCGCGCTGCGCCGTCCGCCAGCCACCGCCGGCTGACCCGGCGCTTGAGCTCTCACGTCGCATTTGCGATGATCGGCGCGCATCAAGCCGCTGAACGGCGACAAGTCTCCCGATTCCGTTCTCCATCACCAGCAAACGACTGATCCCGCCGATGACAACACCCCCTGCCCCGTCCGACGCCGCCGCGCACTGGAACACCCGCTTTGCGGGCGATGACTTCCTGTTCGGCACCGAGCCCAACCGGTGGCTGCGCGATCACACGAGCGCGTTGCCGCCGGGCGGACGTGTGCTTTGCGTCGCCGACGGCGAAGGCCGCAACAGCGTCTTCCTGGCGCGGCAGGGATTTGCGGTAGACGCCTTCGATGTTTCGGACGTCGCCGTCGCGAAGGCCCGGCGGCTCGCGGCCGCGCGCAGGCGTCACGGTGAATTTTCAGCTCGCGGACTGCGACGGTTTTGCGTGGCCGAGTGCCGCCTATGACGGGGTGGCCGCCATTTTCGTGCAATTCGCCGATCCGGCCCTGCGCGGCCGGCTGTTCGCGCGGATCGTCGAAAGCCTGAAGCCGGGCGGCGTCCTCATCCTGCAGGGCTACACGCCGAAACAGCTCGATTACAGGACCGGCGGCCCCTCCAACGCGGCGCATCTCTACACCGAAGCCATGCTGCGGGAGGCTTTCGCCGGGCTGACGCTCGTCGAGCTGCGCGCCTATGAAGACGAAATCGCGGAGGGCAGCGGCCATCGCGGCCGCTCGGCCCTGATCGGCCTCGTCGCCCGGCGCTGACGCCCAGGATTTGCTCCGGGCGCGTCGTGAAGCACCGGGCCTATTCGACGGGGCCGCCGCGCGCCCGCCACCCGCTGGTGCCGGGCGGATAATGGCGGACGTTCTCTTTCCCGGCCGCGAGCGCGCGGCGAAGCGCGGTCGCGGAGCGGCCGCCCGCCTGGCAAATCAGGACAACCGGCTTGTCCTGCGGCATCCTCGCCGGATCGAACTGCGACAGCGGATGATTGACCGCACCGGGAATGTGCCCGCCTTTGAATTCATGCGGCTCACGCACGTCGATGACGGTGCAGGAGCGCTGACGGTGCGCCTGCATCAGCTCGTCGTGGGCGATGGCCGGAACGCTGGTTCCGCTGGTAAGCTTGCTGAACAGTCGAGACAGCATGGGATGCGCCTTTCTCGTTGGCGGACATTCTTGTCGGCGGACGTTTTGCGTTGGCGGGATTTGCGCCGGGTGCGGCCGCGCTCCCGGATATTCGCGCGCGCTGCCCGATCATATAATTAGAACAATCTAAATTAGCAAATTCTAAGGCAAGGACGAAGGGCGTTCCCGGCGGCGCCGATCGGGCCGCCGCCGGGCGCCGCGGCGCTCATGGATTTTCGCGGCGGTGCCTACGCTGATGCTTCCTCCCTCCCCGCCGCTTCTTCGCGGAGGCAGGGGAGAAGAGAGAATACCTCCGGCACCACGCCGCGGCGGGCTTATCCTGCGCGGGACGCCGCCAGCGCGAGCCTCGGCACCGCGCCCTTGCCCCGCACTTCCGCCTCCTCGAACTCGGCGGCGGCGATCGCCCGGTCGAGCGCGGCGCGCAGCTCTTTGGCCGTCTCCAGCGTCAGCTCGATCGCGGCCCGCGCCCCGGGTTCGAGGCTGGTGTTGAGGAAGTCGAGCGTAATGACGTCGCCCAGCGGCGCATGGCGCGCGTGGTCATAGGCGACCACCGCCTGCGACAGCGGGAACCATTGGTCCCCGCGCTTTGCCATGCCCTCCGCACGCGCGATCTCGATAATGGACGTGCACATGAGCGCCTCCTGCTACTTCGCCAGATGTTTGCCGAAGAAGGCGAACACCTTGCTCCAGCCGTCCATCGCCTGCTCGGGCCGGTAGAGCGGCCGGTGCCAGTACCAGATGCCGTGGCCGGCGCCGTCGTAGCGGTGGAACTCGTGCGCCTTGCCGTGCTTCTTCAGCTCGGCCTCGTGCTGGTTGACCTGCTCCGGGCTCGGCGCGCGGTCGTCGTTGCCGAAGATGCCGATCAGCGGGCAGCAGAGGTCCTTGGTCATGTCGATCGGCGCGACCGGCGTCCTGGCGTTGAGTTCCTCCTTGCCCATCACCACGCGGCCGCCCCAGAGCTCGGCGCAGGCATCGACGTCCTTTTTCTGGCAGGCATAGATGAAGGCGTGCCGGCCGCCGGAACAGGAGCCGAACAGGCCGACCTTGCCGTTGTGAGCGGGCTGCGCCCGCATCCACTTCACCGCGGCCTCGGTATCGCCGACCATCTGGGCATCGGGAATGCCGCCTTCGCCGCGCACCTTGGCGGCGACATCGTCCGGGTTGCCCTCGCCCGCACGCTCATAGAGGTTGGCGCAGATCGCGAGATAGCCGTGATGCGCGAAGCGGCGCGTCGTCTCGATGTAGAA
The DNA here is from genome assembly GCA_963721275.1 of uncultured Alphaproteobacteria bacterium. GTDB lineage: Bacteria > Pseudomonadota > Alphaproteobacteria > Rhizobiales > Xanthobacteraceae > Bradyrhizobium. The sequence continues at coordinate 623,927 of CAVRIQ010000014.1, read as the reverse complement.
CTCGCTCCAGCCCGGGAGATGGTGGACCAGCACCACGCCCGGAAACGGGCCCGGACCGGAGGGCCTCGCCACATAAGCGGTGATCGGCGTTCCCTTGTCGCCCTGGATGGTCACGTTTTCGCAGGTCATGCCTCGGTAGAATTGCATCGGTCTTCCCTCCCTGGGCTGCTTGGCAGCGGTTGATTTGATTGCAGTCAGGCCGTCATCTACTTCGTCCAGAACCCCGGCAGCGTCGGCTCCAGCCGGCCGCCGATCCGCACCGGCGCGATCCGCAGCGCCAGCCCGGTCGCATCGTCGGTCTCGACCGCGACGCCGCTCAGCGTCGCCACGCCCAGCGCCGGCTCGAACCGCCCCGACGGAATGCCCGTCGTAAACCGCCGCAGCGGTTCTTCCTTCTGCATGCCGATGATCGAATCGTAATCGCCGGTCATGCCGGCGTCGGTCATGTAGGCGGTGCCGCCGGACAGGATCTGGTGGTCGGCGGTCGGCACGTGGGTGTGGGTGCCGACGACCAGCGAGGCGCGGCCGTCGCAGAAGAAGCCGATGCCCTGCTTTTCGCTCGACGCCTCGCAATGGAAGTCGACCACGACCGCGTCCGCCGCTTCGCCCAGCGGGCAGGCCTCGAGTTCGCGGTTGAGAACCGCGAACGGGTCGTCGAATGGCGTCATGAAAACGCGGCCGATGGCATTGACGACGAGCGCGCGCCTGCCGCTCCTGGTGTCGACCAGCGCCGCGCCGCGGCCCGGCGCTCCGTTTGGAAAATTCGCCGGGCGAACCAGTCTTGGGGCGCGCTCGATGAACACCAGCGCCTCACGCTGGTCCCAGGCATGATTGCCGAGCGTGACCGCATCGGCACCGGCATCGATGAATTCCTGGTAGATCGCCTCGGTGATGCCGAAACCGCCGGCCGAATTCTCGCCATTGATGATGACGAGATCGAGCGCCCAGTCACGGATCATGCCGGGTAGATGGTCCGAGACAGCGGTGCGCCCGGCCTTGCCGACGACGTCGCCTACGAAAAGAATGCGCAACTGATCAACTCCGGAAATCGAACACTTTCGTTTCCGTTAGCACATAATCCAGGGGCACGTCGTGCTGCAGTGCCGGAACGGCTGCGACTTCCTGAGCCGCAAAAGCAAGGCCGATGGCCGCGAATCCCTTCGATTTATGCAGATGCGCCAGCGTGCGGTCGTAATGCCCGGCGCCATAGCCGATGCGATGGCCGGCGCGGTCGAATGCCGCCAGCGGCACCAGCACGATGTCGGGCACGATCTCGGCCGCGGCGGGCGACGGCTCGAGAATCCCGAGCGATCCCGGCAGCAAGCGGTCGCCTTGATGCCAGACCCGGAATCGGAGCGACTGGCCGCGTTGCGTGATGACCGGCAGCGCCAGCCGCGCGCCTTGTGCCGCCAGCGATTGCATCAATGGGGTCGGGTCGAGCTCGCTGCGGATCGGCGAATAGCCGGCCACGACGGCGCCGGGCGCGATTTCAACCGGCAATCCGCGCCGTGCGACGGCTCGCGCCGCGGCGAGGCGCTTGGTTTCGCTCAACGCATCGCGCGCCGCCAGCGCGGCGGCGCGGAGAGTTGCTTTGGCGTGCGGGTCGTTGTGATCCGTCATCGTCGAGATTTGTGAGCTGTCAGCGCCGGCTTCGCTGTCACCGCCCTCCTCACTGTCAACGCCCGCGAAGGCGGGCGAACCAGTATTCCAGAGACGCCGGTGATGGAACCGCGAAGCCGCGGCGTACTGGATCCCCGCTGGAGCCTGTCATCGGGCTCGCCGAAAGGCGAGACCCGGTGACGGGGATGACGAGGTGCGCAAGGGGAAGCTACGGAAACCAACGCGACAAACAACGAAACAGAAGTGCGAAGCCGCGATGGCCGTTGGAGCGCTCGATCCCGGAGTTCCCTACGAAAGTAGGTGGGCACCATATGACCGGATCCACGGATCCGGCCAGGGACAGTTCCCTGAAGGATCGATAAGGCCCCGGGGATATATGGCTCCTGACGCGCGACGCAGCTTCGCAAGGTCAATGTAACCACGGTTACCCCAAACCGCCAGCGCTAACCCCTCGCCTGGTCAACCAATCGCGACCCCGCCGCCGATGGTGCGGTTCAAGACCTGCGTGGTGCGTTCGATGCGGTCGGCGGCGGCGTTGAGCGCATTGGCCACCGCCACCTGGGTGGCGCGGGCGCGATCGGCCGCGGCCGCGCGCACGCCGCGCAGGGCCTCGAGCTCCTCTTCGAGCTGGCGGATGCGCGGGCCGGTGTCGAGCAATTCGTCGCACACCGTCAGCGCCGCCATCACGGTCAGGCGCGCGTCGCCGATCTCGCCGAACTTGCCGCGCAGGCTCTGGATGCGCGATTCGAAGCTCTCGGCGAGTTTCAGCAGCCGCACCTCCTGCCCTTCCTCGCAGGCCATCCGGTATTGCCGGGCATTGATGGTGACGTTGATGTGACTCATGAATCCTCTCCGGCATGGAGTACCGAGCGGATGGTGCCGATCGCCGTATCCAGCCGTTCGGCGATCTCGCGATTGACGCGCTCCAGACGGCGCGATTTCACCAGCGATCCGTCGAGTTCGTCGGCGAGCCGCGAGCGGTCCGCGCCCAGCGCCTGGATCCGGCTCGCCAGCTCGTTCTCGTCGCGGTCGGCTTCGCGCCGCCGCTCGACCGCGCTTTCCAGCGCTTCGAGCGCTGCCATCAGCCGCCGCGTCGCGACGTCGATATCGGCCGATGAGGGCTCGATGTTGCCCGAACCGTTGGCGGGGCGATCACTCATACGTCAACGCACACCTTCGATTGAACGATTGAAGCCGCCGGACCCGGAAAATTACCGGTTCGGCAAGCGTTTAGAGCGTGAAATTTACGTGGCAAGCGAGGCCAGCGCAACGCCGGTTGCAAGCTATGCACCGCTAAGCAACTTTTCCGGCCCGCCGCGCGTTGCATTGCCTTGGACTCCTGGAACCGAGATGCTATCCCAGCCCCGACTTCCCCGTTGCCAACACCGCTTGTGACGAGGCCGTCCGCGATGCGGCGGAGCGCCACCAAGCGGCTCATTTCAGGCGGATTTTCATCATGACGCGCGTCGATCATTCCCGTATGGCCAATGCGATCCGCGCACTGGCGATGGATGCCGTCGAGAAGGCCAAATCCGGCCATCCCGGCCTGCCGATGGGCGCCGCCGACGTCGCCACCGTGCTGTTCACGCAATTTTTGAAATTCGACGCCGCCGATCCGCGCTGGCCCGACCGCGACCGTTTCATTCTCTCGGCCGGGCACGGCTCGATGCTGCTCTATGCGGTGCTGTACCTGACCGGCAACGAGGACGTGACGCTCGAACAGATCGAGAATTTCCGCCAGCTCGGCTCCAAGACCCCGGGCCACCCGGAGAATTTCATCACCGCCGGGATCGAGACCACCACCGGGCCGCTCGGCCAGGGCATCGCCTCGTCGGTCGGAACCGCCCTGGCCGAGCGGCTGCTGGCGGCCGAATTCGGCGAGGATATCGTCGATCACACCACCTACGTGCTGTGCTCCGACGGCGATCTGATGGAAGGCGTCAGCCATGAAGCGATTGCGCTCGCCGGCCATTTGAAGCTCAAGAAGCTGATCTTCCTGTACGACGACAACGGCATCACCATCGACGGCCCGATCTCGCTGACCGACAATGTCGACCAGGTGGCCCGCTTCAAGGCACATGGCTGGAACGCGGAGCAGATCGACGGCCACGACCAGAAGGCCATCGCCGCGGCGATCGCCAGGGCGCAGGACTCCGACCGCCCCACGCTGATCGCCTGCAAGACCACGATCGGCTTCGGCGCGCCGCACAAGGCGGGCACGTCGAAAGCCCATGGCGAGCCGCTCGGGCCCGAGGAACTCGCCGGCGCCAAGAAGGCGCTGGGCTGGAATTACGGCCCGTTCGAAATTCCCGACGACGTGCTGGCGGCCTGGCGCAATGTCGGCAAGCAGGGCGCCAGCGCCAATGCCGACTGGCTCAGCCGCTTCGAGGCCAAGCCCGAGACGCTGCGCAGCGAATTCATGCGGCGGGTGATCGACCGCAAGCGCCCGCCGGGCCTCGCCGACGCCATTGGCAAGCTGAAGGCAAAACTGGTCGCCGAGCCGCCGACCATCGCCACCCGCAAGGCGAGCGAGATGGTGCTCGAGGTGCTGGTGCCCGTCATGCCGGAACTGCTGCTCGGCTCGGCCGACCTGACGCCGTCCAACAACACCCGCACCCCGGGCCTGAAGGAAGTGCAGCCCGGCGATTTCAGCGGCCGCTACATCCATTACGGCATCCGCGAGATGGGCATGGCGGCGGCCATGAACGGCATCTCCGCCCATGGCGGCTTTGCGCCGGCGGGCGGCACCTTCCTGTGCTTCACCGACTATGCGCGGCCCGCGATGCGGATCGCGGCGCTGTCGCATACGCCGGTGGTCTACATCATGACCCATGATTCGATCGGGCTCGGCGAAGACGGCCCGACGCACCAGCCGGTCGAGCACCTCGCCGCCCTGCGCGCGATGCCGAACATGCGGGTGTTCCGCCCGGCGGACGCGGTGGAGACCGCCGAATGCTGGCAACTGGCGCTGGAAAACCTGACCGGTCCCACCGTGCTGGCGCTGTCGCGGCAGAACCTGACCCCGGTGCGGACCGCGGCCAACACCGAAAACCTTTGCCGCCACGGCGGTTACGAACTGGTCGCCGCACAGGGCGAGGCCAGGGTTTCGCTGTATGCCTCGGGCTCGGAGGTCGAAATCGCCGTCGCCGCGCAGAAGGAGCTGGCCGGCCGCGGCATCGCGACGCGGGTGGTGTCGGTGCCCTCGCTCGAACTGCTGCTGGCGCAGCCGGCGGAGCGGCGCAAGGCGATCGTCGGCAACGCCCCGGTCAAGATCGCGATCGAGGCCGCGGTCCGGTTCGGCTGGGACGCGGTGATCGGGCCGGACGGCGACTTCGTCGGCATGCACTCGTTCGGCGCCAGCGCGCCGGCCAAGGCGCTCTACAAGCATTTCGGGATCACCGCCGAAGCCGTGGTCGAGGCTGCGGCCAAGCGCCTGAAGGACAAGTGACGCTGCAAGTAACCCTATCGGAACGATCGGGATTATGATGCATTGCAACGATCACCCATTCGGGGCATGAAATAGCCCAAGATCGGCAAGGAAACGGCAAATCCGGCGCGAAACGCGGGATTTTTGAACCTTTGAGGAGAAGTTGAATGGCAGTCCGGGTCGGAATCAACGGGTTTGGCCGCATCGGCCGCAACATCCTGAGGGCCATCGCCGAGTCCGGCCGCCGGGATATCGAGGTGGTCGGCATCAACGACCTCGGACCGGTCGAGACCAACGCCCATCTGCTCCGCTTCGATTCCGTGCACGGCCGCTTCCCCGGCACCGTCACCGTCGACGGCGATTCGATCAGCCTCGGCAACGGCAAGATCAAGGTGTCCGCCGAGCGCGATCCGTCAAAACTGCCCTGGAAGGAACTCGGCGTCGACATCGCGCTGGAATGCACCGGCATCTTCACCGCCAAGGACAAGGCTTCCGCGCACCTGACCGCCGGCGCCAAGCGCGTCCTGATCTCGGCGCCCGGCGAGAACGCCGATATGACCATCGTCTACGGCGTCAACCACGACAAGCTGACCAGGGACCATCTGATCGTCTCCAACGGCTCCTGCACCACCAACTGCCTCGCGCCGGTGGCGAAGGTGTTGAACGACACCGTCGGCATCGAGACCGGCTTCATGACCACGATCCATGCCTATACCGGCGACCAGCCGACGCTCGACACCCTGCACAAGGATCTCTATCGCGGCCGGGCCGCCGCGATGTCGATGATCCCGACCTCCACCGGTGCCGCCAAGGCGATCGGCCTGGTGCTGCCGGAACTCATGGGCAAGCTCGACGGCGTCGCGATCCGCGTGCCGACCCCGAACGTCTCGGTGATCGATCTCAAGATCGTCGCCTCGCGCAAGACCGACGCGAAGGAAATCAACGAGGCGATGAAGCGCGCCGCGGAGCAGCAGCTCAAGGGCATCCTCGGCTATACCACCGCGCCCAACGTCTCGATCGACTTCAACCACGACCCGCATTCCTCCACCTTCCACATGGACCAGACCAAGGTGCAGAACGGCACGCTGGTGCGGGTGATGTCGTGGTACGACAATGAATGGGGTTTTTCGAATCGCATGGCGGACACCGCCGTGGCGATGGGAAAGCTGTTGTAAGAAATCTAACCGTCATGCCCGGCCTCGTGCCGGGCATCCACGTCTTCTTTCCTCGCATCAAAGACGTGGATGGCCGGGACGAGCCCGGCCACGACGCCGGAAGCGCCGCATGACAAAAACATTCCGTACCCTCGATGACGTCGACGTGAAGGGCAAGCGCGTCCTGCTGCGCGTCGATCTCAACGTCCCCATGGAAAACGGCCGCGTCACCGACGCCACGCGGCTGGAGCGCGTCGCGCCCACCATCACCGAGATTTCGGCCAAGGGCGGCAAGGTCATCCTGCTCGCGCATTTCGGCCGGCCCAAGGGACGCGATCCCGGGGAATCGCTGAAGCCGGTCGCCGCGGAACTTTCGCAGGTGATCGACAAGCCGGTCGCGTTTGCCGACGAATGCGTCGGCGAGGTCGCGCAGAAGGCCGTCGCCGCGATGAAGGACGGCGACATCCTCTGCCTGGAGAACACCCGCTTCCACAAGGAAGAGGAAAAGAACGATCCCGCCTTCGTGGCGGAACTGGCAAAGCTCGGCGACATCTGGGTCAACGACGCGTTCTCGGCGGCGCACCGGGCGCACGCCTCGACCGAGGGCCTCGGCCACAAGCTGCCCGCCTACGCCGGCCGCACCATGCAGGCCGAACTCGATGCGCTCGGAAAGGCGCTGGATCACCCGACCAAGCCTGTGATCGCGATCATCGGCGGCGCCAAGGTTTCCACCAAGATCGACCTTCTGGAAAACCTCGTGCGCAAGGTCGACGCGCTGGTGATCGGCGGCGGCATGGCCAACACCTTCCTGCACGCGCAGGGCGTCGGCATCGGCAAGTCGCTGGCGGAGAAGGATCTGGCGGCGACCGCGCTGCGGATCATCGAAAAGGCGGAAGCCGCCAATTGCGCGATCATCCTGCCGGTGGACGCCGTGGTCGCCTATCATTTCGCCGCCAACGCCCCGTCCCAGGCCTACGGCCTCGATGCGATCCCCGCGGACGGCATGATCCTCGACGTCGGCCCGCAGTCGATCGCGCGGATCCATGCCGCGATCGACGATGCCGCGACCCTGGTCTGGAACGGTCCGCTCGGCGCCTTCGAGATGACCCCGTTCGACCACGGCACCATGGTGGCGGCCAGGCACGCCGCCAGCCGGACCAAGGCGAAGAAGCTGATCTCGGTCGCCGGCGGCGGCGATACGGTCGCGGCGCTGAACCAGGCCGGCGTGGCCGGCGATTTCACCTATGTTTCGACCGCGGGCGGCGCGTTCCTTGAATGGATGGAAGGCAAACCGCTGCCGGGCGTCGAAGTCCTGAAAGCAAAGTGACGCATCTTGAAGCCTTGTGGCGCGGGGCCTATGTTACATGTAACGCATTGATTTGAGGGATTTGTGCCATGACCGACGGCGCCAAGCGGGTCCAGAAGCACCGGGACAAAATGAAGGCAGCCGGCCTCAAGCCGGTGACGATCTGGGTTCCCGACGTCAATGCGCCGGGATATGCCGAGCAACTCGCGCGCGAGATCGAGATCATCAACAATAGCCCGGACGAGAAGCTTCTACTCGAACAATTGTCCAATATCGAGATTGAAGGCTGGAAATGAACCGGGGGGACATCGTGACGGTCGCGTTGCCTGGCGCATATGGCAAGCCCCGTCCCGCGGTCATCGTGCAAGCAGACCGGTTCAATCATCTTGGTTCGATAACGTTTCTTCCTTTCACCTCCGACATTCTTCCAGCGGAAATCTTTCGCATTCTGATCAATCCAAGCGCCTCGAACGGGTTGCAGGCACCATCACAGATCATGGCCGACAAGTGCAGCACATTGCCGCTGGCGAAGGTGGGCGGCGTGTTTGGACATCTTGGCGATGCCGACCTTGGAAGGGTCGATCGCGCCCTCGCGGCGTTCTTGGGTTTCGCCTGAGAACCGGCTAGTTGAAATTTGAACCCGTGACAGCCTGCTGTCACACAGTGCGGAGAGAAGGATCACATGGCTCGCATCACGTTGCGTCAATTGCTCGACCACGCGGCGGAACACGATTACGGCGTGCCGGCGTTCAATATCAACAACATGGAGCAGGCGCTCGCGATCATGGAAGCCGCCTCCAGCCTGGACGCGCCCGTGATCATCCAGGCCTCGCGCGGCGCGCGGTCCTACGCCAACGACATCATGCTGAAGCACATGATGGACGCGGTCACCGAAATCTATCCGCAGATCCCGGTCTGCGTGCACCTCGATCACGGCAACGGCCCCGACACCTGCATGACCGCGATCCAGGCCGGCTTCACCTCGGTCATGATGGACGGCTCGCTGAAGGCCGACGGCAAGACGGCCGCCGACTGGGACTACAATGTCGGCGTCACCAAAAGGGTCACCGACATGGCCCATCTCGGCGGCATCTCGGTGGAAGGCGAACTCGGCGTGCTCGGCTCGCTGGAGACCGGCATGGGCGACAAGGAGGACGGCCACGGCGCGGAAGGCAAGCTCTCCCACGACCAGCTGCTGACCAATCCGGACGAGGCGGTCAAATTCGTCAAGGAGACAAAGGTCGACGCGCTGGCGATCGCGATGGGCACCTCGCACGGCGCCTACAAATTCACCCGCAAGCCGGACGGCGACATTCTCGCCATGAACGTGATCGAGGAGATCCACCGCAAGCTGCCCAACATGCATCTGGTGATGCACGGATCGTCCTCGGTGCCGCAGGACCTGCAGGACATCATCAACGCCAATGGCGGCAAGATGAAGCCGACCTGGGGCGTGCCGGTTTCCGAGATCCAGCGCGGCATCAAGAACGGCGTCCGCAAGATCAACATCGACACCGACAACCGCATGGCGATGACCGGGCAGATCCGGAAAGTTCTGAAGGACAATCCGGAAGAGTTCGATCCGCGCAAATATCTCAAGCCCGCGATGGAAGCGATGGCCAGGCTGTGCAAGCAGCGGCTGCAGGAATTCAATACCGCAGGACAAGCCGGCAAGATCAAGAAGGTTCTGACCACGGCCGAGATGGCGAAGCGCTACGTCAAGGGCGAGCTTGATCCGAAAGTCGCATGACCGGCGGCACCTCGTAAAGCGAGTTGCCGGCCTTGCTGTTCCCAGCCGGTTCCCGGCAAGTTGTCTTGACGGGTCTTCTTGCCGGGTTTCTTGCCTGGTTTCTTGGGTCTTGCCCGAGAACGGTCTAGTTTGGCCTGCAAAGCACCCGCGCTTTCGGAGGAAGCATCGATGAATCTCGCCGATCTCAACAAGGTCGCTCTTGCCATGGTCGCGCCCGGCAAGGGCATCCTCGCCGCCGACGAATCCACCGGCACCATCAAGAAACGCTTCGACGCCATCAACGTCGCCTCCACCGAGGACAATCGCCGCGACTATCGCGAAATGCTGTTCCGTTCCTCCGAGGCAATGAGCCGCTGCATTTCCGGCGTCATCCTCTACGACGAGACCATCTGGCAAAATGCCAGGGACGGCACGCCGCTGGTCAAGCTGATCGAGCAATCCGGCGCGATCCCGGGCATCAAGGTCGATGAGGGAACGCAAGGCTTGCCGCAATGCCCGGGCGAACTGGTCACCGTCGGGCTCGACAAGCTCGCCGAGCGCCTGAAGAAATATTACGAACGCGGCGCGCGGTTTGCGAAATGGCGCGCGGTGATCGATATCGGCAGCGGTATTCCCACCATGACCGCGATCCACGTCAATGCCCACGCGCTGGCGCGCTACGCCGCCTTGTGCCAGGCGGCGCAGATCGTTCCGATCGTCGAGCCGGAAGTCCTGATGGACGGCGACCACGATATCGACCGCTGTTATGAAGTGACGCAGCGCGTGCTCAACAAGACGTTCCAGGAATTGCGGGTTCAGCGCGTGGCGCTGGAGGGCATGATCCTCAAACCCAACATGGCCATATCGGGCAAGAAGAGTGCAAAGCAGGCCTCGGTGGAAGAAGTCGCGGAGAAGACCGTCCGGATGTTGAAGGCTTGCGTGCCGGCCGCGGTGCCGGGCGTCGCCTTCCTCTCCGGCGGACAATCCGACGAGGACGCCACGGCGCATCTCGATGCCATGAACCGGATCGGCAACCTGCCCTGGCGCCTCACCTTCTCCTACGGCCGCGCGCTGCAGGCGGCGCCGCAAAAGGCGTGGTCGGGCAAGGCGGAGAACATCGCCGCGGGCCAGCGCGCCTTCACCCACCGCGCCGGGATGAACTCGCTGGCGACCAGGGGCGAATGGAAGGCCGAGCTGGAAAAGAAGGCGGCATAGATTGGCCACTAAACCTGCTCCCCCGCGCCCCCTCCCGCGTCTCTATCTCGCGACGCCCGAGGTGGACGATCCCTCGGCCTTGATCGCAGGCTTGCCCGGCCTGCTCGCCGCCGCCGACGTCGCAGCGGTGCTGGTGCGGCTGAAGCCTGTCGACCAGCGCACCATGATCTCGCGGGTCAAGGCGCTGGCGCCTGCGGTCCAGAACAGCGGCGCGGCGCTGTTGCTCGACGGCCATGTCGAACTGGTCGCGCGGGCCGGCGCCGACGGCGCGCATCTGACCGGCAACGCTGCGCTCGAGGAAGCGCTGCCGTCGCTGAAACCCGACCGCATCGCCGGCGTCGGTGGCCTGGCGACGCGACACGATTCGATGGCCGCGGGCGAGCTGGGCGCGGACTACGTGCTGTTCGGCGAGCCCGATGCCAACGGCCAGCGGCCGTCGGTCGAGGCGATCGCCGAGCGCCTGGGGTGGTGGGCCGAACTGTTCGAGCCGCCCTGCGTCGGCTTTGCGGCCTCGCGCGAGGAGGCCTATGGCTTCGCCGCCGCCGGCGCGGATTTCGTTCTGGTCGGCGATTTCATCTGGGCCGATCCGCGCGGCGCGGCGGCAGCGCTGAAGGACGTCGAAGAGGCGATCCGGCAGGCGCACGCGGCCTCCGGAAAAGCCAAAGCCGAACAGGGATAGCGCCGAAACATGCAGCGCCTGCGTCCCATATCGATTCTCGCTCTTTGCCTGATCTGGACGGCAGGCGCCGCGGCGCAGATCTCGCTGGCGCCTCCCGCCGCCGAGACGCGCAAACCGGCCGCGAAGCCGAAACCAAAGCCGCACGCGATCGCCAGGAAGCCTGCCGCCGCTCCTGCTTCGAAACCGGAGGCCACGCCGACGCCGACCGCCACCGTCGTGCCCGCGCCGGCGCCGGAGGACCCCAATGTCGACCTCGTGTACGGCGCCTATCAGCGCGGCATGTACAAGACCGCGTTCGAGCTGGCGAGCAAGCGGGCGGCGGCCGGCGATCCCAAGGCGATGACCATGCTCGGCGAACTCTACGCCAATGCGCTGGGCGTCAAGCGCGACTATGCCAAGGCCGCCGACTGGTACAAGCGTGCCGCGGACAGCGGCGACCGCGAAGCCATGTTCGCGCTCGCCATGATGCGCCTGGAGGGCCGCGGCGGAGCGCCCGACCGCGAGGAGGCTGTAAAGCTGCTGGCGTCGTCCGCAAAACTCGGCAACCCGAAGGCGGCCTATAATCTGGCGCTGCTCTATCTCGACGGGCAGACGCTGCCACAGGACGTCAAACGCGCCGCCGAACTGCTTCGGGTCGCCGCCGATGCCGGCAACGCCGAGGCGCAATACGCGCTCGCGACGTTCTACAAGGAAGGCACCGGCGTGCCGAAGGACATCGACAAGGCGGTCCGGCTGCTGCAGGCGGCGTCGCTCGCCGACAATGTCGACGCCGAGGTCGAATACGCCATCGCGCTCTATAACGGAACCGGCACGCCGAAGAACGAACCCGCGGCGGTCGCGCTGTTGCGGAAAGCGGCCAGGCAAAACAGCCCGATCGCGCAAAACCGCCTCGCCCGCGTGCTGGTGACCGGCCAGGGCGCGCCGATGGACAAGGTCGAGGGCCTCAAATGGCACCTGATCGCGAAAACCGCCGGGAAAGGCGACCCCATGCTCGACGAGGAACTTTCCCGCTTGAGCCCGGAGGACCGCGCCAAGGCGGAGGCCGCCGCGCGCAAATGGCTGGGCAATCCGGCCTTGACGCCGCGATAACCGCAGGGCACCCACTAGCAGCGCGGTCAGCAAAAGTGGCGTCCGGTTTTGCGTCCGACCGCGCGCAAGAAAAATTGGGCCAACCCCGCTTTTCCGCATCCCAGACCTGACGCTCAGGTCGCCTTGAGCCGAGATCATGCTGCATTCAGCCCTCATCAACGTCATGGTCAAAGCCGCGCGCCGCGCCGGACGAAGCCTCAAACGCGACCTCGGCGAGATCGAAAACCTCCAGGTGTCGCTGAAGGGGCCGGCCAATTTCGTCAGCCTCGCCGACAAGCGCGCCGAGCAGATGCTGCTCGAGGATCTCATCAAGGCGCGGCCCGGCTACGGCTTCATCGGCGAGGAAGGCGGCGCGCGGGAAGGCCAGGACAAGACCCACACCTGGATCGTCGATCCGCTCGACGGCACCACCAATTTCCTGCACGGCATCCCGCAATTCGCGATTTCGATCGGCCTGCAGCGCGAGGGCACCATCATCGCCGGCGTGATCTACAATCCCGCCAATGACGAGCTCTATATCGCCGAGCGCGGCAAGGGCGCCTTCCTCAACGACCAGCGGCTGCGGGTGGCCGGCCGCCGCCAGCTCGCCGATTGCGTGATCGCCTGCGGCCTGCCGCATATCGGCCGCGGCGACCTCGAACTGTCGCGGGTCGAGATGAGCGCGATCCAGGCCAGGGTGGCGGGCCTGCGCCGCTTCGGCGCCGCCTCGCTCGACATGGCCTTCGTCGCGGCCGGCCGCCTCGACGGCTACTGGGAACGCAATCTGCAGCCCTGGGACATGGCGGCGGGCCAGATCATGGTGCGCGAGGCCGGCGGCACCGTCTCCGGAATCGAGGGCAACGACGACGCGCTGAAAAGCGGCAACGTGATCTGCGGCAACGAAGCGATCCACGCCGAGCTGGTGAAGATCCTTAAGCCGCTGGGGAAGTGAGGGGGCGACCGCGACGCGCTCGCTCTCCCGCTTGCGGGGGAGGTGAACTGCGTTCACGGCAATGATGCGTTATTGAACCGGCTGCACCGACGCCGCGTGCGCCCTATCATCCGCCGCTTCCACCGGCTCCCGCTCGCGCCCGAAGGACCGCAGCACGGCGACGAAGAACACCGGCACCATCAACAGCGCCAGGATCACCACCGCGATCATGCCGCCCATCACGCTGGTGCCGAGCGCCTGCTGGCTGGCGCCCCCCGCGCCGGTCGCCACCACCATCGGCAGCACGCCGCAGACGAAGGCGAGGCCCGTCATCAGGATCGGACGCATGCGCAGGCGGCAGGCCAGCATGGTTGCCTCGAGCAGCGGCATGCCCTGAGCCCGCAGATCCCTGGCGAATTCGATGATGAGAATGGCGTCCTTGGCTGAAAGGCCGATGATGGTGATCAGGCCGACCGTAAAGTAGACGTCGTTCGGCAGGCCGCGCAGCGTCGCCGCCAGCACCGCGCCGCAGATCCCAAGCGGCACCGTCAGCAAGACGGCGAGCGGAATGGTCCAGCTTTCATAGAGCGCGGCGAGGCAGAGGAACACCACCAGCGCCGACAGGCCGAGCAGCAACGGCGCCTGCGAGCCCGAGAGTTTTTCCTGCAGCGACTGCCCGGCCCATTCGTAACCGAAGCCGCGCGGCAGCCCGTTCGCCAGCCGCTCCATCTCGGCGATGGCGTCGCCGCTGGTGTAGCCTGGCTTCGCTTCGCCGCTGATGCGCACCGCCGGATAATAGTTGAATCCGGCGATCTGCGTCGGCCCCTTCGACCACTCGACCGAAGCGAAGGAAGAGAACGGCACCAGCTCGCCGCGGCTGTTCTTGACGTTGTAGTTCAGGATATCGTCCGCGTTCATGCGGCTGTCGCGATCGGCCTGCACGATGACCCGCTGCATCCGGCCGCGGTTCGGGAAATCGTTGACGTAGTTCGACCCGAGATTGGTCGAGATGGTACTGTTGATATCCTCGAAAGTGACCCCGAACGCGCCGGCCTTCTCGCGGTCGACCACGAGATTGACCTGCGGCGCGGGCGGCAGGCCTTCGACATAGACCTTTTGCAGCACGGGGCTCGCATTGGCCTCGGCGACCAGCCGGTCGGACGCCTTGACCAGCGCCGGATAGCCTTTCTGGCCACGGTCCTGCAGGCGGAAACTGAAGCCGGAGGAATTGCCGAGATTGTCGATCGGCGGCGGCTGCAGCGCAGAGATCTTGGCGTCACGGATCGACGACAGGTCCTTGTTGATATCGGCGACGATCGCGGCCGCGAAATCCTTCGGCGGGCGCTGCGACCAGTCCTTGAGGGTAATGAAGGCCTGCGCGGTGTTCATGCCCTGGCCGGAAAAGCTGTAGCCGGTGAGAAACGTCACGTTGTCGACGGCGGCGCGCTTCGCCAGGTACTTCTCGACGGTTTCGACGACCGCTTCGGTGCGCCCGTAGGAGGAGTCGGAAGGCGTCTGCACGTCCGTGGTGATGAAACCCTGGTCGTCGACCGGCAGGAAGCCGCCGGGCAGGCGGACGAATGCCCAGCCCAGCCCGACCAGGAGCGCGGCGTAGATCAGCATCAGCCGCCCGGTGCGTTTAAGCGAGGCGCCAACGATCCGCGCATAACGATCCCGCACGGCATCGAGGCTGCGATTGAACCAGCCGAACACGCCCTTGTGCGCATGGGCATGCCCGGCCGTCACCGGTTTCAACAGCGTCGTGCACAGCGCCGGCGTCAGCGACATCGCCAGCAGCGCCGAAAAGCCGATCGCGGCCACCATGGTCACCGAGAATTGCCGGTAGATGATGCCGACCGAGCCCGGAAAGAAAGCCATCGGCACGAACACGGCCATCAGCACCAGCGTGATGCCGATGATGGCGCCCGAGATCTGCGACATCGCCTTGCGCGTGGCCTGTTTCGGCGGCAGCCCTTCCTCGGCCATGATGCGCTCGACATTCTCGACCACGACGATGGCGTCGTCGACGAGAATGCCGACCGCCAGCACCATGCCGAACATCGTCAGCATGTTGACCGAATAGCCCGCCAGCAGCAACGTGGCGCAGGTGCCGAGCAGCGCGACCGGCACCACGATGGTCGGAATGATGGTGTAGCGGATGTTCTGCAGGAAAAGGAACATCACGATGAAGACCAGCACCACCGCCTCGACCAGCGTCGACAGCACCTTCTCGATCGAGGCCTTCACGACGGGCGTGATGTTGTAGGGAATGTCGTAGGCGATGTTGGCGGGAAAGAACCGCGACAGTTCCTTCATCTTGGCTTCGACCGCGCTCGCGGTGGCGAGCGCGTTGCCGGTCGGCGACAGCATCACCGACAGCCCCGCGGTCCGCTGGCCGTTCTGCCGGCTGGTGAACTGGTAGCCCATGCCGCCGATCTCGATTCGGGCGACATCGCGCAGCCGAACGGTTGAACCATCGCCGTTGGCGCGCAGGATGATCGATCCGAATTCATCCGGCGAACTCAGCTGTCCCTTGACGAGAACCAGCGCCGACACTTTCTGCGTCGGCGTGCTCGGTTCGGCGCCGATGCTGCCCGAGGCGACCTGCGCGTTCTGGGCATTGATCGCCCTGGTCACGTCGTCCGCCGTCAGGCCGTAGCCGACCAGCCTGGCCGGATCGATCCAGACGCGAAGCGAACGCTCGGTCGAATACAGCGTGGCGCGACCTACGCCGGGAATGCGCCTGATCTCGCCCAGCACGTTCCGGATCATGAAGTCGCCGAGCCCGACCTCGTCGAGGCTGCCGTCGGTCGAACGCAGGGTGATGATCTGCAGCACGGCGCTCGAGGCCTCCTCGACGAGGATGCCCTGCTGCAGCACGGCGCGCGGTAGCCGCGCCTCGACCCGCTTGATCCGGTTCTGTACGTCCACCGACGCCATGCCGATGTCGGTGCCGGGCATGAAATTGGCGGTGATGTCGACCTGCCCCAGCGAGTCGCTGGTGGATTCGAAATTCAGGATGCCGTTGGCGCCGTTCAGTTCCTCCTCGATCAGCCGCGTCACGCTGTTGTAGAGGTTCTCCGGCGATGCGCCGGGATAGCTCGTAGAGATCGAGATCGAGGGCGGCGCAATGATCGGGTATTGCGCCACCGCCAGCAGCGGTATCGCGATCGCGCCGATCAGGCAGATGAAGAGCGCGACGACCCAGGCGAAGATCGGCCGGTCGATAAAGAAACTGGGCATCGCCGTCTACCTGACGGCCTGCTTGGTCTGCTTTTCCGGCAATGAACCGACCGACGCGTCGGCGTCGACCCAGGCCTGCGGCTTGACCTTGTCGCCAGGCGCGAATTTCTGAAATCCGTCGACTACCACGCGGTCGCCGTCCTTCAGGCCATCGCTCACCAGCCACAGCCCGTCCTGCACCGCGCCGGTGCGGACGGGCTGCGTCGCGATCCGGCCGTCATGCTTGACGACGAAGACTTCGCTGCCACCGCCGGCGTCGCGCTGGATCGCCTGCTCCGGGACGGCGATCGCGTCGGAATCGATGCCCTGCTCGATCAGCACGCGGACATACATTCCCGGCAGCAATTCGCGCTTCGGATTCGGAAACTGCGCGCGCAAGGTGACCTGGCCGGTAAACGCATCGACCTTGGACTCCGAAAACAGCAGCTTACCGGGCGTCGGATAGATCGTTCCGTCGTCGAGCACGAGGCGAACCGTGGCCGCGTCCGGCGAGATTCGGTCAAGATCGCCGCTTTCGAAGGCGTGACGCAGCTTGTTCATCTCGCTCACCGACTGGGTGAAGTCGGCATAGATCGGATCGAGTTGCTGGATCCTCGCCAGATTTGTCGCGTCGTTCTGGACCACGAGAGCGCCTTCGCTCACCAATGCCGCGCCGACCACGCCGCCGATCGGTGCGCGAATGGTCGCATAGTCCAGATTCAGCCTTGTGCGCTCGACTTCGGCCTTGCGCGCGCCGATCTCGGCTTCCGCCTGGCGCATCGCGCCGACGGCCTTCTCATTCTCGGCTTCGGAAACGGCCTTCTGCGTGTAGAGCGTCGCGATACGGCGCGCATGCTGCCGAGCCAGATCGAAGGCCGCCGTCGCCTTGGCCAACGCGGCTTCGCTCGCCTGCAACTCGACTTCGAACGGCCTGGGATCGACTTTATAGAGCGGGTCGCCGGCCTTCACCTCGGTGCCCTGCTGGAACAGGCGCTCGATGACAATACCGGAAACCTGGCTGCGGACGTCAGCGGCTGCGTTGGCATCACTCGTCATGCGCGGGCTTGACCCGCGCATCCATCAAGTTTCACGAAAAGCATTGTTCGAAGTGGATGGATTGCCGGGTCAAGCCCGGCAATGACGAACGAATTCATGCCGCCTTCATCCGGTAATGGCTGACGCCCCATTCGCTGCCGCCGGCGTAGCCGAACAGGCCGGAGGTGGCGAGGAAGAACCAGCGCCAGCGCCGCATCCACAGGCTCGTGTCGCTGCCGTAGACGTCGCGAAAAATACCTTCGATCTCGTCGCGGTTGGAATCGAGATTGGCGAGCCAGTCGTGGGCGGTGCGCTGGTAATGCGTGCCGCTCCAGCGCCATTCCTTCTCGACCTCGAACAGATCCCGATATTGCCGGATCAGATGATGGCTCGGCATCACGCCGCCGGTGAAGAAATGCTGCGCGATCCAGTCGTCGGGGTCGGCGCGGTCGAACAGATAGGCGCCGGCGCGATGGGTGAAGATATGCATGAAGAAGCGCCCGTCCGGCTTGAGCCATGATTTCACCCGCGTCAGCAATTCGCGCCAGTTCATGATGTGCTCGAACATTTCGACCGACACGATGCGGTCGCACTGCCGCTCCGGAGCGAACACGTTCATATCTTGCGTGATCACGCGAAGATTCCCGAGGCCGCGCGCCGCGGCCTCGCCCTCGATATATTCGCGCTGCGTGCGCGAATTCGACACCGCCGTGATCTCGGAGTTCGGGAACTGCCGCGCCATCCAAAGCGACAGCGAGCCCCAGCCGCAGCCGAGTTCGAGGATCGACTGGCCGTCGGCGAGGTCGGCGTGCTCGACGGTCTGGCGCAGCGCCTCCTCCTCGGCCTCCTGCAGCGTCGATTCCGGCTCCTTGTAGAAGCACGACGAATATTTGCGGTTCGGACCGAGGACGCGGGCAAAGAACGCCGCCGGGACCTCGTAATGCTGGGCGTTGGCCTCCCCGGTATGTTCGGCAATGGCGCGGGCCGCCATTTCCTCGGCAAAGGAGGCATCGCTTTCGGCATTGCCGCTGGCAAGCCGCGTCGCCGTGCGCGAGCACAGCCGCTGCACGGCGGCGCGAATGACGAGGTCAGGCAGCGGCACCCGCTCGGCGGTGCCGATCATTCTGGATACGACGCTCATGTGACCATTCCCTTTTGCGGTGGCAGCGGAAAGAACGCGCTGGTGCGCGACTGGTAGTCCCGATAGCGCTCGCCGCGCGAGCGCAGCATCTGCTCTTCGAGCGGCGGGATGCCGGTGACGTGGACCAGGATCCAGTACATGAAGACCGGCGCCAGCAGCGCCGCCCATCCCCATCCGTAATGCGGCGAGATCGCGATCACGGGATAGGCCAGCCAGCCGAGCCATTCGAAGAAGTAATTGGGGTGGCGCGACCAGCGCCATAATCCGGCATCGCAGACCCGGCCCTTGCTGGCGGGGTCTTCTCGAAAACGCTTGAGCTGCGCGTCGGCCAGCGCTTCGCCGGCGATGCCCGCAAACAGGATCAGTGCGCCCAGATAATCCTGCAGCCGCAGCACATCGGACGGAAACCGCGCCGCGACGAAAATCGCAAACACCAGCGGGATCGATCCGAATCCCTGGTTCTGCAGAAACATGAACATCTTGCGCGGCGCATCGAGGCCCCAGGCGCGGGCGAAGGCGGCATAGCGCGGATCGTCCGTCATCCCGGCAGTGCGCCGCGCGATGTGCACCCCCAGCCGCAGCGACCAGATCGCCACCAGCGTCGCGACCAGCCATTGCCGCGGGCTCGGCGCGGAATCCGTCAGCGGCCACAGCGCGCTGCCGGCCCCGGTCAGCCCGACCGAAAACGTCCAGATGGTGTCGACCCAGCCGGAATTGCCGGTGCGCTGCTGCACCATCCAGGCGATCGCCATCAGGATCGACAGCGAGACCGCGATTCCGGCCAGCGCTTCGAGATACCCAACCGTCATGCAAAAAATCCGTTAACCGCCTCAGGCGTCAAAGATTTGTGAAATACGCATGACAACTAAGCCGGGTTTCACGCCGAAGTTCCCTTTTCCGCCCCAATCGAACTGCAATTGGCTTTTTTCCCGGGCCCGCTGTGCCATATTGGCGTCCCGAAACCGGCTCCTCGCAACGGATACATCGGCAATGGCTGCAGGCCCCTCTTCCCGCTCCGCGATGGAGATCGAACTGACCAAGCTGTCCTCACCGCGGATTTTCCTGGTGCGGATGCTGGTGTTCCTGGTGCTGTGCGCGCTGGTCGCCGTCGTGCTCTACAAGCAGATCGTGGTGGCGTTCTTCGCCAATCCCGGCCTCAACGCGCTGATCGGGCTGGTGCTGGCGGTCGGCACCATCCTGTCGTTCCGCCAGGTGATCCGGCTCTATCCGGAAGTCGCCTGGGTCAACAATTTCCGCATCGCCGATCCCGGGCTTGCGGTCGAGCGGCACCCGACCCTGCTGGCGCCGATGGCGGCGATCCTCGGCGGCGAGCGCACCGGGCGGATGTCGATCTCGCAGCAGACCATGCGGCATCTCTTGGATTCCATCGCCACGCGGCTCGACGAGGCGCGCGACATTTCCCGCTACATGACCGGCCTTCTGGTGTTCCTCGGGCTGCTCGGCACCTTCTGGGGCCTGATCGAAACCGTGGGCTCGGTCGGCAAGGTGATCGACGGGCTGAAGGTCGGCGGCGACGCCGGCGCGCTGTTCGACACGCTGAAGGAAGGCCTCGCCGCGCCGCTCGGCGGCATGGGCATCTCGTTTTCATCCTCGCTGTTCGGCCTCGCCGGCTCCCTGATCCTCGGCTTTCTCGACCTGCAATCGAGCCAGGCGCAGAACCGCTTCTATACCGACCTCGAAGACTGGCTCGCCTCCACGGTGCGCGAATATTCCGGCGAGGGCTCAAGCGGCGGCGGCCACGCCGGCGAACTTCAGGCCGCGGTCGAGCGGCTGCGGCTCACCCTGGAAGAAGGCGGCGCCAGCCGCGGCACCACGGCGGCGATGGCCAATCTCGCCGAGGCCATCCAGGGCCTGGTCGCGCATATGCGCACCGAGCAGCAGATGATCCGCGAATGGGCCGACGGCCAGGGCGAGCAGAACCGCGAGATCAAGAAATTGCTCGAGCGGCTCGCGCGCCAGCCCGAGAAGAGCTAGCTGGATTCGAGACGTTGCAACAGCGAAAGTGCGCTCCCTCTCCCTTTGGGAGAGGTTAAGAAACCCGCGGAGAATGTTAAAATGGCCCTCGCCCGTGCCCGCCGCAACGAGACCGGATTCAACTACTGGCCGGGCTTCGTCGATGCACTGTCGACGCTGGTGCTCTCGATCGTGTTCCTGCTCTCGGTGTTCCTGGTGGTGCAGTTCTTCCTGTCGCAGCAGATCACCGGCAAGGACAAGGCGCTGGAGCAGCTCAACGCCAAGATCGCGCAGCTGAACGACCTGTTGTCGCTGGAAAAACTCGGCAAGATCTCGCTCGACGACGAGGTCTCCCAGCTCCGCGCCGGGCTCGCGTCGGCGGAGTCCGAGCGCGACCGCGTCAAGGGCCTCTATGAAGGCCTGGCCGGCGCCGGCAATGACGCCGCCGGCCGCGCCAACGAACTCAACAAGGCGCTGGATTCCGAGAAACAGGTGTCGTCGCGGGCGCTGGCGCAGATCGAAGTGCTCAACCAGCAGATCAGCGCGCTGCGCCGCCAGCTTGCCGCACTCGAGGATGCGCTCAACGCCTCGGAGAGCCGCGACAAGGAATCGCAGACCAAGATCGCCGATCTCGGCTCGCGCCTGAACGTCGCGCTGGCGCAGCGGGTGCAGGAATTGTCGCGCTACCGTTCGGAATTCTTCGGGCGGCTGCGCGCCATTCTCGGCAACCGGCCGGACATCCGGGTCGTCGGCGACCGTTTCGTGTTCCAGTCCGAAGTGTTTTTCGACACCGGACAGGCGGTGCTGTTGCCCGAAGGCAAGTCCGAACTCGACAATGTGGCGAATGCACTGATCGACCTCGACAAGCAGATCCCGCGCGAAATCGCCTGGGTGCTGCGGGTCGACGGTCATACCGACGTGCGGCCGATCAACAGCCCGATATTCAAGTCGAACTGGGAATTGTCGTCGGCGCGCGCGATCTCGGTGGTGCAGTACCTGGTCTCGCTCGGCGTGCCGCCGCAGCGGCTGGTCGCCGCCGGTTTTGCCGAGTTCCAGCCGCTCGATACGGCGGCGACCGAAGAAGCCTACAAGCGCAACCGCCGCATCGAGCTGAAGCTGACGGAACGATAAGTGACCGCAGCGTTCCAGCTTCGCCCCTACCGCGCCGAGGACGAGGACGCTCTCATCGCGCTGTGGCTCGAGTCCTGGCGGCAGGCCTATCCGTCGATCGACTTCGCCGCGCGCCTGGAATGGTGGCGCGAGCGCTGGCGCAGCGAACTGGTGCCGAAGGCCGCGATCATCGTCGCGGAAGCGGAAGGCGCGCCGGCCGGCTTCGTTACCATCGACGCCTTAGGCTATCTCGATCAGCTGGTGATCGCCCCCGATCGCTGGGGTTCGGAGCTGGCAACCATGCTGGTCGACGAGGCCAAACGCCGGTCGCCCGATCGCATCACGCTGCTGGTCAACGAAGACAACGCCCGCGCCATCCGCTTCTACGAGCGCAACGGCTTCGTTCATGCCGGCGAGGACGTCAATCCGACCTCGGGACGGCCGGTCAAGAAGATGGCGTGGGAGCCAAAGTAATTTGAGATCGTCGTTGCCGGGCTTGACCCGGCAATCGACCTATTTTGAAAAATGTTGTTGCGAAGAAGATGGATGCCCGGATCAAGTCCGGGCATGACGAGGTCACACGCCCTCGAACTGCAACCTTGCCAGTCGCGCATACAGCCCGTTGGCGGCGACCAGCGAGGCGTGGGTGCCCTGCTCGACGATGCGGCCCTGCTCCATCACCATGATGCGGTCGCAGGACAGCACGGTGGCGAGCCGATGCGCGATCACCAGCGTGGTACGGTGGCGCATCAGTTCCTCCAGCGCGGTCTGCACCAGCGTCTCGCTCTCCGCATCGAGCGACGAGGTGGCCTCATCGAGCAGCAGCAGCGGCGCGTCGCGCAGGATCGCGCGCGCGATCGCGATACGCTGGCGCTGGCCGCCGGACAACGTCACGCCGCGCTCGCCGAGCTGCGACTCGAAGCCGCCGGGCAGCCGGCGGATGAATTCGGTGGCGTGGGCCAGATCGGCGGCGCGCTCGACCTCGGCATCGCTGGCATCGGGCCGGCCGAAGCGGATGTTTTCCCGGGCGCTGGCGGCGAACACCACCGATTCCTGCGGCACCAAGGCGATGCGGGAGCGCACCTCGCGCGGATCGGCCGCCTTGATCGGCACGCCGTCGAACGAGATCGTGCCGGAAGCCGGATCGTAGAACCGCAGCAAGAGATGGAACAGCGTGCTCTTGCCGGCGCCGGAGGGGCCGACGATCGCGACCTTCTCGCCGGCGCGCACCGCGAGCGAGACGCCGTCGATCGCCATCGTGTCGGGCCGCGTCGGATAGGCGAAGGCGACGTTTTCGAAGCCGACGTCGCCGCGCGCCGGCACCGGCATGGCCAGCGGCGAAGCCGGCACCGCGATCGCCGATTTGACGTTCAGAATCTCGAACAGCCGTTCCGCAGCACCCGACGCCGCCGAGACCTCGCCCCAGACTTCGCTGAGCTGGCCCAATCCCGCCGCCGCGAACGCCGCGTACAGCACGAACTGGCCGAGCCGGCCCGGGCTGATCAAACCGGTCAGCACGTCGTGCGATCCGATCCACAGGATCGCCACCACGCTGGCGAAGACGATGAAGATGATGATGGCGGTGAGCACCGAGCGCGCGCGGGTCGAGGTGCGGGCCGCCTCATAGGACTGTTCGACCTCGCCGCCGAAGCGCGCATTGGCCATCTGCTCGCTGGTATAGGCCTGCACGGTCCGGATCGCGCCGACCAGTTCGGAAGCATACGCCGTCGCCTCCGCCAGCGTATCCTGGGCGTTGCGCGACAGCCGCCGCACCCAGCGCCCGAACGCCACCAGCGGAATCACGATCAGCGGGATCGCCAGCAGCACGAAGCCGGAGAGCCTCGGGCTCGTGATCACCATCATCGCGGTGGCGCCGATGAACAGCATCAGGTTGCGCAGCGCGATCGACACCGAGGCGCCGACCGCGGATTTGAGCTGGGTGGTGTCGGCGGTCAGCCGCGAGATCAGTTCGCCCGAGCGCGCGGAATCGAAGAAGGCCGGCGACAGCGACATCAGATGCGCGAACACATCGCGCCTGAGATCGGCGACGATGCGCTCGCCGATCGTCATCACCAGGTAATATCGCGACGCGCTGGCGCCGGCCAGCACCGCGACCACCGCGATCATCACGCCGAAATAGCTGTTGATCAGCGCGACGCCTTCGGCAGAGAAGCCGAAATCGATGATCCGCCGCACCGCGACCGGCACCACCAGCGTCGTGATCGCGGCCACCGTCAGCGCGATCAATGCGAGAACCGCGCGCCCGCGATAGCGCCCGACATAGGGCGCCAGCGCCACCAGCGGACGAAGCCGTGCGCGACGTTTGGCCGGCAGTTCGCTCAGTTGGGCTTCGATGGCGGACGGCTCCGCCTCGCGCCGCGGCGGCGTTTCGCCAAGGCCATTATCGCGGCCGCCTTCAAGCCGTTCCACTGCGCTCATGAGATCCCGACCAATCGATTTGCCGCCCCCCAGATAGGCCCCGCCGCCAGAAGAGGCAAATCCTTAGAATCCCTATAGATAGCTGGCTTGTTTTGGGGGGCCTAAAGCGTTATAGAGCGGCCCAAATCCGTCCCCGCACAATCGATCGACAGGCGCCGGCGCGCTAGAGGATATGCCATGAAAGCCGAAATTCACCCGGATTATCATATGATTACGGTCGTGATGACCGACGGCACCGAGTACCAGACGCGCTCGACCTGGGGCAAGGAAGGCGAAAAGCTGAACCTCGATATCGACTCCAAGTCGCACCCGGCCTGGATCGGCGGCGCCCAGCAGCTGCTCGATCGCGGCGGCCGCGTGTCGCGTTTCCAGAAGAAGTTTTCGGGCTTCCTCAAGAAAGATTGATGGCGCTCAGCCCCGCATTCGAGGCTGGACCAGAAAAACGCCCCGGCAAGCCGGGGCGTTTTTTCGTGCGGTGGCTTTACGCGCGGTGACGTCCTGCGGAATTACTGCTCGAACGCCGCCTTGAGGCGGTTGAGCTGCGGCACCAGCGGATTTCCGATCGCGGCGCGCTCGGCCGGCATCGCGTGGATGGAGTTATCCAGCCGTCGGACCTTGCTCTGCAGCGCCATCGAGCGCGCGATCAGGTCCTGCAATTGCTGCGGCAGCTTTTCGATCATCTCCTCCGGGCCCGGGTCGGCGGCGGAGAGCTTGACCTTGGTCTTTTCGCGGTTGGCCTGGATCAGCGTCATCTCGCCTTCCTTCACCGCGCGGTGCAGCAGCAGCCACGAGGCGAGCTGCATCAGCCGGGTGGTCAGCCGCATGCTTTCGGTCGCATAAGTGAGGCTGACGGAACGGTCGAGCGCCTTGGCTTCGGTGCGGCCGATCCCGTCGAGATAGGCCGCGGTTTCCTCCACCAGATCCATGCCTTCCCGGAACAGCGTGCCGAACGCCGCGGAATTGGTAAGCCGCTCGCTGAATTGCACGAGCGCGGTTTCGCCTTGCGAACGGTCCGACATGGTTAACGCCCTCACGCCACTGATTACGCTGGCCGGCTTTGAAGCGCGCCGGGCTTATGATGAACAAATCATTGCGCGCCCGGGGACGAGAGTCCAGCCGCAAGCCTGATTATGGTTTCCAGCGTGGTGACGAAGACGCCAAAATGAAGACGGCAAAAAAAGAGCCGCCGTTTCCGGCGGCTTTGAAGTTGATAACAGGGAGGCGTCAAACAGAGTGGACAGGAGCCACTCGGTGTCCAAACGAGGACGAGCCTAGTCATAGACGAGAAAGCTTAATCGATCGTAAACGAACGATTTTTTTCAGGTTTTGTTTGCCATGTCGGCCACTGGCCTACCTTTGTACCGTACCGTCATGGCGCGGCTCGTCCGGCCATCGACGTCTCATCGCCGCACGGAAGCGGATGCCCGGCGCCGCAGACAAGTTCACGCAGTCTGCGCAAGCTGGCCTGCCATGGCCGGGCGTGACGGAGGAGCATCCGCCGTGCACCGCGGTGGTCGTGTTCGCGGGCGGCGCCTCTCACGTCTTGTTGAAAAAACTGTTCGCCGCATCCTTCGAGGCGCGCTTTTTCGTCATCGCGGCCTGCAGCCGCTCGATCTCCGAATGCATCAGCGCGATGCGCTCGGCCAGTTCCTCGACCGACAAAAGCGACAGGTCCTGCCCGATCTCGTGAGTGACTTTCTTCCTCGGCTTGTCGTCGTCCTCGATCGCCATGATTTGTCCTTGCATGTTCGAGCGCCGTGGGGGGCGGTTGCCAGCAGCCACGTGGCTGGCTAATCAGATGCCGCTTCAATTTCCCGCTTTTCGCAAGGACAAATCATGGAAAAGCTGCCCGCGCAAATGACCGTCATCGGCATCAGCAAGCCCGGCGGCCCCGAGGTGCTGTTGCCCGAGACCCGCCCGGTGCCCGCGCCCGGTGCGGGCGAAATCCTGATCAAGGTCGCTGCCGCCGGCGTCAACCGCCCCGACGTCGCGCAGCGTTCCGGCGCCTATCCGCCGCCGCCCGGCGCCAGCGATTTGCCCGGCCTTGAAGTGGCGGGCGAAGTCGTCGCGGCCGGGACGGGCGTTGCCCGCCACAAGATCGGCGACAAGGTGATGTCGCTGGTGGCCGGTGGCGGCTATGCGCAATACTGCATCGCGCAGGACGCCCAGGCGATGGCGGTGCCGCCCGCCCTGTCGATGCAGGAAGCCGGCGCCCTTCCGGAAACCCTGATGACGGTCTGGCACAATGTGTTCGAACGCGGCCGGCTTCAGCCGGGCGAGACGCTCCTGATCCATGGCGGCTCGTCCGGAATCGGCACCATGGCGATCCAGCTCGCGAAGGCCTTCGGTTCCAGGGTGATCGTCACCGTCGGGTCGAAGGACAAGGCCGACGCCTGCCTGAAGCTCGGCGCCGACCGCGCCATCAATTACAAGACCGAGGATTTTGTCGCTGAAGTAAGGAGTGCGACCGATGGCGCGGGCGCCAATGTCATTCTCGACATGGTTGGCGGCGAATACATCGAGCGCAATTACGACGCGGCCGCGGTCGACGGCCGCGTGGTGCAGATCGCCTTTCTCGGCGGCCCCAAAGCCACCGTCAATTTTGCCAAGCTGATGGTGAAGAGGCTGCACCATACCGGCTCGACGCTGCGTCCCCGTAGCAATGCGGATAAGGCGGCGATGGTCGCCGCCATCGAGGCCAAAGTGATGCCGCTATTGCGGCAGGGGCGGATAAAACCCCTGATGGACAGCACATTCCCGCTGGCAAAGGCCGCCGACGCGCACCGGCGCATGGAGACCAGCGAACATATTGGCAAAATTGTGTTGGTCGTTTAACGCCTGCCAACAAAGCGCGACCGGAAACCCTTTGATTTCCTTCGCTTTCATGTCATTTATCCGGCCACGCCGGCGGTTGTTCGGCCGGGCAGGTTTGATCGCGGAGAACTGACATTGCGTCTGATCAGGTGCCTTGCGCCACTGGTGCTGGGCCTCGTGATTTTTGCCGCCGCGCAGCCGGCGCGCGCGCTCGACGCCGTCAGCGTCCGCAGCGACGCGCCTGCGATCGACCTCACCGCCATACTCGACCATCGGCATAGCGACACCGACCGCATCCAGGTCTCCACCGCGCCGGGCACCGACGGCATCGTCCGCCGCATCGAGGTGCGCGCCCGCGAGGGCGGACAGAACTGGGTGGTGTTCGCGCTCGCCAACAACACCGACGACCAGCTCGATCGTCTGATCGTCGCGCCGCATTACCGCATCGTGTCCTCGGGACTGCTGTGGCCCGACCTCGGACTGTCGCGCATCGCCACCATCACGCCGTCGACCGGCGACCGCCCGGAGCGCCAGGAGAACGCGACCGCCGACATCTTCCGCATCACGCTCGATCCCGGCGCCGTCATTACCTTCGTCGCGGAACTGCGCACCGATAAATTGCCGCAGCTCTATCTGTGGGAACCCGACGCCTACAAGGACAAGGTCAATTCGTTCACGCTGTACCAGGGCATCGTGATCGGCATTTCCGGTCTGCTGGCGCTGGTCCTGACCATCCTGTTCGTGGTCAAGGGCAGCATCATGTTTCCGGCCGCCGCCGCGCTGGCGTGGGCGGTGCTGGTCTATATCGGGGTCGATTTCGGCTTCTGGGCCAAGGTGCTCGACATGTCGAACAACGCCGAGCGGGTCTGGCGCGCGGCGGGCGAGGCGATCCTGGCCGCGACGCTGCTGGTGTTCCTGTTCGCCTATCTCAATCTCAGCCGCTGGCATGTGCGCTATTCCCACATCACGGTCGGCTGGCTGGCCTTCCTCGGCTCGCTGGTGGCGCTGGCGCTGTTCGATCCCGCGGTCGCCTCCGGCATCGCGCGGATGTCGCTGGTCCTGATCGCCTTCGCCGGCTTCGCCCTGATCGTCTATCTCTCGACCCACGGCTTTGACCGCGCGGTGCTGTTGATCCCGACCTGGTTCCTGCTGGTGGTCTGGGTGATCGCGGCCGGCATGACCGTGGCGGGCAGCGTCACCAACGACATCGTCGGCCCGGCGCTGCTCGGCGGCCTCGTGCTGATCGTGATGCTGATCGGGTTTACGGTGATGCAGCACGCCTTTGCGGGCGGCGGCGCCACCACCGGCGTGGTGTCCGACGTCGAGCGCCGCGCGCTGGCGCTGACCGGCTCGGGCGACCTGATCTGGGACTGGGACGTCTCCGCCGACAAGGTGTTCACCAGTCCGGAGACCGAGAGCCTGCTCGGCCTCAAACGCGGCACGCTGGAAGGCC
This sequence comes from uncultured Alphaproteobacteria bacterium, assembly GCA_963721275.1. Lineage (GTDB taxonomy): Bacteria > Pseudomonadota > Alphaproteobacteria > Rhizobiales > Xanthobacteraceae > Bradyrhizobium. The sequence continues at coordinate 595,610 of CAVRIQ010000014.1, read as the reverse complement.
CGGCCGCGAAATGGCTCGAAGTGCTGCATCCGCTCGACCAGGACCGTTTCCGCGCCGCGCTCGACAGCGTGCTCGACCAGCGCCGCGGGCGGCTGGTGCAGGATTTCCGGCTGCGCACGCCGGACGGCCACTTCATGTGGTTCGCGCTTAAGGCACGGCCCGTGGTCGGCTCCGACGGCGAAGTCTCCCGCGTGGTCGGCACGCTCACCGACGTCACCGAGGCCAAGAACGCCGAAGAGCGCATGCTGCACGACTCGGTGCACGACAATCTCACCGGCCTGCCGAACCGCAAATTGTTCATCGACCGCCTCGGCGCGGTGGCCAATTTCGCGAAAACCGTGCCGAACCTGCGGCCGACGCTGATGGTGATCGATCTCGACCGCTTCAAGCAGGTCAACGATTCCGTCGGCATCGCGGTCGGCGATTCGATCCTGCTGACGCTGGCGCGGCGGCTGACCCGCATCCTCAAGCCGCAGGATACGCTGGCGCGGCTCGCCGGCGACCAGTTCGGCCTGATCCTGATGTCGGAACAGGACCCGGCGCGCATCACCGCCTTCGCCGAGACCATCCGCAAGACCATCCGCGCGCCGATCGCCTTCAACGACCGCGAGATCTTCCTCACCGCCTCGATCGGGCTCGCGCTCTCCGATCCGCAGACGCAATTGTCCGACGAGATCATCAAGGACGCCGAGCTTGCGATGTATCATTCCAAGCGGATCGGCGGCGACCGTATCGATGTCTACAAGCCGGCGATGCGGGCGCGAAAGACCGACCGGCTGACGCTGGAATCCGAGTTGCGCCGCGCCATCGAGCGCGAGGAAATCACCATCCTGTACCAGCCGATCGTGCGGCTGGAAGACCGTTCGATCGCCGGCTTCGAGGCTTTGGCGCGCTGGGATCATCCCAAACTCGGGCGGATGTCGCCGGTGGAATTCATCGCCATCGCCGAGGAGATCGGCCTGATCGTCGATCTCGGCATGTTCGTGCTGGACCAGACCGCCAGGCAGCTCTCGATCTGGCAGCGCGCGATGCGCTCGCGCGAACCGATCTTCGCCAGCGTCAACGTCTCCTCGCGGCAATTGCTGCGGCACGATCTGATCCACGATATCCGCACCGTGCTGTCGCGCTCCTCGGTGGCGCGCGGCACGCTCAAACTTGAATTGACGGAATCGCTGGTGATGGAGAACCCGGAGCACGCGGCGCAGATGCTGACGCGGATCCGCGAGCTCGGCACCGGACTGTCGCTGGACGATTTCGGCACCGGCCATTCGTCGCTGGCCTATCTGCAGCGATTTCCCTTCGACACCATCAAGATCGACCAGTCCTTCGTGCGCACCACCAGCCGCGGCACGCGCCCGGTGATCCTGAAATCGATCATCGCGCTCGCCCACGACCTCGGCATGGACGTGGTCGCCGAAGGCGCCGAGACCGATTCCGACGCGGTCGAGCTCTACCAGCTGGGCTGCGAATACGCGCAAGGCTTTGCGTTCGGCGAGCCGATGGACGCCGACGCCGCGATGCGGCTCCTCACCGAAGAGCGGCTCGAGGCGGCGAGCTAGGGCGCGTACTCCTTGGCACGCCGCCTTTGCGATTTTCGTCCCGCGACGCTGGCTTCATGCTGGTGCACGCGCACGACACAACCGGCATTTCCGAAATTACCCTAACCGGATACGCCGCCGACATGCCAAAATCGACGCGAATGACCGGGGGACATGGCCGTGCATAGCGCCAGGCTCAACGACAATCATGTTGTCCCTGGCGGGGGAAGCGGTATCTAACCTTTCAATGCGCACAACAGCCCGCCCCGAGCACAAAAATGCGACTGCCTATCGCGCCGATATCGACGGGCTTCGGGCAGTCTCGATTCTGCTGGTGGTCGGATATCATGCGGAGTTCATTCCCGGCGGCTTCGTCGGGGTTGACATCTTTTTCGTCATTTCCGGCTTCCTGATCACCCGCATCATTCTCACGCGGGTCGCGGCCGGCAGCTTCTCATCGATGGAGTTTTACGGGCGCCGAATTCGGCGGATATTTCCGGCGCTCCTGGTTGTGCTGGCCGCAACCTATCTGATCGGCTGGTTTGTTCTCCTACCCGAAGCCTTTACCTTGCTCGGGAAGAGCATGGCGGCGGGCGTCGCGTTTGTATCCAACCTGTTTCAGCTTACGCAGCTTGGCTATTTTGCGCCGGATGCAACCGGAAATCCGCTTCTCCACCTTTGGTCGTTGGGCATCGAGGAACAGTTCTATATTTTCTGGCCGCCGCTGCTGTCGATGCTGCTGGTGTCGAGGCGGCGATGGCGCTGGATCGCCGCCATCGCGGTCGCGTCGTTCGCCGTCAGCCTGTTGATTTTCTTCGGCTACAAGGAATGGTCGTTTTACTCGCCAATATCGAGAGCGTGGGAGTTGCTGGCGGGCGGCATCATCGCCAACCGCTCCATCAACCGTCCAGAACGCGAGGAGCGGTCCGGGCATTTCGATAACCTGCTTGCGGCGATCGGCCTTGCGATGATCATCGTCGCCGCGATTTGGCTCAAGAAGGAAAGTTTGTTTCCCGGCCTCTATGCGCTGCTGCCAGTGCTGGGAGCGGTATTGATCATCATCTCGCCGAACTCGGGGGTAAACCGGGTATTGCTGTCAAGCCGGCCGATGGTCCTGATCGGATTGATCAGCTATCCGCTTTATCTCTGGCACTGGCCGCTGCTGTCCTATCTCGGGATTGTACGAAGCGGGGACCCGACTCTGCTGGAGACCTGGGCTGCCATCATCCTTGCTTTTGTTCTCGCATGGGCGACATTTCGTTTCGTCGAGATCCCGCTTCGTCGGGCGCCAAATGTGGTGCCAAGGCTGTCCTTCGGATTGATAGCCGTCGGCATGGTGGGGATTTTAACGGCCAATGCGTCCGGCTTCGCCTTTCGCTTCGCCCCGGAGATTCGCGATATCGCGCTGGTCCGGCCAATGAACAATGCAGGTCTGCGCGACGAGTGCTTTTCGGAGGCGCCTCACGCCCACCTCGGTCCGAATTGCATCGAGCAGGGCGACAAGCCCCTTTTGTTTGTTTGGGGAGATTCCACGGCGGCAGCGCTCTACCCGGGACTAAAAAAAGCCCAGCAAACCGTCCCCTTTCGCCTGGCTCATTTTAGTTCCCCGGCGTGCGCGCCGATTCTGGCAACCGGATCCTCCTGTGATGCGTTCAATGATCTCGTATTCGGCTTTATAAAGTCGTCGGCTCCGGAGGTCGTGCTGCTTCATGCGATGTGGGGCAAGAATAACGATCTCGGCAAACTCATGGAAACCATCGAGAAACTCAGGGCCATCCATATCCCGCGAATTGTTGTTTTGGGGCCCGTACCGGTATGGAAACGCCCGCTGCCCGCTTCGCTGGTAAATCTTTATCGGCTGCGGCACAGCATCGCCGAGCGGATGGCAGCAGGCGTGTCCGGGCCGGAGAACGACGGGCGGATGGAAGCCTTCAGCAGCGCCGCCGGCGTGGAATATATCTCGGCATGGCACATCTTGTGCAACGCCGAGGGCTGCATAACGCGTGTGGGCCCCACCGCGGACGACGTGGTCGCAACCGATATCGTGCATTTATCGGATGTGGGCTCAAATTTACTTGTCGCGGCGGTCGGACGACGTCTTTTTGTCCGGCCGTAATCTCTGGCTTTATGGGTCACGCCCGGGAGTCTCTCTCGTCGTCCCATACGCCCGCGGCCTTTCCCATCGAGCGACGGGGGTAGCCTTCGCTGAAATACCGCCGAGGGGTCAGGGATTCCCGCTTTCGCGGGGACGACGCGTGTCGTGCGGCATCTTCTTGAACCGCACGCTCTTGCCGTCGGCCTGCCGGGTCGCGATATAGCCGGCGGCGAGGCAGGCCTCGCGCTGCGGCATCTTTTCCTGCGGGCTGCGCAGGGTCTCCCACCACGACGCGCGCTGCGCCGCGCGCGGCAGCGCCGCGTCGATGATCTCCTCGATCTGTTCGAAGCTCAGCACGAATTCCGGCAGCTTCTGCTTCTTCAGATGATCGCGCAGCGCGTCGTAGTCGTTCACGGGCGAACTCGCTGACTGGTCAAGCGGATTTGGCCAAAGCCCGTGTTACGGCTTCCGGCTCCTTTTCGACAACCTTGAGCAGGATGCGGGCGCTGCGTTCCGGCTGACGGCGGCCCTGCTCCCAATCGCGCACCGCCGATAGCGCGAAGCCATAGGTTTGCGCGAAGCTCTCCTGCGAGAGACCAAGCCGCGTACGGATCTTCTTCACGTTGATCCGGGTCGGAACATGAATGCCATAGCTCCGTTTGTCTCCCGATCCATCTAGACAGGCTTTAGCCTCGCCGAGCCCGGCCTTGATCTTGTCGAATGCGCTTTTTGTCATTTTTGTCTCCGGTAATCCTCGATCATATCTGCAACCATCCTGGCTAGAGCATTGCGCTCGGCTGCCGAAAGGTCAGATTTCTCGTTTTTAGCGAAGACAGCCAGAATGAACACGGGCAGGCTCTCTCCACTGAACAAATAGATAATTCGCGCGCCGCCGCGCTTGCCTCTCGCGCCGAAGCCGAACCGCACCTTGCGAAGGCTGCCGCTGCCAGGAATCACCACGCCACATCTGGGATCAGCCGCCAGGCGATCCACGATGGCCATGCGCTCTACCGGCGAAAACAACCTCTCCGCGTCAGCCAGATAGGACGGCGTTTCCACCACGGTCTGCATCGAGCCCCCATACTACGGCAATGCCGTAGTATGGGCAAGCTTCGATTTCAGACCAACCCGGTGAGCACTCAAGACCGCCATGCGCTTGCGAGGCATTCTCGCCCTGCCCGCGGTCCCGGCAACGAACCGTTAACTCATTAATGCATCGCTGTCGTCACTTAAGCCCGCAGCAATGAATGAAGCGCATCCAGAAGGCTCGGGAGCGAAGGAATGCTATTCGGACTGCGGAAGAGCGTGGCCGAACGGCACTGGCGGCTATCGGCGAAATTGCTGATCGCATCGTCGGTGGTGACGGTGATCGGCTTTTCCGCGATCTGCGCCAGCGTACTGCTCGACATGCGCCGCGGCGAGGAAGCGCTGGCGCGCCAGACGCTCGAGAATCTCGCAACGACCATCGACGCCGACATCAGCCGCAATATCGAACTTTACGACCTGTCGCTGCGTGCCGTCGCCGGCAACATGGTGGAACCGGCGATCAAGGATGTCAGCAAACCCATCCGGCACCTGATCCTGTTTGATCACGCCGCAACCGCGAAACACTTCGGTGCGATCCAGGTATTCGATGCCAAGGGGCGGCTGACCAGCGACGCCTCGACGCTGGATCCGGTACCCGAAAACCGCGCCGACGAGGAATATTTCAAGGTTCATCGCGACCGGCCCGACGCCGGCCTGTTCATCAGCCGTCCGATGCTGCATCGGGGCGCCTACGCCATCGTGCTCAGCCGGCGCATCACCGGCGCCGACGGAAGCTTCCTCGGCGTGGTGGCCGGCTCCATCCGCTTCAGCTATTTTCACGACCTGTTCGCTCGCCTGAACCTCGGCCGAAACGACACCATCACCGTGCTGCGACCCGATCGCACCATCATCATGCGCCGGCCGTTCGACCTCGACATCATCGGCAGGAATTTGGCAGAAAAGCCGACCTGGAACCAGGCGAACCTGCCCAGCGAAGGCTCTTATGCGGGGGTGGGCCCGGTGGACCCCATCCCGCGGCTGTACGTCCGCCGCAGCGGCACAAGTCCGCTGTTCGTCGTGGTTGGAAAGCCGCTGGACAGCGTCTTTCGCCTGTGGCGCACCCAGGCGATCCGGATCGGCGCCATCATGCTGGCGCTGATCCTGTTCGTGCTGGCCGTGACGCTGTTCCTCGCCCGCGAGATCGGCCGCCGCGCCCGCGCCGAGGACAGGCTCGAGGAGCTCGCGACCACCGACGCGCTCACCGGATTGAGAAACCGGCGCAAATTCGACACCGAGATCGATTCCGAATGGCGGCGCGCGGCGCGTCACGCGATGCCGGTCTCGCTGCTGATGATCGATGCCGACCATTTCAAATCCTACAACGACACTTTCGGACATCAGGCCGGCGATCAGATGCTGGTGGGCATTGCCATCTGCATTTCGGATTCGGTGCTGCGGGCCGGCGATTGCGCCGCGCGCTATGGCGGCGAGGAATTCGCCGTGCTGCTGCCGGGGCTTGCGGCCGAGGAGGCGGTCGGAGTGGCCGAAACGATCCGGCTGAAGGTGCAGGAATGGTCCGACGGCCCGACGATCGTCACCGTCAGCATCGGGGTCGCGAGCCTGACGCCGGCTGCGAACCTGGACTGGTCGATCCTGGTGAAAGCCGCCGACAAGGCGCTCTACGCCGCCAAGGCGGGCGGCCGCAACCAGTCGGTGCTGGCAAATATTCCGAAGTTTTCGCTGGTGGCGTAGGCGAAGGCGGCCCCCCGTCATATGTGGACGCGCGAAGCAATCCATCTCGCCGCGAAGACACTTTTTGACGTATCGAACGATTTGGTCTGCTTCGGTCATATGTCCGGCCTGTTGGTGCGGTTTTACGACCGCTGGCCCTGATGAAATCCGATTGCCTTGGTCCCTATCATTGCGGCGAGCTCGCGGCTCGTGACGGTGCTCGGGGTGTCCATGGCTTTCGGTGCGGCATTTGACCGTATCGTTCATCACGTCTTTCGTGCTTACCAAACTGTGAACCCGGCAAACTGGTCTGTCGGATGCTGCTTGAGACGGCGAGGTGAGCTCGAGCCTTTGACATACGTATCGGGCTGCGGCGCAGTCCCTCGCCTGTGACGTCCTGGTGGCGTACTCCAGCAGATCCTTGCCAGCTTGTTGCGCCAGAGCCACGGCTGCCAGCCGCTTCAGGCTTCCTCGCCCGCAGCGCGTTGATCCAGTCGGCGAGAGCGCCTTTGCGCTTGCCTGCGCACACGCAGCACCGAAGTCGCGCCCGTGACCAGCATTTTGCGGATATAGCGGTTGCCCGCTTCGGTGATGGCCGAGCTTCTCCTTGCCCCCGCTCGAATTTTGCCAGGGCGTCGCCCAAGCCCGCATGCCGCGACGTGCCGCGTTCGGACTGTCGAACAGTCGCTCCGGATCGGGAACGCTGGCCGCGGTCGCCGATTCGCGATCAGCGTCCCAATGCTTCGCGGATCTCATCGAGCAAGCGGCTGATCGGATTTTGTCTCGTGCGCCCCTGGCGATCTCCTCGTCCACGGCTCCTCTCGACTCGACAGGTCGAGCCCTGTCCAGATGTCGAGCCATGCAGGCCACCGCCGCCACGGCTTCAACACGCGGAAGTGCGGCATCCACCTTCGCCAGCGCCAGCAGTTCATCGACGCGGCCTATGCCCTTGGCAGCGACGATACCGAGCTCGGCAAGGCCTGGCCGCGCAGGGCCGTTGACAGCCGTCGTGCGCTGCTTGACCAGCACGTTCGCGGGTCTTGTGCAGCATCAGAACCGCTTGCTGGTCGGCACTCTTGATCGGTACGAAGCGCATATCCGGTCGCGACATCGCCTCGCAGATCGCCGCCGCATCGACCACGTCATTCTTGCCCCGCTTGACGTAGGGTTTGATGTAAGCCGGCGGTATCAGAACCACCTCGTGCCCCATCGCGGTCAGTTCGCGGCGCCCAATAATGCGCCGAACCGCACGCCTCCATGCCAACCCGGCAGGGCTCGATCTCGTCGAATACCGACCTCATGCATCTTCGAACGCTTTACCTTACGCGAAATCGATCGGCCGCCTTCGCTCTCAAGTCCGTGAACCGCGCCAAAATCGTTCTCGCCCAGATCAGTCGCTGTTCTGTGACACTTCTCCCCATGCCGGGCGACAGCGAAGTCAGCTCCCTTTTCGTGGCTAGCTCCGGCGACCACGTTTTGCGCCAACTGCGTGCGGATGCGGTCGGTCTAACGGAAGGCCGTCCACAACATCGTATCTCCGAGCGCAGCGGTTAGCAATCCAGTCTCGCCGCGGACAGACCGCTACCCCATGGATTGCTTCGTCGCAAGCGCTCCTCGCAATGACGGCTGTGGGAACAGCCGGCGTCACTTCGCCAGATACTTCTTCATCTCTTCGCGCAGGCCGTCGCGCAAATCCGCGCGCGCCATGCCGAAGGCGATATTGGCGCGCAGGAAGCCCGGCTTCGAGCCGCAATCGTGCCGCTCGCCTTCGAACTCGACGCCGTAGAAGCTCTGCGTCTTCGCCAGGCCGATCATGGCATCGGTGAGCTGGATCTCGCCGCCGGCGCCGCGTTCCTGGGTTTCCAGGATCTTGAAAATCTCCGGCTGCAGGATGTAGCGCCCGGTGATCGAGAGATTGGAGGGCGCGGTGCCCTTGGCCGGCTTTTCCACCATGCCGTCGACCTCGAACATCCTGCCATGGCGCTTGCCGACGCCGCAGATGCCGTATTGATGCGTCAGATGGGCGGGCACTTCCTCCACCGCGATCAGGTTGGATTTCTCGCCGAGCTGGCCGGCGGCCTCGATCATCTGTTTCAGGCAGCCCGGCGTGTTCAGCACCAGTTCGTCCGGCAGCACGACCGCGAACGGCTCGTTGCCGACGATGTCGCGGGCGCACCACACCGCATGGCCGAGACCGAGCGGCGCCTGCTGGCGGGTGAAACTCATGGCGCCGGCTTCCGGCTGGTCGCGCGCCAGGATCTCCATCTCGGCCTTCTTGCCGCGGGCGGCAAGCGTGGCGTCGAGCTCGTACATCCGGTCGAAATGGTCCTCGATCACGCCCTTGTTGCGGCCGGTGACGAAGATGAAATGTTCGATGCCGGCCTCCCTGGCCTCATCGACCACATACTGGATCAGCGGCTTGTCGACGATGGTCAGCATTTCCTTCGGCATCGCCTTGGTGGCGGGCAGAACGCGGGTGCCGAGGCCGGCGACCGGAAAGACGGCTTTGCGGATTTTCATGGGGTTTTCGAATGCCTTGAAGCGAACGAGCGGGAGGATGGGTTTGATCGCACGTTGGTAGCCGGTTTGCAGCCGGGAACAAAGCCGGATGCGTGCTGCAAATCCGGGCGAGGCATACTTCATCCCCGCCGCCGCGGGGAGGGTGGAAACAGCGACAAAAAACCGCTTTGTTAAGCTATTGGAAACCGCGACAAGGCCTCCTGAAAGCCGGGATTTGTTCGGGTGGTGCGGGTGGAACATGACGCGACGGACGGGATTTTTGGCGAACGGGCGAACCAGCGCAATAATCGTTGCGGCGGCGTTGATCGCCTGCGGCGGGGCGCATGCGCAGTCCTCCGGCGGTGGCGGCCCCTTTAGCCTGTTCGGCAACGTCTTCACCGGCTCGCTTTCCAGCGGCGGCCAGACCATCCCGCCGGCGCGGCGGCCGGGAAGCTCGGCGCAGGCCCAGGCCACGCCCGCCGGCGCCGGCGCGGTATTGCCCTGGAGCGGGGAGGACGGCGCCTCCGGCCACCCCTTGATGACGGCATCCGCGATCCGGGAAGCGGCGGCGAATTTCGACAATTGCGTCGCCTCGATGTGGCCCGACGCCGCGCGCCGCCACATCTCGCGCGAGAGCTTCGAGCGCTTTACCGCCGGCCTCACGCCCGATCTGCGGCTGATGGATCTGATGGATTCGCAGCCGGAATTCACCAAATCGATCTGGGATTATCTCGACATCCTCGTCAACGACGTCAGGCTCGCCAGGGGCCGCGAGATCCTCGCCCAGTACAAGCCGCAGTTCGATGCGGCGGAGAGGGCCTACGGCGTCGACCGTTATGTGATCGCGGCGATCTGGGGCATCGAGTCGAACTACTCCACCCAGATGGGCGACCGCAACGTCGTGCAATCCACGGCGACGCTCGCCTGCGTCGGCCGCCGCCAAAGATACTTCAGGGACGAGTTCCTCTCGGCGCTGGAAATCCTGCACCACGGCGATCTGCGTCCCGACCAGCTGCGCGGCTCCTGGGCCGGCGCGTTCGGTCCCACGCAATTCATGCCGACCGCCTTCAAGCGCTATGCGGTGGATGCCGACGGCGACGGCCGCCGCGACGTGGTCGACGACGCCGCCGACCTGATCGCCTCCACCGCCAACAACCTGAAGAAGGACGGCTGGCAGAGCGGCCAGACCTGGGGCTACGAGGTCGTGGTGCCCCAGGGCTTCAATTACATGCTCGCGGACCGGGCGAAAGCGATGACGATCGCGCAATGGGAGCATCTCGGCATCGCGCGCGCCGGCAGCCAGCGGTTTCCGCATCCGGCCGAGAAGGCCTATCTGCTGGCGCCTGCGGGCGCGGAAGGGCCCGGATTCCTGATGCTGCAGAACTTCCGGGTGATCATGAAATACAACCCGGCGGAGGCCTATGCGCTGGCGATCGGCCATTTCGCCGACCGCCTGCGCGGCGGCGCGCCGTTCGTGCAGCCCTGGCCGCGGCAGGAGCGCGAATTGTCGCGGGCCGAGCGGCTGGAACTGCAGCAGCTCCTGGCGCAGCGCGGTTTCTATCGGGGCACCCCGGACGGCCAGTTCGGCGGCCAGACCCGCGAAGCGCTGCGCGGCTTCCAGGCCTCGATCGGGGCCCCCGCCGACGGATTTGCCTCTTCCGACGTGCTGGAGCGGCTCAGGGGGCGCTGAACCGCCGATTCCGTCCCGCAGGAACCCAGCGGACAGCATTTCCGCCGCGCCCTTGACGGCAGCGGGGACGACCGGTTTATGGCGTCGAAATCTGCCCGCTTGCGGCCTGATTCCGCTACTATATCGCACTGCCTCCGCGATCCATTCTTCCGCGATCCATTGCGACCGAGCCGCATGCAAAAGCCAAAGTCCTTTTTCCGGGTGTTTACCGAAACCGGCCCTTTGATCGCGCTGGCGGTTGCGGTTGCGCTGTTGGTCGGGCTCGCCGGACCGGCCTCCGCGCAATTCTTCAATTTCGGCGGATGGCAACGGCCTCAGCCGCAGCAGCGGCCGAGTGGCGGGCACGGCTGGTTCGGCGGCGACCTGTTCGCGCCGTTCCAGCAACAGCAGCAGGCGCCGAAGCGGGTCGAGAATTATTCCAGGGCGCCGCCGCCGGAAAAGCGCGAAACCGTGCCGGAGCGCAACGTGCTGGTGCTCGGCGACGCCATGGCGGACTGGCTCGCCTATGGTCTCGAGGAGGCCTATGCCGATCAGCCCGAGATGGGCGTGATCCGCAGGCACAAGACCGTGTCCGGCCTGATCAAGTATCAGCCCAGGGGCGAGCCGGCCGATTGGGCTGCCGCGGCCAAGGGCATCCTCGCGACCGAGAAACCCGACGCCATCGTCGTCATGCTCGGACTCGATGACCGCCAGGCGATCCGCGAGCCGGCGGCCGAGAAGTCCGACAAGAAAGGCGACAAGAAGGACGCCCGCGCCAAGACCGGTGCCAAGACCGATGGCAAGACCGACGGCAAGACCGATGGCAAGCCCGGCGACGCCAAACCCGACGACAAGGCCGTCGATACCGAATTGTCGCCGGACGATGCGGCCGACAATGACGTGCCGCCGGTCATGGCGCCGGAGAAGAGCACGCGCTCGCCGAACGGCATCTATCAGTTCCGCGAGGAACGCTGGGTCGAACTCTACACCAAGAAGATTGAGGAGATGATCGCCGTCCTGAAGACGAAGGGGGTGCCGGTGCTGTGGGTCGGCCTGCCCGCGGTGCGCGGCCCCAAGGCGACGGCCGACATGCTGTTCCTGGATGCGCTGTATCGTGACGCCGCCGGCAAGGCCGGCATCACCTATGTCGATGTCTGGGACGGCTTTGTCGACGAGGCCGGCCGCTTCCTGCAGAAGGGTCCCGACTTCGAAGGCCAGATCCGGCTGTTGCGTTCCTATGACGGCGTCTATTTTACCAAGCCCGGCGCACGCAAGCTTGCCCATTACGTCGAGCGCGAGATCAACCGGCTGCTGGCGTCACGTTCCGCGCCGATCGAACTGCCGACCGAGCCCGCAACCCCGGACGCCAACGCCCAGCCCGGCCAGCCGGCGCCGCGTCCGCTCGCAGGGCCGATCCTGCCGCTGGTGGCGTCTTCCGTCGGCACCGATCAATTGCTGGGCGGTCCCGGCTCCCGACCAGCGGCGGTCGATGCGCTGGCGGCACGCACGCTGGTGAAGGGCGAACCGCTGGCGCCGCCCGCCGGCCGCGCCGACGATTTTGCCTGGCCGCGCCGTGAGGTCGGCCGCGAACAGGCCAAAGGCGAAACGCCGGTGGCTGCCGTTGCCCCCGGTGGAACAGTGGCAACGCCCGGCCCACCGGCCGCGCCGGCCAAACCGCTCGCCACCAGGAAGCCGCCGCTTCCGGTTCAATCCAGCGCGCCGTCGTCGTTGCGGGACTTTTTCAGTTTCGGCAACGCGCCGAAGAAACCGCCGGCACCAGCGCCCCGTGCAGCACCCAATGTCCCGCGCCCGCCGGGCAGCGTCGGAAGGTCAGCCTCGGTACCGGGCTTTTTCGGGCGGTAACAGCCCAACAGCCGTCATTCCGGGTTCGCGCTTTCGCGCGGCCCGGAATGACGGAATGAGGCCTCAGCCTTAATAGCGCCAGCGCGGCGGCGGCCGGCGCGGCGGACGCGTCATCAACAGCGCCAGCGCAAAGCCGATGCCGCCTGCGATCAACAGCGAGCCGAGCGGGTTGTCCTGCACTTTCTTCGCCACGGCCTGCGAGCCGTCGCGGAACGTCTCGCCCGAGTTCTCATAGGCGTCCTTGGCGTAGCTGACGGCGGCATCGCCGGCGTCGCGCGCGGCGTCCTTGGCCTGGCCGTACAGATTCTGCACCGTGCCTGCGGCCTCGCGGGCGCGCCCTGCGGCCTGGGTCTTTGCATCGCCGGCAATATCGCCGACGGCGCCCTCGACTTTACCGGCAAAGTCCTTGGCCGAGCCGGCAATCCGATCCTTGTCCATCGCGGTCACTCCCTGAAATGAATTCAGCGAGCTAACCAATGAGACCGGTTACGGTTCCTCCGCCTCGACTCCCAGTTTGACGCGTTTTCCTCGCGCGAACCGCGCTCGAAAGCGCTTCAGAGAATCAACCCGCCATCGACCACCAGTGTCTGGCCGACGATGTAGGAGGAAAGCGGCGACGCCAGAAACAACGCGGCGCCGGCCATGTCCGCCGGCGTGCCCAGCCGCTTCAGCGGAATGCGCTCGATCGCGCCTTCCAGCCGCTTCGGATTCGATGTCGTCACTCTCGTCATCTTGGTATCGACCAGGCCCGGCGCGATGCCGTTGACGCGGATGCCGTCCTCGGCCCACGCCTCGCCCAGCGTCCGGGTCAGCCCCATCGCGCCGGTCTTCGAGGCGTTGTAGGCCGGATTGCCCCTGGTCGAATGATAGGCGGCGGTCGAACTGACGATGATCAGCGAGCCCTTGGCCGCACGCAGCATGTCATGGAATTTGCCGGCGCAGGCCATCAGGCTCATGAGGTTGACCTCCAGCACTTTGCGGAATCCGGCCATTTCGAATTCGCCGCGCCGGTAGATCACCGCGCCCTGCGCCAGCACCAGCACGTCGAGCCGGTCGAACGAAGGCCTGAAATTCTCGATCGCCCTGGCATCGCTGACGTCGAGCTGCGTGTAATCGAGGCCCTCGAGATGCGAGCCCTCGGCTGCCGAATAATCGGCGGCCTGAGGCCTTGTGCCGCAGACCTGCACGCGTGCCCCCTTCTCGCGAAACGCCTGCGCGATGCCGTTGCCGATGCCGCTGGAGCCGCCGACCACGAGAACCTGCTTGCCGCTGAAATCCAGTTCGTTCATCGTCGCCCTCGAATTTAATGGCAGTCGAAGCATAGCGGCCGACATTCCCGGGAAGAAACGCCAGGGAAGAAGCGCCAGGAAGAAACGCAAGGAAAATTCCATGTCCGGTTTCAAGCAACTCAGCCGCTCGGTCAAGGGATTGACGGTGCTGATCACCGGCGCGGCCAGCGGCATGGGCCGGGCCACCGCGCGCGTATTTGCCGCCGAGGGTGCCAACGTCGCGGTCACCGATTACGCGAACGAGGGCGCGCAAGCCGTTGCAACCGAGATCGCGGCCACGGGCGGCGTCGCAAAAGCCTGGCGGCTCGACGTCGCCAATCGCGACGACATCACCACCGTCGTCAACGAAATCGCCGACCATTTCGGCGGCCTCGATATCGTCGTCAACAATGCCGGCATTTCGGTGCGCGTGGCGATCGACGATGACGGCTACGACGAGGCCTGGGCGAACGGGCTCGCGGTGATGCTGACCGCGCACCAGCGCGTGATCCGCGCCGCGCTGCCTTATCTGCGCCGGTCGAAATCGCCGCGGATCGTCAATATCGCCTCCACCGAGGCGCTCGGCGCCACCGCGCTGCACAGCCCCTATTCGGCGGCGAAGGCGGGCGTGGTCGGGCTGACGCGTTCGCTCGCGGTCGAACTCGGCCGCGAGGGCATCACCGTCAACTGCATCTGCCCGGGCCCGGTCAGGACGGCGATCACGGAGCGGATTTCGGAGGAGCACAAGACCATCTACGCCAGGCGCCGCACGGCGCTCGGCCGCTACGGCGACCCCGAGGAAGTCGCCCACATGACGCTGAGCCTGTGCCTGCCGGCGGCATCCTTCCTCACCGGCGCCATCATCCCGGTGGACGGCGGCCTGATGGCCCGCAACGCCTGAGGGCGGGCATGCGCCGCGCAGCGTTGACATGGTGATGTCAGGGAGTAGTTTTTTCGCAAAATGGAGCGGGATAACCGCCCGTCCCGACCAGGAGAAAACGCCATGACGGTCACGATCCGGCAGCTTCACCCGCATTTTTTCGGCGAGGTTTCCGGCGTCGATTTGCGCAAACCCCTGACACCGCAGGAGGCCCGGGATATCGAAGCCGGCATGGACAAATACGCCGTGCTGCTGTTCCGCAACCAGGACATCACGGACGAACAGCAACTCGCCTTCGCGCGCAATTTCGGCGAGCGCGAGAACGCGCGTGGCGGCACCGTCACCAAAAAGGAAGATTACCGGCTTACCTCGGGCCTGAACGACGTCTCCAATCTCGGCAAGGACGGCAGGCCGCTGCCCAGGGATCACCGCACCCATCTGTTCAATCTGGGCAACTGCCTGTGGCATTCCGACTCGTCGTTCCGTCCGATTCCGGCGAAATTTTCGCTGCTGTCGGCGCGCGTGGTGAATCCGAAGGGCGGCAACACCGAGTTCGCGGACATGCGCGCGGCCTATGACGCGCTCGACGACGAGACCAAGGCCGAGATCGAGGACATGATCTGCGAGCATTCGCTGATGTATTCGCGCGGCTCGCTCGGCTTCCTCGACTATACCGAGGAAGAGAAGCAGATGTTCAAGCCGGTGCTGCAGCGGCTGGTGCGCACCCATCCGGTGCACGGCCGCAAGTCGCTGTATCTGTCGTCGCATGCCGGCGCCATCCTCGGCATGAGCGTGCCGGAAGCGCGGCTGTTGCTGCGCGACCTCACCGAGCACGCCACGCGGCCGGAATTCGTCCACGTCCACAAATGGACGCTGCATGACCTCGTGATGTGGGACAACCGCCAGACCATGCACCGCGTCCGCCGCTACGACCAGTCGCAGCCGCGCGACATGCGCCGCGCCACCGTGGCCGGCACCGAACCGACGGTCAAGCAGCAGGCGGCGGAGTAGACCAAAGCGCAACCCGTCATACGCGGGCTTGACCCGCGTATCCATCAATCTTCGTGACGTGCTTTTTCGTCAGGGGATGGGTTGCCGGGTCATCCGGCGCGAAGACGCGCTTCGCGCTTTTGCCGTGCAACGACGGATCGTGCTAGGCGTGCCCGGCCTCGTTCGACAGCATGCCGGGATCGATCCCGATCTTGCGCAGCGCGCGGAGGTATTTTTCCTCGACGTCGCGGCCGAAGATCAGGTCGGGATCGGCGTCGCAGTGCAGCCAGCCGTTGTCCTGGATTTCGGTTTCGAGCTGTCCCGGCGCCCAGCCGGCATAGCCCAGCGCGAGGATCGCGTGCTTGGGGCCGGCGCCTTTGGCGATGGCTTTGAGGATATCGACGGTCGCGGTCAGGCAAATTCCGTCGTCGATCCGCAACGTGGCATCCTGGATGAAGAAGTCGCTCGAGTGCAGCACGAAGCCGCGGCCGGTCTCGACCGGGCCGCCCTTCAGCACCTTCATGCACTCGGCGTTTTCCGGCAGCTTGATCTGGTCGGCCTTCTTGATGATGTCGAGCTGCACCAGCAGTTCGGGAAAGTCGATGCTGCCCGCCGGGCGGTTGACGATGATGCCCATGGCGCCTTCGGAAGAATGCGCGCAGAGATAGATCACCGAACGCTCGAAGCGCGGGTCTCCCATCACGGGCATGGCGATCAGAAGCCGGCCGTCGAGATAGCCGCCATCGGACGAATTGTCGCCGATGCCGGCGGCTTCGCGGCGAACCATCCTCGGTCTTTTGCCTACAGGGTCCATCCGCAAAGGACTCTCGTGTTGCTGCCCATCCTGATATTGGGTGGCGGTTCTGTCAATCAAGCTTGGCCGGGCATTTGAAAATACATCACAAGCAATTCAATGGCTTGCACCCCCGCCAGCCTGTAAAGACGGTCTCATGACCGTCATAGTTCCCGTCCGCGCCGCGCTCGGCTTCGCCGCAACCGTTTTCGCGTCATCCGTGACGATCGAGGCCCGCGCCCAGGATGCGTCGCCCTGGCAACGCGACGGACATTCCGCCGTCCGGCTGCTGGCGGGCTCGCGCAGCGGCGCGGTGCTTCTGGGCGGCATCGCCTTTCAGCTGCAACCGGGCTGGAAGACCTACTGGCGCACGCCGGGCGATTCCGGCGTGCCGCCGCGGTTCGATTTCTCGAAATCGGACAATATCGAAGCCGTGACCGTCCTGTGGCCGGCCCCTTTGAAATTCGATGACGGCGCCGGCGGCCATTCAATGGGCTATCACGACGGAATTGTGCTGCCGTTGCGAATTGTGGCGAAAAATACCGACAAGCCGGTGACGCTCCGCGCCGAGATCGAATACGCGGTGTGCGAAAAGATCTGCATTCCCGTTCACGCCAATGCCGAACTGCCCTTCACCAGCGTGGCCAGCACCGAAGACAGCGCGCTGTTCGCGGCGCTCGACACCGTGCCGAAGCCGGCCAATATCGGCGATCCCAACCCGCTGACCATCCGCGACGTCGAGCGCGACGGCAAATCCTCCGTGCTGGTCGACGTGGTCAGCCCCGACACCAGGGATGTCAGCCTGTTTGTCGAGGGACCCACGCCGGACTGGGGGCTGCCGGTTCCCAGACTGCTCAAATCCGGCCCGCCCGGGGTCAAGCGCTTCGCCTTCGAACTCGACGGCGTGCCGCCGGGCACCAACCCGGAGGGTGCGGCGCTGAAATTGACGCTGGTCGGCGGCGACCATTCCTACGAATTCAATATCAATCTGGAATAGCCGCCCGTCGTTCCTTCGCGAATGGCGGCGCCACCGAATCTTAACGAATAGTTGATAGCCAAGATGGTCGCCGCAGCCCCGCGGCGGTTCCGAGGCTTCTTGCTTGGCCGTGATCGACGCACCGTCCGAAACAGCTCCGCCTGCCGGCGTGATCGCGCGGCTGCGATCGCTGTTGGGCGGATCCAGCGACGCCTCGGTCACCAACCGGCTGGCCGGCACGGTCTTCGCCATCCGCGTGATCAGCGCGGCACTCGCCTACCTTTCGCAGATCCTGCTCGCGCGCTGGATGGGCGGCTCGGATTACGGCGTCTATGTCTATGTCTGGACCTGGGTGCTGCTGCTCGGCAGCATGATGGATTTCGGTATTTCGACCTCGGCGCAAAAGATCATCCCGGAGTATCGTGCCGCGGGCCAACACGCGCTGCTGCGCGGCTTCCTGTCCGGCAGCCGCTGGATGACGTTCGTGGTCTCCGGCCTCGTCTCGCTGCTGCTCGCGGTCGCGGTAAAATTGCTGTCGCCGTGGATCGAAGCCGGCGAGATCGTTCCGCTCTACATCGGCTGCCTCACGCTGCCGGCCTTCGTGGTCGCCAATACCCAGGACGGCATCGCGCGCTCGTATGACTGGATGCGGCTCGGGCTGATGCCGCAGTTCATCGTGCGGCAGTCGCTGATCATCGGATTCACCGCCGGGGCGTTCGCGCTCGGTTTCCATCTCGGCGCCACGGCCGCGATGCTCGCCAGCGCGGCTGCGGTATGGATCGCCATGATCGGGCAGCTGACGGTGCTGAACCGGCGGCTCGGCGGCAATGTCGAGTCCGGCCCCAAGGCCTACGATTTCCACGGCTGGCTCGCGATCTCGCTGCCGATCCTGCTGGTCGAAGGCTTTTACCTGTTGCTGTCCTATACCGACGTGCTGGTGCTGCAGCAGTTCCGGCCCTCCGAAGAGGTCGGCGTCTATTTCGCCGTGGTCAAGACCCTGGCGCTGGTGTCCTTCATCCACTACGCGATGTCGGCGACGACGGCGCACCGGTTTGCGGAATATCACGCGCTCGGCGACAAGCCGCGGCTGGCTGCCTATGTCGCGTATGCGATCAAGTGGACGTTCTGGCCCTCGCTCGCCGCGACCATCCTGCTGCTGGCGTTCGGCAAGCCGCTGCTGTGGCTGTTCGGACCGCAATTCGTGGTCGGCTACGACATCATGTTCGTCGCCGCGATCGGGCTGGTGGTGCGCTCGGCGATCGGCCCGGTCGAACGGCTGCTCAACATGCTCGGCCACCAGCGCATCTGCGCGCTGGCCTATGCGCTGTCCTTCGTCATGAACGTGGTGCTCTGCGTCGCGCTGGTGCCGCGGTTCGGCGGCCACGGCGCCGCCGCCGCGACCTCGATCTCGCTGACATTCGAGACCGTGCTCCTGTTCTGGATCGTGCGGCAGCGGCTCGGGCTGAACGTGCTGCCGTTCGGAAAGCGCGCGGCCCAGCCCGCGGTATCGTAAATCCGCCGCCAAGACCTCGATTCCGGGCTTATTTGCCGATGTCCGCTCACGCGGGACATACAGACACCGCGTTTCATTTCCGCTTTTGCCGCAGCTCCCATTGAGCTCGATCAACATGCCGGCCGGCGGACGGCTGTCTATACCGATATGATGAGGCGTGTTTCGATGCCGGTCGCGGCGAGCCCGCGGTCGGCGCGCTTGGCGACGCGTGAGGGGATTTCAATGGCATTCAAAAGCATCGCGGTGTTTGTAGACCCCTCGCCCGCCGGCGAAGCGCGCACTTCCTACGCGGTCAGGATGGCATGTCGTCACGGCGCTCACCTCATCGGGATTTTCGCGGTGCCGTCGATCTGGGGTGACAGTCCCGCGGAATCCTTTGTTCGAGGACAGCAGGCCGTTCGGCAGGTCATCGCCGGCCACCGGTCAAGCGAAGCCGCCGCGACGGACGCCGCGCAGCGGAATTTTTCGGCGGGTTGCGGCCGCGAAGACATCAGCTTCGAGTTCCGCCATTTCCGGCAAGATGACGTCAATGACAGCGCCGCGCTGAATTCCCTGCATGCCGATCTGGTGATCGTGGGTGGCCCGCGCGCCGGCGGATTGCCGGGCGACTGGTCGGCCGAAGCGCTGCTTCTCGCCACCGGCGTGCCCTTCCTCCTGCTGCCGGAGCACTGGACGGGATCCGCCGCCGAACATGTCGTCGTGGCCTGGAATGCCAGCCGCGAGGCGCGGCGCGCGATAGCGGATGCGCTTCCGCTTCTCGTCGGCGCGCGCTCCGTCACCATCCTCGTGGTCGATCCGCAGAAGAATCCCCGTCATGGCGACGAGCCCGGCGCGGACGTGGCTCATTACCTGACCCGTCACGGAGCCAGGGTCGTTGTCGAACAGATGCGGTCGCAGGCAAAACCCGTCGCCAACGTCATCCTGGATTATGCCGGCAACCACAAAGCCGATCTCATCGTCGTCGGCGCCTACAGCCATGCCCGAACGAGCGAAATGATCTTTGGCGGGGTAACCCGCTCCTTGCTGCGAGACGCCGCCGTTCCGCTGCTGATTGCGCACTGAGACGGGCTGACTGCCAGCGGTATCCGCTGGCGAGGAACCGCAGTCGTCCCCTGACATTGATTCAGGTCAAGGAAGGTTTCGCCATTTCGCGTTCCAATTCGTGTCGCAGATGCGACTGTGTCGGAGAAAATCATGGCGCAAACCACCATTGCCTACCTGGAACGACGATACGTGACTCTCGAAAAAGAAATAGCCAATGCTTTGCGCGACAGCCCGACCGACCACTCGGCGATTGCCGACCTCAAATACCGCAAGCTGATCATCGCCGACGAGATTCAACACAATCGTCGCCTGGTCGAGCACGTCGGAAAGACTAGCTGCAGCGCTCTTTAGGCGAGCTGGTTCACTGAGCATGCGAAACTCGCGCGGTCGAACGGTCGTTCGACGTGCTCGGCCACCAGCATATCTGCGCACTGGCCCATGCGCCCTCCTTTGCCACGAACGCGGCGCTGGTGCCGCGATTCGGCTGCCACGGCGCGGCCGCCGCGACCTTGATCTCACTCACCTTCGAGACCGTATTGCGGTTCTGGATCGTGCGGAAGCGGCTCGGCCTGCACGTGCCGGCGTTGGGGAAGTGCGGCTCCGAAGGCGCGTCCCAGGGTTGGAAATTCGTCCGTCTGCGTGATATGTTTTCCTCATGACCGCCACCGAGCTCAAAGACCTGCTGGAGCGCATCAAGACCTGGCCTGAAGAGGCACAGGATGAACTTGTCGCCGTTGCCAACCAGATCGAAAGCGAATTACAGAGCCAGGACTATCTCGCAACCCGCGAGGAATTGCAGGTCATAGATGCAGCGATGGCCTCCATCGACGGCGGAGAAGCGGCGACCGATGCCGAAATAAGCGCAGCGTTTGCAAAATTTCGGCGGGTATGAAGCTCGTTTATTCGCGGCGGGCGCTCGCTGATCTCGACGAGATCGCAGCCTATTACAGCTCGAGCGCCAGCCCGGCGGTCGCTGATTCGGTCGGACGCCGGCTGGAAAGTGTCATTGAACGCATTTGCCGTGTACCAAGGGCCGCTCCGCGCGTCTCGCAACGCTCCGCCGTCCGCGTAGCTGCGGTCGTTCGCTATCCATTTCGGATTTTCTACCGAGTGCGCCGCGATACCGTCGATATTCTGCATATTCGACACACGTCGAGACGACCTCCCGCAACCGGTATCGAGTAGCAAAGGAATATCTCTCTCGCAAATAGCAGGACGGGACAAGCTACTCCGCGGTCCAGCCGCCGTCGATCGAGAGGTTGGCGCCGGTGATCTGGGCGGCGTCATCGCCGCACAGGAACAGCGCCAGTGCCGCAACCTGCTCGGAGGTGACGAACTCCTTGGTCGGCTGCGCTGCCAAAAGCACGTCGTGGATGACCTGCTCCTTGGTGAGGTTGCGCGCCTTCATGGTGTCGGGAATCTGCTTCTCGACCAGCGGCGTCCAGACGTAGCCCGGCGAGATGCAGTTGCAGGTGATTTTGAACGTCGCGAGTTCCAGCGCCACGGTCTTGGTGAGGCCGGCGATGCCGTGCTTGGCCGAGACATAGGCCGACTTGAACGGCGAAGCCACCAGCGAATGCGCCGAAGCGGTATTGATGATGCGGCCCCAGCCGCGCTTCTTCATTCCGGGCACGGCGGCGCGGATGCCGTAGAACGCCGACGACAGGTTGATCGCGATGATCGCCTCCCATTTCTCGGGCGGAAACTCCTCGATCGGCGACACGAACTGGATGCCGGCGTTGTTGACGAGAACGTCGACCGCGCCGAACGTCTTCTCGCCGAGCGCGACCATTTCGGCGATCTCGGCAGGCCTGGTCATGTCGGCCGGCGAATGCACCGCCTTGACCTTGAAATCCTTCTCGATGCCGGAGCGTTCCTTCTCGATGTCGGCGGGCGCGCCCATGCCGTTGAGAACGATATTGGCGCCGGCGCCGGCGAAAGCGCGCGCATACGCCAATCCGATACCGCTGGTCGATCCCGTCACCACTGCGGTCTTGCCTGTCAACGTACCCATTTCATCTGCTCCTGTTGTCGTCAGGGGTTTCGGTACCGTCCCCCGTGAGATCGTAGGTCATCATGGTTTGGCCGGATTGCGGCCGATCGAGCCAGTCCTTGTGGCGCATCGACAGGTGCACGTCGCGCTCGCCCGCGCCCCAGTGTTCGACCATGGCGATGTGCGAAAAATCATAATCCTTGGACGAGGATTCGTAGTTCTTGCTGCGGTAGATCAGATGCACCACGGTGACGGTGTTTTCCCTGGCGGCCTCGCACAGGATCTCGACCGACGGATCGTTCTTGAGATAATCGGGCAGCTTGCCCATCAGCTCGCGCAGCGCCTTGCGGGTATTGTGGATCTGCTTGTTCTTGTCGGTATTCATCCGGGTGCGGCTGGAAAAGCGGATGTCCTTTTCGCGCTCCGCGGCCTCCAGCAGCGAGACCGGCAGCAGCCCGCGGGCGCTGAACAAATCGACCTGAAAGATCAGCAGGTCGTTGTCGATTTCCGTATCGAGCACATAATCGAGCGGCGTGTTGGAGGCGATGCCGCCGTCCCAGAAATGCTCGCCGTCGATCTCCACGGAAGGGAAGCCCGGCGGCAACGCCCCGGATGCCATGATGTGTTCCGGCCCGATCTTCTTGCCCTGCTTCTTGAACTCGAAATTGTCGAAATATTTGAAATTGCCGGTGGTGACGCCTACCGCGCCGACGCTCAACCGGGTCTCGAGCGCGTTGATGCGGTCGAAATCGACCAGACGCTCCAGCGTGGCACGAAGCGGCGCGGTATCGTAATAGCTCTGCGACTGCGGACTGCCCTGCGGCCAAAGCGGGGCCGGCGGAATGCGCGGCCTGAAAAAGCCGGGTACGCCGAAGGTCGCGATCAGGGCGGCACTGGTCTCGTTGAAAAGCGATCGCGCGCGGTCGCCCTTGCTGACGGGATTCCAGGGCACCGGCGCGGAAACCATGTCCCAGAATTCCTTGAGCCGCGGCACCCGCTTTTCGCGCGGGTTGCCGGCGATGATCGCGGCATTGATGGCGCCGATCGAGATGCCGGCGACCCAATCCGGTTCGAAGTCGAAGTGACACAGCGCCTGATAGGCGCCGGCCTGATAGGAGCCGAGCGCGCCGCCGCCCTGCAACACCAGCACGCGCTGGGCCTTCGCGGGCGTCCTAGCAGACGCAGGGTCGGAATGATCGGTCATGTCGGTCAATCAATGGCGGAAGGCCGGTCGAAACCGGACAGCGAACGGCACCGTGGCGTCCCTTCGCGGTCGCGTCAATCCGCGCCAAGCGCCGATCACGCCGGGTTTATCGCGGATCCGATGACGCCATAATAAGCGTCCAGAACACCTTGTATTTGGTGTTTGGAGCATAGCTGGCCGCGATGCCCAATTTTGTGACACCGTTTTTCAGCATGTTGGCCCGGTGCGGGGGCGAGTCGCGCCAGCCGGAAAATGCCTCGGCCAGGGTATGATAGCCCGCCGATACGTTCTCCACCGCCAGCGTCGCGGGGTATCCGGAGGCATTGAGGCGTTGTGCCAGCGGCGCCTTGACGTCGTGGTCGAGCTTGTTGCGGCTCGCCATCGCCTGCGACTGCGCTTCCGCGAGTTTCACCAGCTCGGGGTCGACCGTCACCGCGCCGAGCCCGTTGTTCTGCCGGTACTGCGAAATCATTATGGCTGCGGCCTGCGTATCCAGCCTGGCGCCGGCATTGGCCATGTCGGCATACATGGTCGGCTCCTCGATCGGCGCCTCTCCTGCACAGCCGCAGAGCGCCAAAAGCCCGATAATCGCGACCACCGCGCGCATGATTCGAAGTTCCCCCAGATCGATGGTGGGTTGTTGCATACCAACCGTGGCTGAATGGTGAACGCGGGCCTGATTTCAGACGTCATTCCGGGCCGAAGCAAAGCCTCGGTCTGGTCCGGAGCCTGTCATCGGGCGGCGCAAAGCGCCGACCCGTTGGGACCATCCAGGAATGACTGCGCCATCTTACGAAATCTTGACCGTATGGATGCCGCATTCCGTCTTGGCCTGGCCGCGCCAGCGGCCCGCGCGCGCGTCTTCGTCCGCCGAAGTCCGGCTGGTGCAGGGCATGCACCCGACCGACCGAAAGCCCGAGGCGGTGAGCGGATGCGGCGGCAGCTTGGCACGCTGGCAGATAGCCTCGATCGCTTCGCGCGAGACGTTGGCGAACGGATTGAATTTCAGCCTGATACCGTCCTGCTCGACCACCGCGATGCCGGCGCGCAAGCCGCCCTGAAACCGCTTGCGGCCGTTGATCCACGCGCTGAACGGCTTCAGCGCGCGCGCCAGCGGCTCGACCTTGCGAATCCGGCAGCAGGCATCGGGATCGGAGAACCACAATTCGCGCTCGGGATCCTCGCGGTTCAGCGCCTCTTCCAGCGGCCTGATGGAGCGGACATCGCGCAGGCCCAGCGCCGCGATCAGGGTGTCGCGGTAGGCGAGCGTCTCTTCGAACAGCCATCCGGTGTCGAGAAAGATCACGGGGATCGCCGGGTCGACGTCGGCCATCACCTTCAACAGCGCCGCCGACTCGGTGCCGAACGAAGAGACCAGCGCGAGATGCTCGCGGCCGACGGTCGCCAACGCGGCTGCGATCACGTCCGCCGGCGAGGCGTTGAGAAGCGCACGATCAAGCGCGTCGGCCGGCGGCCGATCGCCTGCCGTCCGTTCCGCCGACACCCGATATGCGGGAGCATTCATTGGCTGGCGCTTTCCGAATGACGCAGCATCATGCGCCGGTGCAGCGCCGTCATGCGGCCGTCGCCGGTGGGCTGATAGAACACCGAATAGCGCCTGACCGTATTGGCGAACGCCTCGGCATCGGCAGGCTTCTTGACTTCGAACGCATCGAATCCGGCGCGCAGCATGAACAGGAACTGGTCGCGCAGCACCTGGCCGGTGGCGCGCAATTCGCCGCGATAGCGATGACGTTCCCGCAACAGCCGCGCCTGGCTGTAGGCGCGGCCGTCGCGGAAGCTCGGAAACACCAGGGCCACCACTCCAAGCCGCTCGAGCCAGGGCACGAGATCGTCGAGGTCGCGATTGTTCGGCCAGATCACGCCGGTCCGCCCCGCGCGCCGTGACAGCGTCTGCGCATCGCCGAGAAACCGCGTCGCGGAAATGAGGACCGCGCCATCGCCGGGGATCTCGGCGTCGTCGGCGACGTGGACGAACGCGTCGCCGGCTATTTTTCCGTCCTTAACGAGTGGCATAGACCCGCTCCCTGAAAGGTTCGACGCCGAGCCGCTTCACGGTGTCGACGAACAGCTCGTCGGGACGGGCGCGCAGCGCGAGATAGGCTTCGACGATGTCCTCGACCACGTCGGCGACGTCGCCATAGGGCACGGCGGGTCCGATCAGGGCGCCGAGTTCGGCATTCTCGTCGGCCCGGCCGCCGATCGTGATCTGATAAAATTCCTCGCCGTTCTTCTCGACACCGAGAATGCCGATATGGCCGACGTGGTGATGGCCGCAGGCGTTGATGCAGCCGGAGATGTTGATGTGCAGCCGCCCGATCAAATCGGCGGTGTCGTGATTGGCAAAGCGCCGGGTCAATTCCTGCGCGATCGGGATCGAGCGCGCATTGGCGAGCGAGCAGTAGTCCAGCCCAGGGCAGGCGATGATGTCGGAGACCAGATTGACGTTCGGCGTCGCCAGCCCGACCTCGTCGAGCGCCTTCCACAATGCCGGCAGGTCACGCCTGGCGACATGGGGCAGCGCGAGGTTCTGCTCGTGGCCGACGCGGATTTCGCCGAAGGAATATTTGTCGGCGAGATCGGCCAGCGCGTCCATCTGGTCGGCGGTGGCGTCGCCGGGCGGGCCGCCCACCGGCTTCAGCGACAGCGTCACGATGGCGTAGCCCTGCACCTTGTGCGTAAACACCGAGTTCTTGCGCCACCGCTCGAACAGCGGGTCGTGCGCCGCCTTCTTCAGTTCCTCCGGCATATGCGGCAGTTTTTCGTAAGCCGGATAGGAAAAGCGCGACCGGATATCCTCGATCATGGCGTCGTCCAGCGTCAGCGCGGTGTCGCTGTCGCGCATCTGCCGCCACTCGTCCTCGACTTCCCGGGCGAATTTCTCGATGCCGAGCTCGTGCACCAGGATCTTGATGCGAGCCTTGTAGATGTTGTCGCGGCGGCCGTACTGATTGTAGACGCGCAGGATCGCCTCGACATAGCTCAAGAGGTCGCGGCCGGCGACGTACGGCTTGATCGTCTTCGCGATAAACGGGGTGCGGCCGAGTCCGCCGCCGACCAGCACCTCGAATCCGGTCTCGCCTTCCGCGTTCTTGTGCAGGCGCAACCCGATGTCGTGGATCTTGATCGCGGCGCGATCGTGGGCGGAGGCGGAGATCGCGAATTTGAACTTGCGCGGCAGGAAGGAGAATTCCGGATGCAGCGTGGTGTATTGCCGCAGCAGCTCGGACCAGATGCGGGGGTCCTCGATCTCGCCGGGCGCGACACCGGCCCATTGATCCGAGGTGACGTTGCGGGTGTTGTTGCCGGAGGTCTGCATGGCGTGGATGCCGACTTCGGCGAGGTCGCCCAGCGCGTCCGGCAATTCGGCGAGCTTGATCCAGTTGAACTGGATGTTCTGCCGCGTGGTGAAGTGGCCGTAGCCGCGGTCGTAGCGCCGTGCGACATGCGCCAGCCGCCGCAATTGCTCCGACGACAGCGTGCCGTAGGGGATGGCAATCCGGAACATGTAGGCGTGCAGTTGCAGATAGACGCCGTTCTGCAGCCGCAGCATCTTGAATTCGTCCTCGGTGAGCTCGCCGGACAGCCGGCGCTTCACCTGGTCGCGGAATTCCTCGACGCGTTCGTTGATCAGCGTGCGATCGAGTTCGTCATATGCGTACATGATGAATGGCCCTATGCCGGAACCGGAAGGTCGATGGTGACGCCCTGGAGCCGGATACGTTCGCGCAGATTGCCCGGCTTGATCCTGCCGCTTTCCTTGATTTCGACCGGCGCGATATAGGCGCCGACCGCGCCGACATCGTCGGCGGCCGATTCAGCAAGCAGCGCGCGGGCCTCGTCGGACGTGCGGACGATCGCAGCGTCCGTCAGCTTTGACGACCAGTCCTGCCGGGCGGTGCGGTAGATCACGATGCCGTCCCAGGTGCGGTTGGCGGTGACCACCGACGGGCCGGCAATTCTGATTTTCTTCTGTTCGAGCGGAGAGGTCATTCGGCAGCATCCAAGAGTTCTGAGATTACCCGGTTGAGGTTTTGGTGGCGCCATGGCGCGGAGTGCGCGACCACATCGCCGATGATGAGAATGGCGGGACCGCCGTCGATCTGTTCGATCAGATCGGGCAACCGGTCGAGGGTGCCGACGGCGGCTTGCGCGTCCGGCCGCGTCACCCGCGCGAACACGCCGACCGGGGTTTGCGGCGAGCGTCCGGCGGCCAACAGTCCGGCGCGGACCGACGGCGCCGCCGTCATGCCCATATAGACGACGACCGTCATCTTGGTATCGGTCAGCGTGGACCAGTCGACGGTTTCGGCGTCTTTCGCCTTGTGCGCGGTGAGGAAAGTGATGCGCAGCGCCTCGTGCCGGAACGTCAGCGGCACTTCGAATTGCGCCGCGGCGCCCAGGCCCGCGGTAATTCCGGGAATGATCGAATAGGCGACACCGGCCCGTCGCAGGGCTTCGATTTCCTCGCCGCCGCGGCCGAACACGAAGGCATCGCCACCCTTCAGCCGCACCGCGCGTTGGCCTGATGTCGCCGCCTCGATCATCAGCTTGTTGATCGCGTCCTGGCCGATGCCGGGCTTGCCGACGCGGCGGCCGACGGGAATGCGAGACGCATCGCGGCGGGCGCGGTCGAGCACCTCGGGCGAGACCAGTTCATCGTAAAAGACCACATCGGCGTCCTGCAGCGCGCGCAGCGCTTTCACCGTGAGCAGATCCGGATCGCCGGGACCGGCGCCGACCAGCGTCACCCTGCCCTCGGCTTTGCCTGTGGCTTGCGCGCCGGCAAACGCCGATGGATCGGAAATATCCTTCAGTGCCGCTTCGGCTTCGTCCGTGCGCCCGGCGAGAACCAGCGCGCCGATCGGACCGTCGACCACGCGCTCCCAGAAGCGGCGGCGCAGCGAAAATTCCGGAATGCGGCCGTGGATCGGTTTGCGCCAGCGGCCGATGAAGGCAGCGAGATCGCCGATGCGTGCCGGCAGCACCGCCTCGATGCGCTCGCGCACGCGGCGCGCCACCACGGGCGATGATCCGCCGGTGCCGACGGCGACCACGACGTCGCCGCGATCGACGATAGCGGGAAAGATGAAGGTCGAATGCTTGAGGTCGTCCATCACGTTGACGGGGATGCCGACCGCCTTCGCCCGCGCCGACATCGCAGGTCCAATGTCACCCGCGCCGGCGCACAGGATCGCGATGATGCCGGTGAGATCGGCCGTCAGCGGATCGCCCAGCGCAAACTCGATCTGCGCCGCGCCGCCGGATTCAAGCCCGCTCACCTCGTGATGACCATCGATGGCGTAGCAGCGAACGCGTGCGCCCGCGGCAGCGAGCAGGCGTAGTTTTGCCCGCGCCAGATCGCCTGCGCCGACGAGCAGCACGGGCCCCGCTTGCAGATCGAGAAATACCGGCAGGAATCGCATCCGACACTCGCTCCCCCGACTTCCGGGGTTGACTGGAATTATTTTCTATATATGTCTCGTTCAATGGCCGCAAAGAGAAAATTATTTCTTCTCTGCTGCGGTGCAACTATAGAATTTTCGCCTCCAGCGGCCAAGGTCCACAGATGCATCTTCTCAACAACGATTCCGTGAAAGACCGCTTGCCTTGGGCCGGCGCGCCTGCGGGCCCAGCGCTCCAGCCGGTTGCGACCGATGTGGGCTCGCTCGAGCCCACCATGGATCACCTCGACGCGCTGGAAGCGCAGAGCATCTACATTTTCCGCGAGGCCTTCGCGCGGCTGAAGAAGCTCGCGCTATTATGGTCGCTCGGCAAGGATTCCAACGTGATGATCTGGCTGGCGCGCAAGGCCTTCGTCGGCCGCGTGCCGTTCCCGGCGCTGCACGTCGATACCGGCAAGAAATTTCCGGAGATGTACGCGTTCCGCGATCGCTACGGCAAGGAATGGGAGCTCGATCTCAGGATTGAGCCCTGCCCGCCGCTGGAAACCGTCGATCCGACTTTGCCGCCGGCGGCGCGATCCGCCGCGCGCAAGACCGAGGGACTAAAGCTCGCGCTCGCCAAATATGGTTTTGACGGCTTGATCGCCGGCATCCGCCGCGACGAGGAAGCGACCCGCGCCAAGGAGCGGGTGTTTTCGCCGCGCGGCACCGAAGGCGGCTGGGACGTGCGCGATCAGCCACCGGAATTCTGGGACCAGTTCAACGCCTCGCCGCCGCCAGGGGCGCATTTGCGCATTCACCCGATCCTGCATTGGACCGAGGCCGACATCTGGGCCTACACCAGGCGCGAAAACATCCCGATCATTCCGCTCTATCTGGCGAAAGACGGCAAGCGCTATCGCTCGCTGGGCGATCAGGACATCACCAATCCCGTGGTCTCGAACGCCGCCAGCATCGACGAAATCCTGATCGAACTCGACAGCACCAGGGTGCCGGAGCGCGCAGGCCGCGCGCTCGATCACGAGACCGAAGACGCCTTCGAGCGGCTGCGCGTCGCCGGCTATCTCTGAACCGACATTGAGTTGAGCGATCCGATGAACATGATCATTCCCGCAAAGCTGTCGGCGACCCCGAACGGCACCACTCGTCCGCAGGTCCGCATCGTCATCGTCGGCCATGTCGATCACGGCAAGTCGACGCTGGTCGGGCGCCTGTTGCACGAGACCGGCAGCCTGCCCGAGGGCAAGCTCGAAATGCTCAAAGCGGTCAGCGCCCGGCGCGGCATGCCGTTCGAATGGTCGTTTCTGCTGGATGCGCTGCAGACCGAGCGCGACCAGGGCATCACCATCGACACCACGCAGATCCGCTTCCGCACGGGATCGCGCGACATCGTGCTGATCGACGCGCCCGGCCACGCCGAATTCCTGCGCAACATGATCACCGGCGCCTCGCAGGCCGACGGCGCGGTGCTGATCATCGACGCGCTGGAAGGCGTGCGCGACCAGACCAGGCGCCACGGCTATCTGCTGCATCTGCTCGGCGTCAAACAGGTCGCGGTCGTCGTCAACAAGATGGACCGGGTGGATTTCAGCGCCGCGCGATTCGAGGAAATCAGCGACGAGATCTCCGCCCACCTCACCGGCCTCGGCGTGACGCCGTCGGCGGTGATCCCGATCTCGGCGCGCGACGGCGACGGCGTCGCCGAGCGCACGCCGCGGATCGGCTGGTATGACGGCCCGACCGTGGTCGAGGCGCTCGATGCGCTGCAGCCGGCGCGGCCGCTGGAGCAACTCGCATTGCGGCTGCCGGTTCAGGCGATCTACAAATTCGACGACCGCCGCATCGTCGCGGGCCGCATCGAATCCGGCCGTCTTTCCGCCGGCGACGAAATCGTCATCATGCCCGCCGGCAAGATCGCGAAGATCCGGAGCGTCGAGGGCTGGCCGGTGACGCCGGTCAAGGGCGTGCAGACCGCGGGACGATCCGTCGGCATCACGCTCGACCGCGAGCTGTTCATCGAGCGCGGCGACGTCATCGCCCATGTCGGGACCACCCCGCGCGATACCAGGCGTCTTCGCGCGCGCATCTTCTGGCTGCACGATACGCCGCTGGCGACGGGCGCCTCGATCCTGGTCCGGCTCGGCACGCGGGAGGCCCGCGCCACCGTGGTCGCGATCGAGAAAGCGGTCGATCCCGGCGAATTGTCGAGCGTCGAGAACAAGTCGATCGCGCGCAATCACGTCGGCGAGATCGACATCGCGCTGGCGCAGCCGATCGCCGCCGATCCCTATACCGATAATCCCCGCACCGGACGGCTGGTGATCGAGGTCAATGGCCGCATCGCCGGCGGCGGACTGGTGCTGTCGGTCGACGCCGGCGCGCGCGCCATTCCCGTCGATATCGTGCCGGTGGAATCCGCGCTGCGTCCCGACGAACGCTCGGCGCGCTATCGCCATGGCGGCGCGGTGGTCTGGCTGACCGGCCTTCCCGGTTCCGGAAAATCGACGCTGGCACGGGCGCTGGAGCGCCGGCTGTTCGGCAATGGCGGTTCGCCGGTGCTGCTGGACGGCGATACCCTGCGCGCCGGGCTCAACGGCGATCTCGGCTTCTCCGCGGCAGACCGCAGCGAGAACATCCGGCGGCTCGCCGAAGTCGCCACCCATCTCGCCCGCAACGGGCACATCGCCATCGTCGCCGCGGTTTCGCCCTCGCGCGAGGATCGCGCCGCGGCGCGCCGCATCGCCGATACGTTGTTCCGTGAGGTCTATGTCGCGACCCCGGCCGAAGTCTGCGAGAGCCGCGATCCCAAGGGTCACTACGCCAAGGCGCGGGCCGGCGCCTTGCAGGCGTTCACCGGCATCGGCAACGATTACCAGCCGCCGACATCGAGCGAACTGAGCCTCGACACCTCGACGCGCTCCGTCACGGAGGCGAGCGACGAGATCGAGCGCATGCTGGCGAAGTCGGGCATTTTGTTCGACGAACTGGTCGATCTGGCCGCCAATATCTGAGCGTTTCCGAACGCCCTCGAGAATGGGCAAAACAGCGCAGCCAAGGGCCCTTCTCATCGCCCTGGCTTTAGGGCTAAAAGGGCCCCGAACAAGGCCCTCTACGGGGCCCTTTTGTCGTTTATGCCCCTGAAAACCGCTGATCTCGGCGGTTTCTCGTGAGAAAAATCCCATCATGAATCGTATCGATGCCCACGGATTGAAAATCGCCCCCGTTTTGTTCGATTTCATCGCCAAGGAAGCCACCCCCAAGACGGGCATTTCCGCCGACGCATTCTGGGCCGGGCTCGCCGCCATCCTCCGCGATCTGGCGCCCAGGAACCGCGAATTGCTGGCGGTCCGCGACGCTCTGCAGGCGAAAATCGACGGCTGGCATCGCGCCCACAAGGGCAAGCCGTTCGACATGAATGCCTATACCGCGTTCCTCAAGGAGATCGGCTATCTCTTGCCGGAACCGGCGACGCAGAAGGTCGAGACATCAAATGTCGACGAGGAGATCGGCAAGATCTGCGGGCCGCAGCTGGTGGTGCCGCTCACCAATGCGCGCTATGCGCTGAACGCCGCCAACGCGCGCTGGGGCAGCCTTTACGATGCGTTCTATGGCACCGATGCGATCCCGCACGATCCGGGCGAAGGCGGCAAGGGCTACAACAAGGCGCGCGGCGACAAGGTGATCGCCAAGGCCAAGGCGTTCCTGGATTCCGCCGTGCCGCTCGCGACCGGCAGCCACAGCGATGTGACCTCCTACAGCGTCGTCGCCGGGCAGCTCGCGGCCAAGCTGAAGAGCGGCAATGCGACCGCGCTGAAAACGGGCGCCCAGTTCGCGGGTTTTCAGGGCGATCCCGCTTCGCCCAGCGCGATCCTGCTGGTCAACAACGGCATGCATATCGAGGTCAAGATCGACCGCACCAACATCATCGGCAAGGACGATCCGGCCGGCGTCGCCGACATGATCCTGGAATCGGCCGTCAGCACCATCCTCGACATGGAAGACAGCGTCGCGGCGGTCGATGCCGAGGACAAGGTGCTGGTCTACCGCAATACGCTGGGCCTGATGGACGGCACGCTGTCCGCCGACTTCGAGAAGGGCGGCAAGACGCTCAAGCGCGCGCTCAATCCCGACCGCGTCTACAAGACGGCTGACGGCAGGGAGCTGAAGCTGCATGGCCGCAGCCTGCTGTTGATGCGCAATGTCGGCCATCACATGTTCACCGACGCGGTGCTCGATTCCACCGGCGCCGAAATTCCGGAAGGCATTCTGGACGCCGCGGTGGCCGGCCTGCTCGCGATCCACGATCTCAAGGGCAGTTCGAAAACGAAGAACAGCCGCACCGGCTCGGTCTATATCGTGAAGCCGAAGATGCACGGCCCCGACGAGGTCGCGCTGACCTGCGAACTGTTCGGCCGGGTCGAGAAGATGCTGTCGCTGCCCGAAAACACCATGAAGGTCGGCATCATGGACGAGGAGCGCCGCACCACGGTCAACCTCAAGGCCTGCATCCAGAATGCGTCGAAGCGCATCGTGTTCATCAACACCGGCTTCCTCGACCGCACCGGCGACGAGATCCACACCTCCATGGAAGCCGGTCCCATGATCCGCAAGAACGACATGAAGGCGCAACCCTGGATCAAGGCCTATGAAGACTGGAACGTCGATATCGGCCTGATCGACGGCCTGCCCGGCCATGCCCAGATCGGCAAGGGCATGTGGGCCGCGCCCGACAAGATGGCGGACATGCTGGCGCAGAAGATCGGCCATCCGCAGGCCGGCGCCACCACCGCCTGGGTGCCGTCGCCGACCGCCGCGACGCTGCACGCGCTGCATTATCACCAGGTCAACGTGCTGGCACGCCAGCAGCAACTGGCCAGGGGCGGCCCGCGCGCAAAACTGTCCGACATCCTCACCATCCCGGTGTCGCAATCGAACTGGGCGCCGGACGACGTGAAGCAGGAGATCGACAACAATTGCCAGGGCATCCTCGGCTATGTCGTGCGCTGGATCGACCAGGGCGTCGGCTGCTCCAAGGTGCCCGACATCCACGACGTCGGCCTGATGGAAGACCGCGCCACCTTGCGGATCTCGAGCCAGCATCTGGCGAACTGGCTGCATCAGGGCGTCATCACCAAGGAGCAGGTGATGGAGTCGCTGAAGCGGATGGCGGTGGTGGTGGACGGCCAGAACGAGGGCGATCCCTTGTACCGGCCGATGGCGCCCGCTTTCGACGGCGTCGCCTTCAAGGCGGCCTGCGACCTGATCTTCAAGGGACGCGAGCAGCCGAACGGCTATACCGAGTTCATCCTGACGGCGCGGCGGCGGGAAGCCAAGGCGGCCGGCTGATTTCAAGAGCCGATCGGACACCGGCTGATTCTTCCAAATCAGTCGGTATTCGCATCGGCTCAAAGGTGTCAGGCCGCACGTATTGTTGTGAGGAACCTCTCCACCTCGAGCTTGAGGTGATTGCCTTCGATCGACAGCGAGCGCGCGAAACCATGAACCTGTTCCGCCGCCGCCTCGGTGTTTGCCGCACCGCTGCCGACATCCGCAATGCTGTTTCCGACCTGAATTGTTCCCTGTGCGGCCTGTTGGACGTTACGCGCAATTTCCTGTGTCGCGGCCCCCTGCTCTTCGACAGCCGCCGCGATCACGGTGGATATCTCCGAGATTTGCCCGATCGTCGTGCCGATTTCCTTGATGGCCGAAACCGATTGCTGCGTTGCGGACTGCATCTGCGTGATCTGCGCTCCGATTTCCTCGGTGGCCTTGGCCGTTTGAGCAGCCAGTGCCTTGACCTCGGACGCAACGACCGCAAAGCCCCGGCCTGCCTCGCCCGCGCGCGCAGCTTCGATGGTTGCATTCAGCGCAAGCAGATTGGTTTGCTCGGCCACGGCCGCAATCATCTTCACGACTTCGCCGATGCGACCGGCGGACTGCGACAGTTCGGATATCCGCTCATTGGTCTGTTCTGCCTGACGCACGGCTGCGTGAGTAATCTTTTCCGATTGCTGAACCTGTCGACCGATTTCGGTCACCGAAGAAGCCATTTCCTCGGATGCGGCCGCCGCCGACTGCACGTTCGCCGATGAGCGATCGGATGCGGATGCTGCCGTGGCCGTGAGGTTACGGTTGGTTTCCGCCACCTTGGTCAGACTGCCGGCCGCGAACTCGATTTCGGAGGAAGCCGACGACACGGCCTCGACGATCTTTCCGATAGCGTGTTCGAAGCCGTCGGCGACCTCGTTCATTGCAGCCTTGCGATCTTCCTCGGCCTTTTGTTTCAGGCCAGCCTGCTCGGATTCCATCGCTTGAACGCGCAGGGCATTTTCCCTGAAAACCTGGACCGCCCGAGCCATGGCGCCGACTTCATCCCCTCGGTTCAACGAGGGTATCTGGGTGTCCAATTTTCCACCGGCGAGGCACGCCATCACGTCCGTCATCCGGGTCATCGGCCGAATCACCCCCAAACCAACGCCGAAAATCCCGCCGCCGATAATGAGGAATACCAGGCCCGAGATGCTCCACAGGACCGTGGCGAAGGTATTTACGCGTCGGGTCGCGGCGGCCTCAATTGCGGCGTTGTCGTCATTGGCGTTCTTGACAATCTCGTCGATCAAGGCGCGATGGGCCAGATAGGCCGCCGTCACTTCCGAATAGGATTTCGCTGCGGTAGCCATGTCGGCCTTGGCCAATGCCGGCAGGAACACCTGTTCGATGGCCGTCCAGAAGCGCTGAACCTCGCGATGCGATTCATCGATCAGCTTCGCCTTGATCGCGGGATTGAGGTCCGATTTCGACCAGAATTCGCGGCGCTCGTCATATTCCTTTTTCAATTGCTTCAGGCGGTCACGACGGGCGGCAAGCTCAGCCGGATTGTTCAGCGCAAGGGTCGCTTCCAGATACAATTCGATCACGTATTCCGGCGGAGGCAGGATGTCGGCCACAAGATCATTGCCGAGCTTGATCTGGTCGTAGAGGGGGCCACCCACCTTGACGTCGCTGAGCGCGTAGATGCCGGTGAACACCACGGCTCCGAGACCGACCGCCGTGACAAGGCCGAACAATACCATCGCGCGCGAGATCGTTAATCGAAGTGCCATGTCAACCTGCTCCCAAATCACAACGGCAAGTCGGTCCGAAGCCCAAGCTGAAGGGACCCTCGCCATTATCTCCGGGATCAAGGCCTCGGGATATTTCGCGCGGTACCAAAGATTAACACCCGATGTACTGCCGGACCGTTAATTTGGAAGCCGCAGGAGTACGGAGATCGCGCACTACCGGAACATTTGACTTGCCCGTCCGTTGAAAGCCCGTCTCAACGCAAGAGGAGATGGCGATGGATTGGAACCGGGTCGAAGGCAACTGGAAGCAGTTCAAGGGCGCCGCCAAGGAGAAGTGGGGCAAGCTCACCGACGACGATCTCAACGTGATCGAGGGCCGCCGCGAGCAGCTCGAAGGCAAGCTGCAGCAGCGCTACGGCTTCGCCAAGGACCAGATCCGCAAGGATGTGGACGACTGGTTCAGGACGCTGAAATAGCTCCTGCGCGATCGATCAGACAAAGCCCCGGCATTCCGCCGGGGCTTTTTGTATTCTGAGGCCGATCCAGGACTAGAATACCGCGATGTATTTCAGGAGCGAAATCACGCCGAGAACGATCACGACGACGCGCGCGATCTGCTTGGCGCGACCGTCCAGCGGCAACAGGTTGATCAGGTACAGAATGAGAATGACGACGAGAAAAGTGACGAGTACGCTGAGAAGCATCCGGAAATCCCCCTGAAACACACGATGCGAAATTAACGAAGCGTTAACGCCTGAGCGACTCCCCGGTTCCTGCCGACGCCTCGGCCGCAGCAGCCGCGGAGGACGTCAAGCAGGCCTCCGAAACGCTGGAAACCCAGAGCCAGCAGCTCGGCAGCCCGATGACCCAGTTCCTCGGCAGGATCCGCGCGGCCTGATCGCTGATGGTGAGCCTACTCCTTCGCCACCACCGGTACGTGCCGATAGCGTGACAGCACCGCTTTCGAGGCAGGCGTAAAATTCAGCGAGACGCCGCGCTTGTCGGCGCCGCGGCCGGCGACCAGCAGCCCATCGGCGCCGGCGACCAGGTCTCCCTTGCGGATCGTCGGATCGTCCTCGATCTTGACCGGCGCCAGACCGATCTGATCCTTGCCGTTGCAGGTGCACCCCGCCACGATCTCGTTGCGATAGCGGAACGCGTTCGGCAGCTCGGAATACGGCTTGCCCTTGGCGGTGGCGGCGGTGTCGATATTGCCGCCATAGACCACCTCGGTCTTGCTCGCCGGGCAGAAGCTGTTGCACGAAGCCGCCCGGCTTTCCCTGTCGGAGCCCTGAGCCGGGAAATAGCGCCCGTCGCAGGTGCGCACGCAGAAGGCCTGGCCGCCGCCATTGGTGACGAGGCGCGGCCGCGGCGCGTCGCCTTGCGGAGCGGCGGGGCCGCCCTCGCTGGCATAAGGCATCCGGATGATGTCGGGGGCATGCGGGCGGCCGCCGCCGAACGCGCCGAACAGCGCGGAGAGGAAGTCTTCGGCATGCGCCGCCGGAACCAGGCCGAGCGCGCATAGCGCCACTGCCCCGCCCAACGCCGCCCGCCTGATCGATCTCCGCAACATGCCGGCCTCCGCGACGCTTTTCGTCAGTACAGCGGCGATGTCGAAACGTTCATCGCCTGGCGGCCGGCGCCGATCGCCCTGGCCGCGAGGTGCGGGCCGTTCTTCGGCAGCACCACGACCCTGGTGCCGATTTCGACCCGGCTGAACAGGTCCCTGACGTCCTCATTGGTCAGGCGGATGCAGCCCGAGGACACGAACTTGCCGATGGTGGTGGGATCGTTGGTGCCGTGGATGCGGTATTCGCTGGAACCGAGATACATGGCGCGGGCGCCGAGCGGGTTGCCGGGGCCGCCGGCCATGAAGCGCGGCAGGTAAGGCTGGCGCGCGATCATCTGTGCCGGCGGATGCCAGTCGGGCCATTCCGCCTTGCGGGTGATGGTCTGCACGCCGGCCCAGGTAAAGCCTTCGCGGCCGACGCCGACGCCATACCGAATCGCGCGGCCCTGGCCGAGCACGTAATACAGCGCGGTGTTGCCGGTATCGATGATGACGGTGCCGGGCGCCTCGCGGGTGTCGAGCGCCACGACGGTCCGCCGCAGCTGCTCCGGCAGCGCGCTGTCGCCGGTAGCTGCGGGCTCGTCCGGCGCGACCATGTTGTCGGACGGGAATGCGCTCTGCGGCGCGGGAGCGTAGCCGAGCACTTGCGCGCTCGCCGCGCTGGAGAAAACCACCGGCGCCAGCAACATGGCCCCGGCCAGAACGAGCGCGCTGGTGACGCGCGACGACGACGTGCGATTGCCTGCGAATGCCTGTGTCATGATCTGCCCCGATGCGATGCGCATCACGCTGATGCTTCTGCCAGATCAAACGCGACGGTGGCTGCGCAGTTCCCCTGCGGGTCAAATAGAAGCCCGTGATGTCAAGCAGGCTTCCGCTCACGATTCCGCGACGGAACCTTGGCCGGGATCGTGGGTTATAAATAGCTTGAGCCCGCTTCGTCGCACGACGCCGGGCTCGCCAGCCATACCAGCCGCCAGCAGCGGGGAGAGCCAGTTGCGTGTCCTTCCCAACGAGCGTGCGCCCAGCGAGCGTGCGCCTTCCAGCGAGGCGGCCGGTACGCCGCTGTCGGACAGCCGGAACGAACTACCGCCGGTGATCCGGCGCGCCGAAGTGGTCGCCTTCGCCCTGGTCGCGCTTCTCGTCATCAGCATCACCGCCGTGCTCTATGTCGCCAAGGCCTTCTTCTTGCCCGTCGTGACCGCATTCGTGGTCGGCACCATGCTGTCGCCGGCCGCCGGCTATCTCGAGCGGCGGCGGATTCCCCGCGCGGTATCGGCGGTGCTGATCGTCAGCGCGGTCGGCGCCGGCGTCGCCTTCATTGTCGCCCTGATCTCGGCACCGGTCATGGCGTCGGTGACGCGGCTGCCGGAGCTGGGATCCCAGCTGAAGGACAAGCTCCATGTGTTCGACCGGCCGCTGGCGCTGTGGCAGGAGCTGCAGGGCATGGTCGGCGCATCCGACGCCTTCTCGACCGCGCCGTTCCAGATGCCGAAATTCGACTGGGTGCAGCCGACGCTCGAATTCCTGTCGCCGACCTTCACCGAGTTTCTGCTGTTCGTCGCGACCCTGATCCTGTTCATCGCGAGCTGGCGCGATTTGCGCCGGGCGCTGATCATGACCTTCGGCGACCATGCGGCGCGGCTGCGGACGCTGCGCATCCTCAACGAGATC
Source organism: uncultured Alphaproteobacteria bacterium (assembly GCA_963721275.1). GTDB lineage: Bacteria > Pseudomonadota > Alphaproteobacteria > Rhizobiales > Xanthobacteraceae > Bradyrhizobium. The sequence continues at coordinate 556,794 of CAVRIQ010000014.1, read as the reverse complement.
GAGGGCCATCTCGGCGGCTATCTGCTCACCGTCACCATGATCAATCTCGGCGTCGGCGCCGCCACCGGCCTCATTTGCGCCCTCACCGGCATGCCCAATCCCGCCGGCCTCGGCGCGCTGGCCGCGACGCTGAACTTCTTTCCGATCATCGGTCCGGTCGCGATGTTCGTGATCCTGACCGTGGTCGGCGTGATCGCCTTCCCCACGCTCGGCGGCGGCCTGATCGCGGCGCTGGCCTTTGGCGGCGTGACCTTCCTGGAGGGGCATTTTGTCACACCGACCATCATCGGCCGAAGGCTCGAACTCAACGCGCTCGCGGTGTTCATCGCGCTCGCGTTCTGGACCTGGCTGTGGGGACCGATGGGCGGCTTTCTGTCCTCGCCGCTTCTGATCGTCGCGCTCATTCTCAAGGATCATCTGATGCCGGTGGATGCGCCGCAATTGCCGCCGGACTGAGTTGGGCAGGTCACCTCTCCCGCTTGCGGGAGGGCAAGAAGCCATTCGGCGCGGCGGTTCGACCTGGCGGGTTTCATGATCGGGAACTTCCCTCGCCGCGAAACGTTTGTCTCCTAGATGACTTCAGTATCCGGGAGCTTTTGATGTCCAGCACCGACGGCGAAATCGGCATGAAAAATCTGTCGGACAAAGCCACCCAGGAACGACTCGAAGAACGCCTTGAGAAGGATGTAGCAGCCGTGAAGAACGATATCGCAGCCCTGACCGACCAGATCACCGACGCGCTCAACAGCTTCGCCGGCACCGCCAGAAAGCAGGCGCGCCGCGGCTACAGGCAGGCCCGCGAAAACGTCGATTCGGCGGTCGACGACATGTCGGAGCGCGGCAGCGCCATGATGGATGCCGCCCAGGACGCGGCCACCTCGATCGAGGAGACGCTGGAAGACGTCATCACCCAGCGCCCGCTTGCGACCGTGGGCCTGGCGCTCGCGCTCGGCTTCCTGATCGGCGCGACCTGGCGGCGGTAAGGCGTTTCCGGCTCGGGGGCTTCGTGCTTCGAGACGCGGCGAAGACGCCGCTCCTGCAGCGATAGCGGCGAAGCCGTTACGCAGGGGGTGGAGGTTTTCTTCATGGTGAGGAGCGCGGCAACGCTGCGCGTCTCGAACCATGCGGCCGGCCGTATTGCCGGCATTTTTATTGAACGAGGTTTTTGAGATGTTTGCGCGCATGATCGATGATTTCAAGGAATCCACCGGCAGCGCCTTGCGGCTGACATCGCTGGCCGCCGCGGCCGCGATGGCCCTGTTCGTGACCACGTCGTTTCTGTGCGCCGCCGTCTTCGTGGCCGTGCTTGAAAAGTATGGGCTGGTGCAGGCCTGCCTTGCCGGCGCTGCGGTGTTCTTCGTCGTCGCCATCATCGCGGCCGGCTCCTACATGGCGCGGAAAAAGCAGATCGAGAAACAGGCCGCGGCGCGTGCGGCGGAGGCCGCGAGATCCGCCGCGCACAGCGCGCTCGCCGATCCCATGCTGGTGGCCGCGGGCCTCCAGGTGATCCGCGCCGTCGGCATCAAGCGACTGATCCCGATTCTCGCCGTCGGCGCCCTCGCGCTGGGATTCCTGGCCAGCCGCGGCGGGGCCGCGACGAGCGATGAGGCGCCGGCGGAGTAGTGGCGGTCGAGGTACGGTCCGGCGCGTTGCGCTCGCCTCCCCGACAGCCGTCATACCCGCGAAGGCGGGTATCCCTAGGCCGCGGCATTTCGATTCGATCACTGACGCCTCTGGAATACTGGATCACCCGCGTTCGCGGGTGACGACGGTTGAGAATGTGACGCAGCTTCGCGATCTCGCCGCGCGTTTCGCGCGAGGTTTGGCCGGTTCGTTCCGCCCTCTTCATCAGAGGGCGCAGGGAATGCCGGGCGCCCGATGCGCCCGATAGCCGCGTGTGCAATGATAGTGGAGATGCGCACACGCGTTAGTCAGGTCACACCGGCATCACCCGGCATTCCCCGCGCAATGGTTTTACGGCTTACTTCGCGCTCTCCCCGGTGACCGGCTTTTTTGCCACCGTCATTCGCGGAAATTTCTTCCCGCGAACTTGATGCCAGCGTCGGGGCATCAGGACCACACGACTTCGCCGTCCGCCTCAGTGCCGTTCGTTATCGGCGCCTCCGCGTCCACCGCATCCCGCCCCGCGTCCGTGACGATCGCGAGCCGCCCCTCAGGTTGGGACGGGACGGCGAATTTATGGACTGATTTGCGTTTTCGGAAAATCAGAATATTTTTGCGAGGAGGGCTTGACAGAGGGGTCGATAAATCGCCCAGGTGATTTGCCCGTCATGCAGGCTCACGACGCGGCGGCCTGTCAGAAGCCTCCGCTGTCATGGCGAGCCGACGGATCGGCGCGCGAAGCGCCGCCCAAGCCGCGCTCAGGTCACGCAGCGGCCGGGCTGCAGCAGCTTTGCGACGTCGGTCAGCACGCTGACGACGGGCTCGCAGGCGACCGTGCGTTTGGCCCCGGACTTGGTCCAGGACGGCGCGAAGGAGCTCGGGCGGGCGGCCTGGGCGACCGGCACCCGGATCAGCACCGAGGTGTCGGCAAGCCCGTCGAGCTTCAGCGAGATCGTCCGCGTCGGCACCGCCGACTGCGCGACGCTGCCGGCGCGATCGGCCTTGGCGGCGCGGTTGATCGCAGCCGCTTGCGTGCCCGAAGTGATTTGTGAGCGCTTGAATACGCCGCCGGAGAGGTCGCGGCCGGCGGCCAGCGGGATGGCGCCCAGCGTCAGCGCGATGGCGGCCATGCCGAAAATGAGTCGCGATTTCTGTGACATGTCGGTTCGTCCCTCGCCCCATGGCGATCATTGATGAGAACGCGAGGGAACCGGTGCGGTTCAGCACACAGCCATCACTTAACCGTGTGCGAAAAATTCCTGGACACCCGGGAACGACTCCGGGGGGTTCCGAGTCATTCCGGCAGCCGGTTATCCCCCCTGCCCCATTGACCGGCGATGTAGGGCGCGGCTGTGGTGATGCCAGCCGCGCCCTGCTTTTTTTCCAGCGATATCAGGACCTCACGAGCGGGCGGAGATTCACTCCGGACCTGGCTTCGGCAATTCAACCGCGATTTTCGCGGCCCCGCCGGACAGTTCCCGGAGCGCTTTTCAGCCTCGGCCTGAAGATCACCCAGCGAACATCCGGGCGGCACCGGCAGGCATTCGCTTTTCGGGATCGTGTCCCCGCACCAGCGACCGCTTCACCTCGTCATGCCCGGGCAAAGCAGTCTTTCTCGCGCAGACCGCATAACTTTTCTGCAATGCCGGGCACCCACATCCTTTGCTGCAAATCCGCTAGGAAAACGTGGATGGCCGGCACGAGCCCGGCCATGACGAAAACCAAATCCGTTTTCCGTCGCGCTAAGCGAAAAGCCCGTCCCAAGAAAAATCCGGCGCGCCATGAAGCGCGCCGGATTCATTCCAGAGAATACTTTTCTCGCTCACGCCACCCTTATGCGACTCTCGGCGCCCGGTTGCGCGAGTTGCGCTGGAAGAACAGCGCCTGGCTCGCGACCGCGGAAACCATCGCGGGCTGGAACGGCTTCGAGATCAGGAACGCCGGCTCCGGGCGCTCGCCGGTCAGGAAACGCTCGGGATAGGCGGTGATGAACACCACCGGCACCTCGAAGGTCTTGAGCAGCTCGTTGACGGCATCGAGGCCGGACGAGCCGTCGGCGAGCTGGATGTCGGCGAGGATCAGGCCGGGCTTCTTGTTCTTGGCCAGCGCCACCGCGTCGGAATGGGTGCGGGCGACGCCGATCACGTGGTGGCCGAGGTTCTTCACCAGGCTCTCGAGGTCCATCGCGATGAAGGTCTCGTCCTCGATGATCAGCACGTCGGTGGCGATCTCCGCCGCCATCTCGCGGCCGGCGGCGTCGGCGAGCTTGCGGGTCTCGGCGACGTCGACCCCGAGAATGTAGGCCACCTCTTCTTCCGAGAAGCCTTCCAGCGACAGCAGCAGGAAGGCCTGGCGCGGCAACGGGGTGATGTTGGAGAGCCTGCGCTCCGACGGCAGCGGCAGGGTGGCCACGTCGCTATCGTCGTTGAGCGAGACCGAATTCCAGATTTTGGTGAAGAGCCGGAACAGCCCGGCGCGGGGCCCGTGCTGCTCGTCGAGCAGCGAGGGATCCTGGAGCAGGGCTTCGAGCATGGCTCCGACATAGGCGTCGCCCGACGCCTGGTTTCCCGTCAGGGCGCGGGCATATCGCCGCAGCAACGGTAAATGTTCAGCAACGAGCTGTGATCGGGACATCCCCACTCCATCCTTTTTTGGGTCAAGCTGCCTTACGGGGTGACCCGGTTTCCCCTGACATACTTGGCTACGCCCGAGCCGCATAAAAGTTCCATCGCCCCTGGAACTATTCCCGGGGGTTCGAATTAGTTCCCGAGGGAAGGCCCGAAACCAGGGATAATTCTTGAAGCTACAGAGACTTAACTCTCGGGGAAGCGTGGAACAGGTCATGAAAGATTTAAAGTCTCAAGCCAGCAAGAATGCGGCGACAGGCAAGCAGGGCGGGCTCAACGCCGAGATTCAGTCGAGAATCGGCCATCAGCTCCGGGCGATGTACGACGATGTCGTGCGCCAGGGGGTGCCGGACCGGTTCGCCGAACTGATCCGGAAGCTTGATGTTCCCCAGCCCGACCCCCAATTGGGTGGAGCGGGCGATAAAAATGATGGAGGGGAGTAATGCCTCTCACGGATGCCCTTCGCGACGACATTCTGGCGTCAGTGCCGTCCTTGCGCGCTTTTGCAATCTCGCTTTCCGGTAACGGCGATCGCGCCGACGACCTGGTGCAGGAGACGCTGCTGCGCGCGCTGGCCAATATCGACTCGTTCCAGCCCGGCTCGAACCTGCCGGCGTGGCTGTTCACGATCCTGCGCAACCTGTTCCGCTCCGACTACCGCAAGCGGCGGCGCGAGGTGGAGGATGCCGACGGCAGCTACGCCAAGACGCTGAAAACCCAGCCCTCGCAGGGCGCGCATCTGGAGTTCGAGGAATTCCGCGCCGCGCTCGAAAAGCTTCCGCAGGACCAGCGCGAGGCGCTGATCCTCGTCGGCGCCTCCGGCTTCTCCTATGAGGACGCCGCCGCCATCTGCGGATGCGCGGTCGGCACCATCAAGAGCCGCGTCAACCGCGCGCGCTCGAAACTGTCGGCGCTGCTCTACGTCGATGGCGCGGAAGATTTCGGCCCCGACGAAACCGTGCGCGCCGTGATCGGCGGCAGCGGCGGGTAGCGACTTCGATCATCTCAGCATTCGTCATTCCGGGACGGTCCGCGGGACCGGACCTCAGATGCGCAAGTGCGCATCGGGGAATCTCGAGATTCCGGGTTCGCGCTTCGCGCACCCGGAATGACGGTCTCCGATATGTAACATGGCGCAGGCCCGGAATGACGCCGCCGCGTCACTTCCGTTGCCGCGTCGGCATCGCGAATTGCTCGGTGCGGTCGCGTTCGGTCATGTCGACCACGGTTTCCATCGGCGCGGTGAGTTCGTAGACGTAGCTGACATCGGTGAAATACCGTTTCGAGAGGCCGCCCAGCGCCTCCGGGGCGACACGGTCGAGCAGGATGACGCCAAAATCGCTGTCGGCGCGGCGCGTCGCGGCGGAAGTGTTGAATTCTTCCCAGCGGAAGTGAAAAGTGGTGTCGGGCTCCTCGCCGGACACTTCCCAATGCGCGACGATGTGCGGGTGTTTGCCGACCAGCGAAAGCCCCTCGTCGGAATGCGAGGCGAGTTCGAAGAACAGCAGCGACAGGCTCTGCGCCGCCCGCGCGCTGACCGCGATGTCGGGACCGGAGACCGCGATCCGCTCGGCATGCGGGATCGCGCGCGCCTCGAACAGGCCCTTCAGCTTGACGCCCTGCCACTGGCTCTCGCTGAGCAGCGAGACCACGTTCGACATCGCATGGATGCGGCCGATCAGGAGTTCGCGGGCGACGTCGATGTCGGAACCATGGCGCAGCGTGCGCGTCACGATCGACTGGATCACGGCGAGGATGTTCTTGACCCGGTGATTGAGTTCGTCGATCACGGCGGTCAGCCGGCGCTCGAAGCCGATCCGCACCTGGATTTCGCGGCTGAGCCTCAGATTGTTATAGGCGACGTAGCCGAACAGCCCGCAGACGATGGAGGTCAGCGCGAGGCCGATGGCAGCCACGAAACCGGCGGTCTCTCGGGCGCGCAACGCCGAATTGGTCTTGGCGTAATAGCCGAGCGACCAGTCGCGGCCACCGAAGCTCACCGTCCGCAGCATCGACGGCGCAGGCCCTTGCGGCGACGCCGTCCGCGTCGTGACGACGCCTTCCTGATTCGCGATCAGTTCGCTGTCGGGGTCGCGCGGATCTTTCAGAACCACCGAGAACAGCGAGAAATCGTCGTTCGTCAGCATCAGCGACGCCAGATCGTAGGAGAAGGTCACGAAGCCGACCGGCGAGGCGCCGCCTTGCAGCAGAACCGGAGCGGCCAGCACCAGGCCGACCGGCCCATCCGGCCGCAACAACGGCAAGGGATCGGAGGCGATCGGCTTGCCCTCGGCCATGGCGCGCTCCAGCATCGGTCCCAGGACCGGATTTTGATCGATGGAACGGCCGGCGAAAGCCATCGTGTCCACATTGCGCGGCTCGACATCCATCAGCACGTCGTTCGGCTGGTCGAGCGCGCGCGTATCCAGCGGCTGATCGTCGTAATTTCGGATCGCCGGATTCGGAAATCCCGCGCCCTTCAGTTCCGCCCGCGCCGCGTCGAGTTCATCGGGCTCGAGCCGCGCCACCCAGCTGGCGACCACGAAATCGGTCTTGAAGGCGTAGATCGAGGACCGCAGCGGCTGCAGCATGTTGGCCTTGATCACCGAAGGCGCGCGGAACAGGCCGGATGCGACCCGGGCGAGCAGCTCGCGCTCGGTCAGCCGGTCCTGAACCTGGCTGGCGTGAACGTCCATGGCGCGCGCCAGCGCGATCCCGTCGACCGTCAGTTCCTGGTCATGGACACGGTAAGCCGCAAGCCCGGAGAGCAAAACCCCGATCAGTGCGATAAAACCGATAATGAAACCGAGCCGAACCACTCGCTTACTCTGACAATGAGGAGTTGGCCGAGAACAGAGCCAGCATTCCTGGACCGCCGTGGCGGCAACAGACCGATACAGGCAACATACTGAAGCAGAATGAAAGCCAACCGATTTTGGATATTGGAGGAGCAAGCATCAGGACGCAACTGCGGTTGGCGCGGAAGATTGAGACGAAGATTAACCCGGCTGCCGGACATGTTGTCCTGGCAAGGGCCGGAGGATGCTAATCACGCCAGAGCAATTTTGTTCCATTGAGCGATGAAGGCTTTTGCCGCGGCCGCAGCGATCGATGGACTCACACGCCACAAGTGTTAACGCGCCGGAAAACAGCGTGCACTTCTCCCTCTCCCCGCAAGCGGGGAGAGGTGCCATTATGCTCAGCCCGCCTTGATGCCCGCCTTGGCCTGCGCGGGCTTGAGACCGCCCCTGGCCTCGATAAACCCGATGATGCGGTCGAGCCCTTCGCTTTTCTTCAGGTTGGTCATCACGAACGGCCGCTCGCCGCGCATCCTTCTGGCATCGGTGTCCATCTTCTCCAGCGACGCGCCGACATGCGGGGCGAGGTCGATCTTGTTGATGACCAGAAGATCCGACCGGGTGATGCCGGGGCCGCCCTTGGAGGGGATCTTGTCGCCGGCCGCGACGTCGATCACGTAGATCGTCAGATCGGCGAGTTCCGGCGAGAAGGTGGCGGCGAGATTGTCGCCGCCGGATTCGATCAGCACCAGGTCGAGGCCGGGGAATTTCGCGCGCATGTCGGCGACCGCGGCGAGGTTCATCGAGGCATCCTCGCGGATCGCGGTGTGCGGGCAGCCGCCGGTCTCGACGCCGGCGATGCGGTCCGGCGTCAGCGATCCCGAGCGCACCAGGAATTCCGCGTCCCATTTGGTGTAGATGTCGTTGGTGATCGCGGCGATGTCGTAGCGCTGGCGCATCGACTTGCAGAGCAGGTCCATCAGCGCGGTCTTTCCCGAACCGACGGGACCGCCGATGCCGACGCGAAGCGGGCCGTGAGAGTCAGGCATGTCAAATAGTTCCTTAATTGTCGTCGTCCCTGCGAACGCAGGGACCCATACCGCGTGATCCATCGATAAGGCAGGTTCGCCGACGCCTTCCGCAACAACCAACGCCTGTGGTCATGGGCCCCTGCGTTCGCGGGGGCGACGCGTAGATAGTGCAATACCCCCTCATGACCGGAACAGCCTGGTATATTGCGTCTCATGGCGCATGCTGGCGAGGTCGGCGCGGAAGGTGGCGCTGCCGAGATCGTCGAGCGCGGCCTTGAGCGCGCGGCCGGCGGTGGCGGCCACCACCGGCTCCAGCAAGGCCAGCACGCGCTGGCTGTCGGTTTGCCCGAGCGGGATCAGCCGGGCGCCGGCCGAGATCCAGTTCGACGCCAGCGCGTGCAGAAAGGCGTGCATGGCCGGTGCGAGCGGGATCGCATGCGCGGCGCCGACCACGCCGACCGCGACGGGATAGACGATGGCGCCGCCGCACTGCGCGATGATGGCATCGAGGCCGTCGCAATTCCACGCCGCGCGCGCGATGTCGATGAAGGCGCGGCCTTGCGCTGATGTTTCGAGCTGGCGCTCGCGCGAGGGCACGAAGGCCGCCGCCAGTTCCGCGACGTCCCTCAAGGCGCGCTCGTCGCGCAACGAAGCGGCGCGGTGGGCGTGGGCCAGGAACACGCCGTCGCAAAATCCGCTGCCTTCGGCCAGCATCGCCGCCAGCCAGTCCCGCAGGGAGGCGGCGTCGCCGATGTCGCCGGTCTCCACCGTCCATTCGATGCCGCTGGAATAGGAGAACGCGCCGACCGGAAAAGCCGGCGACAGAAAGGTCATGAGCCGGTACAGCGCCGCCGCCTCGCTCTCGTCCATCGCCTCGACGTCGCGCGGCCTGTCACCTGTATCCGCCCGCGCTACCCGGCTCCGCCGCGGTTTTGCCGGCGGCTTACTTGTGGTCATGAGCATGGGAAGGGCCATGATGATGGTCGTGGTCGCAATGCTCGTCGTGGCGATGGTCGTCATCATGATGGTGGTCATCGTGGCCGTGATGACCATGATCGTGCGACGCATGGGCGTGGCTGCTTGCTTCCGCATGGGCGTGCGAACCGGCTTCGCCAGCGGCATGAAAAGCCTCGGCATAGGCGCCGCCTTCGGGATCGAACGGCGCTTCGATCTCGATCACGCGGGCGCCGAGCCCCTTCACCATCGCCTCGATGACGTGATCGCGCCGGATCCGCAGGCCCTTGGCCATGATCTGGGTCGGCAGATGGCGGTTGCCGAGATGCCAGGCGACCCGGACCAGATGGTGCGGATCGTTGCAGCGGATCTCGGTCAGCGGCTCGGGCGCCGCGACCACCTCGACCAGCCTGCCGTCGTCGAGCACCAGCGCATCGCCGCCGCGCAGCGCCACCGCGTTTGCCAGATCGAGCAGGAACTCGAGCCCGCGCGTGCCGGTCATCGCCATCCGCCGCCGGTGGCGGTCGTCGAAATCGAGCACGACGGTATCGGCCGGCGGTTGCGTCCAGCGATGCTGGCCCTGAACTCGGGTGGCGCGGATCATGTGACTGGCTTCTCTTCCTGATGCGTTTTCTTCACGCGGACCGGTTACCGCTTCGCTTGAAGGCGCTAGAGCTTCTCCACCTTGCCGTCGCTGATGATCTCGATCGCGGTCGGCGACAGCTTCAGCGGCGCGGAATATTCGCGCCAGACCTTCATGTGCGGCGCCTTGCCGTGCGCGTTGAGGTCCTCGCGGCTTTCCCAGCGCTCCACCACCACGAACAGATTGGGGTCGTTGATGCTGGTGTGGCTTTCGTAGGAAAGGCAGCCTTTCTCCTTGCGGGTGGCGGCGATGCACTCCCTGGCGCCCTTGATGAAGGCGTCCCGCGATTCCGGCTTCACCTGGGTGGTGGCGACGACATAGATCATGGCTGGTTTCCCGTTGTTGCTGGCTAGCGGACGTCGACCTTTTCGGGCGTGATGATCTCGATTTTCGGCGGTGCGGCGAAGCATTTCACGGCGACACGGCCGAACGTCTTCATGTGCTCGGCGCCGCGGTGCGGCACCAGCGCCTCGGCATTTTCCCATTGCTCGACGAACACCATCTTCGAGGGGTCGGTGACGCTCTCATGCATGTCATATGCAATATTGCCGGGCTCTTTCCGGGTTTCATTGATGCAGGCTTTGGCGGCGGCGATCAATTCGGCGCGCATTTCAGGTTTCACGGTCAGTGTGGCAACGACGTAGATCACGAGTTCCTCCCGGCTTTTTTGTTGTGGCCTGGCAGCCGGGAGCAACCTTAGCGCATGATCGGAGATCATGCGCCACTTAATATTTGGCGCGCGATCGGACGCAAAACCGGTAGCCACGCCCGGATCAAGTCCGAGCGCATGCTTTTGCTGATCGCGCGCTAGAACATGAAATAGCGCTGCGCCATGGGCAGCACCTCGGCCGGGGCGCAGGTCAAAAGCTCGCCGTCGGCGCGCACCTCATAGGTCTCGGGATCGACCTCGATTTTGGGCGTGGCGTCGTTGTGGATCATGCTCTTCTTGGAGATGCGGCCGCGGGTATTTTCAACCGCATAGAGCTTCTTGTCGATGCCGAGCTTGCGGGCCAGCCCCGACGCCACCGCCGCCTTCGAGGAAAATATCACCGAGGAGGCCGTCAGCGACTTGCCGAAGGCGGCGAACATCGGCTGGTAGTGCACCGGCTGCGGCGTCGGAATCGAGGCGTTGGGATCGCCCATCGGAGCTGCGACGATCGAGCCGCCCTTGATGATGCAGTCGGGCTTGACGCCGAAGAAGGCCGGCGACCACAGCACGAGGTCGGCGAGCTTGCCCTTTTCCACCGAGCCGATCAGTTTCGACACGCCGTGCGCGATCGCGGGGTTGATGGTGTATTTGGCGATGTAGCGCCTGACGCGAAAATTGTCGTTGTTGCCCTTGTCCTGCGGCAACGAACCGCGCTGCTTCTTCATCTTGTCCGCGGTCTGCCAGGTGCGGATGATGACCTCGCCGAGGCGCCCCATGGCCTGCGAATCCGACGACATCATCGACAGCGCGCCGAGGTCGTGCAGGATGTCTTCCGCCGCGATCGTCTCCTTGCGGATACGGCTTTCGGCGAAAGCGAGATCTTCCGCGATCGAGGGATCGAGATGGTGGCACACCATCAGCATGTCCAGATGCTCGTCGATGGTGTTGCGGGTGAACGGACGCGTCGGGTTGGTCGAGGACGGCAGCACGTTCTTCAGCCCGGCGATCTTGATGATATCGGGCGCGTGGCCGCCGCCGGCGCCCTCGGTGTGGAAGGCGTGGATGGTGCGGCCCTTGAAGGCCTTGACGGTATCCTCGACGAAGCCCGATTCGTTCAGCGTGTCGGAATGGATCATCACCTGGACGTCGTAGTCGTCGGCCACCGAAAGGCAATTGTCGATCGCGGCCGGCGTGGTGCCCCAGTCCTCGTGCAGCTTCAGCGCGCAGGCGCCGGCCTTGATCATCTCCACCAGCGCCGCCGGGCGCGAGGCGTTGCCCTTGCCGGAAATGCCGAGATTGACCGGAAACGCGTCGAACGACTGGATCATGCGCGCCATGTGCCACGGGCCGGGCGTGCAGGTGGTGGCGAAGGTGCCGTGCGACGGGCCGGTGCCGCCGCCCAGCATCGAGGTGACGCCGCTCATCAGCGCATGCTCGATCTGCTGCGGGCAGATGAAATGGATGTGGCTGTCGAAGCCGCCGGCGGTGAGGATCTTGCCCTCGCCCGCGATCACGTCGGTGCCGGGGCCGATCACGATGGTCACGCCCGGCTGGATGTCGGGGTTGCCCGCCTTGCCGATGGCGCTGATAAAACCTTCCCTGATGGCGACGTCGGCCTTCACGATGCCCCAGTGATCGACGATCAGCGCATTGGTGATGACGGTGTCGGCCGCGCCCTGCTTGTTGGTGGCCTGCGACTGCCCCATGCCGTCGCGGATCACCTTGCCGCCGCCGAATTTCACCTCCTCGCCGTAGACGGTGAAGTCCTTCTCCACCTCGATGATGAGATCGGTGTCGGCCAGCCGCACCCGGTCGCCGGTGGTCGGCCCGAACATGTCGGCATAGACGGAACGTTTGATCTTTACGGACATCACTGCGCTCCATCGGCGGAAGAGTTCCCTCCCCCCTTGCGGGGGAGGGTTAGGGAGAGGGGTGCCGCTTGCTCCGCAGCCTGACGTATAGCGATCACAACACCTTCCAGATTCTTCATGACATCGTCATTGGTGAACCGCAGAACGCGATATCCGCGGGACTCAAACCATTCATCGCGTCGGTTGTCATGGCGGAGTCGGGAAACGAAATCGTGGCTTTCGCCGTCGACCTCAACAACAAGCTTGCAGGAATGCGCGACGAAGTCCGCAATGTAGTTGCCCATCGGGCTCTGCCGGCGAAAGCCGAGCCCAGCCAGTCGATTTGCCTTCAGGTGACGCCATAATAGGGTTTCGGCGCGCGTCATCGTGCGTCTTAATTGTTTGGCACGGTCCCGCTGAATTCTATCGACCTCGTTGTGTGGCATACCCCTCTCCCCAACCCTCCCCCGCAAGGGGGGAGGGAGCGCGACAGCTTCGCTTGCCTCAAGAAAAGTCACAGCTTGCCCATCACGTCGCCGCGGAAACCGTAGACCGTGCGTTTGCCGGCGAGTGCGACGAGCTGCACGTCGCGGGTCTGGCCCGGCTCGAACCGCACCGCGGTGCCGGCGGCGATGTCGAGCCGCATGCCGCGGGCCTTTTTGCGCTCGAACTTCAAGGCCGGGTTGGTCTCGAAGAAATGGTAGTGCGAGCCGACCTGGATCGGGCGGTCGCCGGTGTTCGCCACCGTCAGCGTCACCGTCTTGCGGCCGGCATTGAGCTCGATCTCGCCGTCCTGGATGAAGAGTTCGCCGGGGATCATCGTGTCTTCCCTTCTTCGTCATTCCGGGGCGCGCGCAGCGCGAGCCCGGAATCTCGATCAACTATCTCTGATTTCCGGGCCTGCGCCTGCGGCGCATCCCGGAATGACGACTTCAATCTCATCGGATCGGTTCATGCACGGTGACGAGTTTGGTGCCGTCGGGAAACGTCGCTTCCACCTGGATGTCGTGGATCATCTCGGGGATGCCGTCCATGCACTGCGCGCGGGTGACGACCTGCGCGCCGGCCTGCATCAGCTCGGCCACGGTGCGGCCGTCGCGCGCGCCCTCGACGATGAAGTCCGAGATGATGGCGACGGCTTCGGGATGATTGAGCTTGACGCCGCGCTCCAGCCGTCGGCGCGCCACCATCGCCGCCATCGAAATCAGCAGCTTGTCCTTTTCGCGGGGGGAGAGATTCATGCGAGCACTCTGATGATTTTGATCTGATCCAGTTGAGCCATAATGTAATTGAGCCGGGTATCTAGTTGAGCCAGAGCCGCGGCAGCGCATCGCCCGAGGCGCGGCCGAGCACCGCCATCATGTCGGCGCGAAGCCGGGCCGCATCTTGGGCACAGAAGCGCGCCATTGCAAACCCGTTCCAACAGGAGATGCCGACCTCGCCGCCGAAGGACGTCGACAGTTCGCGAATCCGCTCCACCAGCGCCTCGTCGCCGGGCACGATCAGCGCGGTGCCGATGGCCACGCCGCCCTTTGCGATCGCGGCCCGGCTGAGCTTTTCGCCGATGTCGCCGTCGAGCCGGATGTTTTCCGCAAACACCAGCCGGCCGCCACGGCGCAGCCGCCAGCGGTCGACGAACTCGCCCCGTTGCATGCGCTCGCCCATCGCGGCGCGGCCGAACACCACGATTTCGCAGAGCAAGAGCGAAGCGCTCTCCGCCAGATCGATATTGATTTGCCGAGACACCCGCGCCCGGTCGAACAGAATGGTCTCCTGCGGCAGCCAGGCGAGATGCGAGCCCGCATCTGCCTTCAGGGATATATCGAGCTCGGCCGCCGGCCCCCCGGCGCGGTAGATTTTCTCCGCCGCCGCGGTCGTCACCGCCAGCCGCGTCCCCTGGCCTGCCGCGATCTCGATGCCGAACCGGTCGCCGCCGGCGACGCCGCCTGCGGTGTTGATGAACACCGCCGACAGGCCCTCGGCCTCGGGCGAGGGAAAGCGGACGCGCAGCGAGCCTGATTCATGCAGATGGCGGCGGCGGGTGAGCCCTTCGACCTGATGCACGTCGAAAACCACCGAGCCCCTCGCCCGGTTGGCCGCGAAAATCGCCGAAGTCGCGCTGGTGCTCCCGGTCCGCATCCGCCCAAATCTTTCCTGGAAAGCACGCATGTGCGCGTCGCAAATCCGGTTTACAGCGCCATTTGACGGCTTATTTCAGCGGGGTCCATAGCGCTGCGGTCGCAGGCATATTTCACCGCGCCGCGGTCCATCACGGCAAAATTGTCGCCGAGCTCGCAGGCAAAGTCGAGATATTGTTCGACCAGCACGATCGCGATGCTGCCGAGGCTGCGCAAATACGAGATCGCGCGCCCGATGTCCTTGATGATCGACGGCTGGATGCCTTCGGTCGGCTCGTCGAGCAGCAGGAGTTTCGGCCGCATCACCAGCGCGCGCCCGATCGCGAGCTGCTGCTGCTGGCCGCCGGACAGATCGCCGCCGCGGCGCCCCAGCATCGATTGCAGCACCGGAAACAGCGAGAACACGTCGTCCGGGATATTGCGGTCTTCGCGCTTCAAGGGCCCGAACCCGGTTTTCAGATTTTCCTCCACCGTCAGCAGCGGAAAGATCTCGCGGCCCTGCGGCACGAAGCCGATGCCCTTGCGCGCCCGCTCATAGGGTTTCAGCGCCGTGATATCGGCGCCCTCGAAGGTGATCGAGCCGGAAGCGATCGGATACTGGCCGACCATCGCGCGCAGCAGCGAGGTCTTGCCGACGCCGTTGCGCCCCAGCACGCAGGTCACCTTGCCCGGCTCGGCCGCGATCGAGACGCCGCGCAGCGCCTGGGCGGCGCCGTAATAGAGGCTGATGTTCTTGACGTCGAGCATGTGGCACGTCCTTACGGGGGCGAGTAGCGAATGGCGAATAGCGAATAGTCAGAAAGAATTTCCATTCGCCATTCGCCCCTCACCTTCCCAGATACACTTCGATCACCCGCTCGTTCGAGGAGACCTGGTCGATGGTCCCTTCCGCCAGCACCGAGCCCTCGTGCAGGCAGGTCACCTTGACGCCGAGTTCGCGGACGAAGGTCATGTCGTGCTCGACCACCATCACGGTCTTTTCCCTGTTGATTTCCTTCAACAGCTCGGCGGTCTGATGGGTTTCGACGTCGGTCATCCCGGCGACGGGTTCGTCGACCAGAAGCAGCTTCGGATCCTGCGCCAGCAGCATGCCGATCTCCAGCCATTGCTTCTGGCCGTGCGACAGGCTGCCCGCGAGGCGGTTGCGCGCGTCCGTGAGGCGGATGGTTTCAAGCACCCTCTCGATACGCTCGCTTTCGAGCCTGCTCGCTCGCCAGAACAGCGTGCCCTTGACGCTGTGGTCGACGTTGAGCGCCAGCAGGAGATTGTCCTCGATGCTCTGGCTCTCGAACACGGTCGGCTTCTGGAATTTCCGTCCGATCCCGAGTTCGGCGATCCTGGTCTCGTCCAGCCGGGTCAGGTCGGTGACGCCGTCGAACAGCACCTCGCCCTCGTCCGGCTTGGTCTTGCCGGTGATGATGTCCATCATCGTGGTCTTGCCGGCGCCGTTGGGGCCGATGATGGCGCGCATCTCGCCGGGCGCCAGCGTCAGCGACAGATTGTTGATGGCGTGAAAGCCGTCGAACGAGACGTGCACGCCGTCGAGATAGAGCAGCGCGGAAGTGGCCCGGGATTCCATCGCGTTCATCGCTCACTCCGCCATATCGGGTTCGCTGACGCCGTCTTCGCGCGCGGCGCTGACGGCGTTGGCATCTGCCGCCATGCGCTGGGCCTTCCACGGCTCCCACCAGGCGTTGAAGGTGCCGACGATTCCCTTCGGCAGCAGCAGCGTCACCAGGATGAACAGCGCGCCCAGCATGAACAGCCAGTACGGCGCCAGCGCGCCGGAGGTGAAGAAGGTCTTGGCGTAGTTGACGACCACGGCGCCCAGCGCCGCGCCGATCAGCGTGCCGCGGCCGCCGACCGCGACCCAGATCACCGCCTCGATCGAATTGCCCGGCGCGAATTCGCTCGGGTTGATGATGCCGACCTGCGGCACATAGAGCGCGCCGGCGACGCCGGCCATGCAGGCCGACAGCGTGAACACGAACAGCTTGTAGGATTCGACGCGGTAGCCGAGGAACCGCGTGCGGGATTCGGCGTCGCGCACCGCGATCAGCACCTTGCCGAGTTTCGAGGTCACCACCGCGCGGCAGATCAGGAAGGCGATGATCAGCGCCACGCAGGAGAGCGCGAACAGCGCCGCGCGGGTGCCGTCGGCCTGCACGTTGAAGCCCAGAATATCCTTGAAATCGGTGAGGCCGTTGTTGCCTCCGAAACCGAAATCGTTGCGGAAGAAGGCCAGCAGCAGCGCATAGGTCATCGCCTGCGTGATGATCGAGAGATAGACGCCGGTGACGCGGGAACGGAACGCCAGCCAGCCGAAACAGAAGGCCAGAAGGCCCGGCGCCAGCAGCACCATCATAGCGGCGAACCAGAACATATCAAAACCGTGCCAGTACCAGGGCAGCCTGGGATAGTTCAGGAACACCATGAAGTCGGGCAATATCGGATTGCCGTAGACGCCGCGGCTGCCGATCTGGCGCATCAGATACATGCCCATCGCGTAGCCGCCGAGCGCGAAGAACGCGCCGTGGCCGAGCGAGAGAATGCCGCAATAGCCCCAGATCAGATCGATCGCGAGCGCCAGCACGGCGTAGCAGACATATTTGCCCCACAGCGCCACCAGGTAGGTCGGCACCTGAAGCGGGGAGCCGGCCGGCAGCAGCAGGTTCGACAGCGGGATCAGCACGCCGAGGGCCGCGACCACGATCAGGAAGACGGTCGCGCTGCGATCCAGCGATCGCGTGAGCACGTGCGGCATCATGCTTCCACCGCCCGCCCCTTGAGCGCGAACAACCCGCGGGGACGCTTCTGGATGAACAGGATGATAAGCACCAGAATGGCGATCTTGCCGAGCACGGCGCCGGCCACCGGCTCGAGGAACTTGTTGGCGATGCCGAGCGTGAACGCGCCGACCAGCGTGCCCCAGAGATTTCCGACGCCGCCGAACACCACCACCATGAAGGAGTCGATGATATAGCTCTGGCCGAGATTGGGACTGACATTGTCGATCTGCGACAGCGCCACCCCGGCGATCCCGGCGATGCCCGAACCGAGGCCGAAGGTCAGCGCGTCGACCCGCGAGGTCGCGATCCCCATCGAGGCCGCCATCCGGCGGTTTTGCGTCACCGCGCGCATCTCCAGACCGAGCGCCGTGTAGCGCAGCATCGCCAGCAGGATCGCGAACACGGCCAGCGTGAAGCAGAGGATCCACAGCCGGTTGTAGGTGATCGTGATCTGGCCGAGATCGAAGGCGCCGCTCATCCAGGAGGGATTGCCGACTTCCTGGTTGGTGGGGCCGAACATGGTGCGCACGGCCTGCTGCAGCACCAGCGACAGGCCCCAGGTCGCCAGCAGCGTTTCCAGCGGCCGGCCGTAGAGGAAGCGGATGATGGTCCGTTCGATCAGGACGCCGATCGCGCCGGCAACGAGGAAGGCCAGCGGCACCGCGATCAGCAGCGAATAGTCGAACAGCCCGGGGAAGCTGGTGCGGATGGTTTGCTGCACCACGAAGGTGGTATAGGCCCCGATCATCACCATCTCGCCATGCGCCATGTTGATGACGCCCATCACCCCGAAGGTGATGGCAAGGCCGATGGCGGCCAGCAGCAACACCGAGCCGAGCGACAGGCCGTACCAGGCGTTCTGTACCGCCGACCATACCGCAAGCCTGTTCTGGATGGCCGTCGTGGCGCCGGCCGCGGCGCGCGCCACCAACGGCGGCTGCTGCTCGCCGCTCAACCCGGTCAGCAGCGCCAGCGCCTCCTGATCGCCGCGCGCACGGATGATGCCGATGGCTTCGAGTTTCTCGGCATCGGTGGCGTCTTCCTTGAACAGCAGGATCGCCGCGCGGGCCTCGGAAAACGCCAGCCTGGCGTCCTTGCTGGTCTCCTTCGCCAGCGCGCCGTCGATGGCAGGCAGCATGGCCTCGTCGTGGGTCTTGAACACCGACAGCGCCGCCTGCACCCGCTTGGCAGGATCGGGCGACTGCAGCGTCAGACTGCCGAGCGCAGCCTCGACGTGCCGGCGCAGCTTGTTGTTGAGACGCACCGAAGCGGCGCTGTCGGGAATGCCGGCGACCGGTGCGCCGGTCAGGGCGTCGATGATCTTGCCGTCGGTCTGCTTGACATAGATTTTCTTGCTGTCCGGATCGGCCATCAGCCGGTCGTCCTGCAGCGCGCTGACGATGGTATAGGCGAGCGGATTGCTGCTGGTGGCGAGCGTATCGACGGCTTGTTCGGTATCGGAAAACTCGTCGTTCGCGAATTTGGCGACCGCGTCTTCGAACGCCCCCGCCATGGCGGGCAGTATCGTCGCGACGATCAGCAATACGGCGAAGGGGAGCGCGCGGAAGTATCTCGAGAAATGGCTAAGCACTGGACGACCCCGGCAGGAGCGACAGGAGGGCGGCGGACATCGCCGCCCTCCCTGGTTTGTTGCGACTTCGATCATGATCCGATTGGATTGAATCGGATCATGATCTCAGCTCCTTGTTTGGGCATGATCTCCGAACAAACGCGTTCGCGTTTGTCGAGGGAAAACCGGTACCCACTTTTCCGTCATGCTCCGGAGGCCGATCAGGAGCCCTGACCGCCGCACTTGTTGGTCTTGGTGTTGTAGTTGCCGCACTTCTTGTTGACCCAATCGCCGATCAGGTCCCTGGATTCGGGCAGTTCCTTCGACCAGGCATCGCCGGCGACCAGACCGGGCGTCTTCCAGACCACGTCGAACTGGCCGTTGCCCTTGATCTCGCCGATGAACACCGGCTTGGTGATGTGGTGGTTGGGAAGCACCTCGGCCACGCCGCCGGTCAGGTTCGGCGTCTTGGTGCCGGGCAGCGCGTCGATGACCTTGTCGGCATCGGTCGACTTCGCCTTCTCGACCGCCTTCACCCACATGTTGAAGCCGATATAGGTGGCTTCCATCGGATCGTTGGTCGTGCGCTTCGGGTTCTTGGTGTAGGCCTGCCATTCCTTGATGAACTTCTCGTTCGCCGGCGTCTTGATCGACTCGAAATAGTTCCAGGCGGCGAGATGGCCTATCAGCGGCTTGGTGTCGATGCCGGCGAGTTCTTCTTCGCCGACCGAGAAGGCGACGACCGGAATATCGGTAGCCTTGATGCCCTGGTTGCCGAGTTCCTTGTAGAAGGGAACGTTGGCGTCGCCGTTGATGGTCGAGACCACCGCGGTCTTCTTGCCGGCGGAGCCGAACTTCTTGATGTCGGCGACGATGGTCTGCCAGTCGGAGTGACCGAACGGCGTGTAGTTGATCATGATGTCTTCCTGCTTGACGCCCTTCGACTTCAAGTAGGCTTCGAGGATCTTGTTGGTGGTGCGCGGATAGACGTAGTCGGTGCCGGCCAGCACCCAGCGCTTCACTTTTTCTTCCTTCATCAGGTAGTCGACGGCGGGGATCGCCTGCTGGTTCGGCGCAGCACCGGTGTAGAACACGTTGCGCTCGCTCTCTTCGCCTTCATACTGCACCGGATAGAACAGGATCGAGTTCAGCTCCTTGAACACGGGCAGCACGGATTTGCGCGACACCGAGGTCCAGCAGCCGAACACCACCGCGACCTTGTCCTTGGTGATCAACTCGCGGGCCTTTTCCGCGAACAGCGGCCAGTTCGACGCGGGGTCGACGACGACGGCCTCGAGCTTCTTGCCGAGCACGCCGCCCTTCTTGTTCTGCTGATCGATCATGAACAGCACCGTGTCCTTCAGCGTGGTTTCGCTGATGGCCATGGTGCCGGAAAGGGAGTGAAGGACACCGATCTTGATGGTGTCGTCCGCGGCCTCGGCTGTAGTGAACCCGGCCAGGCCCAAAACCAGCCCGGCGGTTGCCGTCAGCCAGCGGCGGCGGCTCAAGGGCGTCGCTATATCGTGAGTGAGTTTAGTAAGCATGAGGTGTCATCTCCCTGACGCAGGCGTTAAACGCTGCGAACGGCCCCACGGCCGCCTGCGTTAACGGAATCGCAAGAACCATGCCATGCTGTGCACAGGCGGTAACTAATTGACATTGATATGAAATTCGGCACCGAGCGCCGGAATGCCGACGCTGCTGCCTATTTTTTGGATACAAAAAATGTATGCTTTGGCGGCAAACTGTTTAATTTTTGGGCAAATACTGCCCTTTGTCTAATTTTCCGGCACCGTCGATGTTGCAGTGCGGCGTCGTGAATCGGGCCGCTGAAGCCGTCGTTCGGGGGCTTTTCTTAACCGCGTGGTCGCTTCCCAGGCGATTCACCTTGAAAGCGCCGCGTTCGTGTTCCATATGACTACTACGACCCAGGGAATCACCGGGTCATTGCGAGCCGCGTGTTCTGAGCCCGTCCAACGGTTTCTGGCTTGCCCCTTCAGCTAACCAAAACCGACGCCCCAAACACGCGGGTGTCTCCAGACACCCTCGCGCGCGCTCCTGGCTGACAACGCCGGGCGCCTGCCTTTTATAATGGAAAGAACCCTCCTTTTGACCTCCTTTCAGGATTTCGGCCTTGCCGAACCAATCTCGCGTGCGCTCAAAGAAGAGAATTATCTCACGCCGACGCCCATCCAGGCTCAAACCATTCCCCTGGCGCTAACCGGCCGTGACGTCGTCGGAATCGCCCAGACCGGCACCGGCAAGACCGCGGCCTTCGCGCTTCCCATCCTGCATCGCATTCTCGAAAACCGCATCAAGCCGCAGCCCAAGGCCTGCCGCGTACTCGTACTCGCGCCGACCCGTGAATTGGCGGGACAGATTCTCGAGAGCTTCAACGCCTATGGCCGCCACATACGCCTGACCTCGGCGCTGGCGATCGGCGGCGTCCCGATGGGACGCCAGGTCCGTTCGATCATGCAGGGCGTCGAAGTCATGGTGGCCACGCCCGGCCGCCTGCTGGATCTCGTGCAAAGCAACGGGCTTAAGCTCGGACAGGTCGAGTTCCTCGTGCTCGACGAGGCCGACCGCATGCTCGACATGGGCTTCATCAACGACATCCGGAAGATCGTTTCCAAATTGCCGGTCAAGCGGCAGACGCTGTTCTTCTCGGCGACGATGCCGAAGGATATCGCCGAGCTCGCCGAAGCGATGCTGCGGGATCCGGCGCGGGTGGCGGTAACGCCGGTCGCCTCGACCGTCGAGCGCATCACCCAGCGCATCATCCAGGTCGATCACTCCAACAAGCCCGCCTTTCTGGCGCAGCTCTTGCGCGAGGAGACGGTCGGTCGCGCGCTGGTCTTTACCCGCACCAAGCACGGCGCTGACAAGGTGGTGAAGGGCCTCGCCCGGGCCGGCATCACCGCCGACGCCATCCACGGCAACAAGTCACAGAACCACCGCGAGCGGGTGCTGGCGGCTTTCCGCACCGGCGAGATCCGCACCTTGGTCGCCACCGACATCGCTGCCCGCGGCATCGACGTCGACGGCATCAGCCATGTGGTGAATTTCGATCTTCCCAACATTCCCGAGACCTACGTCCATCGCATCGGCCGCACCGCGCGCGCCGGTGCCGAAGGCGTCGCGATCTCGCTGATCGCGGGCGCCGAGGAAATGGGTTATCTGCGCGACATCGAAAAGCTGATCCGCATCGCATTGCCGAGAGAAGACCGCCGCACGCCGGGCCACCGCGAGGCGGCACCGGCGCCGGCGCAACACCGCGGGGCACGATCCGGTCCGCGCGTGCACGCTGCCAGGGGCAACGAAGCCGCGCCCGGCTCGAAAGGCCCTCGCCGTAACCGCCGTCCTGGTGGTAACAATGGCGCTCCGCAATCCAGCCGGCACGAGGCCAGCCGGCATGAGCCGATACGTCCGTCGTCGTCGTCGCAAGGCGGCGGCAAGGCTGAAGGGATGCAAGGCGTCGCCTTTTTGCATCGCGAAAGCCGTCCGAATACAAGACCCAACCGCACCCAACGGCCGCGCTAGCCGTCGATCGATCTGGAGATAACCATGGCTAAGGAAGAGCTGATCCAGTTCGAAGGACTGGTGACCGAAATCCTCCCCGACGCACGTTACCGCGTGCAGCTCGATGCAGGGCACGAGATCGTGGCCTACACCGCGGGCAAGATGAAGAAGAACCGGATCAAGACGCTGGCAGGCGATCGGGTGACGATCGAAATGTCGCCGTATGACCTGGAAAAAGGCCGGCTGATCTTCCGTCACAAGGACGAACGTCCGGGCACGGGCGGCGGTCCGCGTGGTGCACCGCCGCGAGGCCAATTCCGCCGCAGGTAGGCGCTGGCGCCTCGGTCCTGATTGCATCAGGACCGAGGCCCTGCGCCTTCCCACCAAATCCCGCGTGTCAGAATCATGTCGATGCGTGGGCACTAGCCTCCAGGTTGCAAATCCGGCGCGAACAAAAAATCGTGCACGTCAGGATTGTTTCGGAGGCTATTTTGGAATATTATGACTTATCGATTTTCGGCCGGACGACATTAGCTATCCACCGGTACAGCCGGTTTAGACGCTGACGACCCTTCCAAAATTCGATCTCACCAGCCTGTCGAAAGCGGGCTTCTAGTATATCTATCTTGAGAAGGGACTATCCCGTGAGCATGGGAACCGTGAAGTGGTTTAACGCGACCAAGGGCTTCGGCTTCATTCAACCGGACGACGGTGGCAACGACGTGTTCGTGCACATCAGCGCCGTAGAGCGCGCCGGCCTCGGAACGCTGCGTGAAGGCCAGAAGATCTCCTACGAAATCGTGGCAGATCGCCGCTCTGGCAAGTCTTCGGCCGACAACCTGCGCGCCGCCGGCTAAGCGAATTTCATAGGGTCCGGCGCGCGCGAGCACCGGGCAACGGGAAATTCGACCAACGAATCAGAAAAGGCCGCGCCGTCAGCGCGGCCTTTTTTCTTGGCGAATATTTCTCGGCGAATATCGGGCAACCAGCGTCAGGATGTCGGGCAGGGGCTGGTGGGCACGCCGTTATAAACCACGCAGATGAGCTGACGCGGCCTGGTATAGGCGACATCGCTCAGCGTTACGCCGGACTTCGCCATCACGTAACCGATCGTGGGTGTGTAGAGATAGCTGACCTCGCTGAGGATCAGATAGGTTTGCTTCACCAGCAGCGCCGGCGGCACCAAATTTGTAACGACATCACCGGCATGGCGGCTCGATGTCGTCAGCGTGGCCTGCGTGGCGCCGTTCGCAATGGTCGCAGCCTTGCTCCAATTGATCTTCGCAATCTGGTTGGAGTCGATATAGATCTCGGAAAGCCTGGCGTTCGTTGGCGTCGGTGAATACGGGGTCAGAATCGATATGCTGGCGGTGAAGATATTTTTCAAATCGCCATCGGCCAGCGTCGACGCTGATTGAGACGTTAGGTCGGACAGCGTGCGCGCCACCAGCGTTACCTTGCGGTCGACCGCGACGCCGGACGAAAACTCAACGGTGCCAAAGAACATCACCAGCATGATCGGCACGATCATGGCAAACTCGATCGCTGCGATGCCGCGGCAGTCCCCGATCAAATCGAGGACGGAGAGCTGGGCGCGAAGCCATATCTTCGATATCGGTTTCATGATCGATCTCATGGCATTTGCGTCAGAAGGGTTCGTTCTTGAACGCGGCCGTCGCGACAAGCAACCGCTTGCCGCCGGACAGATTCGCAATGTTGTAGCCAAGCCCGGTGACGTACAGCGGCCATTGATAGAACACCCGCACCACGACGATGTCATTGGCGCTTCCCGGACTGTAATTCGTGGGAGGGATGAAATTGTTGCTGGCATCGATCTGGCTGTTGAGGGTCACGCCGCCAAACGAACTTCCATAGCTCTGCACATCGACGTAAATGCCGTTGCAGTCGAACAGGGCCGGGATTTGGCCGCAGACATAGGTTTTGAACTGCGCCTTCGTATAGCCCGCGGTCTGCGCCTGTCCGGTGAAGATCATGCGCGCGGAATCTTGCGTGATGGTCTCGAGCACCTGGCTCGCGAAGAACATCAGGGCGGTCTCGATGATCGCAAACAGTAGGGCGAAGAACACCGGCGCGACCAGGGCGAATTCGACGGCGGCCGACCCGCGCCGGCTACGGCGAAACCGGCGCCATGTATTTCGCAACGAGGCTGCTGAAGCGGCGGGCGACATCGAGGGATCCTTGCGGCGAACAGCGACGAGCTGCCCGTAACGATTACCTGAAAGTGATTGTTGAATTGTTTCGGTCTATCGCGGCAGGGCGGCCCGTTCCGTTAACGCGGCCTTAGCCATGTTGTGGGCGCGCGCTTTGCGCGAACCGACATCGATTCGCGGGCCGAAGGCCGGATTGCTGCGGCTGCGGCGTCCCGCACGCCGCCGGCGAAACCGCCGATTGGGTTTGTTAGTTGGTCTTGCTGGCCGCCGCGGCGTTGCCGGTAGCCTGGCTGTTGAGGGAGCCGGCCTGATCCATGGTGGATTTGAAGTAGTTCTCGCCGTCGCCGAGCGTGATCCGGCGCTGGCAGACCGGCATGCAGCTGTAGGATTCGCGCTCGACCCCGCGATAGATCGTGACCAGCTGGTCGGTGGGGCCCTCGACCTGAATGATACGGTCCACCAGGACCTCGCCGGCGCGGTCCATAGCAATGAAATTGGTCGCGCCGTAGCCCTTCCCCGTGACCACGAGAATTCCGCCGGTCTGCAGGGTGACGTCCGCAATCAAGGGATTTCCGACCACGATGGTCGCGACGCGGGTGGGGAGTTTGACCAGTTTGGCCTGATCGACATTGACCGCGATGGCATCCGCAGTCGGCTCGGCCATGACGGCAGCCGGCCACAGCAGCATCCCGATCGCGAGCGACCGAAATCCGAACGACGCGCGCGCGCGCCTACGCAGGGAACTGAACGACATACTCTACCCCGGGACGTTGACAAGCCGGCAAAAGCGATACGCAGCGGAACCGGTGCCCGACCGGACCAATCTAGCCGTCAATGTGTGAACGATCCGCAAACGGCGCGGACAAAGCTCGAGAATCCAGAGCATGATCCGGACCCGAAGCGCCGCGTTAGCGCAAACCGGGGACCGGTTTTCCCTCGACAACGGACAAAGATATGGGCCGGATAACGATCCGAACAAAAGTCATCCCGGTCTAAAGTCTTGCCGGTCTAAAGTCTTGCCGGTCTAGAGTTGCCGGAACGGATAGGCCAGTTGTCCGGCAATCTCGGACGGAATTGCCGGCTCGTCCTTCCCGTAAGCTTCGGGCAGGCTGTCTTCCGGCATCCGGTAGGTGCCAAACAGCATATCCCAGACCGGAAAAGTCCCGGCGAAGTTGGTATTGCCGCCCTCTTCCAGGGCGGTGTGGTGCCAGCGGTGGAACACCGGCGTCGCCAGCACATATTTGAACGGGCCAAGCGTCCAGTTGAGATTGGCGTGAACGAAAGCCGAATGGAAGGTCGTGAACGGCCCGACCCAGAGCATGATGTTGGGCGAGATCCCGGCCATCAGCAGGATGACGTCGACCATGATGGTGCCGAGGAACAGGTTCACCGGGTGGAAGCGCGCCGCCGAAATCCAGTCGAGTTCTTCCGAGGAATGATGGATCGCGTGATACTTCCAGAATCCGCCGCCGTGAAACAGCCGGTGCAGCCAGTACAGCATGAAATCCGACAGGACCAGGAACAGCAGCGCCTGGAGCCAGAGCGGCAATTCGGCCAAGGGCCCATGGCCATTGTCGTAAAAGGCGATCACCCCGTCGGCGTCGTGGATGTTGAAGACCACGCCGGCGCCGAGCACCAGGAACCCGATCCGCAATACCCGCGCGAACAACGGCACGAAGAACCAGTAGCAGAGGTCGGTAACCAGTTCGCGCTTGCGCCACCAGGGCGTACCGGGGTTGCAGGCCCAGAAATGGGTCAGCACCGAAAATACCAGCGCCAGCCCGATCGTGATCGGTACCACCTTGGCGATCGTCCCGCCGAGCATCTCGACGACTTCGAGCGGTAGATTGGACATGGCCGCCTCATCTGATCAGGGGCTTTACGGGTACCGCTCAGCGCTTAAGGAGCGGTGAATCGGACCGGCCCGCCGGCGGTCGCGCCCTATAATAAAGGCGATTGGAGCCCGCACGGCATTGTAATGAATCCCTTAATTGGAAATTTACTGTGCTCAAGAACTGGCCGGTGCGGCCATGTTTACGCAGCCGAATTAACTGCGCCGCAAGCTCCCGACCGTAGGGTGGCGCCATGGTCACGGTGCTGAGAACGCCGGCGAGACCAAACATTAGTTCGACCAGCCACGTGTACACATGGAGTTATCTATGAAAAACCTGATTGCGCGTTTCGTGAAGGATCAGTCCGGCGCCACCGCCATCGAATACGGCCTGATCGCCGCCGGCATCTCGCTCGCGATCATCGCGGTCGTCAACGGCCTCGGCACCAACCTGAACGCCAAGTTCACTTCGATCAACTCCTCGCTCAAGTAAGCGAAGGCAGTTTGACCAGCAGCAAAGGCCCTGGGCAGTCCGGGGCCTTTGTTGTTTCCGCTGTAAGCCAGCCAGTGGCGTAACGATGCGTAAACCCGATGCGGCTGCGGCCGCGGCAAGCAAACACCCGCTGGCGCCGGGCCAGCGCGAGCAGGCGCCGGCGGAACTCGTCTGCCTCGCACTGGCGCTGGCGGTTGTCGTGCTCGCCGCCCGGATCGCCAGTATCTGGTGACGTTTTTCGAATCCGGGGACGCACCGGCCGTTTCCCGATTGTTCATCTGTCGCCGCTAGGGTTCGGCGATGCTTCGACCTCGCGTCAGCCACACGGGTCCGATCAACCCATGATTCTCGACATCGCGCGCCTGCTGCTGTTTCCTGCCTTGATGGCGTTCGCCGCCGCGAGCGACCTTTTCACCATGACGATCTCGAACCGGGTGTCGCTGGCGCTGGCGGCCGGCTTTGTGGCGCTCGCGCTGATGAGCGGCATGGGACCTTACGATATCCTGACGCATGCCGGAGCCGGCACGGCCGTGCTGGTGGGGGGCTTTGCCTGCTTTGCCATGGGCTGGGTCGGCGGCGGGGACGCCAAGGTGGCGGCCGCGGCGGCGCTCTGGTTCGGCTTTGGCCATCTCCTGAACTATCTGGTCTATGCCTCGCTGTTCGGCGGCGCCCTGACGCTGCTGCTGCTGCAATTCCGGCAGTGGCCGCTGCCCTACCCGTTGGCCGGCCAGCCCTGGCTCCTCAAGCTGCACGCCAAGGACAGCGGCATTCCCTACGGCATCGCGCTCGCGATCGGCGCGCTGATGGTCTACCCGGAGACGGAATGGATCAAGGCCGTCGACCTCGCCCGCTTCGCGATCGGCTGACGCCGCCGGATAAACCCGGCGTTAAGTTGATTTAGATACGCCTCATTAACCATGCTTTGACGAATAGCTGGTCAACTCCCATCACGGCGACGGAAGCGTCGCGCGCGTTTTGTGGAAAGTGAAGCGTAATGAACAAGGCACGCATTGTCGTCCTGACCATCGCTGTCGGTGCAGGCGGCGTCGCTGCGTATCTTGCCAGCGGGTCGGATGACAAGCCTGCGCCGACTGCGCCGGCGGCGCAGCTGCAGACGGTCGACGTCCTGATCGCCAAGTCCGACATCGGCCTCGGCCAGACGGTCACGCCCGAAGACATGATCTGGCAGACCTGGCCGGCGGCGACCGCGAGCAACAGCTTCATCCGCCGCAACGAACGCCCCGATGCGGCCACCCAGATCGCCGGCTCGATCGCACGCGCGCCCTTTATCGCCGGCGAACCGATCCGGGAGCCCAAACTCGTCAAGGCCAACGGCTCCGGCTTCATGGCGGCGATCCTCCCCACCGGCATGCGCGCGATCTCGACCGAAATCTCGCCGGAGACCGGCGCCGGCGGCTTCATCCTGCCCAATGACCGCGTCGACGTCATTCTTTCGAAACGCGAGAAGAATGTGGGTAATTCCGGCGCGCCCGACATCGTCAACTCGGAAATCATCCTGTCGAATATCCGCGTCCTCGCGATCGACCAGGCGCCGAAGGAAAAAGACGGCCAGAACGCCGTGGTCGGCAAGACCGTCACGCTCGAGCTGCGGCCCGAGCAGGCCGAGACGCTCGCCCGCGCGCGCCAGACCGGCACGCTGCAGCTGGCGCTGCGCAGCATCGCCGATATCCACATGGTCGAGAACAAGACCGACGACCAGCCCTCGAAGCGGGGCGAAACCATCAATGTGATTCGTTACGGCGTCCCAAGCTCGACGACGACACAGAAGTGACCGAAAGGACGCACGATATGAAACGCGGGGGAACTCAGCTGGCGATGCGGACCTTCCTGGTCCGCGCCCTGTCGTTTTCGGGCGTCGCCGCGCTGACGCTCAATCCGGCGCTGACGCCCGTCATGGCGAGCGACTATCGCGCCGCGGCGCCGGTCGTCGGCGATGGCCAGCTGAATGCGCGCTTCCTTGCGCTCGGCATCGGCAAATCCATCGTGATCGACCTGCCGCGCGACATCAAGGATGTGCTGGTCGCCGATCCCAAGATCGCCAACGCCGTCGTCCGCTCGGCGCAGCGCGCCTATATCATCGGCGCCGCGGTCGGTCAGACCAACATCGTGTTCTTCGATTCCGCGGGCCAGCAGATCGCCGCCTACGACATCGCGGTCAAGCGCGACCTCAACGGCGTGCGCGCCGCGCTGAAGCAGACGCTGCCCAGCGCCGATATCCAGATCGAGGGCCTTGGCGACGGCGTGATCCTGACCGGCTCGGCGGCCAGCCCGATCGAGGCGCAGCAGGCGGGCGATCTGGCGGCGCGGCTGGTCGGCGGCGCCGACAAGGTCGTCAACTCGATCACGGTGCGCGGCCGCGATCAGGTGATGCTGAAGGTCACGGTCGCGGAGGTCCAGCGCTCGATCATCAAGCAGATGGGCATCGACCTCAGCGGCACCCTGAATTACGGCACCACGGTCGTGAAATTCAACAATTCCAACCCGTTCACGGCAAACAGTGCGCCGCTCGTTCCCAACAACGCTGTGACGGGCTCGTTCGGCTCCACGCCGTCGGTCCAGGCTACGCTGCGCGCGATGGAAAGCGCCGGTGTCGTGCGGACGCTCGCCGAACCCAATCTGACGGCGATCTCCGGCGAATCCGCGACATTTATTTCAGGCGGCGAATTTCCAATTCCGACCGGCGTAACCTGCCAAACCACGACGGGCGGCGCTATCGGAAATTGCGTCCAGACGGTCAGCTTCAAGAAATTCGGTATCTCGCTCAACTTCACGCCGGTGGTGCTGACCGAGGGACGGATCAGCCTGCGGGTGATGACTGAAGTGTCCGAAGTCTCGACCGAAAACGCTTTGACTGGCGGTGCCGGTGGAACCACGATTCCCTCGATCAAGACCCGTCGCGCCGAAACCACGCTGGAGATTCCCTCGGGCGGCGCGATGGCGATGGCCGGCCTGATCCAGAATCAGACCAAACAGGCGATCAACGGATTGCCCGGCCTGGCGCAATTGCCGATTCTTGGGTCGCTATTCCGCAGCCGGGATTTCGTCAACAACCAGACCGAGCTGATGGTGATCGTGACGCCCCTTATCGTTCGCGCGGTCGCGCAGAAGGATCTGTCGCGCCCGGATGATGGTTTTGCGGCGGCATCCGATCCGCAGGCCGATCTGCTCGGCAGCATCAATCGCATCTACGGCGTTCCGGGCCGCGTCGAACCGGCGCGGAATTATCGCGGCACTTACGGCTTTATCACCGACTGAGGCGGGACGAGGAAATACGATGACAGCCCAAATACCCCTCGATCGCAATCGCGCCCTCCGCGTCGCCGGAGCGCTTGTCGGTCTCGCCGTGGCGCTCGGCGCCTGCACGCATACCGATGACGCGGTGACGGCGAGCATTCCCGACGATTATCGCCTGCGCCATCCGATCGCGATCCAGGAAGCCGACCAGTCCGTCGTCATCTTCGTCGGTCATGCGCGCGGCGGCCTTTCCGGTCCCCAGCGTGCCGACGTGATGGGGCTGGCGCAGACCTGGCTCCGCGAAGGCACCGGCGCGATCAATGCCGATGTGCCGGTCGATACGCCCAACGCGCGGGCGGCCGCGGACGCGGTGCGGGAAATCCAGGCTCTGCTCGCATCCGCCGGCGTGCCGGCGCGCGGGCTCGTCGTGCACCATTATCATCCCGACGATCCGCGCCAGCTGGCGGCGATCCGGCTCACCTATCCGAAGATCTCGGCGGTCGCCGGTCCCTGCGGCATCTGGCCGGAGGATCTCGGCCCCTCGATCAAGAACAAGAGCTATTTCGAGAACAAGTCCTATTACAATTTCGGCTGCGCCTACCAGCGCAACATGGCGGCGATGGTCGACAATCCGTCGGACCTGGTGCAGCCGCGGCCTGAAACGCCGCCCTACACCGCGCGGCGCACCGCCGCGTTCGAAAAGTATCGCAAAGGTACCGCGACCACGACCACTTATCCCGATGCCGACAAGGCCAAACTCAGCGATACAGGCAAATGATCAGCTACGCGCGCCAGAATCCCGAAGAGCAGCCCGAGGGCACGCCGCCGCCGGCGGACGATCATATTGCGCCCTCGCCGCGCGTTTCCGTGCAAGCCTTCTGCGATACGGTGGAAACCGCCGCCGCCGTGCAGTCGGCGGGTGAAGACCGCCGCCTCGGCAAGGCCCATCTCAAGATTCAGATGGGCGGCATGGCGGCCGCCATCGAGGCCTATCGCACCGCGCCCACCCCGAACGTGATCATCCTGGAAACCGAAGGCCGCACCGATATTCTGACCGGGCTCGACCAGCTCGCCACGGTGTGCGATGCCGGAACCCGCGTCATCGTGATCGGCCGCGTCAACGACGTGACGCTCTATCGCGAGCTGGTGCGCCGCGGCGTCAGCGACTATGTGCTTACGCCGGTCAACGCGCTCGACGTGGTGCGCTCGATCTGCGGGCTGTTCTCGGCGCCGGAGGCCAAGGCCGTCGGCCGGGTCATCGCCATCGTCGGCGCCAAGGGCGGCGTCGGCGCGTCAACCATCGCGCACAATGTGGCCTGGGCGATCGCGCGCGATCTCGCGCTGGATTCCGTCGTCGCCGATCTCGATCTCGCCTTCGGCACCGCCGGCCTCGACTACAATCAGGATCCCGCGCAAGGCATCGCGGATGCGGTTTTCTCGCCCGACCGCGTCGACACCGCGTTCATCGACCGTCTGCTGTCGAAATGCACCGACCATCTCAGCCTGCTGGCGGCGCCGGCGACGCTGGATAAGGTCTACGACTTCGGCGCCGACGCGTTCGACTCGATTTTCGACACGCTTCGAACCACCATGCCGTGCATCGTGCTCGACGTTCCCCACCAATGGTCCGGGTGGACCAAGCGCGCCCTGGTGAGCGCCGACGATATTCTGATCGTCGCCTCGCCGGACCTCGCCAACCTGCGCAACACCAAGAATATCTTCGACCTCCTGAAGGCATCGCGGCCCAACGACCGCATGCCGCTGTATTGCCTCAACCAGGTCGGCGTGCCGAAGCGGCCCGAAATCAACGCCAGCGAGTTCGCCAAGGCCATCGAGTGCGAACCGATCGCAACCATCCCGTTCGAGCCGCAACTGTTCGGCTCGGCGGCCAACAACGGCCAGATGATCGCGGAAATCTCCGCCAATCACCGCACCACCGAAATGTTCCTGCAGATCGCGCAGCGGCTGACAGGCCGCGGCGAGACCAAAAAACCAAGGGGTTCGTTCCTGTCGCCCCTGATCGAGAAGCTGCGGGCAAAGTAAGCCACCCGCGTGGAGTAAAGTCGTGTTTGGTAAGCGTAGCGGACCTGATATCGAATCCCGGGCGATCAAGCCCGGCGCCGGCGCGCTGGAACCTTCCGGCGCGGCGCCGGCCGTCTCGCGCAGCGCACCGCCTCCGCCGACCGTTTCCTCCCCGCCGCTCTCCCCGGCCAAATCGGCGCCGCCCGTCATCGAAAACCGGCGCTCCGACAATTATTACCAGGTCAAGGCGACCATCTTCGGCGCCCTGATCGAGGCGATCGACCTCGCCCAGCTCGCCAAGCTCGACGGCGAGTCGGCGCGCGAGGAAATCCGCGACATCGTCAACGAGATCATCGCGATCAAGAACATCGTGATGTCGATCGCCGAGCAGGAAGAACTGCTCGACGACATCTGCAACGACGTTCTCGGATACGGTCCGCTGGAACCGCTGCTGTCGCGCGACGACATCTCGGACATCATGGTCAACGGCGCCGGGACGGTATACATCGAAGTCGCGGGCCGCATCCAGCGCACCGGAATCCGCTTCCGCGACAACCAGCAATTGCTCAACATCTGTCAGCGCATCGTCAGCCAGGTCGGCCGGCGCGTCGACGAATCCTCGCCGATCTGCGACGCCCGCCTCGCCGACGGTTCCCGCGTCAACGCCATCGTTCCGCCGCTGGCGCTCGACGGCCCGGCGCTCACGATCCGCAAATTCAAGAAGGACAAGCTGACGCTCGATCAGCTGGTCAAGTTCGGCGCGATCTCGCAGGAAGGCGCGGAGATCCTGCAGATCATCGGGCGCTGCCGCGCCAACGTTCTGATTTCCGGCGGCACCGGCTCCGGCAAGACGACGCTGCTCAATTGTCTGACCCAGTACATCGACGACGACGAGCGCATCATCACCTGCGAAGACGCCGCCGAACTTCAACTGCAGCAGCCGCACGTGGTGCGGCTGGAAACCCGTCCCCCCAACATCGAGGGCGAGGGCCAGATCACCATGCGCGAACTGGTCCGGAACTGCCTGCGTATGCGCCCTGAACGCATCATCGTCGGCGAAGTCCGCGGACCGGAGGCGTTCGACCTGCTGCAGGCCATGAACACCGGTCACGACGGCTCGATGGGCACGCTGCACGCCAACAATCCGCGCGAGGCCCTGTCGCGCTGCGAATCCATGATCACGATGGGCGGATTTTCGCTGCCGTCGCGGACCATTCGCGAGATGATCTGCGCCTCGATCGACGTTGTCATCCAGGCCGCCCGTCTGCGCGACGGTTCCCGCCGCATCACCCACATCACCGAGGTGATGGGCATGGAAGGCGACACCATCATTACCCAGGACCTGTTCCTCTACGACCTGGTCGGCGAGGACGCCAACGGGCACATCATCGGCCGGCATCACTCGACCGGCATCGGACGGCCGCGGTTCTGGGATCGCGCGCGCTATTACGGCGAAGAGAAGCGGCTGGCCGCGGCGCTCGATGCCGCCGAAGTCAAGACGGAGGTCTAGAGAAGCTTGTCATGAAAATACAAACGCTCGCACTGGCCTTCCTCGCCGCGACCGCGATCGGCGGCGTTGCCTGGGTATTCCTCTATCCCTTGCTGTCGGGGGAGCGGAAGGCCGAGAGCCGCCGTGCGTCGGTGGCGAAGTCGGAGCCGGCCGCCCGCACCGCCGACAAGAGCCAGCGTTCGCGCCGCGAGCAGGTCGAGACATCGCTGAAGGATCTCGAGGCGCGGCGGCTGAAGGAAAGCAAGGTCACCCTGAGCACCCGTCTGATGCAGGCGGGCCTCGACTGGTCGACCCAGAAATTCATGATCATCTCCGGCATTCTTGCGGCGGCCTGCTTTGCCATCGCCATTCTGGCCAAGGGTGGGCTGCTCGCGGCCGCGGGCCTCGCCTTCGCCGCCGGCTTCGGCCTGCCGCGCTGGGCTTTGAGCTTTCTGAAGAAGCGCCGGGAAAAGAACTTTCTCAAGGCGCTGCCGGACGCCGTCGACGTGATCGTTCGCGGCATCAAGGCGGGCCTGCCGCTGTTCGAATCGATCAAGGTCGTCGCCGCCGATGCACCGGAGCCGCTCAAGGGCGAGTTCCTGGCCATCATCGAGACCCAGGCGATCGGCATGCCGCTCGGCGAAGCATGCGCGCGGCTTTTTGAGCGCATGCCGCTGCCGGAGGCGAACTTCTTCGGAATCGTCATCGCGATCCAGCAGAAATCCGGCGGCAACCTGTCGGAGGCGCTCGGCAACCTGTCCAAGGTGCTGCGCGACCGCAAGAAGATGGCCGAGAAGATTCAGGCGATGTCGATGGAAGCCAAGGCGTCGGCGGCCATCATCGGCTCCTTGCCGCCCATCGTGATGCTGCTGGTTTACCTCTCGACCCCCCAATACATCTCGCTGCTTTGGACCCATCCGACCGGTCAGCTGATGCTGGTCGGCTGCGTAATCTGGATGTCCCTGGGCATCTTTGTAATGAAGAGAATGATCAACTTCGACTTCTGACGGTGCAGCATGATTCAATTTCTGGTCGACAAGATCCACGACGCGCACTTCATGGCAATGGTGCTCGCCGCCATCGCCGTGAGCGCGACGGCCTACACCCTGATCATGCCGCTGTTCGCGGGCGAAGGCCTGCAAAAGCGGATGAAGGCAGTCGCCAACGAACGCGAGCGGATCCGGCAACGGGAGCGCGAGCGCCTTTCCAAGACCGAAAAGGTGTCGCTGCGCCAGTCGCCGAAGCAACTGGTCTCCAAGGTGGTGGAAGACTTCAACCTCGGAAAATGGCTGGCGCAGGAAGCCGCACGCGACAAGCTCACCATGGCCGGCTACCGCGGCCAGGCGCCCTACATCACCTTCCTGTTCTTCCGGCTGGTGACGCCGATCGTGCTGTTCCTGGCGGCGGTCCTGTATGTCTTCGTGATTTCGCATATGCAGAAGTCGGTGCCGGTCAAGATCGGCATGTGCGTCGCCGCCGCCTATCTCGGATTGCAGGCGCCCATGCTGTTTCTGAAAAACGCGATCGCCAAGCGCCAGCTCTCGATCAGGCGGGCTTTCCCCGACGCGCTCGATCTGCTCTTGATCTGCATCGAATCCGGCATGTCGATCGAAACCGCGTTCCGCAAGGTCTCGACCGAGATCGTGGGCCAGTCGATCGCGCTGTCCGAGGAATTCACGCTGACCACGGCCGAACTGTCCTACCTGCAGGACCGCAAGGTGGCTTACGAAAATCTGGCGAAGCGCACCGGGCTCGAGGGCGTCAAGTCGGTCTGTCTGGCCCTGCAGCAGTCGGAGCGTTACGGAACGCCGCTCGGGCAGAGCCTGCGCGTCATGGCGCAGGAAAATCGCGACATGCGCATGAACGAGGCCGAGAAGAAGGCGGCGGCGCTGCCGCCGAAGCTGACCGTGCCGATGATCCTGTTCTTCCTGCCGGTGCTGTTCGTCGTCATCCTCGGGCCGACCGGCATCAAGGTCGCCGCGATGCAGTGAGCGGCGCGGCGCACCGCGCCGGCCGTGGTTGGATCGCAGGGATGGGTTGCTTGATCGCGCCGATCAATCCCGCCGGTTGGCCGACGCCACCGGAATCGTCGCAGGCGCCCCGATGCGCGGACCAGCCGCTCCGATGCGCGGACCGTCCTTGCGGTTCAACATCTCCTTGAGATAGGCGACGTTCGCCGCCGCCTCGTCCGCCGGCAGATCGCCCTTGACGATGGATTCGGCCTCGGCAAAGCGGCCCTGCAGGCCGACCACCAGGCCCAGATTCTGCCGCACCCGTGCGTCCGCCTTGCCGCTGGCGAAAGCCCGGCGAAGCACCTCCTCCGCCTTCGGCAGGTCCTTGGAAAGCACATAGGAGAGGCCGAGGTTCGACAGCACCGACGGCTCCTCGGGCATGATCTTCAAAGCGCTGTCGTAATAGCGTCGGGCTTCGTCATGCCGGCCGAGCTGATCGAGCGCGGTCCCCTGCACCGACAGAATGCGCCAGTCCGGGTTGTCGGGCGAATGGGCGCGACTGAGCACGTCGAACGCCTGCTGGAAATTGCCGTTATCGGCGAGCGCCCGGCCGAAGCCGGCGAGCAGCGCCTTGTTGCCGGGATGGGTGAGGGTGGCCTGTTCGAACACGGCCACCGCCTGGGAGCGCTGCCCGGTCGCGCGCAGCGCCTGGCCGTAGGCCAGTGCCGCGTCGGGATCCCTGGGGTTGGCGCGATAGCGTTCGCCGTAGGCATCTACCGCGCGCCGCGGATCGGCATCGGCACTTGGCGCCGGCTCGGTCCTGGATGTGATCGATCCCGTAACGTCGGACATGGTCTGACAGCCGCCGAGGCCGGCGGCCAAAATCGCCGTCATGGCCACGGACGCAAGAAGCCGGGCAAGACTGGACTGCTGACGCATGCACTTTAACTCACGATATCAGGCGAATGATCGAGCCGAACGCGCCAGCAATAGACTGTTAACCCTAACGTCCGGTTAATAGCCGCGCGACGGGCGGGACCAGCGGGCTGGATGAGGCCGGTCGCTCGATGTGAGCCGGAGTTTTGAAACGGCAATGCGCGCTCGTCGCGCGGTGGACGAACCGGCATGGACCGTTCCGGCCGGACGGCGGGTTCAGCCGTCAATATTCGACAGCCAGCCGCTTCCTGATTTCATCGATCCGCTTGTCGAGCGCGTCGAAGCGGGCGTGAAGGCTTCGGTCCTGCAGGTAGAAAATATAGCCCAGCGCCAGAAACCCGAAGATCCAGTGGTGGCTTTCGAGATAGGCGAACAGCTGCTCGATCGCGTGACCGGCTGAAGCGACAATACCCCACAAGACGTCCATCGCATCCTCCGTTAGAGAACATGACATTGTGATGCTGGAAGACCGGCGTCGGATCAGTTCAGGCTATCACGATCTGCCAACGCCGTGTAGTGGATGGGTTGAACGGAAGGACGTCCTCGATGCAACGGAATCTCGGCGGTGCATTAGCAATCGCAGCCTTGCTGTTGTCGGCCACGGCAACATCGGCGGCGCCGGTACACGGCAAGCGGCATGTGGCGCGTCACTGGCACGGTTACGGCTACCTGCCCGGCTACCGTTCACCCGAGCGGATCGAAGCGGAAGAGGCGCGGCATCCCAACCGGGTCTGGTGGTACGGCGGCCCGGGCTTCTATCGCGGGCGCTGGAACGGCGGCGGGTTCGGGCCATGCTGGACCCAGACGCCGATCGGCAATGTGTGGAACTGCGGCAAATAACTACTCGCAACTGAACCGGCCGCCGGGGCGCTCAGCCGCGAGCAAGAAAGAGCGTCAGCCGCGGCCGGGGGCTATTGCGATCATTCGCAGATCGAGACGCGGCGAGTTCCCCAGCCGTAGCGGGTCTTGACGCGCTGCCGAACCGCATAGCAAACGCCCACGTCGCCGTAATAGGGCCAGTATCCGCCGTAGCCGTAATAGGGATAAAGGCCGAAACCAAAGCCGGGTCCAAATCCCGCGCCGCGGCCGTGAAAGCGTCCGTGGAAACCGCCGCCGAATCCATGGCCGCCGCCGCGGGCAAGTGCCGATGTCGTGGAGGCGCCCAGCAACAGCGCCGACCCGCCGATCAGGCTGAAGCCATACACGCACAGCAACGCCATCGCGGCCGAACCGCGCGTCATGATTTTACGAAAACGGGTTCGGTTGTGGTCCATCGAGGCTCTCCGGCTCCGCGCCTTTGAGCACGGGCGACCGTTCCTATCAGCAACGCAGGTTCGAGTCTCGCTTGCGGTCAATCACCTCGACGTCACCGGGGGAAACATCGGGAAACAGCTCCGCGCTGCCGTTCGGGCTGGTTTGGTCCTGCAAGCCATTGTAGAAGCAAAAAGTCCGCGAATTTCAGGACGATTGCCCCGTTCCGCCGTCCTGACCCGTTTCAATCGAAGCCCGAGAACAGCATGCCTTCCGTGTTCGAGACCGCGCCTGCCGGAACCGCCATTCCCATCAGCTTCGCGACCAGGGCGACATGGGATACGATTTCCGCCGGCCTTCCCGGCGAGGCGCGGCAATTCGCGCGGGCCAACGGCTTTGCCGCCAAGCCCGGATCGTGTCTCACGCTCCCCGCCGCGGACGGCAAGATCGCGCACGTCGTGTTCGGCCTGGAAGACGAGACCAGCAAATACCGCGATCTGTTCCGGCCCGGCCAGTTGCCGGGCCTGCTGCCGCCGGGCGTCTATCGCTTTGCCAACGCGCCGCACGATATGCGCCTCGCCGTGCTGGCCTTTGCGCTCGGCAGCTATCGTTTCGGCCGCTACCGCAAGGCGGATGCATCGGACGTCAGGCTGGTGCCGCCGGACGGCATCGACGCCGCCGCCATCACCCGCATGGCCGAGGCGGCAACGCTCGCCCGCGACCTCATCAATACGCCGTCGAACGATATGGGGCCGGAAGAGCTGGCGCTGGCGGCGCAGGATCTTGCCGGGCGCTTCGGCGCCGATTTCACCTGCATCGTCGGCGAAGAGCTGACGCGCCGGAATTTTCCGCTGATTCATGCGGTCGGGATGGCGTCATCGCGCGCGCCTCGGCTGATCGATCTCCGCTGGGGCGACCCTGACCGTCCCAGGGTGACGCTGGTCGGCAAGGGCGTCTGCTTCGATACCGGCGGGCTCGACCTGAAACCCTCCGCCGGCATGCTGATGATGAAGAAGGATATGGGCGGAGCCGCCAACGTGCTGGCGCTGGCGCAGATGGTGATGGACGCCAGGCTCAAAGTCCGGCTGCGGGTCCTGATCCCCGCGGTCGAGAACGCGGTCTCGGGCAACGCCTTCCGCCCGCTCGATATCTTTCCCTCGCGCAAGGGCATCACGGTGGAGATCGGCAATACCGACGCCGAAGGCCGCCTGGTGCTGGCCGACGCGCTGGCGCTGGCGGATGAGGAAAAGCCGGACCTGCTGATCGATATGGGCACCCTGACGGGCGCGGCGCGGGTGGCGCTGGGACCGGATTTACCGCCCTTTTACACCAATGACGAGACGCTGGCGCAGGACGTGGCGCGTTGCGCGCGGGAGGAGAACGATCCGTTGTGGCGATTGCCGCTGTGGCCGCCGTACGATGCCTGGCTCGATTCCAAGGTGGCCAACGTCAACAACGCGCCGGGCGGCACGTTTGCCGGCTCGATCACCTGCGCGCTGTTCCTGCAGCGCTTCGTCGAGGCCGCGAAAAGCTGGCTCCACGTGGACATTTATGGCTGGACGCCCACCGCAAAACCGGGGCGCCCCGAGGGCGGCGAATGCCAGGCCGCGCGCGCGATCTTCAAACTGCTCGGGGAACGCTATGGATGATCCGCGCCTGACGCCGGCGCGACCGGACCTTGCCGCAAGATATCTCGAAGGCCAGGTCAAGGCAGCGCGCTTTGTCGAAGGCGAGGAATTCGAGATAGCCGATTCGCTGGCGCCGCTGCGCGAGCAGCCGTCCAGTGAGGCCATGCTGCTGACACAGGCGCTGAAAGGCGAGCGCGTCACCGTCTATGACTACAATGGCGAAGGTTTTGCCTGGGGCCAGTTGAACGGCGACGGCTATGTCGGCTGGCTGCCCGACCGCGCGCTGGCGACGCCTGCCGCGGCGCCGACGCACAAGGTCACGGCGATCAGGACCTTTGCCTTTCCCGGGCCCTCGATCAAATTGCCGCCGGCCGAGACGCTGGCGATGGGAGCCTTGGTCTCGGTGGCCCGCGAAGACGGCCCGTTCGCGGTGGTGCGCGAGGGCTGGTACCTGCCGCGCCGGCATTTGGGCCCCATCGACCGGTATGTGGACGACTTCGTCGCGGTCGCCGAACGCTTCGTCGGCACGCCGTATCTGTGGGGCGGCAAGAGCAGTCTCGGCATCGATTGTTCCGGCCTGGTGCAGGTATCGTTGAACGCCGCCGGCACCGGCTGCCCGCGTGACAGCGACATGCAGCAGGACGGTCTCGGCCGGCTGTTGGGGCTTTCGGAATCCAGCAAACCGCAGCGCGGCGACCTGATGTTCTGGAAGGGCCATGTCGCCATCGTGCGCGACGCCGACACCATCGTCCACGCCAACGCCCATCACATGGCGACCGTGGTCGAGAACACCCGCGACGCCGTCGCCCGCATCAAGGCCGCGGGCAGCGAGGTCACCGCGATCAAGCGGCTGGGGTAATTCCAGGGGCGCGCTATTCCGCGACCGCGCCGCCCGGCGCCGCCTCGATCCGGAACGCTGCGGCGAATAGCGCGCGGGTGTAGTCGGTCTTCGGGTTCTTGAACAATTCCGAAGCCGGTCCCTCCTCCACCACCTTGCCGTGCCGCATCACGATCAGATGGCTCGCCAGCGAGGCGACCACGCGCAGATCGTGCGAGATGAACATGTAGGTCAGATCGCGCCTGCGCTGCAGCTCGCGCAGGAGATCGACCATCTGCGCCTGGAACAGCATGTCGAGCGCGCTGGTCGGCTCGTCCAGCACCACGAAATTCGGCTCCAGCACCACCGCGCGCGCGATCGAGATGCGCTGGCGCTGGCCGCCGGAGAATTCATGCGGATAGCGGAAGCGCGTCGCCGGATCCATGCCGACGTCCGTCAGCGCCCTGATCACCCGCGCCTCGCGCTCCTCCTGCGACAACGAAGGCTGATGCACGCTGAGCCCTTCGGCGACGATGTCGCCGACCGACATGCGCGGGGAGAGCG
This sequence comes from uncultured Alphaproteobacteria bacterium, assembly GCA_963721275.1. GTDB lineage: Bacteria > Pseudomonadota > Alphaproteobacteria > Rhizobiales > Xanthobacteraceae > Bradyrhizobium. The sequence continues at coordinate 516,191 of CAVRIQ010000014.1, read as the reverse complement.
CGCCGAACGGATCCTGAAACACGATCTGCATGTCGCGGCGGAACGGCCGCATCGCCTTGAAGCGCAGGCCCTGGATGTCGTGACCTAAAAACACGATCGGCCCGTCGGAGGAAATCAGCCGCAGCAGCGCCAGCCCGAGCGTGGTCTTGCCGGAACCGGATTCGCCGACCACCCCGAGCGTCTCGCCCTTGCGCACTGACAGACTAACGCCGTCGACCGCCTTGATGTGCCCGACGGTGGAGCGCAACAGGCCGCGCCTGACCGGAAACCATACTTTCAGATCGCGCGAGGATATTACGACCGGCGATTCCGGCCGCGGCGGCGCCGGGTCGGGTCTTGGTTCGGCCGCGAGCAAGGCCCTCGTGTAGGGATGTTTCGGCGCGGTAAAGACCTGCTCCACCGGCCCCTGCTCGACGATCTTGCCGCCGTTCATGACGCAAACGGTGTCCGCGATGCGCCGTACGATGCCGAGATCATGGGTGATGAACAGCAGGCTCATGCCGAGCCGGGTGCGGATTTCCGCCAGCAGCGCCAGGATCTGCGCCTGCACGGTGACGTCGAGCGCCGTGGTCGGTTCGTCCGCGATCAGCAGATCGGGCTCGTTGGCGAGCGCCATCGCGATCATGACGCGCTGGCGCTGGCCGCCGGACAATTGATGCGGATAACTGGCAAGCCGCGTTTCCGGCTCGGGGATGCCGACCTGGGTCAAAAGTTCGAGCGTGCGCGCCCGCGCCTTCGCCCCGCTGACCGGATGGTGGAGCTGCAGGATCTCGACGATCTGGGACTCGATCGTATGCAGCGGATTGAGCGAGGTCATCGGCTCCTGGAAGATGATCGAAATGTCATTGCCGCGGATGCCGCGGATTTCGCGCTCCGACAGCCCCAAAAGCTCCCTGCCCCTGAAGCGGATGCTGCCGGAGGGATGCGACGCGGTCGGATACGGCAGCAGCTTCAGGATCGACAGCGCGCTGACGGACTTTCCGGAGCCGGATTCCCCGACCAGCGCCACGCACTCGCCGCGCTTGATCTCGTAGGAAACATGATCCACCGCGATCGACGTGCCGCTCGGCTGGTGAAACGCCACCGACAGATCGCGGACATCGAGCAGAGGCTGGTTGATGGCATCCATCAGGACAGCCCCGACAGCAAGCGAGCGATGTCGGAGTCGCCGCAACTCACGCGCTCCATACCTTCCGGCATTTTGTCGAAATCCCTGTCTGCCGAAACGAAGAAGCGGCATCGAGCGTGAATAGCCGATACAAGATGAACAGCATCGGGCAATTTGAGCTTAGCCACTGCTCTCAATGCTGCTGTCTCAATCAAGATATCGCGGCTTACGGGTATCAGTGCGACAAAGCCGCTCCATAAGAGCAGATCAAGATACGCGCGGCGTTTGATTTGAAGGGGCAAAGCGTCCGCGCGCCTGGGTGGAGCGAGAACTTCCGCGAACGTGATTTCGCTGGTTGCCGCAATCCCAGATCGTTGATCGCGAAGTGCTTTTATGAGCATCTTCGCGGGGGCGGCAGCTTCGTCTAAACCCTCGACCGCCTTGATGAAGACGTTCGTGTCCAGGTAAATGAGACTGGAGGGCGGTTCAGTCATCCCATTCGTCTCGCTGACGGCGCAAATCCTCATCGATTTCTTCGGCAGAGCGTCGGCGAAAACCCTTCAAGGAAAAAATTTCTTCCAGGCTCATCACCTCTTGCGGTCGTTTCTCCTCTTCGACAATCGTAACCGTGACGGTCGAGGAAGGATCCACGCCAGCCCTCAGATCCTCGGGAAGCTTCGACGCAGGATAATTTTCGCGAACGATCCTGTTCATGGCGCACCTCCATCAGGTCCAGACCTTAACACAAGATCACCGAAACGTCTTGCGCGGGTCGAACGCGTCGCGGACGGCTTCGCCGATGAAGATCAACAGCGACAGCATGATCGCGACCGCGAAGAAGCCGGTGAAGCCGAGCCACGGCGCCTGCACGTTGGCCTTGCCCTGCGACAGCAATTCGCCGAGCGACGGCGAGCCCGGAGGCAGCCCGAAACCGAGAAAATCCAGCGCCGTCAACGTCATCACCGATGACGACACGATGAAGGGCAGGAAGGTCATGGTCGCGACCATGGCGTTCGGCAGCAGATGCCGGAACATGATCGTGGCGTTGGAGACGCCGAGCGCGCGGGCCGCCATGATGTATTCGAAATTGCGCCCGCGCAGGAATTCCGCGCGCACCAGGCCGACCAGCGACACCCACGAGAACAGCAGCAGGATGCCGAGCAGGATGAAGAATCCCGGCGGCAGCACCGCCGAGATGATCAAGAGCAGATAAAGCGAGGGGATCGCGTTCCAGATTTCGATGACGCGCTGGAAGATGAGATCGGTCCAGCCGCCGAAATAGCCCTGCACGCCGCCGGCGGCGACGCCGATGATCGACGAAAACAAGGTCAGGGTGAGACCGAACAGGACCGAAATACGAAAGCCGTAGATCAGGCGCGCGACCACGTCGCGGCCCTGATCGTCGGTGCCGAGCCAGTTGTACTCGAGGTCGCGGCAGCCGTTGAGGTGCTTCTTGACGACCACGCTCCTGCATTCGGCTTCCGTCAGCATCCAGGTCGGCTTCGACGGCGCGGGCGTCGGCAGATCGAGATTGTGCGTGTCGTAGGAATAGCGGATCAGCGGCCAGACGATGGTGCCGCCCTTGTCCCTGATCAGCTTCTGCAGGTAAGGGTCGCGGTAGTCGGCGGCGGTCTCGAAATCGCCGCCGAAGGTCGTCTCCGAATAGGTGACGAAGGCCGGCCAGTACAGATGACCGTCGAACTTGATCAGGAACGGGCGATCGTTGGCGATCAGCTCGGCGAACAGCGAGACGAAGAACAGGACCATGAAGATCCAGAACGACCAGTAGCCCCGGCGGTTCGACTTGAAATTCCGCCAGCGCCGGCGGTTGAGCGGCGACGGCGAGAAACGGCGGCGCGTCATCGGCACGGCCTCGCCGAGCGGGGTCTGCGTGGTGGTCTCGACCGGCGGCGGCGCTACGATCGTCATCAGGCCTCCCGCGCCTCGAAATCGATCCGCGGATCGATCCACATGTAAGCGAGATCGGAGATCAGGTTGACGACGAGGCCGACCAGCGAGAAGATGAACAGCGTTCCGAACACGACGGGATAATCCCGGTTCAGCACGCTCTCGAAGCCGAGCAGGCCGAGCCCATCCAGCGAGAAGATGGTTTCGATCAGCAGCGAGCCCGAGAAGAAGGCGTGAATGAACGCGCCGGGAAAGCCGGCAATCACGATCAGCATGGCGTTGCGGAAGACGTGATTGTAGAGCACCTGCGTCTCGCTGCAGCCCTTGGCGCGCGCGGTCATCACATATTGCTTGCGGATTTCATCGAGGAACGAGTTCTTGGTCAGCAGCGTCATGGTGGCGAACGCGCCGAGCGCCATCGAGATCAGGGGCAGCGTGATGTGCCAGAAATAATCGATGATCTTCCAGTACCAGGGAAATTGCGACCAGCCGTCGGACGTCAATCCGCGCAGCGGAAAGATGTTCAGGAACGAGCCGCCGGCGAACAGGATGATCAGGAGGATCGCGAACAGGAACCCGGGAATGGCGAAGCCGACGATGACCACCGCGGAGGTCCAGGTGTCGAACTTGGAGCCGTCCTTGACCGCCTTGCGGATGCCGAGCGGGATCGAGATCAGATAGGTCAGGAGCGTCATCCAGATCCCGAGCGACATCGAGACCGGCAGCTTCTCCTTGATCAGCTGCAGCACGCTGACGTCGCGAAAATAGCTCTTGCCGAAATCGAATCGCGCGAAATTCCACACCATCAGCGCGAAGCGTTCCGGCGCCGGCTTGTCGAAGCCGAACTGCTTTTCCAGGCTCTTGATGAAATCGGGGTCCAGCCCCTGGGCGCCGCGGTATTTCGAATTGACGGCGTCGCTGGAAGCGCCCACCTGGCCGCGTGCGCCGAAATCGCCGCCGCCTCCCGAAATCCGCGAGGTGCCGCCGGTGTCGGCGCCGCTTAGCTGCGCGATCACGCGCTCCACCGGCCCGCCCGGCGCGAACTGCACCACGACGAACGACACGAACAGGATCCCCAGCAGCGTGGGGATCATCAGGAGAATGCGGCGGGCGATATAGGCGCTCATGGGCTATTTCGCCTGTTCGGCCTTGGCCGCCTTGTTTGCGTCGTACCACCAATTGTCCGGGGCGCCGACGCCTTGTGAATAGCGAGCCGGCTTCGGCGGATGATCGAACACATCCCAATAGGCGATCGGATGCGTGGCGCGAAACCATTGCGGCACCCAGTAGCGGCCGGCGCGGAACACCCGATCGAAGGCACGGCAGGCGATCGTCAGATCGGCGCGGGTGTCGGCGGCGAGAATTTTCTCGATCAGCGCGTCGATAACGGGATCGGCGATACCGGCGAGGTTGTAAGAGCCCTTGGTGGCGGCGGCCTGCGATGAGAAGAACGGACGCATGACGTCCCCCGGCGTCGCCGACATCGGCAGGCGTTCGATGGTGATATCGAAGTCGAAATCCTCCACCCGGGCGCGGTATTGCACGGGGTCGACAATCCGCAACGTCGCCTCGATCCCGAGCGTGCCGAGATTCTTGATGTAGGGCGCGTGGTGCGGCTGAAACGACGGCTCGTCGGACAGAAATTCCACTCTGAACGGCTCGCCGTTCGGCAGCAATCGCTTGCCGTCCTTGATCACGCAACCGGCGTCCTGCAACAGCTGCGAGGCCTTGCGCAGCAGCGTCCGGTCCTGGCCCGAGCCGTCCGATACCGGCGGCACGAACGGCTGTCCGAACACCTCGTCGGGCACCCGGCCGCGGAACGGCTCGAGCAGCTTGAGCTCTTCCGGAGAGGGCGGCCCCTCAGCCACCATGTCCGAATTCTGGAACGGGGAAACGGTGCGCTTGTAGGCGCCATACATGATGGTCTTGTTGGTCCATTCGAAATCGAACGCCTGGATCAGCGCTTCGCGCACGCGCGGATCCCTGAACTGCGCGCGGCGGAGATTCATGAACCAGCCCTGCCCGCCTGACGGCGTCCGGTCGGGCAGGGTTTCGAGCTTGACCCGGCCGTCCTTGACGGCCGGAAAATCATAGCGCGTCGCCCACACCCGCGCGGTGAACTCCTCGCGGAACAGGTAGTTCCTTCCGGTAAATCCCTCGAACGCGACGTCGCGGTCGCGGTAGAATTCGTAGCGCACAATATCGAAATTATAGCTGCCGCGTGTGACCGGAAGGTCGGCACCCCACCAGTCCTTCACCCGCTCGAATTCGATGTAGCGGTTGACCTCGAACTTTCCGACCTTGTACGGCCCCGAACCCAGGGGGATATCGAGCGTCGATTCCTCGAATGGCCGCGTCGCGTAATAGGCCTTCGAGAAAACCGGCAGGCTCGCGACATAGAGCGGCACGTCGCGGGCGCGCTTTTCCGCAAAAGTGACGACCAGCGTCGCGTCGTCGGCCGCCTCCGCCTTCAGCATGTCGCGCAGCTGCGTCAGGATCAGGGGATGGCCCTTTGTCTTGAGCGTGGTCAGCGAGAAGGCGGCATCATGGGCGGTCAGCTTCGAGCCGTCGTGAAATTTCGCTTCCGGTCGCAAGGTAAAGCGGTAGACGGTCTTGTCCGCGGAGATCTGCACCGATCTTGCAACGAGCCCGTACATCGCGTCGGGCTCGTCGCTGGCGCGCGTCATCAGCGGCGCGAACGTCATGTCCATGCCCTGCGCGCCCTCGCCTTTCAGGATATAGGCGTTGAGCGAATTGAAGGTGAAGAACGACTGGTTGTTCGCCCGCGTCGAGGGAATGAACGAGAACATTCCTCCTTTCGGCGCGGCGGCGTTGACGTAGTCGAAATGCTGGAAGTCGGCCGGATATTTCAGGTCGCCGAACACCGACAGCCCGTGAACCCCGGCGCCGAGATCGACCGCCTTCGCGGGGCCCAGCAGCGGCACGCTCAACGCGCCGGCGCCGAGACCGATCACGTGCCGGCGGGAGAACAGCGCCATGCGGGAGGACTTCCTCAAGATCGCTTGCCGATCCGGGCAGCCTTGTCGGCATCGAACCACCACAGGGACGGAAGGCCGGAACGGCCGTATTTCGGCAGCGGCTCGGCGTGGCTGAAGCGGTCCCAGCGCGCGTAACGCGAGAAGGGATAGGTGAACTGCGGCACCACATAGAAATTCCACAGCAGCACGCGGTCAAGCGCCTTGGTCGCGGCCACCAGACCGGCGCGATCCTTGGCGAAGATCACCTTTTCGATCAGCGCATCGACGGCCGGGTTCCTGATGCCGAGGGTATTTCTCGAGCCTGGTTGATCGGCGGTCTGCGATCCCCAGAATTCCCGCTGCTCATTGCCGGGCGACAGCGATTCGCCCCATTGGTCGATGATCATATCGAAGTCGAAGGCACGCAGCCGGTTCTGATATTGGGCGTCATCGACCATGCGCACCGAGGCCGTTACGCCGATGCGTTCCAAAGAGGGCTTGTAAAAAAGCGCAATGCGCTCGGCAGACGGATCCTGAACCAGAATTTCGACGGTCACCGGCCTGCCCGCCGCGTCCACCAGCTTGTGGTCGCGGATCCCGCAGCCCGCTTCCTTGAGAAGCTTCATGCTCTCCCGCAAATTGGCGCGCACGGTCTCTGCATTGCCGCCGACCGGATTGGTGTAGGGCGTGGTGAAGACTTCCGCCGGCACCTTGTCGCGCACGGTCTCGAGGATCTGAAGCTCCTGGCCCTCCGGCAGACCCGACGACGCAAGGTCCGTTCCCTCGAAGTAGCTGTTGATGCGCTTGTATTGCCCATAGAACAGCTGCCTGTTCATTTCCTCGAAATCGTAGGCGTAATTGAAAGCGCGGCGCAGCCGCGCGTCCTTGAACTGGTCGCGGCGCAGATTGAAAGCGAAAGCCTGCATCCGGCCGGAATTGTTGACCGGAAACTCTTCCTTCACGACGCGCTTTTCCGCGACCGCCGGAAAGTCGTAGGCCGTGGCCCACTGCTTTGCCGAGTTCTCGCTGATCCAGTCGGCCTGATCGGCCTTGAACGCTTCCAGCGCCACCAGATTGTCGCGGAAAAATTCAAAGCGCAATTCGTCGAAATTATTCTGGCCGATCTGCGTCGGCTGGCTGGCGCCCCAATAATCCTTGACTCGCTCCAGCTTGACCGACCGGCCGGCGACAAATTCCTTGATGCGGTAAGGGCCAGAACCCAGCGGCGGCTCCAGCGTCGTCGCGGAGATGTCGCGCTTGCGTCCCTGGCTATCGGTGCCTTCCCAGTAATGCTTCGGCAACACCGGCAATTCGCCGACGATGGTCGGCAGTTCGCGATTCCCGGGAGAGTTGAAGCTGAATTTAACATCGCGGTCGCCGATCTTTTCGGTTTTGACGACGTGACGATAATAGGACGCGTACATCGGGCTGTACTTCTTCAACACCTCGATCGAGAAGATCACGTCATCCGGCGTCACCGGCTGGCCGTCGTGCCAGCGGGCCTCCTTGCGAAGGCGATAGATCGCCCAGGCGAAGTCAGCGGGGTGCGCGGCGCCTTCCGCAAGCAACCCGTACTCGGTGGCGACCTCGTCCTGTGACCGCGTCAACAACGTTTCGTAGATCATCGTGGCCGCCGGCGCGATGGAGCCCTTCACGCCCATGACGGCGATATTGAAATTGTCGAAGGTGCCGATCGATATCATGCGCACCACGCCGCCCTTGGGCGCGTCCGGATTGGCGTAGTCGTAACGCTTGAAGCCGGCGGGATATTTGATGTCGCCGAACAGCGATAGCGCGTGCCGCCAGGCCGGTTCGCCGGCCGCCGCCTGCGCCGCCGCCGGGCTGGCCACCGGAAGAACGGTTGCGGCTCCCAAGGCCGGGGCGACCGCGGCAAAGGCTCCACTCTGCAGAAGATGTCGTCGGGTAATGGTCAAAAGAAGAATTCCTGTCGCTTGCGAAACATTAGCCCTTAGAAGCGCAATATAAGGCAAGGTTTCGACCGATGTTGTTGCTTTTTCCTCATGATACTAGGTTGTGAATGGCCCCGCTGCGGCGAAACGTCCCGATTGCGCGAGCGCGGCCAGCGAACCCGGGAACCGTTTTTTCGTCCGTGGCCGCGCACCAATCAACAACGATCCTGGCCCCAAACCGCTCCCGCGCCGAACCCTGTGGGCATGGAGGACCCGGCGCCCGTGACCGCCAATAGCAAAACGGCCAGGCGATGGCCCGGCCGCTTGCGAGGAATTTGTTCGAGCCGGGAGGGCCGTTACTTCGACGCCGTCGGCAGCGGAACCGGGCTATCCGAGAGCGTGCGCAGATAGGCGATCACGTCGGCGCGCTCGCTGTCCTTCTGGATGCCGGCAAAGCCCATCGCGGTGCCGGGGACGAAGCCCTTGGGATTGGTGATGAACTGATTGAGGTCGTCATAGCTCCAGGTGCCGCCCTTGGCCTTCATGGCGGCGGAGAAATTGAACCCGCGGCCTTCGCCCTTGTGGTCGCCGACGATGCCGTAAAGGTTGGGACCGACCCGGTTGGGGCCGCCCTTTTCGAAGGTGTGGCAGGCCTGGCACTTCTTCGCAGCCGCCGCACCCTTCTCGGCGGAGGCGGTCTGCAGCAGCTTCTCGATCGGCTCGGATGGCGCGGCCTTGGCTTCCTTGGCGCCGGCGGCTTCCCCTTCAACCTTCGCGACGATCGCGTAGCCCGGCTTCTCCGGCAGCTTGGGCGCGAACAGCGCGCCCGCGGTGAAGCTCGTCACCAACAGAATGAGGCAGGTGGCCAGAATGGCACCAATAATTTTATTGAGTTCGAAGGAGTCCATTTCGGATCAAGGCTCCAGGCCGGAATGTCGACTTTAGGCCGGAGAGAAACGGCCGCGGATGCATCAGGAATCAGGCTTTCGCACCGCACCCCGAGCCACGATCAGATATCGGTTTGCCCGTGCTCTGGCAACCCGTATAAATGCGCCAGCTTTCGACCCATCCCCATCATTTCCGGCCTGTTATCAACCGGGTCCAGACCTCATCCCGATGACCAAAACCCGCGCCCTGGTGCTGATTCCCGCCCGCATGGCGGCTACCCGGCTGCCCGGCAAACCGCTGCTGGATATCGCCGGCCTGCCGATGATCGTCCACGTGATGCGCCGCGCCGAAGCCGCCCGGATCGGCCGCGTGGCGGTCGCCACCGACGCGCCTGAAATCGCCGCCGCGGTCACCGCCCATGGCGGCGAAGCGGTCATGACGCGTCCCGACCACCCTTCCGGATCCGACCGGATCTACGAGGCGCTGTGCAAGCTCGATCCCCGCGGCGAAGCTGAAATCGTCGTCAATCTGCAGGGCGACTTTCCGACCATCCGCACGGAAAACATCGGTGATGTGCTCGGGCCGCTTTCCGACCCCGCGGTCGATATCGCAACGCTGGCCGCGGAAATTCATACCGAGGAGGAGAGCCTGAACCCGAACGTGGTGAAAGCGGTCGGCTCGCCATTAAGCGCCCGGCGGCTGCGCGCGCTTTATTTCACCCGCGCCACCGCGCCCTGGGGCGACGGGCCGCGCTACCATCACATCGGGCTCTACGCCTATCGCAGGGCGGCGCTGGAGCGTTTTGTGGCGCTTCCCCCCTCGGCGCTGGAGCGCCAGGAAAAACTCGAACAGTTGCGGGCGCTGGAGGCCGGCATGCGGATCGACATCACCATCGTCGACACGGTGCCGCGCGGCGTCGATACGCCAGCCGACCTCGAAACCGCTCGCCACATACTGGCGCCCGATTTCCGAAGTTCGTAAACCATTGCGGCGCCCTTGCACGAACTTCGGAAATAAGAGGGGCGCCAGTAAATATTGGTTTCCAGTGCCGCTTTTCGATTTGAAGTTCCTGGGCGGACTCGCGGCAAACACTGCAGGAACTTCAAATCGGCGGCACTGGCAAAAACCTGAGCGGCTGCTACAAGGCGCGCCAGGAACAAAACCATGACAAAAAAGCTGATAATCGCATTCCAGGGCGAGCCGGGCGCGAATTCCCATATCGCCATCGCCGAGGCCTATCCCGACGCCGAGCCGCTTCCTTGCGCGACCTTCGAGGACGCGCTGGCCGCGATCTCGTCGGGGGAAGCCGGCCTCGGCATGATCCCGATCGAGAACTCGGTCGCCGGCCGCGTCGCCGACATCCATCATCTGCTGCCGCAATCCGGCCTGTTCATCGTCGGCGAATATTTCCTGCCGATCCATCACCAATTGATGGCGCCGCGCGGCGCCAGGCTGGCCGACATCAAGACGGTGGAAAGCCACGTCCACGCGCTCGGACAGTGCCGCCGCATCATCCGCGAACGCCACATCCGGCCGATCGTGTCGGGCGACACCGCGGGCGCGGCCCGCCTGATCGCCGAACGCGGCGACAAAAGCTGTGCGGCGATCGCCTCGCGCCTGGCGGCCGACATCTATGGCCTCGATATCCTGGCAGAAGACGTCGAGGACGAATCCCATAACACCACGCGCTTCGTGGTGCTGGCGCGCGAGGCAAAGTGGGCCGCGCAGGGCTCGGGGCCGCTGGTCACCTCGTTCGTGTTCCGGGTGCGCAATTTGCCCGCCGCGCTCTACAAGGCGATGGGCGGGTTCGCCACCAACGGCGTCAACATGACCAAGCTGGAAAGCTACATGGTCGACGGCAATTTCTTCGCCACCCAGTTTTATGCCGACGTCGACGGCCACCCCGAGGACCGCAATCTGGCGTTTGCGCTGGAGGAATTGAAATTCTTCTCGCGCGAATTCAGGATTGTCGGGGTCTATCCCGGCCATCCCTTCCGGGCGACGTTCAGCGAGAAGGCGGAGTAAATTTAGTAACTAAGCCGCCGCCTTCTTCCCCAGCCCGAACGCATCCGCCAGCAGTGAATACGATTTCTTGCGCGCCTCGTGGTCGTAGACGGCGGTGATGATCATCAGCTCGTCGGCCCCGCTTGCCGTGATCATCGGCTGCAGTTTCGCCATCACCGTCGCCGGGCTGCCGACGAACAGCCGCGAGCGGTTGCGCGCGATCGAGGCGCGCTCGCTATCGGTGTAGGGATAGGCCAGCGCCTCCTCGACGCTGGGCAGCGGCAGATACTGGCCGCGATCGCGGCGCAGCCGATTGAGGTCCATCGACGACGCCAGCTTTTCAGCCTCGGCATCGGTTTCGGCCGAAACCACGGCGACCGCCAAAATGCCGTGCGGCGTCGCGCGCCAGCCCGACGGCTTGAAATGCGCCTTGTAATTCGTCATCGCCTCGATCGCGTCATAACTGGCAAAATGATGCGCGAACGCAAAGCCCATGCCCACCTGGGCCGCCAGTTCCGAACTGTAGTCGCTGGAGCCGAGCAGCCAGATCGGCGGCAGCGGTGTATCGTCGGGCATCGCCACCACGTTGTTGTAGGGGTGCCCGGGCGGAAAACCGCGGGTCTCCCACAGCACCAGTTCCTGCAGCCGCTCCAGAAAATCGTCGCCCTCGCGGCGGTCGAGCCGGCTGCGCAGCGCATGCGCGGTGGCGCCATCGGTGCCCGGCGCGCGGCCGAGGCCCAGATCGATCCGGCCGGGAAACAGCGCCTCCAGCATCTTGAACCGCTCCGCGATCACCAGCGGCGCATGGTTCGGCAGCATCACGCCGCCGGAACCGACCCGGATGCGGCTGGTGACCGCGGCGATCTGCCCGATCATGAGGTCGGGCGCGGGGCTCGCGACCGAAGCCAGATTGTGATGTTCGGCCAGCCAGTAGCGGACATAGCCCAAAGCGTCGGCATGGCGCGCCAGGTCGATGCTGTTGCGCAAGGCCGCCGCCGGTCTGGTGCCTGACGTGACGACGGAAAGGTCGAGGATCGAGAGCGGTATCATGGGGCCTAACCTACCGCGCCGGATCGCGCCGACAAAGGGTGCACCGGCGCAGATCAGGCGCGCGCCGGCGCCAACCGGTCATCGGGCCTTCGGACGGGATTAGTGGGACGGTAAATGATCTTCATTTTGATTTTAAACTCTGCCCAACCCGGCCGGCCGAAGCCAGGAGGGAGCCATGCCGTGCAAAACTTCCTATAGAATAGTCATTTTCAGGCCGCGGCACCACCTCGGACGCCTTCTTGAATTCTTGCCCACCCGCAGCAATATGAGACCTAAATTTCATTCCATTTACAAGAATTGGGCAATTTCCCACCTGCGATGGGCTATTTATGCGACCTCGTTTGGCTTATTTTAGCCCTCCAACGGCTAGAGCTGCCGACCGTAGTACCGCCCGAGAGGCTTGCAGTGGAGTGTGTGGTGTCATGACCGAGGTTACGCCCCCCGTTACCAATGGGCGCCACGCTTTGAAGCAGCCTTCGATCTCCTTCGAGTTCTTTCCGCCCAAAACCGGGGAGATGGAGAAGAGCCTGTGGGAGACCATCAAGCGTCTCGCCCCCCTCGCCCCCAGCTTCGTGTCGGTGACCTATGGCGCCGGCGGTTCGACCCGCGAGCGCACCCATTCCACCATCGCCCGCATTCTGGCTGAAACCGGCCTGACCCCGGCCGCGCACCTGACCTGCGTCGGCGCGGCGCGCGGCGAGATCGACGATATCGTCGCGCGCTATCACGATATCGGCGTCCGCCACATCGTCGCGCTGCGCGGCGATCCCGTCGGCGGCATCGGCACCGCCTACGCCGCGCATCCGGACGGCTACAAGACCTCGGCCGAGCTCGTCGCCGGCATCAAAAAGCGGCATCCCGACATCGACGTTTCCGTCTCCGCCTACCCGGAAAAGCACCCCGAAAGCCCTGACTTCGACGCCGACATCGACGTGCTGAAGGCCAAGGTCGACGCCGGTGCAACGCGCGCCATCACCCAGGTCTTCTTCGACAACGACCTCTACCTTCGCTATCTCGACCGCGTGCGTGCCCGCGGCATCGCCATTCCGATCGTGCCCGGCATCATGCCGATGCACAATTTCAAGCAGGCCCGCAATTTCGTCACCCGCGCCGGCACCACGGTGCCGGACTGGCTCGCGGAAAAGTTCGAAGGGCTCGACGACGACGCCGAGACCCGCAAGCTGGTGGCGGCCACGGTTGCCGCGGGACAAGTGCAGAAACTGGCCAAGCACGGCGTCGACACCTTTCACTTCTACACCATGAACCGCGCGGACCTCGTGTTCGCGATCTGCCATTTGCTCGGTATTCGCCCCAAGGGCGCACAGAAAGCCGCCTGACCGATGACCGTGCCTGTCTCCCCCAAGCGAACCGCTTTGCTCGCGGCTGCCCGCGAGCGCATCCTGGTGCTCGACGGCGCCATGGGCACCATGATCCAGGGCCTCGACTACGACGAGGCCGCGTTCCGCGGCGAACGCTTCAAGGACTTTGCCCGCGACGTCAGAGGCAACAACGACCTCTTGATCCTGACCCAGCCCAGGGCGATCGAGGACATCCACGCCGAGTACCTGCGCGCCGGCGCCGACATCGTCGCCACCAACACGTTTTCCTCGACCTCGATCGCGCAGGCCGATTACGACCTCTCCGGCTTCGCCTATGAACTGAATCTCGAAGGGGCAAAACTCGCGCGCAATGCCGCGACCCGCGTCAGCGCCGAGGACGGCAAGCCGCGCTTCGTCGCCGGCGCCATCGGACCTACCAACCGCACCGCCTCGATCTCGCCCGACGTTTCCAACCCCGGTTACCGCGCCGTCACCTTCGACGATCTGCGCACCGCCTATGGCGAGCAGATCAAGGGCCTTTTGGACGGCGGCGCCGATCTGCTGCTGGTCGAGACCATCTTCGATACCCTGAACGCCAAGGCGGCGCTGTATGCGATCGCCGAGATCACCGAGGAACGCGGCATCGACGTGCCCGTGATGATCTCGGGCACCATCACCGACAAATCCGGCCGCTTGCTGTCGGGGCAATTGCCGGAAGCGTTCTGGAATTCGGTGCGGCACGCGAGACCCATCACGATCGGATTCAACTGCGCGCTCGGCGCCGAGGACCTGCGCGCGCACATCGCCGATATCGGCCGCGTCGCCGACACGCTGGTCTGCGCCTATCCGAATGCCGGCCTGCCCAACGAATTCGGCCAGTACGACGAGAGCCCGGAATACATGGCGCGGCTGATCGGCGAATTCGCGGCTGCCGGCCTCGTCAACATCGTCGGCGGCTGCTGCGGCACCACGCCGGACCATATCGCCGCGATCGCCGCCGCCGTCGCGCCGCACCGGCCGCGCATCGTGCCCGTGATCGAGCCGCGGCTGCGGCTGTCGGGCCTGGAGCCGTTCGAACTGACGCCGGCGATTCCCTTCGTCAATGTCGGCGAGCGCACCAACGTCACCGGCTCGGCGCGATTCCGCAAACTGGTCACCGCGGGCGACTACACCGCAGCCCTGCAGGTGGCGCGCGACCAGGTCGAGAACGGCGCCCAGATCATCGACGTCAACATGGACGAAGGGCTGCTCGATTCCGAAAAGGCGATGGTGACGTTCCTCCATCTCGTCGCCGCCGAGCCGGACATCGCCCGCGTGCCGGTGATGGTCGATTCCTCCAAATTCGCCGTGATCGAAGCCGGCCTGAAATGCGTCCAGGGCAAGCCGGTGGTGAACTCGATCTCGATGAAGGAGGGCGAGGAAAAATTCATCCACGAGGCCAGGATCGCCCGGCGTCACGGCGCGGCCGTGGTGGTGATGGCGTTCGACGAGGCCGGGCAAGCCGACACCTTCGCGCGGAAAACCGAGATCTGCAAGCGCGCCTATGACATCCTGGTCGGGCAGCTGAATTTTCCGCCCGAGGACATCATCTTCGATCCCAACATCTTCGCGATCGCGACCGGGCTCGAGGAGCACAACAATTACGGCGTCGACTTCATCGAGGCGACGCGCTGGATCCGGGCGAACCTGCCGCATGCGCACATCTCCGGCGGCGTCTCCAACCTGTCGTTCTCGTTCCGCGGCAACGAGCCGGTGCGCGAGGCCATGCATTCGGTGTTCCTGTATCACGCCATCAAGGCCGGCATGGACATGGGCATCGTCAATGCCGGGCAGATGATCGTCTATGACGACATCGATCCCGAACTGCGCCAGACCTGCGAGGACGTCATCCTCAACCGCGACCCCGGCGCATCGGAGCGATTGCTGGCGCTGGCGGAGCGATTCCGCGGCCAGGGCAAGCAGACCAAGGAGCAGGATCTGGCCTGGCGCGAATGGCCGGTCGACAAGCGGCTCAGCCACGCGCTGGTGCACGGCATCACCGAATATATCGACGTCGACACCGAGGACGCCCGCAAGCTCGCCGAGCGTCCGCTCAACGTCATCGAGGGCCCGCTGATGGCCGGCATGAACATCGTCGGCGACCTCTTCGGCGACGGCAAGATGTTCCTGCCGCAGGTGGTGAAGTCGGCCCGCGTCATGAAGCAGGCGGTCGCCTATCTGATGCCGTTCATGGAAGAGGAAAAGGCGCGCAACCTCGCCAACGGCATCGCGGGCGACGGCCGCAAGAACGCCGGCAAGATCGTGCTCGCCACCGTCAAGGGCGACGTCCACGACATCGGCAAGAACATCGTCGGCATCGTGCTGCAATGTAACAATTTCGAGGTCATCGACCTCGGCGTGATGGTGCCGGCCACGAAAATCATCGAGACGGCGAAGGCCGAAGGCGCCGACATCATCGGCCTGTCCGGCCTGATCACGCCCTCGCTCGACGAGATGAGTTTTATGGCGGGCGAGCTGGAACGGCAGGGCCTGAAGCTGCCGCTTCTGATCGGCGGCGCCACCACCAGCCGGGTGCATACCGCGGTCAAGATCGACCCGAACTACCGCAGCGGGCCGGTGGTGCATGTCAACGACGCCAGCCGCGCCGTCGGCGTCGCCTCCGCGCTGCTGTCGCCGGAGCGGCGCGAGGCCTATGCCGCCGAGGTGCGCGCCGACTACGCGAAAATCTCCGCGGCGCATTTCCGCGCCCAGGCCGACAAGAAGCGCCTGCGGCTGGCGGACGCCCGCGCCAACGCGGTGACGATCGATTTTGCGAAAACGCCGCCGAAGCAGCCGGCTTTCCTGGGCACCAGGACGTTCCGGGATTACGACCTCGCCGAAATCGCCGCCAATATCGACTGGACGCCGTTCTTCCAGACCTGGGAACTGACCGGGCGTTTCCCCGCCATTCTCGACGACGCCAAGGTCGGCGAAGTCGCGCGCTCGCTGTACGACGACGCGCGCAAGATGCTCGACCTCATCATCAGGGAAAACTGGTTCAAGGCGCAGGCGACCATCGGCTTCTGGCCGGCCAATGCGCAGGGCGACGACATCGTGGTCTATGCCGACGACACCCGAAAGCAGCAGATCGCCACCTTCCACACCCTGCGCCAGCAACTGGAAAAACGCGAAGGCCGCTTCAACGCCGCGCTGTCGGATTTCATCGCGCCGGTATCGAGCGGCGTGCCGGATTATATCGGCGCCTTCGTGGTTACCGCCGGGATCGGCGAGGACGCGGTCGCCGACCGTTTTAAAAACGCCAATGACGATTACTCCTCGATCCTGTGCAAGGCGCTGGCCGATCGGCTCGCCGAAGCCTTTGCCGAACGAATGCATGCGCGGGTGCGCCGCGAGTTCTGGGGTTATGCGCCGGACGAAACGCTGGCGCCGGAAGACCTCATCCTGGAAAAATATGCTGGGCATCCGCCCCGCGCCCGGCTATCCCGCGCAGCCCGATCACACCGAGAAGGCGACCTTGTTCGCGCTGCTCGATGCCGAAAAAAATGCCGGCGTAAAGCTGACCGAAAGCTACGCGATGTGGCCGGGCTCCTCGGTGTCGGGGCTGTATTTCAGCCATGCCGAAAGTTACTATTTCGGCGTCGGCAAGATCGAGCGCGACCAGGTCGAGGACTACGCCGCGCGAAAGGGCTGGAGCGTGGCGGAAGCCGAGCGCTGGCTGGCGCCGGTGTTGAACTACATCCCGGCGCAGGACCGCTCCGCGCAGGACCGCCGCGTCAAGGAAGCGATGCCGACGCTGGCGCCGGCCTCGACCCCCGCCAACGATACCGCATCCCCCGAACTGGCCGCCCATCCGCCGGGCTGCAACTGCGCGGTGCATCTGGCGTACCGGAAGAAGGCGGCGCGGGGGTAGCGACTTTCCGCTCAAAGGTGCGCGGTCCCTCCCCAAACGCAACTGTCATCCCCGCGCATGCGCGCGGCTGCTACGATTCCTCCCCTCTCCCCGCGAAGCGGTGGGGTCCGAGGCGAGCAGAGCTCGCTCTTGAGGTTGGGGGTGGGGGGTGGCGCGGCAAACTCGCTGCCAGAGGAGCAAACTGATAGACCCCCCACCCCCGACCCCTCCCCGCCACGCGCAAGGGCGCGTGGAGGGAGGGGAGATCAACACACACCTTCGCATTCCCGCCGCGTGTTTCGCGCGAGGTTTGGCCCTTTCGTTCCGCCCTCTTCGAATCAGAGGGCGCAGGGAATGCCGGGCGCCCGATGCGCCCGATAGCCGCGTGTGCAATGGTAGTGGTAGAGCGCACACGCGTTGTCAGGTCACACCGGAATCGCCCGGCATTCCCCGCGCAATGGTTTACGGCTTATAACGCGCTCTCCCTGGCGACCGGGCTTTTTTGCCACCATCATCAGCGGAATCGCTTCCGCCAACTTGACACCAGCGTCGGGGTGTCAGGACCACACGACTTCGCCGTCCGCAAGAAAAGCGCCCTCGTCTTCGGCGCTGCCTCGCGTCCACCGCATCCTGTCCCGCGTCCGTGACGATCTCGAGCCGCCCCTCTGTGGGTCAGGACGGCCGCTGATATAGAGTGATTTGCTATTTCGGAAAATCAGAATATTTTTCGCAGAGGGGCTTGACAGGCAAATCAGTTGGCAAGCGGGGAGGGATAAGAAAGAGCGGCCTCGTCTCACGCCACTGCCGTCGTTTGGTGCGATGCGGTGCAATGACCGGCGCGCGCCGTGGAACAACCAGCCCGCAAGACAGTTGCCCAGCCACGAACCCGAAGTCGACAAGCCCATCCGCAGCAAATCCCGGGATCGGGGAAGACGGCCATGCGTGCCTTGATTCTCGCAATTTCGGTGCTCGCCATTCTCGGCGGCGCGGATGCAGCCAGCGCCGGCCCGAGCACGGCCAGACGCGACCTTTCGGCGTCCGTCGAACCGGCCACGGTCGGCACCGTCCAGCAAACCGAACAGGCGTCCGTCCCCGACAGGATAACGCGTCGCGGCGTGCAGCGGGCCCGGCATCGGGGTGATGCTCACCACTACCGCCACCACCACCGCATTGGCGGTCCCGTCGGCCTGGTCGGCGGCATGGTGGCGGGACTGTTCGGACGCAGATAACGCGACGAATTTGCGAGCCGCCACTGCTCCGTCCCGTCGCTCGCCAACGCTCGCCTTTCCCTGCCAGCGCTCAATCCCCGCTCGGCGGCGCCAGCGGCTGCGCGATTTCGGCAAACGCCGGCAGCGCTTCGCAGGCCGCGCAATGCGCCGCCAGCGCCGGATAGCGCGCGGCGTCGAACAATTGCGGATGCGCCTCGCTCGGTAAATCGCAGCACGCAGGCGACCGCGATATCGGCGTGGCCGATTGCCGCGCCGAACCAGTATGGCGAGGCCACCGCAGCGCGCTCCTTTTCCAGCACCGCCAGCACGCCGCCGATCTGCGCCTCGCAGCGCTCGACCCAGATTTTCGACTGATCCTTGCGCAGCACGCGCTCGTAGACCAGGCTGACCGCCTTGTCGCCGAGCCCGGTCGCCAGCGCGCAGATTTTTAACGCGCGCCGCCGCTCCGGCCCGCGCGCGGCGATCATCGCCTTGTCCGGCCCGACCAGCTCATCGA
Source organism: uncultured Alphaproteobacteria bacterium (assembly GCA_963721275.1). Lineage (GTDB taxonomy): Bacteria > Pseudomonadota > Alphaproteobacteria > Rhizobiales > Xanthobacteraceae > Bradyrhizobium. The sequence goes on along the minus strand of CAVRIQ010000014.1, from coordinate 497,412 downwards.
GATAATCCAGGATCGCCGTGCTCTCGATCAGCGCCTCGCCGTCGTCCAGCACCAGCGTCGGCACCCGCCGCAGCGGATTATACGGCGCGATCTTGTCGGCATCGCCGAAGGTCGACCACGGCCGGTGCTCGAAGGCGAGCCCGTACAGCCGCAGCGCGATGGCGACGCGGCGGACGAAGGGGGAGTCGTACTGGCCGATCAGGAACATTTTATTCGGTGCACCTTCTCTCTCCTCGTCATGGCCGGGCTTGACCCGGCCATCCACGTCTTCGTGTCACTGCAAAGCAAGTAAGACGTGGATCACCGGGTCAAGCCCGGTGATGACGACTGGAGTGACGACGGCTGGAGTGCGGCGGCAGAGCAAGACTACCCCTCCCCCTCATCGCTCGCCAGCAACCCCTTCACCGCCCTTGCCCATCCCGCCAGCTTCCGCTCCCGCGTCGCCTGGCTCATGTTGGGCTTGAAGCGGTGTTCCAGCCGCCAGTTGTCGGCGAACTTTGCGGGCTCGGGATAGACGCCGGCGGAAAGGCCCGCGAGATAGGCGGCGCCCAGCGCGGTGGTTTCCTGGATCATCGGGCGGTCGACCGGCGCGTCGAGCAGATCGGCGAGGCGCTGCATGGTCCAGTCGGAGGCGGTCATGCCGCCGTCGACGCGGAGCACGATGTTGGCGGCTTTTGCCTCCGGCCAGTCGGCGCGCATCGCGGCCCACAGATCGAAGGTCTGGTAGCAGACGCTTTCGAGCGCGGCATGCGCGAGTTCGGCGGGGCCGGTGTTGCGGGTCAGGCCGAACAGCGCGCCGCGCACGCGCGGATTCCAGTAGGGCGCGCCGAGGCCGACGAAGGCCGGCACCAGATAGACGCTCTGGGTGGAATCGGACTTGTCGGCGAGCGGGCCGGTCTCGGCGGCCTGCCTGATGATGCCGAGCCCGTCGCGCAGCCACTGCACCGCCGATCCGGCGACGAAGATCGAGCCTTCCAGCGCGTAGGTGCGTTTGCCCGCGAGCTGGTAGGCGATGGTGGTCAAGCAGCTTGTTCTTCGATGCCACCGGCGTCGCGCCGGTGTTGAGCAGGGCAAAGCAGCCGGTGCCGTAGGTCGATTTCATCATGCCCGGCGAGAAGCAGGCCTGGCCGATGGTGGCGGCCTGCTGGTCGCCGGCGATGCCGGAGATCATGATGCTGCCGCCGAGCAGTTCCGGCACGCTGTCGCCGAAATCGGCGGACGAATCCTTCACCTCGGGCAGCATCGAGCGCGGCACGCGCAGGATCTTCAACAGCTCGTCGTCCCACTCGCCGGTGTGGATGTTGAACAGCAGCGTGCGCGAGGCGTTGGTGGCGTCGGTGGCGTGCACCTTGCCGCCGGTCAGCCGCCACAACAGATAGCAATCGACGGTGCCGAACATCAGCTCGCCGCGCTCGGCGCGCGCCCGCGCGCCGGGGACGTGGTCGAGGATCCACGCCACCTTGGTGCCGGAGAAATAGGGATCGACGATCAGGCCGGTCCTGGCCGAAATCGCCGGCTCGTGGCCTTCGCTCTTCAGCCTCGCGCAGACGTCGGCGGTGCGGCGGTCCTGCCAGACGATGGCGCGGTGCACGGCGCTGCCGGTGGCGCGGTCCCAGACGATGGTGGTTTCGCGCTGGTTGGTGATGCCGATCGCGGCGATGTCCTTCGCCGTGACGTCGGCCTTCTTCAGCGCCTCGCGGCAGGTGGCGATGGTCGAGGTCCAGATGTCCTCCGGCTCGTGCTCGACCCAGCCCGAGGCCGGAAAATGCTGCGGGAATTCCTGCTGCGCCGTGGCGGCGATCGAGATGTCGGATCGAAACACGATGGCGCGCGAGGATGTGGTGCCCTGATCGATGGCCAGCACGAAGGACATGGCGGTGGTTCCTGGCGTTGCTTCCCGAGTGGTTTTGTCGGGAGAGGCAAGCGGATTGGGCGGCGGAGGTCAATATGGGGGCTTGTCGTCCGTGCCTACACGTGACCCTGCGCCCCCTCTCCCGCGCTTGCGGGGGAGGGTCGGGGTGGGGGCTCGCGCGGCATCGGAATTCGCGGAGGCAGCCCCCACCCGCCTCGCTTTGCTCGGCACCCTCCCCCGCAAGCGGGAGAGGGAAGCGTCACGCCGAGGCCGTCGTCACGCCGCCGTCGACGACGATGGTCTGGCCGGTCATGAAGCTCGCGGCGTCGGAGCCGAGATAGGCCACCGCGCCGGCGATTTCGTCGGGCTCGCCGATCCGGCGCAAGCGGCGTGGTGGCGCAGCGGCGCTGCAGGCGCTCCTGGTCTTCCCACAACGCTTTGGCAAAATCGGTCTTGACCAGGCCGGGCGCGACGCAATTGACGCGCACGCCCTTCGGGCCCCATTCGCCGGCGAGGCTGCGGCACAGCGCGAAATCCGCCGCCTTGGAAATCCCGTAGGCGCCGATCACGGTGGAGCCGCGCAGGCCGCCGATCGAGGACACGATCACCACCGAGCCGTTGCCGCGCTCGGCCATTTGCGGGATCGCCAGCGCGCACAGCCAGATGTTGCTCTTGACGTTGGAGTTCATGATCTTGTCGAAGGCTTCATCCGGGATGTCGAGCAGCGGGCCGTAATAGGGATTGACCGCGGCGTTGCAGACCAGGATGTCGATCTTGCCGTAATGCAGGGTCGCGCCCTTGATCAGCACCTCGACCTCGTCGCGGCGCGAGATGTTGCAGGGAATGACATGGGCGTCGCCGCCGGCTTTGCGGATGCCCTCGGCGACCTCGTGGCAGGCGTCGACCTTGCGGCTGGAGATCACCACTTTGGCGCCGAGTTTTGCCAAGCAGCTCCGCCGAGGCGCGGCCGATGCCGCGGCTGGAGCCGGTGATGACGGCGACCTTGCCGGTGAGATCGAACGGGGTGTTTTTCATGGCGTGGACTCCCTGATTTTTTTGCGACTACAAAGAGCCGTCATACGCGGGCTTGACCCGCGTATCCATCTTCTGAAAAGCGATGGATTGCCGGGTCACCTGCGCGAAGACGCGCTTCGCGCTTTTGCCCGGCAATGACGAATCTTCCTACACCAGCCCGCCGCGAGTTGGTGACGCGGCGCAGGTGGTAGTCGGTGTCGCCAAAGCTGTTCTCGATCATGGTCAGGCGCTTGAAGTAGTGGCCGATCTTGGCCTCCATGGTCATGCCGATGCCGCCGTGGAGCTGGATCGACTGCTGGCCGACGAACTTGCCGGACTTGCCGACCTGCACCTTCGCCGCCGCGACCGCGGTGGCGCGTTCCTTCGCGTTGTCGAAATCGTTCGCCATGGTCGCGAACATCGACATGCTGCGGGCCTGCTCCAGCGCCACGAACATGTCGGCGGCGCGGTGCTGCAGGGTCTGGAAGCTGCCGATCGGCACGCCGAACTGCTTTCGGGTCTTGAGATATTCGACCGTGGTCTTCAGCGACTCGTCCATGATGCCGACCGCTTCGGCGCAGATCGCGGTGCGGGCCTCGTCGACCACGCGCTCGACCAGCGGCAGCGCGTTTTCGGGATCGCCGATCGCGGCGTCGGCGCCGATTTCGACGCCGGTAAAACTGATGTCGGCGGCATGGGTGCCGTCCTGGTTCGGATAGCCCTTTCGCGTGACCCCCTTGGCGTTCGCGGGCACCAGGAACACGCCGATGCCGGCAGTGTCGCGCTGGCCGCCTTTGGTGCGCGCGGTCACGATCAGGGTGTCGGCGGTCTCGCCGTTGGCACCACGAATTTCTCGCCGTCGATCACCCAGCCCGCGCCCTTCTTCTTGGCGGTGGTGGCGACGTCATTGAGGTCGTAGCGCGAATTCTTCTCGAGCTGCGCGAAGGCAAAGGTCTTGCTGCCGTCGATGATGCCGGGGATATAGGCGGCCTTCTGTTCGGCCGAGCCGCCGTGGCGCAGGAAGCCGCCCGCGATCACGACGGTGGCGAGATAAGGCTCCAGCACCAGCGCCCGGCCCATCGCCTCCATCACGATCATGATCTCGATCGCGCCGGCGCCGAAGCCGCCGTCGGCTTCCGAGAACGGCAGGCCGAGCAGGCCCTGTTCGGCAAGCTTGCTCCAGACCGCTTTGCTCCAGCCGCCCTTCTCCGCCATGTACTTCTTGCGGCTATCGAAATCGTAGGAGTCGCCCGAGCAGGCCCTCGACGCTTTCCTTGAGAAGCCGCTGCTCCTCCGACAGATCAAAATCCATTTTCTTTACTTTCTCCAGAAACCACTAGGGCAACGCTGTTGCCTCGTTCTCCGTCGTCATCCCCGCGAAGGCGGGGATCCAGTATTCGCAGCCGCCTGTCGTACTCACGGCCGCCGCGGCGTACTGGGTCCCCCGCCTTCGCGGGGGACGACAGCTGTTGTTATCGCGGTCAGCCTCTCACAGCCCCAGCACGGCCTTGGTGATGATGTTGCGCTGGATCTCGTTGGAGCCGCCGTAGATCGAGACCTTGCGGTTGTTGAAGTAGCTCGGCGCGATCTGCGCGGTCCAGTCCATGGTCTCGTTGCTGCCGTCGTCGCCGTGCACGTCGTAGGGCGCGGCGAACGGGCCGATCACTTCCATCAAAAGCTCGGTGGTGGCCTGCTGGATTTCCGAGCCTTTTATCTTCAGGACCGACGAAGCCGGATTGGGCTTGCCCTTGCCGTGCTTGCCCTCGTCGGCGACGACGCGAAGCTGGGTCAGCTCCAGCGCCTTCAGCTCGATCTCGACCTCGGCGAGCTTTTCGCGGAATTTCTGGTCCTCGAGCACCGGCTTGCCGCCGGACTCGACCTTCGACGCCAGTTCCTTGATGCGGCGGATGCGCTCCTTGGAAACGCCGACGCGGGCGATGCCGGTGCGCTCGTTGCCGAGCAGGAATTTGGCGTAGTCCCAGCCCTTGTTCTCCTCGCCGATCAGGTTTTCGACCGGCACCTCGACGTCATCGAAGAACACCTCGTTGACCTCGTGGCCGCCGTCGATGGTCTGGATCGGGCGCACGGTGACGCCCTTCGACTTCATGCTGAACACGATGAAGGAGATGCCCATCTGCTTCTTCGCATTGGTATCGGTGCGGCAGAGGCAGAAGATCATGTCGGCGTGCTGCGCCAGCGTGGTCCAGGTCTTCTGGCCGTTGATGATGTACTTGTCGCCCTTGCGCTCGGCCTTGGTTTTCAGCGAAGCGAGGTCGGAGCCGGAGCCGGGCTCCGAAAAGCCCTGGCACCACCAGTCGTCGACATTGGCGATGCGCGGCAGATATTGCTGCTTCTGCTTCTCGTTGCCGAAGGTGTAGATCACCGGGCCGACCATGCTGACGCCGAAGGCGAGCGGCGCCGGCGCCGGGTGCATCTGCAGTTCCTCGTTGAAGATGTAATGCTGCACCGAGCTCCAGCCGGTGCCGCCATATTCCTTCGGCCAGTGCGAGACGCCCCAGCCCTTTTTGTTGAGGATGCGCCACCAGGCGACCATCTCGTCCTTGGAGAGATGACGGCCCTCGACCAGTTTCCGCCGCGTCTCCGGCGGCACGTTGTCCCTGAAGAAGGCCCGCACTTCCTCGCGAAACGCCATTTCTTCCTTGCTGAAGCTGAGATCCATCGGATCCTCCTGTGAGCGAGTGAGTTAACGCGTTATCTTCCGTCGTCCCTGCGAAAGCAGGGACCCATAACCACCGAGTGGGCCGCCGACGCCCATCACGCACCGCCTCCCGATGCGAGCTGCGGCTGTTTCGGCGCCGGCTGCCGGTTGCGCAGTTCGTGGCGCGAGAGTTTGCCGACCGAGGTGCGCGGCAGTTCGTCGACGAATTCCAGCGCGGCCGGAATCTCGTGCTTGCCGAGCTTGCCGGCGAGGAAGGCCTTCAGCTCGTCCAGCGTGAACGGCTTGGCCCCGGCGCGCAGCTTGACGAACGCCTTCGCCGCCTCGCCGCGGTAATCGTCGGCAATCCCGATCACGATCACCTCGTGCACCGCGGGATGCTCGTACATCGCCTGCTCGATCATCTGCGGATAGACGTTGAAGCCGCCGGAGATGATCATGTCCTTCTTGCGGTCGACCAGATAGAAATAGCCGTCCGGGTCCATGTAGCCGATGTCGCCGGTCAGGAAGCGGTCGCCGACGAAGGCCTCGGCGGTTTCCTGCGGCCGGTTCCAGTAGCCTTTGGTGACGTTCGGTCCCTTGATGCGGATCTCGCCGACCTCGCCCGGCGGCAACACCTTTTTCGGATCGTCGAGCGCGACCACGTCCATCTCGATTCCGGGCAGCATCAGCCCGATCGAGCCCGGCTTTTCCGGTCCCTCCGGCGGATGGCCGGTGCCGGGCGAGCAGGTCTCGGTCATGCCCCAGCCGCTCTTCAGCTTCATGTTGGTCTTGCGCTCGAAGATGCGCGCGACCTCGACCGGCAGCGGCGCGCCGCCGGAGCCGCAATACACCAGCGACGACATGTCGCGCTTGTCGAGATCGGGCAGGCTCGCGATCGCGATCCACATCGTGGGCACGCCGGGGAACGCGGTCGCCCGCTTGACCTCGATGTCGCGCATCACGGCCTCGACGTCGAAACGCTGGTGCAGCGAGATCAGGTCGCCGCGCTCCAGGCTGCGCAGCAGGATCACCGTCAGCGCGAAGATATGGAACAGCGGCAGCACGCAGATCACGCGGTCGACCGCGTTGCGCTCGATCCGCGCCGGCTTGCCCCAGACGTCGTAGATCGACACCGCCGCGGTCAGATTGCCATGGCTGAGCATGGCGCCCTTGGGCAGGCCGGTGGTGCCGCCGGTATATTGCAGCAGCGCCACGTCATCGACCGCGACATTTGGCCACTGCGCGGGTTTGGTGGCGCCTTCGGTGAATTTCCTGGAGGTGACGATGGCCGGATGATCCGGGATCGGCGTGTGCGGATTGCCGACCGCGCCCCAATGATCGTCCTCGCAGACGATCAGGCGGTCGAGCAGGCCTTTTTCCAGGAATTTCAGCGCCATCGGCAGCAGCGCCGCGAGATCCGAGGTGACGAGGATGCGCGCGCCGCTGTCGCTCAGTTTGTGCGACAGCGCGCGCTCGCCGTCGAGCGGGGAAAGATGCACGACGCGGGCGCCGGCCTTCAGCGCGCCGAAAAAGTTGACGGGATGATCGGGCGAATTGCCGAGGAACAAGGCCACCGAGCTGTTGCTGCCGTAGCCGGCGCGCAGGAAGGCGGAGGCCGCGACCTCGACCATGGCCTCCAGCCCGGCGTAGCTGATCGGCCGGTCGCGAAACTCGAGCGCCGGCCGCGCGCCGTAATCGGCCGCCGCCTTCGACAACAGGTCGGGCAGCGTGCCCCGCGCAATCGGATCGTCCCAGTGGACCCCTTCCGGATAGAACTGCTCTCCGGGATGGGCCATCAGGCGGCTTTCGCCGCCTGGGCCAGCGACGCGAAGGTCTTGCCTTCGGCGGCGAGGCGCTTGAGCAGCGGCGCCGGTTCGAGCGAGGGATCGCTGGTTTCCTTGGCGTAATACGACAGCCGGTCGGCGATGTGCTTCAGGCCGACCTGGTCGGCGTAGAACATCGGGCCGCCGCGATAGATCGGCCAGCCATAGCCGTAGAGCCAGATCACGTCGATGTCGCTCGGACGCGCCGCGATGCCTTCCTCCAGGATTCGCGCGCCTTCGTTGATCATCGGATACATCATGCGCTCGAGGATTTCGTCGTCCGAGACCACGCGGCGCTTGCGCCCGAGCCGGGTCAGCGTCTCGTCGATCAGCTTCTCGACCTCCGGATCGGGCAGCGCCGCGCGCGAGCCGCCTTCATATTTATAGTAGCCCTTGCCGGTCTTCTGGCCGAACCGCCCGGCCTCGCACAGCGCATCGGCGATTTCCGACTTGATGCCGCGATCCTTGCGCGAGCGCCAGCCGATATCGAGGCCGGCGAGGTCGCTCATCGCGAACGGCCCCATCGGCATGCCGAACTTGGTCACGACGGCGTCGACCTGCTGCGGCAATGCGCCTTCGAACAACAGCTTTTCGGACTGCTTGCCGCGCTGGGCCAGCATGCGGTTGCCGACGAAACCGTCGCAGACGCCGACCACCGCCGGCACTTTTGCAATTTTGCGCGCCACCGCGACCGCGGTGGTCAGCGCATCCGGCGCGGTCTTCGCCGCGCGCACGATCTCGCACAGCTTCATCACGTTGGCCGGCGAGAAGAAGTGCATGCCGAGCACGTCCTGCGGACGGCCGGTCACCTTGGCGATCTCGTCGATGTTGAGATAGGAGGTGTTGGAAGCCAGCACCGCGCCCGGCTTTGCAAACTTGTCCAGCGCCGTGAACACTTCCTTCTTGACCGCCATGGTTTCGAACACGGCTTCGATGATGAGGTCAGCATCCCTGACGTTCTCGAGTCCGACCACGCCGGTGATCAGCCCCATGCGCTTGGCCGGGGCATCGGCCGGAATGCCGCCGCGGGCGGCGGTGGCCTCGTAATTCTTCTGCATCACGCCCATGCCGCGCTTGAGCTGCTCCTCGCCGGTCTCGATCAGCGTGACCGGGATACCGGCATTGGCGAACGACATCGCGATGCCGCCGCCCATGGTGCCGGCGCCGATGATGGCGACGCGCTCGACATTGCGCGGCTTTGTGCCGTCGGGAACGCCGGCGACCTTGGCGGCCTCGCGCTCGCTGAAGAAGGCATAGCGCTGCGCCTTCGACTGGTCGCTGGCGACGAGCTTGAGGAAGCCTTCGCGCTCCTTCTTCAGACCTTCGTCGAACGGCAGGTCGATCGCGGCGCCGACCGCGTCGGCGGCAGCGAAGGGGGCTTCGAGCCCACGTGCTTTCTTGGTTAACGCAGCGACCGCGTTGGTGAAGATCGAGCGGTCGGCCCTGGCGGCCGCGAGCTTGGAATCGTCGTCGCGCAGCTTGCGCAAGGGGCGCTTCTCCGCCAGCACCTTGCGGGCAAAGGCCTCGCCGCCGGCAGCCGGACCTTCGACGATCTCTTCGATCAGCCCGTTCTTCAGCGCGTCCGCAGCCCCGATCGGATCGCCGCCGACGATCATCTTGACCGCAAGTTCGGGACCGACCGCGCGCGGCAGCCGCTGCGTGCCGCCGGCGCCCGGCAACAGGCCGAGCTTCACTTCGGGCAGGCCGAGTTTGGCCTCCTTGGTCGCGACCCGGAAATGACAGGCAAGTGCGACTTCGAGGCCGCCGCCGAGCGCGGTGCCGTGGATCGCGGCCACGATCGGCTTCGGCGAGTTCTCCATCAGGGTCAGCACTTCCTGCAGGCCCGGCGGCTTCGGCGGCTTGCCGAATTCGGTGATGTCGGCGCCGGCGATGAAGGTGCGGCCGGCGCAGGTCAGCACGATCGCCTTCACTTCCGGATCGGCGATGGCGCTCTTCATGCATTCCAGGATGCCGCCGCGGACGGCGGCGCTGAGCGCGTTCACCGGAGGGCTGTTGACCGTGACGATGGCGACCACGTCATGACGCTCGAGCTTTACGACTTCGTTCACGAGACTCTCCCTAAATACCGCGCTCTTCGTTGCGTTGTTCTTGAATTGGTCCCTGAACCAATTCGTGGCTTGCGATTCTTGGCTTGCGTTTACCGGCTATTTCGCTGTGCGGAATTTAATTCCACATCTTGACACGGAGGGTTATTTTGAAGCACGTGCGTTGTCAACGAGGACCGCGCAGCAGGCCATGAAACGTCCAGCCAAGAAGGTAGCGACCGATCGCAGCTTCGTCGTCGCGCTTTCCCGCGGCCTTGATGTGTTGCGCGCATTCCGTCCCAACGACGGGCTTCTTGGCAATCAGGAGATCGCCGCCCGTACCAACTTGCCAAAGCCGACCGTTTCGCGGCTGACATACACTTTGACCAAGCTGGGTTACCTTACACCCGTTCCCCGGTTCGAGAAGTATCAACTGGCGCCGTCGGCCATGGCGCTCGGCTATGCGGCGCTTGCGAACCTCGGCGTTCGGCATTTGTCCGAACCCTTTCGCGAGGAAGTGATGCGCGAGACCGGCGGCGCGGTGGCGGTCGGCGGCCGCGACCGCACCAGCATGATCTATTTCGGCCAGAGCCGCGGCATGACGCTCGGCGTTCAACTGGACGTCGGCTCGAGGGTCCCGATTGCAACCACCGCGATGGGGCGGGCCTATATCTGGGCGCTGCCGGCCGACGAGCGGGCCGCGTTGCTGCGCGAGCTGCGCGAGCACTACGGCAGCCGCTGGCCGCGGCTGCGCGAGGGCATCGAACGCGCCGGCGAAACCGTCGCCAAACTCGGCTTTGCAATCTCGGCGGGCGAATGGCACGACGACATCCATGCGGTCGGCGTAGCACTAAAGCTTAATGACGGAACCGGTCCATATGCGTTTAACTGCGGTGCGCCGGCATTCCGTTTCACGGAAGATCGGCTGCGCAACGATATTGGACCTCGTCTCGTGGCGATGGTAAGGAACGTCGAGGCGGCGCTCGGTGGGACGGCGCCGCAATCAAAAAAAGAAGAAATCAAAAAGTTGAAAGCAGGAGGGAAAGTTGCACGTGTGGTCGAGGGGATCAGGTAGCCTTCATCATTGCGGCCGGCGAATCGCTTCGCATGGTCAGTGCGGCCCAGCGGTTCTGGGCGCAGCGAAATGACGCAGGCACAATTCGCGCAGGGACAATCTCCCCTGCTTGCGGTTCACGACGTCAGCGTCGTGTTCGGCGGCATCATCGCGCTGAACGGCGTGTCCTTCGATATGCAGAAGGGCCAGATCCTCGGTCTGATCGGACCGAACGGCGCCGGCAAGACGACGCTGTTCAATTGCCTGTCCCGGCTCTATCAGCCGAGCGGCGGCGACATCCTGATGGAGGGCCAGAGCATCCTGACCCGCCCGCCGCACCGGATCGCCGAAATCGGCATCGGCCGCACCTTCCAGAACGTCGCGCTGTTTCCCAATCTTTCGGTGCTCGACAACGTCCGGGTCGGCACCCATGCCCGCACCAACAGCGACATCATCAGCGATTCGCTGAGACTGCCCTGGGTCCGCCGCGGCGAGGCCGAACTCAACAGGCACGTCCACGAGATCGTCAGCTATCTCGGCCTCGACGACGTCGCCCATGTCACGGTTTCCGGCCTGCCGTTCGGCACCCAGAAGCGCGTCGAGCTGGCCCGCGCGCTCGCCGCCGATCCGAAGATCCTGCTGCTCGACGAGCCTGCCGGCGGCCTCAACCACGAAGAGGTCCATGTGCTCGGCGACCTGATCAAGCGCATTCGCGCCGACCGGCACGTGACCGTGCTGCTGGTCGAGCATCACATGGGGCTCGTGATGTCGATCGCCGACCACGTCGTCGCGCTGAATTTCGGCCGCAAGCTCGCCGAGGGAACGCCGGCCCAGGTGCAGTCCGACCCCGATGTCATCAAGGCCTATCTGGGGAGCAAGGACCAATGACGGCGATGCTGAACATTAAGGATCTGCGCGCCTATTACGGCCAGGTCCAGGCGCTGCATGGTCTCAATTTCGATCTCAACGAAGGCAGCCTGACCACGCTGCTCGGGGCCAACGGCGCCGGCAAGACCACCACGCTGCGCGCGATCTGCAACATGGTGCGCACCACCGGCGCGATCGAATTCGAAGGCGCGCCGCTGACCGGACGCTCGACCGAGAATATCGTCCGGCTCGGCATCGCTCATGTGCCCCAGGGCCGCGGCACCTTCACCACCATGACGGTGGAGGAAAACCTCCAGCTCGGCGCGATCACGCGCAAGGACAAGGCCGGCGTGGTTTCCGACATCGAGCGCATGTACGACTACTTTCCGGTGCTGAAGCAGCGGCATACCCAGCAGGCCGGCACGCTTTCGGGCGGCGAACAGCAGATGCTGGCGGTCGCCCGCGCGCTGATGCTGCGTCCGAGGCTGATGCTGCTCGACGAACCGTCATTCGGCCTGGCGCCGCTGATCGTGCGCGACCTCTTCAAGATTCTCGGCAAGATCAATCGCGAGGACAGGGTCACCATCCTGGTGGTCGAGCAGAACGCGCAGCTGGCGCTGGAACTCGCCGATCAGGCCTACGTGATCGAGACCGGACGCATCGTGATGGCCGGCAGTGCCAAAGAGATCGCGAACAACGAAGACGTCCGTAAATCCTATCTGGGCTACTGAGGAGCACGGCCATGGAGCTTTTCACCAATCAAATCCTGGCCGGCATCGCCACCGGCGCGATCTATGCCTGCATGGCGCTCGCCGTGGTCATGATCTACCAGGCGATCGACCATCTCAATTTCGCGCAAGGCGAGATGGCGATGTTCTCGACCTTCATCTCCTGGCAACTGATGCAGTGGGGCGTGCCCTACTGGGGCGCCTTCATCCTGACGCTGGCCTTCTCGTTCGCCGGCGGCATCCTGATCGAGCGGCTGCTGTTCAAACCGCTGGCGAAAGCCCCGATCCTGACCAACGTCGCCGGCTTCATCGCGCTGTATTCGATCATCAACAGCGTCGCCGGCCTGATCTGGGACTTCACCATCAAGCAATACCCGACGCCGTTCGGCTCGCATCCGTTCCTCGGCAGCCAGCTGATCTCGACCCACCAGGCCGGCATGATCGGCGTCACCTTGCTGCTGCTGGTCCTGCTCTACTTCTTCTTTCAGTTTACCAAGGTCGGCCTTGCGATGCGCGCAGCTGCCTCGCTGCCGGAATCGGCGCGGCTGGTGGGTATCAACACCTCGTGGATGATCGCGCTCGGCTGGGGCATGGCGGCCTCGATCGGCTCGATCGCCGGCATGATGATCGCCCCGGTGGTGTTCCTGGAGCCGAACATGATGCTGGGCGTCCTGATCTACGGGTTCGCCGCCGCCGTGCTCGGCGGCCTGACCAGCCCGTTCGGCGCCGTCATCGGCGGCTTCCTGGTCGGCATCTTCGAAAATCTGGCCGGAACCTACATCCCCGGCGTCGGCAATGAACTGAAACTGCCGATCGCGCTGGCGCTGATTATCACCGTCCTGGTCGTCAAACCCGCCGGCCTGTTCGGCCGGCCCATCGTGAAGCGAGTTTGATCATGAGCGCAGTTGAGGAAGTCGTCACCGAAGCCCCGGCCGTCGAGGCGGTTCCCAAGCGGGCGATGACGCTGGGCTACGGCATGTCGCTGGCCATGCTGGCAGTGCTGATCCTGGTGCCGCTGCTGGTGAAGAATTTCATTATCTTCCAGCTGACCATGCTGCTGATCTACGCCCTCGCCGTGCTGGCGCTGAACATCCTGACCGGCGGCAGCGGGCAGTTCTCGCTGGGACAGAGCGCGTTCTATGCCGTCGGCGCCTACACCTCGGCGATCCTGATGGAACATGCCGGCATGAACTACGCGCTGACGCTGCCGATCGCCGGCGTCATCTGCTTCGGTTTCGGATTTCTGTTCGGCCAGCCGGCGCTGCGACTGTCCGGGGTCTATCTGGCGCTGGCGACCTTCGCGCTGGCGACCGCGATGCCGCAGCTTCTGAAGCTCGGCTATTTCGAGTACTGGACCGGCGGCGTGCAGGGCCTGGTCGTCACCAAGCCGGACGCGCCGTTCGGCCTGCCGATGTCGCAGGACATGTGGCTGTATTATTTCACGCTCGCGGTCACGATCGCGATCTACATCTTCTCGGTCAACCTGCTGAAATCGCGCTCGGGGCGCGCCTTCATGGCGATCCGCGACAACGAAATCGCGGCCTCTGCGATGGGCGTCGACGTCGCGCTGTACAAGACGCTGGCGTTCGGGGTCTCGGCCGGCATCACCGGCGTCGCCGGCGGCCTCGGGGCCATCGCCGTGCAGTTCGTCGCGCCCGACAGCTACACCATCCAGCTGGCGATCTCGCTGTTCCTCGGCATGGTGGTCGGCGGCGTCGGCTGGCTGCCCGGATCGATCGTCGGTTCGGCCTTCATCATTTTCGTGCCGAACATCGCGGAGGGGATTTCAAAGGGCCTCTCCGGCGCCGTGTTCGGCGCGCTGCTGTTCTTCGTCATCTTCCTGGTGCCGCACGGCGCACGGCAGGTCGCCATCGTTGCCCAGCAACTGGTCGGCAAACTCAAGAAAAACTGAACTGAACCAAGGAGAAAATATGCTTTCTAAACAAAAACTACGAATCGCCGCGTTTTCGACGGCGGTCATCGCGTTCGCGGCCACCTCCGGCGGAGCACTCGCCCAAAAGAAATACGACACCGGTGCGACCGACACCGAAATCAAGATCGGCAACATCATGCCCTATAGCGGTCCGGCCTCCGCCTACGGCGTGATCGGCAAGACCGAGGCCGCCTACTTCAAGAAGATCAACGCCGAGGGCGGCATCAACGGCCGCAAGATCAATTTCATCAGCTATGACGACGGCTATAGCCCGCCGAAGGCGGTCGAGCAGGCCCGCAAGCTGGTCGAGAGCGACGAAGTGCTCGTGATATTCAATCCGCTGGGCACGCCGTCGAATTCCGCGATCCAGAAATATCTGAACGCCAAGAAGGTACCGCAGCTGTTCGTCGCCACCGGCGCCACCAAATGGAACGACCCGAAGAACTTCCCGTGGACCATGGGCTGGCAGCCGAGCTATCAGAGCGAAGCGCGGATCTACGCGAAGTACCTGTTGAAGGAGAAGCCGAACGGCAAGATCGCCGTGCTCTACCAGAACGACGATTTCGGCAAGGACTATCTCAAGGGCCTGAAGGACGGGTTAGGGGCCAAGGCGTCGATGATCATCGCCGAGGAAAGCTACGAAACCACCGAGCCCACGATCGACAACCACATCGTCAAGCTGAAGGCGACCGGGGCCGACGTGTTTTTCAGCGTCACCACGCCGAAATTCGCGGCACAGGCCATCAAGAAGCTCGCCGAGATCCAGTGGCAGCCGCTGCATCTCGTCGTCAACGTCTCGGCCTCGGTCGGCGGCGTGATCAAGCCGGCGGGCTTCGAGAACAGCCAGGGCATTCTGTCGGCCGCCTACGCCAAGGACGGCGCGGACCCGCAGTGGGACAACGATCCCGGCATGAAGAAATTCTTCGCCTTCCTGGAGAAGTACTATCCGGACGCCAACAAGCTCGACGGCTCCGTGGTGTACGGCTACGGCGCGGCGCAGACCATGGCCAAGGTCATCGAGATGTGCGGCGACGACCTGACCCGCGCCAATGTGATGAAGCAGGCGGCAAGCCTGAAGGACTTCACGCCGGACACCTTGCTGCCCGGCGTCAAGATCAACACCTCGCCGACCGATTTCGCTCCGATCGACCAGCTGCAGATGATGCGGTTCAAGGGCGAGAAGTGGGAATTGTTCGGCGACATCATCTCGGGCGAGGTCGGCAACTAAGACCTCCGCGGCCCCTTCCTTCACGGGTCCGTGATCCCGTTTTGTTCGACTAAATATGGCCCCCTGCGACCGCGGTCGCAGGGGGCTTTTTCTTGCTGGCCACCCGGAGAGGGTATTCAATGCGCAGCAGGAGCCAACAAGCGCTCCCAATCAAAAAAAGACACATTCAACCACATCAGGGAGTTCCAAATGCCTGCTACTCATTTGCGATTGGGGGCCTTTTCGGCTGCCCTCGCGATAGCCGCTTTCGCCAGCAGCGGCGCCCTTGCACAGAAGAAATACGACACCGGCGCCACCGACACCGAAATCAAGATCGGCAACATCATGCCCTACAGCGGACCCGCTTCCGCCTATGGCGTGATCGGCAAGACCGAGGCCGCCTACTTCAAGAAGATCAACGCCGAGGGCGGCATCAACGGCCGCAAGATCAATTTCATCAGCTACGACGACGGCTACAGCCCGCCGAAGACGGTCGAGCAGGCGCGCAAGCTGGTGGAGAGCGACGAGGTGCTGTTCATCTTCAATTCGCTGGGCACGCCGCCGAACTCGGCGATCCAGAAATACATGAACACGAAGAAGGTGCCGCAGCTGTTCGTTGCCACCGGCGCCACCAAGTGGAACGACCCCAAGCACTTCCCGTGGACCATGGGCTGGCAGCCCAACTACCAGAGCGAATCGCGCATCTACGCCAAGTACATTCTCAAGAACAAGCCCAACGCCAAGATCGCGATTCTTTACCAGAACGACGATTACGGCAAGGACTACGTCAAGGGCCTGAAAGACGGCCTCGGCGCCAAGGCCGCCTCGATGATCATCGCCGAGGAAAGCTACGAGACCACCGAGCCGACCATCGACTCCCACATCGTCAGCCTGAAAGCGAGCGGCGCCGACGTGTTCTTCAACGTCACCACGCCGAAATTCGCCGCGCAGGCGATCAAGAAGAACGCCGAAATCGAGTGGAAGCCGCTGCACTTCCTCAACAACGTCAGTGCCTCGATCGGCAGCGTGATCAAGCCTGCCGGCTTTGCCGCCAGCCAGGACCTCATCTCGTCGGCTTACCTCAAGGACACCTCCGATCCGCAGTGGAAGAATGATGCGGGCATGAAGGCCTTCGACGAGTTCCTCACCAAGTACTTCCCGGAAGGCAACCGGGTCGATGCCTCCGTGATGTACGGCTACACCGTCGCCCAGGGGCTGGTGCACGTGCTGAAGGCCTGCGGCGACAACCTGACGCGGGCGAACATCATGAAGCAGGCGGCCAGCCTCCACGGACTTGAGCTGGGCGGCCTGCTGCCGGGCATCAAGGCGCAGACCAGCGCCACCGACTTCGCCCCGATCTCCCAGCTTCAGCTGGAGAAGTTCAAGGGCGAGCGATGGGACCTGTTCGGCGACATCATCAGCGGCGACGTCGGCGGCTGAGCCATTGGCGGACCTGCCGGCCACCCGGCCGGCTACTAAAGAAGCAGCCCCTGCGGCCTCGCCGCAGGGGCTTTTTCTTGCTGGCCACCGCCAAATGGTATTCAATTGCTTCCGCGCCGCAAGAAATTTCAACAAAAACACTGGCGCACGAACAAACATCAAAGGGAGAAACGAATGCCTGTTGTCACCAGCAAACTCGCGATTGCATCGGCTGCGTTCATCGTGCTCGCAGCATCGAGCAATGGCGCGCTCGCTCAAAAAAAATACGATACCGGCGCCACCGATACCGAAATCAAGATCGGCAACATCATGCCGTACAGCGGTCCGGCGTCCGCCTACGGCGTGATCGGCAAGACCGAGGCCGCTTACTTCAAGAAGATCAACGCCGAAGGCGGCGTCAACGGCCGCAAGATCAATTTCATCAGCTATGACGACGCCTATAGCCCGCCGAAGGCGGTCGAGCAGGCGCGCAAGCTGGTCGAGAGCGATGAGGTGCTGCTGATTTTCAATTCGCTGGGCACGCCGTCGAATTCGGCAATTCACAAATACATGAATGCGAAGAAGGTGCCGCAGCTGTTCGTCGCCACCGGCGCCACCAAGTGGAACGATCCCAAGGACTTTCCCTGGACCATGGGCTGGCAGCCCAACTACCAGAGCGAGTCGCGCATCTACGCGAAGTACATTCTCAAGAACATGCCTAACGGCAAGATCGCCGTGCTGTATCAGAACGACGACTACGGCAAGGATTATCTGAAGGGGCTGAAGGACGGGCTCGGCGCCAAGGCCGCTTCGATGATCGTCGCCGAGGAAAGCTACGAGACCACGGAACCCACCATCGACAACCATATCGTCAAGCTGAAGGCGACCGGCGCCGATATCTTCGTCAATATCACCACGCCGAAATTCGCGGCCCAGGCGATCAAGAAAATCGCCGAGATCGAATGGAAGCCGGCGCATTTCCTCAATAACGTTTCGGCGTCGGTCGGCAGCGTCATCAAGCCGGCCGGTTACCCGAATGCCCAGAACATCATCTCCGCCGCGTACCTGAAGGATGTTTCCGATCCGCAGTGGGCCAATGATGCCGGCATGAAGGCCTACCTCGATTTCATGGCGAAGGATTTTCCGGAGGGCAACAAGCTCGATGGCGGGACGATCGTGGGTTACGGCGTCGCGCAAACGCTGGTTCAGGTGCTCAAGCAGTGCGGCGATGACCTCACGCGCGCGAACGTCATGAAACAGGCGGCGAGCCTCAAGGATTTCCGCACCGAAGTCCTGCTGCCCGGCATCAAGATCAACACCAGCGCGACCGACTTCGCCCCGGTCAGCCAGCTTCAGCTGATGAAGTTCAAGGGTGAGCGGTGGGAGCTGTTCGGCGACATCGTCTCGGCCGACGTCGGGGGCTAACGCCCGCTGTCGCGTAGATCGGCCCTCCAGGGGCTCACGCAAGACCCCCGCGGCATGCTGCGGGGGTTTTCTTTTGCCGGAATCGGATGGATAACCGGCGTCGCCCGTTTCCATCGCAACTCCCCTGAAGGCGAAGTTCGAGAGACCATGACCGACAGACGCCCTCTCCTGCGCGCGATCTTCGACGCTGCGGTAGCCGCCGCGCATCCCGACGTCGTGCTGTCGGCGCATCTGCGCGCCGCACCGAAGGGCCGGGTGATCTGCCTCGCCGCCGGCAAGGCCGCGGCCGCCATGGCGGCGGCGGCGGAGCGGCATTATCTCGACGAACTCGGTCTTGAACCCGCGCGGCTCTCGGGGGTGGCGACCACCCGGCACGGCCATGGCGTGCCGACCCGGCGGATCCGGGTGATCGAAGCCGGCCATCCCGTGCCCGACGAGGCCGGATTGAAGGGCGCGGAGGAAAGCCTGCGTCTCGCCGAGGGCGCCGGCGCCGACGATCTTTTGCTGGTGCTGCTGTCGGGCGGCGGCTCGGCGAACTGGATCGCGCCGGCCGCCGGCGTAAGCTTTGCGCAGAAGCAACAGGTGACGCGGGCATTGTTGCGTTCGGGCGCGCCGATCGGCGAGGTCAACACCGTCCGCAAGCATCTGTCGCGGATCAAGGGCGGCCGGCTGGCGCGCGCCGGCAAGCGCGCCGAAATCGTGACGCTGGCGATCTCGGACGTCCCGCGCGACGATCCGTCCGCGATCGCCTCGGGGCCGACGGTGCCGGATCCGACCACGCTGGCGGACGCGCGCGCGCTGGTCGCGAAATACGGCCTCGCGGTCGACGACGCCGTCCGCCGCGCGCTCGACGATCCCGATAACGAAAGCTGCAAGCCCGGCGATGCCGCCTTTGCACGCGCGCAATTCGAGCTGATCGCGCGGCCGAAGGCTTCGCTGCAGGCGGCGATCAAGCTCGCAAACGATGCCGGCTACGACATTCTCGATCTCGGCGCCGACCTCGAAGGCGAGGCGCGAAGCGTCGCCGCCGACCACGCCCGGCTTGCGCTGCAGGCGCGCGACGACGGCAAGCGCGTGGCGATCCTGTCCGGCGGCGAGCTCACGGTGACCGTGCGCGGCAACGGCCGCGGCGGTCCCAACCAGGAATATGCGCTGGCGCTCGCCGACCTGCTCAAGGACACTTCCGGGATTTCGGCGCTGGCGGCCGATACCGACGGCGCCGACGGCGGCGCCGGCAGCGCGGCCGATCCCGCCGGCGCACTCATCGATGCCGGCACATTCGCGAAGATGAAATCGCTCGGCCTCGACGCGAAGGCCTATCTCGACAACAACGACGCCACGGCGTTTTTTGCGGCGACCGGCGATTTGCTCAAGACCGGTCCGACGCTGACCAACGTCAATGATGTCAGGGTGATCCTGGTGGATAAGAGCTAAGCTCTATCACCCGTCATTGCGAGCCAACGGGTCGCGCGAATGCGCGCCCGATGACAGGCTCCGCGAAGCAATCCATCTCGCGGCAGAACGAGTGGTGAGGCATGGATTGCTTCGTCGCAAGTGCTCCCTTGCGCAAACGCTACGCGTTTGTCGCAGGCAAGGACGGTTGAAGCCGCGCCGACGCCCCTCAAAACTCCCGTGCGATCGTCGCCAGCATTTCCAGCAGCGCGACGCGGCTGGCGGGGCCCAACAATTCATTGAGACGCGCTTCGTGCTTGGAGGCGACGAGTTTCTTGGCGCGCGCCAGCACTGCGCGGCCCTTGTCGGTGAGGACGAGGATGTGGGAACGGCGATCGTTGGTCGAACGCATCCGCGAGCAGAGGTCGCGGCTCTCCAGCCCGTCGAGCATCGCCACGAAATTCGGCCTGAGGATGCCGAGCGTATTGGCGATTTCCGTCTGGTTGCGGCCGGGATTCCTGTCGAGCAGCAGCAGCACCGAGAACTGCGCCGGCGTCAGTTGCAGCGGCGCGACGCAGCGCAAGAAATCCTCGAAGACCTTCAGTTGCGCGCGCTTGAGCGAATAGCCCAGCAGTTCGGACAATTCGCCCATCTGCAGCGCGGCGCTTTCCGCGGCCCCCTCGGCCGGCTCCTTGCGGGCGGAACGGGAAGTCTTGGCCGCATCGAGGGCAGCGGTCTTGGAAACTGTCATCGCTCAATGCTCGCAAAACTGGGCTAGGCTGCAAACGACCCGGGCCGGAGCGGCGGGGGCCTTGAGATTATATTTGATAATTGTTATGGACCATATCAAATATCGGCAGCCTTTTTCAACTGCTGTTATCGGACGGTCGGGCGGCTTCCCAAAGCCGGCACCGGCCCGGGGTGCAAGGGGGAGCGTCCGGTCTTGAACACGACGATCATGCTGTTCCTGCTGCAGGACGGCATTACCAATGGCGCGATCTATGCGTTGCTCGGCCTTGCGCTGGTGCTGGTGTTCGCCGTCACGCGCGTGATCCTGATTCCGCAGGGCGAATTCGTCACCTATGGCGCGCTGACCTATGCCTCGCTGTCGTCGGGCCAGATGCCCGGCACCGCGCGGCTGGCGGTGGCGATGGGGATCGTGGCGTTCGCCCTCGACCTGTTCGCGGGGCGCAAATCGCTGCATCTGAAACTGGTCGCCCGCGCCTTCGCGGTCAATATCGTGCTGCCCTCGGCGATCCTCGCCCTCACCGCCTGGATCGCCGGCCGCCATCCGACGATCGCCGTCTCAATCGCGCTGTCGCTGGTCATCGTCGCCATGATCGGACTGTTTCTCTATCGCATCGCGTTCCAGCCGCTGGCGCACACCTCGGTGCTGGTGCTCCTGATCGCCTCGGTCGGCTGCCATCTCGCGCTGCAGGGTTTCGGGCTGGTGTTTTTCGGCGCCGAAGGCCAGCGCGGTCCGACCATCGCGGATACGGCCTTCACCCTCGGGCCGCTGCGCTTCACCGGCCAGAGCCTCGGTGTCTACGCCATCACCGTCGCCTTCATCGTCGGTCTCTGGCTGTTCTTCGGGCTGACGCTTTACGGCAAGGCGCTGCGCGCCACCGCCGTCAACCGCCTCGGCGCGCGGCTGGTCGGCATCCGCACCACGCTGTCGGGGCAGATCGCGTTCCTGCTGGCTTCCGTGATCGGGGCGATTTCGGGAATCCTGATCGTGCCGATCACGACGCTGTATTACGACACCGGATTCCTGATCGGGCTGAAGGGCTTTATCGCCGCGATCATCGGCGGCCTCGTCAGCTACCCCTTGACCGCGGTCGCCGCGCTGGTGGTCGGCACGGTGGAGGCGTTCTCGTCGTTCTATGCCAGCAATTTCAAGGAAGTCATCGTCTTCACGCTGATCCTTCCGGTTCTCGTGCTGCGGTCGCTGGCGGCGCCCGCGGTCGAGGAAGAGAAGGATTGACCGCGATGAGAGAGCGGCTGCCGATTATCGTGTTCGCGCTGGTGATGGCGGCGATCCCGTTCATCCCGGGCATGCCGCCGTTCTGGATCGTGCTGCTGGACAATATCGGTCTGGCCGCGCTGGTGGCGATGGGGCTCGTGCTGCTGACCGGCGTCGGCGGCCTCACCTCCTTCGGCCAGGCCGCGTTCTGCGGTTTTGGGGCCTATACCACGGCGGTGCTGACGACGGCCTACGGCGTGTCGCCGTGGCTGACGCTGCCGATGTCGCTTCTGGTGAGCGGCGTTGCCGCGGTGCTGCTCGGCCTCGTCACGGTGCGGCTGTCCGGCCACTATCTGCCGCTCGGCACCCTCGCCTGGGGACTCGGCCTGTTTTATCTCTTCAGCAAGCTCGAATTCCTCGGGAGAAACGACGGCATCTCCGAGATCCCGCCGCTGTCGATCGGCTCGTTCAGGATGATCGATCCCGGAAAGCATCTACTTCGCGATCTGGGTCGCGGTGCTGCTCTCGGCGCTGCTGACCATGAACCTGCTGGACTCGCGCACCGGCCGCGCCATCCGCGCGCTGCGGCGCGGACACATCGCCGCCGAAGCCTTCGGCGTGCAGACGCCGCGCGCCAAGCTCCTGGTGTTCATCTATGCGGCGGTGCTGGCCGGGCTGTCCGGCTGGCTCTATGCGCATTTCCAGCGCGCCGCCAATCCGACCCCGTTCGGCGCGCAGGCCGGCATCGAATATCTCTTCATCGCGGTGGTCGGCGGCGCCGGCTATGTCTGGGGCGGCGTGCTCGGCGCCGCCATCGTCGTCATCCTCAAGGAAATCCTGCAGAGCTATCTGCCGTATATATTCGGCGGCCAGGCCCAGCTCGAGACCATCGTGTTCGGCATCCTGCTGGTGGCGCTGCTGCAACTGGCGCCGACCGGGGTCTGGCCCTGGCTGACGGCCCTGCTGCCGTTCAAGCCGGGCCGCAAGCGGCCCGATACGTCGCTGACCTTGCCGGGGCGCCCGCCGGCGGCGGCGACGTCGGAAGTGCTGCTGCAGATCGACAATGCGCGAAAGCAGTTCGGCGGCGTGATCGCCGTCAACAACGTCTCGTTCGACGTCCAGGCCCGCGAGATCGTGGCGCTGATCGGCCCGAACGGCGCCGGCAAGAGCACGACCTTCAACCTGATCACCGGCGTGCTCACGTCATCCGGCGGCAAGATCTCCGTCCTCGGCAGGAAGATCGACAACGCGCCGCCGCAACAGGTGGTGAAACTCGGCATCGCCAGGACTTTTCAGCACGTCAAGCTGGTGCCGGACATGACGGTGCTGGAAAACGTCGCGATCGGCGCGCATCTGCGCGGACATTCCGGCGCGCTCGCCAGCATGTTCCGCCTCGACCGCGCCGACGAGGCAAGATTGCTGGCGGAAGCGGCGCGGCAGATCGAGCGGGTCGGGCTTTCCGACCAGATCGATGCGCTCGCGGGCTCGCTCTCGCTCGGCCAGCAGCGCATCGTCGAGATCGCGCGCGCGCTGTGCGTCGACCCGATGCTGCTGCTGCTCGACGAGCCCGCCGCGGGACTGCGCCACATGGAGAAGCAGCGGCTGGCCGCCCTGCTGCGCGGCCTGCGCGACGGCGGCATGTCGGTGCTGCTGGTGGAGCACGACATGGGGTTCGTGATGGATCTCGCCGACCGCATCGTGGTGCTCGACTTCGGCACCAAGATCGCGGAGGGCACGCCGGAGGCGATCAAGACCAACCCCGACGTGATCAAGGCCTATCTCGGAGCGGTCGCATGAGCGCGCTGTTGAGCGTATCGGATGCGCATATCGCCTATGGCAAGGTCGAAGCGGTCCGCTCGGTATCGCTCGAGGTCGGCGGCAACGAGATCGTCACCATCATCGGCGCCAATGGCGCCGGCAAGACCACGCTGCTCAACGCCATCATGGGCATCCTGCCGCTGAAGGGCCGCGTCGCCTTCGCCGGCCAGGACATCCAGCGGCTCGAGATCGAGGACCGCGTCGCGGCCGGCCTCTGCCTGGTGCCGGAGCATCGCGAGCTGTTCGCCACCATGAGCGTCGAGGACAATCTGCAGCTCGGCGCGTTCCGGATCGCCAGGGCGACCGCGGCCAGATCGTTCGAGCGGGTCTACACGCTGTTTCCGCGGCTGAAGGAGCGGCGCCGGCAGCTGGCGGGGACGCTGTCCGGCGGCGAGCAGCAGATGCTGGCGATGGGCCGCGCCCTGATGGGCGCGCCGAAACTATTGATGCTGGACGAGCCGAGCCTGGGCCTGGCCCCGATCATCGTCGCCGACATCTTCCGCACCGTCAGTGAATTGCGCTCGGCCGGCGTCTCGGTGCTGCTGGTCGAGCAGAACGCGCAGGCCGCGCTGCAGATCGCCGACCGCGCCTATGTGATGGAACTCGGCGAGTTCATTCTGGACGGATCGGCCAGGGACATCGCCGGCAACCAGCGCGTGGCGGCGAGCTATCTCGGCTTTACGCACGAAGGCGAAAGCGCGGTTTAATTCGGCGCACAGCCAAAGCCTGAAATGGCGCGAATCGCGGCGCGAAGCCGATTCGTTCGGCCGTTAACCGAACCTCCTAACAATACGTAAACGAATCCCTGCAAATTTGGGGGAACTCCAGGAGGGGGACATGAGCAACATAGGCCCAACCTACCCGGCCCACATCGTGGTCAGCCAGGCTGAAGTCAAGCTCGTCGCAGACGAAACAACCAATGCAAGTGCAGCGACGATCAAGTCGGATCAGCAGCGCGTCGAAGCCGCTCAGCAAGCCGAGACGGCACAGGCCAGGATCTCCGCTGTGGATATCGTTACCTGAATCTGGCTCACACGCGTCCGGGACATCGGGCTGCGGCGGCGTAATTCGGCGCGAGATATTCCGCGCCACGTCCAGCCGCGCGGCCTGGTTACCGCCTTTCCACAACCAGGCCCCTCCGCTCCCGCGAGAGGGCAAGCAAAAAGCCGGCCCCTCGAGAGAGGCCGGCTCTGACTTCATTCAGCGGCAGGTGGCAAGCGTTTTAAAGCGCCCGCTCACTTTACCAGCACGTATTTGCCGTCCTTCACGGTCAGCAGGATGCGCGAGCGGTCGTCGAGGCCGTAGCGGTCCTTTTCGGTGAAGTTGTAGACACCCTGGCTGGCGGCGATGTCGTGTTCGCTGAGCAGGGCCTGACGGATCGCCTCACGGAATTCCGGCGTTCCGGGTTTTGCCTTCTTCAGCGCCACCGGGATGATGCGTTGGAGTACCAGGAACGCGTCGTAGGAATGCCCGGCGAACTGACTGCGGCTGTTGGGGCCGTATTTGGCCTCATAGGCCTTGTCCAGGGCCAGTCCCGGCTTCTTGGTCAGCGCACTGTCGGGCTGATCCTCCGGATCCATCACCGGGCCCGACGCCATGATCACGCCTTCCGCTGCCTTTCCGGCGATGCGGATGAAGTCCATGCTGGCGGCGCCGTGGGTCTGGTAGATCAGGCCCTTGTAGCCGCGATTGCGCAGTTCGGTCTGCGGCAGGCCCGCCGCGGTGCCGGAGGCGCCGACCAGGATCGCGTCGGGATTGGCCGCGACCAGCTTCAGCACCTGTCCGGTGACCGAGGTATCCGGCCGCGCAAAGCGTTCTTCATCCACCAGCTTCATGCCCATCGGCACGCCCTGCGCCTTGAAGTCGTTGAACCAGAGATCGCCGTAGGAATCGGAGTAGCCGATATAGCCGACGGTCTTGACGTTGTGCGCCTTCATGTGCGCGTACAGCACCTTGCCCATGATCGGAATCGGCTGCGGCATCGACACCGACCATTTGGCGCGCTCCGGCGTGATCGGGAACGGCGCGAGGCCAATATGGGGAATGCCCGCCTCGTTGGCGACGTTGGACACCGCGACGGTCGGCGGCGTGGTCGACGAGCCCATGATGATGTCGGCCTTGGACTCCGTGACGAAGCGCCGCGCATTGGTCGTGGCGTTGGTCGGATCGCCGCCGTCGTCGAGCACGATGACCTTCAGCGGCACGCCGCCGATTTCCTTGGGTACGAACTCCAGCGCGTTGCGTTCGGGAATGCCGAGCGCGGCCGCGGGTCCCGTCGTCGTGAGCGTTATTCCGATGGTGATCTCCTTGGTCTGCGCCAGTGCCGGCGACCCCGGCAGAGCGAGCGAAGCCGCGACGACCGCGGCCGACAGATAAAACCTATTCATTGATTCCTCCCTTTCAGTGTTATTGTCAGTCTAGATCAACATTCGGCTGGTAAATCAGCCCCTTCTTTAGATCATGGTCTTCCTGGTCGGTAGTCTCCACCGGGGTCAGCCCCGCATGAATTTGGCAATGATTTCCTCCGGCACCGGCGCCGATTTCAGCCGCGCCGGGTCGTCCGGATGACGGCCGACCAGCACCCGGGTCTCGAACGCCTCGATCGCCAGCGCCTCGCCCTTGAACACCTTGTGGGTCACCTCGAAGCTCGATCGCTTGAAACTCTCGACCCGGCTTTCGATCGTGATCCAGTCGCCATGGGTCGACGCGATATGGAATTTCGCCCGCGTATCCACCATCGGTATGCCGACCAGGCCGTACTTCCTGATGATGTCCTGCTTGGAGAAGCCGGCCGCCTCGAACATGATCGAGGTCGAGTTGTCGAACATCGCGAAGTAGCGCGGGTAATAGACGATGTTGGCGGGGTCGCAATCGCCCCACTGGATCTGCACATCGCGGCGGTGGACGAACATGCAATCTCCTTCAGCGCGGCGCCATGCGCAGCGCCGCGTCGAGCCGCACCACCTCGCCGTTGAGATAGGGATTGTCGATCATGTGCATCGCCAGTGAGGCGAACTCGTCGGCCTGGCCGAGCCGGTGCGGGAACGGGATCGCCGCGGCGAGCGAGTCCTGCGCTTCCTGCGGCAGTCCGCCCAATAGCGGGGTCAGGAACAGGCCGGGCGCGATGGTCATCACGCGGATGCCGAACTGCGCCAGTTCGCGCGCGATCGGCAGCGTCATCGCGACGATGCCGCCCTTCGAGGCCGAATAGGCCGACTGGCCGATCTGGCCGTCATAGGCCGCGACCGAAGCGGTGGAGATGATGACGCCGCGCTCGCCGGTCGACAGCGGCTCCAGCTTCGACATTTCGGTGGCCGCCAGCCGCAGCATGTTGAAGGAGCCGATCAGGTTGACCTTGATCACCTTGTCGAAATCGGCCAGCGGCATCGGGCCGTCGCGGCCGACCACCCGCTTGGCGACGCCGATGCCGGCGCAATTGACCAGCACCCGCGCCGGGCCATGGGCCTTGGACGCGGCGACGATGGCGGCTTCCGCCGAGGCCGCGTCGGAAACGTCGCAGGACACCGCGACGCCGCCGATCTCGGCGGCAACGCTTTCGGCGAGTTTTGCGTTGAGGTCGCACACGGCGACCTTGGCGCCTTGCGCGGCGAGCCTGCGGGCGGTGGCGGCGCCCAATCCGGATGCGCCCCCGGTGACGATGGCGGCCTGATCTTTCAACTGCATGATATCCCCCTTGGACAGGATTGGCGTTTCGAATTCGGCTAAAGAATTATCACGTGTTCCGGCGGCGCCGGCGCATAAAGCTCCTCGATCAGCGCTGCGCGCGCGTCCAGCACCGCGCGCTGGTTGATCGAGCCCTTGTCGGTGACCTCGCCGCGGTCGATCGACAGCGGCGTATCGAGCAGGACCGCACGGGTGATCCGCGTCGACGACCCGGTCGAGGTCGCCAGGAATTTGGTGAACCGTTCGCGAAACGCTGCGCGGATCAGCGGATCGGCCGCCGTGACCGAGAGGTCATCGAGCGGGGTCGTCGGATTGACCAGGCGGCAGCCGTCGAGATCGAGAACGACGATCGCCGATATCTCGTCGCGGTTGATGCCGGCAATGACGACGTCGCGCACCAGCGGCGCGCAGGCCGCGATGAACCGCGCGCGCAGCGGACCGACGCTGACCCAGGTGCCGCTGGCGAGCTTGAAATCCTCGGCGATGCGGCCGTCGAAATCGAAGCCGGCGTCGAAATCATCGGGATTGGCCGGCTTGATGGCATCGCCGAACCTGTAAAAACCTTCCTCGTCGAAGGCCTTCGCGGTCAATTCCGGCTGCCGCCAGTAGCCCGGCGTGACGTTCGGCCCCTTGGCGCGAACCTCCAGCTTGCCGTTGCTCGGCACCAGCTTGGCATCGTTGCCGGAGACGGGAAGCCCGATATGGCCGGAGCGGCTGGTGCGCGGATTGACCGACATGAAGAATGGTGCGCTTTCGGTGGCGCCGAGCCCGGTCAGCATGGGCACGCGAAAACCGGTTTCCTGCGCGCTCAATTCATCGAGGCTGTTCCAGACGAACGGCGACAGCGCGGCACCCGAGAAGAACATCGCGTGCAGCCGGCCGAAGAACTTTCCGCGCAAGGCCTTGTCGTCGCGCAAATAAGGCAGCAGCGATTCATAGCCCTTCGGCACGTTGAAATACACCGTCGGCGAGATCTCGCGGAGATTGCGCACGGTTTCCTCGATGCCGCCGGGCATCGGCTTGCCGGCGTCCAGATACATCGAGCCGCCATTGTACAGCGTCAGCCCGATATTGTGGTTGCCGCCAAAGGTGTGATTCCACGGCAGCCAGTCGACGATGACCGGCGGCTCGTCCTTCAGGAAGGCCATGGTCTCGCGGATCATCACCTGGTTGGCGCAGAGCATCCGCTGGGTGTTGACGACCGCCTTGGGATTGCCGGTCGAGCCTGACGTGAGCAGGAATTTGGCAATGGTGTCGGGACCGATGGCCCGATGCACCGCATCGAGACGCGGATGCAGCGGCGTCGCCATCAGATCGGCGAGCATGGTCACATCGCGGCCGGGCAAGGCGCCATAGGAGGCTGCGATCTCGACGCCTAAGGATACGTTGGCCTGCAGCGCATCGGCGAATTTTTCGGCGTCGTCGGCGAATACCAGCCCCGGCGTCAGCAGTTTCATCAGATAGGAAAGCTTGCCATAGTCCTTCGACACCAGCGAATAGGCCGGCGACACCGGACAGAACGGTATCCCCGCATAGAGCGCGCCGAACGCGATCAGGGCATGGTCGATCGAATTGCCGGAAAGGATCACGACGGGCTTCTCGGCGGAAAGGCCGCGCGCCAACAGGCCCGAGGCGATATGCCGGCTCGAGGTCAGCAACTCCGAGTAGGTGATTTGCCGCCAGCCGCTGCCGCCGTCGCGCTCCGCCATGAAGATGCGGTCCGGCGCGGTTGCGGCCCAATGATGCAGGCGGTCGGTCAGCCGATCCGGATATTCGCCGAGCGCAATCCTGGGCCGCAGATAGAGGGTGCCGTCATCGCGGCGCTCGATCGTGACCGCGGGATCGTTGAACGAGATCGGCCGCAGCGGCGCCTCGTGGTGCGCTTTCGGCATGGACGTGTTGGGTTGCGCGCTCATGTCAGGCCGGCTTCACTTTTGCGGTCTTGCGGTCGAGGAACGCACGGATCCGCAGTTTGGCTTCCTTGTCGCTCTGCGCCACCGTCGCCATCAGCGATTCCATCAGCAGGCCGGTTTGCGGATTGGCCTCGGCAATCAGCGGCAGCGCCTGCAGCACCGCGAAATTGGTCAGCGGCGCATTGCTCGCGACCTTGGCGGCGAGCTCCATCGCCCTGGAATAGGCGCGGCCTTCCTCGGTGAGGTACTGCGCAAAGCCGTAAGAAGCGCCCTCGGTCGCGGAATAGACCCGCCCGGTCAGCATCATGTCGGTCATTCTGGCGACGCCGATCAGCCGCGGCAGCCGCACCGACCCGCCGCCGCCGACGAAGATGCCGCGCTGGCCCTCGGGCAGCGCGAAATAGGCGCTCGGCTCGGCGACGCGGATATGCGCGGCGCACGCCAGTTCCAGCCCGCCGCCGATCACCGCGCCCTTCAGCGCTGCGATGACGGGCACGCGGCAGTACTGCACCTTGTCGAACACCCGGTGCCACATCTGCGAATGCCGCAGGCCCTCGGTGGCGTCGTGCTCGGTCAGTTCCGACAGGTCCAGACCCGAGGAGAAATGATCGCCGATGCCATGGATGACCACGGCGCCGACGCCTTCGGGAATATGCGAGAAGCAGTCCCCGATCGAATGGATAATGCCGTCGTTGAGCGCGTTGCGCTTGGCCGGCCGGTTGAGGCCGACGCTGAGCACGGCGCCGGACATCTCGATCTCGAGCAGCGCGGATTGGCCCGCGGCGGCGGCGGTGGCGGCGTTTCCCATCGGCTTATTGCGTCCTGTCCAGAATAGTTATGTTTTATAACGAATAGGCAGGGAGTCAATAAGCGAGGTCTTCACCCTCCCCCTGGAGGGTCCCGGAGCGGAGGGTCGCCTGACCCGGCGATGCCGCGGGGGTGGGACGATCCATCCCGGAAGTGGGATGTTCGAATTTAATGTCGAGCCATGTAATTCAGGGGAGGTTGAGATCGAACGACCGAAGCACCGCCGAGGACGATAGGCGTTCACCCCGCCCCGCCGCACCGGGCTGCTGCGGATCGCCGAGCGCGGGCGACCCTCCCCTTCCCGGGGAGGCCTAAAGAGCGAATCCCTCACAGCACCTGATGCACGTCGATTTCGACGCGATCGGGGTGGCGGGCGCCGACGCCGACAAACAGGTTCTCCATCAGCCAGCGATAGCTTTCCGCGCCGGTTTCGAATCTGGGCACGGAGCGGAAATAGATCAGTGCGGGGTCGACGATCTCGCCTTTCGCAATGCGGTCCAAAAGCTCTTTCGAACCGAAACGGATGCCGATGTTCTCGATGTAGATGACGGCCCCGTCCTCCATCTCGAAGGCGTATTTCGCCTCGAGTTCCGTAAAGCCGTTCGGGCGGATGGTCTGGAAATCGGCGCCGACCGGAAAGATCGTTCCCTTCATGCCCGGCCCGCGAACTTCGCCGCCGAGGATCGGAATGACCCGCCTGACACCGTAGCCGATATCGCCGGCGACGATCGGCGTACCTACCTTGATGGCGAGACTGAAGACATATTTTGTCTTGAGCGCCGGAGCCATGGGCCGTCCCTCCCTAGTGCATCATGCGTTGCGGCAGCCAGGTCGCCAGCAGCGGAAAGGCGATCAGGATGACCAGCCGGACGAGGTCGGTCGCCACGAACGGGATCACCCCCTTGAAGATGGTGGCAAAGGACACGTCCTTGACCACGCTTTTTATCACAAAGACGTTCATGCCGACCGGCGGATGGATCAGGCCCAGTTCCACCGTCATCACGATGATCACGCCGAACCAGATCGGGTCGAAGCCGAGATGGGAGATCACCGGGAAGATGATCGGCACCGTCAGGATGATCATCGCCATCGCGTCCATCAGGCAGCCGAGCACCAGGTACATCAGCATGATCAGCGCCAGCACGCCGTAGCTGCCGAGCCCGAGGCCGGTGAGGAACTCCGTGACCTTCTGCGGGGTCTGCGTCACCGTCAGGAAATAGCCGAAGATCAGGGCGCCGATCAGCACCGTGAACACCGCCGCCGCGGTGCGGGTCGCCTGCAACAGCGAAGCGAGGATCTTCTCCCTGTCCAGCCGCCCGGTGACCACGCCGATCAGGAACGCGCCGCTGGCGCCGACGCCGCCGGCCTCGGTCGGGGTGAAGCGCGGCAGGAACGGCAGGCCGTAAAGCCCGCCGATCACGAACACGAACAGCAGCACCGGCGCCCAGATATCCTTCAATCCGGCGAAGCGCTCGCGCCACGTGGTGCGCGGCCCCTGCGGCAGAAAGCCGGGGCGGAAATAGCCGATCAGCGTGATGGTGATGATGTACATCGTCATCGCCAGAATGCCGGGAATGATGCCGGCGATGAACAGCTTGCCGATGTCCTGCTCGGTGATGATGCCGTAGACCGCGAGCACGGTGGACGGCGGCAGCATGGCCCCCAGCGTGCCTCCGGCCGCGATCACGCCGGTGGCGAAGGATTGCGGGTAGCCGAAGCGGCGCATTTCCGGATAGGCCACCGCCGAGAACGTCGCGGCGGTCGCCACCGACGAGCCGCAGATCGCGGCGAAGCCGCCGCAGGCCGCCACCGTGGCAATGCCGAGCCCGCCGCGCAAATGGCCGACAAAGCTGTTGGCGGCGCGAAACAGGTCGCGGCTCATGCCGGAATTGCTGACGAAGGTGCCCATCAGCAGGAACATCGGAATCACGCCGAACGTATAGTCGGTCACCGTGCGCATCGAGGTCTGGCCGACCAGTTTCAGCGCCGGGATGCCGCCGACCAGATAGCCGAAGCCTGAGACGCCGACGAGGCCCATCGCCATGCCGACCGGCACGCGCAGCAGCATCAGCGCAAACAGCGCGACGAATCCAAGGACGGCGACGGCGTCGGTACTCATTCCAGGTCTACTCCGTGCCCGCGATCTTGGGGTCGTGCATCTCTTCGGGGTGGAAGATCAGCCGGTAGGTGCGGATCGCGATCAGGAGCACCGCGGAAACGTCGCCGGCCCAGGCGACGGCGAAGAACGGCCAGGTCGGCATGTGCATGTCGAAGGTAAGGACATGGTCGTTATAGGTGCCGCGCACCTTGTCGAACAGCGTCCAGGTCTGCACCGTCACCACGAACAGGAGTACCAGCGTCGCAAAGATGTCGATCATGCGCTGGTATTTCGGGCCGACATTGCCCCAGACCAGATCGACGGTGATGTGGGTGCCGCGATAGGAGGTGGCGGCGATGCCCCAGAAGATCAGGATGCCCAGCATCAGGCGCCCGATATCGAAGGAGTCGGGAATCGAATAGTTGAAGAGGTTGCGCAGCAGCACCGAGACGAAAATGTCGGCCGCGACGAGGCCGACGAATCCGGCCGCGATCCATTCGATCGTATCGATGAAACGATCCATCGACGCGCGCTTCATATCCGCTCCACACGGTCAGGGGATGGCAGAAACGGCGGCGGGATGATCCCGCCGCCGCAACGAAATATCCGAGAGTTCTTATTGCGCCAGGGCGTTGTATTTGGCGAGCGAGGCCTTCAGTTCGGCCAGCGCCGTGTCCGGATCGGTACCGGTCTTCCTGACGGCGTCGGCCCAGGTCTTGACCAGCGGCTCGGCCGCCTTCTTCCACAGCGCGGTCTGGTCCGCCGTCAGCTTGTAGACTTCGTGACCTTCCTCGGCCTTCACCTTGTCGATGCCGGCGTCCTCGAACTTGCCCCAGGGCTCGCCGACCTTGCCGGCCGCCTCGGTATTGCAGTTGTCGTCGATCGCCTTCTTCTGGCGGTCGGACATCTGGTTGTAGACGTCCTTGTTCATCACGAAGGCGAAGGTCGTGACGTAAAGCGGCGCGTCCATGTGATATTTCGTGACCTTGTCGATGCCGAACAGCACCAGCGACCCCCACGGGAAGGTGACGGCGTCGGCGACGCCGCGCTCGATGATGTCGCGGACTTCCGGCGCCGAGGACTGCACGTTGGTGCCGCCGAGCAGCGTCACGAAATTCGCGATGGTGGCGTCGGCGGGGCGAACCTTCATGCCCTTGATATCGTCGGGCACCACGATCTTCTTGGCTCGCGAGTGGAACGACGACGGCGAATGGATGAAGGCGAGGCAGAACTTGACGTCCTTCATCTCCTTCGCGGCGTATTTCCGGTACCAGGCATCCAGCCCCATCGAGCCGCCCTTGGCGCTCGACATCAGGAACGGCAGTTCGCCGGCGCCGATGATCGGGAAGCGGCCGGGCTGATAGCCCGGATTGATGTAGGTGACATCGGCGATGCCGTCGCGCGCCATGTCGTAATGGTCGAACGCCTTGCCGAGCTGCTGGGCGGGATAAACCTTGTAGTGGATGGTGCCGCCGCTCTCCTTTTCGACCGCCGCGCCCCAGTCCTCCAGCGCCTTTTGCAGCGGATGCGACGCCGGCACCCAGTGCGACAGTTTGAGATTGAAGGTCTTTTCCTGCGCGAGCGCAGGCGTCACACTGGCGGCCAGCAGCAGCGCCAACAACGTCTTCCTCATCGACATCTTCTCCCCTCGTGACCCGGGCTTCGAAGGCCCTTTGCGGTTATTGTTATATGATATAATTATCATTGCAAGTACGGGCGGCAACGGCCGCCCTGCTACTTCAAGCCTATAACAATCGGGGGAGCAAGTATTGCGGACAAAAGTAGCAATCATTGGCGCGGGGCCGGCGGGATTGCTGCTCGGACAGCTGCTTCACACTTGCGGAATCGACAACGTCATCCTGGAGCGCCAGACCCCGGACTATGTGCTCGGCCGCATCCGCGCCGGCCTCTTGGAAGAGGGCACGGTGGCGCTGCTCGACGAAGCGGGCACTGGCAGCCGCGCCCATCGCGAGGGCCTGGTCCATGAGGGCGTCGAACTGGCGTTCGCAGGCAGCCGCCACCGTATCGATCTGAAGGCGGCCACCGGCAAGACCATGATGATCTACGGCCAGACCGAGGTGACGCTCGACCTGATGAACGCGCGCAAGGCGGCCGGCCTGACCTCGATCTACGAAGCCGCCGACGTGCAGCCGCATGATTTCGACACCGGTCGTCCGCGTGTCACCTACGTCAAGGACGGCGTCGCCGGCGAGTTGACCTGCGATTTCATCGCCGGCTGCGACGGCTTCCACGGCATCAGCCGCGCCAGCGTGAAGGCCTCGGCGATAAAGACGTTCGAGCGGATCTATCCGTTCGGCTGGCTCGGCATATTGTCGGAGACGCCGCCGGTCAGCCACGAGCTGATCTACTCCAATCACGCCCGGGGATTCGCGCTCTGCACCATGCGCTCGATGCACCGCAGCCGCTATTACGTGCAATGCTCGCTCGACGATCACGTCGGGCAGTGGCCGGACGAGCGGTTCTGGGATGAATTGAAGCGGCGGCTGGACCAGAAGGCGGTCGACAACCTCGTCACCGGCCCGTCGATCGAAAAGAGCATCGCGCCGCTGCGCAGTTTCGTCGCCGAACCGATGCGGTTCGGGCGGATGTTTCTGGCCGGCGACGCCGCGCATATCGTGCCGCCGACCGGCGCCAAGGGATTGAACCTCGCCGCCAGCGACGTGCATTATCTCTCCCGCGCATTGCGGGAATATTACGACGAGAAATCCTCCGCCGGCATCGATGCCTATTCGGAAAAGGCGCTGTCGCGGGCCTGGAAGGCGGTGCGCTTCTCCTGGTGGATGACCTCGATCCTGCATAAATTTCCCGATGAAGGTGAAATCGGCGCGCGCATCCAGCTGGCCGAGCTCGACTATCTCGTCCACTCCAGGGCGGCGACCACGGCACTGGCGGAAAATTACGTGGGATTGCCGTATTAGGGCTGGCGGCGCCACTTACAGCCGTCATTGCGAGCAAACGGGTCGGCGCAAAGCGCCGCCCGATGACAGGCTCCGCGAAACAATCCATTGCTTCGGAAAAGCTGAATTGCTTCGTCGCTTGCGCTCCTCGCAATGACGGAGGTCGAGAAATCGCGTTTCAAACAGCTATCAAAATCCCGTTTTAAACTTTGTAGGCGGTGAATGTGGCGTACACATCGCGTTTAATGCTGCCAGCATCAACACGCGAGCCCCGACATGACCGCCATCGATACCGACATCCCCGCAGGTTTCGAGCGCCACTTCCGGCAGAGCCCGCTCACGGAGCCCTGGGAGCCGCTGTATTCGAAGCGCACCGACACGGCCGTGATCATCGGATTGCGGCTGGCAAAGCCGCATACCAACGGCCGCGGGCTGATTCACGGCGGACTGATCGCCGCGCTCGCCGACAACGCGATGGGCTACAGCTGCGCACATGTCATGGGCGGCGTGTCGTCGCTGGTGACGATCGGGCTCGCGGTCGATTTCATCGGCACCGCGCAGGTCGGACAATGGCTCGCGGTCGAGTCCGACGTCATCAAGACCGGCAGCACGATCTGTTTCGCGCAAAGTTTCATAAAGGCCGACGACACCGTGATCGCGCGCGCCAATGCGACGTTCCGGGTGGTGCCGAAGAAGGGGTGAGCGTCACCGATTGATCGTCGTTCCGGGCCCGCGCTTCGCGCGTCCCGGAATGACGACGGTCATCTCCCCCCGAAATGCCAGTCGGCCGTCTCGGCGACGAGGTCGATGAACGCCCGCACCTTGGCCGACAACAGCCGCGACGTCGGATAGACCAGATGGATCGGCAGCGGCGGCTGCTCGAATTTCGCCAGCACGATTCTGAGCCGGCCGGCCTTGAGCGCGTCGGCCGCCTGGTAAAACATCACCCGGGTCAGGCCGCCGCCCTGCCCGGCATGCTGGATCGCGGCGTCGGCGCTGTTGGTGGCAAAGCGCGGCGTGCAGGCGACGCGGACCTCGCTTCCATCCTCGACAAAGCGCCATTCCGGCGAGGCGGTCATGGCCCCGAACTGGATGGTGTCGTGCGCGGCGATGGAAGCGGGCAGCTTCGGCTCGCCGCGCGCCTTGAGATAGCCGGGTGAGGCGACCACGATCCGCCGCATCTCGCCGACGTGGCGCGCCACCAGCGTGGAATCGGCGAGGTGGCCGATCCGCACCGCAAGATCGACGCCGTCCTCCACCAGATTGATCATCTGGTCCGACAGCAGCAGTGCGCCGGACACTTTCGGATAGCGTTTCAGATAGGCCGACATGACCGGACTGACATGGAGGCGCCCGAAGCCGACCGGCGCCGAGACCACCAGCCGTCCGCTGGGCCGGCTGCGCTCGCCTTCGGCGGCGGCTTCGGCCTCCTCGACGTCGCCGAGGATGCGCCGCACCCGCTCCAGATAGCGCGCGCCGACATCGGTCAGCGCGACTTGCCGGGTGGTCCGCTGCAGCAGCCGGGCGCCGAGGCGTTCCTCCAGCGCCGCGATCAGCCGCGTCACCGCCGAGGGCGACAGCCCGAGCTTGCGCGCCGCCGGCGCAAACCCCTTGAGGTCGGCGACCGTGACAAACGCCTGCATGGCGTCGAGGCGATCCATGGGATTATTTCATATATCGCAATGATGAAGTGTCAATCCGCCGGATTGTTCAAATTTCGAAAGGGTCCATCTTGAGTGGCGAGAGGCGGGCGGTTCGCGGCCCGGAGTTTCAGGAGATTTTCCGATGTCAGGCAGTCACGCCATTTCGAGCGACGTCGCGTTCAGCCCGGCGGTGAAGGCGATCCAGACAGCCAAGGGATCGCGCGACGCCTATGCCCATGTCGAGGAGCGCGGCGGCTGGCGCACCGAGATCGACGACAACCTCGCGGCGTTCGTGGCTGATGCCGACAGCCTGTATTTTGCGACGGCGAGCGCCGACGGCCAGCCCTACATCCAGCACCGCGGCGGACCCAAGGGCTTTGTCAAAATCCTGGACAAGCGAACGCTGGCGTTCGCCGATTACAGCGGCAACCGGCAATACATCACCCAGGGCAACCTGTCCGAGAACAACAAGGCCCATATCTTCCTGATGGATTATGCCCGTCGCCGCCGCGTCAAGATCTGGGGCGAGGCGCGCGTGGTCGACGACGACCCGGCGCTTCTGCAATCGCTGATGCCGCAGGGCTACAAGGCCCGGCCCGAGCAGGTGGTCCTGTTCAGGATCTCGGCCTGGGACACCAACTGCCCGCAGCACATCCCGCAGAAGTTCGACGCCGCCGACGTCGCGGCGGCGCTGGCCGCGCGCGATGCGCGCATCGCCGAACTGGAGGCGGAGCTGGCGGCGTTGAAGGGCGAGCCTGCCGCTGCAGGTTGAAGTTCAGGCGGCCTGGCGCACCGGCGTCCACGCAAAATCCGGATAATATTGCAGCATCATCCGGTCGACATAGTCGGTGAGATTTTGAAAATGTTCGGTGCGCTCGCGCAATGGCGAGGCGAAGAACGGCGTCAAAATTCCGGCCAGCGCACCGAACGCGGTGGCATCGGCGCCGCAGGGCACCTCCCCCATCAGATACGGCTTGTCGCCGAGCTGCACCGACAGCGCGAACAGCGAGCGGAGCGCGAGGTCGACGTCGTCGTCCGGGGCGTGGCGGCCGAGACCGCTCAAGAGATAGTTTTCGGCGACCCGGAATTGCGCGTCCTCGCGGAGTTTTTCCCGCATATGCTCGGGCGCGCCGTCGAAGAAATGCGAAGGCCCTTTGGCAAAGTTTTCCGAATCGACCCAGCGCGCGCCGACCAGCGCCCAATAGACATGGTGCTCGATCATGCGTTCGAACGCCCAGGCCTGCGCCCGCGCCTGCAGGCTGAGCGGCGCGTCGAAATCGAAGCCGTATTTGCCTTCGATATGCGCTCGAATGAAGGTCGAAATCGGCAATGCTCTCGCCGTCATCGACGATATAGGGCAATTGCCCCTTGGGCGAGGCGGGCGGCTTTGCCTTTTCCTTGCGATAAGCGAGGCCCGCCATCTTCAGCTGGACCTCGGTCTTGGTCACGAACGGGCTTATTTCAGGCAAGCCGAAACCTGGGCCAAAGCCATAGAGGGTGATCAATTGAGCGCTCCCGATTTCCTGAGCAGGCGCTTCAGGCTAGCCATCCCCTGCTGCCACCGTGGTGTCAGCAGTGGCGACATCGTCGTCCAGAGGTCGAGGCCGTATAGAATCATCATGGACAAAATCCTCATGTTTGGAGTGTTGTCCCGGTATACTCACCCCCTGCTGCCAACATGCTGTCAGCATCGGATGGCAGCCCTCCAACAGGGTCCAACAGAGACGAACGAGACGCCCATGAGACGCGCCGACCGGTTGTTCCAGATCATTCAGGTGCTGCGGCGCACGCGCAAACCGCTGACGGCGGATGCGATCGCCGCCGAGCTCGAGACCTCGAAGCGCACGATCTACCGCGACATCGCGACCCTGATCGAACAGCGCGTGCCGATCCGTGGCGAAGCCGGCATGGGCTATATCCTGGAGAAGGGATTCGACCTGCCGCCCCTGATGCTCACCCCCGACGAGATCGAGGCAGCCGTGCTCGGCGCGCAATGGGTTGTCGGCCATGCCGACGAAGTGCTGGCGCGCGCCGCGCAGGATCTGATGGCGAAAATCGCCGACACCGTGCCCGAACGCCTGCGGCCGTTCGTGCTCGAACCGGCGAGCCGGGCGCGTCCCGGCTGGAACAGGGAACCCGACCGCATCGACATGGTGCGAACGCGCGCGCAGATCCACGACGGCAAGAAGATCACGCTGAACTATCGCGACGAACACGGCCGCGGCAGCGAGCGCACCATCTGGCCGATCGCCGTCGGCTATCACGAAGCGGTGCGGATTTTGGCGGCGTGGTGCGAGCTGCGCAAGGATTTCCGCAGTTTTCGGACCGATCGCGTGGTCGAGGCGGTGTATCACGACGAAAAATACCCGGAGCGGCGGGATCTGCTGCGGGCGAGATGGCGCAGGAGCCTCGTCTGGGACGCGCCGAAGGATATCTGATGGCGGATATCCGATGGCTGTCCGCTTCATTCCGCGCTAGACGGACGTCATGGAAAACAAGGACTCAGTCATTGGCGCCGAGAGCCCGTGCCAGGCCTGCGGCGCCTGCTGTTCCTATTCGCCGAACTGGCCGCGCTTCACCACCGAGGACGACGCGGCGCTCGATCTGATCCCGGAGAAATTCGTCAACGAAAGATTGTCGGGGATGCGCTGCGACGGCGACCGCTGTTCGGCGCTGTCAGGCCAGATCGGCATCGCCACCGCGTGCACCCTTTATGCGGTGCGACCCGAAGTGTGCCGGACCTGCATGCCCGGCGACGCCGAATGCGACATGGCGCGGCGGCGGCACGGGCTGCCGGTGTTGGGTTGATTTGCGAACGGCAGGATGGGCCAAAGCACGCTCTTGGCCAATCACCACCAAACTGCCAGGATTACGCCGTCGCCGCTTCTGCGAACTCTTCATCAAGCTCGTCCTCGACCGGCGAGAACGCAGAGAGCGGCTTGGTCGAGAGCGTGATCGGCTTGCGGTTGCCGTAGCCCGACGACGGCGCCGAACGCACGGAAGTTTCGCGGGACAGCGCGTAAAGCGTCGAGCCGACGCGTCCGCCCAGCTGAATCAGGTCACGTTCGCTGCAGCTTGCCGCGATCGAGAGCGCCAGCGAGTGCAGATGGCTTCTGCGATAGCAGAACAGCGCCAGCATGGCCCGGACCTCGGAAGAAACGCTCTCCACCAGTTGCGGCAGGCCATTTTCGTTGGCGCGGTACATTTCGCCGAGCAATTCGTCCCGGACCGGGCAGAAATCGTTCTCGAAGGCGTCGCGGCTTGAAAACATTTGCGTATCTCCCAGTCGGGAGGATGCAATGCAACTCTCTAACGAAAGGTTAACCACGGCCCCCAGTAGTCACCCGGGGTGCTTGAAGGGACGAGCCGAATCAGACAGCGCGGCCGGCCGGTGCAACTGACCGGGTGCCGTGTCGGACCGGCAGGCTCAGCCGTTCGCCGCCATGAAGATCGACAGGCCGAACCCGGTGAGATGGTGCAGCGCCTGATCGACGCCGATCAACGTCCAGAACCAGGGATGCTTGTTCTCCTGGGTGATGCCGAAATTGGCGGCGCAATATCCCTTGGCGCGGTCGACCGTGATGTGGATGGCGAAATCGATCAATGCGACGAACCAGAACCGCGGCGCGACGATCAGGATCAGCGCCGTTGCAACCGCAAGGTGCACGAGGCAATGGGCCAGCAGTGGCAGCGCCCAGCCGTGCTTCTGGTCCTTGCCGATCGCCATCCAGGAATTCTGCAGAACAAAATCGGCGATGACGTGCTTGAGGGTAAGCAGCAGCATCCATCCGATCAGCGCGCCTACCGGGACCGACGACGACATTGGGGGAAACGACAAAGCTGGACGCCCTCGCTGGGACTGACTTGGAACGGCACGGACAGAACGGGAGGCCTTCAGCGCAACTTCTTCTTAAATCCGGACAATTCGACCGGTATTGGTCATTTATGACATCTCCCGGACCGGAATGCACCTTGGGGAACTCGAAAAACGCCAAGTGTGGCCTTACGGCGATAGGCCGTCGGATCGATACCGCTCCACGGATAGGCTCACCGGAGCGCCGGTTTGCAATCCGCCGAAGGGCGGATATCATCGGCAAACAGGAAAATTATTGTTCTTTTTTAGATATTTACGATCGCGCCGGGGGTTCTGAGACGCGGTCAGGCAGGGACATCGTCCTTGCGGTCGCGGGGTTGAGCCATGGGTGCTGAAGTCCCAACACCGAACGCGGGAAAGCCACGCTCACAGGTTGTGAGAAGCAACCGCCGGCAGGTGCTGCTGTTCGCCGCCCTGACACTGATTCTGACGGTTGCCGTCGTCACGTGGGGTGGCCGCATCTGGCTGAGGAATTCGGAAAGGCTGGTCTTCGCCGTCGGCGACGGCAACAGCCTCGAGGCCCGTTTCGCCGCCAGGCTGGCCGCAGTGCTCAAGAACAGCAACTCGCGGCTGCGTCTGAAGATCGTGACCAACGGCGACGGCGCCAGGGCGCTCACCGCGTTCGATCGCAGGCAGGCGGATCTCGCGGTGCTGCGCACCGACGCCAAAATCCCGCCGCGCGCCCGGGCGCTCGCCGTGCTGGAGCACGATCTGGTGCTGCTGATCAGCCCCGGCAGCAAGAAGATCAAATCGCTCGCCGAGCTCCGGAAGAAGAAGATCGCCGTGCTGGCCGACGGCAACAGCGGCAACGCCTTCGTCCGCAATGCGCTGGAGATTTCGGGCGGCTCGGACGCCAATTCGAAGGTTCACGCGGCGCCGCCGAATTCGACGCTCGACAAGCTGTTGGCACCGGGCGGTTACGGCGCGGTCATCGCCATCGCGCACGCCTCGACGCTGGTGAAAGACAAGCGCTACGAGCAATACGGCAGGCGCGGCGGCTTCACCGTCAACGCCATCGATGAAGCCAAGGCGCTGGCGCGACGCAATCCCGGCATTTCCGAGGAAACGCTGGCGACGGGCTTGCTGTCCTCCTCGCCGGCGATTCCCGATGACGATATCGACACCATCGGACTGCAATGGCTGCTGGTCGCGCAATCCGGGATGTCGACGACCACGGCCGGCGACCTTGCGCGCGCAATCTACGAAAACAAGGCCGAACTCGCACTCGACGACGGGTTTGCCTCCCGGATCGAACCGGCCGATACCGACAAGGACGCCTTCATCATCGCCCATCAGGGCGCCGCCGAATATATCAACGACGATACCAAGTCGTTCATGGACCGCTACAGCGACGTGATGTATCTCGGCGCCGGCGCGCTCAGCGTCATCGGCTCGATCTTCGCCGCGATCTACACCAAGATCACCCGCGTCGCGCCGGAGAAGGCCAGCGAACTCGCGACCGCCATTCTCGACATCGGCGAGCGGATCGAACACGCCGATACGCTGGATTCGCTGGAAGCGCTGCAGGACGAACTCGAAGCCATCCTTCGCGGCGCGGTGATAGGCTTGCGCGACGGCACCATCTCGACCGACGGGCTGGAAACATTCAAGCTCGGCTATGAATTCGTGCGCGACGAGATCGGCATGCGCCGAGATCATTTGAAGCGGCGCGCCGGCCACGAGGACAACGTGGTTATCGTCAAGACCGCGCAGAGCGCGTGAGGCATTGCGCGATCGCGCCAACGAACATCAAGACCAATGGAAACGAAGGAAGTAACGTCATGGCCTTTCTAAGCCGTTTGTCGGCAGCCCTGCTGGGCGTAGCGCTTCTGGCCGGTCCGGCCGCCGCCGAGAGCCCGGCCATCAAGGCCATGCAGGATTACATGGAGTTCGCGCCCTATGAGGCCGGCATCATCGTGCCGCAACAGCTCACCAAGGAAATATTCGACGACGTCGTGTTCATCGACACGCGGGATGCGGCGCAGTTCGCCGCAGGCTCGATCCCCGGCGCGCGGAACATCGAATGGCGCGAGGTGCTCGGCCGCATCGATGAAATCCCCAAGGACAAAAAGGTCATCCTGTTCTGCAACACCGGCAGCCTTTCGGCCCAGGCCGCGTTCGCACTGCGGGTCGCGGGACGCGACAATGTTCTCCTGCTGCAAACCGGACTCGACGGGTGGAAAAAGGATGCTGCCTATAAGCCGTGAAGGCAGAGGGGCAGAACCACGAGCGGCTTCCTCTTCGAAACGCGGCGAAGACGCCGCTCCTCACTCCGCCGCGACATTGGCACCGGCGTT
This sequence comes from uncultured Alphaproteobacteria bacterium, assembly GCA_963721275.1. GTDB lineage: Bacteria > Pseudomonadota > Alphaproteobacteria > Rhizobiales > Xanthobacteraceae > Bradyrhizobium. Next base: position 454,979 of record CAVRIQ010000014.1, on the reverse strand, counting down.
CAGCGCCCGCGCCCTGATCTCGGCGATGGTGCGCCTGAGCGCGACCTGCCGCGCATCGGGCATGGCGGCGGCACGCGCCTCGGCCACGGCACCGGCGAGATCTGCCAAGGGCAGCACGCCGTCGAAGGTCGGTTTCGCAAGGCCATCGATGATCGCGTGCCAGTCGGCGAGACCCTGGCGATAGGGGGCGCCATAGCCCCGGATCATGGTCGCGCTCTGCACCATGGCGGATGCGGCGCCGGGCTGTTTCTCCAGGCTGCGATTGATCATGTGCAGCCAGCGCTCGACCCAGGCGCGCTCCTTGGCGTAGCGCACCGAGAACAGCCGCCATCGCCGCAAGCCCGCCTCGATCTTCAACCGGCGAATGCCCCACCGGCTGCTGGCAGAGAAGCGGATCGAGACCCGCATATGGGTCCAGCCCACCCATTCCAGCGCATCGAGCACGGGTTCGGCGACCGCCGCGGGAAGCGCGCCGATCAGTTCATCAAGCCGGAATTTCCCGATCATGTCGGCCGGCGCGACATGGGAATCGCCGGAAACCGTCTCCAGTTCGCCGAGCTTCAGCTGCGCGATCCGGATCGGATCCTCATAGCTCATGCGCAGCGCCATCAATCGCGCGATTTCGCCGATCATCGCCTCGTCGAGGCCGTGCCTTCCGACGAACCGCCGCACCCGGTCGACATAAAGTTGCGCGTAGCTGAGGCCTTGATAGTCCATCAGCAGGTGGATGCCGTCGCTGACGACAGGCACCACGCTGTCGGGCAATCCGTCAGGCAGGAACGGCGGCGCGCCGTCGTCCTCGCCGATGAAATCGGCGAGCAGATAACGGAGCGAGGAAAGAACGCTTGCCACCTTGGGCTCTTCCGTTTTTGTCAGGCGGGCTTCGGCGCCGCCGAGACCGATGCCGGCGCCGCCTGCTGCGCCAGCCGCCGCTCCAGCTTGTCGATGTTGTCGAACAGCCGGGCGCTTGAAAGGCGAAGGAAGTAGAACCCGAAGGCCGGATTCTGCACGTAGAGTTCCTCGACCTTGCTGTAGCTGACGCTGAGGACGACGCCGGCTTCCACGCATTCCAGCGTTTGCGTTCGCACGTTCGACGGCGACAGCATGCCGAGTTCGCCGACGATGGCGCCCACCGGGAATTCGATGCCGGATTCGACCAGCCGGAACCGGCCGCTGACGATGTAGAGCATGTCCTCGGCCTTCTCGTCCTTGTAGAACAGCACCTCGCCGGCGGCGCATTTGCGCTCGGTCATGAACGGCTTCAGCCATTCCATCGACAGATCGCTGTTGACGGATTTTTTCACGTCGCGCACGAGTTGCAGCATCTGGTGCAGCCGGTAGATATTGAGGGGCAGCAAGACCGTGTGCAGCACCAGGGTCGGATAGTTGTGGATCGGGATCGCGGTTGTGATCAGGACGATATTGGTGAGGATGGCAAATACCCGCAGCGGGATCATCGTCCGCATCGACAGGGTCGCGACCACGAAGATCGACGCAAAAAAGCTGCCGGCGGCCCCGGCGTGTTCTGCGAGATGTGAGGTATCCATCGGGACCAACCAACTTTGTAACGAGTTAAGGGGCGCGCGCGGGCGTGTTGCAGTGCGCTTGCGGCATCATAATGCCCGCGGGCGCTTTTGATATACGGGGAAAAAGTATCGTTTTATCGGACATTCGATCTAGTCCCGGCCGAAAAATTCCCGGCACGCCCGGCTCTCTGGAGAGCCGCGCCGGCTGGCCCCACGCTCCGCGACCCGGTCGGGCGATAACGCTGTTTTCGGCATGTCGTTGACGATCTCCCCCCGCTTGGGCACTTTGGGAGACCGGTCACGTGCAAGTCATGGCCGTCCAGGGTTTCTTCCAGCGACAGGCCGCCGCCTCCCGATGTCCAAGCCGCTCATTTTCTCCGCTTTGGCGCAATTTGCGGCCGCCACCGCCGGCCGCAACATGACCAAGGCGGCCTATGTGGCGGTGACCGCCGGCTTCATCATGATGCTGATCCTGACGGTTGCTCCCGCCTACGAGGTGGCGCATCACTGGGTCGACGCGGCGCTGTGGGCGTGTCTGGCGTTCTTTGTTTTCGAATGGGCGGTCCGGCTTCGCCACGGATTCCTGTCGCAACGCGTATGGGCCTACGCGCTGTCTGGCCGCGGGCTGGTGGACGCCGGCGCCGCCGTGGCCATACCGCTCGCCCTCGTGCTCGGCGCCGATCCCAAATCGGCGTGGCTATTGGGCGTGTTCTGGCCGCTCAAGGTGGTTCCGGGGGTGCCCGGACTGCGGCAATTGCGCCGGGTGCTGGTGCTGGAATCCGGCCCGCTCCTGAGCGTGCTGGTGATCTTCCTGATGGTGCTGTCCCTCGCCTCGGTGGCGGAGTATTTCCTGGAACACGACGTCCAGCCGGCCACCTTCGGCAGCGTGCCCGCGGCATTGTGGTGGGCCGTCGTCACCTTGACCACCGTGGGATATGGCGACGTGGTCCCGATCACGGCGCTCGGCCGCATGGTCGCGGCCTTCGTGATGATCTGCGGGCTCGGCGTGTTCGGACTGTGGACCGGTATTCTCGCCACCGGATTCGCCGCCGAGACCCGCCGCGACAATTTCCTGAAAACCTGGGAGTCGGTGAGCAAGGTGCCGTTCTTTGCCGCGCTGGGCCCATCGGCGATCGCCGACGTGACGCACATGCTGCGCACCATGGACCTGCCGGCGCGCACCATGATCATCCGCAAGGGCCAGGCCGGCGACTGCATGTATTTCATCGCCGCCGGCGAGGTCGAGGTCGATTTGCCGGGCAAGAAGGTGCGGCTCGGCGACGGCGCGTTCTTCGGCGAGATGGCGCTGCTCGGCAACAATCTGCGCTCGGCCAATATCACCACCACGCGGGTGTCGCGGCTTCTGGTGCTCGACCTCGTGGATTTCCGCCTCTTGATGGCGCGGCATCCCGATCTGGCCGAGACCATCGACGTTGAAGCCAGGCGGCGGGCCCTGGAGAACAAATGATGCAGGGACACTCGGCCACCGAGACGGCGAGCTCGCCGGTGCTCGAGATCAGCGGTGCACGCGCCACCATCCGCCTCAACCGGCCGAAGCATTTGAACCGGCTGCAGCCCGACGATCTCGATGTGCTCTTGAAACTGTTCGACCGCATCGAGGCGGATGCTTCGATCAGAATATTGGTGCTGACCGGCACCGGCCGCGCCTTCTCCGCGGGATACGATCTCGGCTCGATCGCCGAGCGCGCGGCCAACGCGCAGGAGCAGACCGCGGGATCCGCCTTCGAGGTCGTCGTCGACCGGCTGGAAGATCTCGCGGTGCCGACGATCTGCCGCCTCAACGGCGGCGTCTATGGCGGTTCCACCGATCTGGCGCTGGCCTGCGATTTCCGCATCGGCGTCGACACCGCCGAGATGTTCATGCCGGCGGCGCGGCTCGGGCTGCATTATTACAAGGGCGGCATCAGGCGTTACGTGACGCGGCTCGGCGTCGACAACGCCAAGCGGCTGTTCCTGACCGCCGAGAAAATCGGCGCCGCGGAGATGCTGCGGATCGGCTATCTCACCGCGATGGTGCCGCCGGAGGCGCTCGACGGGGAGGTCGACAGGCTGGCAACTGTCCTCGCCGGCAACGCCCCGGTCGCGATGGCCGGCATGAAGCGCGCCATCAATGAATTCGCCCGCGGCCAGTTCGACGAAGAGGCCGCCGACCGACGCCACCGCGACAGCATGCGCAGCGCGGAGATCAAGGAAGGCATCAAGGCGTTTTCGGAGAAGCGGCCGCCGAAGTTCTAGCGGCGCGGTAGAGTTCCGAGACATCGGCCCCTGGCAGTAGCGCTTCTTCCCTTCTCCCCTTGTGGGAGAGGGAACGACAAAGATGTCGTCCCGCCCTCCCCCGACGAAACACTCCGGAAACACGATTCCTTGCCGTGCGCGTGAACGCGCGGCGCGGACGAATCGACAGACGGGCAGGGACACAACAACGGCTTCGCGCCAACACTGGAGATACGACAATGCTTCGCAAGGTTACTCTCGGACTGATCGCCGCGGCTTCGCTTGGTGCCGTTGCCCTGGCTCCCGCCTCCGCTTCCGCACATGGCTTTCATGGCGGCTGGGGACACGGCGGATGGGGCCACGGCTTCGGCTTCGGCGGCCTCTATATCAACACCGGCGTCAGCGACTGCTATCAGCAGCAGATGGTCCGGACCCGCCACGGCCTGCGCCTGCGCACCGTCAACGTCTGCGCCTACGACGTCTACTGATCGAACGGCCCGACATCAAAGCCCCGATCGCATCCGCGGTCGGGGTTTTCCTTGTCGCCTCAAAACTTGCGCGTATTCTTGTCGCAAAACCGGTATCCACTTTTGCGGTATACGCGCTGTCACTCGTCGACGAAGCTGACGGTATCGCCGACGCTGGCGCGCGTGGTGCGGTAGCTGTTGGCCTTGTGCGCGCGGTCGGGATATCCGAACGAAATGCCGCACACCACCCGGCGGTCGTCGCCGAGGCCGAAATGCTTGCGTACCACCTCGGAATGAAACGCCAGCGCGGCCTGCGGTATCGTGGCGATTCCCAGCGCCTGCGCCGCCAGCATGAAGCTCGTGACGTACCCGCCGCAATCGATCGCGCCGTAGACGCCGAGCGCCTCGTCGGTATGAACGATGGCGACATGCGGCGCGCCGAAGAAGTTGAAATTCTCCAGCGCCTGCCTGGCGTAGCCCGCCTTGTCGCCCCGGGGGATGCCGAGCGAGTTATAGAGCTGGAAGCCGCTTTCGCGCCGCCGCTCCAGATAGACGCCGCGATATTCGCGCGGGAACGGAAAATCGCCGGTGTTCGGCTTGCCGCTGGAGGCCACCCCATACATCAGGTCGCGGAACTTTGTGGTCGCAGCACCAGAGGTGATCGCGAGCTGCCACGGCTGGCTGTTGCACCACGACGCGGTTTTCTGCGCCGCGGTCAATATCCGCTCGATGGTGGCGCGCGGCACGGGGTCTGGTTTGAACGCCCGGCAAGAAAATCGCGACGCCAGCAGGTCTTCCAAAACCTCGATCGGCGCGGTGTCGGTTTTCAGGTCCATCACGTCATCGCCTCTGTTGCCTGCGAATTGAATCTATCTTCCCCTGGTCGGGATCTTGTTGAACGGCACGTCCTTGTCGACGCGGATGTCGCCGGGCAGCCCCAGCACGCGCTCGGCGATGATGTTGCGCAGGATCTCGTCGGTGCCGCCGGCGATGCGCGTCGACGGCGACGACATCATCATGGCCTGGAACTGGCCGGCCGCCTCGGCGGTCTCGGGATCGTTCAGCATGCCGGCCGCGCCCTGCAGATCCATCGCGTACATCGCGATGTCCTGCAGCATGGTGCCGGCGACCAGCTTGCCGATCGAGTTTTCCGGGCCTGGACGCTCGCCCCTGGACAGCGCGGAGACGGCGCGGTAGCTGGTGTACTTCAGGCCGCTATTCTTGACCGCCCAGTTGGCGAGCTTCGAGCGCGTCGCGCGATCGTCGATCGCAAGCCCGTCCTCGGTCATCAAATTGCTGCAGAACTCGAACAGTTCCGGAAAGCCGGTGGCGAGCCGCGCGCCGATCGTCAGCCGCTCGTTCATCAGCGTGGTCAGCGACACGTTCCAGCCGTCGCCGACCGCGCCGAGCCGCTGCTTGTCCGGCACCCGCAGATCGGTGAAGAACACCTCGTTGAATTCCTGCATGCCGTTGGCCTGCTTGATCGGCTTGACCGAGACGCCAGGGCTCTTCATGTCGATCCAGAACATGGTGAGGCCCTTGTGCTTGGGCACATTGGGATCGGTGCGGGTGATGAGGATGCCGTAATCCGAATAGTGCGCGCCGGAGGTCCAGATCTTCTGGCCGTTGATGATCCAGTCGTCGCCCTGCTTTTCCGCGCGGGTGCGCAGGCCCGCGACGTCGGAGCCGCCGGCGGGCTCGGAAAACAACTGGCACCAGATTTCCTCGCCGGAGGCGATCTTCGGCAGGTACCGCCGTTTGTCGGCCTCGCTGCCATAGGCCATGACCGTCGGCCCGCACATGCCCTCGCCGATCTGGAACGGGCTGGTGAGCTTGAAGTAGACGCCCTCTTCCTGCTGCCAGATCACCCGTTCGACCGGCGTGGCACCCCGGCCGCCATATTCCTTCGGCCAGTGCAGGCAGACCCAGCCGCCTTCGGCCTTCTTCTTCTGCCAGGCCTTTGCGACCTCGACGATGTCGTGCTTCTTCAGCTTGATGCGGCCGAGCGAGGATTTGGAGAGCTCTTCCTCGAACTCCTTCGGCGCGTTGGCGCCGATCCACTTGCGGGCCTCGGCGCGGAACGCGGCTTCCTGCGGGGTGTCGTCGAAGTTCATGGCGGCTCCTTTCGCGCTGGTCAGGCGCGTCCCTTGGTCGGTATCTTGTTGAACGGCACATCCTTGTCGACGCGGATGTCGCCGGGCAGCCCAAGCACGCGCTCGGCGATGATGTTGCGCATGATCTCGTCGGTGCCGCCTTCGACGCGCGTTCCCGGCGCGCGCAGCAGCATCGCCTGGAATTTTCCGGCGACTTCGGCGTCCTCGGGTCCGCTCAGCACGCCCGCGGCGCCCTGCAGGTCCAGCGCATAAGTCGCGACATCCTGGACCATCGCGCCCGCGACCAGCTTGCCGATCGAATTCTCCGGTCCCGGGCGCTCGCCCTTCGACAGCGCCGAGATCGCGCGCATGCTGGTGTATTTCAGCCCGCTGGCCTTGACCGCCCAGTTGGCGAGCCTGGAGCGGACATTGCGGTCGTCGATCGCGAGCCCCTCCTCCAGCATCAGATTGCTGCAGAATTCGAACAGTTCCGGGAAACCGGTGGAAACGCCGGCGCCGATCGACATGCGCTCGTTCATCAGCGTCGTCAGCGACACGTTCCAGCCGTCATTGACCGCCCCCAGCCGCTGCGAATCCGGGATCTTCACATCGGTGAAGAAGACCTCGTTGAAGTCGGACTGGCCGCTGGCCTGCTTGATGGGCTTGACCTCGACGCCCGGGCTCTTCATGTCCAGGAAGAACATGGTGAGGCCCTTGTGCTTGGGCACGTTGGGATCGGTGCGCGTCAGCAGGATGCCGTAATCCGAATAATGCGCGCCCGAGGTCCAGATCTTCTGGCCGTTGATGATCCAGTCGTCGCCGTTTTTCTCCGCGCGCGTGCGCAGGCCGGCGACGTCGGAACCGCCGGCGGGCTCCGAGAACAGCTGGCACCAGATGTTTTCGCCCGATGCCAGCGGCGGCAGATAGCGCCGCTTATGCTCTTCATTGGCGAACGCCATCATGGTCGGCCCGCACATGCCGTGGCCGATGATGAACATGCCCGAGAGCTTGCCGAACGGGCCCTCTTCCTGCTGCCAGATCACGCGCTCGATGGGGCTCGAGCCGCGGCCGCCATATTCCTTCGGCCAGTGCAGGCAGGCCCAGCCGGAATCGGCCTTCTTCTTCTGCCAGGCCTTTGCGACTTCGAGGATGTTGGCGCCCTTGAGCTGGGTACGGCCGAGCGAGGATTTTTTCAATTCGTCCTCGTACTGCTTCGGAGCGTTCGCCGCGATCCAGGCCTTGGCCTCGGCGCGGAACGCGGCTTCCTGCGGGGTGTCATCGAAATTCATTGGCTTTGTCCTTGCTCGTCATTCCGGGATGGTCCGAAGGACCAGACCCGGAATCCAGAAGTTATTTATCTCGAGATTCCGGGTTCGCGGCTTCCGCCGCGCCCCGGAATGACGTTCAAGCCGCATTCCTCTTGCGCATGCGGTCGATCAGCGCGTCTTCCCAATAAGACAGACTGCCGAGCGCCAGCGCCGTGGCGTTGGAACGGCGATAATAGAGATGGCAGTCGAACTCCCAGGTGAAACCCATGCCGCCATGGACCTGGATGTTGTTCTTGGAGCAATGCTGGAACGCCTGCGTCGCACTGATGCGCGCGGCGGCGGCGGCCTCCGGCAATTCCGAGGCGTTGGTCGAGAGCGCCCAGGCGCCGTAGTAGCAATTCGAGCGCGCCAGCGTCGCCGAGACGTACATGTCGGCGAGCATGTGCTTCACCGCCTGGAACGAGCCGATCGGCCGGCCGAAGGCGATGCGGTCCAGCGCATAGTCGCGGCCCATTTCCAGCGCGCGGTCGGCGCCGCCGACCTGCTCGAACGCCATCAGCACCGCGGCGCGGTCGAGCACCTGCGAGATGATGCCCCAGCCTTCGCCGGCGCGTCCGAGCGGCTCGGCCTTGCAGTTCTTGAAGGTGAGTTCGGCCTGGCCGCGCGACGGATCGACATTGGTCAGCGCCCTGGCCTCGACGCCGCCAGCCTTCATGTCCACCAGAAACAGCGAGATATCGCTGTCGCGCCCCGTCGAACCGGTGCGGGCGGCGACGACGACGAAATCGGCGATGGCACCATCAGGCACCGGCTTCTTGACGCCGTTGAGGCTGTTGCCGGAGGCGGTGAGCTTGATCGCGGCCGGCTGACGGATTGCCCTTGCCCTCGAACAGCGCCAGCGTGCCGATCGCACCGCCCGAGGCAATCAAGGGCAGCCATTTCTGCTTCTGCGCCTCGGAGCCGGCGAGCAGGATCGCTTCGGCGGCGAGATACACCGTCGACGAGAACGGCACCGGCGCCAGCGCGCGGCCCATTTCCTCCGCGATCACGCAGAGTTCGAGATGGCCGGCGCCGGCGCCGCCGAATTGTTCCGGGATCGCGACGCCGAGGAAACCCATCTCGGCGAGACCCTTCCACAATTCCTTGTCGTAAGGCGCCTTGCCGTCGAGCACCGCGCGCACCGCCTTGGGCGGACATTTCTCGGCGAGAAATTTCCGCGCCTCGTCGCGCATCTGCTTTTGTTCGTCGGAGAAATCGAAGTTCATGGCGCTATACTCGCGTTGGTGATGTTTAAACGGAAAGCCGTCATTCCGGGGCGCGACGAAGTCGCGAGCCCGGAATCCATAACCGCGATTGGGGGTTATGGATTCCGGGCCTGCGCCAAGAGGCGCATCCCGGAATGACGAATGAATGCATGCGCGCGTTTTTCATTGCAGTACGATGACGTCCTCTCCCGGCGGATCGGCGTAAAGCCGTTCCACCAGGTCAGCGCGGCGTTCGAGGCCGGCGCGCTGGTTGATGTAACCCTTGTCGGTGAGTTCGTTGCCGTCGATCGAGGCCGGTTCGACCATCAGCATGGCGCGCGCGACCCGCATGCTGCTGGCGCCTTCGGTCGATTTGTTGTGGGCCTCGAGCCCCCGCTTCAGGCACGCCAGCACCTCCGGATGCCTGACCACCTCCTCATAGCTGGCGTCGGGATTGCCGACGATCTGGCGGCAGGCGTGCAGATTGGGCCAGGCCAAAAGGCCGACGTAGGGGCGGTCCTGCCCGGCGACCAGCGCGTCCTGCACCACCGGCGTGGCGGCTGCGATCGCGTCGGTGCGCAAGCTACCGACATGAACGAAGGTGCCGGTGGTCAGCTTGAAATCCTCGACCACGCGGCCGGCGAAGATGATGCCCTGCACGGGATCGGCGGGATCGACGAACACGCCGGCGTCGCCGATGCAGTAAAATCCTTCGTCGTCGAACGCGGCCCTGGTGAGGTCGGGGCGCCCAAAGTAGCCGGGCGTGACGTTGACGCCGCGCAGGCGCAATTCATATTTCGTGCCCACCGGCACCATCTTCAATTCCACGCCCGGGAACGGCAGCCCGATCAGGCCGACGCGCTCGGTGTCCCAATAGGTCCCGGTCGAGGTCGGCGCGGTCTCGGTCGAGCCCCAGCCGGTGTAGAACACGATGCGCTCGCCGGTGGCGCGCACCGCCAGCGCCTGCATGCGCTCATAGAGATCGTCGGGCAGCCGCGCGCCGCCATAGGCCATCAGGCCCAGATTTTTGAAGAAACTCCGGCACAGCGCGTCGTCCTTCTCCATCGCGGCGGCCAGCGCGGCATAGCCCGCGGGCACGTTGGCGTAATAGGTCGGCGAGATCTCGCGCAAGTTGCGCAGCGTCTCGTCGATCATGCCGGGCATCGGCCTGCCGTCGTCGATGTAAAGCGTGCCGCCTTCGGTCAGCACCGGATTGAACAGCGCATTGCCGCCCATGGTGTGATTCCAGGGCATCCAGTCCAGATACGTCGCCTGCGGCGCGTTGGGATCGCGCGGCCGCACCTGCATCATCATTGCGGCATTGGCGCACATCATGCCTTGGGTGTTGATGACGGCCTTGGGCATCCCGGTCGAGCCTGAGGTGAACAACAGTTTTCCCACCGTATCCGGCGTGATCGCCGCGATCAACTCCTCGACATCCGCCGTCACCGGCGTGGCGGCGAGATCGGCAAAGGCAACGCTGTCGATGCCCTCGCAGGGGCGCGCGACATGGACGACGGTGACGCCGTCGAGCGGCAGCGCCTTCAGCGCCTTCTCGAAAGCCGGGCCGTCCTGCACCATCACGACCTTGGGCCTGATCAGGTCGAACAGATATTTCAGTTTGACGTGATCGTGGCTCATCAGCGAATAGGCCGGCGACACCGGCGCTGCCGGAAACCGCGCCTGCATCGCGGCCTGCGTCATCAGCGCGTGCTCGATCGAATTGCCCGAGAGAATCGCGACCGGGCTGCCGGGCGCGAGTCCGAGATTGAGAAGCGCTTGCGTCAGCGCGTCCACCGTGCGCTTGGCCTCGCCGTAGCTGACTTTGCGCCATTGCCGCTCGGTGCCGGTGCGCTGCGCCAGCCAGATGCGGCTCGGCGTTTCGCGCGCCCATTTTGTCAATGAGGCCGGGATATGCTTCTCATAGGCTTTGAGCGGAATCCGCGACTTCAGCACGATGACGCCGTCCGGCCGCCGCTCCACCGCGATATCGCGCTTCAGCCATTCGATCTTGCGAAAGCCCGGCTTGGTCAACACCGCGGCCGCATTCCCACTCATATTGCGTCTCCCGAAATATCGGTCCGTTTTCGGATCCTTGTCCTTATCGCCTGATATAGACAGGCTTTCGCTTCTCAAGAAAGGCCCTGATGCCCTCGTTGAAATCTTCCGAGCGGCTGCACAAGACCTGATTGCGGTCTTCCATCGCAATCACAGCCTCGATCGAGCCGGCATCGACGCTCATGTTGAGGCATTCCTTCGACAGCCGCAGGCCCACCGGCGAGGCCGTCATCATCGCATCGACATAGGGGACTGCGGCAGCATCAAGCCCGCCCTCCTCGACGACTTCGGAGACCAGGCCGACCGCGAGCGCGCGCTCGGCATTGATGAACCGCCCGGTGAGGATCAGTTCGGAGGCGACCGACACGCCGACCAGCCGCGGCAGGAAGTAGCTGGTGCCGATGTCGCAACCGCCGAGCCCCAGTTTGATGAAGGCGCAGTTCATTCGAGCGGATTTGGTGGCGATGCGGATGTCGGCGGCGAGCGCCAGCGCAAAACCGCCGCCGGCCGCGGCTCCCTGCACCAGCGCGATGATCGGCTGCGGACAGCGCCGCATCAGCATCACGATGTCGGCGATCCGGCGCTGCGAATCCAGCGACTCGGTGACGCCGGGCGGCTCCTGCTGCCCGGCGCGCCGCGCCATCGCATGCTTGAGGTCAAGCCCGGCGCAGAACGAAGCGCCCGCGCCCTTCAGCACCACCACGCGGGTGGCGCGGTTGCGCTGCAGGCCTTCGAAATAGGCATTGAGCGCATCGATCAGCGAGGGATCGAGCGCGTTGAGACTTTCCGGGCGATTGAGCGTCACCCGGTCGACCCCGTCGTCATGTTCGATCAGCAGCGGACCTGTCACATCATGCTCCTGCGCGTCCAGCGGATCGCGGTGTTCATCGCAATGCCCTCTCCCCTTGTGGGAGAGGGCATCACCGGCGTCAGCCTCAGATTCGGTTGGGTGAGGGGTCTCTTTCTATCGATAGACCGTAACCCCTCACCCGTCTCGAATTCGCTGCGCTCATTCGAGCCACCCTCTCCCACAAGGGGAGAGGGAAAAAAGCACTTACCGCGGCGCCATGCGGATGGCGCCGTCGAGGCGAATGGTCTCGCCGTTCAACATCGGGTTCTCCACGATGTGGACCGCGAGATTGCCGTATTCGGAGGCGTCGCCGAGCCGCGCCGGATGCGGCACCTGCGCGCCGAGGCTCTTGCGCGCTTCCTCGTTCAGACCCATCAGCAGCGGCGTCAGGAACAGGCCCGGCGCGATGGTATTGACGCGGATCTTCTGGCTGGCGAGATCGCGCGCCGCCGGCAGGGTCAGGCCGACCACGCCGCCCTTCGAGGCGGAGTAGGCGATCTGGCCGATCTGGCCTTCATAGGCCGCGACGCTCGCGGTGTTGATGATGACGCCGCGTTCTTCGCCGATCGGCTCCGCCGTGATCAGGCGTTCGGCAAACAGCCGCAGGCAGTTGAAGGTGCCGATCAGATTGACGTTGATGATGCGCACGAATTTCGCCAGCGGATAGACGCCGTCCTTGCCGACGATGCGCTGCGAGCCGCCGATGCCGGCGCAGTTCATCAGCACGCGCGCGACGCCATGGGCGGCCTCGGCCTTGGCGATCGCCGCCTTGATCGCTTCCTCGTCGGTGACGTCGGCATGGAGCGCGATGCCCTTCACTTCGGCCGCGACCTTCTCGGCGTTTTCCTTGCTCTGGTCGATGATACCGATCTTCGCGCCCTTGGCGGCCATGGCGCGCGCGGTGGCGGCGCCTAAGCCCGAGCCACCGCCGGTGATGAGAACGGCTACGTCTTTCAACTGCATGATAGAACCTTTCCTTGGGCGTTTCTTGTTGGTAGCGAATGGCGAATAGCGGGTAGTGAGCAGCGAATGGCGAATAGAAAAACAGAGATCCGTTATTCTGTGTTCTGGTGTCTTCCCCATTCGCTATTCGCCACTCGCTATTCGCCGCTTCTCTTCGACAGCATGCCTCCGCAAATCAGCGCTTCCATGTGCCGGATGTACTGGCGGCAGACTTCGTCGGTGACCGGGCCGACGCCGGTCGCGCGCGACATCGCGTGCCGCCCGAAGAACAGATGATCGCAGGCGCCGATCAGGCTGGTGTAGAACAGCACCGGATCGATGTCGCGGAATTCACCGGCCCTGGTGCCTTCGGCGAGCAGGCGGCGATGAAAGTCCAGCAGCGGCGCGACGAAGAATTTCGAGACCTCGTCGGCGGCCTCCGGGGTGCTCTCGTGCAGCAGATAATGGATCAGCCGGTTCATATAGGGAAACTGGTGATAGGCCCGGATGATGCCGCCGATATGCAGCTTCAGTTTCGCGGTCGGCGTGATCGGCTGCGCCAGCAGGTATTCGAGGTTCGCTACCTCGGTCGCGGCGTCGCGCGCCAGCAGCGCCAGCAATAGGCCGTCCTTGTTGCCGAAGTGATATTTCACCAGCGCGGCGTTGACGCCGGATTTTTGCGCGATGTCGCTGAGAGACACCTCGATCGAGGAGCGCTCGATCATCAGTTCGCTCGCCGCGACGAGGAGCTTTTCGGCGGTGGTGCTCCTGGCAGCCGGAAGCCTGATCGGTAAAGTGGTATTCAACTGTGATCCCATGACCTGTCTGTCGGGGAAGTCCGCGGGCGCAGATAACCCGATGCCGGCGCCGCACTCAAGAGTTAATTGATTGATTGACTAAATCCCCTCGCGCCCCTTAAATCCGGCCCATCCTTCAGGACACCCACCCAAAAACAATCAGGGAGAACAGTCATGGCCGAGGCCTATATCGTCGCCGCCGCCCGCACCGCAGGCGGCCGCAAGGGAGGACGCCTCGCCGGCTGGCATCCGGCCGATCTCGCCGCTTCCGTGCTCGACGCGCTGATCGAGCGTTCCGGCGCCGCGCCCGACCAGATCGAGGACGTGATCATGGGCTGCGTGATGCAGGCCGGCGAACAGTCCAACAACATCGCCCGCAATGCCATCATGGCGTCGAAGCTGCCGGAGAGCGTGCCCGGCACCTCGGTCGACCGGCAGTGCGGCTCGTCGCAGCAGGCGCTGCATTTCGCGGCGCAAGCGGTGATGTCCGGCACCATGGACTGCGTGATCGCCGCCGGCGTCGAATCCATGACGCGGGTGCCGATGGGGCTGGCCTCGCAACTGCCGGCCAAGAACGGTTTTGGCACCTACAAGAGCCCGGGCATCGAGAAGCACTACCCGAACATCGTGTTCAGCCAGTTCACCGGCGCGGAAATGATGGCGGAAAAATACGGTCTCTCGAAGGATGAACTCGACGAGTTCTCCTATCAGAGCCACCAGCGCGCCATCGCCGCGACGCAGGCGGGAAAATTCAAGGAAGAGATCATCCCGCTGCAGATCACCCGCGCCGACGGCTCGACCGACACCCACCATATCGACGAAGGCATCCGCTTCGACGCCAGCCTGGCCGGCATCAAGGGCGTCAAGCTGATCGCGGAGAACGGCAAGCTTACCGCCGCCAGTTCCAGCCAGATCTGTGACGGCGCCTCCGGCGTGGTGGTGGTCAACGAGCGGGGCCTGAAGGCGCTCGGCGTCAAGCCGATGGCGAGGATCCATCACATGACCATGATGGGCGGCGATCCGGTGATCATGCTGGACGCGCCGCTGCACGCGACCGAGCGGGCCCTGAAGAAGGCCGGCATGAGAATCGACGACATCGACCTGTTCGAGGTCAACGAAGCCTTTGCCTCGGTGCCGACGGCGTGGCTGAAGACCACCGGTGCCGATCCGGCACGGCTCAACGTCAACGGCGGCGCGATCGCGCTCGGCCATCCGCTCGGCGGCTCCGGCACCAAGCTGATGACCACGCTGATCAACGCGCTGAAGCAGCGCAACAAGCGCTACGGCCTGCAGACCATGTGCGAAGGCGGCGGCATGGCCAACGTGACCATCGTCGAGCGGCTGTAAGAAAAAAACGGGCGAATGGCGGGTAGCGCGTAACGAATGGATACGGACCAACGTCCTTCTCCTATTCGCTACTCACTATTCGCCGTTCGCACTTGCAATCGCCATTTGCCCAAGGAAACCCCATGACCCATCCGTCGGTGCACGCCCGCACCCAACCCGACAAGATCGCCTATCAGATGGCCGGCACCGGCAAGGCGATCACCTATCGCGAGCTCGACGAGTTGTCGAACCAGGGCGCGCATCTGTTCCGTTCGCTCGGCCTGAAGGCCGGCGATCATATCGCCTTCCTGATCGAGAACCGGCTGGCGTTCATGGAGATCTGCTGGGCGGCGCAGCGCTCGGGGCTGTACTACACCGCGATCAGCCGCTACCTGACGAAAGACGAGATCGCCTATATCGTGAAGGATTGCGGCGCCAAGGTATTCATCACCTCGCCGAAATGCGCCGAACAGGTCAGGGAGCTGGTGACCGGCGCGCCTGATGACCCGATCTTCTACATGCTCGACGAGCCGCTGCCCGGCTTCCGCTCCTGGGACAGGGAAACGCTCGCGCAGCCGACCACGCCGATTGCGGACCAGGAAGCCGGTTACGACATGCTGTATTCCTCGGGCACCACCGGCCGCCCCAAGGGCATCAAGCGCGAATCCGAACACAACCCGATCGAGCTGCCGAATCCGTTCCTGAAGATCCTCTGCGCCGACATGTGCGGCATGAATTCCGGCAGCATCTATCTGTCGCCGGCGCCGCTCTATCACGCCGCTCCGTTGCGCTTCAACATGATGGCGATCACGCTCGGCGGCACCTCGATCATCATGGAATCCTTCGACGCCGAGGAATTTTTAAAACTGGTCGAGAAGCACAAGGTCACGCAATCGCAGCTGGTGCCGACCATGTTCGTGCGCATGCTGAAGCTGCCGGAAGAGGTGCGCAGGCGCTACGACGTCTCGTCGCTGAAGGGCGCGATCCATGCGGCGGCGCCCTGTCCGATCGACGTCAAGGCGAAGATGATCGAATGGTGGGGACCGATCCTGATCGAATATTACGCCGGCTCCGAGGGCAACGGCGTCACGGTGTCGACCTCGCAGCAATGGCTGACCCATCGCGGCACCGTCGGCCGCGCGGTGGTCGGCAAGGTCAGGATTCTCGACGAGAACGATCAGGAAGTTCCGACCGGGCAGATCGGCACGGTGTATTTCGCCGATGCGCCGGTGTTCACCTATCACAACGATCCCGAGAAGACGAAGCGCGCCTACAACGCCAAGGGCTGGTCGACGCTCGGCGACGTCGGCTATCTCGACGACGAAGGCTTCCTCTATCTTACCGACCGCAAGAGCTACATGATCATCTCCGGCGGCGTGAACATCTATCCGCAGGAGACCGAGGACGTGCTGATCACCCACGCTGATGTCGCCGATGTCGCGGTGTTCGGCGTGCCCAACGAGGAGATGGGCGAAGAGGTCAAGGCGGTGGTGCAGCCGCACGACATGGCGAAGGCGGGCAAGGAGCTGGAAGCCGAACTGATCCTGTTCTGCCGCAAGCATCTGTCGCCGATCAAATGCCCGAAGAGCATCGACTTCGCAGCCGAACTGCCGCGCACGCCCACCGGCAAGCTGGTGAAGCGCCATCTGCGCGACCAGTACTGGCCGAAGACGGCGGTGCGGGTTTAGCGCGACGCGACGGGAATAAGCCATCATGCCCGGACTTGTGCCGGGCATCCACGTCATTACAATTCGTCGGCATAAGGACACGTGGATGGCCGGGACCCGGCTACGCCAGGGCTTCGCCGGGCTTTCCAGTGTTGGCCCACCGAAACTTTAGCGAAGGCGGGCAAGCCCGGCCATGACGGGAGAGAAATTCGCCGATGAACACGACCCCCACCCTCCCCGCCGTCCCGCTCCCGCCCGGCATCCGCTCCCGCTACGTCGACGACGTCAACGGCTTGCGCATGCATGTGCTGGAGGCCGGCTACGAGACCAGGGGCCGGCCCTGCGTGCTGTTGCTGCACGGCTTTCCCGAACTCGCCTTCAGCTGGCGCAAGGTGATGCCGGCGCTTGCAGCGGCCGGCTATCACGTGATCGCGCCGGACCAGCGCGGCTATGGCCGCACCACCGGCTGGGATGGCAATTACGACGGAGACCTCAATTCGTTCCGGCTCACCAATCTGGTGCGCGACGCGCTCGGGCTGGTTTCGGCGTTCGGCTATCGAAGCATCGATGCGGTGGTCGGGCACGATTTCGGCTCTTCCGTCGCCGCGTGGTGCGCGCTGCTGCGGCCCGATGTGTTCCGATCGGTGCTGCTGATGAGCGCGCCGTTCGGAGGCCCGCCGCAGCTTCCCTTCGATACAGCCGATCACCCTTCGAAGCCGAAGCGCGAGGATCCCGTGCACCGCGAGCTCGCGGCGCTGCCGCGTCCGCGCAAGCACTATCAATGGTACTATTCGACGCGCGAGGCCGCTGCCGACATGCACCAAGCGCCGCAGGGGGTGCATGATTTCCTGCGCGCCTATTACCACCACAAGAGCGCGGACTGGAAAGGCAACAAGCCCTGTCCGCTGCAATCCTGGTCGGCGGGCGAACTGGCAAAACTGCCGACCTACTACGTGATGGATCTCGCCATGAACATGGCCGAGACCGTGGCCGAGGAAATGCCGTCGGCGGCTGATATCGCCGCCAACCAATGGCTGCCGGATCGCGAACTTTCCTTCTACAGCGCCGAATACGAACGCACCGGATTCCAGGGCGGCCTGCAATGGTATCGCTGCGGCACCTCGGGTGACTTCATCGGGGAATTGCAGACCTGGTCGGGCCGCACGATCGACGTGCCTTCCTGCTTCATCGCGGGCAAGCAGGACTGGGGAACCTATCAGCGTCCCGGCGTCTATGAGGCGATGCAGCAAAGCGCCTGCACGCGCATGCTCGCCGCTCATCTGGTCGACGGCGCCGGCCACTGGGTGCAGCAGGAGCAGCCCACCGAGGTCAGCCGCCTGCTGCTGCAATTCCTGAAGCGGAGCGCGGAACCCGCCGCCCGATAGCGGTGCCGGGCTCCGATCCGCGCGATCCATCGGGGAACGAATGCCCGATGCCGGCGTTGCCGACTGCCGGCAATGCGCCGGGTGACTGTCACTGGAGGAAAATTATGGATAAGAAGATCGCTGGACTTTTGGGAGCGGTAGCGACGCTCGGGGCATTCAACGCCGCTCAGGCCGCACCGACGCCAAGTCCGGCCCCGAGCGATGTATTGCGCGCGAATTCCTTCGCCGACCTGCTCGAGCCGATTCCGAACGCCGCTGCAATGCTGCAGGCGGTCAACGAAACCGCTCCCGCTCCGTCAGCGAACTTGGAAATGGCGCAGCTTATCGTAGTGGGTCGCCACCATCATCATCATCACCATCATCACGCCTATCGCCGCTTCGTTCCGCGGATCGTGATCGGGCCACGCCGCCATCACCATCACCATCACCATCATCACGGCTACTACCGCCGCGACTACTGAGGTCGCGCGCCATCGGATGATGCGAAAACAGGGCCCCAACGGGTCCTGTTTTTTGTGCGCCTGAACAATGTCATTCCTGGCGGGCTTTTTCCTTGGCGGCACGATGCAGATGCCGATAGGTGCCGTCGAATACGGTGTCGCTCGACGAGGTCCATTCGGTCCCGGCCGAAAGCGTCGGCCGGCTGTTGTAGATGCGCTGCGCCTGCAGCTCGCGCTCGGCCGCTTCCTCCTCGCCCATCTTTTCGAGTTCGAAATTGGCTTCCTCCGGGATCACGATGATCTGTGCGAACGGCTCGTTCGGCCTGAAAATGTGGGTGCGGCCCTCGGCCGGCGCCTTGAACACGCAAAAGAACATCATCGGCCACCAGTTGCGGATCAGCGCCGGCACCGCGATCGGCACGGTGTCGGTCGGGTCGGTATAGAACCGCGGGTGCGGCTCGGTCCGGACCGCCATGCCCTTTTCCACCTTGAGGTCGAGCAGGATCTGATAGGTGTAGAAACCGTTGCCGAAATTGCGGAACGGCGGCCACTGCAGCGCCGCCATCCGGCGGCTCGACCCCAATCTCCTTCCAGGATCAGATGGCCGTCTTTGGTCGTGACGTGCAGCTCATTGTCATAGGGGTAGAACAGTTCGATCCCGTATTGCGCGCCTTCCGAAAACGGCACGCAGTGCCACACCTGCTCGCGCGAGCCATCGGCGCGCGGCTCGCGTTTTCCCGCCCATCCGGGGATCTCGAGCCGGGTTCGACGCGGCGCCAGCCGCGGATCGTTCAAGCGGTATTTGACCTTGTCCATGCGATCTCCGGTCGATGTTCCCTGCAACAGCGGAACTCGAACGGATAAACCGCTGGAACGGTTCCACTTCGCGGGGAGCGAAAATCATGCAAAAGCGGTTTTGTTGCAGCGCATGATGAATTTGACCCCATCTAGCCAAACCCTTATAGGTTTAGAACCATTCTAAGATTATTTTGGGAATGCCTTGATGAAGAATTTCGCCGATTTGACCGAGCGCGAAGTGCTGGCGGTTGCGATCTCGGCGGAGGAGGAAGACAGCCGCATCTACATGAGCTTCGCGGAGGATCTGGCGGAGCGTTATCCGGAATCGGCCAAGATCTTCGAGGAGATGGCGGAGGAAGAAAAAGGCCATCGCCACATGCTGCTGGAGATGTACGAAAAGCGTTTCGGCAGCAACCTTCCGCCGATTCGCCGGGAGAACGTCAAAGGATTCCTGCGCCGCCGGCCAATCTGGCTGACCAAGAACCTGTCGCTCGATGCCATCCGCAGGGAAGTCGGGACGATGGAGTTCGAAGCCGAGCGCTTCTATGTGAAGGCAGCCGAACAGACCCAGGATGTCGGCGTCCGCAGGTTGCTCGGCGATCTCGCGGAAGCGGAAAAAGGCCATGAGAAGACCGCCGCCAAGCTGACCGACCAGATCCTCAGTCCGGACGTGCGGGCCGAAGAGGACAAGACGCGGCGGCGGGTGTTCGTCCTGCAATATGTACAGCCCGGTCTTGCCGGATTGATGGACGGATCGGTGTCGACGCTGGCGCCGCTGTTTGCGGCCGCCTTTGCGACGCATCAGAACTGGCAGACTTTCCTGGTCGGCCTCGCCGCCTCGATCGGCGCCGGCATCAGCATGGGTTTTGCCGAAGCCTTGTCCGACGACGGATCGCTGACCGGGCGCGGATCGCCCTGGTTGCGCGGATTGACCTGCGGCGTGATGACGACGGTCGGCGGCCTCGGCCACACCATGCCCTATCTGGTTCCCGACAGATGGGCCAACGCATTCTGGATCGCGACCGCGATTGCCGGGATCGTGGTGTTCTTCGAATTGTGGGCGATCGCCTATATTCGCGCGCGCTATATGGACACACCGTTCCTGCAGGCGGTGTTTCAGATCGTGCTCGGCGGCGCCATCGTGCTTGCGGTTGGCATTCTCATTGGAGCGGCCTAGCCCGGGGAAGCGATGATGAAACGCCGTCTCAGACCCCGTATCCGTCGCCCTCTCTGCCTGCTGGCCAGCGCGGTCCTCGCGGCCGGTACGGCGCAGCCGGCAAGGGCCACCGACGAAATCCAGGTCTACAACGCCGGCATCGCGGCCCCCGGCCAGTTCACGATCCAGCAGCACCTCAATTATGTCCCGCTCGGCGTCAAGGACCCGCCGTTTCCCGGCGGCCTGATCTCCAACAACAGCATCAACGGCACGCCCGAATTCGCCTACGGCGTCACCGACTGGTGGGAAGTCGGCCTCTATCTGCCGTTCGCGATCAAGGACCAGCAATTCCTGTCGGACGCCTTCAAGCTGCGGACCCTGTTCGTCTCGCCCAATGCCGAGCAGCGCAACTTCTTCTACGGCGTCAATTTCGAATTCTCTAACACCATGCCGAGATTCTCGCAGTCGAGGTTCGGGATGGAGATCCGCCCCATCATCGGCGTCCGCAACGCCGACTGGGAATTCATCGTCAACCCGATCGTCGATATCAGCTTCGGCAAATATGGCGAGGCGGACTTTACGCCGGCGGCGCGCGTGGCGCGCAAGCTCGCGCCAGACACTTTCGTGGGGCTGGAATATTACGCCGATTTCGGCGAGATCGGGAACTTCGCCAGGCTCGAGGACCAGCAACATACGCTGTTCGCGGTGACCGATTTCAAGCTCGGCGTCTTTGACGTGGACTTCGGCGTCGGCTACGGGCTGACGCCGGCGTCCGACCGCTGGGTCGTCAAGTCGATCGTCGGTTACGCGTTTCCGGTTCCTGGCAGCAGCTCCGGCACCAGCGAGCGCGGCGCTGCCGGGCCCGTCAATCCGATGTCGCGCGCCTCCGCGCGATTCCCGCAACGCTGACGCAACGCCGCAACGACTCGTGCGTTAGGTCAACTTTCCAATTTCGATTCAAGGAGTTCTCATGACCGCTCGTCTGCAATACGGAACCACCGCCAAGGTGCTTCATTGGCTCGTAGTGGCGCTGCTGCTGGCGCAATATTCGATCGGCTGGCTGATGCCGGATCTTCACCGCGGCATGAAGCCCGGCGCCGCCATGACGTTCCACGTCTCGGTCGGAACGAGCATTCTGGTGCTCATCGTCTTGCGGTTCGCCTGGCGGCTCGCCCATCCCGTCGCCCCCGAAAGCTCGCTTCCTCCCTGGCAGCGACTGAGCTCGGAAGTCGTGCATTGGTTGCTCTACGTGCTGGTGCTGGCGACGACCGTCACCGGCTGGCTGTTCGCCTCGTTTCGCGGCTGGTCGATGTCATTCTTTTTTCTCGCGCCAATGCCGATGCTGGCTTCGGACAACGCGGCGGCGGGAAAGGCGATCGACGGCCTGCACCAGGCGATGGAATGGGCGCTGCTGGTGGTGATAGGCATCCATGTCGCGGCGGCACTCGCCCACATTTTTGTCTACCGCGACCGAATCATGCAGCGAATGCTGCCGGAATAGCTGTGTTGCGGCAGCAATAGCGGTCTGGCGGACGCGGCCAAAACCAAGCATCATTCGGCAAGCTGCAAAGAACTTACCGGGAGTACGCCTTGGCCAAATCGCAATGGAGTTTCAAGACCGCGACCGAACTGTCGGCGGCGCTGGCGGCGAAGAAAGTTTCCGCCGTGGAGCTGGCGCAGGACGCGATCGGCCGCATCGAGCGGCATGATGCGAGGATCAACGCGATCTGCGTGCGCGATTTCGGCCGCGGCCTGGAGGCCGCGCGAGCCGCCGACGCCGCACGCGCGCGCGGCGAGACCAGGTCCGCTGCTCGGCATTCCCCTGACCGTGAAGGAATCCTACAATGTCGCGGGGCTGCCGACGACCTGGGGCTTTCCGGCGCAGACGAATTTTGTCCCGCCGGAAGATGCGCTGTCGATTTCCCGCGTCAAGCAAGCCGGCGGCGTGATCCTCGGAAAGACCAACGTGCCGATCGGGCTCGGCGACTGGCAGAGCTACAACGATATCTACGGCATTACCAACAATCCTTTCGATCTCGGCCGCACGCCGGGCGGCTCCTCCGGCGGATCAGCGGCGGCGCTCGCGGCCGGTTACGGCCCGCTCTCGCTGGGTTCCGATATCGGCGGCTCGCTGCGGGTGCCTGCATTCCACTGCGGCGTCTACGCACACAAGCCGACCTTTGCGCTGGTGCCGTCGCGCGGCCACACCCCGCCGCCGCTGCCGCCGCTGCCATTCGACCGCGATCTCTCGGTGATCGGGCCGATGGCTCGCTCGGCCGCCGATCTCTCGCTATTGCTCGACGTGATCGCGGGTCCCGATCCGCTGGAAGCCGGCGTCGGATACAGACTGGCGCTGCCACCACCGCGTCACAACGAGCTCAAGGGGTTTCGCGTGCTGCTGCTCGTGACCGATCCGGTGATGCCGACATCGGCTGGCATGCGCAACGCCATCGAAAAACTTGCCGCCAATCTCGGCAAGGCCGGCGTCACCGTGACGCGCGACAGCCCGCTTTTGCCTGACTTCGCCGCCTCGACGCGGCTCTATATGCGGATGCTGATGTCGTTCCTTGCCGCCTCCTTCCAGCCCGAGATCTATGCCGGCGCACAGGCCGGGGCCGCAAAACTTTCCCCTGATGACAACAGCCTGGCGGCGGAACGCCTGCGCGGCATCGTGCTCAGCCATCGCGACTGGGTGCTCGCCGACGGCGCACGCGCGCGGCTGCGCGCACAATGGCGCGAGCTGTTCAGAAATTTCGACGCGGTGATCTGCCCGGTGATGCCGATCCCGGCCTACCCGCACGATCATTCCGATGACCAGGAGAAGCGCCGCATCGATATCGACGGCGAGGACTTCGTCTATGTCGATCAACTGGCATGGCCCGGGATCGCGACGCTGCCCGGCCTGCCCGCCACCGCGATCCCGATCGGCCTTTCGCCGGAAGGCTTGCCGGTCGGCGTGCAGATCGTCGGGCCCTGGCTGGAGGATCGCACGCCGCTCCGACTGGCAGAGCTGATCGAGCGCGAATTCGGCGGTTTTGTGCCGCCGCCGATGTTCGATGATTGAAAGGAAACCTCATCCCGGATGAGCGCATTCGCGCTCACTCGGGAGGAGCGCGCTCTTCGCGCGCGTCTCGAAGGATGAGACATCACGGGCCTTCATGGTTCGAGACGGCGGTGGCGCGCCTCCTCACCATGAGGATTTAGCATGGGAGATGAGGGAATGCGAAACGACCTCGCTGAACTGACAGCCTTGAACCGCGACTACGTCAATTCCGTCCAGAATTGCGACGTCAGGCGTTTCGACGAAATCCTCGCCGAGGATTTCCATTGCTCCAACCCCGACAAGTCGCTGGTCGACCGCGCCGGTTTTCTCAAGCAGACGGCCGTGCCGGTGACGATCAGAAATCTCGAGGCCCATGACGTCAGGATTCGCCTGATGGGCGATTTTGCCATCATCCATGCGCGGACGAGCTACACGACGCCGGACGGCCAGCAGGCCTCGGGCCGCTACACGGATTGCTGGGCGCGGCAGAACGGCCGCTGGCTCGCGGTATCGGCGCATGTGTCGCGGTGACGCACTGACGTCATTCCGGGGCGAGGCGAAGCCTCGAACCCGGAATCCATAGCCACGATCGTGAGTATGGATTCCGGGCCTGCGCCAAAAGGCGCATCCCGGAATGACGAGTACTGCCGATTCAGCTGCTCAGGCATCAAACATGATCACGCTGCGCACGGTCTTGCCGGCCTTCATCGCGGCAAAGCCCTCGTTGATCTCGGACAGCTTCAGCCTGGCCGAGATCCAGTCCTCCAGATGCAGCCGGCCGCGCATGTAGAATTCGACCAGCCGCGGCATGTCGACGCGGAAATGGTTGGAGCCCATCGACGAGCCCTGGATCTTGCGCTCGCGCAGGAAGTCGAAGCCGTGCAGCTCGATCTTCTGGCCGAACGGGATCATGCCGACGATGGTCGCGGTGCCGCCGGGCGCCAGCATCGCGAACGCCTGCTCCGCGGTCTCCTTGCGGCCCAGCACTTCGAAGGAATGATGCACGCCGCCGCCGGTGAGGTCGCGCACCTGCTGCACCACGTCGCCATTCCTGGGATCGACGATGTCGGTGGCGCCGAGCTTGGTCGCCAATTGCAGTTTCGCCGGATTGGTGTCGACCGCGATGACGCGGCCGGCGCCGGCGATCTGCGCGCCGTTGATCGCGGCCATGCCGACGCCGCCGCAGCCGATCACCACCACGCTCTCGCCGGGCGCGACCTTCGCCGTATTCACCACCGCGCCGTAGCCGGTGATGACGCCGCAGCCGATCAGCGCGGCGAGATCGAGCGGCATGTCCTTGCGGATCTTGACGATGGCGTTCTCGTGCACCAGCATCTGCTCGGCGAACGACGACAAATTGAGGAACTGGTTCAGCTTCTCCGAGCGCGCCCAGGACAGCCGGTTCGACGCGCCCGGCAGCATCTTGACGGTGGTGTCGGTGCACAGCACCGGCCGCCCCGTGGTGCAATTGTCGCAGGTGCCGCAGAACACCGACAGGCAGGTGACGACGTGATCGCCAGGCTTCACATAGGTGACGTCGGAGCCGACCTGCTCGACGACGCCGGCGGACTCATGGCCGAGCACCGCCGGCAGCGGATGCGGATAGAGCCCTTCCATGAAATGCAGGTCGGAATGGCAGAGCCCGGCGACGGAAGTGCGGATCAGCACTTCGCGCGGGCCGGGCTTCTGCAGGCTGACGTCCTCGATCACCAGCGGCTTGTTGACTTCATACAGGACGGCGGCCTTCATCGGTGTTTCCTCTTTTTTGTTATGTGTACGCTTCTTAATCGCGGACGGTGCGCTCCCTCTCCCGTTGTGGAAGAGGGTTGGGGTGAGGGGTTACGGTCCATCGATAGAGCGCAACCCTCACCCGGATCGCAACTGGCGATGCGATCCGACCTCTCCCACAACGGGAGAGGTAAGATCACGCATCCCAGCCTACGCCGCCGAAAGCAATTCGCCAACCTCGGCCATGCCGACGGCGCGCTCGCCGAGCAGGCGATCGGTGATGGCGCGCTGCACCGGATTTTCCGTGAGCCGGAACGGATCGTTCGCCGAGACCCGGTGATCGATCACCAGGCGCGACAGCAGCAGCCGGCGCGCATCGCCGCGCATCTCATGGATGCGGCCGCCTTCCCAGGCCAGCGCCACGGCGCTGGCGACATGATAAAGCAGGCTGGTGGCGCGCCGCGCCTCGGCCTCGTTGTCCATGCGCCCCGCCACCTCGCGGGCAAAGCCGATGGCGCGGTCGGTGAGATCGCGCAAGCTGCTGCGCCAGGCCTGCGGCACCTTGCTGCTGTCGTCGAGCCGGGCGTGCAAATCGGCAGCGAGTGCGGCCTCGGCACCATGGCGGCCGACCGCGCGCTTGAGCGTATCGATCGCGACGATATTGCCGGTGCCTTCCCAGATCGAGCCGAGATGGGCGTCGCGCAACAGCCTGCTGGTCGCGAATTCCTCGATGTAGCCGATGCCGCCGCGCATCTCCAGCGCGTCGCCGCAGACCTTGCGCGCGTCGCGGGTGGCGCGGAATTTCAGGGTCGGGGTCAGGATCCGCAACAGCGCCGCCGCGTCCTGGCTGCCGGCTTCGCCGCGGTCGAGCGCGTCGGCGGTCAGAAAGCTCATCGACAGCGCCTGCTCGGTGGCGAGCATGATCTTCATCAATTGCCGCCGCGCCAGCGGCAGGTCGATGATGCGGCTGCCGAACACCACGCGGCTTTTCGCCACCGTCATGGCGTCGTGATGCGCCCGGCGCATCAGCGCGGTGGATTTGACGCCGTTGGAGAGCCGCGACGAATTGACCATTTCGGCCATCTGCACGAAGCCGCGATCGAGCCGACCCACGGCATAGGCGATCGCCCCTTCCAGCTTGATCTCGCCCGACGCCATCGAGCGCGTGCCGAGCTTGTCCTTCAGCCGCACGATCCGGTAATGATTGGGCGAACCGTCGTCGAGGAAGCGCGGCATCAGAAACAGGCCGACGCCGCGGGTGCCGCCCTCGGCGCCCTGCGGCCGCGCCAGCAGCATCACCACCTTGGCGTCCGCGTTGGAGCAGAACCATTTCTCGCCCGACAGCCGCCAGTGGTCGCCTTCCTGCACCGCCGTGGTCGTGAGCGTGCCGACGTCGGAACCGCCTTCCTTCTCGGTCATGAACTGGCCGCCTTGCGTCAGCCGGCTCATGTCGGTTTGCGTCAGCCCATCCAGATATCTTGTCCTTAGCGTTTCGCTGCCGAATTTCGCCAACAGCTTGGCGCAGCCGTCGGTGACGTTGATCGGACAGCCCAGGCCGAACTCGGCCTGGTTGAACAGAAACGTAAAGGCGTGCTTCGCCGCCACGGGATATGGCTCCGGCCAGCCCATGATGCCCTTGCGCAGCGACATCGCGTGGATACCGAATTCGCCGAAGGCGGCACGCTCGAGCTCGCGATAGGCCGGGTGATATTCGATCCACTGCGCGTCGCGCCCGAAACGGTCGCGCTGATGCAGCACCGGCACGTGACGGTCGGCGAGCCGCGCGCATTCGTCGAGATGGCCGCCCGCGAGCGCGCCGAGCCGGTCGAGATACGGCTCGATATGGCGAAACAGCGGGTCCGGCAGGTGAATGCGAAGCAGGTCGGTCAGCGCCGGATCGGCGCGATAGAAATTCATGCCGGATGTATCCGGCGCGAGCAATCCCGGCCGATCGGCGGGGCTTGTCACATCACTTTGTCTGGCCAGGTCTGGCATTTGCAACCCTTGTTCGTTTCGCCCATGGTTTTAGATGATATAGATCATTCCAGAGCAGACAGGCGACAAGGTCGTCACGAGACATATCGGGAGGAATGCCCATGGCGGAGGTTCATCGCATCATCGGCGCCGAGATGTCGCCCTACTCGGTCAAGGTGCGCTCCTATTTTCGCTACAAAGCCATCCCGCATCAATGGGTCTTGCGCAATGCGGCGAGCCAGCCGGAATTCGAGAAATACGCCAGGATGCCGATCATTCCGCTGGTGGTGACGCCCGAGGGCACTGGTATCCAGGATTCCACCCCGATCATCGATACGATGGAGAAGCTTTTTCCGGAACCTTCGATCCATCCCGATGACCCCGTCGCCCGCTTCGTTTCCGCGTTGATCGAGGAATTCGGCGACGAATGGGGCAACAAATGGATGTTCCACTACCGCTGGGCGCGCGACGTCGATCAGATCTCGTCGGCGGGACGCATCGCGCGGATGCGCGGGCCTGCGGCCGACGAGGAGAAGCACGCCGCCTTCGCCGGCCAGGTCCGCGCCCGCATGGTCGACCGGGTATGGTTCGTCGGCTCCAACGCGGTGACCGCGCCGCAGATCGAGGCCGGTTTTGTCAGCATGCTGGGACTGCTGGACGCCCATCTGGCGACGCGCCCCTATCTGTTCGGCGACAGGCCGGCCTATGGCGATTTCGGCCTGTGGGGCCAGATCTACGAAATGTGGACCGACCCGACCGCGGGCGCGCTGATCGGCGGCGGCGCGCCGCATGTGCTGGACTGGGTGCATCGGATGCTGTGGCCGAAGGCGGAAGGCGCGTTCGAGGCCTGGCCGGCGCTCGAGCCGACCCTGATGCCGATCCTGCAGCAACAGGTCGGGGCGCAATTCATGCCCTGGACCTGCGCCAACGAAAAGGCGCTGGCTGAGGCGAGGGACGAATTCAGCGTCACGCTCGCTGACAAAATCTGGACCCAGAAGCCGCAGAAATATCACGCGCGCTCGCTTGCCATGCTGCGCGCCAAATATGCAGGGGTCTCCGACAAGGCCGCGCTCGATCCGGTTCTGGAACAAGCAGGCTGCCTCGCCGGCTTGCGCGGCTGAAACATCAGGAAAGGAAGACGCGCATGGAAGTCCCAAAATACAAGATCGCCCTGATCGTTGGCGCTGGCGAAGGCCTGAGCGCATCGCTGGCGCGCCTGTTCGCCAGGCAGGGAATTCGCGTCGCGCTGGCGGCGCGGCAAATCGAGAAGCTCGGCGCGCTCTGTCAAGAAACCGGCGCCCGCGCCTTTGCCTGCAACGCCACCGACGCCGACGAGGTCGAGCGCCTGTTCGGCCTGGTCGAGCGCGAGATCGGCGTGCCCGATCTGGTCGTCTATAACGCCAGCGGTCGGGCGCGCGGCGCCTTCATCGATCTGGTGCCGGCGGAAGTATCGCAGGCGATGGCGGTGAGCGCCTTCGGCGGCTTCCTGGTGGCGCAGCAGGCAGCAAGACGCATGCTGCCGGGCAGGCACGGCGCGATCCTGTTCACGGGGGCGTCGGCCAGCGTCAAGGGCTATCCGCAATCGGCCCCCTTCGCGATGGGCAAGTTCGCGCTGCGCGGTCTCGCGCAGAGCATGGCGCGCGAATTGTCGCCGCAGGGCATTCATGTCGCGCATTTCGTCATTGACGGCGGCATTCGCAGCGCGGCGCGCACCGAACCTGCCGACCGCCCGGATTCGATGCTCGATCCCGACGCCATTGCCTCGAGCTACTGGAACGTGCTGCAACAGCCGCGGAGCGCCTGGACCTGGGAGATGGAATTGCGGCCCTGGGTGGAGAAGTTTTGAGATATCACCCGTCATTCCGGGATGGTCCGAAGGACCAGACCTCAGATGCGCCATTGCGCATCGGGGAATCTCGAGATTCCGGGTTCGATGCTTCGCATCGCTCCGGAATGACGAAAAACGTTTTGGGGGAAACATGACGAGCGAAATCACCATCGAAACCGGCACCAGCGAACTGCTCTGTGCGATCCGCGACCGAGTCGCCGTGATCACGCTGAACCGCCCCGAGGTCCGCAACGCGCTGTCGGACGATCTGACGCCGGCGCTGCGCACGATGATCAAAACCTGCGGCGAGAATTCGGATGTCGGCGCGCTGCTGATCACCGGCGCCGGCACCGCGTTCTGCGCCGGCGGCAACGTCAAGGGCATGGGTGCCCATCGCGACAAGAAGAAACTGGACATGTCGTATGACGAGAAGGTCGCCGACCTGCAGGAACGCCAGCGCCTCTTGACCGGCGCGCTTGTCTCGGTGCGCAAGCCGACCATCGCCGCACTGCCCGGCCCCGCGGTCGGCGCGGGGCTCGCTATCGCCATGGCCTGCGATATCCGCATCGCGGCGCAATCGGCGTTCGTCTCCACCGGCTATCTGAGGGTGGGCCTTTCCGGCGACTATGGTATCGCCTGGCTGCTGACGCGGCTGGTCGGGACCTCGCGGGCGCGCGAACTGATGTTCACCGCCGACAAGGTGGACGCCGTCAGATGCGAGGCGATCGGCCTCGTCAACCGCGTGGTGCCGGACGAAAAGCTGCAGGTCGAGGCGTTTGCGCTGGCGGCATCGATGGCCGAAGGGCCGACCATCGCGCTGCGCTACATGAAGGACAATCTCGACGAAGCCTTGACGTTCGATTTCGCCACCGCCCGCGACCAGGAAGCGGAGCGCCTGATCCGCACCACCATGACCGCGGATCATCGCGAGGCGGTGCAGGCATTCATCGAGAAGCGCAAGGCGGTGTTTACGGGGAAATAAGCCGAGTTTCAGAACGCCGCCTGCAGCGCGATCTGTTCGGCGGCCAGCCGCCAGCTGGCGCAGGGAATTTCCTTCGGCGCGAGATCGCTGTGCTTTTCGAACCGCACCAGCTTCCAGTCGTCGGGGTTGCCGGTGAAGTTGAAGCCGGATTTGCGGGCGAGTGCGATCATGACCTCGTTGGAGCGCAGGGTATCGCCGAACAGGAGATTGGCGCCGAACGCGGCGGCGCGGCATTCCAGATTTCTCAGCAGGGCCGAGCCGACGCCCTGGCCCTGCCAGCGGTCGTCGATCGACAGGCCGAACTCAAAACTGTCCTTGTCGGCGTCGAAGGCGTAGCGGGCTTCACCGACGATGGTCTCACGGCCGGCGATCGTCATGGTCGCGATCACGCTGAAGCGATCTTGCTCGCCGACATGGATGAAATCCTCGAGCAGATTTCGCGGCAGTTCGCTCATGGCGCCGAGGAAGCGGTTGTGGCGGGAACGGATCGTGAGCGAGCGGAAGTAGGACTGCAGCGCCTCGGCATCGCCGGGCTCGACAAAGCGCACCGTCAGGGACTTGCCATTGCGCAGCCTCAAGACATCGGAATGTTGCCGGAGGTCATCGAGACGAAATGCGGACATGGCAGGCTCCATCGATTCCCGAAAAACGATGGCCGGCGTCCCCCTTTGGAGGCGGGCGCCGGCCGCGGCGGCCGCTCAGGCCCGCCAGAACGGCTTTTCGGCCTCATTGGCGACGTCGCTCCAGGACAAGCCGACGTCGTGCAGGTCGCGATCGGTCCAGTGGGTCAATTCGCGGCGCTGGCGCTGACGGTCGCGCCAGACATGCAGGGTCTCGCCGAGTTGGGCCAGAATTCCCGTACTATGATGATTTGTCATCGATTGATGCGAATAGATGGACATGATGCCCTCCTAAAGTTAAGCTCTTGAAGCGAATATCTGTGCTTTCGGCGCTTTCGACAAACGACATGTTGTCCACCTTCGCATGAGGTAATCTCATGAATTGGATAGCCCCATGACCGCCCGGCTGCCCTCGCTCAATGGCCTGCGCGCGTTCGAGGCCGCGGCCCGGCATTTGAGCTTCACCAATGCGGCGTCCGAGCTGAACGTCACCCAGACTGCGATCAGCCATCAGATTCGCCGGCTGGAGGAGGAACTCGGGATCCGCCTGTTCGTCCGGCAGAACCGCGCTTTGGCGCTGACCCCGGAGGCCAGGGAGTATCTTCCCGGGGTCCGCGCCGCCTTCAACGATCTCAGGCTCGCCACCGACCGGCTCAAGCGCCGGGATGACGACCATGTGCTGACGGTCTCGACGCTGGCGTCGCTGGCCGCCAAATGGCTGCTGCCGCGGCTGTCCACCTTCCAGGAGGCGCATCCCGGCATCGACGTGCGCATCACCACCTCGACCGGCCTGGTCGATTTCCGGAGCGGCGACGTCGATGCCGCGATCCGCTACGGCCGCGGCCATTGGGCCGGCCTGCGCGCCGACTGGCTGATGGCCGACGAATTGTTTCCGGTGTGCAGTCCGGCGCTGCTCCAGGGCGACAAGCCGCTGCGCTGCCCGGAAGATTTGGCCAACCACACGCTGTTGCACAGCAGCGGCGGCTACGACGACGACTGGCGGCTATGGCTCACGGCCGCCGGGCTGCCGGCGAACATCTCAAAACAGCCGGGAGTGAGTTTCGACCTGATCTTCGTGACCGTGCAGGCGGCGATCGACGGCATCGGCGTGGCGATGGGCCGGACCTCCTATGTCGAGGCCGATATCGCCAAGGGGCGGCTGGTGGTACCCTTTGAGATCGCGCTGCCGGCGGACGCCGGCTTCTACCTGGTCTCGCCGGAGACGAGGGCGGATCCGCCGAAACTGCGGGCATTCCGGCAATGGCTGAAAGCCTCGGTGCAGAACAAACCCTGAAAAACGCGCCGATCCATGCGACGATGTCGGATGACACGCGATTTGCGGTTGGTCGCGCCACGCGGGCACGGCAGATGCCGGTTCAATCAGGGTAACTGTCGGCCGGCGAAGAGCCTTTCCGCAGTTTATCGTCATCTACCGCAGCGGAGCGATCGAGGCGCGCGGGCAAGCGGTCGCCCGCGCAGCAGGCGTGAGACGGCCGGCCCGCCATTTGATTTCCACGCAAACAACGATAACAAGACGGCATGGTCGACTTAACCCGCAAATACGATGTGCT
Organism: uncultured Alphaproteobacteria bacterium; assembly: GCA_963721275.1. Taxonomy (GTDB): domain Bacteria; phylum Pseudomonadota; class Alphaproteobacteria; order Rhizobiales; family Xanthobacteraceae; genus Bradyrhizobium. Next base: position 422,981 of record CAVRIQ010000014.1, on the reverse strand, counting down.
GGTGATCGGCGGCGGCAACGCCGCCCTGTGCGCCGCGATCAGCGCGCGGCGCCTGGGCGCGTCCGTGCTGGTGCTGGAAGGCGCCCCGAAATTCTATCGGGGCGGCAACACCCGCCATACCCGCAACATGCGCTGCGCCCACGATGCGGCGACCGACATCCTCACCGGCCCCTATACCGAAGCCGAATTCTGGGAAGATCTGCTGCGCGTCACCGGCGGCCAGACCGACGAGGAGCTGGCGCGCCACATGATCGCGGAGTCCAAGGACATCCTGCACTGGATCGTCAAGCAGGGCGTGCGCTGGCAGCCGTCGCTGGGCGGCACGCTCAGCCTCGGGCGCACCAATTCGTTCTTCCTCGGCGGCGGCCGGGCGATGCTGAACGCGCTCTATCTCACCGCCGAGCAGCTCGGCGTCGAGATCCTCTACGACGCCGAGGTGCTCGACCTCGAAATCGACAACGGCATGTTTCTCTCCGCTTCGCTGAAACAGGGCGACGGCCGCGCCACCGTTCGCGCCGCGACGCTGGTCGCGGCGGCCGGCGGCTTCGAGGCCAACATCGAATGGCTGAAGGAATATTGGGGCCCGGCCGCCGACAATTTCCTGATCCGAGGCACGCCCTATAATCGCGGCTCGATCCTGAAGATGCTGCTCGCCAAGGGCGTGCAGGAAGTCGGCGATCCCACCCAGTGCCACGCGGTCGCCATCGACGCCCGCGCCCCGAAATTCGACGGCGGCATCATCACCAGGCATGATTCCGTGGTGTTCGGTATCGTCGTGAACAATCAAGCCTTGCGATTCTACGACGAGGGCGAAGATATCTGGCCGAAACGCTACGCGATCTGGGGCCGCCTGGTCGCAGCCCAGCCGGACCAGATCGCCTATATCATTTTCGATTCCTCTGTCCTCACCAGTTTCATGCCGACGCTGTTTCCGCCGATCAAGGCCGACAGCATTGCCGGACTGGCCGCCAAATTCGAGCTCGACGCGGCCGTGCTGGAAAAAACCGTCGCCGGCTTCAACGCGGCCGTGAGGCCCGGCACTTTCGATCACACCATCCTCGACGACTGCCGCACCGAAGGGCTGACGCCGCCGAAGACGCATTGGGCGCGGAAGATCGAGACGCCGCCTTATTACGCCTACCCGGTGCGGCCGGGCATCACCTTCACCTATCTCGGCACCCGCGTGAACAAGCAGGCGCGCATGCTGATGACGGACGGCAGGTCGGCCGCCAACATGTTCGCCGCCGGCGAGATCATGGCGGGCAATGTGCTCGGCAAGGGCTATGCGGCCGGCATCGGCATGACCATCGGCAGCGTGTTCGGACGAATCGCGGGACGGGAAGCGGCGCAAAATGCACGGAACTAAGACGCTCGAGGAGGCCGACCGCCTGATGACGGTCTGCAATTCCTGCCGCTATTGCGAGGGGCTTTGCGCGGTGTTTCCGGCGATGGAAATGCGCCGCGCCTTCTCGGACGGGGACCTCAATTATTTCGCCAATCTCTGCCATGCCTGCGGCGCCTGCTACACCGACTGCCAGTTCTCGCCGCCGCACGAATACAACGTCAATGTGCCGAAGATTCTGGCCGCCGCGCGCGCCGAATCCTGGGCCGCCTATGCCTGGCCGCGCGCCTTCTCCGGCCTGTTCGCGCGCAACGGACTGGCGATCAGCGTCATCGCGGCCCTGAGCGTGGCCGCGTTCGTTTTCGGCTTTGCGGCCGCGACCGACCGGCAGGTGCTGCTCGGCATCCACACCGGCCCCGGCGCGTTCTACGCGTTGATGCCGCACAACGCGATGGCGGCCTTGTTCGGCGCGGCGTTCCTCTACGCGATCGTGGCGCTGGTGATGGGCGTGCGCGCATTCTGGCGCGACATCGGCGAACCGATCGGCATGCTCGCCGATCCCGGCTCGCTGTGGCAGGCGATGAAGGATGCCGGGGAGCTGCGCTATCTCGACGGCGGCGGCGTCGGCTGCTTCAACGAGGACGAACGCCCCACCGACCACCGCAAGATCTACCATCACCTCACCTTCTACGGCTTTGTGCTTTGCTTCGCCGCCACCTGCGTGGCGACGCTGTATCACTATCTGCTGGCGCGCGAGGCGCCCTATCCGTGGTGGGACGTGCCGGTCGTGCTGGGCACGCTGGGCGGCATCGGGCTTCTGATCGGGCCCGCCGGCCTGCTCGCGGAGAAATTCAAGCGCGATCCGGCGCTGGTGGACGAGAAGCGCACCGGCATGGATGTCGCGTTCATCGCCATGCTGTTTTTGACCGGCCTCACCGGCATGGCGCTTTTGATCCTGCGCGAGACCGCCGCGATGGGCCCGCTGTTGGCGCTGCATCTGGGCTTCGTGTTCTCGCTGTTCATCACCATGCCCTACGGCAAGTTCGTGCACGGCCTCTACCGCTACGTCGCGCTGGTGCGTTACGCGAAGGAGCGGCGGATGATGGCGCAGGGGACGCCGACGGAGTAGCAAGCCAAACCGTCGGTCGTCATTCCGGGACGGTCCGAAGGACCAGACCCGGAATCTCGAGGTTCCGGGCTCGCCCGCTTCGCGTGCGCCCCGGAACGACAAAATCTTTCCGATTTAAATTTCAAACAGCAGATACGCGTCCGCGTTCTCGCGGCAAGATTTGCCCGAGCTATGCCTGAAACTTGCCCCTCCTGAAGCAAGAGGGCGCAGGGAAGACCGGGTGCGCGCTGCACCCGCGGTCTCGTGTGCAAAGTTGTGCAAAGAAAACGCACACGAGCATACAGGTTCAGCGGAGGCAATCCGGCCTTCCCTGCGCGATGGCTTTACGGCTTATAACGCGCTCTCCCCGGAGAATCAGGCTTTGTTGTCTCCGTCACCTGCAGAAAATTCCGCAGGCTTGACGCCAACCATGAGGCGTCAGGACCACACGACTTCACCGTACGCGACATTCAGCGTTCGTCTTGCGCTGATATCGCGTCCACCACATCCCACCGCACGTTCGTGACGATCGCGAGCCGCCCCTCTCATCGGGTGAGACGGGCGGATCAATAAAACTGATTTGCCCGACATGTTAAGCGAAATTCTGCCCGTCGGGTTATTTTGTCGCAGCCGCGTCTGCCACCGGGGCGTGAGCCCATGAATTCGGATTGGCCGGCGGACTGCCGCTTTGCTGCGCATTCCGGACTCGAGTCGGGGATCGCGTGAGTTCCGCGACGCGCCAATTCAGCCGCGAGCCACCCTTCCTCCTGCGCGGGCGGTCGTATATGAGAGACTGACTTGATCGACCCAAGCGCGGACGGGACTTCAACCTGGGCATGGCATGGTAAATCGGTTTACGACGGCGCAATCCGCCGTCGCGATGCGGCGCTGGGGGCATCCCGCCATTGTGATGCTCGCGGCGATGGCGGCACTGACGGCGCTCACCGCCGAGGCCGCGGCGAGACAGGCGCGCGCCGCACGACCCACCGAGGTGACGGCGCCGCGTGAGGCCGGCGAGCCGATCATGGCCATCGTGTCGCTCAAGAGCCAGCAGGTCACCTTCTACGACGCCGACGGCTGGATCCTGCGCGCGCCGGTATCGACCGGCACCACGGGGCGCGAGACGCCAGCCGGCGTCTTCGCCGTCCTGGAGAAGGACAAGGACCACCACTCGACCCTCTATGACGATGCCTGGATGCCGAACATGCAGCGCATCACCTGGAACGGCATCGCGCTGCACGGCGGTCCGCTGCCCGGATATGCGGCCTCGCATGGCTGCGTGCGGATGCCCTATGGCTTTGCCGAGAAGCTGTTCGAGAAGACGTGGATCGGCATGCGCGTGATCATCTCGCCTGATAACGCCGAGCCGGTCGAATTCTCCCATCCAGCGCTGCTGGTCCCGAACCGCGAAGCCATCGCGGCCGCGCCGGCCAGGGCCGAGGCGCTCGCCAGTGAGGCGGCCGAGGCTGCCAGGACGGCCGCCGAGGCGAAGAAAGCCGCCGCGGCAGCACCGCGCGAGACGGCGTCCCTGAAGTCGTCGCTGCGCAAGCTGGAGCGGCTCAAGGCCGGCGCCGACGCCAAGCTCGCCTACGCCGACAAGGCGCTCGCCGCCGCCAGGACGGACGAGGCCAAGGCGCGCGCCGAGGACCTCGAGCAAAAGGCCGCCGCCAGGGCCGCGGATCTGGGGACCCAGCTCGACACCGCCAGGGCCGACGCGAAATCGAAGCTCGATGCCGCCGCCGCGGCAAAGGAGGCGGTCAAGGCGGCTCAGGCGAGGAAGGCCGACACCGCCAAGGCGGCGAGCGAGGCCAAGCTCGCGCTCGAGCCGGTCTCGGTCTTCATCAGTCGCGCGACGCGGAAGCTTTACGTGCGGCGCAACACGCATAGGCCATGGCCGGACGGCGGCGAGGTGTTCGATGCGAGCATCGAGGTTCCGGTCACGATCCGCAATCCCGAAAAGCCGATCGGCACGCATGTGTTCACGGCGGTCGCGCGCAACGACGCGGGCCTGCGCTGGACCGCGGTCACGATCGACAGCGCGGACAACGCCAAGGATGCGCTCGACCGCATCACCATCCCGCAAGCGGTGCTCGATCGCATCGCGCCGACCGCCTTGCCGCGATCCTCGATCGTCATCTCGGACGAGCCGCTGAGCAGCGAGACCAACTACCGCACCGAGTTCGTCGCGGTGTTGAACAACCAGCCCCAGGGCGGCTTCGTGACGCGCAAGCCCACGGTCGATATCCCTGTCGCGAGCCGTAACGACGACTTCTTCGGCTTTATTTTTCAGCGCGATGAGAACTCCCAACCTGTCAATGCGCGCCCGCGCGGCGGCCAGTACTATCGTCCCGTGCAACGGGGCTGGTGGTAAGGCCCGGCACGTCGCACGCAGGCAGCGTGGCCGACATGAGCGCAGCGACATGTGGGTGCAGGATGTTTAACAGCTGCCCCGGATATCGCTTCGCTCATCCGGGCTACGCTTGCTCACGCGCTCGTGCCTTGAAAAGGCAATTTTCGGGGGCAAGTCTGAACCGAGCGACCATGCACGGCGGCCGCGGCCGCGCCGGGAGGAAAGCTATGAAACGAATCCATGCAGCTTCCGTCATCGCCGCCGCGGTTGTCGGCGGCTGGGCCTCGATGGCGCCCGCCATCGCCGCGCCCCCGACCGTGACGCCGTCGCCCGGTTATGACGCCAGGCTGCAGGAGCAGCGCGCGGCGCAGAGCCATTCCGGGCCGGTTTATGAACCGGTGGCGCGCCATCACCGGCCGCACCGGCGCCCCGTCAGGCGGATTCACCACGGCGCGCATTATTGATGTTCGTTCGGAAAGCGCCGGCTTCCTCCCCTCTGCCGGGATGCTGAAGCGCGGGAAGATTGCAGCGGCCACCGCGAGAATCGCTTGACGGGCGCCCGCCCGCCGTGCCGGCGTGCGTTCGTGAACGATCCGAAATCTCGTTGCCGGAAATTCCGGGCGATGGTGATTGCGGAATGACGACGGGTTTGACGAAGCGTCAGCCGCGCTTCGGTTTGCCATGTGAAGAGCTGAACAGCTTCTTCAAATCCTTCCAGCCTTCCGAAAGCCGCGGCCAGTCGCAGGAGAACGAATGCCGCGCGCAACCCGCGACCTTCGGGCGCGGCCTGCTCCCGCCCGCGGCCGCCGCCTCCCTGTGGGGTGCCTCGACCGGCAGCGGCACCTTTGCGCTTCGCAAGGAGGCAGGCTGCAGCAATTGCTGCTTCGCGCTGGCCTCGGCTGCGATCCGGCTTAGCCGCTCCTGGTCGAGGAAGTGGGTATATTGTTCGTCGATTTTCTTCTGCTCTTCCGGCGTCGGGTTCGGGCCCGCGATATCGAAGCTCCGGTTCTGCATGAAATCGAAATAGGTGTAGCCGCCGCCGGGCTTTCGCCGGCCCGCGAATTTTGCGTTGCATTCGACGAGCTGCGACGATTTTTCTTCCCTGGTCGCCGCCTTCTCGGCCTTGTCGGCGCATTCCTCGAAATCGGCCGGCGCGCGCGACCACCACTGCGCCTGCGCGCGCAACGGCGTCAGCGCCGCGCAAACTGCGAACGCGGCAATCAGCGGAACGGATTTTGGCGGCACCATCACGCAGGATTTCCCCAGAACGCAATTTTCAACACAGCTTCAACGCGACGCAATTTCCGCCACCTTCGATTGTCGCCATTATCGCCGTCGCTGTCACCCCCGGAACGGCGGATTTGCCCGGCATTTTTGGCGTGAATTTGACCGCAGCGCACGCTAAGAGAGTGCAGGCCGGACTGACGAGGGCACGGGGTATCATATCGGATTAAGGCGGATTTCAGCTCCGGCGGCAGACCTTCGGCCGTGCGGACGGGGCGGATCCTCGAAAGGCAGCGGAATGCTTGTGGTATTTCTTCGTCATGGCAGCGTCGCGGCGCTGGTGCTGGGCGTGGTCGCCGAAATGATCGCCTGGCTGCTGGGTGTCGTCGCGCTGCAGCCTGTCATGATCGCGCTCGGGGCGCTGATGTTCTATCTGAGCGAATACGGCATGCACCGTTTCGCCTTTCACGCAGCCCCGCTGTCATGGCCGCCGGCGCGCCGGCTGCAGCACCGCCTGCATTACGATCACCATGTCGAGCCCAACCGGCTCGATCTGTTGTTCCTGCCGATCTGGTTTCTGGTGCCGAACCTCGCCGTCGCCGCCGCGCTGTTCGCGCTCCTGTTCGGGCTGGCCGCAGCCTTCTCCGCGCTGCTCGGCATGATGCTGGCGATCCTGCATTATGAATGGGTGCATTACGTCGCGCATATTCCCTACCAGCCGCGAACGCGGCTCGGCCGCTGGATCAAGCAGTATCATTTGCGCCATCATTTCATCAGCGAGAAGCACTGGTTCGGCGTCAGCAATCCCGCGCTGGACGGCGTGTTCGGCACCTTCCGCGGCCCCGCCGCCAGCGAGAAAAGCGCCACCACCCGCAAGCTCCATTCGTGAGGCGAAGCCGGCTCGGTCCCCTGGCTCAGCCAGATCAAGCGGCCGTTTCCTGCCCGGATAGTCTCGTCCTGACCTGCAGATGTTGCGCCGGGGCGGAATGGGCATCTACATTGTTCGAGGCGGTCCGCTCCCGGATCGCGCGCCGAAGAGGAAACGATCGTCTCGATCCGCAAGGGCCGCTACCGGGCGGCTACGGAAAATCCCGATTGATGGGAAGTGAGGGAGGAACGATGAGTCAAAAGCAGGAATTCCACAATCTGGACAATCCGCATGATGGTCTGTTTCGGGACCTCGCGCCGGGGCTCACAACGCGTATCTTCGCCGGCGAGCACGCCATGCTGTCCGTGGTGACGTTGGCGCCGAACTCGGAAGGGACCATGCATCATCATCCCGAGGAGCAATGGGGCGTGTTGCTCGAGGGCTCGGCCGTCCGGATGCAGGGCGGTGAGGAGATTCCGGTGAGCAAGGGTGATTTCTGGCGCACGCCGGGAAACGTGCCGCACACCATGCGCGCCGGGCCGGAGGGAGCGCGCGTGCTCGATATCTTCAGTCCGCCGCGGCCGGAGTACAAGAAGCCCGGATCGGGCTTCGGCAATTCATAAGCTGGAGGGCAGCGACGCCAAGCGTACCGGCTGAAAGGTTTTCCGGAACCGATCGAGCTTTATGCGGCCTGACCGCCTTGGCATTCGTCAATTTCCCGGGCTAGCGATCACCCGCGCGCTCTGCTATCTAGCGGCCAGACCCCCGCGCCACTCTGGACGGGGTCTCCGGTCCCGTAGCTCAGCCGGATAGAGCGACGGTTTCCTAAACCGTAGGTCGCATGTTCGAGTCATGCCGGGATCGCCAGTTTTCCGAGGGTTCAGGATGCGAGCAAGCGCGTGGAGGATCTGCCGATGATTACCGCCATTGTCCGTTTCAGGCTGCCCGCCGCCGTCGATGCCGCCAGGGCGGCCGAGCTGTTCCAGGGTTCGGCGCCGAAGTACCAGGGTCTTCCCGGCCTGATCCGCAAATATTATTTGTTCGATGCGGAAAGCCGGACCGGCGGCGGCTGCTATCTCTGGGAAAGCCGCGAAGCCGCCGAGCGTGTCTACAACGCCGAATGGCGCAAGATGATCGCCGACCGCTACGGCGCCCCGCCCGAAATCAGCTTTTTCGAGACGCCGGTCGTGGTCGACAACACGCTCGGCAAGACCATCCTCGACGCGGCGGAATGAGCGCCGGCCGCAGCATCTATCATGACAAACCAGACGCCGCAGGCGGGTAGCGCGCCGGTCACCACCGTCCGGCTGCAGAATATCGCCCAGTCCTACGGGCAATCCGCGGCGCTGATGGCGGCGGTCGAAATCGGGCTGTTCACCGCGATCAGCAAGGGCGCCGGAACCTACGAGGAAGCCGCCCAGGCGCTCGACATCCATCCGACCAACGCCGAGCGGCTGATGGTGATGCTGTGCGCCGCCGGCCTGCTCGAGAAGACGCAAGGCCGCCACCGCAACGCCCCCGACGTCGAGCGCTTCCTGGTCGAGGGCGGCCCCGGCTACATGGGGCCGTGGATTACGTTTACAAAGCCGCAATGGAACGAATGGGGACGGCTGAGCGAGCATATCCGCACCAGGGCGCTGAAGGTGATGGGCTCGATCGAAACCTTCACGGTGGCCGATGCGCGGCGCTATCACAATGCGACCTACTCGATCGGCATGGGCGCCGGCCGCCGCTTCGTGCGGCAGGTCGACCTCAGCGGCCGCCGCCGCATCATGGATATCGGCGGCGGCTCCGGCGCCTATTGCATCGCCGCGGCCAGGGAGCATGCCGGCATCCGCGCCGTGGTGCTCGACTTGCCCGTGGTGTGCGAGGTGACGCGCGAATTCATCGCCGAGAACGGCGTCGCGGACCGCGTCGAGGCGCAGCCCTGCAACTTCACGCGCGATCCGTTCCCGTCCGATTGCGACGTCGCGATCATGGCTTCCAATCTGCCGATGTACAGCCGCGAGATGATCGCGGGCGTCATCAAGAAAGCGCACGACGCGCTGTTGCCCGGCGGCGAGATGCATCTGATCGGCGAGACCACCAATAACGAGCGCACCGGGCCTTGGGGACCGGCCTATTGGGGCCTCGGCCAGGCGATCGGGGATTCGCTCGGGCTTGCCCATTCCGAGGCCGATGTGATCGGCTATTTCGAGGCGGCAGGTTTTCTCGATGTCGGCGTGCACGAATTCATCGCCGGCTCGCTCAGCCGCATTGCCGGCACCAAGGCCGGGTGACGGATCGCGAAACCGGACGCCGCCGGCGGTCCCGGCCTCTGCCAGCGATGACAATCGCAAGAAATGTGGCAAGAAATATCGCAAGAAATATCGAACGAGAGGAAGCGCCGATGTCTGCCGATCCAGTCCTGTGGAACCTCGATGACCGCGGGGTCGCTACCGTCACGCTGAACCGCCCCGAGGTCAACAACGCCTATGACGCGGGCCTCATCGGCGGCGTGCTCGCGGCCATGGATGATCTCGGCAAAAAACCTTCGCTTCGCGTCGTGGTGCTGAAGGGCAACGGCAAGCATTTCCAGGCCGGCGCCGACCTGAAATGGATCAACGGCGTGCGGCCGAAATCGCCCGACGAGAACGAGGCGGTGTCGCGGGCCACGTTCGAGGCCGTGCAGCGGCTGAACCTGCTGCCGATCCCGACGGTGGCGCTGGTGCAGGGCGGCTGCTTCGGCGGCGGCACCGGCGTGATCTCCGCCTGCGACGTGGTGATCGCGGCCGACAACGCGATGTTCTCGATCACCGAGGTGCGCTGGGGGCTGACGGCCGCGATCATCATCCCGCAACTATGCGACGCCATCGGCGTCCGGCAGGTCCGCCGCTACGCGCTGACCGGCGAGCGTTTCGGCGCGGAGGACGCCCGCCGCATCGGGCTGGTGCACGAGGTGGTGCCGCTCGGCGAACTGGAGAGCGCGGGCTCGAAAGTCGTGGAGCAATTGCTGGCCAACGGGCCCGAGGCGCTGGCCGAAACCAAGGCGCTTGCGATGGAAAGCTCGTTCGGCGGCATGAGCGTCGACGACGAGGCCTATGCCCGGCTGGTGCGCATGCACGCGGCGCGGCGCCAGACCAGCGAAGCCGCCGAAGGCCTGGCCTCGTTCGCGGAGAAACGCGCGGGCAACTGGCGGGCGGGCAAGGCGTGAGGTCGGGCGATTCGGATGGACGTTTCACCTCTCCCCGCGAAGAGCGGGGCGAGGGAGAAGTGATCGATCCCGCGTCGTGAACCGCAAGAGGCTCAGCATCCCCGGCAGATGCTGCGCAGGCTTCGGTAGACCGCCTCGTCGTCCTGCCGCATTTGCTTGAGCGAATCCATCGTCGCGGTGTCGCTGGTCTTCTCAGGCTTGCGTTTGGCGGCAAGCTCGGCCTCCTGGCGCTGATAGCAGGCCTCCCGCTCGGCTTTCGCCTGGATGAAGCGGCATTGCTCCACCGCCGCCAGCGCGGGCGCGGCGCCGAACATGATCGCGAGCATGGCGGCGGCTAAAATGTATTTCAACGCCGTTCTTCCCTTTGCAGACACCGGGTGTCAGCCCGCGGCCTGAGCGCCATAGATCTTGTCGCGCAGCCGCCGCATCCCGTTCAGCCATCGCTCCGGATCGGCGGCCTTGCGCTGCATGTATTCATACACGGTCGGGTGCGACAAGATCAGAAAGCGCTCGGCCTCCATCGCCTCGATCACGATCCGGGCCACCTCCGCGGGCTGCATCACGCCGTCGACCCGCGCGGCGCTCGGGCCCGCCGTGGTCATGCCGGTCTGCACCGATTGCGGGCAGAGTACGGAAACGGCGATGCCGCGGTCGCCATATTGAATGGCCAGATGCTCGGCGAGCGCGACCGCCGCATGCTTTGTCACGCCATAGGGCATCGAGTTCAGCGAGGCCAGAAGTCCTGCGGCGGAAGCGGTGTTCAGGAGATAGCCGGAGCCCCGCGCCAGCATGCCGGGGACCAGCGCGCGCGCCGCGAACACGTGGCTCATGACATGCACCCGCCAGCTCACCTCCCAGTCGGCATCGTCGGCGCTCTCCTGTCCCTTGCGCGACAGCCCGGCATTGGAGAAGAACACGTCGACCGGCCCATACTTGTCCTCGGCCGCCGCGATCAGCGCCTTGACGTCTTCTTCCTGACCGACATCGGCGGTCACCGCGAGGCCGTCGATGTCGCCTGCGACCTTCGCCAGATGGTCGCGCGAGGACTTCAGGTCGGCCACCACCACGCCGCGCGCGCCTGTTTCCGCATAAGCGCGCGCGACCGCCGCGCCGATGCCGCTCGCGGCTCCGGTGACGACGCAGACCTTGTTCTTGACGAGCATGATGCAGAGTTCCAGTTTCCATTGATGGTTACTGGAATTGAAGCACTGTCTCGATGTCGCGGCAACGGCAGTGCGCTCCCTCTCCCGCTTGCGGGGGAGGGTTGGGGTGGGGGTGCCCGACGCGAGTGATGATGTGGTGAGATGCCCCCACCCGTCGGCTCTGCCGAGCGCGCCGACCTCCCCCGCAAGCGGGAGAGGTTGCACCGAGCATGCGGAGCCGCCGGCGAGCAACACTATCGAACGCTCACCCCCGATACAGCCCCTTCGCCCGCGCCTGGCGGATGGCGAGCGCGGCCATCAGGTCGAGCATCGGCGTCGACAGTCCCGCGGCGCGCGCGAATGCGGCCGGCGCGCGGACCAGCACGTCGATCTCCATCGCCCGGCCGAGCTCGTAGTCCTGCAGGATCGAGGGCTTGTGGTCGGGCGCAGGCCCGCTTCGGGTGACGCGCTTGACGCCCGGGATATAGCTTTGCGCGAGGGCGTTGGCTTCGTCGAGCAGGCGCGGCACCACCTCGCGCAGATCCGGGTCGTCGCGCACCGCCCGCGCGGTCTGCCCGGTCAGCAGGCACAGCACCGACATCGACATGTTGGTCAGGAGCTTCGACCAGATCGTCTCGCGGATGCGCGGCACCGGTTGCGACTGGATCGAGGCCTCGTTCAGCACGGCTCGCAGGCCTTCGATCCGTGGGCTGGTGCGGTCGTCGCATTCCCCGATCTGCAGCATGTTCCGCTCGGGCGAAAGATTGGCGACCAGTCCGGGCGCGACCACCTCGTTCGACGAAAAGATCACGCCGCCGATGATCCGCTCCGGAGAGACGACAGCACGCAGCCGGCCGTTTGTGTCGAGGAAGCCGAGGTCGGGCACATCAGGATGATCGGGAGCAAGCCCGATGTCGTACCACCAGGGAATGCCGTTCTGCGCGAACACCACGGCGGTGTCCTCGCCCAGCAACGGCGGCAGGCCGGTGACAAGGCTAGTCAGGGAAGTCGCCTTCAGCGTCGAGATGACAAGATCCTGCGGACCGAGCGCCGCCGGATCGTCGGATGCCTTTACGCGGGCCGGGAATTTTGCGTCGCCGACCTGCAGCGTCAGGCCATTTGCCCTGACCGCTTCCAGATGCGGCCCGCGCATCACGCAGGAGACCTCGTGCCCGGCCAGCGCCAGCCGCACCGCAAAATGGCTGCCGACGGCGCCCGCGCCGAAAATGCAGATGCGCATGGATGGATGTTCCTGTCAGGGGCGGGTCCACTGCGATGTCGCAGTTTCCACGGACTGGCCGAGGAGCGCAACCGGCGATGTGATCGTCGGCAGGATCGCATTCGCGTGTTGCGCGCCGGGCCGCCCCTTGACGCGATGGCTAAAATTCTCCACCCGGGGCATGATCGTCAACCGAATATCCGGGAATCCCGACTTGCCCCGCAAAACCATCGAAGAACCGGCCCGCCAGATCCCGCTCTACGGCGAATATGAAGTCGCCGTGCTCGGCGGCGGGCCCGCGGGCATTGCCGCTGCGGTGGCGGCGGCGCGCGCGGGGCGGCGCACGCTGCTGATCGAGCGCTACGGCTTTCTCGGCGGCATGGGCACTGCGGCGGGAGTGACGAATTTTTGCGGGCTGCATGCCAATGTGCATGGCCGGATGCATCGGGTGGTGCAGGGCATCGCCTCCGAGCTGCTCGATCGCATCGACCGTATCGGCGGACTGAATGCGCCGCATCTGATCCTGGGTAAAATTCTCGCGCAGGCCTATGACACCGCGGCCTACAAGATCGCGGCCGACGATCTCCTCGCCGCCCACAAGGTCGATATCCTGTTCCATGCGCTCGGCGCCGGCGTGGCGATGCAGGACGACAAGCGCCTCAATGCGCTGTTCGTCGAGACCAAGGCCGGGCGGCAGGCGGTGCGCGCGGATGTCTTCATCGATTGCTCCGGCGACGGCGATCTCGCGGCCTGGGCCGGCGCTGCTTTCGAGGTCGGCGACAACCAGGGCAGCATGCTCTACCCCTCGATGATGTTCCGCCTCAACGGCATCGACCCCGACAAGGCCGGCGACGCCTGGCGGACCATCCCGGCGCTGATGGAAGCGGCCGAAGCCGCCGGCACCCATCGTTTTCCGCGCAAGGCCGCGATCGTGCGGCCGCAGCGCTCGCCGGTCGAATGGCGGGTGAATTTCACCCAGCTCAGGCGCGACGACGGCAGCGCCATCAACGGGCTCGACCCCGACGATCTCACCCGCGGCGAGATCGACGGCCGCCGCCAGGCGATCCAGGCCTTCGAGTTCCTGCGCACCGTGCCGGGCTTCGAAAAATCCTACATCGTCGACCTGCCGCCGCAGCTCGGGATCCGCGAAACCCGCCGCGTCGTCGGCGGCTACATGCTGTCGGGCGAGGACGTGCTCGGCTGCGCCTCGTTTGAAGATTCGATCGGCGTCAATGGCTGGCCGATGGAATCCCACGTCGCCGGCGACGTCATCTTCAAGTTTCCGCCGATCCCGCAATCGCGCGGCTTCAACGAATTGCCCTATCGCATGCTGATCCCGGAAGGCCTCGACAATCTGCTGATGGCCGGGCGCTGCGCCTCGATGACCCATGACGGCCAGTCGGCGGCGCGCGTCTCCGGCGCCTGTTTTGCGATGGGCGAGGCCGCCGGCACCGCCGCGGCGCTGGCGCTCGGCGGCAACACCCTGCCGCGCGAGATCGCGGTCGATAAATTGCAGTTGCAATTGAAGCAGCAGGGGGCGTTTATCGGGCAGGATCAGACGATTCCCGAAGGGCTGTAATAAATCAAGGAGGAAACTGGATGACGAAATTTGCGCGGCTCGCATTGGCGGGCCTGCTGGTGGTCGCGGCGAGCGGGATCGCGCGGGCTGAGGATCTGCTCAAAGCGAAGATCGGCGTGCTGCGGCTGTCGTCGTCGGCGCCGGTGTTCATCGCGCAGGACAAGGGCTATTTCAAGGACGCCGGTCTCGACATCGAGCTGAAGTTCTTCGACGCCGCGCAGCCGATCGCGGTCGCGACCACCTCCGGCGACATCGATTTCGGCATCACCGCGTTTACCGCCGGGCTTTATAATCTCGCGGGCAAGGGCACCCTGAAAGTGATCGGCGGCATGAGCCGCGAACGGGCGGGCTATCCCCTGATCGGCTACTTCGCGAGCAACAACGCCTACGCCGCCGGCCTCAAGACCCCGAAAGATCTCGCCGGCAAGCGCGTGGCGGTGACGCAGACCGGCTCCAGCTTTCACTATTCGCTCGGCCTGCTCGCCGACAAATATGGTTTCAAGCTCAGCGACGTGAAGGTGGTGCCCTTGCAGTCGCTGTCGAACGCGGCAGCGGCCTTGAAGGGCGAAACGGTCGACGCCGCGCTATTGCCCGCCTCGACCGCGCGAAAACTGATCGACGACGGCGGCGCCAAATTGTTGGGCTGGGTCGGCGACGAGACGCCGTGGCAATTGGGCGCGGTGTTCGCTTCGCCCAAGACGCTCGCCGACAAGCCGCTGGTGACCAAGCTTCTCGCCGCCCTTGCCCGCGCCGACCGTGAATATCACGACGTGATCCTGGCCGCCGTCAAGAACGGCAAGGCGCCGATCGACGACAAGACCAGGCCGCTTTTGGAGATCATCGCCAGATACACCAATCTGCCGGTCGAGCAGGTGGTCGGCAACTGCGCCTACATCGATCCCGACGGCAAGCTCGATGTCAGGAATGTCGGGAACCAGATCGAATGGCTGCAGCAGCAGGGCTTTGTCGACAAGGGGTTCAATGTCGATGCCGTCATCGCCAAGGATTATGTAAAGCCGGATTGATGGAAGCCGGCGGCCGATTTAGAGCCGTCATGGCGAGGAGCGAAGCGACGAAGCAATCCATCCGGCGCCTTGCCGCGCTGCCCATGGATTGCTTCGCGGAGCCTGTCATCGGGCGCGCATTCGCGCGACCCGTTGGCTCGCAATGACGAGCGATAAAGATTCGTTTTTATCTCGCGCCCGGATCGGAAATCGCGCCCCTCGCCACCAGCCGGTTCCAGATGAACAGCACCACCAGCGCGCCGATGGTCGAGGTGATGTAGCCGGCGCCCTGATCCGGCGCGTAATGGCCCATGGCCTGGCCGATGAAGGTCGCCAGAAACGCGCCGGCGATGCCGAGCACGGTGGTCAGGATGAACCCGCTGGGATTGTTCGGGCCCGGCGAAAGCAACCGCGCGAGAATTCCGGCGATGAAGCCGACGATAATGACGTGTATCATCGCAGTCGTCCTTTTCTGAAAAAGCAGAGTTTCAAAAGCCGGGTGCCGGACCGTCCGTCAGATCCGCCCCGATAATTCGCTTTCGGTCGGCAGCCGCCCGTCCGGCGTCAAATGGTTGATCACGTCGGGCAAATGCTGGCTCAGTCCTGACAGTAATTCGTCGCGCGACAGGCCGCTCTGCGCGGAGAGCGCATTGAGCTGATCGGCGCCCAGGGCGCTGGCGAGATCGCCGGGCGAGATCTGCTTGTTCGGCCCCGTGCTGACCCACGAGTTGGCGGTTTCGCCCTGGCCGTTCTGCTGCAGCTGCTTGAGCAGATCGCCGAGCCCGCCGCTGATCACGCTGCCGGCGGCGCCGCCCGCGAGCAGGCCGCCCAATCCGCCCTTCAGCACGTCGCCAAGTCCTCCGCCAAGTCCCCCACCAAGTCCTCCGCCCACGCCGCCGGCATTGCCTGATGGTGGCACCGGCGCCGGGGTTGTGCCGGGTTGATTGCCGCTGAAATGCTTGATCGCCTTCCAGGCGAGCAGCCCGAGGATCGCCATGGTCAACGGCGACATTCCGCCGCCGGATTGCGCGCTCGGTTGGCTCGAACCGCGCGGGCCGTTCTGCATTCCATTGATGACGTCGAGTAAGCCCATGGTCGTCTCCTCCCGAATGCCCGCCCGGGCAAACCATAACGGCGCGCCATGACCGTTACAAGGCGGGAGCACGCCAGCGCTGCCGCAGTCTTCGCCAGGCGTGATGCTCAAAACTCTGCTGTCGAATCCGCCGGCCAGCGAGTGGAAGGACGCAATGATCTCCGACAGACCGATCTGTGTCGCAGGCGCCGGCAGCATCGGTTGCTTTGTCGGCGGCATGTATGCGGCCGCCGGCCGTCGCGTCGCGCTGTTGGCGCGTCCGCGCGTGATCGGCGAGATCGAGGCTCACGGCCTGCAGTTGACCGGCTTCGACGGCCTCGAGCGGCGGATCGCGGCGGATGCGCTTTCGGTGCCGGGCCTGAAGATGCGTCCGAGCCCGGATATCGCCGGGGTGCAGTGGGGCAAGCTGCTGGTCAATCTCAACAACGCGCTCAATGCGTTGTCCGGTCTGCCGCTGCGCCCGCAGCTCGCGCGGCGCGCCGGGCGCCGGCTGTTCGCCGACCAGATGGCGGAGGGGCTTGGGGTGATCAGGGCGGAGGGCATCCGGCGCTTACGCTCCTCGCAATGACGATTACAAATCCACGACTACATAATCGCTTTCCACCGCGACCTTGATTGTCTCCGCGATATAGGGCCCTTTCACCACGCTCGAACCCGGCTCGACATGCGCCGGATACGCCCTTGCCCGAAACCGTTTGGGATCGCAGTAGGACTGGCCGGTGCGGATGTCGAATTCCCAGCCGTGCCAGGGGCAACGGATGATCTCGCCGAGTTTGGTATACTCGATCTCGCCGGGATCGGAGGATTGCGCCAGACCGATCAGCGGCCCCTCGCACAATGCCGCGCCCTGGTGCGGGCAGCGGTTCAGGAGGCCGAAGAATTCGCCGTTGATGTTGAACACCGCGATCGGGCGCTCATCGATGGTGAGGAATTTTCGCGTGCCCGGCGGCAATTCATCCACTGGGGCGATGACGTGGCGCACCATCAAGTAAGTCCGTACAGCTTCAGCGCGTTGCCGAGATAAAACGCCTCGCGGTTGGCGTCGCTGACGCCTGCGGGGAGCACCCGCGACGGCTCGTCATAATCCCAGTGCGGATAGTCGGTGGCGAACAGCAATTTGTCCCAGCCGATCCAGCCGATTACGTCGAACAAATGATCGCGTCTTTCCGGATCTTCCATCGGCTGCGTGGTCCACCAGATGTGATCGCGGATATATTCCGATGGCGGGCGTTTGACATGCGGCACCTCGCTTTTGAGGCGCTGCCAGTTCTTGTCGAGCCGCCATGCCAGCGAGGGTGCCCAACCAAAACCGGCCTCGACCATGATCATCTTCAGTTTCGGGTGCCGCTCGAACACGCCCTCCAGCACCAGGCTCGAAAGCGCGGTCTGCTGGCATTGCGAATGGCCGACCATCTCCTCGATGTAATAGCTCGGCCAGCCCGACGCGGTGATCGGATTGCCGCCGAAACCGAACGCATGCACGCCGACCGGAAGCCCGACCTCTTCGGCGGCCTCGTAGATCGGCCAGTAGCGGCGCTGGCCCAGCGGCTCGACGTTGCGGCTCAGGAGCAGCACCTGGACAAAATTCTTGTCGCCTGCGCGCTTGCGGATTTCGGCGGCCGCAGCCTTGCCGTCCTCGTTGGCGACCACGACGGAGCCTTTGAGCCGGCTGTCCTTGCTGGTCCATTTCTCGATCTGCCAGTCGTTGATCGCCGAGCAGATCGCGGCGGCAAGGTCCTGGTTGCGGATGCCCTGCCCGGTGCCGAGCGGATTGAGGACGCCGAGCACGACATTGTTGGGATCGAGATGCTGTTTTTGCATGAACGACAGCGACGAGCCCTGCGGGCCGCCTTCCGGCGGCCAGGCGTCGCGGCGCGAAGCGTTGGGCTGCGCCTTCGGGTAAGGCGGGCCTTCCATCATGCCCTGATAGGGATGCTTGTCGTAGGTCTCGAGATGCGCGTGCCAGCGTTTTGCCAGGTAGGGATACAATTCCGTCGCGGTCGCGCGCGCGGGATGGATGTCGCAATCGGCAATCGCGGTCTTGGCATGAACCGGCGAGGCCGGCGCCGGACGGTCGCGGAACTGCACGTTCATGGCGTCGTCTCCTTGAGAACCGGCTGCTTCAGGCGGCCGTAGGTCGCGTACGGATTGTCGATCATGATCTTGCGCACGAGGTCGGCCGAGATGCCCTCGGGCAGCGCCGCATTGTCGTCGAACTGCCAGTGCGGATAGTCGGTCGAGAATAGGAGCAATTCATCCGACTGCATATGGTCGAACAGCCGATTTAAAACTTGCGGGTCTGGCGGCGCATCGATCGGCTGCAGCGAAAACCGGATATTGCTGCGCACAATATCGAGCGGCGCGCGATCCACCCACGGCGTTTCCATCCGGATCCCGCGCCAGAACTTGTGCAGCCGCCACAGGAACGGCGGCAGCCAGGTGAAGCCCGATTCCAGCATCACCATTTTCAAATTCGGATGCCGCGCGAACACGCCCTCGACGATCAGGCTGGTCAGCTGGGTCTGGAACGCCTGCGCCTGCGCGACATAATCCTCGATGTGATAGGAGCCCCAGCCGACCGAGGTCGGCGGGTTGTGATAGTTGCTGCCGGCGTGGATGCCGATCGGCAAGCCGAGCCGCTCGGCGGCGGCGTAGATCGGCCAGTAGGCGCGCTTGCCCAGGGGCATGTCGCCCATCACCAGCATCAGCACCTGCACGAAGCGCTTGTCCACGGCGCAGCGCTCGATCTCGGCGACCGATTTTTCCACGCTCTGCACGGGGATCACGATCGACCCGCGCAGCCGGCTGTCCTTGTCCAGCCATTCCTTCGCCAGCCAGTCGTTCAGCGCCCGGCAGAACGCGTCCGCCATGTCCTCGGAGAACACCATCTGCACGCCGTACAGCGGATTGCAGATGCCGAACGCGACGCCGAACGGATCCAGCGCCTGCGCCTGCATATCCCGGAGATTCGAGCCCGGCTTGCCCTTGGCCGGCCGCCAGTCCGGCCGCGACGAGATCGGCGAATTGGCGGGATAGGACTGCGACACCAGGTCGACCATGCCGCGCGTGGTGACCTGATCGCGCCAGTAGTCGTTCATATAAGGCAGCAGGCTGGTCAGATGAGGAACGGCAGGATGCAGATCGCAATCCACGCCGCCCGCGATCGGTGACGTCATGAGCTTGAGTTTCCTCCTGCGTTTCCTCTGGCCTGCGGCGCCATTGAAGCCGGCGCTTGTCGTACCAGGCACAGCATATGGCGCACCGGCTTCGCCGTCCATCGGGGAGCCCGCCGATCCCTATTCGGCACCTATGCAATCCTGTGCTAGGACATCCGAAAATCGCCGCGGGGAGCTAATATGCGCAGGGTGAAAACGGCCGTCGTCGCCACCATGATGGCGCTGTCCGGCGAGGTGCCCGCGCAAACGCCGCTGGCCGCGCCGCCGGATTCCATGCTGAAACGAATCCTGCACAGGAGCTGAGTTATGAAGGACCTCGTTGCGATCGCCGAAAAGATTGCCGCAAGACTGATCGAGCGGCGCCAGACCATCGCGGTCGCGGAATCCTCGACCGGCGGGCTGATCTCGGCCGCGCTGCTCGCGGTGCCCGGCGCGTCGGCCTATTTCCTCGGCGGCGGCGTGATCTATACCCGCGACGCCCGGCGGATCCTGATGGATATCCCCGACGAGGCGATGAAGGGCATCCGCTCGGCCTCGGAACCCTATGCGAAATTGCTGGCGGGCCAGATCCGCGAACGCTTTTCCACCGACTGGGGCCTGTCGGAGACCGGCGCCGCCGGCCCCACCGGCAACCGCTACGGCGACGCCGCCGGCCACAGCTGCATGGCGGTCGCGGGACCGCAGTCGCAGGTGATCACGCTGGAGACCGGCAGCAACGACCGGCTTGCCAACATGCAGGTGTTCGCATCGAAGGCGCTCAATCTGCTGCTGCAGAATTTGTCGCGGTAGCGAACCATCTATCGTCGTCCGGGCCAGGCCAACGGGTCCGGCCTTCGGCCGGCCCGATGACAGGCTCCGCGCGAGCCGGGACCATGCGCCGTGCGGCGCTGGTGCCCTGCCTGCAAGAGAGCCCTGTGCGGCACGGCGTTCACGCGCGAACACCTCGACGCCCGAAACCAGCGTCGCCTTCACGGCCCCACCCTTGCCCGATTTCCGCCGCGATCCTCATCGCCGCGGCCGTGTTGACGCCGGTGATGACGCTGACATAATCAAACGGCGCTCCGCCGGTAGCGAACAGGCGGCATTGCCCCCCTTCCTTCCTGACTATCCTGGTAACGTCATTCGCTCCCTTCTTCCTTTGTGCCGCGCTTTGCGTCGTGCCTTTTTCGGTATTATTGATGATGAAGAAATACGTGACCTCGTCCTTCACAATGTCTTTGGTAATTTCTCTCACGAGCCTGCCTCCTCCGTAGGGTTGATCGCGCCTCGCTAACGACAAAATTGAACCAGTTTTCGTGGGTGTCAACAACGATCAAAACGCCAGCGCCGCTTGGCGCTCAAGAACTCCAAACCATTTTTCCGCAAATTCGCCAACGATGCCAGACACGCCGGCTTTCGTTGCGCGAACACGACATCAGTAAAGCACCTCCAGCAAGGCCCTGGCCTCTTTCAAATCAGGCGCATCAAATCCTTCGGTGAACCAGCCGTAGAGCGGCGCGAGGAGATTGCGGGCTTCGCCGCGCCTGTCCTGTTTGCACCAGAGGCGTGCCAGGCCGATCGACGCCCGCAATTCGAACAGCTTCGCGCTCTGCAGCTTCGCCACCGCGACTGATGATGGATCCGCTCGGCCGCGAATTGATCTCCAATGGCATACGCAGTCGCTGCGCCCGTGCAATTCGGCCTCGCCGTAGCGCTCTTCGGTCGTATCGATGATCTGCGCGGCCTCGGCGAGGCAATTCAGTCCGTCGGCCGGCTTGCTGAGCGCGGCGTAGGCCCCGGCCAGCATCATGAGCAGGTCCGGGGTGCCTGTGACGGCTCCGGTCATGCGTATTTCCGCCCTCCCCCGGATGATCAGCGCAAGACCTTCCTGCCGCTGTCCGAGCCCTGTCAAGGAGGCTCCCCGGTACACCGTTGCCCAACCCAAATGCAGCGGGCGCGATGCGCCCGAGTCTTGCGTAACTCACCCTCTCGGAAAACAGAGGGCGCAGGGAAAGCCGGGTGCGCGCTGCACCCGCGGTCTCGCGTGCAAAATGCACAAGGTAATGCGCACACGAGCATACAGGTTCAGCGGAAGCAGTCCGGCCTTCCCTGCGCAATGGTTTTAACGGTTTCCTTCGCGCTCCCCGGTGACCGGCTTTCTTGCCACCGTCGCCTGCGGATGTTGCCGCAAACTTGACGCCAGCGTCGGGGCGTCAGGACCACACGACTTGCGCCGTCCGCATCAGCGCTGTTCGTCAAAAGCGCCGCCGCGTCCATCGCATCCAGCCCCGCGTCCGTGACGATCGCGATACGCCCCTCGAGTGGGGTGGACGACGGCGGATATAAGGTGATTCGCGATTTCTGAAAATCCGAATGTTTTATCGAAAGGGGCTTGACACGCATGTTGCAAAACAACCCGACGGGTTGATCCACGAGCTGTTACGGGCGCAACGACCGCTTCTGGCGGCGGGCCACATAGGCCCAAAACGACGAAGTCTGAAAAGTGCGCACAAACCGACTTGCACTCGCCCTCATGTTCGTCGTCCCTGCCCCGGCCAACGGCTTCCGCGCTAGGTCGTGAGACCGAGCACCAGTGCAATGGCTCCCACCAGAATCAGGCTGACGGCCCACGACGTATCGAGATTGAACCAGCTCAGCGATACGAATTTGACGCCGAGATAGTGATAAACCAGCCACGCCGAGCATCCGCCGGCAGCGATCATTACGCTGGCGTGGACCGAGGAGACCAGTACGGCCATACCGAGATTGGCGTTGATGAGGACGCCGGCTGCCGCATGGCCTTTATCGAGGTCGGCTTGCCGGCAGAGCCCAAGATAGATCGGCAACAGCATCAGTCCCGCACCATGCGCGATGGCCACCGCGAAGGACCAAAGCCCCAATTGCGTCGGGCGTATCCGCGCCAGTGCCCGTGGATGGCGCCGGTCGACGAGCCGGAACACGCCGAATCCGATGACAAGGAGGCCGGCGGCGATCTGGATCTGATGCTGCCATTCAACGAAGGCGACCAGCAGCGCGAAGGGAAGCATCACGAGCAGCATCGCGAGCAGATGGCCCGCCGCCAGCGGCCAAAGCGCGGCCACCAGAGCACGCGGACTCCCTTCCATCAATCCAGCCGAAACGGCGAGCGGCCACCCCATTCCCGGGTTTAATCCGTGGTAGAGGCCGCTCGCGATGACAGCCAGCCAGAGCCAGGCAGGTGTCCATCCGGATACGCTCAAATTCAAGCCGACGGATAGCAGAACGAATCTGTCGAACAGTCACCGCCATCGAGCCGGATCTGGTGCGCCCGGTATCCGTCGGGGAAGTTCACCCAATAGTCCTTTGCCAGTTCGAGGCCGCCGCCCGGGTTCGCATTGGCCATCACCTCGGCACCGGGTATTCCCTGCGGATAGAACTGATCGTCCCACGTCGAGTAGAGCGAGTTGGTCCAGTATACCCGCTTGCCATCGCGGCTGATCTCCACCATCTGCGGTCCGCCCGCATATGGCTTGCCGTTCGGGTGAGGCGTGCGGTGTACGATGCCGCCGATGCGGACCGATCCGGCAAGCTTCGGCTTTTTCGGATCGGTGACATCGTATTGACGCATCTCGCCGGTGCCCCAGCACGAGACGTACAGAAACTTGTCATCCATCGACAGATCGATGTCGGTTACCAGCGGCGGCACGGCGCCAAAGCCCTGCAGGAGTGGCGGCAACTGGTCCTTGGGCGCAGGCTCGGGCGGGATCGTCGCCGTCTTCTGGATGTGAAACTTGCCGCCCTCGCGCCACCAGGTCCAGATCGAGCCTTCGAGGTTTGTGGTGTCGACCACGACGCCCAGGAAGCCGTACTCGCGAACGGGATCGTGAGCCGGGCGCACTTCCAGCGCCATCTGATGGTTGGCGCCGAGATCGATCGTCTGGATATTTCGCCGGGCACGGAGATCCCAGAAGTGAATCCGATGGCCGTACTTGTTTGCGAGCAGGTCCTCCGGCACGATCCCGTTCTCGAACTGCGGCGGCAACGCCCACTCGCTCGACACCATGTAGTCGCGCGGCAGGTTCCACCAGAAGTCGTAGTGCAGGCTCTGGGGACCGCGGTCGATCTCCCACCGCCCCAGCACATCGAATGTCTCGCAATCCATGATGAAGACGCCGGGCGGTCCATCGGTACCGTCCTTGCCGCCGCCGCCGAGGGTGCTGACGTAAATGCCTTCCGGCCCGCAGTGCACGGTATGCGGTCGCGAGTAGCCGGTCTTCGCAAAGATCTCCTCAGGTTCGATGATTTTGTGGATCGTGGCCTTGGTGGGATCAGGCTTCGTGTCCACGATATAAATTCGGGAGGAGCGGATCCCGGGGATGATGAGGTAGCGCCGCTCGACGAAAGCGTGCCCTGTGAGCGGCGACAAAGCCGACGAGCAGGCGTTCCAGCCGAAATGATGGAACTCGTCACCCTTGTTGGGCATCGTCACCGTATGGACGATCCGACTGAACGTCGATGAGCCGGGCCTTACATCGATTACCGCAAGCGCGTCGGGTTTTGAGAAGTCGGGGCTAAGCAGCAAGGTGTAGGCAAAGTTCTCGGGCGGAGCTTCCATTGCAAGCTTCGGCGATGCGTGAAACGTCGGGTCTGGCCTTATGTTCATCGTACTGCCTCCCTGTTTGCGTGGAAATTCGAGCTCCTCTTGCCAGTGCAGCCCGCTGGCTGAACTCATCCTCACAATATCATCAAAACTGTCCGGTGAAAGAACGCTCGGGGCTGCCGATCGATCAAGACCGGGGTCATGTCCGGCTATCCCGCGTCGCACCGCGCCGTGGGGGGAACGGCCGGCATCGGCGGCGGATATTGGCCGGCTAGGTCGACCACTCGGGATCGGTGAGTTCGCAGCGCATGATTCGAGGCTCCGGTTTGGAAGCCTGGGTCACGCGCCCGGCGTTATCATCAAGCTGCCACGTCCGTCGTGATAGACACCAATAGCCTGATTTTACTTCCGCTTTCGCGGAGCTACAGCCGACATGGCCGCCTATGCTGTTGGACGCCTCTCGGTCCAAGACGCCCCGAACCGGACAATTATATGCTAGTCTCGCGAGCCATCAAACGGACGGCGGGTGACAGCAATGTTGGAAACGGACAAGGTGTTCGCCGGCTCGATTCCGGAAAACTACGACCGCTATATGGTGCCGTTGATTTTCGAGCCGTTCGCCGCGGATCTTGCACAACGAGCAGCGTCCTCGTCGCCGGGCGCCGTTCTGGAAATCGCCGCGGGCACCGGGGTTGTCACCCGCGCATTGGCGCCAAAACTGTCCCCCGCCGCAAGCTATATCGTCACCGATCTCAACCAGCCGATGCTCGACTACGCCGCTTCGCGACAAGCTCCCGACAGTCGGATCAAATGGCGCCAGGCGGATGCTCTGGCGCTGCCGTTTGAAAATGCGGCCTTCGATCGCGTTTGTTGTCAGTTCGGCGCGATGTTCTTTCCCGACCGTTCATCCGCTTACCGCGAAGCCAGGCGAGTCCTGAAGCCCGGAGGACTTTTTTTATTCAGCGTATGGGATCGCATCGAGGAGAATGTATTTGCGGATGATGTGACGAATGCTCTCGCAAGGATTTTTCCGGACGATCCGCCGCGCTTTCTGGCACGCACTCCGCACGGCTACCACGATACGGCAGTGATCCGTCGCGAACTGGAGGACGCGGGTTTCTCCCGTGTGGTGATCGAGACGAGAGCCGAACAAAGCCGTGCATCCTCGCCGCGCGTTCCGGCCGTTGCTTATTGTCAGGGAACTGTTCTTCGCAACGAAATCGAGGCCAGAGACGCGGAAAAACTGCAGGCTGCAACCGACTACGCCGCATCCGCGATTGCAGACAGACATGGCAGCGGCGAGGTTGCCGCCAAAATTCAGGCCCACGTAATCGTGGCCGGGGTCTAGGTGCTGGAATATCCCGTTCCGGCCCTTCGTGACATTCCGCAGCCACGCAGCAATTGCGTCGCTTTCGGGTTCGCAAAATCGGAAGAATCGATCACGAGGTCGGATCGCTGCTTCGCAGAGACGACGGAGAAGATCACTTCTCCCGGAACGCGCGCATCAGCTGGTCGTTCAGCGGCTTGATCAGATAGGACAGCATGGTGCGGTCGCCGGTCTGCACGAAGGCTTCGACCGGCATGCCGGGGATCAGCCTGACGTCGCCGAGGCGCGCGATCTCCTCCGGCGGCATCGAGACGCGGATCGTGTAATAGGACTGCCCGGTGCGCTGATCGGTGGTGACGTCGGGCGAGACGCGGGTGACGACGCCATTCAGTTCCGGCGTGGTGCGCTGGTTGAACGCGGACATCCGCAACAGCGTCTTCTGGCCGATCTGCAGTTTGTCGATATCCTGCGGATTGACCTTGGCCTCGACCCTGAGAGCGTCGGTTTGCGGAACGATCGTCATGATGGCGTCGCCGGCGGTGATCACCCCGCCGACGGTGTGAACGGTGGATTGCAGCACCATGCCGTCCTGCGGGGCGCGGATGTCGGTGCGGCGCAACTGGTCTTCGGCCGTCACCTTGCGTTCGACATATTCGCCGATCTTGTCGTTGGTCTCGCGCAGATCCTTGGAGACGTCGCTGACCATGTCCTTGTCGACCTGGATGATCTGCAGTTCGGTCTCGGTGATCTTGCCCTTGGCCTGCGCGCGCGAGGCGATGTATTGCGCCCGCTCGCCGTTGAGCCGCGCCGCGTCGCGCTCCAGCGTGGTGAGGCGCGAAAGCTGCACCAGGTGCTTGTCGTAGAGCTCGCGAACCCCGGTCAGTTCCTTCTCCACCAGCGCGATTTCCTGATCCTTGGCCTGCTCCTGCGCGGTCAGGCCGGCGATCTCCTCGTTCAGCTGCGTGATGCGCTCGCGCAGCTGCGCCTTTTGCCCGATCCTGCTGTTGACGCGAACGTCGAACAGTTTGCTCTCGCTCGCGATGACGGTCTTGACTTCGGGATCGTCGGCGCGGTCGAGCAGCGACTTCGGGAATACGATCTTGTCGAGGCCCTGCTGTTCGGCCTGCAGCCGGGCGGCCCGCGCCCACAACCCGTCGAGGTTCTTGGTGACGATCGCGAGGTTCGCCTTGGTGACGGTGTCGTCGAGCCGCACCAGCACCTGGCCGGCCTTGACCAGATCGCCGTCGCGCGCGAGCACCTCGCCGACGACGCCGCCGGTCGGATGCTGCACCTTCTTCACGTTCGATTCGACGACGATCTGTCCCGGCGCGATCAGCGCGCCGGAGATTTCCGCGGTCGAGGCCCAGCCGCCGAGCCCGCCGGCCAGCACGACGACGATGGCCAGGCCGATGATCAGATGCAGCCGGATCGACGCCCGCGCTCCCTTTTTCTCGCCGCGTTTCATGATTTGGCGACCCCGCCCTCGGAAACGATCTTGATCGGCGTCGGCGGCGCGACCCGCTGCAGCACCTGCCCCAGCACGGTTTCCTTGGGACCGAAGGCCTGCATGCGGCCGTCCTTCAGGACCAGGAGCAGATCGACCCCCTCGATCCCGATCGGGCGGTGCGCGACGACCACCACGATGGCGCCGCGCTCGCGCGCGGCGCGAACCGCCCGGGTCAGCGCCTCGTCTCCTTCGGTGTCGAGATTGGAGTTCGGCTCGTCGAGGACGATGAGAAACGGATTGCCGTAGAGCGCCCGCGCCAGCCCCACCCGCTGCGCCTGACCGGCCGACAGCGCGGTGCCCTGCTCGCCGATCTGGGTGTCGTAGCCGTCGCGCATCTTGATGATCATCTCGTGCACGCCGGCCTCCTTGGCGGCCGCGATGATGGAATCGGCAGGGGCATCCGGATCGAAGCGGGAAATATTCTGGGCGACGGTGCCGGCGAACAGTTCGACATCCTGCGGCAGGTAACCGACGTGACGGCCGAGCACGTCGCTCGACCACTGGTCGAGCGCCGCGCCATCGAGCCTGACCTTGCCCCGCACCGGCTGCCAGACGCCGACCAGCGCGCGCACCAGCGAGGATTTTCCGGATCCGCTGGGCCCGATCACGCCCAATCCGTTGCCGGCGGTCAGCGCGAAGGTGACGTCCTGGACGATGATCTTCTGATCGCCGGGCGGCACGATGGTGACGCCCTCGACCGACAGGCGGCTCGAGGGGTTCTGCAGCAGGGTCTGCGTGACCGGCGCCGGCACCGATTCGAGCAGCCGGTTGAGGCGGTGCCAGCTCTGCCGGGCAGCGACAAAACCTCTCCAATGCGCGATGGCGAGATCGACCGGCGCCAGCGCCCGCGCGCTCAGGATCGAACCGGCGATGATGATGCCCGCGGTCGCCTCCTGGTGAATCACCAGATAGGCGCCGACCGCGAGCACGGCCGACTGCAGGGTCATGCGCAGCACCTTGGCGATCGCGCCGAGACCGCCCGCGACGTCGCTGGCGCGCTGATTGCCCGCGAGATAATTCTGGTTGGCTTCGCTCCAGCGCCGGGTCAGGCGTCCGGCCATGCCCATCGCGACCAGCACTTCCGCGTTGCGCCGGCTGGTGGCCGCCAGATCGTTGCGGCGCGCCGCCAGACCCATGGCCTCGCGTGCCGGCCTGCGCGACAGATATTCGGTGAGGATGGTGAGGCTGACCAGGATGATCGCGCCGACCAGCGCGGTGAGGCCGATCATGACATGGAAGGCGAAGCAGATCGCCAGATAGAACGGCAGCCAGGGCAGATCGAACAGCGCGCCCGGACCCATGCTGGAGAGGAACGAGCGAACATTGTCCAGATCGCGCAGCGGCTGCAGGCCCTCATTGCGTCCGCCGACCATCAGCGGCAGGCGCACGATGGTGTCGAACACGCGGGCATTGAGGGCTTCGTCGAGCGAGGTTCCGATCCGGCCGAGGATTCGGCCCCGGATCAGGTCGAGAATACCCTGGGCGATGTACAATCCGCCGGCGAGAATCGCCAGACCGACCAGCGTCGGCACGCTCCGGCTGGGCAGCACCCGGTCGTAGACCTCGAGCATGAACAGCGAGCCGGTCAAATACAAAAGGTTGATCATGCAACTCATGGCGCCCACGCCGATGAACGCACTGCGGCAGGCGCGCAGCGCATCACCGAGTTCGGAACGCCGGACACCGGGAACGGCTGCCATCAATCCGGATCTCTTCAAAAGGGGTACGCGACCCTAACCCACTGAGGTTGCGTCACTGCCAACTTACCGATTTTTGCCGCGAACGTCCATTGAAGTCACATTAACCTAAACGGGTTCGGCCGCCTCCGCGCCACCGGATAAAACGGGACCGGGGCAACAAACCGGGACGCCAACGATCTCTTCCGGGCTGGCCCGCCGGGGTGTCGCTCCCCCAGGCCCGTTTGGAACGACTCCCGCGGCCGTCACCGACCGGAACGTAATCGGCTCCCATGACTTGTCCTGCATCTTGGCCAACACCATTGGAGTTATCATGATCCGCCGCTTTATCGGAATTGCTGCACTTGCCGCCGCCATGGCGATGCCAATCGCGGCGCAGGCCCAAGGGGTTCCCGGCGGGGTCGAGCGGGGTTCCAGAGAGGGCGACAGAGCAGCCGGTCCCGTCGGCGCCGTCGTCGGCGGTGTGATTGGCGGCGTGGTCGGTGGCGTCGCCGGGGTTCTCGGCGTCGATCAACGCCCCCGCTTCCGCAGCTATGTGGTCGAGCAGCATCGCCCGTCCTATCAATACCGCGAGGACGTCCGGGTTGGCGCCGTTCTGCCGGAGGAAGGCGTCACCTACTACGACGTGCCGCCGGAATATGGCGTGCGGGATTATCGCTACACGGTCGTGAACGATCGCACGGTGCTGGTCGATCCGCGCACCCACCGGATCGTCGAGGTCGTCGAGTAAACGACGGCAGCATCGATCAAGAGAAATGGGGGCCGTCGGTCGGGATGGTCCCCATTATTTTATCCGGCCGAAGCGCCGCGGCGTCAGAACCGGCCGCCGGTTCGAACCAGCCGCACGATCAGGAGCAGCACGACCGCGCCGATCGCGGAATAGATGATCTCCGAGACCAGGCCAGTGCCGAGATGGAAGCCGAGCTTCGGAAACAGATAACTGGCAACCAGCGCGCCGGCGATACCGATGAGGATGTCGCCGATGAGGCCAAAGCCGGTGCCGCGCACGATCTTGCCGGCCAGCCAACCCGCGATCAGGCCGACGAACAAGATGACGAGAATGCCTTCATTGGACAGATTCATCGGAACAACTCCCCCCGCGTTTCGCGTGCTCTTTCTCGAAGACGCGTTTCGAGCCTATCCATAATTTCCCGACGTGACGACTCCTATCTGCTGGCACTCTGACGAGTTCGAGCTTGCCGCCTTGCGAAAGGCGCGCCGTTTCTGCTGGCGAATGGAACTTACTCGCGCCATCGGCGTTGCATGATGATGACACAAGCCGATATCTGGTATGTGGCCTTTGGCCCGGACAAGACCGTGAAAACGGATGACAGCGCCCTCGGGGCGGTGCGATCGACGCGAACGTTCCGATCGGAAGTCGACGCGAAACTGTTCGCCATGCAGATCCTGGCCAAGGGTTGGTCAGCCAGCGCAGGCACGCTCAATCCCCATCAGCCCAAGCAGTTCGTTGCTGCTTCGCAGATCGAATGCTGGGCCGACCCCGGCCTCGGTGGCTGAAGCAGCCGGCGTTACATCGCGGCGACAATCCTCGTTCAGCAGGCTACGTCCTGTGGTCCGGCCCGCGTTTGGCGCCGTGGCCAGCGCGATCTCGCGCGCTGCCGCAGCTTACTTGGGCACCCTGTCGTGGAAGTCGGTGGCGCGCTGGAATGCAGCGCCGATCCGCAGCAGCATGGCCTCGTCGAACGAGCGGCCGATCAGCTGCATGCCGACGGGAAGGCCCTCGCGGGTGAAGCCGGAGGGAATCGCGAGCGACGGCAGACCGAGATAATTGATCGGGCGGGTAAAGCGCGTCAGCCGCTGGATCACTGCCTCCGCGTCCGGGCTGTTGCCGACATCGCTCTCGGCAATCGTGGGCGCTGCGACCGGGGCGACCGGCGCGATCACGGCATCGACGCCGGCCACGGCCGCGTTGAAGGCCGCCAGCGCCGCGCCGCGCCAGCGCATCGCTTCGAGATAGGACACGCCCGGTATCGCCAACCCGTTCTGCAGCCGCATCAGCACCTGCGGGCCATAATCCTGCGGGCGCTCGATCAGCCAGCGCTTGTGGAAGCTTGCGGCTTCAACGGCGAGAACCAGCTGACACGCCGCAGTGAGCTGGCGCTGATCCGGCAACTCGACCGCAACCACATTGGCGCCCTCGCGCTTGAGCACGGCAACCGTCTCGTCGAGGATTTTTGCCACTCCGGAATCGAGATCGTCGACATAGAATGCGGTGGGCACGCCGATGGTCAGACCCTTCATCGACTCGCGCGTCGCGGCAACGTAATCCGGCACCGGCCCGGCGATCGCGGTGGGATCTGCCGGGTCCGCACCCGCCATCAGGCCGAGCAGCAAGGCGCAATCCTCGGCGGACCGCGCGAGCGGGCCGACGGTATCGAGCGACTGCGACAGCGGCATCGCGCCGGCGCGGCTGATCCGGCCGTAGGTGGTCTTCAATCCGGTGACGCCGCAGAAATGCGCGGGCATCCGGATCGAGCCGCCGGTGTCCGAGCCCAGCGCCGCGAAGGTCAGCCTTGCCGCCACCGCCGAGCCCGACCCCGATGACGAGCCGCCGGTGATGTGACCGGGCGCGAAGGGATTATGCACCGGCCCGTAATGGGCGTTGTGGCCGGTCGGCCCGTAGGCGAATTCCACCATCTGCAGCGAGCCCAGCCGAACCGTGCCGGCATCCTTCAGGCGCTGCAGCGCGGTCGAGGTCGTGGTCGCGACGAAATCCCTGCGGATTTTCGAGCCACAACTGACCACGTGGCCGGCATCGTAGTACATGTCCTTGTGCGCCAGCGGCACGCCGTGCAGCGCACCGCCGAGCCTGCCCCTGGCCAGCGCCGTGTCGGCGGCATCGGCCGCCGCCAGCGCGGCATCGGCCTCGATCGCCATGAAGGCATTGAGACGGGGTTGCCATTGCGCAATCCGGTCGAGGCAGGATTGCGTCACCTCGCGCGAGGAAAAACGCTTTTGCGCGATCGCCTGCGCGACCGAGGTCAGCGACAGCAGAGCCGGTTCAGCACTCATTTCGAAACCTTCGCGAGTTGGACCAGAACAAAGCCCGCGGGCTCCAGATCGAACGGCAGCGTGCCGGCGACCGCGGCAAATCCCTCGAAGGCCGGCCCGATCGAATTGGCGATGCGCGCGGCGACCTCGGCGCTGACGGGCACGCCCGCGACATCGGCCATGGCTTTGACTTCCTTGGGTGTAGGTCTCGTCATGCGGCATCTCCTCCTTTTGTTGGCGCGCGGCTCTGGCCTGACCGGCAATGGCCAGGCTCACGCTTTACTTCGTCAGCAGCGCAAACGCGCCGTTCCAGTCTTCCGGCGGCGGATCGGCCCGATAGTTGCGGATGCGCGCCTCGTATAGATTGTACAGCAGCTCCAGCGCGTGGGCATCATCGGTGCGGCGGCCGCGTTCGATCGCGGCGAGCGCGCCCTCCCAGTCGCGGCTGCGATAGCAGGCCAGCATCTCGATGGTCAGGTTGCGCAGCCGCTGGAAGCGGCCGGAATGCGCGGTGTCCTCGCGGCCGGCGATGGCATAGATGACCTCGGGCTCCTTCTTGCCCTTGACCATGATGAAATCGAGCTCGAGGATCGCAAACTTCTCCTTGACCGCGAGCGCGGTCTTGGAGCCGACGATGATCGGAAAACCATATTCCTTGGACTGCCCTTCCAGCCGCGAGGCCAGATTGACGCTGTCGCCGAGCACCGAATAGTCGAAGCGCAGGTCTGAGCCCATATTGCCGACCACGCAGGTACCGGTGTTGAGGCCGACGCCGACATTGATCGGAATGTAGGCGTGACCGCCTTCGCTCGCCTCCTGCTCGCGCACCTTGTTGAGCTCCTCGATCCGTTCCAGCATGTCGACGGCGGCTTCGCAGGCGTTGAGCTGGTGCGCCTTGTCTTCGAGCGGCGCGTTCCAGAACGCCATGATGGCGTCGCCCATATATTTGTCGATGGTGCCCTTTCGCGCCAGGATCGCGTTGGTCAATGGCGTCAGGAAGCGGTTCATCAGGGTGGTGAGGCCCTGCGGATCGTGCTTGTAGGACTCCGAGATGGTCGTAAAGCCGCGAACGTCGGAAAACATGATGGTCATCTCGCGCTCCTCGCCGCCGAGCACGAGCTTTTCCGGCGACTGCGCGAGCTGTTCGATCAGCGCCGGCGACAGATACTGGCCGAACGCCGAACGGATCTGCCGGCGCTGCGCCTGCTCCCTGACGAAGCTGGTGAAGATGAGCGTGAGGTAGATCGCCGTGGTCGACAGCAACGGATAGGTGAAGTCGATCAGCAGCCGGTACTGCGTATAAAAATACCAGGACGTTCCGATCAGCAGCGTCGCCAGCAGGGCGCCGACGGCGACCAGGGTGACCGGGCCGAACATCGGCGCGAAGATCAGCACCAGGATTCCGAGCACCAGCGCGGCAAAAAATTCCAGCGCGATGCCGTAGCTCGGCTGCGAGAGCACCGCGCGGGTCAGCGCGCTCTCCAGCACCTGGGCGTGGATTTCGACGCCCGGCATGGCCGCGGACACCGGCGTGGTCTTGATGTCGTTGAGCCCCACCGCCGAGGTTCCGATCAGCACCAGCTTGCCCCTGATCTTTTCGGGCGGGACGTCGCCGGCAAGCAGGTCCTTCGCGGAAACATAGATCGAGGGATCGCGGCGGGCGAAATGCACCCAGAGCTGGCCATTGGCGTCGGTCGGGATCTGAAAGCCCTTGACGCCGATGCTCTTGATGCCGGCCTGGTCGGACTTGATGAAGATGGTGTCGGTGCCGGTTATCACCCGCAACAGCTCGAAACTCAGGGACGGCATCGTCACCCCCTGGGCCTGCAGGATCATCGGCACGCGCCGGACGATGCCGTCGCGCTCGGGCCTGATCGTGAGCAAAGCGCGCCCGGCGGCGGCCTTTTCCAGCACCGGCGTATTGCGGAGCAGGCCCGGAAACTGGAACATGAAGCGCTGCGGGTCCTCGCCCAGCATCGCGAGCCCGGTCACGGGCAGCGACTTGTCGAGATCGGCTCTCGCCTGCGAAAGTCCGGATTCGCCGAGCACCACGTGCGAGTGCCGCATCGCGTCGGCGAAAACCTGGTCGTTGCTCGGCAGCGCCCGCAATTTGGCCTTGGTTTCCTCATCGAGGTTGCGGAAGGTGTCGGCGGCGACGTCGGGATTGAGCCGGTCGGGTTCGGCGAAAATGACGTCGAAGGCGATCGCGACGGCGCCGAGCCTCGTAAAATTCGTGACCATGTCGGCGATCAGGGTCCGCGACCACGGCCACTGGCCGATCTTGGCGAGACTGGCTTCGTCGATATCGACAATGGCGACCGGCGACTTGGCGAGCCTGGCGCGGGGGTCGACGCGCTGGAAGGTATCGAAGGTCCGGACCCGGATCTCCTGGACCGGAGCCGGGTCGGCGACGCGCAGCGCCGCAAAACCGATCAGCAGCGCGAGGCACACCAGCCGCGCATACCCGATCCGGCGCGTGAACCACCGTCGCAATATCCTCAGCCGCATCATGTGGCCTGGATATCAGGTTCGGGCAAATTTATCATTCCGCGATTGGGGAATTCATCGCCATGGCCGCGCACGCGCAACTCGTCAAACCCGATCAAAGTACGATTTCCGGAACGCCTATGCCAATCATCTTGGCCTTGCATGCCAAGTTGTGCAAACTCTTTTTTGCCTCAGGCGGGCGAACACGGAGTCGATGATGTCAGACGTCGTCAGCGGGACGATGGCGCGGCCCGCGAGCCGGCACGAGGAGATCCGCGCCCTGCTCCGGGCCGGCAGGAACGACGAAGCCATCGTCCGGTTATGCGCGATCGGCATCGTCAGGCCCGACGATCTCGAGGCCAGGGAGCTGTTGTTCGACGCGTTTTTCCAGAAGCGCGACTGGGCGCCGGCACTCGTTCTCGTCGAGCAATTGAACCGGGAGCAGCCGGACAGCGCCCGGTTGCAGAAATCGCTGATCGCGACGCTGTCGAACATGAAGCGCTTCGACGAGGTGGTTCCGAAGGCCCTGCACTACATCGAGCGGCACGGCGAGGACCTGACCATCCTCGACGCGCTCAAGGTCGCCCATTTCTACACCGGCAAGGTCGACGCGGCGATAGGCTATGGGCAGCGGGCGCTGGACCTGCGGGACCGCGAGGCCTGCGCGCTGCCGCGCACCGTTGCCATGAAGGAGCCGGCCGGACCGCCGTCGGGCCGCAGCGTCATTTCGTTTTCGCTGTGGGGGCCGCTTGCCTTCTACAGCTACGGCGCCATGATCAACCTGGTGCTCAGCCGCACGGTGTATCCGGGCTGGAGCTGCCGCTTCTATGTCGATGCCGCGGTGCCGCCGGCCTGCACGGCCTTCCTGCGCGACAACGGCGCCGACGTGCGCAACATCGAGGACGAATATCCGGGCGTCGGGCTGTTCCAGCGCTTTCTGGTCATGAACGATCCCGCGGTCGGCCGGTTCCTGGTGCGCGACTGCGACGCGCGGCTGTCGGTGGCGGAAGCCGATCTGGTCCGGCAATGGATCGACAGCGGCTATCCCTTCCACGCCGTGCGCGACCATGTGCTGCACAACGAATTGATGATCGGCTGCACCTGGGCCGGGCGCACCGACTGCGGCATCGATATCGTCGAGCTGATGCGCCGCTATTTCACCAACGGGCCGACCGCGAAATACGGCCACGACCAGCGCATGCTGGGGCTGATGCTGTGGCCGCTGATCCGCGAGCGCTGCCTCGTGCACGACAAATATTACCGGCTGGAGGGCGTCCATACCGTGCCGCTGACCGATCCCAACAGCCATTTCGGCGCCGGCCACCAGAACATCGGCAAGCGTGCTGGAAGAGGTGGAGCGGCTGGGGATTCCGCGGCTGCCTTAAACGCTAGACGATATGGAAATCGGCCGTGTGCAGCTGCGCCTTGAGGATACCGGCCAGGGTGATCGTGTCGTGGGTGTCGAGGCTGATGACGGTATTGCCGTGGCCGTCATCCAGCGTCGCGTTCAAGGCATTTTGCGCGTTCGCAAACATCGAGTTGAGGAATTGCAGCGTGTCGGTCGCCGGATGGAAATTGGTCACCGTATCGTTGCCGAAACCGGTGAAGTTGAACACGAAGGTGTCGCTGGTGCCGGCGCCGGTCAAGGTCTGGTTCGGCATGCTCGCAACGATGGTCTCGACGGCCGCCGGACCGGGATCGTGCATCACTATGGGGCCGACCGGCTGGCCGTCGGTCGCCGGCGGATCGACGATATTGGCGCCGCCATGGTCGTCGCCGAGTCACGTCCAGGTGGAGGTCGTACAGATCGCCGACCAGATGCAAGGTGTCGGACAGGCCGGTGCGTCGCGTCAGTCACGAGTCAGCGTCGTGAGTATTGCTCCGTGTCATAGCTGCCAGCGGTCGTAGCCTGACCGTCGTCGTTGGCGGCGTCGAAGCCCGCAAGGTCGAGCACGTCGCCGCTTCCCGAAATGCCGGCGATGGTGCCGGTGAAACTTGAGGGACTGTCGAGCTGAAGCGTACCGCTGGTGCCGGCGAAGGTAATGGTCTGGCTATTTGCACCGGAAATTTCGAGCGACACATTGGGCGCGATGTCCGGGCTCGCATGGCTGCCGTCGCTGACGTGAATCGAGAAGTCCGGCACGGTCGCCGAGCCATCCTGCGCGAAACGCACGTGGCCGGCTTCGATTTGCGCGATGGTGAAGCCGCCGGTCGGCGCCGACACCCAGTTGGTGCCGCCGTCGTTGGTCACCTGGAATTCACCGCCGCTGACGGAGCCGAGCTCCAGCGAGAAGAAATCCGTAGCCGACTGGTTGCTGACGCTGAAATTGCTGTCCGACAGCACCGTGTTGCCGCCTTCGGTGACGGTCAGCGTGAAGCTGTTGAGCACCGGCACGATGTCGACCGTCGTGGTGACGGTGGGGCTGGTCGCGCTGGCGCTGTCATGCGCCGCCCACGTTATGGTGCGGCTGGTGTCGGTGCCGCCCGCGGTCGGGTCACTGCTGGTGCTCGAGAACTGGATCAGCTGCAGCGCGGCATCGAAGTCGGCCAGCGTAGCGGTACCCGACGTCAGGTCGATCGTATGCGAAATGGTGTTGTCGTAGTGGTAGTGGATCGTGTGGCCCGACTCCACGATATTGCCATCGATGCTGCCATTGACCAGCGGGCTGCCGTTGATCGTCAATATGTCGCCGATCTGGAAGCCCGATGAGATCCAGGCGTTGACTTCGTCGACAATGCCGGTCGGATCCGAGACCGCAATCGATTGGTCGAGGAAAACCGGTATTCCTGTATAATCGACGGTATTGCCGGCATTGCTGATTACCGGACCGCTATTGCCGCCGTTGTTGTTACCGCCGCCGCTGACGATATCCGATTGCGGAATCTGGCCGGCGTCGGCGACGCCCAGCAGGGTCAGAACATCGCCATTGCCGAAGTCGACAATGCTGTTGCCGTTGCCGTCGGGGGTGATAGACGGATTCGGATCGCCGCTGAACCCGTTGATCTCAAGCTTGTCGTGCTCGCTGACATCGAAGCCGCCGCCGTTGCCCTGATCGAAATCCGTGATGGTGACCGCGCCGTATCCCAGGCCGTAGATGAACGCGTCGCTGCCCGAGCCGCCGGTGACCGTGTCATGGCTGCCGCTGGGAGCGCCGCCGGGATCGAGGTTGTCGTTGCCGGGGCCGCCCAAGAGGGCGTCGGCATGGCCCGGAGAACCGAAGGTATCGTCGCCGGAGTTGCCGACGAAATTGTAGGCAAAGCCGGAGGTCAGGGCATCGATGGCACTGCTGTTGCCCTGGGCGGCCTGCTGAACGGCGTGAATCCAGGCGACGGCATCGACCGACAGGCCCGTGAAATCCGAAAGCGCGACCGGGGTGGGGTCGGTGGCGAATTCGTGGAACGCGGAGATGGTGCCGCCGGTCACTGCGCCATCATTGCCAAAGGTGAAGCCGCTGCCGTCGACGACGAACTGACGGTGGTCGGCGCCGTCGAGGATCGTGAAGCTCGTCGAATTGCCGCCGGGCTGGATGGTTCCGGATCCCATCTGCACCAGCACGTCGTGATGCTGGAAATCCATGCCATCGGGCGTCACGACCGTGATCGTCACCGTCGGGATCTCGGTAATCGTCGTGCCGCCATGTCCGTCGTCGGCGACGCTGAATTGCGTATCGCCGGGCAACCCGGACAGGTTGACCGATCCCAGATCCGTCGAGCCCAGCTTGATCGTCAGCGTCGAGCCGTCGAACGA
Source organism: uncultured Alphaproteobacteria bacterium (assembly GCA_963721275.1). Classification (GTDB taxonomy): domain Bacteria; phylum Pseudomonadota; class Alphaproteobacteria; order Rhizobiales; family Xanthobacteraceae; genus Bradyrhizobium. Next base: position 385,347 of record CAVRIQ010000014.1, on the reverse strand, counting down.
GTAGTTGTCGGCCGCGCCGACGCCGGTGAGGTCGATCGCATCGCCAACGGCGAGCCCGGCGATCGTGGCGCCGTAGCTCGACGATGGGTCCAGATCAAGCGTGTCACCGCTACCGGCGAACGTGATCACGGTGCCGTTCACCGCGACATTGTCCAGGGTCAGCGTCTGGCCGCCCTCGATCGTCACGTTGCCGTTGTTCAGGCTGGCGTCGCTGATCGTGCTCGGGCCGGTGATGTCGATGTCGCCGGCGACGACGGTGCCCGACGCTGAAGTGTAGATCTCGATCGTACCGCCGCTGATGGTGGCACCGTTCAGCGTCAGCGTATCGCCGCCGCCGATCCACAACGTGCCGCCGGACACCGTCGTGCCGCCCTCGAGCGTGAGGATCGCGCCTGACGTGATATCGCCGACATCGATGGCGTTGTCGTTGGTAACGGTGACCCCATCGAGGGTGGCGCCGGACGTCTCGATATCGAGTTCACCGGAATATTCGACCCACAATTGGCCGCCGGACACCGTGGTGCCGCCCTCCAGCGTGAGGATCGCCCCACTATCCTGGTCGTCGATCTGGATGATTCCGCTATTGGTCACCGCGACGCCGTCCAGCGCGGCGTCGAAGCTGTATCCGTTGGAGCCGCCCTGGTCGTCCTGACCGACCTCGACATCGAGCACGCTGCTGCCGTCGATCGTCAGCGAGCCGCCGGCGATCGTGGTGCCGTCCACGACCGCGAGCGTGCCTTCGGCGGTCGCTTCGAACAGCCCGGCATTGACGATGGTGTTGCCGGTATCGAGGGTGAGCGTGCCGCCGGTTGCGTCGATGGTGCCATGGAGGTCGTTCTGCAGCGTCAGCAAACCATCGTCGGCCCCGATCGTACCGGTGCCATGGATGGTGTTGTCGACGTTCTCCAGCAGGGGATCGCCGACACCGGCGGAAGCGCCGATCAGACTGCCCCCATCCAGAAACAGGTCGCCGCCGCCCTGGATCAGCGTATCAGCATCGAGAGCCAGCGTTGCACCGGACGCGATTTGGATAGTTCCGGTGTTTTCGACATGGCCCGAGATTTCGAGCGTCGCGCCCTCGACGTCGATTGTGCCGTCGTTCAGCAGGCCGACGCTGAAACTGCCGTCGGAGTTCTCGATACCGGTGACGTCGAACGTGTTCGAGCCGTCCGCGACGATGTCGAGGATCGTGCCGTTGAGAACATGCAGCTGGGCAACGGACTGATCGCTGCCACCGGCGGAGAGATCGTCGATGATGGTGTGGGGCCCGGGATGGTCTGGCGGCGTCGATATAGGCGATATCGGACGCGTCCGGCGGCAAGCCGAAGCTCCAGTTCTCGCCATTGTTCCAGTTGTCGTTGAGGCCACCTCCCGGTCCAGACATCCCATGTCCCCGGCACCGCGACATTGACGGTCGAGATTACCGGCGCGCTGCTGGCGGTGCCGTCATTGACGGTAACAGTGAAGGCCGAGGACTGGGTCTCCCACGTACTGAAGGTCAGATGGCTGAGGACGTCCTGGTAGGCGGCCAACGTGGCGGAACCGGCTGAGATCGAAACCGTTGCCATTGGTCGTGACCGTGATGCCCTCGGTCACGTTTCCGGTGAAGGTGAGCCCCTCGAACGCAATGTTCCCGCCTGCAGTGCCGGTCCAGGTCACCGTCGCACTGTGGATGGTCGGGCCGGTATCGGAAATCGTCAGGTTCGGGAACACGATATGCTGCAGATTGTCCGGCGCGATGGCGGCAGCGATATTCGTGCCGTCGAGCACCCAGGTATCGGTGAGGACGTTGGCAAATCCGTCGTGGCCCTGATCGTTTCCGGTGAAGGTAATATGATCGATGCCCGGACCGGAGAGCACGTAATGCGCAGCCGCCAGCGGGCCACTGCCTGTGCCTACAATATGTTCACCTTCGCCGACGGTGGCCAGCACGTTGCCTGCCGCGTCATAGGCCGTCGCCGTCCATTGCGGATAGGACGACCCGGACGGACCGGCATTCTCCTGCACGCGATCGAATTCGAAGCTCATCAGCGCATGCGCGAACGTCACCGTGTAGTTGACGGGGTGACCGCCGCTCTCGCCCAAAACGTTATGGCCGGTGGTGGCATTGACGATGCCGCCGCCGTAGATCTGCGCGGTCGTCTTCGACCGAGGTAACGTCACCGGAGCCGCTCGAACTCAGGTGATGCCGTAGCCGGCGAGATAGTTGTCCAGCGCGGCGCCATTGGTCCCGGCCAAGGCATCGTCAAAGTTGATTGTGGCCGATGTCGTCACCACCGGCGGCTGGCCGGATGCGGCGGCCTGCACGGTGCCGAGATCATAGATGCTGCTCTCGGTGCCCGTCGGATCGTTGGCCAGGCTGACCGTCAGGTGCAGCAATTGCCCGTCGTCAGCCGCGACCGGCGTGTAGCTCGACCCGCCGTTGACACCGTTGGCTTCCGCCCAGGTAGCGCCGTTGTCGTTCGAAACTAGCCAATCATAGGTGACGCCGGACGCCACCGCGAGGCCGCCGTCGGTCACCCCGGTGACGTTGATCGGCGTGCCCTCGGTCGCGCTCGTGCTGTCGAGCGTCGCGACCAGATCGCCGGTCACGCTCTCCTGCACGGTGCCGGCCGACGTGGCTCCGGTCTCGGCAAAGCCGTGGCTGTCGGTGAAGGAGACCTGCACCTGCAGCTGGCTGCCTTCATCCGTCTCCGTCGGCGTGTAGGTGTTGCCCGGCCCGCTTTGCGCCGGCGTCCAGGTCACGCCGTTGTCCGTCGAGGTCTGGAACGTGTAGGTGATGTCGCTGACGCCCGCAGCGTCCCCCTCGTTCACAACAGCCGTGATCTGCTGGCCCTCGACCGCGTTGCCGCCGGTCAGGCCCGAAAGCACGATCGAGGCGTTCTCCGTCGGGCTCTCCTGCACGGTGCCGAAACCGACCGTCGTGCTCTCGCTGCCGGACGAATCCGCAGCGTAGGTCGTCACCAGCCTGAGCGAGTGCCCCTCATCGGTTTCGGTCGGCGTATAGCTCGAACCCGACCCGATTTCATTCCACTGATTGTCGTTGTTCTGGGTCTGCCACGAATAGGTAACATCCGACGCGACGTTGGCTCCCTCGTCGGTGACCCCGATCACGTGGATCGCGGCCCCTTCGGTCGCGCTCGCGCTGTCGAGCGTTATCGCGAGATCGTCGACCGTGATCGCGCCGCTGGAAACGTTGAAGGTGTCGCCGGCGTAGGAGGTGGCAAAATCGATCGTGCCGAGCGAGTTGCCCAGCGAATCGAATACCGTCAGAACGTGACCCGTATTGTCCAGCGAAGCGCTGGCGGCGTAATGGACGTCGATCGCCTCGCCTTCGTCGAAATTGGCGATGACGCCATGGAAATCCGACAGCGCGATCGCGGTGAGGTCAAGCACGCCGAGGCCGTTGTCGGAACCCTCGAACGTGACGGTCGGGTGGACCGCGGCAGTTCCGACGGCGGCATCGAATTTGAGGACGGAATTGGCCGCGGCGGCGATCTCGAACGACGTCGCACTGGTGCCGTCGACGGCGTTCGTGAACTCCAGCGTGCCGCCGCTCGCCGTCACCAGGTCGGCGACGTCGAGGGAGATGCTGACCGTGCCGTAACCGGTGAGATTGGTATCCGCGGCGAGATGGCCCGAACCGGCGATCGTGCCGCCGGCGAGCGACAGCCCGGCGAAATCGTCGAGAACCGCGTGGCTCCCCGCCAGCGTGACCGTATTGGCGCCGATCGCGAGCGCGCTGCCGAGCGTCAGCGTGGCGTTGTCCTCTACCCTTATCTCGCCGCCGGCGAGTGTGAGGTTGCCGTTGATTGCGCTGGCCCCGGTGACGTCGATGGTGCCAGCGTCGTGGACCGCACCGCCATCGATGGTGGCGCCGTCCAGTTTCAGCGTGGTGGTGGCGTCGATCTGGAGGATGCTGCTGGCATCGGTGCCGGTGAACGTCGTGCCGGTCACCGTGTCGTTGTCCAGCGTCAGGATCACGCCGCTCTCGATCGTGACATTGCCGTTGTTGAGGCTGGCGCCGCTGATCGTGCTGTCGCCGGTGACGTCGATGTCGCCGGCAATGATGCTGCCCGAAGGGTCGGTGCTGTAATCGTTGATGGTGCCGCCATTGATGGTGGCGCCGTCCAGCTGCAGCGTGGTGTTGCCGTCGATCTGGATGATGCTGCTGGCATCGGTGCCGATGAACGTCGTGCCGGTCACCGTGTCGTCGTCCAGCGTCAGCGTCTGGCCGCTCTCGATCGCGACATTGCCGTTGTTCAGGCCGGCGTTCTTGATCGTGCTGTCGCCGATGACGTCGATGTCACCGGCAATGATGCTGCCCGAAGGCTCGGTGCTGTAATCGTTGACGGTGCCGCCATCGATGGTGGCGCCGTCCAGCTGCAGCGTGGTGTTGGCGTCGATCTGGATGATGCTGCTGGCATCGGTGCCGGTGATCGTCGTGCCGGTCACCGTGTCGTTGTCCAGCGTCAGCGTCTGGCCGTGATCGATCGTCACGCCGCCATGATTCAGGCTGGCGCCATTGATCGCGCTCGAGCCCATGACTTCGATCGTACCGTGGTCGTTTATCGTCCCGCCGGTCACGATGGTGTTGTTCAGCGTCAGCAGCTTGCCGCCGTCGACGAGCAGCAACCCGTCGGCGCCGATATCGAGGCTGCCGCCATTGATCCCGCTATGGCTCAGGATTTCGATCGTGCCGTCGTCGGTGATCGTTCCGCCATGGGTGCCGGTGTGGGCAAGCTTCAGGACCGCGTTGGCGTCGACCTGCAACGTTGATCCGTTGAACAGTTCATCGCTGCTCAGCGTGGTGGTGCCGGTGACGTCGATCAGGCCACTACTTGCGATCCTGATCGCGCCGCTGGCATCGATGACGTGGATGACGGGCGTCGCGCCCGTATCGACCGCCAGCGTCCGGAAGGCCGTATCTCCGGACCCGTCGTCGATCGTCATGGTCAGCGTATTTGACGTGCCGACCGGATCATAGGTCAGGCCGCTGGCGAGGGCGGCGTTGATGGCCGAGAGCGTGCCGGAAACCTCGAGCGTGCCGCTGATACCGTTCAATCCGCCGACGATCGTCAGGCCGGCAAGCGACAGCGCCGCGAGCGTGCCGCTGCTGGCTGAGATCGTCAGCGTCAGCACCGGATCGCCGGGGGTGAGGCTTCCGATGGAAACGCCGGAGAGCACCACGCCGCCGGCCGCGGCCCGCGCCTGTCCGCCACCGAACGCGAACTGGCCGCCGATGATCTCGTCCGTTCCCGCCAGCGTCAGGGTCTTGTCGCTCTCCACCTTGATCGTGCCGGGATCGGCGAAGGTCGTTCCGGTCACCGTGACATCGTTCAGCTTCAGGGTCTGGCCGCCGTCGACCGTGACGCCGCCATTGTTCAGGCTCGCGCCGCCGATCTTGCTGTCGCCGGTGACATGAATCGTGCCGCTGTCGTTGACGATGCCGCCGATGATCGCGGTGCCGGAAAGCGTCAGCGTGTCGCCATTGTCGATCTGGATGATGCTGCCGGACGCGGAAGTATTGGTCAGGATGTCGTTCAGCAGCGTGGCGGGGCCCGCCACTTCCAGCGTGCCGTTGTTGGTGATCGCACCCCTCGCCGCACTCGAGGTACCCTGGATGGCGGCGCCGCCCTGCAGGGTGACATTGCCGTCGAGTTCGATGCTGACGTTGTCGGTGATGACGGTGCCGGACACCGTGACGTTGTCGAGCGTCAGCTGGGCATCGACCGTCACCGCGCCGTTGTTCAGGGCGGCGTGGCCATCGATGGTGCTGGCGAGGGTGACGTCGATAGCGCCGTTGTCGGTGATGGTGCCGCCGGTGATGGTCGCGCCGTTCAGCGTCAGCTGGTCGCCGGCATCGATCGTCAGCTGGCTGCCGCTGACCGTCGTCCCGTTCTGAAGGATCAGTTCGCCAACCGACGAGCCCGCCGCGCCGTCCACCACGATGCGGGTGCCGGTCACGGTGTCGTTGTCGAGCGTCAGCGAGATGCCTTGCTCGATCGTGACACTGCCATTGTTCAGGCTGGCATTCTGATGGTGCTGTCGCCGATGACGTCGATGGCACCGGCAATGATGCTGCCCGAAGGCTCGGTGCTGTAATCGTTGATGGTGCCGCCATTGATGGTGGCGCCGTCCAGCTGCAGCGTGGTGTTGCCGTCGACCTGGATGATGCTGCTGGCGTCGCTGCCGGTGATCGTCGTGCCGGTCACCGTGTCATTGTCCAGCGTCAGCGTGGTGTCGCTCTCGATCGCGACATTGCCGTTGTTCAGGCCGGCGTTCTTGATGGTGCTGTCGCCGATGACGTCGATGTCGCCGGCAATGATGCTGCCCGAAGGCTCGGTGCTGTAATCGTTGATGGTGCCGCCGTTGATGGTGGCGCCGAACAGCGTCAGCGTGGTGTTGCCGTCGATCCCGATGATGCTGCTGGCGTCGGTGCCGGTGATCGTGGTGCCGGTCACCGTGTCGTTGTCCAGCGTCAGCGTCTGGCCGCTCTCGATCGTCACGTTGCCGTTGTTCAAGCCGGCGCCGCTGATCGTGCTGTCGCCGATGACGTCGATGGTGCCGTTGTCGTTGATGATGCCGCCGCTGATGGTGGCGCGCACCAGGTCCAGCGTCGACCCGCTCTCGACCGTCACCCTGCCGGTCGGGTCGCCCGCGACGCCATCGGTATTTGTCACTGACGTGTCGGTCAGCTTCAGCGTGCCGTCGCCGATCGCCTGCAGGATGCCGATGTTGGTGACCGTCTCGCCCGTGAGGTCGAGTTCGCCGCCATTCGCCTCGAGCGTGCCGGCATTGATGAGGGTCGCGGGGTCGATGGTCAGGATGCCGCCGGTCGCCTCGATCAGGCCGGTGCCGGTGATGTCGATGGTGGCGCCGCTGATGGTGCTGGTGCCGGTCGCATCCAGCGTGCCGCTGATGCTGATGGTGCCGCCGTCGATGGTCGCGCCATTCAGCGTCAGCGTGCCAGTGGCATCGACGGTGATGGCGCCGCCGGCATTGGCGATCGTTCGTGCCGAGGTCAAGCAGCAGCGTGCCGCCGGCCATCACTTCCAGCGCATGGTTGGCGGTGACGGTTTCGTTGTCCAACGCATTGCCGCTGCCGGTGACATTGATCGTGCCGGCATTACCGAGCGAACCGTTCTTCAGAACGCCATTGTCGTCGAGCTCGAGCGTGCCGCTGATGCCGAGCGTGCCGCCGTCAATCGCTGCACCGTCCAGCGTCAGCGTGCCGGCGCCGTCGACGGTGACGGCGCCGCCGGCATTGGCGAGGGTCGTATTGAGGTCGAGCAGGAGCGCGGCGCCGGCCATCACCTCCAGCACGTGGTTGGCGGTGACGGTCTCGTTATCCAGCGCATTGCCGCTGCCGGTGACATTGATCGTGCCGGCATTGCCGAGCGAACCATTTTTCAGAACGCCGAAGCTGTCGAAAAGGAGCGTGCCGCTGATGCTGAGCGTGCCGCCGTCGATGCTGGCGCCGTTCAGCGTCAGTAGTCCGCCGCTGTCGACGGTAACGGTGCCGCCGGCATTGGCAACCGTGGTGCCGAGGTCGAGCAGCAGCGCGCCGCCGTCGAGAATATCGAGCGCGTTGTTGGCGGTAACATTCTCGTGGTGCAGCGCGTTGCCGCTGCCACCGACGTTGATCTGGCCGGCATTGTCGAGCGCGCCGTTCTTCAGCACCGCGCCGCCGGTGAGGTCGATCTCGCCGCTGTTGGTGACGATGCCGCCGTCGATGCCGGCGCCGGTGAGCGTCAGCCTGGCGGCGCCGTCGACGGTGACATGGCCGCCGGCGTCGGTGAAATCGGTCTGCACATTGAGCGTGCCGCCGCTGAGCTCGATCGTGCCGGAATTCGTGACGGCGACGGACGTGCTGATATCGCCGCCCTGGCCGAGCGTGACAAAACCGGAGTTCTGCAGCACGCTTTGGTTCAGGATCTCCGCCAGCCCGCCGACGCTGAGGCTGCCGAAATTCTGGACCATCGAATCGGCGCTGAGATTGAGCGCGCCGCCGATCGTCAGCGTGCCGTGATTGATCAACTGCGGGGGCGACGTCCCGAAGTCGTTCATCGAAACGGACCTGGCGACTTCCGTTTCCGTCGCATTGATGGTGACCGGATAGGACGGCGTCAGGCCGTGCAACTGGTCGGTGATGATGATGGCGTCATCGCTCGCCGTGGGAACGGTGCCGGTTTCCCAGTTCGCCGAATCGCTCCACAGCCCTCCGGCCGGCGAGCCCGGATGGGTCGTGGCGATCCAGACCACGGCGGGGCTGTCGGTGCCGGTAATGGTGACGACGACGTTCTGCGTCGAAACCGTATTCTGCGAATCCGTCACCGTCACCGTATAGGTGAGCGTCAGCGTTTGCCCCGCCGGTATGAAATCCGCGAGGTAAACCGGAAGGTCGGCAAGGCTCCAGTGGATCGTGCCGGTGCCGGTCCCCGTGCTGTCGGTCGCAATCGAAGCGCTGAGCGCGGTTTCGAAGGCATGGAGCGGTCCGGGCGGCAGGGCGTTGCTTCCCGAGAGCACGTGACCGGTCAGCGCCGCCGAAACCGTGTGGGTATCGCTGAGATCGACATCGGTAAAAGTCAGCGTACCCGACGTGGGGGTATTCGCGGTCAGCGGGCCGCCCGGCACGCTGGTGCCGCCCGAAAATGCGATCGCCTGCGGGCCGGTGGTGATGACGGGAACGTCGTTGGTGCCGGTGATCGTGATGGTGAACGGGAGGGTCGTCACCTCGTCGTTCGCCGCGAAATTATTGTGAACCTCGATGTTATAGCTAAGCGTTACGGTCTCGCCGGCAGCGAGGAAATCGAAGGCGTTGTCCGGCAGGCTGTAGGTAATGGTCGCCGAACCGTGGTTGTTGTTGCCGGAAGCGGGGACCGCGGCGAGATCGATCTCGATCGCCGCGATGTCAGCGAGCTGCTGGGCGTTCAGCGTCGCGGTGACGTCGCCGTGCGCCGCGTTCTGGTAGACAAAGCCGCTGAACTTCACCAGGGCCGAAGGCGTGTCGCCGGCATTGTTGTCGACCCAGTTGACCTTGAAGGAGACGCTGTCGGCGTCAGCGGCATCATGGGTCCTGCCGGCGAGTTCGGAAATAGGGAAGGCAGTCGTGGGCTGGCCGTCGGCACCGAGGATCACCGCCTGCGGCGGCCCGGGAATATGGTTATTGGAGTTGTTCTGCCCGGTCTGATGCTCTTGCGTCGCGTTGTCGCCGGAGTTGACGTTGACGATAACCGGGGTCGCGCTCGTGCCGTTCGGCAGGATGATCGGCTGCAGCGACTGCGGAATGACGGTATCGGTGAAATGATCAAAGGTCTTGGGATTGGAGTTGTCGGTGAACTTCAGCGAGAACACATCGGTGATGAGCTTTTGAATATCGGGCGGCAGCGGCGCGTTGGTGATGGAGACCTGGCCCTGGCTGATGTTGATCTGCTGTCCGGCCTGATTGACGGTTGCGATCGGCGTCAGCGTGTTCTTGTCGAACAGGATGTAGGAACCGGTGGTGCCGTCCGGCTCGACCAGGACCTGGAATTTCGCGTCGGGCGCGCCGCCCTGGCCGGGAACGTTGAAATCGATCTCGACCAGCACCGCGGTGCCGCGGATGCCCATGGTCGCGACCGGCGTGTCGACCTTCATGTCGCCGTGCTTCGCGGTCTCGCCGGCGACGAAGGAGATGGTGCCCGCCACCAGGCTGATCAGCGAGGAATTGTTCGACCCATTGGGGTCGTAGACCATTTCGTTGAGCACCATTCGCGCATTCGACGAAAGGCCGAACACGGTGCCGTCGATGAAGGTAATGCCGAGCGTCGAATTGGAGCCGGACTGGACGACGTCGCCTTTTTCGACGTTGTCGCCATTGTTCAGGATGATCGACACGCCGTTGCGAATGACGGTCGCGGTGCCCGTGAGCTTGGTGACGTGGCCGATCACCTTGCCGGCGCTCGCGCTGCCGTCGGCCTGGGCGTATTCGGTGTAGCCGGTCAGCGCGCTGACGAGATCGCCGTTGAGGTGCGCGCCATCGGGCGACGACAGCGCCGCGCGCTTCTCGCCCTTGAAGTAGTCGTGCAGCACCAGTTCGTGATGGTCGTGGGAAAGGACGAGATCGACGCCGGAGCGCTTGAAATCACCGTTGAACAGCAGTTGCGAGTCCGGGACGATGATGGCGTCGGCCGGCGCATGCGTCGCGTGCTTGGTAATCGTCTCGACGTGGCCACGCCCCTGGGAATGCAGACCCGAGCCGTCAGCCGAGAGCATGGCATCGAATTTGCCGGCGTAATTCAACAGGCCCACCGCAAATGGTTAATATCTATATAAATTTCAAATGCCTAAGCTTGCATATCACCGGGTTAAGCATTGCGAAACCATCTCCTGCTTGTGCATGTCCTATGCAACTTCGTCCGGCAGAACCGCTCTGGCGTGCCTCTACCGTCGAATCTTCGGTATTTCAAGTATTATGAGTGCGCAATTCAGGTATAAATCAGATCATTCCCAAGGTTATATGAGACGGATCGATGACGTTGATGGTATATATTTCAGCCTCGATACTCGCATAATCTTTTCCCCGCATTGCGTTGCAGGATACTGCGCCAATTTCTCAGCTAAAACTGTGATCTGGATAACAAAGGGCGCGACCCGCGGCCAATTAGCCATATCTTGCGGAAATCCGCCGCCATACAACCATTGCAGGCAGCTTTCGCCTTCTGCGAGCGGATTTTTGGTCCTCGAACGGGCGGTGTGTAAAATTTTCAGCAAATCGGCGAGACGGATTTCAGCCTGTTTCGCGCTTTCCGGCCCCGGGCGGCCGGCTTTAAGCAGAATAAAAGCCGCTCCCTCCATCATCGCCTGCGAAACGATCCGGTCACGAGCTGGCTAATCAGCCTCGCCGATGCCCGGACAATGGGGCGTCAGATGGGATTTCCTGGTCATTCGCACGCGTGGCGTGCCGTCATACTTGCCTGCAGCATGCTCTGGTTCGGACCGGCCCCGGAGCTTGCCGCCGGAACACTGATGACGCCCGGCGTGTCGGAGCTGATTCACAAGTCCGCCGAACCGTTCGGGCTGTCCGCTTCGCCGCTGTCCGGAGGCGGCGTGATGGAAAAATGGCTGCGGGTTGAGCGCAAGCTCGACGACGAGAGGGTGCAGCTGGCGCTGTGCGACGGCGACCGCGAGCGCTGCGTGTCTCCGGCAGCGCTTCGATTCCTCGCCATCGTCGACGATGCGCGGGCTCGCGATGGACGCGCCCGCCTCGGCGAGATCAACCGCGCGATCAATCTCGCGATCCGGCCGATGAGCGATGAGGCCCAATATGGCGAAATCGACGTCTGGAGTTCGCCGCTCGTGACCTTCGCGCATGGCGCCGGGGATTGCGAAGACTACGCGATCGCAAAATACGTCGCGCTGCGGCTGGCCGGCCTCTCGTCCGATGATTTGCGGATCGTGATCATGCGCGACACGATGCACGGCGAGGATCACGCCGTCGCGGCCGCGCGGCTCGATGGCCGTTGGCTGACGCTGGACAATCGCCGCATGGCGATGGTCGAGGACGCCAATATCAGGAACTTCCGGCCGCTGTTCGTCATCGATCAGCACGGCGCCATGCGGTATGCCGACGCGCCGCTGCTGGCGAGCCTGCCGGACCGGGGCGTCGTATCGGCGGTCGCGTTGAACGTGGCTGCGCAGCCCGGGCTGGTGTCTCCGGCCAATTGAATGACCTGGCCCTGCGCCAGCGCCCCGCTGGTCCGAGAGCGGAGGACGTCCAAAGACATTGACATGTCTCCGCGCACCTCGATGATACGCCGGCAAACGAAGCGAAAAGCTTCCGGGGAGCGGAGATCGCGATGCGGGGAATGGTGCTGGCTGTCGTGGCGATCCGGATTGGCCTCGCCTGCCCGGCCTATGCCGAAGGTCCCGCAGATTCCGGCCGGTCGATCGGCGAGGCGCTGCCGCTATTTGGCAAAAATCATTGCGAGGTGTTGAAAAACCCGGCCGAGCAATTGTTCTGCGGCGACCCCGAACTCAACGCCGTCGCCGTAAAACTCAACGCCGCGATCCAGGATCGGCTCAGCCGGCTCGCCAATCGCCGCCTCGCGATCGCGGAAAACGCCGAATGGATCAAGGATCGCAATTCGAGCTGCGGCATTTTTGGCCGGCAAAGCATTCCGTACCAGAACCTCAGGCCAGCCCAGGCCTGCCTGTTGAAGGAAACCGAGGAAAGAATCGAAATACTGAGCGATGCGAATTTCGATTGCCTGGCGACCAATACCACCGCCGGCACGCTGATATGCAGCGATCCGTCATTGGCGATGGCCAAGACCGAGCTCAACGAACTTGTGCTGGGACTGATAGCCAGGCTGAAAGAAGACGACGCCAAGGCGGCCTATGCCGAATACGAGCGCTGGAGCCGGGAACGCGACCGCAAATGCAATCTGGTGGGCAAGGATAACGTGCCGCTGGACGAGCTGTCGTCGTCCTCGACCTGCCTGGCGGAGTACATCAGCGCGAAGACCGCCGAGGTCGTGGCCGCCAAGACCGATCCGAGGAAGGTGTTCGGGCGCCATTCCGCCTCGCCCGTGCCCGATGCCGACGCCGTCGATCTATGCGTGGCGCGAATTCATGCGGCCAATGCCTGCGAGAACTTCCTCACCGTCAGCCGCGTGTCTCAGATCGACAACGAGGTGGGGGAGCAGAGCGCGCTGGTGACGGCCCAGGTCGAAATGATCGTACTGTCGCCGTTTTCGGTCTGCAGTCCGGTCGCATCGAACTGCACGGGAACGTGCTGGGATCCGAAATCGGGCAAACCAAATCCGGCGCCGGGAAGCAGGGACAGTTTCGCGGTGGCGCACCGGTTGAGAATCAAGAAAGCGTTCGCGTTCCAGAAAACCGACAGCGGGTCCTGGCGCTGCAATACGTCTTCGCTGCAGCCGGTCGTCTCCGGCGTCGCACTGAGCGGACCCTAGAGTCCATTCGGAGTCCTTTTTCGACGTGTTTTCCTCAGGCGAACCGGTACCCACACCGGATCAACTCCGTGGACAGGCTTGCGCGCGAAAATGCTTCAGGAGCCAGATCGGCCGAATTTGCGACCGATGCGACCGAGAGGCGCGGATTGTACCCGCGCAACACCGGCGGCATCGCGACCTGCTCGGCCTGGCCCGCCAACAGAAAGATCGTGTCGAACATCGCTTTCTACAGGCTGCACCCGCTGAGGATTGATGAGACTGGTAGCATCGGCAATCATCCTTCCGCGGAGTAGGATGATTGCGGGGCGCGCTGTGCGTCGGGCCGAGGTCAGGTCTGGTAGTCGATCAGAAGCGCCGAGAACGATGCGCTGCTGTCGCTGCCGGCGGCGGCGGTCCCGGTCGCGCTGTAGGACGACGCAGATGAGGCCGACAGCGAATCCTGCAAGGACTTGAGGAACTGCTGCAGGAGATCCGCCGCGCTGGTGCCGCTCGTCGAGCTGCTTGAGCTGTCGCTGGACGACGAGCCGTCGCCGTCACCGCCCGGGGGCGGGCCGCCTGCGCCGCCGGCGCCGCCCGGACCACCGGGCCCACCCGGACCGCCGGGTCCACCATTGGCGAATGCCTGCTTGAAGATGCCCTGCAGCTCGGTGGCCTGATCGCTGGTCAGCTTGCCGCTGGAAACCTCGCCGGCAATCAAACCGTCGATCTTCGACTTCATATCTCCCGGAGCGGGTTTCGTGCCGCTGGCCTGATCGCTCGCCCGTCTGCTCTGCAGCGAGGAGTCGATGTCGGTCAGCGCAGAAGATAACGCGTCCTGGTCGGACGAACTGATGGTGCCGGATTTTACTTCCGCCTGCAGCTCAGCCTGGAGCTTCTGTAGCGGTGACTGATAACTACTACTGGAGGTCGCGGCGATCGAGGTCATGATGGCTCCAAGGATATTTGAAGGTTCTTGCGGGACACCCTGAAGCTAAGGTTAATGATCTTAACGAGACCTTTTTGCTGCCTTGCTGGTGTGTTGCGCTGTGTTGCCCCGTGTTGCGGTTAGAACGCCAGAAACATTCCGAAACAAAAATCCTTCGCCGATCCTCCCGAATCACTGACAAAGGTCCGCATGGCCATGGCAACGCCGAACATTCTTGTCGTCGAAGACGACCGTGAGACGCGCGCGCTGATCGCGAAATATCTGCGCACCAATTCCTGCAATGTGACGACCGCGAACGACGGACGCGAAATGGTCCGGCTCATGACCGATCATCGCGTCGATCTTCTGATCCTTGACGTCATGCTGCCCGGCGAAGACGGCCTCAGCCTGTGCCGCAAGGTCCGCGCCGAATCCCAGACGCCGATCATCATGCTGACGGCGCGCGGCGAGGACGTGGACCGCATTCTCGGGCTGGAGATGGGCGCGGACGACTATCTCGCCAAGCCGTTCAACCCGCGCGAATTGCTGGCCCGGATCAACGCGGTGCTGCGGCGGCAGGCAGCCGCGCAGACGGCAAGCGCGACCAACGGCGCGGTCGCCCTTGGCTTTCTGGGCTGGCGAATCGACTTCAGGCTGCGGGAATTGCGCAATCCGGCGGGCGCGCGGGTGGCGATGACCAGCGCCGAGTTCGACCTGTTGCGCACCTTCTGCGAGCGGCCCGGCCGCGTGCTGTCGCGCGACAGCCTGCTGGATCTCACGCAAGGCCGCAACGCCGGCTCGTTCGAGCGCAGTATTGATGTGCTGGTCAGCCGCATCCGGCGCAAGATCGAACCGGATCCGCAGGAGCCGGCCATGATCAAGACGGTGCGCTCCGGCGGCTATATGTTCACCCCGACCGTGAACGCGGCCGCGACAGACGGCTGATCATGAAGCTATCAGGGTTTCTCAATCTGAAGGGGATCAGCGGCCAGATCGCGGCGCTGGTGGTCGCCTCGATCGTCGCCATTCATCTGATCGTCACCGCAAGCTTTCTGATCCACCGGCCCGATCAGTTCGATCCCTCGATCGGCCACGGGCACGGTCAGCTTGCGGCCGTGGCCAAGCTTCTCGGCACCGCGCCTCAGGCCGAACGGACACGGCTTCTCGCCGATGCCGCGCGGGCGTTTCCGCAACTGGGACATCGCCGGCCTTCCACCGGCGCCCGTTCCCGCGGCCGAGGAGGCGGATGGTCCCGACCTTCACGGCCTGCGCCGTCACCTCGGCGACCGCTATCGGATATTTTCGCTCGCGCATGGTCCGGACGGCCGCAAGGTCGCCATCGCGCTGCCGGACGGCGCGTTGATTTCCGCTAAGATCCCGCCGGAGCAGTGGCAGCGTCCGTTCTGGCGCGGACCTTGGATGGCGACCCTGCTGTTTGCGGTCATCTGCGTCAGCCTGCTCGGCCTGTGGGCGGCGCGGGCCCTGACGGCGCCGCTGTCGTCGTTCGCGAGGGCGGCCGAAAGCTTCAGCCTGAACGGCGCCGCCGCGCCGCTGCCCGAACGCGGCCCGGAAGAAATTCGTTCGGTCGCGAAGGCGCTCAACCGGATGCGGGAGCGGATCACGGCTCTGATCGACGACCGCACCAAGATGCTGGCCGCCATCAGCCACGATTTGAGGACCCCGATCACCCGGATGCGCCTGCGCTCGGAATTCATCGAGGACGATTCGCATCGCAGCCGGATGCTGCACGATCTCGACCAGATGCGATCCATGCTGGAGTCCGTGCTCTCCTTCCTGCGCAACGACCGCACGCTCGAATCGATGACGCTGGTCGATGTCGCGAGCACGCTGCAGCTGGTCACCGACCAATTCGCCGATATGGGCCACAAGGTCGTCTACGACGGTCCGGGGCACGCCCTGGCCATGGTGCGGCCCGACGACCTGCATCGCAGCGTCACCAATTTGGCGGAGAACGCCGTCCGGTTCGGCGCGGAGGCCACGATCCGCCTGAGACTGGCGGCCGATACCATGACGATCGATGTCGAGGACGATGGTCCCGGCATCTCGGACGAGCGCAAGGATGTCATGCTGGAGCCGTTCGTGCGCGGCGACGACGCCCGCAACATGGATGATGTCACGGGTTTCGGTCTCGGGCTTTCGATCGCGCGCGCCATCGTGCTGGCGCATGGCGGCGGGCTGTCGCTTCACGACCGGCAGCCGCACGGCCTGATCGTGCGCATCGAGCTGCCGCTTCGTCAGCAGGCCCTGCAGCCGGCCGCCTGAGCCGGCAACTAGAGGAGAAGCCTTGGCCGCCATCGTCGCCATGATCATGCGGAAAACGAATCGCCGGGCATGAGCCGGCGGTCGTCCCCGGATGACGATGCGCGCGCGCCGCCCATCCCGACAGCAAGATCGCCGCCTCCGGCTACTATTATCCGATCGGCGTCAATCGCGGCTATGTCGGGCTGGCCTCCGACCCGGCCCTGCTTGCGGCCGTCAACAAGGCGCTCGCCGAATTGCAGGCCGCGGGAACCATCGCCGGGCTCGCCCAGACCGCCGGCCTCACCTATCTGCCGCCGCGCGAGCCGACGATCCTCGGCGATGTCTGGCTGAAGATACTCGGGAAATAGAAATGCCTGGGAAATGACGGACCGGCACGCGCCAGCCGGGGATTCGATTTGAATTTCGTCATGGCCGGGCTTCGTCCCGGCCATCCACGTCTTTCACGCTCAGCTGCGGCAAAGACGTGGATGCCCGGCACAAGGCCGGGCACGACGCGCTTCACCATAGAGCCCGATTTCATCGGCTTTTTGAATCAGCCTCTCAGAACATCAGATTGTCCTTGACCAGCACCCAGCGCCCCTTCTGGATCTGCTGGACCTGGGTGACGGTGTTGGCGAGGTGGTCGGTCTTGGAGAATTTTGTGGGCGGCGAGCTGAAAATATCCAGGTACTTGTCGCCGGACTCCAGCGCATCCAGCATCTTCTGGCCGGTCAGATCCTTGCCGGCCTTGTTGGCATAGAAGGCGAACGTCTCCACCGCGTTGTAGCCGATGATGGCCTGGGTATTGGCCTCCGTGCCGAACATTTTCTTGTAGTTGGCCAGCCAGTCCTTCACTTTTCCCTTCGCCGTGTCCTCGTAAGGAATCTCGAAGCCCGATGCGGCGTAGAGGCCTTCCACCGCGTCCTTGCCGAGCGCCGGCACTTCGAGCACGTTGGTCGGCGTGGCGCCGAGGAAGGTCACGTTCCAGCCGAGCTTCCTGGCCTCGCTCATCGCGCCGATGGTCTCGCGGATGATGGTGCCGAGCACGACCAGATCGCAGCCGTCGGATTTCATCTTGGCGATCGGCGCGCTGAAATCGGAGGCGCCGCGCTTGTAGCTGGTGATCGAGGCCGGCGTGACCTTCATCGCCGCGAGCTGCTGGGTGAAGCCGTCGAGCACGTTCTTGCCGTACTCGTCGTCCTGATGCATGATGCAGGGCTTCTTGAAATCCTTTGCCTGCATCATGTATTTGACCGCGGCGCGCGTGCTCTCGACATAGGGCAGGAGGTTGTTGAATTTCAGCCTCTCCTGCGGCTTGGCGGGGTCGAACTTGAAGGTGAATTCGGCCGCCGTCAGCGGGAACAGCTGCAGCACCCCGGCGTCGAACAGGATGTCCTGCGCGGCCAGCACGGTCGGCGAGCCCATCGGGCCGATCATGGCGAAGATCTTGTCGCGCTCGACCATCTTCTGCGTCGCCAGCACCGCCTTCTTCGGATCGTAGCCGTTGTCCTCGAGGATCATCTTGAGCTTGCGGCCCTGGATGCCGCCGGCCGCGTTGATTTCCTCCACCGCCATCTTCATGCCGTTGGAAACCGGAACGCCCCAGACCTTGATCGGGCCCGACAGGTCCTGGTGGGTGCCGATCACGATCTCGTTGGCCGAGATGCCCTCATTGGTAACCTTGGTCTGGGCCGCGGCCGGCAGATGGGTCAGCGCAAGGGCGCTCACCGCAAGGCCCAGCGCCTTCAACGATTTCGACATTGCAGTCTCCTCCTCCTTGGCCCGTGTTGAGCGAAGGGCGGGGCCCCTCTGATCCTTCGCCGTTTTCAAACCTTTCGCCGCCTCACGCCACCGCGCGCTCGCCATACATGGCGTCGATCTCGATGGCGTAGCGCTTGTTCACGAAATTCCGCTTCAGCTTCATGGTCGGCGTCAGCTCCTCGTCCTCGGGTGTCAGCTGGCGCTCGATCAGGAAGAACTTCTTGACGGTCTCGACGCGGGCGAAATTGGCGTTCACCGCCTCGATCTCGCGCTGGATCAGATCCTGGATCTCCGCCGCCCGGCACAGGCTGGCGTAGTTGGTGAAGGGAATGTCGTGATCCTGGGCGAACTTCTCGACGTTCTCCTGGTCGATCATGACGAGGCAGGTCAGATAGGGCCGCTTGTCGCCGATCACGACGGCGTCGGAAATATAGGGCGAGAATTTGAGCTGGTTCTCGATCTCCGACGGCGTGATGTTCTTGCCGCCCGAGGTGATGATGATGTCCTTCATCCGGTCGGTGATCTTCACGAAACCCTCATTGTCGATCGAGCCGACATCGCCGGTGTGCAGCCATCCCCTCGAATCGATGGTCTCGGCGGTTTTTTCGGGCTGGTTGAGGTAGCCCATGAACAGGAAGTCGCCCTTGACCAGGATTTCGCCTTGCGGCGAGATCGCGACTTCGCCCCACGGCACCGCCTTGCCGACCGAGCCGAGCTTGACGTGATCGGCCGGCATCAGGGTGGCCACGCCGCAGTTCTCGGTCTGGCCATAGACCTCGCGCATGTCGATACCGAGCGCGAGGTACCAGCGGATCAGGTCGGGCGAGATCGGCGCCGCACCGGTAAAGGCCAGGCGGCAGCGATCCAGCCCCAGCATGCGGCGGATGTTGCGGAACACCAGCCAGTAGGCGGCCCGGTTGGCGAGACGCAGGGACAGCGAGGGCGTGTCGCCTTCCAGCGTGCAATCGGTCAGGCGATAACCCAGCGCCAGCGCGCGGCGGTACATCCAGTTCTGGAACGGGGTCGCATCCTTCAGCGCGATGGTGACGCCCGAATAGAATTTTTCCCAGATCCGCGGCACCGCCAGAAACGCGGTCGGCTGCACTTCGCGCAAATTGTCCGGCACGGTTTCCGGGCTCTCGGCGAAGTTCATCACCGATCCCAGGGCGAGCGAGACGTAATAGCCGCCGACCCGCTCGGCCACGTGGCAGAGCGGCAGGAACACCAGCCGCTCTTCGGCGTCGGTGGAGGGGAAGAGATCGTTGGCGTGGCGCATCTGATGGGTGACGCCGCGATTGGAATGCATCGCGCCCTTGGGCGGGCCCGTGGTGCCGGAGGTATAGACCAGGATGGCGAGATCGTCGCCGCTGCGGCTTGCGATCATCTCGTCCCACAGCGTCTCGCGGCCCACCATGTGATTGCTGCCGAGCGCCATGAACTCGGCGAGCGACATCACCATGGAATCGGAAAAGCCGCTCAGGCCCTCCATGTCGAAGACGACGATCGTTTGCAGCGTCGGGCAGCGCGCGCGGCATGACAGGATCTTGTCGAGCTGCTCTTCGTCCTCGGCGAAGATCACCCGCGTGCCGGAATCATTGATCAGGTATTCGACCTGAACGGCGGAATCGGTCGGATAGATTCCGGAAGAAACGCCGCCGGCGCACAGGATGCCCATATCGGCGTACACCCATTCAGGCACCGCGTTGGCGATGATGGACGCGACGTCGCCGGGAAGGAATCCCGTGGCGTGCAGTCCGAATGCAATTTCCCGGGATATCTGCAGCCACTGCCGCCAGCTGGTGGGCTGCCAGATACCGAACTTCTTCTCGCGGATCGCCGGCTTGTCGCCGCGCGTCTCCGCCGCGCGCAGAAAGCTCCTCGCGATCGTGTCGGCGACCGTCAGCACTGCCGGTCCGGCCATGCTCGTTCCCTCCCGCTCCTCGCCCTTCGGATGCCGGCTTGGCCGGTCTTTTTTCCGAAGCAGCACCCTATTCAACGCCAAGTTTTCTTCTTTTTCCAGCGCCGTTCGCCCCGCGCGCCCGCTTCCTTGGCGCCGAGATAGAATTCCTGAATGTCCTTGGAATGCATCAGCCGCTCGCAGGCATCGTTCATGACGACGCGGCCGATCTCCAGGACGTAGCCGTAATGCGCCGTCTCCAGCGCGACCTTGGCATTCTGCTCGACCAGCAGGATCGAGGTGCCCTGCTCTTCATTGATGCGCCGGATGATCGCAAAGATTTCCTTCACCAGGATCGGCGACAGGCCGAGCGAGGGCTCGTCGAGCAGGAGCAGCGTCGGGCGGTTCATCAATGCGCGCCCGATCACCAGCATCTGCTGCTCGCCGCCCGAGAGCTGACCGGCCGGCTGGTTGAGCCGTTCGCGGAGCCGCGGAAAATATTTGTAGACCTGCTCGAGGTCGTCGGCGACCGCGTCACGGTCCCGGCGCGGATAGGCGCCCATCATCAGGTTCTCGCGCACGGAAAGAAACGGAAACACCTCGCGCCCCTCGGGTACGTGACTGAGACCGAGCCGGACGATCTTGTCGGCTTCCATGCGCTGGATCGGCTTGCCCATGAATTCGATCGATCCCTTCTGCGGATCGAGGATGCCGGAAATGGTCTTGAGCACCGTGGTCTTGCCGGCGCCGTTGGCGCCCAGCAACGTCACGATCTGGCCGCGCGGAACTTCGAGCGAGATGCCCCTGATCGCCATGATCGGCCCGTAATAGCTCTCGATATTGCTGAGCTTCAGGATGATGTCGGGAGCGCTCATGCCGTCATCCCCTTCTAGGCGCCGAGATAGGCGGCGACGACGTCGGGATGCTGCTGCACTTCCGCAGGCGATCCCATCGCCAGCACCCTGCCGTAGTTCAGCGCGATCACGCGGTCGGACACCCGGTTCACCAGCGTCATGTCGTGCTCGACCATCAGCACGGTGACGCCGAGCTCGCTCTTCATGTCGCGGATCCAGAACGACATGTCGTCGGTCTCCTCGACATTCAGTCCCGACGACGGCTCATCGAGCAGGATCAGCTTCGGCTCGGTGCACAGCGCCCGCGCCAGCTCGATCACCTTGCGCACGCCGTAAGGAAGCCCCGAGATCAGCTTGTCGCGATAGGGCTCGAGATCGAGGAACTCGATCACCTGCTCGACGCGGCGGCGATGGACCTTCTCGTTGTTGCGCACGCTCGGCAGGAACAGCAGCTCCTGCCACAGCTGCGTGGTGGAATGGCGGTGCCGCCCGACCAGGAGATTGGACAGCACGGTGGCGTTCTCGAACAATTCGATGTTCTGGAAGGTGCGGGCGATGCCGAGCCTGGCGATGCCGTAGGCCGGCTCCCCCGTGATGTCCTGATCCTCGAAGAAGATCCTGCCCGAGGTCGGGCTGTAGATCCGCGAGATCAGGTTGAAAATCGAGCTCTTGCCGGCGCCGTTGGGACCGATGATCGAGAGGATCTCGCCCTTCTCCACCGCGAAGCTGACGGAATCGACCGCCTTGAGGCCGCCGAAATGCAGGGAGAGATTTTCGGCGCGGAAATAGCTCATCGGTTCCGCTCCGACTTCACGTAGATCTTCTGCCGCTTGAAGGTGGCGCGCTTGTAGAGCGGGAACAGCTGGAAGAAGAGTTTTATCTTGAGCCAGCGCCCGTACAGGCCGAGCGGCTCGAACAGCACGAACAGGACAATGACGATCCCGTAGATCGCGCCTTTCAGGCCGTTGGCGGAAGCCAACGCCGAGGCGCTGTCCTGGATATGCGCCGCGCGCTCGGCGCCAGCGCCCAGCGCGGCGGCGAGGCCGGCGA
Organism: uncultured Alphaproteobacteria bacterium; assembly: GCA_963721275.1. Classification (GTDB taxonomy): domain Bacteria; phylum Pseudomonadota; class Alphaproteobacteria; order Rhizobiales; family Xanthobacteraceae; genus Bradyrhizobium. Next base: position 363,660 of record CAVRIQ010000014.1, on the reverse strand, counting down.
CCATTCCGGGAACATCGTCCTTCAGATAGGTCAAAAACGGATCGATCATGACGATGAAGATCGCCCCCAGCACGGCACCGTGCAGGCTGAAGGTGCCGCCGATCAGGATCACGATGATGAACTCGATCGAGAGCTGCAGCGTGAACATTTCCGGACTGATGAAGGACAGCTTGTGGGCGAACAGGCAGCCGGCGAAGCCGGTAATCGCCGCGCTGATCGCAAACGACTTCACTTTATAGAGCGAGACGTTGATGCCCATGCTGCGCGCAGCCGTCTCGCTGTCGCGAATCGCGACGAAGGCGCGCCCCGTGGGCGAGCGCAGCAGATTGAGCGTGCCGACGATGGTCAGGATCAGCAGGCCGAGACAGAGGAAATAAAACGCCGGACTGTCGCGCGGCACGGTGGTGCCGAGCAGCTGGATGGTCTTGACCCGCATGCCCTCGTTGCCGTTGGTCACGCTTTCCCACCGCGCCAGGATTTCCTCGACGATGAGGGCGAAGGAGATGGTGGCGATCACGAGATAGATGCCCTGCAGCCGCAAGGCCGGAAAGCCGACCAGCGCGCCGATCGCGCCGGTCAGCAACCCCGCGGCCAGGAAATAGACCGGAAACGGAACGTTGAATTGCTGCAGGTAGGCGGCGGTATAGGCGCCGATGGCCAGAAAGGCGGCGTGGCCCAGCGAGGCCTGCCCGGTGAAGCCGGTGAGGATCATCAGCCCGACGCCGACGGTGGCGTAGATGCAGACGAACACCAGCTGGCTGACGATGTAGCTGGAAAGAACGAACGGCGCGATCGCCAGCAGCAGCAGCAGCGTGCCGTAGGAGAACAGGTAACCGCTATGCGGAAACAGCCTGATGTCGTCTTCATAATCGGTCTTGAACATGAAGCGCATGGCTGAGACCTAGACCTTCTTGCGGATGCGAAGGCCGAACAGGCCTTCGGGCTTGAGCAGCAGAACCACCAGCAGGACGACATAGGGCGCGACGTCCTTCCATCCTTCCGGCAGATAGAAGCCGGCCATGCTCTCGATCACGCCGATCAATACGCCGCCGACCACCGCGCCGGGGATCGAGCCGAAGCCGCCGAGCACGGCGGCAGGAAACGCCTTCAGCCCCAGCACCAGGCCGACATTGGAATGAATGAAGGTGATCGGCGCCAGCAGCACGCCGGCGCAGGTCGCGACCGAGGCGCTGATCGCCCACACGATCGACACCACGCGCTTGACCGGAATGCCCATGTAGTAGGCCGCCAGCATGTTCTCCGAACTCGCGCGCATCGCGGTGCCGAGCGAGGTCCGGTTGAAGAACAGATACAGCAGCGTGCACAGGATGACGGTCGCCGCGATCACCGAGAGCTTGTCATAGGCGAGCACCAGAGAGCCGAGCCGCAATACGCCCTGGCTGAACGGCGTCTCGATCTTGAAGTCGTCGGTGCCCCAGATCATGCCGACCACCGAGCGCAGGAAATAGCCGAGACCGATGGTGGCCATGATGATGGAAAATTGCGGATAGCCGAGGATCGGACGCACCACCAGGCGTTCGGCCAGCATGCCGAACAGCGCCATCGCCGCCACCGCGCAGGCAAATCCGACCCAGTAATTGAATCCGAGAATGCCGATGAAGGTGAAGGCGAAAAATCCGCCCAGCATCATCAGGTCGCCCTGGGCGAAATTGACGACTTCGGTGGCCTTGTATACCAGCACAAAGCCAAGCGCGATCAGGCCGTAGACGCAGCCGAGCGCAATGCCACTCACCAGCTGCTGAACGAAGTCCAGCATGGCCGACATCCCTCCCCCCGATGCGAGCGATTCTAACGACCGCCTTTGCCGCATCTTGCGTCCACGCGCTGTTCGGCATCGGCTGCCGGAAGCCGCGGGAGCAAACCTATACAGCCGGAAGCCCCGACCCCTGTCAACACAGCGATGGTTGCCGCCTCGCGCCGGGGGTTGCGAAGAAGTGCCGCATGCCTGAGCAGCATGCGCTTCGGCTGGATTTGCGGCGCCGGATTCACCGGGCCGAAAGTTCTTGGGTCCAAGGTTCTTGGGTCCAAAGTTCTTGAGTCCAAGGTGCGCCACTGCACGCAACCCGAAAATGGTGTCCCGACATCATGAAGCCGCAAGAGTCCGCGCTGCGAGTGCGAGGGTTAACAAAGCGTTTTGACCGCCTCGCGGTCGATGCGCTCGATCTCACGGTGCGATCGGGCGAATTCTACGCGCTGGTCGGCCCCAACGGCGCCGGCAAGACCACGACATTGCGCATGGTGGCCGGGCTCTCGCGGCCCGATGCCGGAACCGTCGCGGTATTCGGCATCGACGCGCTCTCCGATGCCGTCGCCGCCAAGCAAATGATGGCGTGGGTCTCGGACGAGCCGATGATCTACGACAAGCTGACGCCGCTGGAATATCTCGAATTCGTCGCCGGCCTGTGGGGCATCGATCCCGCGACGTCGGAGTCGGCCGCACACCGCTTGCTGGTCTCGCTCGGGCTGGAACCGCATCTGCACGAGCGCTGCGAGGGATTTTCCAAGGGCATGCGCCAGAAGGTCGCCCTCGCCGGAGCCCTGGTGCACGACCCCCGCCTGATCATCCTGGACGAGCCGCTCACCGGCCTCGACGCGGTGTCCGCGCGTCACGTCAAGGGATTGCTCGCCGATCGCGTCCGCTCAGGCTGCACCGTGATCATGACCACGCATATTCTGGAGGTCGCCGAACGCATGGCCGACCGGATCGGCGTCATCGCCGCGGGACGGCTGGTCGCGGAAGGTACCCTGGCCGAATTGCGCCAGCAGAACGGGCACAACGACACCAGCCTCGAAGACCTGTTCATCGCGCTGGTCAATGTCGAGGCCGCCGCGGCATGAGTTCGGCCACCGCGCTCACCTGGTTTGCCCGGCACGAGATCCGGCTGGCATGGCGCGAATGGCTCGCGATGATGACGGGCGGCCGTCGCAAGCGAAGCCGCGCCATCATCGGCCTGATCGTTTTCGCCGCGATCATGCACCTGCCCGCCTATGCCGTGATCGGCCGGTTCGCCGATCTGCAAGCACCGCTCGACAAACCCTCGCTGATCGTGCTGACGGCGACGATCGTCCTGGCCTGGGCCCTGATGCTGTCGCAGGCGATCGAATCGGTGACCCGGGTGTTCTACGCCCGCGCCGATCTCGACCTGATCATGTCCTCGCCGGCGCGGCTGGAAAACGTGTTTTCGATCCGCATCGCAGCCATCGCGCTCACGGTGATTGCGATGGCGCTGTTGTTCTCGACGCCTTTCGTCGACGTTCTCGTGATCGGGGGCGGCATCAGGTGGTTCGCCGCGTACGGGGTCGTCGTCGCCATTGGTCTGTCCGCCGCGGCGACCGCGATCGCGGTCACGATCCTGCTGTTTCGCCTGATCGGCCCGAGCCGTACCCGTCTGGCGGCGCAGATTCTCGCCGCGGTCGTCGGCGCCGGTTTTGTCATCGCACTGCAGATTGCAGCCATCCTGTCCTATGGCACGCTGTCGCGGTTCGCGGTGCTGACCTCCGAGGCCGCATCCGGGCTGGCGCCTGATGCCGACAGCATCGTGTGGTGGCCGGCGCGCGCGGTGCTCGGCGATGGCGAGGCGCTGTTGCTGCTGCTGGCCGGCGGGCTGGTGCTGCTCGGCGCCGTGATGGCGATCTTCGCAGGCAGATTTGCCGATACCGCGGTGCTCGCATCGGCCAATGCCGGGCCGAACCGTCAGGGCTCCCGCGCCAGGGCATTCCGGGCCGGCTCGCGGCAGCAGGCGCTGCGGCGCAAGGAATTCGTGCTGCTGTGGCGCGATCCCTGGCTGGTGTCGCAGACCCTGATGCAGCTTCTCTATCTGGTGCCGCCGGCGGTGATGCTGTGGCGAAGTTTTTCCGACTCCAGCCTGGCCATCGTGCTGATCACGCCGGTCGTCGTCATGGCGGCCGGCCAGCTCGCCGGCGGTCTCGCCTGGCTGACGATTTCGGGCGAGGACGCCGCCGATCTGGTGGCGACCGCACCGTTAAAACCCTCGCATGTGATCCGCGCCAAGATCGAGGTGGTGCTGATCGCGATCACAGTCATCTTCGCGCCGCTGGTCGCAGCCCTGCTGTTTACCTCGCCGCTGCAGGCGGCGGTCACCGCGGTCGGGGTGATCATCGCGGCGGCTTCCGCCACCGCGATCCAGCTCTGGTTCCGGGTGCAGGCCAGGCGCAGCCAGTTCCGCCGCCGCCAGACCTCATCGCGACTGGCGACGTTTGCCGAGGCCTTTTCCTCGATCGGATGGGCCGCGACCGCGGCGCTGGTGCTGGCGGTCCCGGTCGCCGCACTCGTCAGCGGCCTGATGACGATGGCCATCGTCGCGGCGACCTGGAAGCTCAGCCCGCGGCGGGAGTGAAGGGCGCTTGCGCGCTAAACCTTGAACAGCTCCATCACCGCCGCCGCGAACGCTTCCGGTTCTTCCTGCGGCAGATTATGGCCCGCGCGCGGAATCACGCGGTGGGTGCGGCGGCCTGAAAACTTCGCCGCCTGCGCGCTGCCGTCGGTGGCGGGAACGACGCCGTCGCCGTCGCCGTCCAGCGTAATGGTGGGGACCGCAATGACCGGCCGCGCCGCCAGCCGGCGCTGGATGTCGGCATATTGCGGATCGCCGCCGGCGAGGCCGAAGCGGTGGCGATAGCTGTGGATCACGACGTCGACATAATCGGGATTGTCGTGGGCCGCCGCCGTCCGCCCGAAACACGCATCGTCGAAATGCCAGTTCGGCGACCATTGCTCCCATAAAATCCGGGCGATCCCGCGCCGGTGGGCGGCAAGACCGGCCCGGCCGCGCTCCAGTTGAAAATAATATTGATACCAGAGCGGGACCTCGCGCTCCGGCTTCGCCGGGACCATCGCGCTGGCGATATCCTGGATCAGATAGCCGTTCACCGACACCAGGCCGGTGCAGCGATCCGGCCATAACGCCGCGGCCACGCAGGCGGCGCGTCCGCCCCAGTCATAGCCGGCGACCACGGCGCGCCTGATGGAAAGCGCATCCATCAAGGCGATCAGGTCGGCCCCGACCGAGGCCTGCTCACCCGAACGCGGCGTCGCCGGATCGCGGAAGCGGGTCGGACCGTAGCCGCGCAAATAGGGAACGATAACGCGGCAGCCCCGCGCGGCCAGAACAGGCGCGACGTCGACATAGGAGTGGATGTCGTAGGGGAAGCCGTGCAGCAGCATCACGACCGGCCCGTCGGCAGGCCCTTCTTCGTAGTAGGCAACGCTGAGCACGCCGGCATCGACGCGGCGGAGCGGCTCCAGCCGGCGCGACGAAGAGGCGCGCGGCGGACTTGCGGATGGTGGTGTCAACGTGAGCTCCCTCGCTGCAACTCCCGATCATTCCCAAGAGCTTAGCGCCTGGCCGGCGTGCCGCGAACGAAAAAATGCCGCGATGACGGCAGCAGGATTGCGCGATACAGTACCGCCGTCTTCTCGAGACGGGTCGTGTTATGTGGCGATGCTTGCCTGCCGTCTTTGCCTTGCTGGCTTCGCTGGTCGCCTCGGCCGCCGCGGCGCAAGACGCCCCGCGCAGCGAGTGCCTCGCGATGGCCAACGGCACGCCGCGCGCCACGCCGGTCAGCCTTCGCACGGCCGCGGCAAACACCGACGAAGTCGCGATCACCTATGCCGGCCATTCGACCTACTACATCGACACGCCCGGCGGGGTGCGGATCGCGACCGATTTCAGCGGCGCTTACACCACCGGCCGCCTGCCCGACGTCGTCACCATGAACCGGGCGCACGGCACGCATTACACTTTGTTTCCGGATCCGCGCATTCCCCATGTGCTGCACGGCTGGGGCGACCACGGACAGCCTGCGAAAATCGCCGAGCGCATCGGCGACGTCTTCATCCGCAACGTCACCACCGACATCAGGCGCCATTTCGGCGACGATTCGAGCGGCGAGATGATCAAGGACGGCAACTCGATCTTCATCTTCGAGGTCGCGGGCCTCTGCATCGGTCATCTCGGCCATCTGCACCACAAGCTCGACGATAGTCATTTCGCGGCAATCGGCCGGCTCGATATCGTGATGGTGCCGATCGACGGCACCTATACGATGTCGCTCGATGGCATTTCCGACATCACCCGGCGCTTGCGCGCCTCCGTGGTGCTCCCGATGCATCGTTTCATGACGCCGCTCGACGAATTCATGCGCCGCATCGGGCAGCAGTTCGCCGTCGACACCCGGATCGAGCGGACGCTGACGATTTCCCGGGAGACGCTGCCGTCGACGCCGACGGTCATCATTCTCAGGGGCGTTTGATCCAGCTTTCGAACGGTTTCGACAAAAAACAAAAAAAGGGAGTGAATATCCATGGCCAGCAATCTGCCCGCGTCCAAGAGCGGGCTCTATGCCGATCCGCGCGAGGACTGGCTTGCGAAGCGGACGGAGGAAATCCTCGATCCGGCGCGACCGATCGTCGATCCCCATCATCATCTCTGGGATCGCGGCGGCCAGCGCTATCTGATCGAGGAACTGGCCGCCGACATCGCCTCCGGCCACAAAATTATCGCGACCGTCTATGTCGAGGCCCGCTCGATGTATCGCGCCACAGGACCGGAGGCGATGCGCCCGGTCGGCGAGGTCGAATTCGCGGGCGGCGCTGCGGCGATGAGCGCGAGCGGCGGTTACGGTCCCGCCGCGATCTGCGCGGGCATCGTCGGCCACGCCAATCTCTTGCTGGGCGAAGGCGCGCGCGAGGTGCTGGAGGCGGAGATCGCCGCCGGCAACGGGCGCTTCCGCGGCATCCGCCACTCCTCGCCGTGGGATGCGGATCCCGACGTCGCCGGCATGTACGCCTTGCGGCCAAGAGGCCTCCTGCTCGACCCGACCTTTCGCAGGGGCTTTGCCTGCCTCGCGCCGCTTGATCTGAGTTTCGATTCCTGGCTGTTTCACCCGCAGATCGCCGAACTCGCCGATCTCGCCCGTGCCTTCCCGGACACGAGAATCGTACTCGATCATTGCGGAGGCCCGATCGGCGTCGGCAGCTATGCCAACCGGCGCGATGAAATCTTTGCTGGCTGGAAAGCCGCCATCCAGGACATCGCCAAATGTCCCAACGTCGTCGTCAAGCTCGGCGGGCTGGCGATGCGGCTGCTCGGCTATGATTTTCACGAACGCCCGATGCCGCCCTCCTCGGAAGACCTGGCCGCGGCCTGGCGTCCCTATATCGAGACCTGCATCGAGGCCTTCGGCTCCAACCGAGCCATGTTCGAGAGCAATTTCCCGCCCGACAAGGGCCAGTGCAGCTATCAGGTGATCTTCAACGCCTTCAAACGTATCGCCGCGCCCTGCAGCGAGCCTGAGAAGACCGCGTTGTTCTCGAAGACGGCGGCGGATGTCTACCGGCTGAAGCTGGACTTATGATTTGGAGAGAGAGAGAGAATGGAGCCGCGAGTTTTCCGGCTGAAAGTTCTGGGATGCCTTGCGATGCTCGCGGGCATGTCGACTTTCGCGCCCATCTCGGCTGACGCTGCCACCGTCGTGGCGCTGGGCGCCAGCAATACCTATGGCAAGGGCGTGGCGCGTAACCAGGCCTTTCCGGCGCAGCTCGAAGCGATCTTGCGGGCGAAGGGGCTGAATGTCCGCGTGATTAATGCGGGCATCAACGGCGACACCACCGCGGGGATGCTGCAACGACTGGACCGCGTTGTGCCGAGCGGCACCAGCGCCGTGATCCTGCAGCCGGGCGGAAACGACCGACGCAAGGGCAGTCCCGATCGCACCGCGGAGATTCAGAGCCGCCTGAGTGGACGTGGCATTGCCGTGATCATGCTGCCGAACAATGCGTTCAGGGGCCCGCCGCACCAGCCCGACGGGCAGCATTTGACCCCGGAAGGCTACCGCATGATCGCGGAATACCTCGCCTCGCAGGTCGCCGGCGCGATCGGACGCTAACGATATCGGGCCTTGTCAGCCGGCACGCATCAGGCTCGCGGGCCGGCGCTTGCCGGCCGGCGCCAGCGTTCGCTTGATCCTGGAGAACACCCGCAGCGCGAGGCCGAGCATAGCCGGATTGGTCTTGCGACAGAACGCCAGCTTCTTGACCCGGCCCTCGACATGCCATTTGGCGTGGGCGCCGTCCTTGAAGAAGATCACGTCGCCGGGGCCGTAGCGGGTCGGACCCATCGTATCGTTTTCAAGAACGATCGAACCTTCGAGAACGAGGATCGTCTCGTCGAAGTCGTAGAACCAGTTGAATTTTCCTTCGCTGCATTCCCAGACGATGGTCGATGCCACCTTGTCCGCGCTGTGCGAAAGAACGCAGGATTGCGCCTCCGGATTGCCTTCGATGATCCAGGACGGCTCGATCGGACTGGGGGTCAGATTGACGACGAGATTGCCGGTTTCAATAAGGGTGCGGGACATCAGGGACCTCAAACGAAGGAATTCAAAAACGACAGAAGATGCAAAGGGATGCAGCGTCGCGAAGCTCGACGCCAAGCTAACAAAAAATCGTTTAAGCCTTCCTTACGGCTGTCGCTGCAATCAGAGCAAAAAGACTGCGACAAAACGCAGCAAGACCGCCGCTCGCCCGAAGCCGACGACGGCCGGCGCGGGATTTCCGTGACAAGAAATCAGCGACGCCGCCCAGCACTTGCGATTTTGCAAACCAGCCAAATATGACGAGGCCGCCCCTTTTGACGCGAGGCACCATGACGTCAGCCGAAACCATGCAGGCCGCAATACTCGACGCTCCCGGCGCCGCGTTCCGGATCGCGGCCGTTCCGCGGCCAACTCCCCAACCGGGGCAGGTCCTGGTCCGGATCGGAGCCAGCGCGGTCAACCCGCTCGACCTCAAGATCCGTGCCGGCCAGGCCGCGCACGCGCGCCAGCCGCTGCCCGCCATTCTCGGCATCGATCTTGCGGGCACGGTCGAGGCGGTCGGCGACGGCGTGACGGAATTCCGGTCCGGCGACGAAGTCTATGGCATGACCGGCGGCGTCGGCGGCCTGCAGGGCTCGCTGGCGCAATACGCCGCCGTCGACGCCGACCTGCTGGCGCCAAAGCCTGCCAACATCACCATGCGTGAAGCCGCGGCGCTCCCGCTGATCTTCATCACCGCCTGGGAGGGGCTGGTCGATCGCGCCGGCGTGCATTCGGGACAGAAAGTGCTGGTTCATGGCGGCGCCGGCGGCGTCGGACACATCGCCATCCAGATTGCGCGCGCCTCCGGCGCCGATGTGTTCGCAACCGGATCGGCTGCCAGCCAGGCTTACATCCAGCGGCTCGGCGCCGTCGCCATCGACTATCGGGCGATGACGACCGAACATTACGTCGCCAGATACGGCGACGGACGCGGCTTCGATGTCGTCTACGACACCGTCGGCGGCGCGACCCTCGATGCATCCTTCAATGCGGTCATCCGGTTCGGCCATGTCGTCAGCGCGCTCGGCTGGGGCACGCACGCGCTGGCGCCGCTGTCGTTTCGCGCGGCGAGCTATTCCGGCGTGTTCACGCTGTTGCCGATGCTGACGGGAGAAGGCCGCGCACATCACGGCGAGATCATGCGCGAGGCCACAAGGCTGGTGGAAGCCGGCCAGGTCGCCCCCCGCGTCGACCCCAGGCATTTTGCGCTGTCGAGCGTGGACGACGCCTATCGCGCGGTGGCGGCCGGCGACGCGGCCGGCAAGATCGTGGTCGACATCGGCTGATCAGGCCTGCTATTTTTCCTTCCCCAATCCGCGCAGCACCAGCTCGTTGAGCCGGTTGGCGAACGCCGCCGGGTCTTCAGGAAGTTCGCCGTCGAGAATCTGCGCCTGCTCCAGGAGCAGCAGCGACAGATCGCGCGCGGCATCCTTCTGCGCGGTGATGGCGGCGACCAGGGGATGGCGCATGTTGATCTCGAGGATCGGTTTTGTCACGGCACCCCGGTTTTGCTGCGCCAGCAACCGCTCGAGCTCGCGGTCCCGGGCCGCGCCGCCGGCCACCAGGCATGAGGCGCTGGTGGTGAGCCGCTGCGACGCGCGCACGTCGGATACCCGGTCGCCCAGCACGTCCCTGATCACCGCGATGGTCGCAGCCTCGTCCGCGGCCGGCTTCTCCTTGTCCTTGTCGGCCGCGTTGTCGTCGATCAGCGGGATCAGCCCAAAATCGACGTCGCCCTGACTCAGCGATTTCAACGGCTTGCCGCCGAAATCGAGCGGTGCCGAGGTCCAGAAGGCGTCGACGGGATCGGTGAGCAGCAGCACCTCGATGCCGCGGGCGGTCGCCGATTCCGAGCTTCGGATTCGATTTCAGCCGCTCGATGCTGTCGCCAACCAGATAATAGATCTCGGTCTGGTTGGGTTTGAGGTTCTCGACATATTGCTTCAGCGAGCGCTTCTCGCCCGACGTGGTGGTGAAGCGCGACAGCGCCAGCAATTTCTCGCGCCGCTCGAAGTCTTCCCAGATGCCCTCCTTGATCACGGAGCCGAACGCGTCCCAGATCCTGGCAAAGGTTTCCGGCTCCTTCTCGCTCAGGCTTTCCAGTTCGCCGATCACCCGGCTCGTCACCGCCTTGCGGATCTGGGCAAGCTGCGGATTGTTCTGCAGCATCTCCCGGGAGATATTGAGCGGCAGATCCTCGCTGTCGATCACGCCGCGGATGAAGCGGAGATAGCCGGGCAGCAGATCGGCATCGTCGGCGATGAAAACGCGGCGGACATAGAGCTTGACGTGCCCCTTGCGGGTCGGCTCGAACAAATCGAACGGTTTTGTGGAGGGCGCAAACAGCAGCACGGCGTAGGACTGGCGGCCTTCGGCGCGGTAATGCAGCGTCATCGCCGGCTCGTCGAAGGCGCCGGCGATGGAGCGGTAGGCCTGCGTGTAGTCTTCCGGCTTCAGATCCGATTTCGGCCGCTGCCACAGCGCGCTGGCCGAATTGATCTGTCGCGGCTCGCCTTCCTCGGGTTTGAGCTCGATCGGAAACTGGATGTTGTCGGAATAGGCGCCGACGATCCGCTCGATCTCATACGTCTCGAGATATTTTTTCGCATCCTCCTTCAGATGCAGAACGATCTCCGTGCCGCGCGCGATGCGTTTGGCGTCGTCGTCGGCCGCCGGGGCGATGTCAAAGCCGTTCCCGCCCGACGATATCCAGGTCCAGGCCTCGGCCGCGCCGGCGCGGCGGCTGGTGACGGCGATGCGATCGGCGACCATGAAGGCGGCGTAGAAGCCGACGCCGAACTGTCCGATCAGGCCGGCGCCGTCCTTGGCCTCGGTCAGCCGGGCAAGAAAGGATTTGGTGCCGGAACGCGCGATGGTACCGAGATTGTCGATCAGCTCCTGCCGGTCCATGCCGATGCCGTTGTCGACCACCGAGAGCGTCCCGGCCTTCTTGTCAGGTATGATACGGATTTGCGGCGGCTCGCCGTCCGCGGTCAGTTCGGGTGCCGCGATCGCCTCGTAGCGCAGCTTGTCGAGCGCGTCCGAGGCGTTCGAAATCAGTTCGCGCAGGAAAATATCGGTCTCCGAATAGACCGAGTGCACCATCAGGTGCAACAGCTCGGCAACCTCGGCCTGAAACGGTTTGTGCTCGGCTACGGTATCCGTCGTCATGATCGGTCTCGCTCAAGTCGATGAAGGAAGGCCTGATATAATGAAGCCGTTCAGGCTGACAAGCTTCAGGGGGTGGGCTTCGCATAGAGTTGCAGCAGGGCTGCGGCGGCGGCTTTCGCGCGGCGCGCAATTTCCCGCGGGGTCGGCCGCTCGGCGGTCTTGAGCAGCAGGCCTGTCATCAGGTTGCCCCAGAGCAGCCCGGCAAAATGCTCGGCCATCTCGGCGGGCTCGCCGCCGAGCAGCCCGGCCGACCGGGCCCGGTTCATCACCTCTCGCAAGGCGGCCCGGCTGGGCTCGACACCCAGGGAATTCAGGGCCTGCGCAACCTCGGGCGCGCGTACCGCTTCGGCGGCCGCCAGGCGGAACACGGCGATGACGGTTGGGTCCGAGACCTCGCGCAACAACCGGGCCCCGAAGGTTTCGAGCACGCGGGCAAGGGTCTCCCGATCGCGCGGTTCGGGCAGGCCGGCTTGCATCTGCAGCCGCCTGGCGCGCTCGCCGATGCAGGCCGCCAGCATTTCCTGCTTGCTGCCGACCAGCGCGTAAAGCTCGCGCTTGGAAACCCGCGCCCGGGTCGCGATCTCCAGCGTCGAGGTCTCGGCAAAGCCGCGCTCCATGAATGCCGAGAAGGCCGCATCGAGGATGCGCTGGCGCGCCGGGGGTTCGTCGGCCTCGTCCCGGTGCGGTTCCGCCGTCGATTTCGCCGTCATCGAATCTCCCTTGACTTGGTACCAATCGGTACCATACATTCGAAGCATTGGTACCATATGGTACCCGCCGGGGGCAGAATTCACAAGGAGACGTCGCCATGACCAAACCAGTCCTCGTCACCTCAGCGGCCGGCGGCCGGCAAGGCAAGACCGGACGGCACGTGTCGGAAATGCTGCTCGCACGCGGGATTCCCGTCCGCGCCTTCGTCCACACCGTCGACGGACGTTCGGAGCACCTGCGCGCGCTCGGCGCCGAGATCTTCGAGGGCGACTTTCTCGACGCCGGCGCTGCCCGGCGCGCGGCGCGGGGCACCTCGGCCATCTACTTTGCTTACCCGGTGCAGGACGGCTTGCTCGACGCCACCGCCGCGATGGCGCTGGCCGCGCGGGAAGCCGGCGTCTCCCGCCTCGTCAATCTCGTGATGCTGGAATCCTCGATAGACGCCCCCACCCCGCGGATGCGGCAAAACTATTTGTCCGAACAGGTATTCGAATGGGCCGGAATCGGCGCGGTGCATGTCAGGGCGACCGTGTTCTACGAAAATCTGGGCTCACAGGTCCGCCATAGCCTGCCGGCACAGGGCGCCGTCCGGCTGCCCTGGGGCAAGGAGACCACCGTCCTTCCGCTGGTCGCGGCCGAGGATGTGGCGCGGGTTGCGGTCGGCCTGCTGACCCGTCCGGCATTGCCAGCGAATGCCGCCTATCCGGTGGTCGGCAGCGTCATCTCGCTGAAGGACATCATCGCGACCTTCGGCCGCGTCCTGGCCAGGGACGTGCGCTACGAGCAGACCACGGACGAGGAGTGGCGCAGCGACGCCATCGCCCGCGGTTACAATGCGCACGCGCTCGCGCATCTGTCCGCGCTCTGGAAGGCGCTCCGCGCCGCCAGCCTCGATCCGGAGCGGGCGCGCTTCGCGGTGACCGACACGATCGAAAAGATCGGCGGCGCCAAACCGAAGACGTTCGAGCAGTTCGTGCGCGAGGGACTGAGCGAATCCCTGGCGAAATCCGCTTGAGGCGACTGACGCTCCAGCTGAAATCTGCGACCATCCGGAGCATATGCGGCATGCAGGCAGCCGCCTGCCGGTCGGAGCGAATTCGCTCTACATCTCGAGGTTCGGAGGCTCTTTCGAATGTCGACGGAAACAACCTTGGCGCACAAGCCGGCTGCGATCGATGGTTTGCCGGCGCAGCGCCGGGGTTGGGCAGCGGCTGCGATCTTCACCGCGCTCGCGATGGCCTCGCTCGATACCGCGATCGCCAACATCGCCCTGCCCGCCATCGCGGCCGATCTGCATGTCGGCCCGGCTGACGTCATCTGGGTGGTGAATGTCTATCAGATCGCGCTGGTGGCAACGCTGTTGCCGCTCGCGGCGCTCGGCGAAATCGTGGGTCACCACCGGATCTATCTCGCAGGGCTTCTGCTGTTCACGCTGGCATCGCTGGCCTGCGCGTGCTCCTGGTCATTGCCCAGCCTGCTGACGGCGCGCGTGCTGCAGGGCCTCGGCGCCAGCGGCATCATGAGCGTCAATACGGCGCTGGTTCGTTTCGTTTATCCGGGGCGGCTGCAGGGCCGCGGCTTCGGTCACAACGCGATGGTGGTCGCGACCGCCTTCACGCTGGGCCCGACCATCGCCTCCGGCATTCTGGCGCTCGGGCCGTGGAGCTGGCTGTTTGCCGTCAATATTCCCTTCGGCGTGGTTGCTATCCTGATCGGGCTGAAGACATTGCCGCGAACGCCGCGAGCGACGCATGCCTTCGATTTTCCCGGCGCGCTGCTGGCGGCGGGCTGTCTCGGCCTGTTCATGCTGGGGGTTGGCAGCGCCGCGCATCACGCCCGGCCGGGACTCGTCGCGATCGAACTTGCCGCCGCCGTGCTGATCGGCTGGGTTCTCATCCGCAGGCAGGCCGATCATCCGGCACCGATGCTGCCGGTCGACCTGTTTCGCCGGCCGCTGTTCGCGCTGTCCACGGCCACCGCGATCTGCTCGTTTGCAGTCCAGGGCCTGGCCTTCGTCTCGCTGCCGTTCTACTTCGAGGACATTCTCGGGCGGACCCAGGTCGAGACCGGCTTTTTCATGACCCCGTGGCCGCTGGTGGTCGCGGTGATGGCGCCGATCGCGGGACGCCTGTCCGATCGCTACGCCGCCGGAATTCTGGGCAGCCTCGGCCTCGCCCTGCTCGGCCTGGGGATGGCGCTGCTGGCGATGCTGCCGGCGAACCCGCATGTCGCCGACATCGTCTGGCGCATGGCACTCTGCGGGTGCGGATTTGGCTTTTTCCAGGCGCCGAACATGAAGGCGATCATGTCCAGCGCGCCACCCGATCGCAGCGGCGGCGCCAGCGGCATCGTGGCGACCGCGCGGCTGATCGGCCAGACCTCAGGCGCGGCGCTGGCGGCGCTCTGCTTTGGCCTCGCCGGCCGCGACGGCGCCACCATCGCGCTGGTGCTGGGCGCGGCGTTCGCCGCGCTCGGATGCGTGATGAGCAGCCTGCGGCTGATCGTAAGGGACGAAATAGTCCTTATGGCGCCAGCCTTCCGCGTTGCGGCGGCTGTCGCAACCAGCGAAATTCAACCGTTGCGGAACGTATAGGCGTAGCCGTTGATGGCCGGTGCGCCGCCGAGATGTGCGTAGAGGATCTTCGATCCCGCGGGGAAATAGCCCTTCTTCACGAGGTCGATCATGCCCTGCATGGACTTGCCCTCGTAGACGGGGTCGGTAATCATGCCTTCGAGGCGCGCGCACAGGCGGATCGCCTCCTTGGTTTCCTCGGAGGGAACTCCGTAGGCCGGGTGGGCATAGTCCTCGATCAGAACCACATCCTCTTCGACGATCTCCCGGCCGAGTTCGACCAGCCCGGCGGTGCTCCGCGCGATCTCCAGCACCTGCGCCTTGGTCTGCGCCGGCGTGAAAGACGCGTCGATGCCGATGACCTTGCGCTCCCGGCCGTCCTTCGCGAAGCCGACCAGCATGCCGGCATGGGTCGAGCCGGTGACGGTGCAGACGACGACGTAGTCGAAGGCAAAGCCGAGATCCTTCTCCTGCGCCCGCACCTCCTCGGCGAAGCCGACATAGCCAAGGCCGCCGTATTTATGTACCGAGGCGCCGGCCGGGATCGCATAGGGCTTGCCGCCCCTGGCCTTCACGTCGGCGATGGCCGCTTCCCAGCTTTCCCGAATGCCGATGTCGAATCCCTGGTCGATCATCTCGACCTCGGCGCCCATGATCCGGCTCAGGAGGATGTTGCCGACGCGGTCATAGACCGCGTCCTCGTGCGGCACCCAGCTTTCCTGAACCAGCCGGCATTTCATTCCGATTTTCGCCGCGACGGCGGCGACCATGCGCGTGTGGTTCGATTGCACGCCCCCGATCGAGACCAGCGTATCGGCGTTGGAGGCAATCGCATCGGGAACGATGTATTCGAGCTTGCGCAGCTTGTTGCCGCCGAAAGCCAATCCCGAATTGCAGTCCTCGCGTTTCGCGTAAAGCTCGACCTTGCCGCCCAGATGCGCGCCGAGGCGTTCCAGCTTCTCGATATGGGTGGGTCCGAAAGTGAGCGGATAGCGTTCGAACTTCTCCAGCATGCGAGGTGCCCTTCCTTGAACCGTTCCGATGCCCGAAAACTAACATTGTCGGTGAGGAAGGTGCTCTCGAAGTTGTCCAATTAATTGCCTTGTTCGATTTCCTTGTGTAGCATTTATGCCGTTATCTTCGAATTCATGATCAGAAAGTGGAAGATTCTTCCGTGCCCGGAAAAGCTGACCGCACCGCCCTGAAAATGCTTCGCCTGCTTCAGGGCAACGGGCGGCTCACCAATGCCGAATTGGCCCAGCGGGTCGGCATCAGTCCGGCGACGTGTCACCGCCGGACCCAGTCGCTGTTCGAGGAAGGCTACATCAGCCGCGTTCGCGCGATGATCGTGCCGCAAAAGGTCGACAGGGGAGCGCTGGTGATGGTCGGCGTCGTTCTCGATCGCTCGACCCCGGAGAGCTTCGCGGCGTTCGAGAAGGCCGTCGCGAAACTGAAATTCATCCTCGATTGCCATCTGGTCGCGGGCGATTTCGATTATTTCCTGAAAATCCGGGTCGAAGACATGGCGGACTTCAACCGCATTCATGGCGAACAGCTGATCGCGCTGCCCGGCGTTCGGCAGACCCGAACGTTCTTCGTCATGAAGGAGGTCGTCGACAACGCCCCGCTCGATTTCTGATCGAGGGACAAACAGCGCAACGCCTGTCAGGCCCACTCGCCCTTGCGGAACACCGGCACGCGCCGGCCGTCCGCGTGGATGCCGTCGATGTCGATCTGGTCCGAGCCGATCATCCAGTCGATATGGATGAGACTCTTGTTGCCGCCCTGGGCCGCGATCTGCTCCGGCGTCAGCTTGCCGCCATCGACAAAACATTTCGAATAGCACTGGCCGAGCGCGATGTGACAGGCGGCGTTCTCGTCGAACAGGGTGTTGAAGAACAACAGCCCGCTTTTCGAGATCGGCGAGGAATGCGGCACCAGCGCCACTTCGCCGAGCCGGCGCGCGCCCTCGTCCGTGTCCAGCACCTTGTTCAGCACTTCCGCGCCGCGCGAGGCTTTCGCCTCCACGATGCGGCCTTCCTCGAACTTGACCGCGATGCCGTCGATCAGCGAGCCCTGATAGGACAGCGGCTTGGAACTGACGACATGGCCGCTGACCCGCCGGCAATGCGGCGTGGTGAACACTTCCTCGGTCGGAATGTTGGCGTTGCAGGTGATGCCGTTCTTCGCGGTGGAGGCGCCGCCTTCCCATTCATGGCCGTCGGCGAGACCGATCGTGAGGTCGGTGCCGGGTCCGGAATAATGCAGCGCGCCAAAACGCTGGCCGTTCAGCCATTCGGTCCGCTCGCGCAGCACGGCATTGTGCTTCTGCCACGCCGCGACAGCACCGTCCTTGTCGACGCGCGAGGCCGCAAAGATCGCATCCGCCAGCCTGGCGACCGCGACATCTTCCTCGTCGCCTGGAAAAACCTGCTTCGCCCACGACAGGCTCGGATAGGCGATGATGTTCCAGTTGACCTCGAAGTTGACGATCTTTTCCAGCGCCGGCTGGTAGGCGATCGAATTGGCCTTGCTGGCGCGCGAGACCTTGGCGGGGTCTTCGCCGGACAGCAGCATCGGATTGTCGCCGACGATGGCGAGCCGCGCGGTGTTGGCGGCGAACGCTTTCGACATGCCTTCATAGAGCCAGCCGGCGGCGCGGTCGAAACTGTTGTCCTGGCCGAACCGGTAGCGCGACAGCGTCACCGCCTCGTCGGACAGAAACGGCGTCACCAGACCGGCGCCGGCCTTGTAGGCATGCTCGGCGATCCGGCGCACCAGCGGCAGCGCCACCGCGGGCGCCGTCAGCAGCAGGTCCTGGCCTGCCTGCAGGTTCAGCCCCACCTTGATCGCCACCTCGGCGAGGCGGTCGAGTTTCACCGGGTCGATCGATGCGGAAATGTTGCGCTCGTGGACGGTCATGACATGGCCTGTTGTTCGTGAATGCCCGAATATAAAATGCTTGATGCGGGACAGATCAAGGTCGCCGCCGGACCCAAATCGACCCCGCCGTTCGCACCCATCAGCCGCGGCGGTGCTTTTTCGGTTTCTTTCCGAACGCAGGTTTGGCGAACGGCGCGCCGGCAGGCTGCGGTTGTCCTCCGCGGGCCGGCTTGTCCTGGTGCCGCTTCTTCCGGGAACCCGGCTCGCCGTCAAATCGCGGCGCGCTGTCGCGGTGAGGCTTGCCGTGTTTGGGCGCGGGCGGCCGATGTTCCGATCGCGGCTGAGCCTGGGGGGCATCCCCCAGCGGCTCGATCCGGATATTGTCTTCCTTGTCGGGGCGCTGGACCTTGACGGCGAAGGACTCCGCGGCCCGCCCGGAAATCTCGAATTCGGTGGTGGTATCCAGAATGCGGATGGCGCCGATGTCATTCTTGTCGATGCCGCCGCGGCGGCAGATCATCGGCAACAGCCAGCGTGCTTCGGCGTTCTTCCGTCGTCCGATGGCGGCCCGGAACCAGACGCTGCCCTCCGCCATGCCATGGCGCGACGGGGATTTTCCAGGCTTCGCTCGCGGTCCGGCCGCGCGATCCTCGCCGCGCGGCGTCCGGCCGTCCTTCTCCCGGCCGCGATCCTCACGAGACCGGCCGGCGCCCTGGCCGGGATCGAGGATGTCCTCCGGCGACGGCAGCCGCGCCCGGTAAAGCCGCGCCAGCGCCGCGGCGATATCCTCGGCCGACCGCTCGGCGAGCAATGCCCGCGCCAGGATCAGATCCTCGGCGGTCGTCTCCTCCGTGAACAGCGCATCGCGCAGCATGCGCTCCTGATCGAGCTTCTTGATTTCATCCGCCGTCGGCGCCGTGCCCCAGACGGCATCGATGCCTGCCAGATTCAGCAGCAATTCCGAGCGCCGCTTTCGCGCCGGCGGCACCAGCAGGACACTCACGCCCTTGCGGCCCGCGCGGCCGGTGCGGCCGGAGCGATGCTGCATGACCTCCGCGTCATTCGGCAGATCCGCGTGAATGACGAGGTCGAGATTCGGCAGATCGATGCCGCGCGCCGCGACGTCGGTGGCCACGCAGACGCGGGCGCGCCCGTCCCGCAACGCCTGCAGCGCCTGGTTTCGCTCGTTCTGCGTCAATTCGCCTGACAGCGCGACCACGGAGAAGCCGCGCTCCAGCAGCGTCGCCTGCAAATGCCGGACGGCGTTTCTGGTGTTGCAAAACACCAGCGCGCTCGGCGATTCGAAAAATCGCAAGACGTTGACGACCGCATGCTCGACATCGCCGGCGGCCAGCCTGATGGCCCGGTACTCGATATCGGCATGGCCGCCCTCGTCGCCCGCGACCTCGACGCGAAAGGCCTGATGTTGATACTGCTTTGCCAGCGCGACGATGCCGCGCGGCAGGGTCGCCGAGAACAGCAAGGTGCGGCGGGTGTCCGGCGTGGCCTTGAGGATGAACTCCATATCCTCGCGAAAGCCCAGATTGAGCATTTCGTCGGCCTCGTCGAGCACGACAGCCTTCAATGCCGAAACGTCGAGACGGCCGCGCCGCAAATGATCGCACAGCCGGCCCGGCGTGCCGACCACGATGTGCGCGCCGGCGGCGAGTTCGCGCTGTTCCTGGCGCGGATCCATGCCGCCCACACAGGAAACGACGCGTGCATCCGCATATCGATAGAGCCATGCGAGTTCACGCTGCACCTGCAAGGCAAGCTCGCGGGTGGGCGCGACGATCAGGGCAAGGGGCGCGGCGGCCCGCTCGAACCGCGCGGCGTCCCCCAGAAGGTTTTCGGCAATGGCCAGTCCGTATGCGACGGTCTTGCCGGAGCCGGTTTGCGCCGAAACGAGCAGGTCGCGGCCGGCTGCCGCATCCGCCAGCACGGCGGTCTGCACGGCGGTCGCCTGATCGTAGTTGCGCTCCGTTAAGGCCCGGGCGAGCGGCGGACTTGTCGTCGAGAATGTCACGAGATGAAAAACCTTGGTTGGCGCTTACGCTGAAAAGCCGAATACGGCTTCGAACCGAATCGGTTGAAGCTCGCGTGTCTGGCAGATGCACAGCCGCGTGGGTGGGGCAGACTGGATTGAGATAGGGATCGTTTAGGGCAAAAGCGACCAAAACGCCATTCATTGCTGGCGATTTCGGGCAAAATCCGTCGAACCTCGCCGCAATCGCTGATCCGCGCCGCAAAACGCCGGATTCGACCGTCTGACGGTGCCTGCCGGCCGGTTTTCGGTCTCCCGGCGGACACGATCGGATCTCAGCGGGGCGACGCCGCCAGCACCCGGTCCACCATTTCCGGCGCGAGGCCCAGATAGTTCCGGGGCGAGGTCAGACGATCGATGGTGGCGCGGTCGATCCGCGAGGTGACCTGCGGGTCCGCCGACAGCGCATCGGCCAGCGTCATGTTGTTCTCGTTCGCGAGCCGGCAGGCGTCGTAGACGATGTCATGCGCCTCCTGCCGGCCGATCTGCGGCGCCAGCCCCATCATCACGGCCTCGGCGACGATCAGGCCGCGGCTGATGCCGAGATTTTTCGCCATCGCCTTCTCATCGACGATCAGGCCGGCCAGCGCGAACTTGGCCTGGTGCAGCGCGCCGGCGGTGAGGACAAAACTTTCCGGAATCGCCATCCATTCGGCATGCCAGGGACCGGTGGCGCGCTCGAAATCCTGCACCATGGCATCCAGCATCAGGCCGGCATGCTGCCGCACCGCCTTCGACGCCGCCAGCATCAGTTCGGACGAGATCGGATTGCGCTTCTGCGGCATGGTCGAGGACGCGCCACGTCCCTTCACGAAAGGCTCGTAGAGTTCGGCGAATTCGGTCGAGGCCATGATCATGATGTCGAGCGCGATCTTGCCGAGCGACCCCGTCACCAGCGCGAAGAAATTCACCACCTCGGCGAGCCCGTCGCGGGCGACGTGCCAGGTGGAAACGGGAATGCCGAGGCCGAGCTCCTCGCACAGCGCCCTCTGGACCTCGAACCCCTTGTCGCCGAGCGAAGCCAGCGTGCCGGCGGCGCCGGCGAACTGTCCGACCAGCACACGCGGCATGAGTTGTTCGAGGCGTTCAGCATGGCGATCGAACATCGCAAGCCAAATCGCGGTCTTGTAGCCGAATGTCACCGGCAGCGCCTGTTGCAGATGGGTGCGGCCGGCCATCGGCGTGTCGCGATGGCGCCGGGACAGGTCGGCGAGGATGCCGCGCAGATCAGCGATGTCAGCTTCGACGATCTTCAGTCCCTCGCGCACCTGCAGGACGACCGCGGTATCCATGATGTCCTGGGTGGTGGCGCCCCAGTGCACGTAGCGGCCGGCCTCGCCGCATTGTTTTGCCATTTGCTGGACCAGCGGAAGGATCGGGTAACCGACGATGTCGGTTTCACGGCGCAGCAGATCGAAATCGAGCGCCGAAACGTCGGTACGCCTGGCGATTTCGTCCGCGGCCTCCGCCGGGATCACGCCGCAGCGCGCCTCGGCCTTGGCCAGCGCGATCTCGACCTCGGCATAGCGGGAGATCAGGCCGAAATCCGAAAACACCTCGCGCATGGCCGGCGTGCCGAAGGCGTCGCGGAACAGAATGGAATCGAGGACGGTGGTGGAGGTCGGGAAGGCGGGCATGGGTTTGCTCGAAAGGTCGGTTAGATTGCCATTGCGGCTAGGCTCGCACGTCGCGCCCACCCATTCAACTTAAGGCGATATGATCGTCATGCGAGCCAACGGGTCGCAATGACGGCAACATACGACTTCGCATTCTCGCCGCATGTCTGCGCGAGGTTTGGCCTGTTCGTTCCACCCTCTTCGATCAGAGGGCGCAGGGAATGCCGGGCGCCCGATGCGCCCGATAGCCGCGTGTGCAACGATAGTGGTAGTGAGCACACGCGTTGTCAGGTCACACCGGAATCACCCGGCATTCCCCGCGCAATGGTTTACGGCTTATAACGCGCTCTCCCCGGTGACCGGGCTTTTTTGCCACCGTCGCCCCCAAAGAAGCTTGCTTCCCAGGAACTTGACACCAGCGTCGGGGTGTCAGGACCACGCGACTTCGCCGTCCGCCAGCCGCATCGCCCGTCAAGCGTGCTGCCCGCGTCCACCGCATCCCGCTCCACGTTTCGTGACGTTGCGCAACGCCCCCCTGAGGAGCGGGACGGCTGTGGATATAAGGTGATTTGCGCCTTCTGAAAATCAGAATATTTTTTCAAAAGGGGCTGGACAGAGGGGTCGGCAAGTTGCCCAGGTGATTTGCCCGTCGGGTTATTTTCAGTCGGCGTTGGTGAGGCAGTGAAGGTGCTTTGCCGTCTGCCGTTGCATTGCAGTTCACGCAATCCGCGCTTCCGGAAAGCGGGCCGCCGACTCGCAAAACGGCGTTATGACCCGAAGGCGACGTTGCCCGGATCGCCCACCTCCGTCTTGCGCGAAGGCCGGGAAAACGCGAATATGCGAGCCAGTTCAGAAGTCACCGGGGATTTTCCAGACAAATGCAGTTTGATGACGTTATCCTCGGTCGCCGGAGCATCCGCGGTTACAAACCCGATCCAGTACCCAGGGCGCTGATTGAGGAAATCATCGGTTTGGCGATGCGCGCTCCGTCGTCGATGAACACCCAGCCCTGGAATTTCTACGTCGTCACCGGCGAGCCGCTGGATCGGATCCGCGCCGGCAACACCGAGCGGATGGTGGCAGGCGTACCGCAGTCGCGCGAGTTTCGCACGGGTCAGGCCTTTGCAGGTCCGCACCGCGAGCGGCAGGTGGGCGTCGCCAAGCAATTGTTCTCCGCGATGGGGATCGCGCGCGATGACAAGGACAGGCGCCAGGACTGGGTCCTGCGCGGCTTCCGTCAATTCGACGCGCCGGTATGCGTGATCGTGACCTACGACCGCGTACTGGACGGCAGCGACGATACGCCGTTCGATTGCGGCGCTGTGGCGACCGCCCTGGTCAATGCCGCCTGGTCGCGCGGGCTGGGCGCCGTGATCAACAGCCAGGGCATCATGCAATCGCCGGTGGTGCGCGAGCACGCCGGAATAGCCGACGATCAGGTCATCATGAAAAGTATCGCGCTGGGCTGGCCGGATGAAAGCTTCCCGGCGAATGCGGTCGTGTCCGAACGAAAGTCTGTCGACGAAGCTACGGTGTTCGTCGGTTTCGACCATTAGCCGCCTGCGCGCGGGAGAGGCGGCGTACTGACAAAGGCATTTATGGGCCTCAAGAGGCGAAGGCGCTCGGCGTCGTCATTCCACTGAATCCCATTCCCAGCGACGACGAGGTGATCGAATGAAGTCGCCTGCCGACGTTTTCGGAAGCGCCAGTCTGGGTGCGTGATGTCTGCTTGTCGAGGGAAACCGGAAATCATCGGACAACGAACAAAACGACGCGTTTGACCCAACTCGGACATGGCGGCCTATCCCAATGGCAACCAACGTGCTTTGATGATCATTCCAAAAAGCGTCGCGACTTATTGAGTCCAAGACTTATCAGTCCAAGAAGTGTGCTGCGATGGGCCGGTTACTTTGCCCACAAGGGGCAATCTATGTCCGACAATCCTACAGCTGAAAGCATGGCCGGGTCTCAAGCCGCCCCCGCTCCGCAAGGCGAGTCCGGCGGCTTTGAGGGGGGAGCGAGGTCGAAGCAGATCGGTCTTTTCGAAATGCGCCGATTGGAGGCGTTGAGCAACACCATCTTCGGCGTTGCGATGACGCTGCTCGCCTATGATCTGCCGAAGGCCAGCAGGTTCGCGAACGCGCCGGCCTGGATAGATCTTGTCCGCGCCTACGCACAACCTGTCATCGCGCTGGTGATCAGCTTTATCGTCGCCGGCGTGTTTTGGCTCAGCCATCATCGGCGGCTCACCTTCGCGCCGGAAGGCAGCCGCGGCGAAGTCTTCCTCAATCTGATCTTCCTGCTGTCGATCGTCATGCTTCCGGTGACGAATGGATTTTACGGCATGTATCGGCTCGATAGCGTCGTCGCAGTAAGCTACGGCTTCCATCTGACGGTCATTGCCGGCCTGAATGCGCTGCTATGGATTCTGGCGCTGCGAGGTCACCGCAATCCCGAGTTGCTGGCAAACGCGATCTTTCCGGTCTTCGTATTCGTGTTCGGAACGGTGATGGCCGCCGTCGCGCCGTCCGTTGCGCAATTCACATGGTGCCTGGCATTTGGCGCGCCTCTGGCGGGCTGGTTGGCGACCCGGCGTTGGCCGCTGAGAGCGAATTAGCCAGCTCGATCTCTGCCAAAGCGTTCCTCGTATGCCAATACTACCCGGCCTTGCGATGGGTCTCGTACATAGCGCCGCAAAATCGTGTTGATGCGCGTCTGATAGCCTTTGCCCTGTGACTTGAACTATGAACCGCGAGTTCCGATCGGCACTTTTGCGACATGCCGACTGCATTCGGCGATGTCCGCTTCCAGGGGTAACCCGGAAGACATTTGCTCAGATTGAGTCCTTCCGCGTTTGACCCAGGCTGTGTGAAAACCCCACTGATGCTATGATTCCCTTTCTGAATCGGGGTGGGGTGATGAAGGGTTTCGTTCAAGGGGCGGATCGGCAGCAGACGACGTTGTTGCCGGAATGCCTTGATGATTGGGTCGACGAGAGCAATCCTGTTCGCGCGGTCGATGTGTTCGTCGATGCGCTGGAACTCCGGGACCTCGGGTTTGATGGCGTTGATCCGGCTGCGACCGGCCGGCCCGGGTATCATCCTTCGCCGATGCTCAAGCTCTACATTTACGGCTATCTCAACCGGATCCAATCGAGCCGGCGGCTGGAGCGTGAGGCTTGCCGCAATCTCGAGGTGATGTGGCTGACCGGACGGCTCGCGCCGGATCACAAAACCATCGCCGACTTCCGCAAGGACAATGGTTCCGCGATCAAGAAGGTTTGCTCGCGATTCGTCGAGTTGTGCCGCAAGATGGGCCTGCTGGCGAAGGCCAGCGTTGCCATCGACGGCAGCAAGTTCAAGGCCGTGAACAGTCGCGACAACAACTTCACGCAGGGCAAGATCCAGCGCCGCCGGAAGCAGATCGAAGAGAGCGTGGCGCGCTACATGAGCCAACTCGACACCGCCGACCGCCGGACCGCCGCAGGAGATGAGCCGTCGGAAACAGTGCTGCTGACCAAGACGCGGCTTAAGGAAAAGCTGGCGAAGCTCGAAGAAGAAGTGAAACGGCTGGCCGCGATTGAAAAGGCATTGCTCGCCTCGCCCGACAAGCAGATATCGCTGACCGATCCTGATTGCCGCTCGATGGCAACGAGCGGGCGCGGTTCAGGCATGGTCGCCTACAATGTGCAAAGTGCAGTCGACACTACGAACCATCTGATTGTCGCGCACGAGGTCACCAACGTCGGCACCGATAGATCGCAACTGGCGACGATGGCGCAGGCGGCGAAAGCTGCACTGTGCAGCGATAACTTGGACGTCGTTGCGGATCGGGGCTACTTTAAAGGTGAGGAAATCCTGGCATGCGAACAGGCCGGCGTCGCGGTCACGCTGCCCAAGCCGCAAACCTCGGGCGCCAAGTCGGCAGGCCGCTTCGGGAAACCTGATTTTGTTTATTTGGCCAAGGACGATGTCTATCGCTGCCCGGCCGGCGAGAAGCTGGCGCACCACTTCACCGCTGATGAAGATGGCCAGAAAATGCGGATTTACTTGACCAAGGCGTGCCGCACATGCCCGCTCAAGGATCAGTGCACAACGTCCAACGAGCGCCGCATCAAACGCTGGGAACACGAACACGTCGTCGAGGCCGCGCAGACGCGGCTCGATCAGAACCCGCAAGCCATGCGTGTGCGCCGCGAAACCGTCGAGCATCCGTTCGCCACGCTGAAGATGCGGATGGGGGCGACGCACTTTCTGATGAAGACGCTGCCGAAGGTGGCGACTGAGATGGCGCTGCACGTGCTCGCCTACAACCTCACGCGCGTGATGAACATCATCGGTATCAAACCGCTCCTCGCGGCGATCCGGGCTTGAGGAGCGTGTACCGTTGTGCGAGCCGTGTGACCGTTCAGGTCGCTCAGCATGGCTTAAGGTTGCCCCCGCATTGACTCCAGACTCGATACCGCAAAAATATGCTCAGACGGTCAGGTCGACGTGCACCACGCCCATCCGCTGTAGTTTTTGGAGGGTGAAAGGCGTTTTCACACGGCCTGGACCCGGAACGGACCTTCTGCCAATCGAACGCGCATGTTGCCGAATTGGTCCAAGATCACGGTACGTTCCCATGGGCGACCGGGTGCTGGCCTGTTTCGACCCTCAGTGGCCTAATTTGAAATTCACAGTGGCCTGTTTTGAAACCGTGACGCTGGTCACGGTTTCGGTGAGGGGTGCCGACTAATCTCCGCAACCAGACGAGACGGATGGTCCTTTCGTTGAATCACAGGAGACGGACATGAACGCGCAGAAAAAAGAGCTGAGCAATCGTGAAATCAGCGAACGTGAATTGGCGATCAAGGAGCTGGATGGCGTGAGCGGCGGGATGAGGAATAATGAAACCCAAGCTTGGCAAGCCTTTATGAAAGGGTTTGACAAGGGATGGACGGAGTCCGGCGGAAGTATCTTGACTGTTACTGTAGACTAAAACGAAGGAGGCCGCCTCAGTTGGCGGCCTCTTTCATGTCGCATGTTGGCACGGAACGGACCAACCGGGCCGGTCTGTTGATGTCCGTTGATTAGGGTAGACCGGTCGTGGCCGGTTGAGGCGCGATGCGGCGCGATTGACCCAAAGCCGACACTGAGCAGCCGCATCGACGGCCATGCGCGCGCGAGGAAGGATTCAGTCCTGCGGGCGCAGGGCCGCTTCGGCGCGCTGCATCATTCGCCGCCATCGCTCGCTTGTCGGCCCGCTCATAAGCAGGAAGTAGCGGACGATCGCGATCGGCAGCCAGGTCTCCATCGCTTGCCGCAGCGCCGCTACCGGCTTGCCGGACAGCCGCGCGTATTCGGATTGCGCGGCCGCATTGACCGCAAGCGGCCGCTGCGGATTGTCGGTGACGTCGAGGGCAAACTCGGTCAGGCTGAGGTGAGTGAACCCATGATCGAGGGCCGCAGGCGCGCGGATCGAAAAGGTCCAGTCGATCAGCCGCGGACCGTCCGCCGTCATGATCACGTTTTCAGGGTGGATGTCGCCATGGCACAGCCCGTCCCCCGGCTGCCGCAGGCGGTCGATCAGCGCGAGGATGCCGGAGGCGACGTGCTTGGGCACGATGTCGCCCGAGAGCCTGAAGGCGGTGTCCATCCAGCCGCGCAGATGGAAGGCCTCCGGCGGCGGCGACATCCTGTGAACGGACAGGCCGAGGGACGCAAGGATCGCACCCGCCTGGTCGAAGGTCACGGCGCCGCTGCGCGTGACCTGCAGCAGTGTCGGTCCGTCGAGGCGGCCGAGCACGATGCCGAAGCGTCCGTCGAGCGTCACCTCGCCGAACACCTCCGGTGCAGGCACGCCAGCGGCGAAGACTGCCTGGGTCATCCGCGCCTCTTGCTGGCCGAGCTGCGGCGGGAAACCTTCCTTGAACAGTTTTACGACCTGACCTGGCGCCCAGGCGTGGATGTCCGCCGTGCCGCCCTGGTTGATCTTCTCCCCGAGGGATCCCCTCATCGCCCGCCCTCCCGCCGTGACAAGCAAACACCAGCGGCTGGAAAAGAGAACTCTCCTGCCATCACAGCTGCCGGTCACTATGTTCGCTTGCGTCTTGCAGAGAGCTTCGCCAGAATCCGCGAATTGGCTTGTCCCGCACCCGCCTGGATGGGCTCAATCTCAACGATAGCACGCACGAGCGCGCCGCGCGGCCTGTATTTCCCTGCGAACAGCGATTGACGTGCGTTCCTGTGTGCCAGCGTCAGCTATGCGGCGCGCCTTGACGCCAATGGGCGCGGGGCAATGGCCACCATCCTGACCAGGTGGCCGCGTCAGTGGCTGCGACCAACTCCTTCATATCACGCTGGAGGCGAAAAGGGCATCCCATCCTCAACGAAGGCGCTCGCCAATCCCACCGCTATCCAGCGGCTATTAAGCCGCACGGATCCTGACAAGGAAATTATCGACGTTAGCGCGCAACGTCTCCGTCTGCGCCCCTAGCGCATCGGCCAGAACCAGAACCTGGCCCGCTGCGTTGCCCGCCTCGCCGGCCGCGCGGGTGACGCCGAGGATCGAGGTTGACATCTCGCTGGTGCCTGACGCCGTCGCCTGCACGTTGCGGGCAATCTCCTGCGTCGCCGAACCTTGCTCCTCGACCGCGGAAGCAATCGTCGTTGCAATTTCGTTCATTGCACCGATCGTTCCGCCGATGTTCTTGATGGCTTCCACGACCTCGCTGGTGGCCGCCTGCATCGTGGCGACTTGCGCCGAGATATCCTCGGTCGCCTTGCCAGTCTGGCTGGCGAGCGACTTGACTTCACTTGCCACCACAGCAAAGCCCCTGCCGGCTTCGCCGGCACGAGCGGCTTCGATCGTCGCATTCAAGGCCAGCAGATTGGTCTGGCTGGCGATGTCGCTGATCAGTTTGACCACGTCGCCGATCTTCTGCGCGGCCGCGGAGAGACCTTGCACCGTCATATTGGTCCGGTTCGCTTCCTGAACCGCCTGGCTGGCGATCTGGGTCGATTGTGTCACCTGGCGTCCAATTTCGGAGACCGAAGAGGACAACTCCTCCGTGGCAGCGGCCACAATTTGCACGTTGCCTGAGGCCTCCTCGACTGCTGCCAGAACACTGGTGGCCTGCGCGCTGGTATCCTTGGCGGTTGTCGACATCCCGTGCGACGTGGTCCGCATTTCGACGGCCGTCGAGGCCAGGGACTGCACGAGACCGCCAATCGTCGTCTCGAAATTCCGGGCGATTTGCTGAGTTTGCTCCCGCGCCTCATCAGCGATACGGATCCGACTGCTCACATCCACGAGGTAGCTGAGGACCGCATCGCCGCCGCGATACTTTATCGGTACCCAATATAGGTCCACGTAAAGAGTTCTGTTCGTATCCAGAGTATGGCCGGCCAATCCTTGATAATGGAAGGTCTTGCCTTGCTTGAGTACTTCCGCGCATTCCCTGAAAATATCAGCCGTCAGGCGACCATCCGGCTGCCGCTCGGATGTAACCTTGGCCGGTCCGACTTCCAGCACATGGCTCTTGTCCCTGGCGCCCAGAATACGAATACAGGCATCGTTGCAATGAACATAGACATTATCCTGCCGAATGAGCATTGCAATGGGGCTTGAATCGAAAGCCACCCTCCAGAGCTCGACGAGGTCCGCGTCGGCTCGCTTCAATCTGTCCCGACGAAGAAGGACTAGAACAACCGTCGCCATCGCCACAAGCAGCACAAGTCCAGCTAATTCAAAAGCACTCATCGCAAAGAATTTCCATGATGCAGAAACAGCAGGAGCAATACGGCGTTAAATGCGTTAAGGGTTCGTTATGCTAGTCCATCCGCTGGCAGATCCGTATTAGTACGGGGCGGGAATGGCGTTTCGCGTGCGCTGACAAAATTCAGCATGCACCGCTCGTAGTCTGGCGCTCTATCCACAACGGCTGCGGGCACGTTTTTCGCTGGCCTCCGAGGGGCGCAAGAGAACCCATGCCGGGCCCGCGTGGCCCACAATCGTTATGGTCTGCGGGTATAGCGCGGCACTTGCAGTCTGTCCGCCATCCAATCGGCCGCTTTAACCCTTGGGCCTCCCGCCCTTCTCGGCGGCACGGCGCAAGGCTTCGGCCAGCGCCCCGCCGGATTCCTGCTGCGGCTTGCGCGGCGCCTGCGAGGTCATCGCGGCGCGCGGAATATCGCGCGGCTTGCCCTGCGCCGGACGATCGCTTTTGCTCCCGGTCTCGTCGTCGAGACGCAGCGTCAGCGCGATACGCTTGCGGGCGACCTCGACCTCCAGCACCTTGACCTTGACGATGTCGCCCGATTTCACCACCTCGCGCGGATCCTTGATGAAGGTCTTCGACATCGCCGAGATGTGCACCAGCCCGTCCTGGTGCACGCCGATATCGACGAAGGCGCCGAACGCCGCGACATTGGTCACCGTGCCTTCGAGGATCATGCCGCGCTTGAGGTCCTTCAGCGTCTCGACGCCCTCCTTGAACACCGCCGCCTTGAAGGCGGGGCGCGGATCGCGGCCGGGCTTTTCCAGCTCGCGCAGGATGTCGGTCACGGTCGGCAGGCCAAAGGTGTCGTCGACGAAGTTCTGCGGCCGGACCTGGCGCAGGATCTCCGCATTGCCGATCAGCGCCTTGATGTCGCTTTTGGTGGCGGCCGAGAATCCGCCGCACC
Source organism: uncultured Alphaproteobacteria bacterium (assembly GCA_963721275.1). GTDB lineage: Bacteria > Pseudomonadota > Alphaproteobacteria > Rhizobiales > Xanthobacteraceae > Bradyrhizobium. The sequence goes on along the minus strand of CAVRIQ010000014.1, from coordinate 333,597 downwards.
ACCGGATAGGATTCCGGGTGAACGCCGGAGGCGTCGAGCGGATCCTCGCCGTCGGTGATGCGCAGGAACCCGGCGCATTGTTCGAACGCCTTCGGCCCCAGCCGCGGCACCTGCTTCAGCGCCTTGCGCGACTTGAACGGGCCGTTGGCGTCGCGGTGCTGAACGATGCTCTGCGCCAGCCCGGAACCGATGCCCGACACCCGTGCCAGCAGCGGCGCCGAGGCGGTGTTGGCATCGACCCCGACCGCGTTGACGCAGTCCTCGACCACGGCATCGAGCGAACGCGCGAGCTTGCCCTCGCTGAGGTCATGCTGATACTGCCCGACGCCGATCGCCTTGGGATCGATCTTGACCAGCTCGGCCAGCGGATCCTGCAGCCGCCGCGCGATCGACGCCGCGCCGCGCAGGGTGACGTCGAGATCCGGCAGTTCCTCGGAGGCGAAGGCCGACGCGGAGTAGACCGAGGCGCCGGCTTCCGACACCACGATCTTCGACATCTTCAGATCCGGCAACAGCTTCACCAGTTCGGTCGCGAGCTTGTCGGTCTCGCGCGACGCGGTGCCGTTGCCGATCGCGATCAGATCGACGCGATGCTCCTTGGCGAGCTTGCCCAGCGTGGCGAGCGCTTCGTCCCAGCGCCGCGCCGGCTCGTGCGGATAGATGGTGTGAGTGGCGACCACCTTGCCGGTGGCATCGACGACCGCGACCTTGACGCCGGAGCGGTAGCCGGGATCGAGCCCCATGGTGACGCGCGCGCCGGCGGGCGCGGCGAGCAGGAGGTCGCGCAGGTTGGAGGCGAACACGCGGATCGCTTCCTGTTCGGCCGCGGTCCACAGCCGCATCCGCAAGTCGACGTTGAGATGGACCTGGATCTTGGTGCGCCATGCCCATCGCACGGTCTCACCCATCCATTTGTCGCCGGGGCGGCCCTGATCGGAGATCGCAAACCGCTGCATGATCTTGAGTTCATAGGAACTTGTGGCCGCCGGCGTCGCGCTCGGCGGCTCGGGCAGCATCTGCAGGTCGAGGATTTCCTCCTTTTCGCCGCGGAACATCGCCAGAATGCGATGCGACGGCAATTTGGTCAGCGGCTCGCTGAACTCGAAATAGTCCTTGAACTTCTCGCCCTCGGTTTTCTTGCCCCTGCGCACCGTGGAAGTCATCACGCCGTTCGACCACATCTGTTCGCGCAAGGCCCCGATCAGGTCGGCGTCCTCGGCGAAGCGCTCGACCAGGATGGCGCGGGCGCCGTCGAGCGCGGCGGCGGCATCGGCCACCTGCTTGTCGGCATCGACGAACGGCGCGGCCACGGCTACCGGCTCGTTCCCGGGCTGCGAGAGCAACAAGTCGGCCAGCGGTTCCAGCCCCGCCTCCCTGGCGATCTCGGCCTTGGTGCGGCGCTTCGGCTTGAACGGCAGATAGATGTCTTCCAGGCGGCCCTTGCTGTCGGCGGCCATGATCGCCGCCTCCAGCGCCGCGTCCAGCTTGCCCTGCTCGCGGACGGATTCCAGGATCGCCTTGCGCCGCTCCTCGAGCTCGCGCAAATAGTTCAGCCGCTCTTCCAGCGTGCGCAGTTGCGCGTCGTCGAGCGCGCCGGTGATTTCCTTGCGGTATCGCGCCACGAACGGCACGGTGGCGCCGCCGTCGAGCAGCGCCACGGTGGCCTCGACCTGTTGTTCGCGAATCCCGAGTTCTACCGCAATCTGCCGATTGATGTTTGCCACGTGCAATCTTTCCGAACCGATCGCAGCCGGTGAATTGCCGGCCGCGGAAGAACGCTTATGGACCATCGCCGATGGTTTCCTCAACCCGCCGCCTCAAACAAATTGTTCTGTGGATCGACATCATTCGCTTGACCGCGTCATTTGGTTTGTCCGAAGCGGACTGCACTCATTGCGCAAAGATAACGGTGGATCGATGGCGTCTTATTGTGTAGACGGGCGCTCCTTCTGGAGTACCCATGTCGATCTGCGGACTTGATTTCGGAACGTCGAACACGACGCTCGGCACCATCGAAGGGCATGCGCCGGTGCTGGCGGCGCTGGAAACCGGCCACACCACGATTCCGAGCGCGATCTTCTTTTCCGCTGACGGCGCCGTGCTGATCGGCCGCAAGGCCGTCGAAGCCTATGTCGACGGTGTGCCCGGCCGCCTGATGCGCAGCCTCAAGTCGGTGCTCGGCACCGCGCTGATCGACGAGACCACCCGGATGGGCCGCGAGCGCACCCGGTTTCGCGACGTGATCGGCTATTATCTCGGCGCGGTGAAACGGCGCGCCGAACAGGCGACGGGGCGCGAACTGCGCGACGTGGTCCATGGCCGGCCGGTCCACTTCGTCGACAACGACCCCGACGCCGACGCCAAAGCGGAGCAAACCCTGCGCGAGATTGCGCACGGGATCGGGTTCGATCAGGTCACGTTCCAGTTCGAGCCGATCGCCGCGGCGCTGGACTATGAGCGGCAGATATCGATGGAAGAGATCGCCTTGATCGCCGATATCGGCGGCGGCACCTCGGATTTTTCGATCGTGCGGCTCTCTCCTGGACGTCACGGCAGCGCCGATCGCGCGTCCGACATCCTCGCCAACGATGGCGTGCGCATCGGCGGCACCGACTTCGATCGCCGGCTCAGTCTCGGCGTCGTGATGCCGCTGTTCGGCTTCGGCAGCGCCATGAAGCGCGCCGGGCTGGAGGTTCCCTCGCGCTATTTCCACGACCTCGCCACCTGGTCGAACATCAACCGCATGTACGAACCGGGCGTGATCGCGGAGCTCCGTCAGGTGCGGCGCGAGGCAAGCGAGCCGGTGCTGCTCGACCGGCTGGAGCGCGTGATCGACGAACAGCGCGGCCATACGCTGGCGATGGAGGTCGAGGAAGCCAAGATTGCCCTCGCCGACACGCGCCGGGCCAGCATCCGACTGGAATGGATCGCGCCCGGGCTCGCCGCCGCCGTCGGCCGCCCCGATCTCGTCAGCCATACGCGGCAACTCGCCGAGCGCATCGCGGCCCGCATCGAGAACTGCCTCGCACAGGCGCGTTTGGCCGCCGACGACATCGACGCGGTGTTCCTGACCGGCGGCTCGGTCCGGCTCGCCCATGTCCGCAAGGCGATCACCAGGGCGGTACCGTCGGCCCGCGTCGTCGAAGGCGACACCTTTGGCGCGGTCGGCAAGGGCCTCACCATCGAGGCGTTGCGCCGTTACGGGCCGAGCAAATGAGGTTCTCTTCTTCCCGAATGACGCCCCGTTTCAGATCGCTTCCGGAATCATCTGGATGGCGCCGCACGGGCATTCCTGGGCGCAGATGCCGCAGCCCTTGCAATAATCCAGGTTGAACTCGAACCCCATGCCGGGCCCGAGCTTGATCACGGCATTGTCGGGACAGACGCCGTAGCAATTGTCGCACTCGAAACAATTGCCGCAGGAAAGACACCGCCGCGCCTCATAGAGCGCGTTGCCCTCGTCGAGGCCCTGCACCACCTCCTCGAAGGTCGAGGTGCGGCGCGCGGTTTCCAGGATCGGCCGCAGCGTCTTGGGCGCTTCGCCGTAATACCAGGTGTTGAGCTTGTCGGCGGAGGCGATCTCGTGCTTCGGCGCCGGCGCGTAAGCGCCGCCGCGCAGCCAGGCATCGATATGGCGGGCGGCCTTCTTGCCGTGTCCCACGGCCACCGTCACGGTGCGTTCGGACGGCACCATGTCGCCGCCGGCGAAAATGCCGGCGACCCCGGTCATCATGTTGGTTCCGACCTGGACGACGCCGTCCTTGACCTCGAGGCCCGGGACGCCCTGCAGCAGCGACAGATCGACATCCTGGCCGAGCGCCAGCACCACCGAATCGGCCTGCAGGGTTTCGAATTCGCCGGTCGGCTGCGGAAAGCCCTTGTCGTCGAGCGCCATCTTCTCGACCGTGATCGATCCGGCCTCGACGTTCTTGATCGTCGACAGCCATTTCATCATCACGCCCTCTTCGATCGCCTCCTCGACCTCGAAATCATGGGCCGGCATGCGGTCGCGGGTGCGGCGATAGACGATGACGGCTTCCTCCGCGCCGAGCCGCCTGGCGGTGCGCGCGACATCGAGCGCGGTATTGCCGCCGCCATAGATGACGACCTTGCGCCCCAGCAGCGGTTTTTCCTCGCCCTCCATCGAGCGCAGCACGGCCACGGCGTCCAGCACCTTGGCGGCTTCGCCGGCGGGAATGTAGGCGCGCTTGGCAATGTGGGCGCCGACCGCCAGAAACGCCGCGTCGAAGCCGCCAGCCGCCATCGCCTGCTGGATATTGGCGACCCTGGCGTTGTAGCTGAAGATGACGCCGAGTTCTTCGATCCGCCTGACTTCGGCATCCAGCACGTCGCGCGGCAGACGATATTTGGGAATGCCGAAACGCATCATGCCGCCCGGAGCGGGACCGGCTTCCTGAACCGTCACGGCATGGCCGAGCCGCGCGAGGTGATAGGCCGCCGAGAGACCGGAGGGTCCGGCGCCGACCACCAGCACTTTCTTGCCGGACACCGCCGTGGGCGCGGCAAAGCGCCAGTTGTTCTTGATGGCGAGATCGCCGAGGAACCGTTCCACCGAATTGATGCCGACGGAGGAGTCGAGCACGGCGCGATTGCACGCGGTCTCGCAGGGGTGATAGCAGACCCGCCCCATCACCGCGGGCAGCGGGTTGTTTTCGGTCAGGGAACGCCAGGCCGCTTCGTAATCTCCGCTTTCGGCATATGCCAGCCAGCCCTGGATGTCCTCTCCGGCCGGGCAGGCATGATTGCAGGGCGGCAGGCGGTGAACGTATTCGGGCCGCAGCGTGCGCCAGGAACCGGTGTGATTGATCAGCGAGGTGCCGACGTCGAGCGTGATGGCGAACGGATGTTCCATGATGCCCTCACCCATCCCTGCCGGTCGCGTCGACCAGCCCGTATTCGGCGATGTTGGCGTCGCAGATCGCCTGCAGCCGCGCGATGCGCGGGTCTTCATGACCGCCCCTGAACAAATGGGCGAAGCGACGCTGCAGTTTCAGATAGTCCTGCACCGGAACCCGGCGGCGGATCTTGCGCACCTGCGTGACCTTGCCGTGCTCGGCCTCGAAAATCGGATAGAGCCCGCATTCGACGGCAAGCCGCGCCAGCCTGATCGTGTCATGCGAAGCCGAGCCCCAGCCGAGCGGGCAAGGCACGTTGATCTGGATGTAGCGGGCGCCATGGATCGACATCGCCTTGATCACCTTGCGCTCGAGATCGTGCAAATCAGCGACCGTCGCGGTGGCGACATAGGGAATATTGTGCGCGACCGCGATTCTCGGCACGGACTTGCCGGTGCCGAACACGTTGCCCGGCTCCGGACCGAGCGACGGCGTGGTCGCGGTGCGCGCGGTGGGCGGCGTCGCCGAGGATCGCTGCACGCCGGTGTTCATGTAGCCTTCGTTATCGTAGCAGATATAGAGCACGTCATCGTTGCGCTCGAACATGCCGGACAGGCACTGGAAGCCGATGTCGGTGGTGCCGCCGTCGCCGCCCTGTGCGATCACGCGCACCTCCGGCCGCTTCTTCACCCGCATCGCGGCCGCGACGCCGGTGGCGACCGCCGCGGCATTGCCGAACAGCGAATGCAGCCACGGCAGTTGCCACGATGTTTCCGGATAGGGCGTGGTGAAGACTTCGAGGCAGCCGGTGGCATTGACGGCGATCAGGTTGTTGTTGGTGGCGCGCATCGCCGCATCGATGGCATAGCGCGCGCCCAGCGCCTCGCCGCAGCCCTGGCAGGCGCGGTGACCGCAGGTCAGCGCGTTCGAGCGCGCCTGCGAGGCCTGTACCGTCCGCTGCTCTTCCGCCACCAGCCGGTTGCCGACGGTGAAGGTGCCTTTCTGGTAATATTTCAGCTTCTGCACGGCTTCTTCGGGCGCGAGCGTGGTGACGGGCGGGGTCATGGTGCGTTCCTCACTCGGCGGCCGGGGGCACGGATTTGGCCAGCTGGCGCAAGATGTTTTCGGCGGTCGGTCCCGAGTGCCGGGTCTTGCGGGTGCGATGGATCTCGCGGCCGACGACGCGTTCGTTCAGGTCGAGGAAATTGGTGCCTTCCCAGGGCTGCACGCTGGCCTGCCGGAACAGATGATGCAGCGAGGCGCGGGTGATCGCACGTCCCCCGAGGCCGGCGACCGAAGAGTGCAGCCGCGGCGCCCGCGGCAAATTGCGCAAGGCAACATCGACATTGTTGGCGAGCTGTCCGCCCATGCCGACCGCGATGCTCTTCTCCACCACCACGACGTCCCTGGCGCCGGCGAGCGCGTTGCGCAGCGCCTCGACCGGGAACGGGCGGAACGAAACGATGACGACGAGGCCGATGCGGATGCCGTCGTCGCGCATCTCGTCGATGGTGTCCTTGATGGTGCCGCAGACCGAACCCATCGCGACCACCAGCATGTCGGCGTCCTCGGCGCGGTAGGCGCGCAACAGCCCGCCGGTCGCGCGGCCGAAGCCTTTCTCGAACTCCGCGGAGAATTCCGGAATGAGTTTCAGCGCCAAAGTCTGCTTGTAATGGGCGAGGAAGCGCACTTCCGTAAACGCTTCCGGCCCGACCATGGCGCCGATCGAGGCGGGCTCGGCGGGGTCGAGCACCTGCACCGGATCGTAGGGCGGCAGATAGGCGTCGACCTGCTGCTGCGTGGGAATGTCGATGCGTTCCACCGCGTGGGTCAGGATGAAGCCGTCGACGCAGACCATGACCGGCATCGACAATTCCTCGGCGAGCCTGAACGCCTGGATGTGCAGATCGACCGCTTCCTGGTTGGTCTCGGCGAACAGCTGCAACCAGCCGGCGTCGCGCATCGACATCGCGTCGGAATGATCGTTCCAGATGTTGATGGGCGCGCCGATCGCGCGGTTGCCGAGCGTCATCACGATCGGCAGGCCGAGGCCGGAGGCGTTGTAGACCGCCTCCGCCATGAACAGCAGGCCCTGCGAGGCGGTCGCGGTATAGGCGCGCGCGCCGGCGGCGGAAGCGCCGATCGCGACCGAGAGGGCCGCGAACTCGCTTTCGACATTGATGTATTCGCAGTCGACCAGCGCGCCTTCCTTCACCAGCTCGCCGAGGCCCTCGACGATGTGGGTCTGCGGCGTGATCGGATAGGCGCAGATCACTTCGGGGCGGCACAGCGCGATGGCTTCGGCCATGGCATGCGAGCCTTCGATTTGCTTGAGCATCTGTTTTCCTCAGGCTGCGCTTTGACGTTGCTGCATCAGGACGAATTCATGCGCTTCCCGGGCGGCGGCGATATTGGCGGCGCCGACCTTGCCCGGAAACGCCTCGGCGATCGCATGCTCGACGCTGTCGAGGCGGACGAAGCGCGTCAGCGCCGCAAACGCGCCGAGCAGGGCCGCGTTCGGCACCGGACGCCCGACATGCTTCATCGCGAATTCGGTTGCCGGCACGATGACCGCATGGCCCTTCGGCAGGCGGTCGACGACCTGGCCGATATGGAGTTCGGCAAATGTCTTGTTGGTGTTGACCAAGAGATAACCATCGCCGGAGAGGCCGGCGAACACGTCGATCACCTTGAACAGGGTCGGATCCTGCACGATCAGGCAATCCGGTTCCAGGATCGGCTCGCGCAGCCGGATCTCCTTGTCGGCGATCCGGCAGAACGCCACCACCGGTGCCCCGGTGCGTTCCGATCCGAAACTCGGGAACGCCTGCGCGTGGCGCCCTTCGAAGAATGCGGCGACCGAGAGCATCTCGGCCCCGGTAACCACCCCCTGCCCGCCGCGACCGTGAATTCGCACCTGAAACATCGGCAGTTTCCTCGCGGCCTGTTCCGGCCGTCGCAGGAAAGCCTAGCCGCCGGGCGAGGTAAGCACCTTGCGCTTGATCAAGTCCGGGCGACTACAGGCTGAAAAACGAACTCGTTCGTCACAGCGTGATCGTCTCGAAGCGACGGCGTTCGGAGGCTTTCGCCACCGCTTCGGTCCGGGTGCGCGCGCCCAGTTTCCGGAACAGGGATTCGACGTGGAACTTCACGGTGTGCAGCGAGATGTCCAGCCGGCGCGCAACCGCCTTGTTGGTGAGGCCTTCGGCCAGCGCCGCCAGCACCTCGAGTTCGCGCGGCGTCAGCAGGGCGTGACCGAGGGTCTCGCGCATCGCACCGAAGCCGCCTTCCCTCGCGCCGGGCAGGCGGACGACCAGCCCGGCGGCGACCGCGCGTATCGCCGCATCGATCTGGCTTGCGTCGGCATCGCCCGACAGCACGCCGGGCAAGTCGTCGCCGGCGCCGCCGAGGCTGACGACCGGGCGGGTTTCACCCGGCGGACTGTCGCCGTCGACCAGCACCACGTCGGCCGTGTCGTCCACGCCGACGACAACATGTCCGGCCTCGGCGACCACTTTGCCAAGGACGGTACGGCGCCGCGAATCCGTCGCGCGGACGGCGACGCGCAGCCGCTCCGCCGGTGCCAGCCTGCTTGCCGTTTCACTCATGCGGCGCGCCGTTCGGCAATGGTCGTTTGCACCGCCATCACGGCACCGCTCCTGATGAGGCGGATTTCCGCCTTTCGCCCGATGCTGTCGGCCCCGAAATGGCGTGCGATTTTCCGGAATCGAACGGCCGACGTGCCGTCGACGCTCAGGATGATGTCGCCCGGCAGAATTCCAGCCTGCGCCGCCGGGCCGTCCTCGATGACGGACATCACCATCAAGCCGGAGGACTGCTCGGCGGTCTCGCGCAGCGCGTCGGGCACCGCGACGGCCTGCAGGGCGACACCCAGCCAGCCGCGCGCGATGTGGCCGTCCTTGAGAAGCTGCGGCACCACGCGCTCGATGGTTGCAGCCGGAATGGCGATGACCTGGCCGCGCGGCCCGAAGGTCGACATGCCGAGCGTGCTGCCCGCGGCGTCGAACACCGGGCCGCCCTCCTCGCGACGGGCAAGCCTGACATCGAGCACGATGCGCCGGTCGATGAGGCCGCCGCGGCTGCTATGCCATTCCGGCCCGGCGAGGTTGACGAGCCCCAGCCGCGCACTGGCAGCGCCGGTTCCGTCGGCGCCGATTGCCAGCGCAATGGCGCCCGTACGGGCCTCGCCTGCAAGAATCGATGGAGCGGCGATCGGCTCTGCGGGCCGCAGGACCGCGATATTGGTAGAGGGATCGCGGCCGACGACCCTCGCGATCAGGACCGAGCCGCCCTGCGCGACAAGCTCGAACTCCTCCTGGTGCGGCAGCGATTGCTCGGAGGCGACGACAATCCCGGAGTGCCACAGCATGCCGCTGATATGGCGCTCATGCGCCAGCCGGATCGCGACGACGGCGTTTTTGCCGGCCTCCGCGCGCGCAACCAGCGCGTTCGAGAACTGGGCCAGCAAGTCTGGTTGATCGGTCATCGGCAACTCCTATCGAGCTAAGATAGGAACGAAACTGGGCTTTCCATCGCCGCCAGACTATCGGCCGGACGGCCGGGTTCACCCCGGTCATTTGACGGGGCCCCGAATGGACTCGCGCGCGGCCCGGCTTCGTTGCATGCAGCCGCGGAAGGGCGCCGCCCCCCGCTTTGTCGTCGAGCGCGATCGGGCGTGACTTTGTTCTATCTTTGTTCTAGTCTCCCACGGGGGGCGCGGGGGAAATGGCGCCCGTAGAAATGGGGGTAACAGTTCATGTCCGACGTCGACGCACAGGCTGGCCTGCTCAAGATTATCTTGCACGATGACGATGAAACTCCGATCGAATTCGTCGTCGAGCTTCTGCATTCGGTGTTCGAGAAGTCGGTCGCCGAAGCGCTGGAATTTGGCGACAAGCTCGACACACGCGGACAGGCCGTTTGCGGCATCTATCCACGCGAAATCGCCGAAGGGCTGCTTGAAACTGCCGGACAGCTCATCCGTGACTCGGGTCATCCGCTCGTGATCACTCGCCAGGAGGTTTCGGCGCCGAGCGAGACGCGCCCCGGCCGATGCAAGCTCTGCGGCGCGCCGACCAACGACAACGAGCTTTGGCTGAATGGCACCCCGACGCTGATCTGCGACGGCTGCATGAACGAGGTTGCAGCCAATTTTCCCGAACTCGCCAGCACCAAGCAGTTCAACTGGGCCTGCGACGCGTTGACCTGGCATTTTGCCGGCATTCGGCTGGAGCAACTGGTCGCGACGTCGCGGTTGTTCCCGGGGCACATGCAGGCGGACGTTCAAGTCGCCGTCGACAGCCTGTTCTCTACGTCGCCGCTGCGTTTCTTCGGCATCTACGAACGGCATCGCTACGAGACGCTGAACTTTGCGGCGCTGACCAGAGATGGCCGGGAAGCCCAGTCTATCGCGCCGGCGCAGTATAACGACGTCGACGTCGGCGAGAGCGCGCCGGTGAAATGCCTCAATAACGGTTTGTGGCTCTGCCAGGACGATGGCCTGCGGTACGCCGTTGTGCTGTCTTCGCACCGCGAATATGGGCACGAGGCCGGGACCCGCATCGAAATCGCGGTACCCCTCGGCACGGCAGGCGCGGAGTTCGTGCAACGCTGTTTCGCCGAACTGGAGAACGCCGTCAACGCAGCGCGTTCGTATCGCGGCAAGATCCTGTCCCTCGAGCACGATGCGGATTATCGCGGACGCACCAGGGGCGTCACGGTTCACAAGCTTCCGAAGGTGCAGCGCGACGAGGTAATCCTGCCCGAAGCCACGGTGAAGTTGCTCGACCGCAACGTCCTGAGCTTCGTCGGCCACCGCGCGCAGCTGCGCCGGCTGGGGCAATCGACCCGCAAGGGCATCCTGCTCTACGGACCGCCCGGAACCGGCAAGACGCATACCATCCGCTACCTGGCGAGCAACCTTCCCGATCACACCACGCTGATCATCGCGGCCGCGCAGATCGGATTGCTCGCCCAATATATGAGTTCTTGCCCGCCTGCTGCAGCCAGCGCTGGTCGTGATCGAGGACGTCGATCTCATTGCGCGTGATCGCGACGAGATGGGACCATGCGAGGAATCGATGCTCAACGGGCTGCTCAACGAAATGGATGGATTGAAGGAGGATGCGGACATCCTGTTCGTCCTCACCACCAACCGGCCCGAGCAGCTTGAGGGCGCCCTGGCGGGCCGTCCCGGCCGCATCGACCAGGCGATCGAGGTCCCGCTTCCGGACGATCTCGGCCGCAGGAAGCTTGTCCAGCTCTATGGCAGGAGTCTGCCACTCGGCGCTGCCGTCGTGGACGAGGCCACGCAGCGGACAAAGGGCGTCAGCGCCGCGTTCATCAAGGAGATGATGCGGCGCGTCGCGCAGGCCAGCATCGGCCGTGATGGCGGTACAAGCGTCGAATCCGGCGATATCGTCGAGGCCCTCGACGACATGTTGTTCGCCGGCGGCAGGCTCAACGTCAAGCTTCTGGGCGGGGCGCAGGAAGGATCCAGGAGCGACGGCGCGCCGTTGAACGCGTAGCGAGCGTCGGCCACCAGCGGCAGGCCTTGCGGCGCGATGGCGTCCATCGGCTCCGACGCATCGACGATGCCCGATCAAATCACGAAGAAGCCATGGGTCGCGTCACGCCGGAGCTGTTCGACCAGGCCGTATTCCCAATCGAGATAGGCCTGCATGGCTCGGGTATCGACGTCGGTGCCCTCGTAGGGACGCCGGTAGCGCTGTGACGGATCGGGCTTCGGCAGGACCTGCGGCGGCCCGACCTCCAGCGCGCCGTCGTAGCCGCCGTCGAGCACGTAGGTTTCAAAACCCATTTGCGCGAGCCAGGACGCGGTCATGTCGGCGCGGACACCCCGGTCGTCGGTCAACAGGATGCGCGCGCCGCGCACCGGGGCCGCCATGTCGATCTCCTGCACCAGCTGACCGCCCGGATAATGGCGAAAGCCGGCAATATGGCCGGCCGCATATTCCTCGACCGCGCGAACGTCGAAGCGATAGAGCGTGCGGTGACGCTGCGCCTCGAGCGCGCCCGCCTCTTCCTTGCCCAGATGCCGGACCCCGGCGCGATAGGCGACTTCGCGGGCTTTTGTCTGCGCGCCCTCGAACGGGCCGATGCCGCCGCGCCGGTCCGCGCCATGCTCGAGTTCCCGGCTTGCGAGCGTCCAGCCGATGGTCCCGTTGCGCAGCGCCACCACCTTGTTGGCGACGCCGGCGTTGATCAGCGACTGGGTGCCGATGATCGATCGGGTGCGGCCGGCGCAATTGACGACGATGGTGGTCTCGGGATCCGGCGCAATGCTGCCGGCGCGCAGCACCAGTTCCGCGCCGGGCACGCTGACGGAGCCGGGGATGTTCATGGTCGAATATTCGTCGAAGCGCCGGACATCGAGCACGGCGATATTGGCTTTGCCTGCAATCAGGGCGGCGACTTCGTCCGCGGCCAGGGACGGCGTGTGCCGTCGCAACTCGACCAGTTCGCCAAAAGCCTTGGCGTAGGAATTGACGTCCTGGAACAGCTCAAAGCCCGCCGCCTGCCAGGCCTGCAGTCCGCCGCCGAGCTGACGGACGTTGGTGTATCCCAACGTTTGAAGGCGATCCGCAGCCGGCGGGACCAGACCTTCGCCGCCGTCGTAGACGACGATCGGCACATCCTTGCGCGGCAGCCGCGTCCCCGCTTCGAGCGCGATCCGCTCAACCGCCATGTTGGCGGCAAACAGCGGGTGGCCGGTGGCGAAGGCGGCCTCGTGCCGGACATCGAGCAGCGCGATCTCTTCGCGCAGCTTCAGCGCGCAGCGGACTTGCGAGGGCGTGACGGCGGGCAGGGTCATGGGACAGCGAGGCTCGATGCGGGTCGAAGCGAGCTTGGCACATTTGCGGCTGCCGAATTCAACTCGGAAGGAAATTGCATTCGTCATTGCGAGCGCGCACCGCGTCGCCCTGCCCGCAATTGCCATCCCCCGCGAAGGCGGGGAGACCCATAGCCACCGGCGCTCATTGTAAAGGGACAACTGGCCGCCCCAACGGGAGGGCGCGGCATATGGGGTCGCTGCTTTCGCAGGGACGACGCCGGAGTGGTGCGCGCGTCAAAGCGAATTGCCGCTTATTCTAATGTCAAGCAGCAACGGCGTATGTTTCAAAACTGTCATTGCGAGCCAACGGGTCGCGCGAATGCGCGCCCGATGATGGCGGGATACACCTTCGCGATCCCAATTCTTGCCCAGCCTCGTTCGGGCAATCACCCTTTCATGCCTCCAGACTGATCCTGTCGGCGCGACACCAATCCGGCCGGCTTCGGTCTACTCCTTCGCCGCGTCGGTGACGATCGGCCCGAAGGGTTGCCAGTGCTCACCGTCGAACTTCACCATCTGCAACTGCTTGTTGACGCGGTAGTCGGTCGGCGAGGTCGAGACGGTGATTCCCGGCAGCAGGAGATCGAGCGCCACGTTGTGGAGATTGGTGGCCTGCTTCAGCACGTTCGCGCGGGTGAGGTCGTCGCCGCACTGCTTCAGAACCTGGACCAGGAGCTGCGAGGTGATGTAGCCGTAGACGTTGAGGCTCGATGCCTTGTCGCCGTCGGGATAATATTTCTGCATGAAGGCGAGATAGCGCTGCATGCCCGCATCGTCCTTCGCGGGCTCGGATGGATCCTTGACGTAGCCGACACTGACGATGCCCTTGGAGGCGTCGAGGCCGGCCGGCTTCAGCACGGCGCTGACCGAATTGGCGTTGATGTCCACGATCTGCACGGGGTGCCAGTTGAGTTCGGCGATCTTCTTGATTGCCTGCGCCGCCTGCTTCGGCGTCGTTGCGCTGAAGAACAGGTCCGCGCCCGCATCCTTGATCTTGAGGATCTGCGAATCGATGGTGGGATCGGAGACTTCGTAGGAGGCTTCCGCCACCACCATCTTGGCCGCCTTGTCGCCGAGGCCGGCCTTGATGCCGTTCAGATAGTCTTTGCCGAGGTCGTCGTTCTGATAGAGGATTCCGACCTTGGCATTCGGGTGGTTCTTGATGATGTACTGGCCGTAGATGCGGCCTTCGACGAAATAGTTGGGGTTGAAGCCCATCGTCCACGGGAAATTCTTCGGGTCGGTGAATCTCGACGCGCCGGTGGCGGCGAACAGCTGCGGCACCTTCTTCGCATTGAGGTATTTCAGGACGGCGGCGTTCGGCGCGGTGCCGATGATCTGGAACGTCAGCAGCACCTCGTCGCCCTCGACCAGCTTGCGCACCTGCTCCACCGTCTTCGGCGGGCTGTAGGCGTCGTCGTACTGGATCAAATTGATCTTGCGCCCGTTCACGCCGCCCTGGTCGTTGATCATCTTCATGTAGGCGGCCTGCGCCTTGCCGATGGTGGCATAGGCGGAAGCCGGGCCGCTGAACGGCACCGTCTGTCCGACCTTGATTTCCGTGTCGCTCGCGCCGGCGTCATATTTCTTCTGCGCATGGGCCGCGGAAACCGACAGCGCGACGGCGAGCGCAGACGCCGCCGCCAGGTTGAAAAGATTATTCCTCATTGCATTCCATCCTCGTGCATGTTGATTCGAATTTGCTAGTCGCCCTTGAGGCCCGCCTCGCGGATCAGCTCGCCCCATTTGCGCGTCTCGGCGTCGATGAAGACGCCGAACTCGACGGCCGTGCCGGCATGGGCTTCCAGTCCCTGGTCGACCAGCTTCTGTTTCACGCCGGGATCGGCCAGGGCGCGGCCGACCTCCTGCTGCAGCCGGTCGACGATCGGATGCGGCGTGGCGGCGGGCGCCATGAAGCCGTACCAGCCGGAAGCGACCACATTGGCGAGGCCCTGCTCGCGCAAGGTGGGCGCCTGCGGGTAGAGGGTGCTGCGATCGGCGGAAGCCACGCCGAGCACGCGCAACTTGCCGGTCTGGATATACGGCAACGCCGTGCTGATCGCGGTGAGCGTGGCGTCGACACGGCCGGCCAGAAGCTCGGCGTAAGCCATGGCATCGCCGCGGAAGGGAACGTTGAGGCCCTTGACGCCGGCGTCCCGGAACAGCAGTTCGGCCGCCAGATGCGGTTGGGAGCCCACGCCGGGTGAAGCAAAGGTCAGGCCCTCGGGCCGCGACTTGCCATAGGCGATCAGCTCGGCCAGGTTCTTGAAGCTCGCCTCCGAATTGACGATCAGGAAGATCGGCGCCAGCACGGCCATCGCCACCGGCTGCAGGTCCTTGCGCTCGTAAGTCAGTTTCCCGAACAGGGCTTCGGCGGTCGCATAAGGTGCCGCCGCGTACAGGAAGGTGTAGCCGTCCGGCGCGGCATGCGCGACGTATTCGTTGGCAAGGCGCGTGCCCGCGCCCGGCCTGTTCTCGACGATGAACTGCTGGCCGAGACGATTGCCGAGGTGCTCGGCCAGGATGCGCAGCGAGATGTCGTTGGCGCCGCCCGCCCCGTAGGGCGATATCATCCGCACGTAGCGCGACGGCCAATTGCCCTCGGCGAAGGCCCGGAAGCCGGAGCCCGCGGCGAGACCGGCGGCGACGGCGCCCAGCAGGGTTCGGCGGGTGACGTTCCATCGCGCACCGGCCGACCGGTTTGATTCCACCATTGCACTCCTCCCTTTCTTTTTTTCTTTCTCGTTGTTCTGCGTGCCCGTCTTCAGATCACCTTGTCGCGGGCAAGCCGCTCGATCTCTCCTTCCGAAAGGCCGAGCCAGTCCCGATAGACCTCGCGGTTGTCCTGCCCGATGTCGCCGGCGGAATGGCGCACGCGCGCGGGATCGACGGTGAAGCGCGGCACGACGTTGGCCATCGCCACCGAGCCGAAATCGCGATCGGGAACGCGGGTGATCATCTCGCGCGCTTTGGCCTGCGGATCCGAAGCGATCTGGTCGATCGAATAGATCGGCGCGATCGTGCCCTGCGCCGCCGAAAATTCCGCGAGCACCTCATCGAGGCTGTGTTCGGCACACCATGCCGAAAAAATGTCGTTGAGTTCGCCCGCGTGCTTGACGCGCTGGCCGTTGCCCGAAAAGCGCGGGTTCTCGATCAAATCGGGCCTTCCGATCGCCCGGCAATTCGCCGCGTAAAGCGCGTTGGTCGAGCCCGCCAGCGTGACCCAGCGGTCGTCCCTGGTCCGGAACACGGCCGCCGGCGCCGAATAGCCGTTGGCATTGCCGATTCGGCTGCGGGCGAAACCGAGCTGGTCGAATTCGACCGGAAGCACGTCGAGCAGCCGAAACACCGCTTCGGTCAGCGCCAGATCGATCTCCTCGCCGGGCGCATCCGGGTCGCGCGCCCGCTTCCACAGCGCCGCCAGCACGCCGACGGCGCCGAACAGGCCGCCGATCGAATCCCCGATCGGGTAGCCGGGATGGGTCGGCTCGCCGTCGGCTTCGCCGGTAATATAGGTCAGCCCGCCCATCGCTTCGAAAATCCGCGCGAATCCGGGTCTCGCGCTGTAGGGTCCGTCTTGTCCGAAGGCGGTGGCGCGCAAGATCACGAGGCGCGGCTGGATCGACCACAGGACTTCCTTCGAGAGCCCCCAGCGATCGAGCGTTCCCGGACGAAAATTCTCGATCAACACGTCGAACCGCGGCAGCATCTGCTTGAACAGCGCAAGCCCCTCCGCCGTGCGAAGATCGAGGGTGGCGAATTTCTTGTTGCGGTTCGCCGTCTTCCACCACAGCGGCTTGCCGTCCTTGAACGGCGGAAACGACCTGACCCCGTCGCCCTGCCCCGGCATTTCGACCTTGAGGACGTCGGCCCCATAGTCGGCCATCAGCGTCGCGGCCAGCGGCGCGGCGATGATCGTCGCGATGTCGAGAACCCTCAATCCCTCGAGCGGCCCGGCCATCTCACTCTCCGCGGTTTTCGAGGTGCGCCGGGGCGGCGATCGCAAGGTCCCGGACGAAACGCCGGACGTTCGTCGAAAACCCTTCGAGCGCGTCCGGCTTCCGCATCATTTCGCGGCCTTCTTCGGTTGTTCGCGCGGCTCGACAACCGGCTCGGCTTCGTTGACGAGGGCGCGGATGCTGGCGGCAAGCGCCCGGATGCGCGGACCGATCTCGGATTCGAGCTGCCCGGGCTGCAGCCGAAAGGCGGGGATGCCGCAATTGATGGAAAAGGATTGCTTGCGGTCGCGCGCGTGAAACAACGGAGCGGCGACCGCGTGAATGGAAGCCATGTACTCGCCGAAGCAGGTACAGAATCCCCGATCCGCGCATTGCCGGATTCCGGCTCGGTACTTGTCGCGCCAGGCGGACCACAGCTCCGCGTCATCCGTCTTCATTCGCTGTTCCAGCAGCGCGGCCTCGGGCGCGGGCAAAATCGCCGCCGCGGCACGCCCCATCGCCGTGAGGATGACGGGGATCGGCATGCCGATGTCGGGGACGTGCGGCCCGACGTCTCCCGATCGCGCCGTCTCGACATAGATCATCGCGGTGCCGTCGAGCAGGCCGAGCGAGACGGTTCCGCGTACGCTCTGCGCGAGATCCTGCATCATCGGCCGCGCGACCTGGCGGAATTGCATCCCGGCAAGCAGCGGGTGCGCCATGCGCAACGCCCGCGCGCCGAGGCTGTATCTGGCGAGCTCCTGGTCGTAACGCAGGTAGCCGAGCTCGGCGAGCGTATGCGTCAACCTCGCTACCGTCGGCCTCGGAATCCCGGTGCGCGCCGACAACTCCATGTTGCCGAGCATGGGCGCCCCGGCCTCGAACGCCTCGAGCACCACCAGTCCCTTCGCAAGGGTCGTGGCGAAAGCCGCATCGCCCGCACTTTCCGCGAGCACCGTTTCTGCGGACGGGGACGGAACGAAGTTCGGCTTGGGCTGGATGGCGGAGGTCATGGCTATTTAATGGAGCAGATTTTGAAAAATGTCCATCAGATTTCTGAATGCGTATTTTATGTCCATTATGTGGACATCGGGCCACGTCGATTTGCATTTGTCCCGGGAGCGACAATGCCGCGCTTGTTCGGTCGCGGCGGCACCATCCGGACCGGCCGGCCGCGCCGCCCGGCCCGGTCCCTCCCCTGCCTGTTGCCCGGGCAGCTTGCGACGGATCAGAATTCGATCGGCAAGGGAAGAATTGGCACGGGCCTCGTCAGGCATGCACTGCAACGCCGTGTCATGGCCTCAGACTTCACCGGAGGTCGCGCGCTGGTTTTCAACGCGGTTGACGTCGAGGCTGCCGCGTTCTGTCGGCGGCGCAAGGTTCATTCCCTCAAAGGACGACCCGCTCATCCTGTTATGGCGCTGGCCGACGTTTACGACGCGTTGACCAGCCACCGCGTCTACAAGGATGCCATGCCGCATGATCAGGCGATCGGGATCATTCTTGAAGGCAGGGGCAGCCACTTCGACCCGGACGTCGTTGAGGCCTTCGCTGAAATAACCGACCAGTTCAGGGATATCGCGGTTCGCTACTCGGATGGAGAGCGGCGACCCGCCGGAGCCGGCGGCTGGCCTCAGAGTCTGACTTAAAAAGGATCAAAATTCGGGCATTCCAGTCCGGCTCGTCATGCCCGGCCTTGCCCGCCCTCGCTGAAGCTTCGGCGGACTAATACTTGAAGGCCCGGCGAAGCCATGGCGTAGCCGGGTGCCGTGCATCCACGTCCTCGTCTCGCGGCAAGAAAGACGTGGATGGCCGGGACAAGCCCGGCCATGACGGAAGGTGAATCAATTTCAAGCTAGCAAGGTCGCAACGGTTAATCCGCGACGCGGCTGTCATTGCCGAATTCCGGCTGGCAATCGGCCGCCCTCGCCCCCAGATAATGGACCCGTCAGGAGTTTTGGCATGACATCGCTTTCGATACTCGATCTGGTCCGCGTCACGCAGCAGACCGACGCACGCGGTGCGTTCGACAATGCGCGCGATCTCGCCGCGCACGCCGAACGATGGGGCTATCGCCGCTTCTGGGTCGCCGAGCATCACAACATGCCGGGCGTCGCCAGCGCCGCCACCGCCGTGGTATTGAGCCATATCGCGGCCGGCACGCGCAGCATCCGCGTCGGCGCGGGCGGCATCATGCTGCCGAACCACGCCCCGATCATCATCGCCGAGCAGTTCGGCACGCTGGCGCGGCTGTATCCCGGCCGCATCGACCTTGGCCTCGGGCGGGCGCCGGGCACGGACCAGATCACCGTCCGCGCGCTGCGCCGGACGTTGCAGAGCTCCGACAATTTTCCGCAGGACGTGCTCGAGCTGCAGGCCTTCTTCGCGCCGGCCGGACCGAACCAGGCCGTGCAGGCGGTGCCGGCGGCGGGCACCGACGTGCCGTTGTGGATTCTCGGATCCAGCACCTACGGCGCGCAGCTCGCCGCGGCGCTGGGCCTTCCCTACGCCTTCGCGTCGCATTTCGCGCCCGAACAACTGCTGCCGGCGCTCGACATCTATCGCGCTCGCTTCGAGCCGTCGGAACAACTGGCAAAACCCTACGCCATGGTCGGCGTCAACGTCATCGCCGCGGATACCGACCGCGAGGCGAAGCGGCTGGCGACGACGCAGCAGATGTCGTTCGCCAACATGTTTCGCGGCAAGCGCGGCCTGAGCCAGCCGCCGATCGACGACATCGAGACCTACTGGTCGGCCGCCGAGAAGGCGCAGGCGATGCAGATGCTGGCACGTTCCATCGTCGGATCGCCGGACACCGTTCGCGCCGGGCTTGCGGCATTGTCGGCCGAGACCGGGGCCGACGAGCTGATGGTCGTCTCGGATATTTACGACCACGGCGCGCGTCTGCACTCGTACGAGCTGATTGCCGCGGCGCATGCCGGGAATGAAAGCCTGCCGATGGCGGGCGCCGTCGCGTAAAGCGGCACGCGCCGGCAAGCACCCGCCGCACACATATTATTGTCGTGACTCGGCCGCGATTTGTGACAGAACTGCTACGATCGAATGTCAGTTCGGTTACACGCGGAGCGGTTCATGCGTTTGGAAAGGCGGGCGCGGTCAAGTTCCCTGGCCTGGTCAAATCCCCTGACCTGGTGGTGGAGTTTCCTGACGCTGGTGAGCGGCGCCAATATCGCGGTCTGGTTCTGGCTGTACCGCCAGCTCCACGAACAGCCGGCCGGCGGTTTCGGCCGCACGACCGGCATCGAGGTCATGCTCCTGCTCTGTGCGGCCTATGTCTTTGGCTGCGCGTTCAGGTCGTTCCTGCCGCGCGCGGATGTTCAGCGCATCTGCCTGTTCGACACCTGGCTGTCGAGCGTCGTCGTCGGCCGGTCGGTGGCGACCGTCGCCGAGATCTGCTTTGCGGCGCAATGGGCGATCATCCTGTACCAGCTGGGCACGATGACGGGAGCGGACACCACCGTGAACGCCGCGTGGGCGATCGTGCCGTTGATCCTGATCGCGGAATGCTTCTCGTGGTATGCGGTGCTGACCACCCGATATTGGGGCAACGCCCTGGAAAATTCGATATGGGCCGTCGCCTTCTTCCTGGTTGGGATCGGCCTTTGCCGGCTGCTGCCGGAGTTCGATGGCGAGGTTCGCGTCATCCTCGTCGTCACGATCATCGGGATCGCAGGCTATCTGGCGTTTCTCATGACCATCGACGTACCGATGTATCTGAGCCGATGGCGGGCCGGACTTGCCGATGGCAGCCGGCATCTGCGACCTCTCGAGGGGCTGCGCGACGTGAGCACGCGCTGGGTCGTGACGCACGACCTTGCCGAGTGGAAGGGCGAGATTGCCTGGATGTCGCTGTATTTCAGTGCGGCGGTCTGGGCCAGCCTCGCGCTGTGCGTCTGCTGCTCGCTCGAGGATCATCTCCCGCGCTATCGCACCGAGGCCGCGGTCGCAGGCTGGCCGGCGGACGCGTCGGCAGCGGCCGGCAAGCAGCAGCGGTCCGCACATTCTTTCAAGGTAGCCTTTTGATCCGAAGCGACATCGAGCGCGTTATTCAATCGCCTCAAGGATGAGTCCGATGGCGGCGCCGGCGGGGAGGATGAAGATGACGCGGCAGCGCGCCCCGGGCCTGCGCGAGGTGCGTCTCGTTGTCGTCTTCCCGATAGAGCAAGGTGAATGGAACAGCGGCACTGCTGCGGCGCTGCGCTCGATGACCCAAGGCGTCGACGTGCAGCACTGCCCTTTATGACTTCCGGTTCGGCCGGCGACCAAACGGATCGAGGACAGCGACCCCGGAAGGCTCGAAATCCGATACGTTGCGCGTTACTACGGTGAGCCCGTGTTCGAGCGCCGTGGCCGCGATCATGAGATCGGCGCTGTCGTTGCCGAGATCGGCGCTCAGGGAGCCCCAACGCCGCGCGGTTCGCAGGTCGAATGGCACTACCCGCTCGCCGTAGAGGGTCAGGACGCGGTCCAGCCAGTCTGCAAGAGCGCCCGCAAAGCCTGGATCGATAGTGCGCTGTCGCGCAATGCCGCGCTCTATTTCGCCGATGCTGATGACGCTGAGGAAAAGATCGGTCGCTCGCTGCCGTTCGAACCATTTGACGACCATCGGATCGCGCTCCCGCCTGCGCAGTTCGGATAGCGTGACGGTATCGATCAGGAACATCAGAGATCGAGATCGCGCATTCGCACATTACGGCGCGGAAAATCGCCATCATCCTGCGGCATGGCGAGCAGCGCATCGATAAAGGATGGCGCCTGCGCGCGTTCGAGGTGGCGCAAGCGCTCGTACTCCACCACGTCCATGACAACGACGGCGGGCTTGCCGTGCTTGGTGACCGTCTGCGGCAAACGCCGCGCGGCCTCGACGACCTCGCTGAAGCGATTCTTCGCGTCCTGCACCGACCAACTGCGACGGGCCATGCCCTCGTTTCTCACTAGCCAGAATATCTAGCTAGATTATGACGAGAGCCGTCCGCCGTCAAGTCAACTGGTTCGCAGTGCGGTTCCTGGAGCCGGACCGCAGCCGCGGGCAGCGTCGAAGAATCGGGAACTGCGGAGAGCCCGGCGTGCTCCGGCGTGGATTTGCAAAAATGGCGCGCCCGAAGAGATTTCGAACTCCTGACCCCTAAATTCGTAGTCTAGTGCTCTATCCAGCTGAGCTACGGGCGCGTGTTTCGCTGGGCATCTTGGGCGTGAACGCCCGCATGCATCGGTAAGGCATGTCCAGAGGTCGCGAAAGCGCCCCCTAGCTACCGGCTCCGGCCCGGCTTGGCAAGGTCCGGAGGGCGGCAGATTTCCACGGTCATTCCGGGGCGCGCCCTGGCGCGAACCCGGAATCTCGTGCAACACCCTCTGGATTCCGGGTTCGATGCCTGCGCATCGCCCCGGAATGACGGGCGTACGCGCCCCGGAATGACGAAATGCGCCGGCGGCTTTTACGCCCTTGCCCGTTCGTAGCGCACGCTCAGGAGTTCCACCGGGCGGTCGGGGATCGCGATCCGGAAGGTGGCGCCGATGGTGCCTTCCACCAGATGGATCTCGCCGCCATGGGCGCGGATCAGTTCGGCGGCGATCGCCAGGCCGAGCCCGCTGCCGCCGGGCCGGCCCGAGGTCTGGAACGCCTCGAACAGATGGTCGCGGGCCTTTTGCGGCACGCCCGGGCCGGTGTCGGAGACCTCGATGATCGCGACCGTGCCCTCGCGGCGGCCGGTAATGCGGATCTGCTGGGCCGCGGCGTCGCTGCGGGGGCGGTTTTCCAGCGCCTGCGCCGCGTTGCGCACGAGGTTGAGCAGCACGCGGAACAGCTGGTCGGGGTCGGCATCGATGGAAAGCCCGCGCTCGATCGCGGCGATCCAGGTGATCGAGGCGTCGGTGGCGAGCCCGGCGGATTCGCGGACCTCGGCGACCACGGGCTCGACCAGCATCATGCGGCGGTCGGGCGCGGCCTCCTGGGCGCGGCCGTAAGACAGCGTCGACTGGCAGAACGCGATGGCGCGCTCCAGCGAGCGCATCAGTTTCGGCGCGAAGCGCTGCACCCGCGGGTCGGGCACGCTGGCGAGCTGGTCCGACAACAGCTGCGAGGACGCCAGCAGGTTGCGCAGATCGTGGTTGATCTTCGAGACCGCAAGGCCGAGCGCGGCAAGCCGGCTCTTCTGATGCAGCATCGACACCAGGTCGCGCTGCATGTCGGACAATTCACGCTCGGCGACGCCGATCTCGTCGCCGCGCTGGCTGGGCACGATGATTCGCGCCGAGCTTTCGGGATTCTCGTGGAACGCGACCAGGCTCGCGGTCAGCCGCCGCATCGGCCGCACGAACAGATAATGCAGCGCCAGGTAGACCAGCCCCGCCGTCAGCGCCGCGATCCCCAGCGAGACCAGCAGCAGATTGCGGGAGAACCGGTACATCGCCTGGCGCAGCGGTCTCTCGTCGATCACCACCTCGATGAACTGCGCGCCCCCGGGCGCCGGGCCGACCACGCGGATCGACTGGTTGCCGGTTTCCAGCATGATCTCGAAGGAATCGACGATCGCCGACCATACCGTCATCGACCGCATGTCGAAATCATGGTCGATCGACGCCGGCAGATCGGCGCTGGCCAGCAGCCGGCGCTGCTGCCCCATCTTGATGGCGACCGCGCGCGCGCCGATGCTTTTGAGGATCTGCCGCGCCAGCGAATCCGGAACCATGCCCGAAGGCGCGGCGTCCAGCACCAGCGCCGCGGTATTGGCCGCCGCCAGCCGGTCGTTGAGCCGGTTCATCCGGAAATTGGCGATCGCAGGCACGTAGATCATCATTCCCGCGATCATCACCAGCGGAATGGTCAGCAGCAGCAGCTTGCCGGACAGGCCGAGCCGGCGCGGCGGCCTGGACCGCGGCTGATCGGGTGTCGGCTGTTGTTCGGTCAATGCCACGATATCTGCCTTCGACTCCTCGTATTTTTTGAGGATGCGACCGGCTCCCGAAGCGGTCAAATTACGGATCGCTAATGTCGGCCGGATCCGGTTATCTAGGGAGTGAGCCCGCGGGCCGCCATCCTCGCCGTAAAAAACACCGCAAAGTCAGATATATTCGGACAAATTGCGCCGTTTCGGCGACCCCCCGAAGGGCCTCCCTTGCGGCGAGTGGCCAGATTGACGAAAACGGGTCGCTCCCGTATAAGCCGCGCCAATTGTCCGCGATGACCCGGCTCGACCGGGGCGGCTCTATTTTGGGCCGGAAACGGCCCGCTTTGGGCCCGCCAGCATCACCGGACTTACCTCATTTATCAGGCATCCTTGCCCGGTCAGCGGAGAACAACCCGTGAAGCGGACTTATCAACCCAGCAAACTGGTGCGCAAGCGCCGTCACGGCTTCCGTGCCCGCCTTGCCACGACCGGCGGCCGCAAGGTCCTCGCCGCCCGCCGCGCCCGGGGCCGCAAGCGTCTGAGCGCCTGAGCCGGGCTTCCCGGAGATCGCATCATGGATCGGCTAAGGCAGCGGGCGGACTTCCTCGCCGTTGCCAATGGCGCGCGGGCCAACAGCGCTGCCTTCGTGGTGCAAAGCCTCAGCCGAAACGATGAGGGCCCGATCCGGGTCGGCTTCACGGTTACCAAGAAGAACGGCACCGCCACCGAGCGCAACCGCATCCGGCGCCGGCTTCGCGAATTGGTGAAGCGGCTGGACGTCATAACAATGCGACCGCACAGTGATTATGTGCTAGTCGGCCGTCGTGCCGCACTGACCTGCGACTTCGCGACCATGCTCGACGACCTCCGCTCCGCGCTGCATCGCCTCGACCGGCAGCCCAAGAACTTGCAGCCCAAGAACCTGCAGCTCAAGAACCTTGTGACGAAGAACCTTGTGACAACGAACCTCGTGACGAGACCGTCCAATACGTTTTCGAGCGAAGTCGACGCCGGCTCGCGTAAAGAAGACGCGCCAAAGCAATAGAATCTGCCGCCAACCGAATTGAATGACGAGACCTTGAACGATGACCGATAATCGCAACACCATCCTCGCCGTCATTCTGTCCGGCCTCGTGCTGATCGCCTGGCAATATTTCTACAACGTCCCGCAGATGGAGAAGCAGCGCGCCGCGCAGCAGGCCCAGAGCGAGCTGACCAAATCCGCGAGCCCGGCGGCAAACCCTGCGACCCCCTCGACCGCGCCGCAGGCCGGCGCGGCGCCGACGGCCAACGCGCCGGCTCAGCCGGCCACCGCGGCGGCCGTGGTCAGCCGCGACACCGCGATCGCCGCGACCCCGCGCGTCCGGATCGACACGCCGCGCCTGATCGGCAGCATCTCGCTGAAGGGCGCGCGCCTCGACGATCTGTCGCTGGTGCAGTTCCGCGAGACCGTCGACCCCGCCTCGCCCGCGATCGTGCTGTATTCGCCCTCGGGCACGGCTGAGCCGTATTACGCCGAATTCGGCTGGGTCGCCGCCGCCGGCTCGACGGTGCGGATTCCCGATCAGAACACGGTGTGGCAGCAGGAGGGATCCGGCAGCCTGACGCCCGCCACCCCGGTGACGCTGAAATATGACAACGGCGAGGGTCTCACCTTCCGCCGCACCATTTCGATCGACGACCACTATCTGTTCACGATCAAGGACGACGTCAGCAATGTCGGCAATGCGCCGGTCACGCTCTATCCGTTCGCGCTGATCTCGCGGCACGGCACGCCGGTGGTTTCCGGCTATTACATCCTGCACGAAGGGCTGATCGGCTATCTCGGCGAGCAGGGCCTGCAGGAATATACCTACAAGAAGATCGACGATGCCAAGGCGGTCAGCTTCAAGGCCACCGACGGCTGGCTCGGCATCACCGACAAATACTGGGCTTCGGCGCTATTGCCCGACACGTCGGCGCAGCTGCAGGCGCGGTTCTCGTCCAATCAGGTCGGCACGATGCACAATTACCAGGCCGATTATCTGGAGGATCCGCAGACCATTGCGATCGGCGGCACCGGCAGCGCCAATGCGCGGCTGTTCGCGGGCGCCAAGGAGGCCAAGGTCGTCGGCATCAATTTCCCGCTCACGAGCCTCGGCGGCTACAACAAGGAGCTTTCGCTCAATCACTTCGATCTCCTGATCGACTGGGGCTGGTTCTATTTCATCACCAAGCCGATGTTCCTGGCGCTCGACTTCTTCTATCATCTGGTCGGCAATTTCGGCATCGCGATCCTGCTGGTGACGGTGCTGGTGAAACTCCTGTTCTTCCCGCTCGCCAACAAATCCTACGCCTCGATGGCGAAGATGAAATCGGTGCAGCCGCAACTGGCCGCACTGAAGGAGCGCTATCCCGACGACAAGGTGAAGCAACAGCAGGAGATGATGGAAATCTACAAGAAGGAGAAGATCAACCCGATCGCCGGTTGTCTTCCCGTCGCCTTGCAGATTCCGGTGTTCTTCTCGCTCTACAAGGTCTTGTTCGTCACCATCGAAATGCGGCACGCGCCGTTCTTCGG
This sequence comes from uncultured Alphaproteobacteria bacterium, assembly GCA_963721275.1. Lineage (GTDB taxonomy): Bacteria > Pseudomonadota > Alphaproteobacteria > Rhizobiales > Xanthobacteraceae > Bradyrhizobium. Next base: position 307,459 of record CAVRIQ010000014.1, on the reverse strand, counting down.
CTGGATCAAGGACCTGTCGTCGCCCGACCCGACCAATCTGTTCACCCTGTTCGGCCTGCTGCATTTCGATCCGACCCAGTTGCCGCTGTTCGGACACTACCTCGCGCTCGGCGTCTGGCCGATCATCATGGGCATCACGATGTGGTTCCAGATGAAGCTCAATCCGACGCCGCCGGATCCGACCCAGAAGATCATCTTCGACTGGATGCCGCTGATCTTCACCTTCATGCTGGCGCGCTTCCCGGCGGGCCTCGTGATCTACTGGGCCTGGAACAATACGCTGTCGGTGCTGCAGCAGAGCTTCATCATGCGCCGTAACGGCGTGAAGGTGGAATTGTTCGACAATCTCAGGTCCACGTTCGCCTCGAAGAAGGCCGTCCCGAAGACCTGATGCTTTCTCGTCATTGGGCGCCTCCCGCGCTCCCTTATGGAAACCTTCGCATGATCACCGACATCGATGCGAAGCTGATCGAACAGGGCCGCAAGCTGTTCGCGGGCGACTGGCAGTTCATCTGGGCCTCGCCCTCGATCGAGACGCTGCCGCCGATGGCGGGGATCGAGGTCGCCTTCGCCGGTCGCTCCAATGTCGGCAAATCCAGCCTGATCAACGCGCTGACGGGGCGCAACGCGCTGGCGCGGACCTCGCATACGCCCGGCCGCACCCAGGAGCTGATCTTCTTCGAAGGCCCCGACCAGGCCGGCTTCCGGCTGGTCGACATGCCCGGCTACGGCTACGCCTCCGCGCCGAAGGCAACGGTCGCGTCCTGGACCGCGCTGATCCACAAGTTCCTGCAGGGCCGCGCCAGCCTGGCGCGGGTCTATGTGCTGATCGACGCCCGGCACGGCCTGAAGGAGGTCGACCTCGACGTATTGAAGACGCTCGACAAATCGGCGGTGAGCTATCAGGTCGTGCTGACCAAGGCCGATCAGGTGAAGGTGAGCGAACTGGAGCAGCGCATAGCCGACGTCAAAGCCGCGCTGGCAAAACATCCCGCCGCCTTTCCGGAAGTTCTGGTGACGTCCTCGCGCACCGGCGCCGGAATGCCGGAGCTGCGCGCCGCGATGGTGCGTCTGCTCGGGGAGCGCAGCTGATGGCGGCATCTCGCGTTCACCGCATCCTGATCGGCCTCGCCGGCATCATGGGGGCCGACGGCGTCATCCTGGCGGCGGCCTCCGCGCATCTGACGGATGCGGCGCGGCTCGCGCCCGCGTCATCGATGCTGCTGTTTCATGCCTGCGCCGTGCTCGGGACGGTGGCGCTGATCGAGCGCGGCGTCATCCATGCCCGGATCGGCATCGCCGCCGCATCGGGCTTTGTCGTCGCCGCCGCGCTGTTCGCGACCGACCTGAGCTTGCGGCAATATGCCGGCCACGGCCTGTTCCCGTTTGCCGCGCCGACCGGCGGCACGCTGCTGATCGCGAGCTGGCTCGCGCTCGCATTGGCGGCAGCATGGCCGCGGGGGTGAGCCGGCTTTTTCTTCCTTCTCCCCTTGTGGGAGAAGGTGGCGCGCGAAGCGCGCCGGAGGAGGGGTCTGCATCCGCGGAGACAGACCCCTCACCCGTCGCCTCACTTCGTGAGGCGCCACCCTCTCCCCGGTCTGAACACCCACAAGGGGAGAGGGGGAAAAAAGCATAACTTTGCGCCGTGTCCGCCAATCGGATAGAAAGCGCCCGACCCCGCTGACCACGAGACCCCCTTCATGACCGACATGTCGAACATCAGCCCGCTCGATCAGGCCCGCATCCTGTCCGAGGCGCTGCCGCACATGCAGCAGTACGACGACGAAACCATCGTCATCAAATATGGCGGTCATGCCATGGGCGCCGAAGAAGGCGCCAAGGCCTTCGCCCGCGACATCGTCCTGCTGGAACAGACCGCCATCAACCCGGTGGTGGTGCATGGCGGCGGACCGCAGATCGCGACCATGCTGAAGCGGCTCGGCATCCAATCGGAATTCGCGGCCGGCTTGCGCATCACCGACGCCGCGACCATCGAGATCGTCGAGATGGTGCTGGCGGGTTCGATCAACAAGCAGCTGGTCGGCTACATCAACGAGGCCGGCGGCAAGGCGGTCGGCCTGTGCGGCAAGGACGGCAACATGGTGACGGCGTCGAAGGCGACGCGCACCATGGTCGATCCGGATTCCCATATCGAGAAGGTGATCGATCTCGGCTTCGTCGGCGAGCCCGACAAGGTCGACCTGACGCTGCTGAACCAGCTGATCGGCCATGAACTGATCCCGGTGCTGGCGCCGCTGGCGACCTCGAAAACGGGACAGACATTCAATGTCAACGCCGACACCTTTGCCGGGGCGGTCGCCGGAGCGCTCAAGGCCAAACGGCTGCTGCTTTTGACCGACGTTCCCGGCGTGCTCGACAAGTCGAAGAAGCTGATTCCGGAACTGTCGGTAAAGGACGCGCGCAAGCTGATCGCCGACGGCACCATTTCCGGCGGCATGATTCCGAAGGTCGAGACCTGCATCTACGCGCTGGAGCAGGGCGTCCAGGGCGTGGTCATCATCGACGGCAAAACGCCGCACGCGGTGTTGCTCGAATTGTTCACCAATCAGGGCACCGGCACGCTGATCCACAAGTGATGACGGCAGCCACCAACTCCTTCCCGGTCGTCATGGCCGGGCATGGCCGCCGAAGGACGGCGTCGCTTCCGCCCGCCCATGTCCCGGCCATCCACGACTTGCCGTCGGGTTGGAAGAGAGGCGCGGATGCCCGGCATCGCAGACAAGTTTACGCAGTCTGCGCAAGCTTGACGGCTGGGGCCGGGCATGACGATCTGACAATGACACAAGTTTTTTCGTTCCTCCTGAAGTCCCTGCTCATCGCATTGCCCGCGGCGATCGTCTGCTTTCTCGCCTCGGCCGAGCCGGCTTACGCGGACCTGAAAATCTGCAACCGCATGAGCTATGTCGTCGATGTTGCGATCGGCATCGACGAGAAGGCCGCCACCGCGACGCGCGGCTGGTTCCGCATCGATCCGGCGGCCTGCCGGGTCGTGGTGCAGGGCACGCTGACTGCCGACCGCATCCTCCTGAACGCGCGCGCGCTCAGCCTCTACGGCTCCTCGCCGATCCCGCAAAACGGCGGCGACACGCTGTGCATTGCGCCCGGCGATTTTGTCATTGCCGCGGCCCGCCAGTGCCGCGCCGGGCAAACGCCCGCGCCGTTTACCCAGATCACCCCGACGCAGGCCGACGACGGCAATCTGGTCGCCTATCTCGCCGAAGGCAGCGAATATGATGACGAGCAGGCGAGGCTCGCCGGCATCCAGCGGCTGCTGGTGATCGCGGGCTATGACGCCACGCCGATCGACGGCGTCGACGGCCCGAAGACGCAAGCGGCATTGGCGGCGTTCCTGAAAAGCCGCGGCATGCCGATCGATATCGCGCAGGCGCCGAATTTCTTCACCATGATGATCGCCGCGGTGCAGGCGCCGTCTTCCACCGGGCTGACCTGGTGCAACGACACGCCGCACGAGATCATGGCCGCGGTCGCCAGCGACGACGGCAAGACCGTGACCAGCCGCGGCTGGTACCGGATCGATCCCGGCAAATGCCTGCATCCCGACGTCACCGGGCAACCCAGGCAGGTCTACAGTTTCGCCGAAGCGGTCGACGCCGACAACCGCACCCTCAAGGTCAAGGACAAGCCGCTGAACTGGGGCGGCCCCAGGAAGCTCTGCACCCGCGAGAGCAAGTTCGAGATCAACGAACAGGGCGACTGCGGCAGCCGCGGTCTGGCGGTCACCGGTTTTGCCGCCGTCGACATGTCGAGCGGCGGCAAGACGCTGCGCTTTGCGATGCCGTGATGAAGTTTCATGCCATCTCTTTCGGGCTCGCCGAAGGCGAGACCCGGCGGCGGGCATGACAGCGAGTGAGCCGATGACAAAATTCCCCCGTTCCTTCGCCGACATCGACACCTGGGTGTTCGACCTCGACAACACGCTGTATCCGCATCACGTCAATCTGTGGCAGCAGGTCGATGCCCGCATCGGCGAATTCGTCGGTGCCTGGCTCAAGGTGTCCGCGGAGGAAGCCCGCGCGATCCAGAAGGACTATTACCGCCGCTACGGCACCACCATGCGCGGCATGATGACCGAGCATGGCGTGCGCGCCGACGATTATCTCGCCTATGTGCACCAGATCGATCATTCGCCGCTGCAGCCCAATCCGGCGATGGGCGCGGCCATTGCAAAACTTCCCGGACGCAAGCTGATCCTGACCAACGGCTCGACCGACCATGCCGACAAGGTGCTGGCGCGGCTCGGCATCGGCGCGCATTTCGAGGCGGTGTTCGACATCATCGCCGCCGAGCTGGAGCCGAAGCCGGCGCCGCAGACCTACCGGAAATTCCTGGGGGATCACGCCGTGAATCCAGGGACGTCGGCGATGTTCGAGGATCTGGCGCGCAATCTCGTGGTGCCGCACCAGCTCGGCATGACCACGGTGCTGGTGGTGCCCGACGGCTCAAGGGAAGTCGTGCGCGAGGACTGGGAGCTGGAAGGCCGCGACGCCGCCCATGTCGATCATGTCACCGACGACCTGACCGGGTTCTTGCAGGGGCTGACGAGGGGGTAGGTTCTCGTCGTCCCTGCGAACGCAGCGACCCATACGCCGCGGCCCATCGGCAAAGCGACGGGGCGGACGGCTGCTCTAAACAATGCGCGCAGGGGGTTATGGGTGCCTGCTTTCAGGGACGACGACAGAGTGAGCCTTGACTCTCCCTGCCCAAATTCCGACAAAGCTCCCTCGCCCGCCCGACAAAATCCTTAGGAAACCCTCGATGTCCCTGTCCGCCCTCGAATCCACCATCAACGCCGCGTTCGATGCCCGCGATGGAATCTCGACCGCGACCAGGGGCGAAGTCCGCGACGCCGTCGACCATGCGCTCGACCTGCTCGACAAGGGCGAGGCGCGCGTCGCCGAGCGCGAGGCCGGCGGCAAGTGGAAAGTCAATCAGTGGCTGAAGAAGGCGGTGCTGCTGTCGTTCCGGCTGAACGACATGAGCGCGATCGCCGGCGGCCCCGGCAAGGCGTCGTGGTGGGACAAGGTGCCCTCGAAATTCGAGGGCTGGGGCGAGAACCGGTTTCGCGACGCCGGCTTCCGCGCGGTGCCGGGCGCGATCGTCCGCCGCTCGGCCTACATCGCCAAGAACGTCGTGCTGATGCCGTCCTTCGTCAATCTCGGCGCTTATGTCGACGAGAGCACCATGATCGACACCTGGTCGACCGTCGGCTCCTGCGCCCAGATCGGCAAGCGCGTGCACATCTCCGGCGGCGTCGGCATCGGCGGCGTGCTGGAGCCGCTGCAGGCCGAGCCCGTGATCGTCGAGGACGACTGCTTCATCGGCGCGCGCTCGGAGGTCGCCGAGGGCGTGATCGTGCGCAAGGGCGCGGTGCTGGCGATGGGCGTATTCCTCGGCGCCTCCACCAAGATCGTCGACCGCGACACCGGCGAAACCTTCATCGGCGAGGTGCCGGAATATGCCGTGGTGGTGCCCGGCACCCTGCCGGCCCGGCCGCTGAAGAACGGCCAGCCCGGCCCCTCCACCGCCTGCGCCGTGATCGTCAAGCGGGTCGACGAGCGCACCCGGGCCAAGACCAGCATCAACGAGCTGTTGCGGGACTAGATTCGAACCTAAAGCCGGGGGCGTGGGACCAGCAGAGCGAGATCGAATTTGTTCCGCACGGTGCTGGCCCATCGGGAGGACCTCATGTTAAGCGGAGGACATGACTGATGCCCTTTCCATTGCCCGCGATTTGCTCCGCTGCCCCTCGGTAACCCCGGCCGATGCCGGCGCGCTCGGCGTGCTCGAAAATGTCCTGAAAGCCGCCGGCTTCGAGCTGCATCGCGTCACCTTCGGCGAACCCGGCACCGCCGATATCGACAATCTCTATGCCCGCATCGGCAACACGGCTCCGCACATCACCTTCGCCGGACACACCGACGTGGTGCCGCCGGGCGACGAGAGCGCCTGGAGCCACGGCGCGTTCTCGGGCGACGTCAAGGATGGTTTTCTCTATGGCCGCGGCGCGGTGGACATGAAGGGCGGCATCGCCTGCAGCGTCGCGGCGGTGCTGGATTATCTCGCCGCCCATGGCGGCAGGCCGGGAAAAGACGGCAACGGCTCGATCTCGTTCCTGATCACCGGCGACGAGGAAGACATCTCCGTCAACGGCACCGTCAAACTTTTGCAATGGGCGGCGGCGCGCGGCGAGAAATTCGATCACTGCGTGCTCGGCGAGCCCTCCAATATCGAGGCGCTCGGCGATTGCATCAAGGTCGGCCGCCGCGGCTCGCAATCGGGCACGCTCTATGTCGACGGCGTGCAGGGCCATGTCGCCTATCCGCATCGCGCCGCCAATCCGGTGCCGGATATTTCGCGGCTGATCGTGGCGCTCGGCGACGAGCCGCTCGATCACGGCAGCGCGCAATTCCAGGCCTCGAATCTCGAATTCACCTCCGTCGATGTCGGCAACACCGCTGGTAATGTGATCCCCGGCCAGGCGCGCGCGAAATTCAACATCCGCTTCAACGATCTCCATACCCAGGAGACGCTGCGGGAATTGGTCGAGCAGCGCCTGGCGAACGCGGCGGGCAACCGGATCCGCGCCCGCATCGTGTGGGAGCCGTCGAACTCCAACGTGTTCGTGACGAAACCCGGCGCCTTCACCGACCTCGCGGTCGCGGCGATCGAGGAGGTCACCGGCCGCCAGCCGGAATTGAGCACCTCCGGCGGCACCTCGGATGCGCGTTTCATCGCCAGCTATTGTCCGGTGATCGAGTTCGGCCTGGTCGGCCAGACCATGCACCAGATCGACGAGCGCACGCCAGTGTCCGATCTGGAGAAGCTGACCAGGATCTATCGCGGGATCCTGGATCGGTATTTTCGGTGATTACTTCTCCCTCGCCCCGCACTTGCGGGGAGAGGGTTGGGGTGAGGGGCTGCCTCAACAGGCACCTGACTCGCGGTGAGTCCCCCTCACCCGCCCGGCTTCGCTGCGCTTCGCCGGGCGACCTCTCCCCGCAAGCGGGGCGAGGTGAGAAAACTCAATAATCCACCCGCACCAGATAGAGCCCTTCGGGCGGAGCGACCGGGCCGCAGGCGGCGCGGTTTTGCGGGCCGCGAGAGCGGCGGCGAGATCGTCCGGACTCCAGCGGCCGTCGCCGACCCAGACCAGCGAGCCCACCATCGAACGCACCTGGCTGTGCAGGAACGAGCGCGCCGAGGTGATGATGTGGACCGCGTCGCCGTCTCTCACGACATCGAGCTGGTCGAGCGTTTTCTCCGGTGATTTCGCCTGGCATTCGGTATCGCGAAAGGTCGTAAAATCGTGCTTGCCGACCAGTCTTTGCGCGGCTTCGTGCATGGCGTCGGTATCGAGCCGCCGCGGCAGGCGCCAGGCGCGGCCGATGTCGAGCGCGAGATTGGCCCGCCGATTGGATATCCGGTAGAGGTAATGCCGCTTCCTGGCGGAGAACCGCGCCTCGAACGTATCCGGCACGATATCCGCACTGAGCACGCCGATCGGATGCGGCCTTAAATGCGCGTTCAGCCCGTCGCGAAACCGGCCCGGCACGAAGTGCTTGGCGATGTCGCAATGCGCCACCTGCCCGAGCGCGTGCACGCCGGCGTCGGTGCGGCCGGCGCCGTGAACGCGGACCTGCTCGCCGCAGATCGCCCTGACCGCGTCTTCCAGCGCGCCCTGCACCGACGGGCCGTTGTCCTGGATCTGCCAGCCGCAGAACGGCGCGCCGTCATATTCGATGGTCAGTCTGTAGCGGGGCATCAGAGCAACCGCAGCGGCGGCTTCAGCGGGGTGCCGCGCAAGAACTCCTCCGCCTTCATCGGCGCCTTGCCGGCGCGCTGCAGTTCGAGAATGCGCAACGCGCCTCCGCCGCAGGCGATCGCGAGACGATCGTCCAGCAATTCGCCTGCCGCATCCGCGCCGTCGGCCATCGCGCAGCGCAGGATCTTCACCCGCACCGGCTGGCCCTCGATCGGCATCTCGCACCAGGCGCCGGGAAACGGCGATAGCCCGTGAATGTGGCGCAGCGCCGCGCGCGCGGGCTTGCTCCAGTCGATCCGCGCCTCGGCCTTGTCGATCTTGGCGGCGTAGGTGACGCCCTGCTCGCTCTGCCTGGTGAGTCGCAGCATGCCGCGGTCCAGCGCGCCGATCGCGCGCACCATCAGGTCGCCGCCGAGCCGCGCCAGCGCGTCGTGCAGATCACCCGCCGTCATGGCATCCGTAATCGCAATGCGTTCGGCCATCGCGACGTCGCCGGTATCGAGGCCGGCATCCATCTTCATCACCATCACGCCGGTCTCGGCATCGCCGGCCATGATGGCGCGGTTGATCGGCGCCGCCCCGCGCCAGCGCGGCAGCAGCGACGCGTGCAGGTTGAAGCAGCCGAGCGGCGGGGTATCGAGAATCGCCTGCGGCAGGATCATGCCGTAGGCGACGACCACCGCGGCATCGGCATCGTGCGCGCGAAATTCCTGCAGCGCCTCCGGCGTCTTCAGCGTGGCCGGCGTTTGCACGGGAATGCCGAGCCGCCGCGCCTCCTGCTCGACCGGGCTCAGCTGCAGTTTCATGCCGCGCCCGGCGGGTTTTGCCGCGCGGGTGTAGACGGCCGCGATCTCATGGCCATGGGCCACGAGTTCGAGCAGCGTCGGCACCGCGAATTCCGGCGTGCCCATGAAGATCAGGCGAAGGGACATGGCCGTGGAAGCTTTCTTTTGAACCAAGCTCAGAGATAACGCGCGTCATCCTGGGGTGCGAGCTCTTGCGAGCCTCGAAGGATGACGCAGGAAAGATTGTCGACTTGTCCGCCGTCGCCCTTCGAGGCTCGGCGCCTTGGGGCGCCTTCGCACCTCAGGGTGACGGTTATTCGGTTGCGCGCGGCCGAATCCTACTCCGCCGCGCGCTTCGCCGCCTTGGCGAATTTCTTCAGCACGCGGTCGCGCTTCAGCTTCGACAGGTAATCCACGAACAGCACGCCGTTGAGATGGTCGATCTCGTGCTGGATGCAGGTGGCGAACAGGCCTTCGGCGTCTTCCTCATGCACCTTGCCGTCGAGATCGGTGAAGCGCACCCGCACCTTCGCCGGCCGTTCCACTTCCTCGTAATATTCCGGGATCGACAGGCAGCCCTCCTCGTAGACCGACGTCTCCTCCGACGACGACAGTATCTCCGGATTGATGAAGACCCGCGGCTGCGGCCTGGTCTCGCCCTCCTCGCTCTTCTTGGCGAGATCCATCGTGATCAGCCGCATCGGCTGGGCGACCTGGATCGCGGCGAGCCCGATCCCTGGCGCGTCGTACATGGTCTCGAACATGTCGTCGGCGAGCTTGCGGATCTCCGACGTGACCTTTTCGATCGGCTTGGAGACGAGCCGCAACTGCTTGTCCGGCAGGATGATGATTTCTCGGAGTGCCATGGTTTCTCTGGATGCCTAGGCGGGCGATTTAAGCTGCTGATTTGCCGGGGTCAATGCGCGGCGCGCGGTCGTTCAGGTATCGTTAACCACGATTTTTAGGGAAGCGTTAACCACGAAAATTAAGCCTGGATTAACCATAAATGTTCCCTCTTCGTTCGCGTTCAAGGCCGAATCGGCTACAAGGGTTTCCATGAACGAGATTCTTTTCATGATCGGCGAGCTGCCGATCCGCACCGGCACGGCATTGATCGGCTTTGGCGCCCTGGCGCTGCTGCTGCTCCTGACGATCGCCATCGTGATCGCCCGCTCCGGCCGGCGCGGCGCCGAACTGGCGATGGCGCAGGCGATCCGCGCCGACGAGCTTGAGGAACGGCTCTCCGAAATGATGCGGGCGCAGAGCGAGGCCACCGGCCGCGTCGATGCGATGGGACAGGCGCTGGCCGGCCGCCAGGCCGAGATGGCCCGCTCCGTCAGCGAGCGGCTGGATTCGGTGACCCATCGGGTCGGCCAGTCGATGGAGCAGACCACGCGCAACACCATGGACAGTCTGCGCGTGCTGCATGAGCGGCTCGGCATCATCGACAACGCCCACAAGAACCTCACCGACCTCACCTCGCAGGTCACCACGCTGCGCGACGTGCTCGCCAACAAGCAATCGCGCGGCGCGTTCGGCCAGGCGCGGATGGAGGCGATCGTCCAGGACGGCATGCCGAAGGGCGCTTACGAATTCCAGTTCACGCTTTCGACCGGCAAGCGGCCGGACTGCGTGGTGTTCCTGCCCGACCAGCGCCCGCTCTGCATCGACGCGAAATTCCCGCTGGAGGCGATGACCGCGCTGCACGACGCCCGCAGCGACGAGGAAAAGAAGATCGCCACCCAGCGGCTGCGCAATGACGTGATGAAGCATGTCAGCGACATCGCGGAAAAATACCTGATCGCGGGCGAGACCCAGGATACCGCGCTGATGTTCGTGCCGTCGGAATCGGTCTACGCCGAAATCCACGACGGTTTTGACGACGTGATCCAGAAGGCCTATCGCGCCCGCGTGGTGCTGGTGTCGCCGTCGCTGTTGATGCTGGCGATCCAGGTGATGCAGCAGATCCTGAAGGACGCGCGGATGCGCGATGCCGCCGACCAGATCCGCACCGAAGTCCTCAACCTCGGCGACGATCTGGGGCGCCTGCGCGATCGCGTGCTGAAACTGCAGAAGCACTTTGGCGACGTCAACGAGGACGTCCGCCAGATCCTGATTTCCGCCGACAAGATCGAAAAGCGCGCGGGCCGGATCGAGGAACTGGATTTCAGCAAGACCGAGGCGCCCGCCGAGATCCCGCGCATCGTCAAAGCCGACACGTCCGAACTGTTCCCGCTGCCACGCAAGCTGCAGGCGGGGGAGTGATAACCGCTGTCATCGCCCGGCTTGACCGGGCGACCCAGTATTCCAGAGGCCTCGCCATCGATCGCCGGTGTATCGTCATCCTCCGGCAATCTGGGGATAAAGATCAATCCAATTCGGATTGTCTCTCTCAATCAGTGAAATCTTCCAGGCGCGCGGCCATTTCTTGAGCCGCTTCTCGCGGTGGATGGCCTGTTCAATCTCGTCGAAGCATTCAAAATAAACCAGCCGATCCACATCGTGGCGCTTGGTAAAGCTTTCGGCAGCACCGGATTTGTGCTCATACGCGCGGCGAACAAGGTCGTTGGTCACACCGATGTACAGTGTACCACCGATGCGATTGGCGAGGATGTAAACGTAGTAGCTGCGTGCCCCCATTGCCGTCTCTGGAATACTGGGTCGCCCGGTCAAGCCGGGCGATGACACCTGATTGAGAACCCAACGGTCAAGCCGGACGATGACAGTGTAATTTGTTGCGCCCGAATCTGCTACCAACAACCGCATGACAGCTCCCGAGGCAGTATCCAGGCCGACAGCTTCGCAACCCCGCGCCTCCTGGCGCGAGGGTCTTGCGGTGTATCTGCAGCGGCGGGTGCTGATCGTGATGCTGCTCGGCTTTTCTTCCGGCCTGCCGCTGGCGCTGTCGGGATCGACGCTGCAGGTCTGGATGCGCGAATCCGGCGTCGACCTCGGTACCATCGGCCTGTTCGCGCTGGTCGGCACGCCTTACACACTGAAATTCCTGTGGGCGCCGCTGGTGGATGCGCTGCATGTGCCGTTCTTCACCCGCGCCTTCGGCCGCCGCCGCGGCTGGCTGCTGTGCTCGCAACTGCTGCTGATCGGCGCGATCCTGCTGCTGGCGCTGACCGACCCGGCACGCTCGCCGCTGTTCGTGGCGCTTGGCGCGCTGCTGGTCGCCGCAATGTCGTCGACCCAGGACATCGTGGTCGATGCGTTCCGGGTCGAAAGCCTGCCCGAGAGCGAACAGGCCGCCGGCATGGCTTCCTATGTCGCGGCTTACCGTATCGGCATGCTGGTCTCGACCGCCGGCGCGCTGTTCATCGTCAGCGGATTCGAGGGCACCGGCATCGCGCGCCCGTCGGCCTGGACGTGGGGCTATGTGGTGATGGCCGCGCTGGTCCTGATCGGCACCGTCACGGCACTGGCCGCGACCGAACCGGCGCAATCCGAGGCCGCGGAAGCCGCGACCGGCAGCGAGACCGCATTTTCGCGCGTGCTCCAGGCGGCGATCGGCGCATTCTCCGAATTCCTCGCCCGCAGGGACGCGCTGGCGGCGCTCGCCTTCGTGGTGCTGTTCAAATTCACCGACGCGTTCTCCGGCACCATGACCGCGCCGTTCGTGATCGACATCGGCTTCAGCAAGGTCGACTACGCCGCCATCGTCAAAGGCGTTGGCCTCGCCGCCACCCTGATCGGGGGTTTCGCTGGCGGCTTCGTCGCGCGGCGCTATTCGCTCGCCGCGAGCCTGTGGATCGGCGGCCTGCTGCAGGCGGTCGCCAACCTGTCGTTCTCATGGCTGGCGCTGGTCGGCGTCAATCAATGGGCGCTGGCGTTTGCGATCACCGCGGAAAATTTCACCAGCGCCATCGGCACCGTGATCTTCGTCGCCTATCTGTCGGCGCTGTGCCAGAACCCGCTGCACACCGCGACCCAATACGCGCTGCTTACCGCGCTCGCCGCGATCGGGCGGACCTACCTGTCCTCCGGCGCGGGGTTCGTGGCCAGGGCAACCGGGTGGCCGCTGTTCTTTGCGATCTGCGTCGTGGTCGCGGTGCCGAGCCTGATCCTGCTGGCCCGGCTACAGCGCCGCGGTCATTTCGCAGCGCTGGAGGCGGCGCGGACATAACCCCTTCTATCCTCGTCCCGGCCAGCCCAACCTGCTTTCGCAGGGACCACGAATTCTATTGCTTCGGCAGCAGGGTCCATTGCGGCACGGCAGCGTCGCCGATGTGCCAGGCGGTCTCCGAGCAGAACAGCGCATCCGTGCGCACCGTGACGGTCCTGCCGAGCAGCGGTTGCAACTGCTTCCTGGCGGCCGCCGTCATCGTAAACAGATGAAATGTAGTGGCGCCCTGGGCGTAATCGCAAAAATCATCGCCGGCCGGCATGGCGCGGGGGACGCTGACGATCTGATAGGCTTCGATTTTGGTACCGTTGGGGTGGCGTGTTTGCACCAGCCGCAACTTCCCCGTCAGCACACCGCCCTCCTTGATAGCTTCCTGCGCGACCGCAGGCTGGGTCAGGCACAAGGCTCCCAACACAACGACGCCGCCGGTGTGCCAAAGCCGCGACCGATTCATCGGGCGCACCTCGCCACATCCTCGACTGCCATCACCCTTCAACTCGCCAGCTTCTCGATCGCAGCGTTGTCCAGGCCGACCTTGGCGCCGGCCGCGACGATCTCCTGCCAGGTGGCGGGGTCGACCGGTATGCCCCCGGCCAGGCGCTGCTTCTTCCATTCGCGCTCCGGCTCGCCGGCGATTTTCACGTGGTCGACGCCTTCGGCGGGCGGCGAGGCGATGTGCCAGGCGACGAAGCTTTCCATCTCGCGCGCGAGGTTCTCGCCGGTGCCCATCCTGGCGGGATCGACGAGAATGGAAAACATGCCGTTGATCACCTTGCGTCCGCCGTCGGTCTTGCCGCTCAAGGTCTTGCCGCCGGAAAGCGCGCCGCCCAAGAGTTCGCAGATCAAAGCGAGGCCCGAACCCTTGTGCTCGCCGAAAGGCAGGATGGCGCCCGAAGGCTCCACCACGGTAAAGCGCGGGTCGGTGGAGGGATTGCCGTGGTCGTCGATGATGGTGTTGGGGGCCAGTTGCTCGCCCTTGTTGTAGGCCACGCGGGTCTTGCCCTGGGCGATCTTGCTGGTGGCGAAGTCCAGCACGATCGGATCCTTTCCCGGCCGCGGGATGCCGACGCAAAACGGGTTGGTGCCGTGGCGCGCGTCGCGGCCGCCGAAGGGGGCGACGATCGGCCGCGCCAGCACGTTGACGAAATGGATCGACACCAGGCCGTGGGCGACGCACTGCTCGGCCCAGTGGCCGATGCGGCCGATGTGATGCGAGTTGGACAGACCCACCACGCAGACGCCGTTGCGCTTGGCGCGCTCGGCGCCCAATTCCATCGCCTCATAGCCCATCACCTGGCCGTAGCCGGCGTTGCCGTCGAGGGTGAGCATCGCGCCGCCGTCCATCACCACACCGACATGCTGGTTGATCCTGAGTCCGCCCTCCTTCATCGCGTCGATGTAGCGCGGCACCATGCCGACGCCGTGCGAGTCATGGCCTTTCAGGTTGGCTTCGACCAGGTTGGCGGCGACCAGATCCGCTTCGCGGTCGGACGAGCCCCCGGCCTTGACGATGCTGCGGACCACTTTAGTCAGGGAATCGGCTTTGACGGTGCGATAGTCGGCCATGATGTCTGGTCTCGTGAGGTTGTGGAACGGGTTGTACCGGTAGGTGCGCTACAGCCGGATACCCCGCGAAGGTGTCTGGCCCGGGGAGATAGCTGACAGCCGTTCGGGGACATCACTGATAGATTGGGCCGCCGTCAAGCCGCGCGACGACAGGGTGTCAGCGCTTCCTCACGATGCTCCATTTGGTGACGACGGCTTCGCTCATCTGTCCGGCGTCCTCCGCGCAGGCGACCTCGTCGACCTTGAGCGAGAGTTCCTTGCCGATGAAGCCCCTCAATTGCGCCGCCTGGGCGTCGCTGTTGGTCACGATCTGAAACGTCTCCGGTCCGGTTTCCAGGCCGCAAAGCCCGTTTGGCGGAGGGAGGCGGCGCGGCTCGCTGGTGAGCTGATAGGTGGCGACGCGCTTGCCCTTCTTGTCGCCGCGCAGGCGCATGGCATTGAGTTCGCCCGAAAGCACGTCGCCGGCATTGATGATCCTGCCGGCCTTCGGCGCAGGCTCGGCCTGCTGCGCCAGCGCCTGCTGCGCCGAGCCCCGTTGCGCGAAGGCCTGTTGCGCGAAGCCGGCAGGCACCGCCGATATCACCGCAATGACCCCGCCCAAGGCCAGCCGTTTGCCGAATCGTCGTTTCGTCATGTCGAACACTTCCGTATCTGGTTGCTAGAACAGGGTCCGCTGCCGCATCGCCGCCGACAGTGTGCCTTCATCGAGATAATCGAGCTCGCCGCCGACCGGCACGCCGTGGGCGAGCCGCGTCACCTTCACGTTTGCCTCCTGCAGGAGGTCGGTGATGTAGTGCGCGGTGGTCTGGCCGTCGACGGTGGCGTTCAACGCCAGAATGATCTCGTGGACCTGCGGATCGTGCGCGCGCGCCACCAGCGCATCGATGGTCAGGTCCTGCGGACCGACACCGTCGAGCGGCGACAACGTCGCACCGAGCACGTGATAGCGCCCGGAGGTCGCATGCGCGCGCTCCAGCGCCCAGAGGTCGGCGACGTCGGCGACCACCACGATGATCGAGGGATCGCGGCGCGGATCGGTGCATACCGTGCAGGGATTCTGGGTGTCGATATTGCCGCAGGTCTTGCAGACCTGGATCTTGTCGATCGCGACCTGCAGCGCGCCGGCCAGCGGCGTCATCAGCGCTTCGCGCTTCTTGATCAGGTGCAGTGCCGCGCGCCGCGCCGAACGCGGACCGAGCCCCGGCAGCCGCGCCAGCAGCTGGATCAGACGCTCGATTTCGGGACCGGCAACCGCAGTGGCCATATCAGGTGAGGCCCAGTCCCGGCGGCAGGCTCAGTCCGCCGGTCAGCGCCTGCATCTTTTCCTGCATCGCCGCTTCCGCCTTGCGCCGCGCATCGTTATGCGCGGTCACCAGCAGGTCTTCGAGGATTTCGCGCTCGTCCGCCTTCATCAGGCTGGGGTCGATCTTGACGCCCTTCACTTCCATCTTCGCGGTCATGCGCACGCTGACGAGGCCGCCGCCGGAAATGCCCTCGACCTCGACATGGCCGAGCTCTTCCTGCATCTCCTGCATCTTCGACTGCAGCTGCGCCGCCTGCTTCATCATGCCGAGAAAATCAGCCATGGATGGTCCCTCGTGAATTGCTGTCAATCGTCGCTGTCGGGGCTCTCGGCGGGGTCTTCGACGCTAGCATCGGATTCCGGCGGCTCCGGGGCAAGCTTGCGCACCTCGACCACCTTGGCGCCGGGAAAACGCGCCAGCACTTCCTGCACCCGCGGATCGGCCTCGGCGGCGCGTTCGCGCTGATTCTTCGCGATTTCGTTTTGCGAACGCAGCGTCGGCTGCCCGGCTTCGTTGGACACGATCACGGTCCAGCGCCGCCCGGTCCATTGCTCGAGTTTGCGCGAGAGGTCGTTGATCAGGGTGCGCGCCGCGCTGCGCTCCATCGCCACTTCGAGCCGGCCGTCCTCGATGCGGACCAGCCGGACATCGGCCTCCAGCGCGGCCTTGGTCTGCAGGTCGCGCTTCTCGGCGGCGAGCGCCACCAGTTCCGGAAAGCTTGCAATCCGGCGTGCCGCCGGTGCGGCCTGCACGTCGGGCGACGGCGTGATCATCTGCGGGCGAGGCGAGGACTCGGCACTGGCCCGGGGCGCGCCGGACATACGCGCGGGCGATGACGGCATCGAGGAAACCGGCGCGGCCGGCGCGCTGCGCTGCGCGCCGTTTCCGGCGACCACCGGCGACGAGGCGCCGCCATTCTGCTCAATCATCCGGATCGCCTCGTCCGGCGTCGGCATGTCCGCGACATAGGCGATGCGTACCAGTACCATTTCCGCGGCCGCCGCCGGGCGGGTCGCACCCTGCACCTCGGCGATGCCCTTCAAGAGCATCTGAAACATCCGGGACAAGACCCGCATCGAGATCTTGGCGGCAAAGTCGCGGGCGCGCAGGCGCTCGGTCTCACCGTAGGCGACGTTGTCGGCGGTCGCCGGCAAGATCTTCACGCGGGTGACGAAGTTGACGAATTCGGCGAGGTCGGACAGCACCACGATCGGATCGGCGCCCACGTCATACTGCTCGCGAAATTCCCGGAACGCGCTGGCGATATCGCCGCGCGCCAGCAAATCGAAGAGATCGATGACCCGGGTGCGGTCGGCCAGCCCGAGCATCTGGCGCACCGAGTCGGCGCGCACCAGGCCCGCCGCGTGCGCGATCGCCTGATCGAACAGCGACAGCGAATCGCGCACCGAGCCTTCGGCGGCGCGCGCGATGATGCCGAGCGCCTCGGGCTCGACTTCGACGCCTTCTTTCGTTGCGATATTGCCGAGATGCTTCATCAGCACGTCGGCCTCGACCCGGCGGAGATCAAAACGCTGGCAGCGCGACAGCACCGTCACCGGCACTTTTCGGATTTCGGTGGTGGCGAACACGAATTTGGCGTGCTCCGGCGGCTCCTCCAGCGTCTTCAGGAAGGCGTTGAACGCCGCGGTCGAGAGCATGTGCACTTCGTCGATGATGTAGACCTTGTAGCGGGCGCTGGCCGGTGCATAGCGCACGCTGTCGTTGATCTGGCGCACGTCATCGACGCCGGTATGGGACGCGGCGTCCATTTCCAGCACGTCCATGTGCCGGCTTTCCATGATCGCCTGGCAATGCACCCCTAATACCGGCATGTGGATGGTCGGCCCCTTCACCGATCCGTCCGGCAGTTCGTAGTTCAGCGCGCGGGCGAGGATCCGCGCCGTGGTGGTCTTGCCGACCCCGCGCACGCCGGTCAGGATCCAGGCCTGCGGAATCCGCCCGGTCTCGAACGCGTTCGAAACGGTGCGGACCACGGCGTCCTGGCCGATCAGATCCTCGAAACTCGAGGGCCGGTATTTGCGCGCCAGCACGCGATAATGCTTGCCGGCCGAAGGCATGCCGCCGGGATCCAACCCGGTCCGGGGCACGCCTTGCGGATCGTTGGGGGGCATTAAGGGAACGCCGGCGTCGGTCATCGCTCGATCCGCAACTCTCAATGTCTCTCGAAGCCGGATTGCGGAACGGGAATCCAGCGCAGGACGGGGATACCCCATCTTGCGCGATTCGCTCAAAAAACAGGTAGGAGACTGACGAGCGACCCGATCCGGACCTCGTTAGGGCTGCTTCCTTCCGGACCTGACCCGGTTGGCGAGTGGCTCGTCCACCGCCAATCTCCCGGTCCCTATTTGGGGCCAAAAGGGCCGGAAAGCAAGCGGGACGGGGCCGGGTCCGGGCGTGGGAATGGCCAATTTCGTCATGGCCGGGCTTGTCCCGGCCACCCACGCGTGCTTTTCAGCCGCACGTGAAAAAAGACGTGGATGCCGGGCATAATGCCGGGCATGACGGGTGTTGTTTGCGGACCAAGTCTCTGCGACGCTGCATGAATGTTCGAGAACCCACATGCCTTTTGACGCTCCCGCCTGGTCGCTGCATTCACAGCTCACGAAGGACACCATCGATATCGGCGACCTGCCGCTGTGCCGCGTGCTGGTCATCAAGGATGCGCATTATCCCTGGCTGCTATTGGTGCCGCGCCGCGCCGAAGCCGTCGAGATCATCGACCTCGACGAGGTCGAACAGGCCCAACTGATGACCGAGATCAGCCGCGCCGCGCGCGCGCTCAAAGAGATCACCAAATGCGACAAGCTGAATATCGCCGCCCTCGGCAACGTGGTGCCGCAGCTGCACGTGCATGTGATCGCGCGCCGCACCAGCGACGCCGCCTGGCCGCGTCCGGTCTGGGGGGTGGTGCCGCCGCTGGCGCATGACGCCGGGGAGGTGCAGAATTTCATCAGCGCGCTTCGCCGCAAGATCTGGCTTGGTTAGGACATGACAGCATTCGATTCGTTCCCCCTGGGGAAGCCGGCCTTCGTCACCGATATCCTCGACCGCGCCGCGCATCTGCGCAGCGACGATTCGAAACTGATGGCGCTGGAAGGCCGCCGCGATGCCCGCGCCTATGTGATTCATCGCGACTCGCTGGTGGCGAAGCAGGAGGCCACTGGGCCCCGCGCGCTGCTGACGATCGGGGAAGCGCTGAAATTCGGCGCCAATCCCGGCACGATCTTTTTGGGCCTGCGCGACGGCGCCCCTTTGTTCGGCATGGGCATCTCGGCCGCGGCGGTGGAAAGCCTGCTGCCGCGCGACGATGTCAGGGTCAGCGAACTGCGCGGCATGGTGATGCAGGGCGTGGTGCCGCCCGACCAGCTCTCGGCGATCGCGGTGGCGAAGTCGATGGTGAACTGGCATCAGCGTCACGGCTACTGCGCCAATTGCGGAACCCGCACGGCGATGAAGGAAGGCGGCTGGAAACGCGACTGCCCGAACTGCAAGGCCGAGCATTTTCCGCGCACCGATCCCGTCGTGATCATGCTGGTGACCCTGGGCGACAAGTGCCTGCTCGGCCGGCAGAAGCAGTTTCCGCCCGGCATGTGGTCGTGCCTCGCCGGTTTCGTCGAAGCCGCCGAGACCATCGAGGACGCGGTCCGCCGCGAAATCTTCGAGGAATCCGGAATTCGCTGCACCGACGTGAATTATTACATGACGCAGCCCTGGCCCTACCCGTCATCCCTGATGATCGGATGCACCGCCCGCGCCACCAGCGAGCACATCGTCGTCGACCGCGCGGAACTCGAGGATGCACGCTGGTTCGACCGCTCCGAGGCGACGCTGATGATCAAGCGGCAGCATCCCGATGGCTTGGCCGGACCGCATCCGTTCGCCATCGCCCATCACCTGCTCGGGCGCTGGCTGCATGGCGGTGAGCAGCTGCGCGCATAGCGGGGAACCGGCCATGGCTCAGTCGATTAGTCCCAAGGCCCAGGTTCCGGCGGACGGAACCGGCATGACGGACTTTGCCATGAATTTCCACACCGGCGCGCCGAAGATTCCGCCGCGCATCCTCTGCGTCGGCATACCCGTGCGTGACCTGACGTTTCGCGTCAGCGGCGTTCCCGCGCGGGGCTCCAAGGAGAACGCCACCCATTTCGACGAGATCTGCGGCGGCAACGCGCTCAACGCTGCGATCGGAATTGTCCGGCTCGGCGGCCGCGCCTCGATCTGCGGCCCGATGGGCGACGCCCGCGAAACATCGACCCGCTTCATCTTCGAGAAACTCGCCCATGAAGGCATCGAGACCAACCATCTCATTCACATGCCGGGATTGGTGACCCCGATCTCGAGCGTCATGGTCGATCCCTCAGGCGAGCGCACCATCGTGACCTTCCGCGATCCGGAGCTATGGAAGGTCCACCTGCCGAGCATCGAGATGCTGCTGGAGGATTGCGCCGCCATTCTCACCGAGAGCCGCTGCGCCGGATTCTGCACCGATTTGTGCGCCGAGGCGCGCCGGCGCGGCATCCCCGTCGTTGTGGACGTCGACCGCGCGATGTCGCTGCGGGAAGGCTTGCTCACCGCATCTTCCCATCTGGTGTTCTCGAGCGAGCCGCTGCAGGAGACCGCCGATGTCACCGACGACGGCCAGGCGCTCAAAAAGATCGCGAGGCTGACGCCGTCGTTCCTGGCGGGGACGCGCGGGCCAAAAGGCACGATCTGGCTCGACGAGCACGGCAATCTCCAGGAGACGCCGGCCTTCCCGGTGCATACCGTGGATACGCTCGGCGCCGGCGACGTGTTCCACGGCGCGTTCGCGCTCGCCATCACCGAGGGGCAGGACATTCCAAGCGCCCTGCGATTCGCCTCCGCCGCGGCAGCCCTGAAATGCACCCGCTTCGGTGGTGCCTTCGCTGCCCCGCAACGTCCTGAAGTAGAAGAGCTTTTGGGCCAAGGCCAGCCGGCCAACCCTGCCAGGACGAGCCAATAGGGACTTGTCTTGGAAGATTTTTCTCTATATGAGGGTATTAAGCCCCATAAATGGAACAAAGTTCTTCCTATGACCGATCTCGCCGTTCAGCTCCATGAGCCCAATCGCCGCCTCGATGCCATCGATCGCAAGATCCTGACGGTGCTGCAGGAGGACGCCTCGCTCTCCGTCGCCGAGATCGGCGACCGGGTGGGGCTATCGTCGACGCCGTGCTGGAAGCGGATCCAGCGGCTGGAGGCCGATGGGGTGATCCTGCGCCGGGTCGCCCTGGTCGACCAGAACAAGATCGGGCTCGGGATTACCGTTTTCGTCTCGGTCGAGAGCGCCGATCATTCCGAGGCCTGGCTGCGCAAATTCGCCGACGCCGTCAGCGCGATGCCGGAGGTGATGGAATTCTACCGGATGGCGGGCGACGTCGACTACATGCTGCGCGTCGTGGTCGCGGACATGCAGAGCTACGACGTGTTCTACAAGAAACTGATCGGCGCGGTACCGCTGAAGAACGTCACCTCGCGCTTTGCGATGGAGAAGATCAAGTCGGTCACGGCGTTGCCGATCGCGGCGGCGGCGTAAGAGGCGTCGAGCCGCGAAACAATCCCGGTTGTCATCATCCGCGAAAGCGGATGATCCAGTATTCCAGGTTCGAGATATACGGCCGGGCCGCGGCGTACTGGATCGCCCGGTCAAGCCGGGCGATGACAAGTGTGCATGTTGCGGTCGCCGCAACCGCGAAGCATCGACAACGGGATCAGCTCAAATCTTCTGATTATATTCGCCGACTTCGGGATGGGTGCGCAGCACCACATTCATCGCCTCGAACAAATCGTGCATCCGCTGTTCCGAGACCGGGCTCTCGACCACCACCACGAGTTCCGGCTTGTTGGAGGACGCCCGCACCAGGCCCCAGCTGCCGTCCTCGACGGTGACGCGGACGCCGTTGACGGTGACGAGATCGCGGATCTTCTGCCCTGCGACCTTCTCGCCCTTGTTCTGCATCGCCTCGAAATGCTTCACCACGGCATCGACGACGCCGTATTTGGTCTCGTCCGGCACAATGCGGCGACATGGTCGGCGAGGACCAGGTCTTCGGCAGCGCGTCCTTCAGGTCGGCCATCGACTTGCCGGGCGCGCGATCCAGCATGTCGCAGACCGCGATCGCCGAGATCAGGCCGTCGTCATAGCCGCGGCCGTACGGCTTGTTGAAGAAGAAATGGCCGGATTTTTCGAAGCCTGCCAGCGCGCCCAACTCGTTGGTGCGGCGCTTCATGTAGGAATGGCCGGTCTTCCAGTAGGTGGTTTTGGCGCCCTGCTTCTGCAACACCGGATCCGTCACAAAGAGCCCGGTCGACTTCACGTCGACCACGAACTGCGCATTCTTGTGGATCGCCGACATGTCCCGCGCCAGCATCACGCCGACCTTGTCGGCGAAAATCTCCTCGCCGGTGTTGTCGACCACGCCGCAGCGGTCGCCGTCGCCGTCGAAGCCGAGGCCGACATCGGCCTTGTGCCTGAGCACCTCGTCGCGGATGGCGTGCAGCATTTCCATGTCTTCGGGATTGGGATTGTATTTCGGAAACGTGTAGTCGAGTTCGGTGTCGAGCGGGATGACCTCGCAGCCGATCGCTTCCATCACCTGCGGCGCGAACGCGCCCGCGGTGCCGTTGCCGCAGGCGACCACGACTTTCAGCCTGCGCTTCAGTTTTGGGCGGCTGGTCAAATCCGCGATGTAGCGCGCCGGAAAATTCTCGTGAAACTGATAGGAGCCGCCGGCCTTGTTCCTGAAGTCGGCGTTGAGCACGATCTGCTTCAGCCGGGTCATCTCGTCGGGGCCGAAAGTGAGCGGCCGGTTGGCGCCCATCTTGACGCCGGTCCAGCCATTGTCGTTATGCGACGCCGTCACCATCGCGACGCAGGGCACGTCGAGCTCGAACTGCGCGAAATAGGCCATCGGCGTCATGCACAGGCCGATATCGTGCACCCTGCAGCCCGCGGCCTGCAGCCCCGACATCAGCGCGTATTTGATCGAGGCCGAATAGCCGCGGAAATCGTGCCCGGTGACGACCTCCTGTTTGACGCCGAGTTCCGATATCAGCGCGCCCAGCCCCATGCCCAGCGCCTGGACCCCCATCAGGTTGATTTCCTTGCCGAACAGCCAGCGCGCGTCGTATTCGCGAAAACCCGTCGCCTTCACCATCGGCTCGGATTCATAGGCATAGGTATTGGGAACCAGCACGGCTTTCGGCTTCGGAAACATTCAAATGGCCTTGTCGTGAAATGAAAGGGAATGCACCGCAGCAATAGCGAATGCGCGGGCGCAACGGAAGGCGAAACGGCCGGTTTGCCGATTAGATTAATTAGGTGGATGGGCGAAGCATCATCCACCCATCTTTGCAAGGCGCCGCAATACGCTGCGCTGTTGCGCCCTACGAGCGACTTTCGAAATCGTTGATCTGGAGACGGCGCTGAACCATGGATGGGCCTCTCGACGAAAATATCGAAAACGACCCCATGCAAAGTAGCATGGTCCGGGCGTTTGAGCGATCCCGCAAAAACATTTTGACTCGTCGGGCAAATCACCGGCATATCTTCATCGTCGCAAGAATTAAGCCCGTGCCGGAAAATCCGCCGCGGGCTTTTTGAATCAGACAATACGCTGTCAGGCCATACGCTGCCGAGCGCGCCGAACCTGGCCGCTGACAGCCAAGGCCGACCCCGCCGACAGACGGGCGCCCGGCGAAGACGGTGGGCAAGCCGGACCGGAAGCGACGCTTCCGCGCCATTGCACAAGCCCTCCTTCAAGCACTTGCCTTCAAACCCTCAAAGCCGACCCAGCCCTCTCCGCGAGGGCGCGGTCACATCACGGGCCCCTTCGAAAGTGTCCGCAAATACCTGTAGGTGATTCATCATGCCTGATTACTCTCTGGTGCCGGTAGACCATCAGCCGGATTTCGATGACTACTCGCTCATTCCCGTTGACTACGATCCGTTCGCCGCGGATGGCGTAACTCCACAGGCGCAGATTTAACAGGCCCAGGCCCAGCCGCAAGGCCCGCCGCAGCCAGCCTGAGGATGCGGTCCGCAACACGGGGGGAAGAAATGGGGAGGTCTTATGAACTTCTGAAGACCGGGATACTCGCGCTTTCGCTAACCGTGACGGCGACCGCTGGGCTGGCTGCGGATTACGAACTTTTCGCTGACATTGCGAGTGTGGAGACTGGGGTAAACCATTATGCTGTCGAGCGTCTCGACCACAAGAACAAGAAGCTCTATCACTGCATCGCAGTCCTCGACGCCGAGACGAAGCAATTGACCGGTCAATGCACCGAGAGACCCGGCTTTCCGGAGAATCCGACCGGCAAAGGAGTGCAGGGAGGGATTTCAAACAGGTTTGGCGGAATTCCAGTGTTCGGCTCCTGGAAAATCGACCAGACTTCCGGGAAAACCGAGTTCTGTATTTCAGGCCCTGCTCAGTGCGTGGAGGTAACTCCGCAATAGAGAATCGGAGTTCTTTCTACTCATAGGGGAGCCGCCAAGCGAACGCGAATTTTCCACGCAAGGGCGTCAGAGCATGCAGGTGGATTGGCAACCAGGGGGCCTTACTGCTCCAGCACCATCTGGCCGTTGGCGTATTCGAAGCGCTTCAGCTTCGACAGGAACGACAGGCCGAGCAGGTTTTCCGACAGCGCCTCGTCCGGCAGCACCATGGCGTCGACGTCGCGCACCACGAGCCCGCCGATCTCGACCATGGCTATGCGCGTGCGCGCGCCCTTGATGGTGCCGTTGGCGGTGGTGACGACGGCGTTGTAATCGCCGCGCGAGGGCCGCAGCCCGAACCGCGCCGCGGAGGTTTCGTTCAGGGCCACGACGGAAGCGCCGGTATCGACCATGAAGCCGATGCGCTGGCCGTCGATCCGCCCCTCCGTGAGGAAATGGCCACGGGAGTCCCGGGGGATGTTGAGGCTGCGGGATCCCGCCTGGCCGACGGTTTCGGCGGTGGCGGCGTTTCGCACGGCTGTATTGGCGAGCGCTGGCGTCATCTTGTCCGCCACCTGCGCCATGACGGTGCCGAGGACGACCATCAAGGCCGCGAAGATCATAAGGTTACGCATGACGCCACACCCGATCAGACCCGCGAGTTCACCACGCCTGCCGCAAAACCGCGACGGCTTGCGGGCCGCGAAGGCTGCCATTTTGACGAAAAGGATGAGCGAAGCGTTAACGGGCGCCAGCATTGTCATGCCCGGGCTTGACCCGGGCATCCATCCGCTTCGTAAAAGGTTTTCATCGGAGGATGGATTGCCGGGTCAAGCCCGGCAATGACGAGTTGTGGCTTTACGTTCCCCGCGGCTTCACCCTTCGGGTCGGCATCGCGCTGGCCGGGTCCTCCGGCCAGGGATGCCGGGGATAGCGCCCGCGCAGATCGGACCGCACGCCGGCATAGCTGCCGCGCCAAAAACCCGGCAGGTCGCGCGTGACCTGCACCGGCCGCTGCGCCGGCGACAACAGTTCCAGCACCAGCGGGATTTTGCCTTTGGCAATCGACGGATGGGTGTTGAGGCCGAACAATTCCTGCAGGCGGACGGCAATGGTCGGGCCCTGCTCGGCCTCATAGTCGATTGCGAGTTGAGTACCGGTCGGCGCCTCGAAATGCGTCGGCGCTTCGCGCTCCAGCCGCGCGCGCAACTCCCAGGGCAACAGCGTCATCAGCGCCTCCGACAGCTCGCCGGCCGAAAATTCCTTCAGCGAAATCTTGTCGTACAGCGCCGGCACCAGCCAGGCCTCGCGCTGCGCCGCCAGCGCATCGTCGGACAGGTCCGGCCAGGAATGCTCTGAGGTTTCGCCCTCGGCCCTGCGCAGGAACGTCACCCGGTCGCGCCACTGCTTGGCCGGTTTCGACCAGGGCAATTTATCGAGGCCAACCGAGATCAGCCCATCGGCCAGCACCCGCGCAGTCTCGGCCGACGGCTTCAGTGCCAATGGCGCTTCCGACAGCGTGATCGCGTGCAGCGTTTTCCGGCGCCGCGCCCGCAACGCCAGCGCGCCGCGATCGAAAGAAATCTCATCCGCGGTCTCGATCTGACCGGCGAAGTGCGCATTCGATCTCGGCTTGCGCGATCGGCGCTGCCAGCAGGATGCGCCCGTTGGCGGCGGTGCCGGTCAATTCGGCGACCGCGACATAGGGCGTGCGCGCCAGCGCGGACGCCTGATCCGCGGCGGCGCCGCGGCCATTGGCGAGCACGAAACCGCCGTTGCCGCGGTTGCGCGCGACGCGATCGGGAAAGGCGAAGGCGAGCATGACGCCGGTGGAGGGTGAGGTATCGTCGCTCGGCGGCCCTTCGGTGGCAGCCACCTGCGAGGCCCAGCGCTGCGCCAGGCCGCGCGCGCTGCTCGCGCGTTGCGAGCGGTCGCGGCGGAACTGGTCGAGCCTGAAATCGAGATCGACGCTGTCGCCGCCGAGCCCGCGCTCGGTGAGCACGGCGGCGATTTCGGCGGCCGCCTCGCCGGCGCCGAGCCGATGCGAGTCCACGATCATCCGCGCCAGCCGCGGCGGCAGCGCCAGCGCGCGCAAGCTCATGCCTTCCGTCGTGATCCGGCCGTCGGCATCGAGCGCGGCGAGTTCGCGCAGCAGGTTTTTCGCCTCCTTCAGCGCGGGCGCCGGCGGGGAATCGAGAAAAGCCAGCGTCGCGGGATCGCTGACGCCCCATTGCGCGAGATCGAGCACCAGCGAGGACAGATCGGCGCTTAAAATTTCCGGCTGCGTATAGGCCGCGAGCGAGGCGGTCTGCGGCTCGTCCCACAGCCGGTAACAAACGCCGGGCTCGGTGCGGCCGGCGCGGCCGCGGCGCTGGTCGACCGCGGCGCGCGAGGCGCGCACGGTCTCCAGCCGCGTCAGGGCGATGTCGGGCTCATAGCGCGGCACCCGCGCCATGCCGGAGTCCACGACAATGCGCACGCCCTCGATGGTCAGCGACGTCTCCGCGATCGACGTCGCCAGCACCACCTTGCGGTGACCCTTGGGGGCCGGCTGAATGGCACGGTCCTGCACCGACGCCTCGAGCGCGCCGAACAGCGGCACGATTTCGATCGCAGCATCGTGGATGCGCTCGGCGAGAAAATTCTGGGTGCGGCGGATTTCAGCCGCTCCCGGCAAAAACGCCAGCACCGAGCCGGGATCGGCCCGCAGCGCGAGCGCGATCGCATCCGCCATCTGCCGCTCCAGCGGCGCGTCGGCCTTGCGGCCGAGATAGCGGGTCTCGACCGGGAAGGCGCGGCCCTCGCTCGATATCACCGGCGCCTCGCCGAGCAGTCTTGCCACCCGTGCGCCGTCCAGCGTCGCCGACATCACGAGGATGCGCAGATCCTCCCGCAGGCCCACCTGCGCGTCGCGCGCCAGCGCCAGCCCGAGATCGGCATCGAGCGAACGCTCGTGAAACTCGTCGAACAGCACGGCGGCGACGCCATTCAGTTCGGGATCGTCGAGGATCTGGCGCGAGAAGATGCCTTCGGTGACGACCTCGATCCTCGTGGCGCGCGAGACTTTCGAGCCGAAGCGGACGCGGTAGCCGACGGTCTCGCCGACGCGTTCCCCGATCGTCCTGGCCATGCGCTCGGCGCTGGCGCGGGCCGCGATCCGGCGCGGCTCCAGCACGATGATTTTTTTGCCCTTCGTCCAGGGCTCGTCGAGCAGCGCCAGCGGCACCCGTGTGGTCTTGCCGGCTCCGGGCGGCGCCACCAGCACCGCGGCGTTTTTCGACGCGAGCGTAGCCGTGAGTTCGTCGAGCACGGCGTCGATCGGAAGGGGCGTGTCGAAGGAGCGCAAGGGTAAATCCGATGTCGCTGGGGGCGAGCTGCCTCATATAAGGTCGTCATACGCGGGCTTGACCCGCGTATCCATCATCTTTGAAGAGGGATGGATTGCCGGGTCAAGCCCGGCAATGACGATCAGGACTCACTTCCGTGGCACAGACCCCCGTCCGACGCTTTCATAGACAAAACCGTGCGCCGCCATGTCCTCGGGGCGATAGATGTTGCGGAGATCGACGACCACCGGATGGGCCAGTTCGCTCTTCAGGCGCTGCAGATCGAGCGCGCGGAACTGCACCCATTCCGTCACGATCACCAGCGCGTCGGCGCCGCGCGCGCAAAGATAGGGATCATCGCAATATTCGATGTCGGGCAGTTCGCGGCGCGCCTGCTCCATGCCGACCGGATCGTGCGCGCGCACTCTGGCGCCCATGTCGAGCAGCCCCGTCACCAGCGGAATCGACGGCGCCTCGCGCATGTCGTCGGTGTCGGGCTTGAAGGTGAGGCCGAGCACGGCGACGGTCTTGCCGCGCAGGCTGCCGCCGGACGCGCTTGCGACCTTGCGCGCCATCGCGCGCTTGCGGTTGTCGTTGACCGTGAGCACGGCCTCGACGATCCGCAGATGCACGTCGTGATCCTGCGCGATCTTCACCAGCGCGCGGGTGTCCTTCGGGAAGCAGGAGCCGCCGAAGCCGGGCCCGGCATGCAGGAATTTCGAGCCGATGCGGTTGTCGAGCCCGATGCCGCGCGCGACTTCCTGGACGTCGGCGCCGACCTTTTCGGCGAGATCGGCGATCTCGTTGATGAAGGTGATCTTGGTGGCGAGGAAGGCGTTGGCGGCGTATTTTATCAGCTCCGCGGTGCGCCGCGCCGTGAACATCACGGGCGCCTGGTTGAGCGACAGCGGACGGTAGATATCGCCGAGCACCTTGCGGGCGCGCTCGTCCGAGGTGCCGACCACGATGCGGTCGGGAAACTTGAAGTCGCGGATCGCGGCGCCCTCGCGCAGGAACTCCGGGTTGGACGCGATCACCACGTCGGCCGAAGGATTCGTTTCGCGGATCAGGCGCTCGACTTCGTCGCCGGTGCCGACCGGCACGGTTGATTTGGTGACCACCACGGTGAAGCCGGAAAGCGCGCCGGCAATCTCGCGGGCGGCGGCATGGACGTAGCTCAGATCGGCGTGGCCATCGCCGCGCCGCGACGGGGTGCCGACCGCGATGAACACCGCGTCCGCCTCGGCGACGGGAGCCTTGAGTTCGGTGGTGAAATCCAGCCGCCCGGCTTTCACATTGCCGGCCACCAGCGCGTCGAGCCCCGGCTCGAAAATCGGGATTTCACCGCGACGCAGGCTGCCGATCTTGTCGGCATCCTTGTCCACGCAGGTGACCTGGTGGCCGAAATCGGCGAAGCAGGCGCCGGAAACCAGCCCCACATAGCCCGTGCCGATCATGGCAATGCGCATCTCACACAATCCGTCGAATGGTTAACGTTGAGCCCGATTTTGGCGCGGTCTTAGCATTTTTCCAGCGAGGGGAAAGGGGAAGGTTCCGGAAACCGGCATGTCATTTGTATGAATAAAGGAGAATGAAACCTAAGGGTTCGATGATGCGCCCTTGCCGCGCCGAAAAGGGACACCAATGACAGGAAAAGGCACATCCGCCGTCGCCGGGCGTCCCGCGCCGTCCATGCCTGGCCGCGTCGACTGGGTGGACTACGCCAAGGGCATCTGCATCGTCATGGTGGTGATGATGCATTCGGTGCTGGGGGTCGAACTGGCCGCCGGCCAGACCGGCTTCATGCACCTGCTGGTCGCCTTCGCAAAGCCGTTCCGGATGCCGGATTTCTTCCTGATCTCGGGCCTGTTCCTGTCGGTCGTGATCGACCGCGACTGGCGCACCTATCTCGACCGCAAGGTGGTGCACTTCGCCTACTTCTACGTGCTGTGGGTGACGATCCAGTTCGGCTTCAAGGCCCCCGGCTTCGCCGCCGAAAGCAGCTGGGCCCATGTCGGCTTCCTGTACCTCGAATCCTTCATCGAGCCGTTCGGCACGCTGTGGTTCATCTATCTGCTGCCGATATTCTTCGTGGTCACCAAGGCGACGCGCAGACTGCCGCCGCTGTTGATCTGGGGGCTCCTGGCGTTGCTGGAGACCGCGCACATCGAAACCGGCTGGACCGTGATCGACGAATTTTGCGCGCGCTTCGTCTATTTCTATTCCGGCTATCTCTGCGCGGATTATGTGTTCGCGCTGTCGGATCGCGCGCGGGCGAATCCTTCATGGGCGCTCGCCGGATTGGCGCTGTGGGCGTTCATCGACGGCAGCCTGGTCTATTTCGGTTTCAGCGAATGGCCGCTGGTCTCGCTGATGCTCGGGCTTAGCGGCGCATGCGCCATCGTCATCATCGGCACGCTGCTGGCGCGCGCCCATTGGCTCGACTTCCTGCGCTTCTGCGGCGAGCATTCCATCGTCATCTATCTGGCGTTCTTCCTGCCGATGGCCGCGACGCGCACGCTGCTGCTGCGCGCCGGACCGATCCACGATATCGGCGCGATCTCGCTTGTCGTCACCATCGTCGGCGTGTTCGGCGCGCTGGCGATCTGGCGCGCCGCGCTGGCGGTCGGCGCCAATTTCCTGTTCGAGCGCCCCGCCGCATTCTGGATCGCGCCGAAGAAGCAAAGCCGCGTGC
Source organism: uncultured Alphaproteobacteria bacterium (assembly GCA_963721275.1). GTDB lineage: Bacteria > Pseudomonadota > Alphaproteobacteria > Rhizobiales > Xanthobacteraceae > Bradyrhizobium. The sequence goes on along the minus strand of CAVRIQ010000014.1, from coordinate 277,374 downwards.
TGCAGGCGGCGGAGTAACCGCCCCGAGTAACCAAGCCGTCATGACCGGGCCTGACCCGGCAATCCATCCTCTTCACCAGACTCTTTTGAAGATTGATGGATGCCCGAACTAAGTCCGGGCATGACGATCGAATGGGGCGCGCCCCTTTACCCCGCCTCCTCGATCTTCACGCCATCCTTCATCTGCTTGAGCTTCTCGCGAAACCCCTCGGCATCGCCGAAATCCGCAAAGCCCTGGTAATTCGGGTGCGGGCCGAGGATCCGGCGGGCGTGCTTGATCGGACACCAGTAGACCTCGGTGCGCGACGCCACCTCGCGCACAAATGCGATCGCGCCATTGGCGTAGGAGCAATAGGCGCAGTTGAACTTCTCGATGATGTTGAGATAGGCGAGATGGTGGCGGTCGAACACCAGATAGTCGCGGCGGCGCACTTTCGGGATCTTGTAGATCGGAAAGCAGATCGCCTGATAGGCCATGACCCAGATGTCGGCCAGCGCGATCGGGACGACGAGCGAATAGATCACCGGCGCGCTCAGGATCATCAGCGGATTGGCGTCGATCAGATAGCGCGTCGCCCGCGTCCTGAGCTCGCGGTGGATCCGCAGCACCTCCTTTTCGAACACGATCCGGCGGTTCTCGAGGTGGAAGCGCAGCGCCTCCCGCCGTTTTGCCAGTTCGGCTTCGATTTCGGCCTCGAGCGATCGCAGCCTCGCCGTCAGCTCCTCGAGTTGCGTGGCCATGTTGGTCCTTTCGGGTCCGTCTCCTTCCCGCAGGGGTTCATGGAACAGCCGCCGGTGCAACCCATTCCGGAAATACCTCGCGGCAGCCAAAAATCCCGGCACAACCGCTCCCGAAGGCTGTCAATCCGCGCAAAAATCCCTAAATTTCGGCCATGCCGAAAACAGCCCCAAAAGCCTCCCACGAAACCGTTGCCGTCAAAGCCCCTGCCAAGGGCGACCATGTCTTTCTGGTCGACGGTTCCTCCTATATTTTCCGCGCCTACCACGCGCTGCCGCCGCTGAACCGCAAATCCGACGGGTTGCAGGTCAACGCCGTGCTCGGCTTCTGCAACATGCTGTGGAAGCTGTTGCGCGACATGCCGCCGGACAACCGGCCCACCCACCTCGCCATCGTGTTCGACAAGTCGGAAGTCACCTTCCGCAACAAGCTCTACCCCGACTACAAGGCGCACCGGCCGCCGGCGCCGGACGATTTGATCCCGCAATTTGCGCTGATTCGCGAGGCCGTGCGCGCCTTCGACCTGCCCTGCCTGGAGCAAGGCGGCTTCGAGGCCGACGATTTGATCGCCACTTACGCCCGCGAGGCCGGCGAGGCCGGCGCGACCACCACCATCGTCTCCTCCGACAAGGACCTGATGCAGCTCGTCACCGACAAGGTGACCATGTACGACACCATGAAGGACCGCCGCATCGGGATTCCCGAGGTGATCGAGAAATTCGGCGTGCCGCCGGAGAAGGTGGTCGAGGTGCAGGCGCTGGCCGGCGATTCCACCGACAACGTCCCCGGCGTGCCCGGCATCGGCGTCAAGACCGCCGCGCAATTGATCGTCGAATACGGCGATCTGGAAACGCTGCTCAAGCGCGCCGGCGAGATCAAGCAGCCGAAGCGGCGCGAGGCGCTGATCGAGAATGCCGAGAAGGCGCGGATCTCGCGAAAACTGGTGCTGCTCGACGACAAGGTCAAGCTCGACGTGCCGATCGACGAACTGGCGGTGCACGAGCCCGACCCGCGCAAGCTGATCGCATTTCTGAAGGCGATGGAATTTTCCACCCTGACCCGCCGCGTCGCCGACTATTCGCAGATCGATCCCGCCGATATCGAGCCGGATGCGGCCAACAAGAGCGGCGCGAGCGGTCGCTCGGCCGGCTCACCTCCGCCGCCCCCACGCGCGGCGGGAGGCGACCTATTTGGCGACCTGGACGCCGCCGCTTCGCCCGGCCCCGCAAGCGGCAAGGGCAGCGCGCCGGCGGTCGGCAGGGGCCAGAGCAAGCCCGAAAAATCCAGTGTGATGCTCACGCCGCACGCGCTCGCCGCGGCGCGCGCGGAAGAGGCGCGCCAGACCCGGATCGATCGGAGCAAATACCAGACCATCCGCAGCCTCGATCAGCTCAAGGCCTGGATCGCGCGGGTGCACGAAACAGGCCATTTTGCCATCGAGGCCAAGGCGAGCTCGATCGATCCGATGCAGGCCGAGATCTCGGGCATTGCGCTGGCGCTTGGGCCCAACGATGCCTGCTACATCCCGCTCGCCCACAAGCAGTCCGGCGACGGCTCGGGCCTGTTCGCCGCCGGTCTCGCGGCTGACCAGATCGAGACCGGCGAGGCGCTGGACGCGCTGCGGCCGCTGCTGGAATCGCCGGGGATTTTGAAGATCGGCTTCAACATCAAGTTCAACGCCGTGATGCTGGCGCAGCACGGCGTCACCTTGCGCAACCACGACGACGCGCAGCTGATGAGTTACGCGCTGGACGCCGGCCGCAACGCCCACGGGCTGGATGCGCTGGCCGAGCGCTGGCTCGGCCATGCCGTCATCAGCCACGGTGAACTGATCGGCAGCGGCAAGGGCAAGCTGACCTTCGACCAGGTCGAGATCGACAAGGCCACGGCCTATTCGGCCGAGGATGCCGACGTGATCCTGCGGCTATGGCGCGTGCTCAAGCCGCGGCTGGTCGCCGAGCGCATGACCGCGGTCTACGAGACGCTGGAGCGGCCCCTGATCTCGGTGCTGGCGCGGATGGAGCGGCGCGGCATCTCGATCGACCGCCAGGTGCTGTCGCGGCTGTCGGGCGAATTCGCCCAGACCGCGGCAAGAGTCGAGGCCGAGCTTCAGGAACTGGCCGGCGAGCCGATCAATGTCGGCAGCCCGAAGCAGATCGGCGACATCCTGTTCGGCAAGATGGCAATTCCCGGCGGCACCAAGACCAAGACCGGCGCGTGGTCGACCTCGGCGCAGATCCTCGACGAACTCGCCGAGCAGGGTAACGAATTCGCGAGGAAGATCCTGGAATGGCGGCAGGTCTCGAAACTGAAATCGACCTATACCGACGCGCTGCCGACTTACGTGCATCCGCAAACCCATCGCGTCCACACCACTTATGCGCTGGCGGCGACCACCACCGGGCGGCTGTCGTCGAACGAGCCGAACCTGCAGAACATCCCCGTGCGCACCGAGGACGGCCGCAAGATCCGCCGCGCCTTTATCGCGTCGCCCGGCCACCGACTGGTGTCGGCGGATTATTCGCAGATCGAGTTGCGGCTATTGGCTGAAATCGCCGACATTGCCGTGCTGAAGCAGGCCTTCCGCGACGGGCTCGACATTCACGCCATGACGGCGTCGGAGATGTTCGGCGTGCCGATCAAGGACATGCCGAGCGAGGTGCGCCGCCGCGCCAAGGCCATCAATTTCGGCATCATCTACGGCATCTCGGCGTTTGGGCTGGCCAACCAGCTCGGCATCGCCCGCGAGGAAGCCTCCGCCTACATCAAGAAATACTTCGAGCGCTTTCCGGGCATCCGCGCCTACATGGATGCGACGCGGGATTTCTGCCGCACGCATGGCTATGTCGAGACCCTGTTCGGCCGCAAATGTCACTACCCCGATATCAAGGCCAGCAATGCCTCGGTCCGCTCCTTCAACGAGCGCGCCGCGATCAACGCGCGCCTGCAGGGCACCGCCGCCGACATCATCCGCCGCGCCATGACCCGGATGGAAGACGCGCTGGCCGAGAAGAAACTCTCGGCGCAGATGCTGTTGCAGGTGCACGACGAACTGATCTTCGAGGTGCCCGACGACGAGGTCGCCGCGACCCTGCCGGTGGTGCAGCACGTCATGCAGGACGCGCCGTTCCCGGCGGTGCTGCTGTCGGTGCCGCTGCACGTCGATGCGCGCGCCGCGCACAATTGGGACGAGGCGCATTGAAGCGGCAGTCGTCGTCGCGTTTTCTTGCCTCTCCGGCTTGCGGGGAAGGTCGACGCGCTCGAACAGCGCGGCGGGTGGGGGAAATCTTTCCGAGAATTCCAACATCCGTTATGCGGCAACACCCCCACCCCGGCCCTCCCCCGCAAGCGCGGGAGAGGGAGCAGAGGAAGCAGCTCAATCCAGCTTCGCTTCCATGCCGCGCTTGACGGCGGGGCGCGCCATCATGGCGTCGTACCAGCGGTTGACGTTGGGGAAATCCGAAAGCTCCACCTTGTGGCGCGGGTGCCGCCAGGCCCATCCGAGAATCGCAAAATCGGCGACCGACAGCGGACCGGCGACGAACTCGCAGGTCCCAAGACGGCGATCCAGCACGCCGTAGAGCCGGCGCGTCTCCGCCATGAAGCGCTTCAGGCCGTAAGCGCGGTCCTGCTCGTTCTCCAGCGCGATGAAGTGATGCACCTGCCCGGGCATCGGCCCGAAACCGCCCATCTGCCACATCAGCCATTCATAGACCGGGATGCGGTCGATCAGGGGCTTCGGCAGGAACTTTCCGGTCTTCTCGCCGAGATAGAGCAGGATCGCGCCGGACTCGAACACGCTGACACGCTTGCCGTCCGGCCCGTCGGGATCGACGATCGCGGGGATCTTGTTGTTCGGGCTGATCGCGAGGAATGAGGACGCCATCTGCTCGCCCTTGGTGATGTTGACCGGGAATACCTTGTAGGGCAGCCCCATTTCCTCGAGCGCGACCGAGATCTTGCGGCCGTTCGGCGTGTTCCAGGTATGGAGTTCGATGGTCATTTTTGGTCATCCCCGCGAAAGGCCTTGCTACCCAGTATCCCGGAACCGCGGAGGCTTACAACCGCCGTTTGCAGCGGCCGCCCCTGTGCTCGCTGTTGACGGCAGGACATCGGGTCTGGAATGTGCGCCCGTCCGCCGATAGATTGCGCCCGCCCCTGAAAAAGAGAAAACTATCTTGTCCAAATCAGCCTCCCGTGCCCGCCTCGCCGAGATCATCCGCAAGCGCTCGTTCGGGCGCGGCGAAATCACGCTGGCCTCGGGCCGCAAGAGCGATTTCTATTTCAATCTCAAGCCGACCATGCTCGATCCCGAAGGCGCCTCATTGCTCGCGGAACTGACATTCGAGGCGCTGAGGGACGACGAACTCGATTATATCGGCGGCCTGGAAATGGGCGCGGTGCCGCTGGCGGGTGCGATCGCGCAGCTGTCGTGGATCAAGGGCCATCCGATCGCGGCGTTCTTCGTGCGCAAGAAGCCGAAGGAACATGGCGCCAAGCTCGCGGTCGAGGGTCTCGCCAAGGGCGAAAGCCTGCAGGGCAAGCGCGTGGTGATCGTCGAGGACGTCACCACCACCGGCGGCTCGGCGCTGAAGGCGGTGGAAGCGGTGCGCGACGCCGGCGCCAGGATCGCGCTGGTGTTCACCATGGTCGACCGCGACGAAGGCGCGACCGAAGCCTTCGCCGAAGCCGGCATTCCCTTCCGCTCGCTCTACAAGGCCGGCGAGTTCCTGAAGGATTGAGCGCGGGGCCGGTTCTCAAGCCGAAACCTCCGCCGTCATGCCCGGCCTTGCCGGACTCGAACCGCATTTCTTTTCCGCAATCCACCCCGGCGGTCACCGCTCGTTTACCATCCCGCACTAAGGTGACTTTCGCTGGAGCACACTGCAGCCTCAGCGGATTTCGTCGCGTCGGGTGGAGTAAGCGTTGCGTACAGACTCATCCCATCAGCGCATGCGGCGCCGCATGATGCTTGTCGCCGCCGCCGCATTCGCGGGCTCGGTTGCGCTGAGCCCGCCGGCTTCCGCCGAAGGCCTGTTCGATCTGTTCTTCGGCGCCTTCCAGAAGCAGCAGCAGCGCCCGGCCCCGCCGCAGGCGAACTTCTTCGCCGATCCGTTCGGCCAGAACCAGCAGCCCGCGCCGCCGCCGCGCCCGGTGGCTTCGGGCTCCGGCCCCGCTTATTGCGTGCGCAGCTGCGACGGCCGCTACTTCCCGCTGACCGCGCGCGGCAGCGCCTCGCCGGTGCAGATGTGCCAGGCGTTTTGTCCGGCGAGCCCCACGAAAGTGTTCTTCGGCAGCAATATCGACGGTGCGTCGTCGGCCAACGGCGAGCGCTATGCCGACAGCGAAAACGCCTTCGCCTACCGCAAGGCGATGCGCGCCGACTGCACCTGCAACGGCCGCGACCCCGCCGGGCTGGCGCCGGTCGATCTCACGCTTGATACCTCGCTGCGTCCCGGCGACGTGATCGCCACCATCGACGGGCTGGTGGCCTATTCCGGCCTCAAGGCCGGCGACGGCCAGACCGCCACATTCACGCCGGTCGCTTCCTATCCGGGCCTGACCGCCGAGGTCCGCGCGCGGCTCGGCGGGATGAAGGTGGCGCCGGTACGCGCCGAGATGATCGCCAATGATGCGCGGCTGCCGGAGACGAGCCGCGATATCGTGTTGCCCGTGACGACCGTGCCGAAAACGGTTTCGACCAGGGAGAAGCGGGCGGAAGCGGAGTAGCACCCGTCATTCCCGGGGCGATGCGAAGCGTCGAACTCCGATGTGCAATTGCGCATCCGAGCTCTGGTCCTTCGGACCATCCCGGAATGACGGAAACCGGCTTCACCGCCCGACGATGACCCCGATCACGTTCGGCGCCGAGCGATATTTTTCCTCGATCTGCGCCCGCGCCGCAGCGCGGTTTTCCGGCGTCAATAGCCCGCGCTTTTCGGCCAGGATCATCCAGCAATAGCCCCACCAGTCCGTCAGCATGCCCTCGTCGTCGACGAGGTCGTAGCCCTGTTCCGCGGCGAAGATGCGCGCATGCGCCTCGTCGAGCGAATCGAGAAAGGCGTGGTCGGCGTCGGAAAACAGACCATCGCTGAAGTCGTCCGTGGTGTAGCCCCACACCGACATGCAGACGGCGTTGAACTCGCGGTCGATCTGGTCGTCATCGACCACCTGCCGGCGGGAGGCCCGGTGCAGCCGCGACAGCGAGCGGGCGAAGTCGGCGATGCGGGTGAGCGCGAATTGATCGAAAGCGATGGTGGACATGTAGTCCTCGAAATCTCGGATAGGCCCTAGATATTGTATCGGCAGCGCACCGAATCACTATGATATATCAAAGACTTGCTAAAGTGTTCTTAATTTGTTCTAGTACCGGTCAGGTGTTCCTCGACCCAAATGGCCCGACTTCATTTCCTTGGTGGCCTGATTTGATGACGAGCGACGTAGCCCGCTGGATCAATGCCGCGCGAAATTATTGGCGGGGCTTCGGTGAACAGGACATCGTTCGCCTGAGCCGAAACCTATACGATCCTGCCGCCTATAGCGGTGGCATTCTCAAGATCACCGAGCGGGAACACCGGGCACTGCCGGAATTCAATCGCCGCGTCATCGCCAGCAAGCCTCAGGCCGTGTTCTATCCCTTGCTGGCGTGGGTTGAACGACGCGGGCTGCGCCAGCTACGCCGGGCGGGTTAGGTCGTGGATGGCGTAAAACCGTCGTCCCGGCTTTTTCGCCGGGACGACGAGGAGAATGCGCTGCTCGTACGAGATCACATCGCCGACAGCAGCTTGTCGCCGCAATAATTCGCGAAAAATTTTCCGCCGCACTGCCTTTTGATCGCAGCGCAGCGCGCCACGGGTGAGGCGTTGGCCGGAACGCTGAACGAACAGCTCAGGCCGTCGGCGCTTCTGCCGATCTTGCCGGCGGCGAAGGCTGCGCTGGTGACGGTGACGCAGACCAGCAGAAGTGCGGCGGCGACGATCTCGATGGTGAGTCTCATGGCGAGGTCCCTCCCGGATAACGCGACATCGGATTTGGCGGATTTCATCATACCACCAAGCGGCGTTCGCGCGGAGAGCGGCAAAATCGGCCCGGTCCTTGCATAAAAACCATGCATGCAATGCACAAACGCCCCCGCAATACCGCGGGTTTCGATCCCGGCATAAGGCGCGTATCATTTCGTGGAGTGAGTCAGGGATGCCCAATTTGCCCGATCCATCATTGCCAACGAGCTTTCCGGCGCACGATCAGCCCATCGACGAGCTGGCGCTGACCGAGATCAAGAGCGCGATCCTCACCAAGCTGCGGCTGGCGATCGGCAAGGACGCCGGCATGGCGACCCGGCACGACTGGTACAAGGCAGCCGCACTGGCGCTGCGCGACCGCATCGTGCACCGCTGGCTGACGGCCGACAAGAAGAGCTACGACGCCGGCGCCAAGCGGGTCTATTACCTCAGCCTGGAATTCCTGATCGGCCGTCTGTTCAGCGATGCCCTGAACAATATCGGGCTATTGCCGGTGTTCGAAACCGCGCTCGGCGATCTCGGGGTCAGTCTCTCGGACCTGCGCAAATGCGAGCCGGACGCCGCGCTGGGCAATGGCGGCCTCGGGCGGCTGGCGGCGTGCTTCATGGAGAGCATGGCGACGCTCGCCATTCCCGCCATCGGCTATGGCATCCGCTACGATTTCGGCCTGTTTCGCCAGATCATCGCGCAGGGCTGGCAGCAGGAATATCCCGACGAGTGGCTGAGCTTCGGCAACCCCTGGGAATTTCAGCGGCCGGAAGTGGTCCATCACGTGCACTTCGGCGGCGGCGTCGAACATGTCGAAACCAGGGGACGCGACCGCGCGATCTGGCATCCGGCGGAGACCGTGCAGGCGGTGGCCTACGATACCCCGATCGTGGGCTGGCGCGGCCACCACGTCAACGCGCTGCGGCTGTGGTCGGCGCGCTCCCCTGATCCCCTGAAACTCGACGTCTTCAACACCGGCGACTATCTCGGCGCCAGCGCCGAGGAAGCGCGCGCGGAATCGATCTGCAAATTCCTTTATCCCAACGATGAGAGCCCGGCGGGCCGCGAGTTGCGGCTGCGCCAGGAATATTTCTTCGTCTCGGCCTCGCTGCAGGATCTGGTCAACCGCCATCTCGCCTCCGACGGCCAGTTGCGCGGGCTTTCGTCCAAGGCCGCGGTGCAGCTCAACGACACCCACCCGAGCCTCGCCGTCACCGAGCTGATGCGCATCCTGATCGACCTGCACAACTTCCGCTGGGAGGAAGCGTGGAAGATCACGGTGGAGACGTTGTCCTACACCAACCACACGCTGCTGCCGGAGGCGCTCGAGACCTGGCCGGTCGAATTGTTCGAGCGTCTGCTGCCGCGGCATCTGGAAATCATCTACCGCATCAATGTCGGGCATCTGGCGCTCGCGGACGTGCGCTGTCCCGGCGACGTCGATTTCCGCGCCTCGGTCTCCCTGATCGACGAGAAGTCCGGTCGCCGGGTGCGGATGGGGCAGCTCGCGTTCGTCGGCTCGCACCGCATCAACGGCGTCTCGGCGATGCATTCCGACCTGATGAAGGAGACCGTATTCCACGATCTCAACCATCTCTATCCCGGCCGCATCACCAACAAGACCAACGGCATCACCTTCCGCCGCTGGCTGATGCTGGCCAATCCGAAGCTGACCGACCTGCTGCGCGAGGCCTGCGGCGAAGCCGTGCTCGACGATCCCACTTTGCTTGAAAATCTCGAGGCCCGCGCCAGCGACGGCGCGTTCCAGCAGCGCTTCCGCGCCGTCAAGCACCACAACAAGCTGGCGCTGGCGCGGCTGATCGGCGAACGCCTCAACATCATGGTCGATCCCCATGCGCTGTTCGACGTCCAGATCAAGCGCATCCACGAATACAAGCGCCAGCTGCTCAACATCCTGGAAGCCGTGGCGCTCTATCACGCCATCAAGGACGATCCGCAGAAGGACTGGGTGCCGCGGGTAAAGATCTTCGCCGGCAAGGCGGCGGCGAGCTACCGCTACGCCAAGCTGATCATCAAGCTGATCAACGACGTCGCCGAAATCGTCAACAACGATCCGGCCGTCGCCGGCCGCCTGAAGATCGCGTTCCTGCCGGACTACAATGTCAGCCTCGCGGAGGTGATCATTCCCGCCGCGGACCTGTCCGAACAGATCTCGACCGCGGGCATGGAGGCCTCCGGCACCGGCAACATGAAGCTCGCGCTGAACGGTGCGCTGACCATCGGCACGCTCGACGGCGCCAATATCGAAATCCGCGATCACGTCGGGGCGGAAAACATCGCGATCTTCGGAATGGAGGCGCTGGACGTGGTGGTGCGGCGCAAGCAGGGGCTGGATGCGAACGACGTGATCAGGAAGTCGCCGCAGCTGTCGCGCGCCATCAATGCGATCGGCGGCGGCGAATTCTCGCCCGGCGACGCGAGCCGCTTCGAATCGGTCGCGCACGCGCTGCGCCATCTCGACCATTATATGGTGAGCGCGGATTTCGAATCCTATTACGAGGCCCAGCGCGGCATCGACGCGCGCTGGCAGGTGGTCCCGGCGTGGACGCGGGCCTCCATCCTCAACGTCGCGCGGATGCCGTGGTTCTCCTCCGACCGCACCATCCGCGAATACGCCATGGATATCTGGAACGTCCCGGTGCGCGGGACCTCGCCGCAGGCCGCCGAGGCGCCGGGCGTGCAGCGCGGCGTTACGCGCTAGGGCCTGAGGATCCTTACCTCCGACGTCATTGAATTCGCCGGCGCAGTCATCATACTGCGCGGGACGCGCGGGGAAATTTCATGCTTGCCAGGACCCAGCACCTTTTCGACGAGGCCACCCGGGTGACCGCCGGCGACAGCCGCTGGCAGGGCCAGACCAGCGACGACTACTGGGCCTTTGTCGGCCCGTTCGGCGGCGCCACCGCCGCCACCATTCTGCGGGCGCTGATCGAACATCCCGAGCGGTCGGGCGACCCGCTGGCGCTGACCGTCAACTATTGCGCGCCGATCGCGCAAGGCAGCTTCGATCTCGACGTTCGCCTGGTCAAGGCCAACCGTTCGTCGCAGCACTGGTGCGTCGAGCTGACACAGGGCGGCGGCGAGGTGGCGACCCTCGCCACTGCGGTGTTCGCCGAGCGCCGGCCGTCCTGGTCACATCAGCCGGCGGAGTTTCCGCAGGCAAAACCGTTCGAACAGATCCTGCCCTATCCCAAAATCAAGGCGTCGTGGGCCAACCAGTACGACTTCCGCTTCGTCGAGGGTCATCCGGATTTCAGCGGCGCAAAAAGGGACGCGCAACCGGCGAGCGCCTTCTCCAAACTATGGATCGCCGACCGGGCGCCGCGGAAGATCGACGCGTTGTCGCTGATGTCGATGTCGGACGCGTTCTTCGCCCGGGTGTTCCATGCGCGGCGCGAACTGGTGCCGTTCGGCACGGTGTCGCTGACCACCTATTTCCACCTCAGCGCCGAGGATCTGGCAGCCGAGGACATCGAGCGCGTTCTCGCGGTCGCCGACGCCAAGGTCTTCAATAGGAGCTATCACGACCAAAACGGCGAGTTGTGGTCGCCGAACGGGCGCCTGCTCGCGACCACCACCCAGATCGGCTATTTCAAGGCATGAAAAAAGGCGGCTCATCGAGCCGCCCTTTTAAGGCCTTCCGTCATCCGGACGCTCCGTCTCTTCGGAGCAACCCGGAATCCAGAGGTTATCTCCAGGGTTCGCGTTTTCGACGCCCCCCGGAATGACGCGTTGGGCTTATTCCGCCGCGAGCTTGAGGTCGGGTGCGGCGGCGCGAACCTCGGCGTCGACCTGGGCTTCGAATTTGGCAAAATTCTTCTGGAACATGCCGACCAGCGCGCGCGCGGTCTTGTCGAACTCGGCCTTGTCCTTCCAGGTGTTGACCGGATCGAGAATCTCGCTCGGCACGCCCGGCAGCGCGGTCGGGACCGCGAAGCCGAAATACTTGTCGGTGCGGAATTCGACATTGCGCAGCGAGCCGTCGAGCGCCGCGGTCAGCAGCGCCCGCGTCACCTTGATCGGCATCCGGGAGCCGGTGCCGAACTTGCCGCCGGTCCAGCCGGTATTGACCAGCCAGCAATCGACATTGTGCCTGGCGATCAGTTCGCGCAGCATGTTGCCGTAGACCGAGGGGTCGAGCGGCAGGAACGGCGAGCCGAAGCAGGTGGAGAATTCCGGCTGCGGCTCGGAGCCCAGGCCGCGCTCGGTGCCCGCCACCTTGGCGGTGTAGCCGGACAGGAAGTGGTACATCGCCTGCGCCGGCGAGAGCTTCGCGATCGGCGGCAGCACGCCGAACGCGTCGGCCGCCAGCATCACCACGTTCTTCGGGTGGCCGGCGCGGCCGGTGCGCGATGCGTTGGGGATGAAATCGAGCGGATAGGCCGAGCGGGTGTTCTCGGTTTTCGAGCCGTCGTCGAAATCCGGCACCCTGGTGTCCTCGTCGAGCACCACGTTCTCGAGCACGGCGCCGAATCGCTTGCTGGCGGCGTGGATTTCAGGCTCGGCCTCTTTCGAGAGCTTGATGCATTTGGCGTAGCAGCCGCCTTCGAAATTGAAGACGCCTTCCGCACCCCAGCCGTGCTCGTCGTCGCCGATCAGCGTGCGTTTCGGATCGGCCGAGAGCGTGGTCTTGCCGGTGCCGGACAGTCCGAAAAAGATCGCGCTGTCGCCTTTGGGCCCGACATTGGCCGAGCAATGCATCGGCATCACGCCCCTGGCGGGCAGATAGTAGTTCAGCGTGGTGAACACGCTCTTCTTCATCTCGCCGGCATAATAAGACCCGCCGATCAGGACGATCTTGCGGGCGAAATCGATCGCGACCACGTTCTCCGAGCGCACGCCGTGGCGTTTGGGATCGGCGCGGAAGCTCGGCATGTCGATGATGGTGAGTTCGGGCACGAAATGCCTGAGCACCGCGGTTTCGGGCCGGATCAGGAGCGTGCGGATGAACAGCGAGTGCCAGGCGAGTTCGGTGAACACCCGGGTCTTGATCTGGAAGTTGGGATCGGCGCCGCCGTAAAGGTCCTGCGCGAACAGCGTCATGCCTTCGGCATGCCTGAGGAAGTCCTGATGGAGCGCTTCGAACTGCTCCGAAGTGATCGACTGGTTGCCGGCCCACCACATGTTTTCCGTAGAAGCGTCGCGGACCGTGAACTTGTCCTTCGGGCTGCGGCCGGTGAAGTCGCCGGTGTCGGCGCACAACGCGCCGTCGGCGGACAGCACCGCCTCGCCGGCGGAAAGCGAATACTGATAGAGCTGCGGCGCTCCGAGATTCCAGTGCACCCGCTTGAGATTTTTTAAGCCGAATTTGTCGGCGCCGAAGGCACCGTTGCGTATACCCGTTTCTTGCACGAAAGACTCCTCCTGGAACCCGCGTATTCCGATCGCGCGAACGCCGCTCAACGCGTCTCAGTCGCGGTGACCGTCAACAATATAGCCTTCCGGCCTCGGTCCGGCGACCTAATACTCATGAACTCCGGGCTTGCCAAGCCGATCCCATGTTACTTGGTTTATTCCGAGGCGCGTGATGAATGCGACAACTCCCATCTCTGCTGCAGCGCGGTGGCTGATCGCAACGCTACTGGTCACCGCGGAGGCTTTCCGACGCGACATTCGGTCGCGATTTCAGGCAGTGCCGGCTCCGGAGCTTTGTTGCGACGCACAATTAACCGACGCTAACGCGCCGGGGCCCTGCCGTTCATTGAGGTCCGCCAGATTGTTCAGCGAACTCGCCACATCGGGATGATCGCGCCCAAGCACTGCCGCCTCGCCCTTTTGCACCAACGAGGGCGCGCTGAGGCAGGCGCTCAATACCAGCGCCAATCCCGCCATCAGAACCCATCGATCGCCGGATCTCATCCTGCACTCGCCTCGCATTTGCCTCTGCGGCGGGCGAGTATTCGCTATCCCTTCGCCCGCGCCTCGTCCGCCAGCCTGACCAGCATGTTCCGCAGCTCTCCCGGGCTGGTCACGCGTTCCGGGAAATCCAGCCGCAAGGTTTTGCCGCCCGCCTGCAGATCGATCCCATCGGGGTCGCAGCCGGTGCAGCGCCAGTCCGCAGCCTCAGCGCCGAGCAGCCTCGTCGCGTAGAGGTTGGTCGCGTCGCGATGATCGGCGTTCATGTGGTCGACGGCCCCCTGCTCGGCTTCCACCAGCGCGGCCGCGCCGGAAATATCGGTGAGGAACTGCCCGGGCTTCAGATCCACGATCCGCCCGAACCCGGCGACCAGATGGGTGCCACTCGGCCGCACCAGGAAAAAGGAAAAATCCGTAAAACCCACAAAAGCTTCCGCGGATGGATGGGCGCGGAGATAACGCCGGCGCGCAAGCTCCAGATCGGCGCCTTCGGCCTGCTCGGCCCGGCCCGACAGCATGATTCGCGCGCCCTCCAGCGGATCGCCCTCGACGCGCTCGTCCAGCATCAAGGAGACCCTGGGATCGCCGAGAATGTTTTTGGTGTGCACGGCGAGGCGCGAAATAAGCAGGATCGGTGAGCCATCGGCATGGCTTGCGACGTTGACCAGGGAGCAATAGGGATCGCCGCTGCCGGTCATCAGAGTCGCCAAAGCTCCCTGCCGGCTGCGGCGCAGCAGCGATCGAGCGAGCCGGGAAGCGTCGAAATCAGGGGTGGGCTGCATGGGTCATCTCGGCATCTGTTTGCAATAAGGGCCTTTTCTGGGCAGAAGCGGTAGCTATATAGCGGGAACCCGGGGTTCAGCCTGGGCGTTTTGCGGAACTCGGTCACACTTCAGCCCAGCTTGCATTGCTCGTAGACCAGGTTCGAAGCCACTTATACGGCGCATCACCGGATTGCTCGCCGTTTCAGCAACCTAGTACCAGTACCGGAAAGCAGGCTCATGCCCACAATCGCCCTGGTCGACGACGACCGCAACATTCTCACATCCGTCTCGATCGCGCTCGAAGCCGAAGGCTATCGCATCATGACCTACACGGATGGCGCTTCCGCGCTCGACGGCTTCCGCACCTCGCCGCCGGACCTTGCGATCCTCGACATCAAGATGCCGCGCATGGACGGCATGGAGACGTTGCGGCGGCTGCGGCAGAAGTCCGATCTGCCGGTGATCTTCCTCACCTCCAAGGACGAGGAGATCGACGAATTGTTCGGCCTCAAGATGGGCGCCGACGATTTCATCCGCAAACCGTTTTCGCAGCGGCTTTTGGTCGAGCGGGTGAAGGCCGTGCTGCGCCGCTCGGCGCCGAAGGATCCCACCGCCGTGCCGAAGGAAACCGACGCCAAGGCGCTGGACCGCGGATTGCTGCGCATGGATCCGGAGCGTCACACCTGCACCTGGAAGAACGAGCCGGTGACGCTGACGGTGACCGAGTTCCTGATCCTGCAGGCGCTGGCGACGCGCCCGGGCGTGGTGAAGAGCCGCAATGCCCTGATGGACGCGGCCTATGACGACCAGGTCTATGTCGACGATCGCACCATCGACAGCCACATCAAGCGGCTGCGCAAGAAGTTCAAGGTCGTGGACGACGATTTCGAGATGATCGAAACCCTGTACGGCGTAGGCTACCGCTTCAAGGAAACCTGATCGCCGCGTGGCTGACGGGCGGTTTGTTAACTGACGCCGCCGCCCGTCTGGGGTAGGATACGGGCGACGCGTCGTTCCGAAGGCGCCATCGAAAACAACCGGCAGTTTTGGCCATTGCTCGATCGAACGCAGCCTGATCCAAGCCTGAATGCGGAGGGCGTCTCGTCGTCCCTCGCGCTTGACGGCGTTGCCGTCGAGAGCGCGCAGCCGCGGGGCTGGCGGCGGCCGCTGGACTGGCTGCGCCGCGCCGGCCAGTTCTTCTTTGCGCTCAGCTTCTCGAGCCTGACCCGCCGCATCGTTTCGCTCAATCTCGCCGGCCTGGTCGCGCTGGTGGCGAGCATACTTTATCTCTCGCAATTCCGCGCCGGCCTGATCGACGCGCGGGCGCAGAGCCTTTTGGTCCAGGCCGAGATCATCGGCGGCGCGATCGCAGCGTCGGCAACCGTCGAGACCAACACCATCACCATCGATCCCGACCGGCTGCAGGATCTGAAGCCCGGCGAAACCTACGGCGCGCCGGATGAATCCTCGGGACTGGATTTTCCGATCAATCCGGAACGCGTCGCGCCGGTGTTGCGGCGGCTGATTTCGCCGACCAAGACCCGCGCCCGCATTTACGACCGCGACGGCGGACTGATCCTCGACAGCCGCAGCCTCTACGGCCGCGGCGACGTGCTGCGGTTCGAGCTGCCGCCGCCCTCGGTCGAGAAGCCGGGCATCTTCGAACGGATGACGATCGCGTTCCGGACCTGGCTCAATCGCGGCGACCTTCCGCTCTATCGCGAGCTCGGCCCCGACAACGGCAACGGCTATCAGGAAGTCGCAGACGCCCTGAAGGGCCAGAAGAGCAGCATGGTGCGCGTCAACGACCGCGGCGAGGTGATCGTCTCGGTCGCGGTGCCGGTGCAGCGGTTCCGCGCCATCCACGGCGCGCTGATGCTCTCGACCCAGGGCGACGACATCGATCAGATGGTGACGGCCGAACGGCTCGCGATCCTGAAAGTCGGCGGCGTCGCTTCCGCCGTGATGATCATGCTGTCATTGCTGCTGGCGAGCACCATCGCCGGGCCCGTCCGCCGGCTCGCCGACAGCGCCGAGGGCGTGCGCCGCCGCATCCGCACCCGCGTCGAGATTCCCGATTTCACCCGCCGCCGCGACGAGATCGGCCATCTCTCGGGCGCGCTGCGCGACATGACGGAGTCACTCTACAACCGCATCGAGGCGATCGAGATGTTCGCCGCCGACGTCGCCCATGAACTGAAGAACCCGCTGACGTCGCTGCGCTCCGCGGTCGAGACCCTGCCGCTGGCGCGCAACGAGAACAGCCGCGCGCGGCTGCTCGCGGTGATCGAGCACGACGTCAAGCGGCTCGATCGGCTGATCTCGGATATTTCCGATGCGAGCCGGCTCGATGCCGAACTGCAGCGGCAGGATATGACGTCGGTCGATCTTCGCCGCCTGCTCAATGCGCTGACGAGCGTCGCCAACGAAACCCGGCGCGGCAACAATATCGCCGTCGAAGTGCGCTTCGAAGGAAAAGGCCCCAACGATACCTTCTCGGTGCCGGGTCACGATTCCCGGCTGGGACAGGTGATCTCCAATCTGCTCTCCAACGCGCAGTCGTTTTCCGAAGCCGGCGGCAAGGTGCGCATCGTCTGCCGCCGCCTGCGGTCGGAAATCGAGATCGTGGTCGACGACGATGGGCCGGGGATTCGCGAGGACGCGCTGGAGCGGATCTTCGAGCGCTTCTACACCGACCGCCCCCATCAGGGCTTCGGACAGAACTCCGGCCTCGGGCTGTCGATCTCCAAACAGATCATCGAGGCGCATGGCGGACGGATCTGGGCGGAAAATCGTCCCGGCCCCGTCAATGCCGATGGCGAAGCAACCGTAGCCGGCGCGCGCTTCGTGGTCAGGCTGCCGGCGCCATGACCCGGGGCGGCGCGAGCGTGCACGCTTCCGCGGTCAGGATCGGAAATCGCGCGGTGCTGATCCGCGGGGCCTCAGGCGCCGGCAAATCGCGTCTCGCCTTCGATCTCATCCTGGCCGGGCGCGCCGGACAGATTCCTCCGGCCATGCTGGTTGGTGACGACCGGGTCCATCTCTGGGCGATCCAGGACCATCTGATGGTCCGGCCGGCGCACCAACTGGCAGGGCTGATCGAAATCCGAGGACTCGGGATTCGCCGCTGCGACTTCGCTGACGAGGCGATTGTCGGTCTGGTGGTCGATCTGGCCGCCGAGGATGCCGAGCGCCTGCCGCCGCCCGAGGCTCTCCTGACGCAAATCTCGGGTATCAAAATACCGCGAATTCCCGTAGGAATAGGCTACGACGCATTCCCACTCGTGGCCGCTGCACTGACCATGACTGCGAGTTCATCATCTTCGCAATCTTCCGCCGATTGTTCGAAGGGAATTGGTAACCATATAAGTCCCACTATCGCCACGAAATAACCGGCGCAGCCTCCCCCTCTACCACTAATTTTCCGGGAGAATCGCGCAGAACCCCTCTTGCGCGGGGGCTCTGGATGGTCAAAGTGGCGCGTTCGTGCGGTGCACCAAAAGGCACCCGCGAGGAGTTTCCGATGATTGGTCTAGTACTTGTGACCCATGGGCGCCTTGCCGACGAGTTCAAGGCGGCGCTCGAACACGTTATGGGTCCGCAAAAACAAATCGAAGCCGTCACGATCGGAGCCGAGGACGACTCCGATCTGTGTCGAAGCGACATCATCGAAGCGGTCAACCGCGTCGATTCGGGCGATGGCGTGGCCATCCTCACCGACATGTTCGGTGGCACCCCTTCGAATCTTGCGATCTCCTGCATGAGCCGTCCGAAGGTGGAAGTGCTCGCCGGCATCAATCTCCCCATGCTGGTCAAGCTTGCGAAAGTCCGCGAAGAGCGTTCGCTGCCCGACGCCATCGCGATGGCCCAGGAAGCCGGCCGCAAATACGTCACCATCGCCAGCCGGGTTCTCGCCGGCAAATGAGCGACGACGACGCCCCGCCGCCTGAAAGCGAGGTCGGCCCAAGTGTCCCCGCGGGCGCGGTATCCCGTGAAATTCCCATCATCAACAAGCGCGGCCTGCACGCGCGCGCGTCCGCGAAATTCGTTCAGATGGTCGAGCGCTTCAACGCCGAAGTCTGGGTGACCAAAGGCGGCGAGACCGTCGGCGGCACCTCGATCATGGGTCTGATGATGCTGTCCGCGGGACCGGGAACTTCGATCACAGTCTCCGCGATCGGTCCCGAGGCGCAATCCGCCATCGACGCCATCACCGAACTCGTCGCCAGCAAGTTCAACGAAGAAGGCACGTGATCGGCTGAGGTCGGGCCCCCAGTATCGCCGCAGCGGCAGTCCGCTACCGCGCCCCTCTCTTGCGGGGTCGAGACGAGCGAAGCTCGCTCTGAGACGGTGAGGGGTGCCTCCGCAAATTCTGAAGCCGAAGTATGTGCGGTGAGTCCCCCTCACCCGAAATTCGAGTTGCGCTCGAATTTCGACCTCTCCCCGCAAGCGGGGCGAGGTGAAGAAAATCACTTCCCCGGCGCCGCGATGTAGACGTTCCAGCTGATCGCGGGACCGGGACGGCCGTGGAAGAAGCGCTGCGTGGTGACGGTGAGACGCTCGGCGTTGGCGGCGTTGGCTTCCATCCACGCGGTGCAGACCGGCAGCCGCCCGTCCGTCGTATCGCAGATGCCGATGAAGCCGAGCCGCCTGGCCTCCTCCAGCGAAGTCAGTCCCGACGACCACAATTCGCCGGGGGTAAACGGCGCCGGATGATCGGGACTGTAGAATGTCATGGGCTCGCCGATCTCCGTGGTGCCGGCGACCACCGCCCATCTCGTGTGGAAGCGATTGTGCCAGGCTTCCGTCAGTTCGCCGGCCAGTTGCGAGCGCGCGCCATAGCCTGATGCGCCATTGGGATTTTCGGCCATCTCGCGCTCCGCGATCGCACGCGAGCCGGCAAGGGTGGCGAGCGTGACGGCGAGCCAGATCGCGGTGATATTGAACAGCGCCATCCGTTGCAGGCGAAGCGAGGGGATCGCGACCAGCGCCAGCGGAGTCAGGAAGAACAGCGAGATGCCCCAGTCGGTCTTCATGTAGATTTCGAAAATCAAGCCGCCGAGCGGCGGCCCGATCGCAACCACGATCTGGATGATCCAGATGTTGAGTGCCTGCGAAAAATTCACGCCCGGATTCGGTCCGCGCGACCATGCGCGCGTCGCCAGCGCCCGCGGCGTCTTCCACCACGGCGGTATCAATGCCAGCGCCAGCAGGGCCAGCGCCACGGATGCCAGCAGCAGCGCCAGATTGTGGCCGACATAGCCGAGCACGAGCTGCGCGCTCTGGGCGCGGCTCGACAGGCCGTAGACGTCGCCGGCATAGGTCAGCGGCACGAAGTCGACTTCCTTCAGCCAGACCAGATGCGGGATCATGGCGACGACGAGGGTGAGAATCGCGATCCACGGCGCCGGCGAGCCCAAAAATCTCAGCCGGTCGGGATGGACGAGCGCGGCGATGCCGATGGCGCCGATCATGGTCAGCACCCAGTATTTTGTCATCAAGGCCAGCGCACCGGCGAGACCGAGCCACAGGCCCGATCTCACGCTGCGCTTTTCGAACGCGTTCAGATAGGCCAGCACCACCAGCGGCAAGGTCACGAGCTGCAGCAGATCGGGGTTATATTTAAAACCCTTGAAGTTGAAGATCGGATAGAGCGCGAGCATCGCCACGACGAAGAAGGCGCGGCGGCGATCGACCACGCGCAAGGCAATCAGCCAGCAGATCACCAGGCCGCAGCCGAGCGTCGCCATCGCCAGCGCATAGGCCGCCCAGTCGGCGACCGGAAAGACCTTGAACCAGAGACCGGCGACCCAGCCCGACAGCGGCGGATGCTTGCCGTAGCCCCACTGGAATTTCTGGCCCCAGGCGAAAGCTTCGGCGACGTCCATGTGGACGTCCTGCGCCGCCTTCAGATTGATCAGGATGAAGGTCCAGAGCACGGCATGGGCTGCCGCAAAGCCGATCACCAGCCATGGAGCGGTTCCGGGAGCGCTGGCGCGCGCGGCGAGCCACGCCGCCAGCCGCCGGACCGAAGGCCTCCGGCGCGCGCGCGGGGAAGCCGGCAAAAGTGACGCACTTGTCATGGTCTGTGCGTACCGCGTTTCGGCCAGGGATGGAATCAGCTTGGCGTGAAGATGTGCCGCAAAAACAGCGCATTATGGTTGCCGCACGGGGGCGCGAATGCTATCCCGCGCCGATGACATCCATCCCTATTTCCAACATCCGCAACTTCGCCATTGTTGCGCATATCGACCATGGCAAATCGACGCTGGCCGACCGGCTGATCCAGACCACCGGGGGCCTGCAGGCGCGCGAGATGAAGGAACAGGTGCTCGATTCCATGGATATCGAGCGCGAGCGCGGCATCACCATCAAGGCCCAGACGGTTCGGCTGACCTATCCGGCCAAGGACGGCAAGACCTACATTCTCAACCTGATCGACACGCCCGGCCATGTCGACTTCGCCTACGAGGTTTCGCGTTCGCTGGCAGCCTGCGAAGGCTCCCTATTGGTGGTCGACGCCAGCCAGGGTGTCGAGGCGCAGACGCTCGCCAATGTCTATCATGCGCTCGATGCCGGCCACGAGATCGTGCCGGTGCTGAACAAGATCGACCTGCCGGCGGCGGAACCGGACCAGGTCAAGCAGCAGATCGAGGACGTGATCGGCATCGACGCCTCCGATGCCGTGATGATCTCGGCCAAGACCGGGCTCGGCATCGACGACGTGCTGGAAGCCATCGTGCACCGGCTGCCGCCGCCGAAAGGCGACCGCGAGGCCTCGCTGAAGGCGCTCTTGGTCGACAGCTGGTACGACGTCTATCTCGGCGTCGTGGTGCTGGTGCGGATCGTCGACGGCGTGCTGAAAAAGGGCCAGCGCATCCGGATGATGGGCACCAACGCCGCCTACGACGTCGAGCGCGTCGGCTTCTTCACCCCGAAGATGCAGCAGATCGAGGAACTCGGCCCCGGCGAGATCGGCTTCATCACCGCCGCGATCAAGGAAGTCGCCGACACCCGCGTCGGCGACACCATTACCGACGACCGCAAGCCGGTGACCGAGATGCTGCCCGGCTTCAAGCCGGCGATCCCCGTGGTGTTCTGCGGCCTGTTCCCGGTCGACGCCGACGATTTCGAAACGCTCCGCGCGGCGATGGGGAAGTTGCGGCTCAACGACGCCAGCTTCTCGTTCGAGATGGAAACCTCGGCCGCTTTGGGCTTCGGGTTCCGCTGCGGCTTCCTCGGGCTGTTGCATCTGGAGATCATTCAGGAGCGGCTGAGCCGCGAATTCGATCTCAACCTGATCGCGACCGCGCCGTCGGTGATCTACAAGATGCACCTGACCGACGGGCAGGTGATCGAGATTCACAACCCGATCGACATGCCCGACGTGGTGAAGATCGCCGAGATCGAGGAACCGTGGATCGAGGCCACGATCCTGACGCCCGACGAATATCTCGGCAGCGTCCTGAAGCTCTGCCAGGACCGCCGCGGCGCGCAGAAGGAGCTCACTTACGTCGGCAACCGCGCCATGGTGAAATACGAGCTGCCGCTCAACGAAGTGGTGTTCGATTTCTACGACCGGCTGAAGTCGGTTTCCAAGGGCTATGCCTCGTTCGACTATCATCTCACCGACTACAAGCCGGCCGACCTCGTCAAGATGCAGATCCTCGTCAACAACGAGTCGGTGGACGCGCTGTCGATGCTGGTGCACCGCCAGCGTGCCGAAGGCCGCGGCCGCGCCATGGTCGAGAAGATGAAGGAACTGATTCCGCCGCACATGTTCCAGATTCCGATCCAGGCCGCGATCGGCGGCAAGGTGATCGCCCGCGAAACCGTGCGCGCGCTGCGCAAGGACGTGACGGCCAAATGCTACGGCGGCGACATCACGCGCAAACGCAAACTTCTGGAGAAGCAGAAGGAAGGCAAGAAGAAGATGCGGCAGTTCGGCAAGGTCGACATCCCGCAGGAAGCCTTTATTGCCGCGCTGAAGGTGGATAGCTGAAGAACGGTCTGCGGTCCGAAACATCCGAACGCCTCGACCGCGCGCCGCTCGTGGTGCTCGGGCTGGCGCGGTGAAGAGTGATCGCTGACGAACCCGGAATGACGGAGGAACCATCTCGATTGAGGTGATGCCCTCCGCCATCTTGATCCGCCGCGGCGGATGGATCACCATTGCGCCTTCGCCAGCCAGGAAACCCAAAAAGGGCGAGGAAACGCATGAACAGGCTTCCCGGCTTCGGACTGATCGAGCGCGCCCGCGCGCTGGCGCCGCTGATCGCGCGCGAGGCCGACGAAATCGAGCGGACGCGCCGGCTCACGGCGCCGGTGGTTTCCGCCCTGATCGAGAACGGGCTTTACCGGGTGCTGCTGCCGCAGAGCCTCGGCGGCGCCGAGGCGCCGCCCGAGGTTTTCATGCAGATGCTGGAGGAGATAGCGAAGGCCGATGCCTCGACGGCGTGGTGTCTCGGCCAATGCTCGGTGTGCTCCATGACCGCGGCGTATCTCGATCCGGACGCGGCAAGCGAGATCTTCAACACGCCGCCCGGTATTCTCGCCTGGGGCGCGATCGGCAACGAGGTGCACGTTGTTCCCGGCGGCTACCGGGTCACTGCGCGCTGGGATTTCGCCAGCGGCTCGCGTCAGGCGAGCTGGCTCGGCGCCCACGTCCAGGTCGTCGAGGCCGACGGCAGCAGGCGATTGATGCCCGACGGTGCGCCGGAAATACGCACGATTCTGTTTCCCGCGGCGAGCGCCACCATGTACGACGTCTGGGACGTCATCGGCCTCAGCGGCACCGGCACCGACAGCTATTCGGTCGACAACCTCTTCATCCCGGAAAAATTCGCCGCGCGGCGCGACGATTTCGGCGCGCTGCGCGAAAAGGGGCCGCTCTACGGGATCACCACTTACACCATGTTCGGACTGGGCTTCGCCGCGATCTCGCTCGGGGTTGCGCGCGCCACGCTGGACGCGGCGATCGATCTTTCGCGGGGCAAGGCGTCGGCAGGCCTCAAGGCGATGCGCGAGAACCATGCCGTCCAGGGCTTGATCGGCCGCACCGAAGGCAATTGGCGCGCGGCGCGCGCCTATCTTTATGGGTCGGCCGCCGAGGCCTGGCGCGATCTCACCGACACCGGAAAGCTCTCCGAGGACCACCGGGCGGCGCTTCGCCTGGCCTCGACCTGGACCATCCATCAGGCGGCCGCGGTGGTCGGTGCCGCCTATCACATGGCCGGGGCAACCGCCGTGTTCAGGGCCAACAAATTCGAACGCAGGTTTCGCGACATGCACGCCATCGCGCAGCAGATCCAGGCCCGGGACACCCACTACGAGGACGTCGGCAGAATGATCCTGACCGCCAGTTCTATCCCGCGCGGACCGACAAACTAGGACCGACTGCGAAGCGAACACCTGAAGGCTGCGGCCTCAGTACTAATACGAGCATGCATAATCTCGTCTTAAGCTGTTTCTGGGAGTTTCCGAATCTTCCTCTCGCGGAGTTCCGGTACCCCATGTTCAAGCTTCGATCGATCTCAGCCCGCCTGATGCTGGCCATTTCGCTGACCGTGGCGGTGGCCTGCGGAATTCTCGGCACCTTTTCGATTCTGCAGCAGCGCTCGCTGATGCGGCTCGCGCTCGAACAGCAACTTAAGCTGCAATATGACAGCGTCATCGCCGCGATCGACTATGAAGGCCGCGCCGCGCTTGCGGTCAGCGCCGCGGTCGCCGCCCTGCCGCCGGTCGGCGACGCCATCGCCAGAGGCGATCGCGACGGGCTGGCGACGCTGCTCGGCGCTCCGATGAAAGCGCTGACGGCGCAAGGAATCCCGCTGATCACGTTTCAGGTACCGCCGGCGCTCGTCTTCTACCGGGTCCACGCGCCGAAGGTTTTCGGCGACGACATCTCGTCGCGCCGCAACACTGTCGTGGAGGCGATCAAGACCGGTCATTCGATTGTCGGGGTCGAACCGGGGCGGGAGGCGCTGGGCATTTTCGGCATGACGCCGATCCTGCGTGACGGCAAGATCATCGCCAACACGGACGTCGGCGTCGCCTTCGGCAAGGAATTCGTCGATCGCGCCAAGAAGCGCTTCGGCATCGACCTCGCCGTGCATTCGTTCGACGGCAAGGAATTCAGGAAGCTGTCCTCGACCTTCGGCGATACCGTGGTCGCCACCCCCGAGGAGCTGAAGAGCGTGTTGAACGGCGCGCCGCTGCACCGCGACGCCACCTTTGGCGGCCACCCCGCCGCGCTCTATGTCGGGCAAATCAAGAACTATGCCGGCCAGCCAATCGCGGTGCTCGAGGTCATCAAGGACACCACCGAATACGAGGCGGCGGCGGCGAGTTCGCAGCTCACCATGATTCTCGGCACCCTCGCCATTCTGGCCGCCGCCGCGCTGCTGGCGTTCCTGCTCGGCCGCGGCATGTCGCGCCCGCTGACGGCGATCACCGCGGTGATGAACCGGCTCTCCAGCGGCGATATCGGCGTGACGATTCCCGGCGGCGACCGTAAGGACGAGCTCGGCACCATGGCAATGGCGGTCGACGTATTCCGCCGCAACATGATCGAGGCCGGCACCATGCGCGAGTCCCAGGAGGCCGCCAAAGCGCAGGCGGAACTGGAGAAGAAAGCCCTGCAGCGCCAGATGGCCGACCGTTTCGAGGCCGACGTCAAGAGCGTGGTCGGTGCGGTCGCGAAAGCCACCCAGGACATGCAGCGCGTGGCTGGCGAAATCACGTCAAGCGTCAACGGCACTTCGGAGCGGACCGCCGCCGCGGCAGCCGCCTCCGAGGAAGCCTCGGCCAGTGTCAGCACGGTTGCCGCCGCCACCGAGGAGCTTGCCTCTTCCGTGGCCGAGATCGGCCGGCAGGTCACCCATTCCAGCAGCGTCGCCGATGACGCCGTGGTCAAGGCCGGCAAGACCACCGAGATGGTCGCGGGCCTTACGGCGGCCGGGGAAAAAATCGGGGACGTGCTGCGCCTGATCGGCGCCATCGCCAGCCAGACCAACCTCCTGGCGCTCAACGCCACGATCGAGGCGGCGCGGGCCGGCGAGGCCGGCCGGGGTTTTGCCGTGGTCGCCTCCGAAGTCAAGGAACTCGCCAGCCAGACCGCCAAGGCGACCGAGGAGATCGCCGGGCAGGTCACGGCGATCCAGTCCGCCACCGGCGATTGCGTCACCGCGATCGGCGGCATCAGCGACACCATCCGCGAGATCAGCGGCATCGCCACCACGATCGCGGCGGCCGTCGAGGAGCAGGATTCGGCGACCCGCGAGATTGCGCGCAGCGTGCAGCAGGCCGCGGCCGGCACCAGCGAGGTCTCCCAAAACGTCGCCGGCGCCAGCCAGGCCGCCCGTCAGTCGCGCACGCTGGCCGACAATGTGATGGTCGCGTCCGGCCAGCTCAGCCAGCACGCCGACGCGCTGTTCAAGAGCGTCGACAGCTTCCTCGCAGGCCTGCGCGACGCCGCCTAGAGCCTGATCGGTTCTGGTTGAATCAGAACCGGGGCTCTAGAGCGCTTTCCACTTCTAATGCTTCATCCTTCGAGCGGCATCGCTTCGATGCTCTTCACTCCCCTCCCTCCACGCGCCCTTGCGCGTGGTGGGGAGGGGTCGGGGGTGGGGGGTAGTGCGGCAATCACCCACGCAGCAGTTCGAGCCGATAGACCCCCCACCCCCGACCCCTCCCCGCCGCTTCGCGGGGGGAGGGGAGAAGAAAAATGTGCTGGCCCATGTGAGATGGAAAACGCTCTAGCTCTCTTTTTGACGGGTTTTCTTCACGCGAACTTCGCTCGAAAACGCTATCGATCGTTTTCGAGCGAGAGCCTGCCCCGCATTTGACGCGGGCGGCGCGCCTGGGCCACCGTCAACAAGGAAACCGGCGGCGACAACCAAAGCGGCTCCGGCCGCGGCGTGCCCGACACCAAAGTATCCGCGAAACGCGGCGGCAGGATCGGCGGACCGCGCGGCGGCAAGGCATCGGCCAGCCGGCCCGCCGCGGCGCGCTCGCGCTCCGCAAAAAAGGCGGCGGCAACGCGCAAGAGACAGGCAACAAAACGGTCGGAAGCGCGCAAGCCGGCCCGGAAAAAGTAGCGGTCAGGCGACCAGCGCGGCGTTGCCGTCCATCGCCGCGGGTGTGCTGGAGTCCGCGCCGCACTGCGCCTGCAACAGCCGGACGATCTCGACGTTGGGCCGCGCCCGGCTGAACAGGAAGCCCTGGCCCTCGTGGCAGCCCTCCGCGCGCAGGCAACTCAGTTCGGCCTCGGTCTCGACGCCCTCGGCGGTGATGGTGACGCCAAGGCCTTTGCCGAGGCTGATGATCGAGCGCACGATGGCCTGCGCGTCGCGATTGGACCCGAGGTCGCGCACGAACGACTGATCGATCTTGATCTTGTCGAACGGAAAGCTCCGGAGATAGCTCAGGCTCGAATATCCGGTGCCGAAATCGTCCATCGAAATGCGCACGCCGAGCGCGCGCAGCGCATGCAGGGTGGCGAGCACCTGGCTGCTTTTTTCCAGGAGCAGGGTCTCGGTGATTTCAAGCTCGAGGCGCCTGGCCGGCAGGCCGGATTGCTTCAGCGCATCCATCACGATCGACAACAGATTGCCGACCCTGAACTGCAACGGCGAAAGGTTGACCGCGACACGGACGTCGTCCGGCCACAGCGCCGCATCCGTGCAGGCGCGGCGCAGCATCAGCCCGCCGAGCGCGTTGATCAGGCCGGTTTCCTCGGCCACCGGAATGAATTCGGCCGGCGAGATCATGCCGCGTTCGGAATCGGGCCAGCGCACCAGTGCCTCGAAACCGGTGATGCGTCCGGTCGAAAGACAGATCAGGGGCTGATAATGCGGCCGCAGCACGTCGTTCTGGATCGCGTCGCGCAGGTCGAGCTCGATCTTGCGCCGGCTCTGGGCGCGGGCGTCCATTTCGGCCTCGAAGAAGCTGAAGGTGCCGCGCGAGTCGTTCTTGGCCCGGGACAGCGCCATGTCGGCGCTCTTGAGAAGCTTCTCGGATTCGTCGCCGTCGCCCGGCGCCATCGCGATGCCGATGGAAGCGCCGATGACGACGGAATTCCCGTCGAGCAGATAGGGATCGGCGATCGCCTCCAACAGCCGCTTGGCGAGAACCACGGCGTCCTCCGGGCGCGTCAGCCCGCTCTGGACGATCGCGAATTCGTCGGAGTTGAGGCGGGCCAGCGTATCTTCCTCGCGCAGCGTCGAGCGCAGACGCTTGGCGACCCCTCGCAGCAGCTTGTCGCCGGTGCCGTGGCCCAGCGTGTCGTTGACGGCCTTGAAATTGTCGAGACCGAGTACCAGCACCGCGACCGTCTCCGCGCTGCGCCGCGTGTGCAGCAGGATCTCGTCCATGTGCTGGCGCAAGAGGTTGCGGTTCGGCAGGCCCGTCAGCCCGTCGTGCTGGGCCATGAAGGCAAGCCGCGCCTCGGCGCGCTTGCGCTCGGTGATGTCCATCAGCGCCAGCAGCACCGCGGGCTGGTCGTTGTAGACCAGATGGCGCGAATAGATCGCCAGATCGATCAGCGTGCCGTCGGCCCGCACGTGCTTCCAGGTGCGCGCCGTCAGCTCGTCGCTGGAACGATCGCCGGCCCAGGGCGGTTCGGATTCGAAAGCCTGGACGCTGCGGATGGTCAGGTTCTCGAACTCGGCACGGCTGTAGCCGTAATGCGCGACCGCGGCGTCGTTGACGCCGAGGATGCGCTCGTCGTCCAGCGCGCAGACGATCATGGGAACGGGATTGCTGTCGAACAACAGCCGGAACGAGGCCTCGCGCTGCTTCAGCTCGGTGATATCGACGCGCAGGCCGATGACGCCGCCGTCCTCGGTCAGCCGCTCCTCGATCAGGATGACGCGACCGTCGCTCAGCGTCTGCTCGTGACGCTCGCCGGGCTGATAAAGCCTCTTGAGCCGCTCGGCAATCCACTCCTCTTCGCGACCGATCGCTTCGGGATAATCGCCGCGCTCGACGCCGACGCGGATGGTGTCCTGCAGCCGCGCGCCCGGCTGGAACAGATCCGAACTGCGGTTGTAGATCTCGGCATATTTCTTGTTCCAGAGGATGTAGCGTCCCTCGGCGTCGAGGAACACGATGCCCTGCGGCAGGATGTCGATCGCCTCGCGCAACCGTTCGTGGGATCTTCGCGCCTCGGCGATCGCGGCCTCCGCTTCCGCGCGCTTGCGCACGATCTCGCCGATCTCGGCCGAAACGGGACGGCCGCTGCCGAGGAGCTTTGGACTCGGTTTTGCCGGCCGACCGGCGATGCGGGCGATCGCGGCTCGCTGCAGTTTCTTGACTTTCCTTGGCCGGATTTTCGGCATTGCTTGCGCCCCAATCGCATTCTGCGGGTCTGTTGTCCGATAAGTGTCTGAAAAAATGGTATCTCTTGCCAGTGCCGCGGGTCGGTCGCAGCGATCGGCACCACCGTCTGCAGTTCTGCATGCCTGTTTAAGAGGCGAACGCGGCCAGCGGCGGCGCGGGGGTCGACGACCTCACCCCAATACCAGCGAAGGCGCGGGTGACGATTTGCGCAAAAGCCGTCCTCTTTATGCACAAATCCTGAATCGCGCGGAGATTGCATAATCCATGCGCCTGCTCTCGCAGCGGACGCACGAAATTTCGCCAATGACCGACAGGGTTATCGAACCGTTAAAGCCGGCGGCCGCATCGGCAGGATTCTCGCGTTCTCTTCCCGCGAACCGGTCCGCGCTTCGCTTGAAAACTTCTAGTTCGAGATCTCGATCCACGTATGGCGCGGCCCATTGCGCTCGACCAGCGAGAACAAAGCCGCGGCATGCGACGGGTGCAGCCGAACGCAGCCATGCGAAGCCGGTCCGCCGAGCCGCGACAACTCATAGGTGCCATGAATGGCGAAGCCGCCATGGAAGAAGATCGCGTACGGCATCGGCGAATTATAGTATCTCCGCGAGAACCAGCGCCGCGCCATCAATTGCGGATGGAACACGCCGCTCGGCGTGCCATAGCCGCTGCGCCCGGTCGAAACCGGCCAGTTGTATCGCATCATCCCGTCGACGCTGACGGCCATGCGCTGCGTAGATTTGTCGATCTGCACCACGACGTCGGCGCGGGCCGGCGTCAGCGCCAGTCCCGCCATGACGATCGCCGTCGCCAATGCCAGCGTTGCGAGCCGTCTTGCCGGCAGCCGTTTCATGTTCTTGAGCCCCTGCCGCGCGGTCTTGGTGACGACATGATGCCGGCCTGGAAGACGCGTTGTAAAGGCGCGACAACGTGCGGATGTGCACCGTCGCGGATTAATCTTAACCGGCCGCCGGACCGCCCCTCTGCCGAAAGAGCCCGCCGGCAATCAAGCAATTGCGATTGGCGCGCCGTCTCCCGTGCCGCCGAATCCGTGCTACGCTCGCGCCATATAGAGTGATCCGATGAAGTCCCGCCTGATTTTCAGCCTGCTCCTGATCTACGCCGCGGTTGCCAGTGCCAGCTTTGCGCTGGCGCAGGACAAGGGCAGCGTCCATCCGAAGCCGCTGCCGCCGCTGGCCAATCCCAACGATCCAAAACTGGGCGCCAAGGAATTGTTCGGCCGCAAGCTGCTGCCGGCGGCGATGCCGACGCACGTGATCGGCTTCTACGCCAAGGGCTGCATCGCAGGGGCCGAAGCGCTGCCGATCACCGGCGATACCTGGCAGGTGATGCGGCTGTCGCGCAATCGCAACTGGGCCCATCCCGACATGGTCAAGCTCCTGGAACGGCTGTCGGCCAAGGCGCACAAGGACGCGGGATGGCCGGGCATCCTGGTCGGCGACATGTCGCAGCCGCGCGGCGGTCCGATGTTCACCGGCCACGCCAGCCATCAGGTCGGACTCGACGCCGACGTCTGGCTGACGCCGATGCCGAACCATTTGTTGTCGCGCGAGGAGCGCGAGGAAACGTCGGCGGTCATGATGGTGCGCCCCGACCGGCTCGACATCGATCCCCACGTCTTCACGCCGGGCCATCTTGCGGTGATCCGCGACGCCGCGCAGGAGCCGAGCGTGCAGCGCATCTTCGTCAACGCCGCCATCAAGAAGGCGCTGTGCCGCGATGCCAAGGGTGACCGCCGCTGGCTCTCCAAGATCCGGCCGATGTACGGCCACGACTATCATTTCCATATCCGCATCCGATGTCCTCCCGGCAGCACCGAATGCGTTAGCCAGCCGGAGCCGGCCGCCAGCGAAGGCTGCAGCGCCGGCGATCTGGCCTACTGGTTCAAGGATGCCATCATCCATCCGAAGCCACCGAAACAGCCGCCGAAGCCGCGTCCGCCGATGACGCTGGCCCAACTGCCCGCCGCCTGCCGCCAGGTGCTGGCCGCGCCGGACGCGAAGCAATAGCCAGACTCAAAACCTTTCCTCCGCTCCGGCAATGCTGTAAGCTCGCCAGCGCGACGTCCGGATGATCGTAAGTCCTCCGGACCAGCGGAACGGCGCTTCCGCCTGTCGCATTCCACTTTCAACCAACGCCTGAGTTGCGCGCGACAATTGCGCCCGCGAACAGGCATGGAGCGCCACGATGCATCGTCTTGCCGGAATTCTCGCCGCTTGTGTCGCCTTGTGCGGATCGGCCGTTTCGCCCGCCCATGCCCAGGACAAGAGCATCATCGTGTTCGCCGCGGCTTCGATGAAGAACGCGCTCGACGACATCGACACAGCCTTCACCGCCAAGACCGGCGTCAAGGTCGCCGCCAGCTATGCCGCCAGCTCGACACTGGCAAAACAGATCGAACAGGGCGCGCCGGCGGATGTCTTCCTGTCCGCCGACACCGACTGGATGGACTATGCGACGGCCAGGAAAACCATCGATGAGTCGACACGGGTCAATCTGCTCGGCAACAGCATCGTGCTGATCGCGCCGAAGGATTCCAAGATCGGCAATGTCACGATCGGAAAGGGCTTCGATCTCGCAAAGCTCGCCGGCGACGGCAAGATCGCCACCGGCGACGTCAAGGCCGTGCCGGTCGGCAAATACGCCAAGGCAGCACTGGAAAAACTCGGCGCGTGGCAGGCGGCCGAACCGAAACTCGCGATGGCCGACAACGTGCGTGCCGCGCTGACGCTGGTGGCGCGCGGCGAGGCGGCGCTCGGCATCGTCTATTCGACCGATGCCAGGGTCGAGCCCGGCGTCAAGATCGTCGGCACCTTCCCGGCCGATTCGCATCCCGCCATCATCTACCCCGTCGCGGCGACGACGACGGCGAAACCGGAAGCCGCCGGTTATCTCGCCTTCCTGCGTTCGTCGCTGGCCAAAACCACCCTGGAAAAATACGGATTCACTTTCCTGATCCGCCCGACCTCCTGAGCTTCGTGTTCGATATCTCCCCAACGGAATGGACGGCGATCCAGCTTTCGCTGCGGGTCGCCACGGTGGCGACGCTGGTGGCGACGCCGCTGGGGATCGCCGTGGCGTGGCTGCTGGCGCGGCGCGACTTCTGGGGCAAGTCGATGCTGGATGCGCTGATCTACCTGCCGCTGGTGCTGCCTCCCGTCGTCACCGGGTATCTGTTGCTGCTGACGTTCGGGCGCCGCGGCCTGGTCGGCGGGTGGCTCGCGGACCATCTCGGTATCGTGTTGGCGTTTCGCTGGACCGGAGCGGCGCTGGCCTGCGGCGTGATGTCGTTTCCGCTGCTGGTGCGGCCGATCCGGCTGTCGATCGAGGCGGTCGATCGGCGGCTGGAGCAGGCGGCGGAAACGCTGGGAGCTTCGCCATGGCGCGTGTTCCTGACCATCACCTTGCCCCTGGCGCTGCCTGGCGTGCTGGCCGGTATGGTGCTGGGTTTTGCGAAAGCGATCGGCGAATTCGGCGCGACCATTACCTTCGTCTCGAACATTCCCGGCGAGACCCAGACCATTTCCTCGGCGATCTATTCGCTGATCCAGACACCGGACGGCGACAGCGCGGCGCTGCGGCTGGTGGTGGTTTCGGTTCTGATTGCGCTTGCGGCGCTGGTCGCCTCCGAAGTGCTGGCGCGGCGCGCCACCCAGCGCCTGCACGG
This sequence comes from uncultured Alphaproteobacteria bacterium, assembly GCA_963721275.1. GTDB lineage: Bacteria > Pseudomonadota > Alphaproteobacteria > Rhizobiales > Xanthobacteraceae > Bradyrhizobium. Next base: position 244,960 of record CAVRIQ010000014.1, on the reverse strand, counting down.
GAATTGACCATGCTGCGCGTCGACGTCGCAAAACAGCTCGGCGATTTCTCGATCGAAGCCAGCTTCACCAGCGAGGGGCGCGTGACCGGCCTGTTCGGCGCCTCGGGCGCCGGCAAGACCTCCCTGATCAACATGATCGCGGGCCTGCTGCGGCCCGACCGCGGCATCATCGCCATCGACGATGAGATACTCGACGACACCGCGGCGCACATACACGTCCCGCCGCATCGCCGCCGCATCGGCTATGTGTTCCAGGACGCCCGACTGTTTCCGCATCTCGATGTGCGGCAAAATCTCGACTACGGGCGGCGGATGAACCGGCTCGCCGACGATCCCGCGCAGCGCAGGCGTGTCATCGATTTGCTCGATATCGGCGGCCTCCTGGATCGACGGCCCGGTCAACTGTCCGGCGGCGAACGCCAGCGCGTCGCGTTCGGACGCGCGCTGTTGTCAAAACCGAGATTGCTGCTGCTGGACGAGCCGCTCGGCTCGCTGGATGAGGGCCGAAAAGTGGAGATCCTGCCCTATCTGATGCGGCTGCGCGACGAGGCCAGGATTCCCATGGTTTATGTCAGCCACGACGTCGCCGAGCTGCGCCAGCTGGCGACGCAGATCGTGATGCTGCGGAGCGGACGCATTGCCGCCTTCGGCGGAGTAAAGGTGCTGCCCGGCGCGCCCGCCTGAGGCCGCGAACCGCCGATCGGGCTCGCTGTCAGAGATTGATCCCGAACCTGGCCAGAACCGCTGCGGTGGCAGCGTACAGCACGATCGTAAGCACACAGCTTGCACCCATGCTCGGCCAGAAGCCCATTCCGGCCCTGAGCATCGCCGGAAGAACCAGGAACATCGGCAGCGACGGCAGGACGTACCAGAATGTCGATTCCGCGTGACTGGCAATCCGCTCGGCGTCGCCGGTATCGCGCCACAGCCACAGGATACCCAACAGCGACACCAGCGGCAGCGAAACGATCAGCGCTCCCAAAGCAGGGCTGCGCTTCGCGACCTCCGACACCACGGCGATGATGATGCCGGATAACGCGCACTTGATGATGAAGTAGACCATGGGATTTGCCCCTTTTCGCCAGATGGCTATTCCGGTGTCACGATTCCTCAGGTGGTTTCGTGTGCCGGAACATTCCGAGCAGGGCCACGTCATAAACGATCTTGAGGCAACCGCACACCACCAGCGGCAATGCCGAAAACGGGCCCGCAAACATGAAGCCGGCAATCGCGGGGCTGACGGCAGAGGCGAGGCTGCGCGGCACCGCGGTCACGCTCGCCGCCGCGGTGCGTTCGTCGGGCGTGACCACGGCCATGACATAGGACGATCGGGTCGGCACATCCATTTGCGACAGAGCCGACCGGATCAGCAGGAGAACGAGCACGACCGTCAGGTTCGAAGAGAACGCGACCGCGATCAGGCAGACGCTCGATGGAATGTGAGTGAACACCATTGTATTGACCAACCCGATGCGTCTGGCGAGCCAGGCGGCGACGGGAAACGAGATCGCGCTCAACAGGCTGGCGCAGAAGAAGAAGGCACTTGCCGCGCCAAGCGACAGATCGAACCGCTGAAACAGCCACAGCGCCAACAGCGACTGAACGACGAAGCCGCCGGCGAAGGCGTCAAGGCTGAACAGCGCGGCCAGCTTGTAGACGATCCGGCGCGACGGCCCGAGCGCCTGACGCGGGCGGCTTGCCGCGCGCATGTGGTCGCGCGGCAGACGGCTGTAGAGAAACGCCGCCAATAGTCCGAGCGTCGCATAACCGTAGAACATCAGCCGAAGCGCGCTGATTTCCGGCAACCCTCTCGCGGTCAGGAATTCCGGCAAGGCGGCCGCGAGCGATCCGGCCGCGGCGGTCAGCGAGCCGATCAGGCTATAGCGGGCGAACACGCCGGTGCGGTTCCGGTCGCTGGTTTCCTGAGTCAGCAGGGCGTGCTCGAGAGGGATCAGCATTCCGAGGTCGCCGGCCGAAGGATTGATGGTTCCCATGAAGGCGACGAGCAGAACCGGCGCAATCGCTTCGACCATCGGGAAGACGAGCCCCGTCGCGGTGGCCAGCCCGGCGCCTGCGAGAAGCAGGGTTCTGAGATCGTGGCGGGGTGCGACGAAGCCTACCAGCAACGTAAGCGCGGCGGTCCCGAGCAATGAGGCGCTTGCGACGATGCCGACCTCTTGGGGCGTGAGGCCGACCGCCAGAAGATAAACCGGCAGGATGATAACGGCGAAGCCGTCGCCGAAACCGCGCAGCGCCCTTGCCGCATACAAACGGAAGATGTCGGACCGCGCCTTCGCAAATGCAAAACTCGTCATCGGTAGACGTGCCACATCAATGCGCCGATGCAGGAAGATCTGAGCGCCATTTCGTCGGCATCCGGCCTCGATATGCCGATATCGGCGAAAAGCCGATCGTCAAGTTCGAGAAGTTGCGTGTACTGGCGCCGTCGCTCATGCCGCATGGCAATTCCGCCCAGCCATGAAATCGGGATTTGCCAGAACCGTCCACGGTACGGAAATGACAATACAGGAAATGACGATGAAGCTGTCTGGATGTCGTTAGCTGATGCACAGCTCGTGCTGCCGCAAGGCATGTCTCACCTCCACAAGGGAGCGAGACAACGCTTGGCCGAGCAGGCTCATCGGGCGGTTGTCGATGGCCCGAATTGATATTCGTACCACGCCGGTCCCCGGGGAACAATCTTTTCTCGGCGGCCCTCAAATGTCCGCCCTCCCTTCGGCAAGGCGCCCGCCATCTGGAAGCTTGCCGCCGGACTGGCTGGTCTGCCCGGCCGCAACAACACGCGACAAAAAAGAGTTTTGGAGGAACCCGACGTCAGCTCCCCAGAGCAGCCCAAGTTGCCGGGCTGCTCCTGATCATCTGCATCCCCGAGATCAGCCTGACGCTGCCGAGGCTCGCGGGGTCGGATAGCGCGCGATGGCGCGGCTAGCTAGCGGTCGACATTCCGCACTTCGCCGGTGACGGCATCGACATAGACCTCCATGTAGCGGCCTGCCGTATCCCGCCCCTCGATTTCCCATTCGTCGCCGAGAAAATTGGTATGGGAAACCGCTACGAGGCCGAGATCGGCCGCCGTTCCTATGGCATCCTGCATCGACATGAGGCCGCCCGAGTCATAGGCCATCGCGGGGGTCGCGATCCCGAGCACCAGGGCTGCGGCCATCGGCATGATGTATTTTTGCATGAGTTACTCCTGATCGAAGCCAGTTCCATTTGGCGTCACGCGAACCAGCGCGACACTCCCAAGAACCATTCCGGGCGCGAGGCGTTCCGACCCGGGGATGACGAAGCTGCGCGAATCTTCGGCAGCCCGCGGCGGTTTGTTGGCGGCATCCTGGCAACAAAGCGATGAGGTTCCGTGCGCCGCCGCTCAGACGATGCCGCGCGCGCGCAGGTCCGCGATATCGGCCGCGCCATAGCCGAGCGAGTTCAGCACCGCATCGGTGTGCGCGCTGAGTTCGGGCGCCATGGAATCGAGCCTGCCGCCGCCATGGGCGAGCTGGAAGCCGCTGCCGGCGAAGCGCAGGCGGCCATAGGGCGTATCGATCTCCTGGATCGCGCCGCGCGCCGATATCTGCGGGTGATCGATCACCTCCTCGATCTTCCAGATGCTGGCGCAGGGCGCGCCGGCCGCCTCGAGGATCTTCTCCCACTCGCGCGGATCCTTCTTCGCAAGCGCTTCCTCGATGATGGCGCGCAGCGCGGGCTCATGTTCCTGCCGCGCGAACCAGTCGGCGAAGCGCGGGTCTTCCAGTGCGTCGGCGCGGCCGAGCGCGGCCATCAGCGAGCGATATTGCTTCTCGCTGTTGACGGCGAGCAACAGATAGCCTTCGCCCGCCTTGAACAAATTGGCGGTCGGCCGGCGGCTCACGGCCTGATTGCCGGACAGCTGCTGGCGATGGCCGGCCACGGTGTAATCCGCGACCTGTCCCGACAGAAACGCCAGGGTCGCCTCCAGCATGGAGACGTCGACCATCTGCCCCTTGCCGGTGTGGGTGCGCTGGAACAGCGCGCTCGAGACGCCGAACGCCGCGGTGGCGCCGGACAGCACGTCGCAGACCGCGAAGCCGGCGCGCGTCGGCCCGGTCTCCTCGTGCCCCGTGATCGCCATGATGCCCGCCATCGCCTGGATCTTGCCGTCGTAGCCGGCGCCCGATCGTTCCGGACCGGTCTGGCCGAAGCCGGAGATGGCACAATAGATCAGCCTCGGATTGATCGCCGACAGCGCGGCGTAGCCGATGCCGAGCTTGTCCATCACGCCGGGACGAAAATTCTCCATCACCACGTCCACCTCGGCGGCGAGCTGCTTGACGATGGCGATCGCCTCCGGCCTCGAGAGGTCGAGCGTCAGGCTGCGTTTGTTGCCGTTGATCGCCTGCCAGCCCGGAGCGAGGCCGCGATCGGCCCACTCGCGGCTCAAGGGCGTGCGGCGCATGTCCTCGCCTTCGCGCCGTTCCACCTTGATGACGTCGGCGCCGAGCAGCGCGAGCTGGTAGCTCGCGTAGGGGCCGGCCAGCACCTGCGTGAAGTCGAGAATCTTCACGCCTTCGAACGGTCGGGTCAATTGGGCGTCCTCCTGCGGGCGTCATTGCGAGGAGCCAACGGGTCCGGCTCTTGGCCGGCCCGATGATAAACTCCGCGACGAAGCAATCCATTCTTTCTTCGCGTGGTGAGATGGATTGCTTCGCTTCGCTCGCAATGACGAAATGTGAGGGGCCGACCCTTTTGTGATGGCCCGATTGTGCTCTTGATCGCGCGTCAGGCGACCTTGTTGCCGCGCGCGATCTCTTTCTGCCTGTCGAATTCGCGCCGGCGCCGCGCCAGTTCGTCGGGGCTCATCTGAGCGACGTTGTTGTAGTCGAGCTTCCAGGAGGCGTCCTCGCTCCAGCGCAGCGGCGACTGCATCGTGGTGCGCGCGCCGCAGGCATGCTCCAGCAAACCCAGCGCCAGTTCGAGCGTCCGCGCCTGCGAGTCGACATCGTGCGGCTTGCCGGCGGAATTGCCCAACGGGAAGTCGGAGAACAGGAAGCGCGGCACCGAAGCGTGCTCGACGATGTCCTTGGCGCATCCCATCACCACGGTCGGAATGCCGTTCGCTTCGAGGTGGCGGGCAACCAGGCCGGAAGTCTGGTGGCAAACCGGGCAGTTCGGCACCAGCACGGCGACATCGACCCCGTCGGCGCGGCAGCGTTCAAGGATTTCGGGGGCATCGACATCGATGGTGACCCGGTGGCTGCGATTGGTCGGCGCGCCGAAGAAGCGCGGCGCGACCTCGCCGATCCGCCCCGAAGCTTTCGCCTTCAAGAGCTGCGGCAGCGGAAACCAGGTGCCGCTGTCGGTCGCTGACGTGTGCTTGCGGTCGTAGCCGATATGCGAGATGCGCAAATCGTGCGGCTTCGACGTGTCGCCGTCATAGACCTTGTAGAACTTGGCACCGCCGTTATACGCCGCGCCGGGACCCTGATCGCCTTTCCCCGGATCATAGGGGGCGGCGGTGGTGACGATGGTCACGCGCGATTGCGCCAGCGGCTTCTTCAGCGGCTGGAACGGCGCATCGACATAATGCGCCCAGCGGTAGGGCGTCGTGTAGCCGATCGCGGCGTAATAGTCGCGGGTCCGCTGCATATAGGGGATCGGAGAATCGTAATCCGGCGCAAAGCCAGGTTGATCGTCGAGCGAGCCGGACATTGTTGTGTCTCTCCTGCGTTTCCACCGCGGTCATTGAGCGACCTTCGGCACCCAGCCTAGAGGTAGTCGGCTTGTTCCTCAACATCCGAAATAGCAACTCAGCCCCCGCGGCGATGACCAGAGCGCCGGACGCACGTCTACGCTCGCAGGCGACGCGCGCCCCGAGCCGATGCGACGTCCATGCCCCCCTGATAACAACGAGGGAGCAGGGAATGCCGGGTGCGCGCCGCACCCGCGGTCTTGTGTGCAAAATTGTGCGAAAAAAACGCACACGAGCATACAGGTTCAGCGGAGGCACTCCGGCATTCCCTGCGCAATGGCTTTACGGCTTACTTCGCGCTCCCCGGAGAATCGGGCTTTGTTGTCTCCGTCGCCTGCGAATAAGCGGCGCATCCGCGCCCGGTCGGGCCGACTTGCCTTTTCGCCGACTTGACGCCAACCGCTGAGGCGTCAGGACCACACGACTTCACCGTACGCTTCGGCACCGCTCGTCGGCACGCCCCAGGGATCGCTCACGAGCCCATAGGCCCGCCCTGCCATCCCATCGCGCGCACGACGCCGCCGCGTCCACCGCATCCCATCCCAACGTTCGGTGACGATGGCCAACGCCCCTTCCTCGGGGACAGGATGCCGGGAGTTAAAAAGTGATTTGCCCGGCGACGAAAGCGGAATTTAGCCCGTCGGGTTGTTTTGTCGCAGGCACACAGCCCGTGTTAGACCCTAGGCCCGTGCGTCGATTACGACGGTCATTCGGCATCCAAGTGCCGCACCAGCCACGATTGCAGGAAAGCGCACCGGGTTCGAAGCAACATTGCGGCGAGCGGGCATCGGCGACTAGACCCCCGCAACCTGCGACCAGATCTCCGACAACTTGGCCTTGAACGCGGCGAACCGCGTCAGGGGCGGCGCGGCCTCTTCCTCCTCGGGCAGGCGAAGGCCGACGACGCTGACACGGCCGCCGGAGATGCTGCGCGCCACCAGCACGATGGAATCGAGTTCCAGGGTCGCGCCTTCCTTCGGCGCGTGGTCGAGATGGACGTCGAAATAGTCGGCGAGCGTCAAACTGGCGTGTTCGGGATCGGTGGCGATGGCGTAGATGCTGGCGATGTCGCCGAGCGTGACCTCGCCGGAGACGACGAAATCCCCGAGCAGATGCGGATCCGGCGCCGAGCTCGGCTGCATGTCGACGAAGAAGCGGTCCAGCGCCTCGGCCTTTTCCGGCGGCGCCAGCAGATAGATGTAGTCGCCGGGCGCGATCGGATCGGCCTCGGCCGGCGAGAGGATGCGCTGGTCGCGGATCACCAGCGTCGGCTTCGACCAGGATGGAACGAGGCCGCGCCGGAAGAACAGGCTCTTCGGGCGCACGGAATAGCCGACCAGCTGCTGCTCGAGCTGGCCGGGCAGATCGAGCTCGACGCGGCGCGGCCCGCGATCGGCCCGCGGCAGCGCCACATGCAGCCGCCGCGCCGCCGCGGCCAGCGTCCAGCCCTGCAGCAGCAGCGAGATGATGACGACGACGAAGGCGACGTCGAAATAGAGATAGGCTTTCGACAGCCCGACCAGCATCGGGATCGAGGCCAGGAAGATCGCGACCGCGCCGCGCAGGCCGGTCCAGGCGATGAAGGTCTTCTCCCGCCAGCTGAAGCGAAACGGCGCCAGGCAGAGAAACACCGCGAGCGGCCGCGCCACCAGCATCAGGACCAGCGCCACGATCACGGCGGGAACGATGCTTCCCACCAGCCGCTGCGGCGAGACCAGGAGCCCGAGCAGCACGAACATCACGATCTGCGCCAGCCAGGTCGCGGCGTCGAGAAACGTCACCACCGAATTATGCGCGCGGGTCGGCCGGTTGCCGATGATGATGCCGGCGAGATAGACCGCGAGAAACCCCGAGGCATGCGCGATCTGCGCCGCGCCGAAGATCACCAGGGCGGCGGTGGCGACAAAGGGCGCGTGCAGCCCTTGCGGCAGCGCGACGCGATTGAGCGCCAGCACCACCAGCCGGCCGCCGATGACGCCGACGATGGCGCCCAGCACGGCCTCGCGGGTCAATTCCAGCGCCACATGCCATGCCGAGCTATGGCCGACCGAAATCAGCTCGACCAGCATCAGCGTGAGAAACACCGCGAAGGGATCGTTGGTGCCGGATTCCGCCTCCAGCGTCGCGCCGACGCGCGGGCGCAGCCGCAGGCCCTGCGCGTGCACCAGGAGAAACACCGCCGCCGCGTCGGTCGACGCCACCACCGCGCCGACCAGGAGCGCCTCGGTCCAGTTCAGGTCGAGCACATAGCGGGCGACGGGCGCCGTGATCAGCGCGGTCAGCAGCACGCCGATCGTCGCCAGCGCCATCGACGGCGCCAGCACCGCGCGGATGGTCTGAAACCGGGTCCGCAAGCCGCCATCGAACAGGATCAGCGCCAGCGCCACCGAGCCCACCAGGTAGGTGGTGCGCACGTCGTCGAACCGCAGCTGGCCCGGTCCGGAATCGCCGGCCAGCATGCCGATCACCAGGAACACCAGCAGCAGCGGCGCGCCGAAGCGCAGCGCCAGCAGGCTCGACAGAATGCCTGCCATGACAAGCGCGGCGCCGAGAAGAATGGCTATGCTGACCGAGTCGAGAGACGCCATGGGCCTTCGCAAATCACCGCAAATACCTGCAATTGCATCCTTATCGCCGCCACAGTTCGACGCCAACCCATTTTCGGCCGCTAGCGACAATGTGCCCGATTTTGCGGCCTTTCCCGCTGCAACCGCGTGCCGCAGCGATAGCGCCGGAACTGCAGTTATGGGACTGTGGCGGATATTCGAATCAAATTCATTCGATGACCCGCCTTGAAACGAGATTTTGACGATGGACCCGAACGACATCATCGATTTCCTGCACGCCGCCGCGCGGTCGGTCGGCGCGGAAGTCACATCGCCCTGGTTCTATCTGCAGTTCGGCCTGATGCTGGCCGCCGCCGGGATTGCGTTCGCGGCCGACGCGGCCATCCGCGCGCGCGTCGACATGACCTCGTTCGCGATGGGCTGGCCGCTGCCGTTGCGGCACTTCGCCCGCGTGCTGGTCGGCAGCGCATCCACGGCGGTGTTCGCGGTCCTGGTGATCGCAGCGCGCGTCGCGATGTACCACTCGACCTGGCCGAGCCGGAGCTACATGCTGATGGTGGCCGCCAAGCTCGCGCTCGCCTGGCTGGTGATCCGGCTCGTGACCTCGGTGATCCGCAACGCCTTCATCGTCAGGCTGGTGTCGCTGACCGCGTGGATCGTGACCGCGCTGAGCATCATCGGCCAGCTCGACCCGACCATCGACGCGCTCGACTCGGTCTCTATCGTGCTCGGCGGCTTGCGGCTGACGCCGCTGCTCCTGATCAAGCTCGGGGCGCTGCTGGTCGCCGCGCTGTGGCTGACCAACATTGCCTCCAATTTCGTGGAAAGCCGGATCAACCAGTCCACCGACCTGACGCCATCGATCCAGGTGCTGCTGGTCAAGATGATCCGGATGGGACTGATGGCGCTGGCGATCACCATCGCCATGGGTGCGGTCGGCATCAACCTCTCGGCGCTGGCGGTGTTCTCCGGCGCGGTCGGCGTCGGTATCGGCATCGGCCTGCAGAAGATCGTCGCCAACTTCATCAGCGGCATCATCCTGCTGGCGGACAAGTCGGTGAAGCCCGGCGATCTCGTCACCATCGGCGACTCCACGGGACGCATCAGCGCCATGAAGACGCGCTACATCTCGGTCGCCGCCGGCGACGGCCGCGAATTCCTGATCCCGAACGAGGATCTGGTGACGCAGAAGGTCGTCAACTGGACCTACACCGACAAGAATACGCTGGTGAAGGTCAATTTCGGCACCAATTACGACGCCGATCCGAAGCTGGTCTGCAAGACCGCCATCGACATCGCCGCAAGCGCCAGGCGCGCCATCAAGGGCAAGCCGCCGAACTGCATCCTGACCGAATTCGCCGAGGCCGGGATGAAATTTGCCCTGACCTTCTGGATCGCCGACCCCGACGGCATGGACAATGTGAAGAGCGACGTGATGCTGGCGCTGTGGGACGCCTTCAAGCGCGAGGGCATCCGGGTGCCCTATCCGGTGCGCGAAATCCGCATCCGCGGCGGAGCGCTGCCGGTGGAAACCACGGTCGAGGTTTCGAACTGACCGGGAAGCGCCGGCCGCCGCCGAACTCGCCGGTTCCGGGGGCGAGCGACAACCATTTCGCGACCTAGGCTTGTCTTGCTACTCCCGGTCCCAATCATTAAATTGGGGGGTCAAATCACTCCTTTTCCCGGCAAAGCCCCATGAGCTACATCGAAGCGTCCGACACCTCCTCGCGCAAGACCGGGCAGATCAAGCTGCACGGGCCGAGCGGTTTCGCCGGCATGCGCAAGGCCGGCAGCCTGGTGGCAAAATGCCTCGACGAGCTGACCGATATCGTCAAGCCGGGGCTGCCGACCTCGGCGATCGACGAATTCGTGCGCGAGTTCGCCTTCAGCCACGGCGCCTACCCGGCGACGCTGATGTATCGCGGCTATCGCTATTCGACCTGCACCTCGATCAACCACGTGGTCTGCCACGGCATGCCCGGCGACCGGCCGCTGAAGGAAGGCGACATCGTCAACATCGACGTCACCTTCATCGTCGACGGCTGGTACGGCGATTCCAGCCGGATGTATGCGGTGGGCCCGATCGCCCGCAAGGCCGAACGGCTGATCGAGGTCACCTACGAGGCCATGATGCGCGGCATCGCGGCGGTAAAGCCCGGCGCCACCACCGGCGACATCGGCCATGCCATCCAGAGCTTCGTCGAGCCGCAGGGCATGAGCGTGGTGCGCGATTTCTGCGGCCATGGCCTCGGCCGCATGTTCCACGACGAGCCGAACATCATCCATATCGGCCGGCCCGGCGAAGGCGTGGTGCTGAAGCCCGGCATGTTCTTCACCATCGAGCCGATGATCAATCTCGGCAAGCCGCACGTCAAAATCCTGTCGGACGGCTGGACCGCGGTGACGCGCGACCGCTCGCTGTCGGCGCAGTTCGAGCATTCGGTCGGCGTGACCTCGACCGGCGTCGAGATTTTTACGCTGTCGCAGCGCCACGGCGAGAAGCCGCCGGGGGCGGCGTAATTTCTGCCGGGGCAGCCCCGTTATCCGACACTTCCCGGTTGCAAAACCTGGCCGACCCGGCATGGTTAGCCCGTTCCCTGAACGGTGCTACCACCGATGGCCGCGGATACCGGCGATACTCAGTCACCTGCCGAAGCGCCGCACTACCACGGCCATCGCGAGCGGCTGCGCGGGCGCTTTCATTCCGCAGGCCCCGATGCGCTGAGCGACTACGAGCTGCTCGAGATGGTGCTGTTCACCGCCAGGTCGCGCGGCGACGTCAAGCCGCTGGCCAAGACGCTGCTGAAGAAATTCGGTTCGTTCGCCGAAGTCATGCACGCGCCGGAAGCGCGGCTGCGGGAAGTCGATGGCGTTGGTGATCGGACCGTCACCGAACTCAAGCTGATCGCCGCGGCCGCCAGCCGCATCGCAAAGGGCCAGTTGCAGCAGCGCACCCTGCTGTCGTCATGGAACGACGTGATCGAGTATTGCCGCACCTCGATGGCGTTCGCCGACAAGGAGCAGTTCCGCATCCTGTTTCTCGACAAGCGCAATCAGCTGATCGCCGACGAGGTGCAGCAGACCGGCACCGTCGACCACACCCCGGTCTATCCGCGCGAGGTGATCAAGCGCGCACTGGAACTGTCGGCCACCGCGATCCTCCTGGTGCACAACCACCCCTCCGGCGACCCGACGCCGTCGCAGGCCGATATTCACATGACCAAGGCGATCATCGACATCGCCGGTCCGCTCGGCATCGCCGTGCACGATCACATCATCGTCGGCAAGAACGGGCATGCCAGCATGAGGGGATTGAAGCTGATCTGAGAACTCTGCTGGCGAACCCGGATGATCGGATCGGCGCTGTCCCGGACGCGCCGCCACCGCGAAACCACCCAGCCAAGGAGGCTCGTAAACAGGAGGCGCAATCGGTCAGGTCTGATTGCCGTATCGCTCCAGTACAGCTGCAGCGACGAACTTTTTGCGTCCCTCGCCGCCCGGGCTGGTGCCGTGTGCGGCGCACCACTCCGGAAATGTGCTGGGGTCGATGTGAACCCGCAAGACGGCGTGTCCGTAAGCCTTGAGTCCCCGCTCCATTTCCTCGGCAATCTTCAGCCACTCTTTCCAGGTTCGCGGCATCTTGTTGCCATCGTCAAAGATTTCCAGCAGCGCCGGATAGTCTTCCTCCTTGATCCAGTAAGCTCCGACCGCCGGAGGGGGCCGGTCCTCGAAGTCGGTCATGGCTGACATCCCACAAATGTTGTTCCTGCATGAATTGGGTCGCTGCTGCACGGCTTGAAATCGCCAAGGCCGCATCCTGGTTCGAAGCGGATTCGCAAGTTTCACTGCCGCAGCATGATCAGCGGGTCGGCGCTGTCGGGCACCCGCCGCCACTGCGCGTTGTCGTCGGCCTCGAACTGCCAGGTCTCGCCGCTCTGCGACATCAGCAGCATCTGGCCGTGATCGAGCCGCCATTGCGTGGGCGCGAATGCCGCAACCACGGGGTCGCATTTCGGCTTCAAGAACACCTGGAAATTATCCTGCCCCGCCTCGTTGTTGGTCAGCGTCAGGCCGCAGACCGGCTGGCCATTGCCGCGAACCATCGCCCAGTCGCCGATCATCTGATCCATCGACTTCGCCAGCGAGCGCGCGGCGGCGAGATTCTGCAGGATGTAGATGCCCTCGCCCTGCCGCAGGCCTTCGAGAATGCCGCTCTCGACTTCGGTGAAGTCGATCACGGGCTGGCCCGAGGCGTCCTGCAGCCGCACGATGTCCAGCCCGGCGATGCTCCAGGCGGCGATGTCCCTGGTGAAGGGCAGCGCCGCGGCGCAGCCGGGCTCGAGCTCGAGCTTCATCCCCTGCGGCGCCGCATCGCCCTTCAACGTGACCACGCAGGTCTTGCTGCGTTCGGTGGTCGCGAGCTCCCATTGCCCGATCATGTCTTTCTTGAGCGTCGAGACGTCCTGCGCCTGCGCCCGATATGAGCCGGCGATGAGTACCGACAGCGCCGCAAGCGCGATGCCGCAGCGGGGTGTCATCAGCGGCTCTTCACCGGGGTTTCCGCGACCGGCGTCAGCGGCGGCTTGCCGGCAAACCAGGCTTTCAGATTGTCGACCACCAGTTGATCCATGGCATTGCGCGTTACAACCGAAGCGGAGCCGATATGTGGCAGCAACACGACGTTCTGCATGCCGCGCAATTCATCCGGCACGTTGGGCTCCTTTTCGAAGACGTCCAGGCCCGCGGCGAGAATGGTGCCCGACTTCAACGCCGCTATCAGCGCCTGCTCGTCGACCACGGAGCCGCGGGCCACGTTGATGATCACGCCGCGCGGCCCGAGCGCCTTCATGACGTCGGCATTGACCATCTTCGCGGTTCCGGGACCGCCGGGAACGATGACGACCAGCGTATCCACCGCCTTCGCCATCTCGATCAGATCGGGATAATGCTGGTACGACACGCCGTCGGCGGGCTTGCGCGAATGATAGACCACGGGAACGCGCGAGGCCTCCAGCCGGCGCGCGATCGCCTGGCCGATCCGCCCCATGCCGACCATCCCGACCTTGCGATCCCGGAGCGAGCCGACGCTGAGGGGGAAATTCTGCGTCAGCCACAGGCCGGAACGCAGATAGCGATCGGCCTTGACGAACTCGCGCAAGGTCGCGATCAACAGGCCCATCGCGACATCGGCGACCTCTTCGGTCAGTACGTCGGGCGTATTGGTGACGACGATATTGTGCTCGCGCGCGTAATTGGCGTCGACGTGGTCGTAGCCGACGCCGAAAGCGGAGACGATTTCGAGCTTCGGAAAACGCGCCAGCGCCTTGCCGTCGCCGCGCACCGAATTGTAGGTCACCGCGGCCCCGCGGATCTTTTCGGCGACCGCCGGCGTCAATCGATCGAGGTCGGCGGTGGTCTCGACGGCATGCAGCACGAATTGGTCGGAAAAGCCGTTATCGACGATCGGCTTGCTCGGCCCATAGATCAGCAAATCGATCTTCTCGGAAGAAACAGTCCCGCCAGCCATCAGTTTTCCTTTCCAAGCGCGCTCTCGTGCCAGCGCCGCAGCACCAGATGCGAAACTAGCGCCAGCAGCCCATAAATGACAATTCCGGCGGCGGAGAGCAACAGCAACGCCGCGAACATTCGGGGAATGTTGAGGCGATAGCCGGATTCCGCGATCCGATAGGCGAGCCCCGATCCCGCGCCCGCCGAGCCCGCCGCGATCTCGGCCACCACGGCGCCGATCAGCGACAGGCCGCCCGCGATCCGCAATCCGCCGAGGATGAAGGGCAGCGCGGAAGGCAGCTTGAGATGGAAAAGCGTCTGCAGCCGCGACGCGCCGTAGAGCTGGAACAGGCCGGCCAGATTGCGATCCACCGAATTCAGTCCCAGCGTGGTGTTGGACAATACCGGAAAGAACGCCACGATCCAGGCGCAGACGATCACGGCGGTCTGCTGCGGCAGATAGATCAGCAGCAGCGGCGCGATCGCGATCACCGGCGTCACCTGCAGGATGACGGCATAGGGAAACAGCGAATATTCCAGCCATTTCGATTGATTGAACAGCAGCGCCAGCGCAATGCCGCCGATCCCGGCGGCAACGAAGCCTTCCAGCGTGGTCTGCAATGTCGTCAGCAGCGATTGCGACAGCACCGGCCAGTCGGCGATCAGCGTTGCCAGCACCGCTACCGGCCCCGGCAGCACATAGGGCGGGATATGGTTGAGCCGCACCACGAGTTCCCAGGCCGCGACGCCGGCCGCGAATACGACGACGGGAAGCAGGATGCGGAGGAGGCGCAGACTGGCTCGCTCGGGCGCGGCCCGGCGGGCGGACGACAACGGCGGTGTCTGCAACGAACTCATGAGCCTGACAGCCCGGAATAGGACGGCGCCAGCGCGTTCGAAACCTCGCGACAATAGCCGGCGTAATCGGCCGACGTCCTGAACTCCTCTCCCCGCGGCTCGGCGGCGTCGATGCGGATCTCCGCACTGAGGCGTCCGGGCCGCTGCGTCATCACGACCACGCGCTGCGACAGATACACCGACTCGAACACCGAATGCGTGACGAAGATGACGGTCTTGCGCAGATTGCGCCACAGCGCGAGCAGATCGTTGTTGAGGCGAAACCGGGTGATTTCATCGAGCGCTGCGAACGGCTCATCCATCAGCAGAATCTCGGGATCGGTGACCAGCGCGCGTGCCAGCGACACCCGCATCTTCATGCCGCCGGACAATTCGCGCGGGTATGCGCCGGCGAATTCGGCAAGCCCGACCCGGGCCAACGCCTCGTCGACGCGCCTGTTCGCCTCGCCGGTCGGCGCATGCGCGAGCTTCAGCGGCAGCCGCACGTTCTCGCGCACGCTGGTCCACGGCATCAGCGTCGGCTCCTGGAACACAAAGCCCACGCCATGCTTCCCGCGCGCCTCTGCGCTGCGATGGGCAACGCCGACGCTGCCGGAGGTCGGCGGGCTGAGCCCGGCGATCAGGCGCAAGGCGGTCGACTTTCCGCAGCCGGACGGCCCGAGCAGCGAGACGAATTCGCCATGGCGCACGTCGAGGTCCAGCGGCCCCAGCGCGGCGACGCCGCTGTCATAGACCTTGGTGACGGCGCGCAGGCTGACCGCGAGGCCGGCCGCGTCCGTTCCGGTCGAGGCTGCGGATTCCGCCATCGCGCCTCTAGTTCTTGGGCCGGAGATCGAGACCGACGCCCTTGTTGATGAAGCGAAGCGTATAGGCCTTGCGGAAATCGACGTCGGGACGGACCACGCCCGCCCGCACCATCTTGTCGAAGAAGCTCGTGGCCCGCTCGTCGTTCATGGCGCCGATCCCGTCGCGCAGGGCGTCCCCGGAATCGACGATGCCGTATTCCTTCATCTTGCTTAACGAGAAGGCGAGCAGTTCGTCGGTCATTTCCGGATTGAGCTTCTTGATCAGCGCGTTGCCGGGCGCATTGTCGCCATAGAGATAATGGTACCAGCCGACGATGGAAGCGTCGACGAAGCGCTGCACCAGATCGGGCTTCTTGTCGGTCAATTCGCGGCGGGTTTCGATCAAGGTCGAATAGCTGTTGAATCCATAATCCGCCAGCAGGATGATTCCCGGCTTGAATTTGGCGGCTTTCTCGACCGCGAACGGCTCGGAGGTGACATAGCCCTGCATCGCGCTTTGCGCGGTGGCGATAAACGGCTGCGGGTTGAACGTGTAGGGCCTGACCTTCGCCTCGCTGAACCCGTATTCGGATTTCAGCCACTGGAAATAGCTCGTGATGCCTTCCTTGGACACGAACAGCGTCAGCGGCTTGAGCTGCTCGAGTTTCGTGATTTTCGATTCCGGATGGGTCAGGAAGACCTGCGGGTCCTTCTGGAAGATGGCGGCGACCGTCACCACCGGCACTTTGTTGGCGACCGCATCGAACGACATCAGGGTGTTGGCGGCCATGAAAAAATCGAGCTTGCCGGCGATCAGCAGCATGCGGTTGTTGTCGTTCGGGCCGCCGGGCACGATGGTGACGTCGAGCCCGTATCTCTGGTAGGTGCCGTCGGCCACCGCCTGGAAAAACCCGCCGTGTTCGGCTTCGGGGACCCAGTTGGTCCCGAACGAGACCTTGTCCAGCGTGGTCTGGGCGCTCGCCGGCAGCATGGCCATGACCAGGGCCGCAAGGCCCAGGGTTAACGCTCGCGGCAAAAGAGCCGGGTTCATGATTGGACTCCGTCGATCGTTCTGGACCATGATGGGAACGGACGCTAACCACGTCCCGTCGAAGGCATACAGCCTGCCCCGCAAACTACCTTGCAAACGCGCTTAAAGAAACATTTCGCTCGATGACGTCATTGCTCCCTCCCCGCGACTGGACCGACATCCACTGGCCCGGCATTGCCGAGACCGCGCCGGCGCGATGGATCGCGGTGCTGCCGCTGGCGGCCACCGAACAGCACGGCCCCCATTTGCCGGTCGGCACCGACATCATGATCGCGCAGGCCTATCTGGCGCGGGTGCGCGAGCTTCTGCCCGACACGATCCCGGCGACCTTCCTGCCGCTGCAGCCGGTCGGGATCTCCACCGAGCATATCGACTATCCCGGCACGCTGACGCTGCCGACCGAGGTCGCGCTGAAGAGCTGGATGGCGCTCGGCGAGAGCGTCGCGCGCGCAGGCGTCAGGAAGCTGGTGCTGGTCACGAGCCACGGCGGCAACAGCGCGGCCATGACGCTGGTCGCGCAGGATCTGCGCGCGCAGCACGGACTTCTCGCCGTCACCACCGGATGGTTCCGTTTCGGCGCGCCGGAGGGATTGTTCTCGGCGGAAGAACTCCGTCACGGCATCCATGGCGGCGCGTGGGAGACATCGATCATGCTGGCGCGCTATCCGCAACATGTGCGCAAGGACAAGATCGCCGATTTCCGTCCCAGCAGTGTCGCGATGGAGCAGGAGTATCGCTGGCTGTCGGCACATCGGCCGGCACCGTTCGCGTGGCAGACCCAGGATCTTCATGCCAGCGGTGCCGTCGGCGATGCCGCGATCGCCACCGCGCAGAGCGGGGAAATTCTGCTCGATCACGGCGCACGCGCGTTCTGCGAACTGCTCGCCGACGTCGATAAATTCGACGTGAAGCGGCTTCTGAACGACCCGCAACCTTCCTCTAAATGATTGTTTTATCTATTAAATCCTGAATCGCCCGAACTTGCCTTCGGATGCATCGAACCGGAATCGAACAGCCTCCGTCCAACTGGGCATGCGGACCACAACGGTTCCGCGCTCGGCCGGATGGAGTTTCTCATGTCGATCAGGACCAAAATGGCCGCGCTTGCCCTCGTGGCCCTTGCCGTCGCCGGCAGCATCGCTTCCACCACCACCAGGGCAGAAGCCCACGGGCTCGGCTGGGGCTGGGGCGCAGGAGCCGGTCTCGTCGGCGCCGCCGTCGTCGGCAGCGCGATCGCCGCCGGCAATGACGGCTACTATGATGGCGGCTATCGCCGCTGCGGCTGGGTGCGCCAGTTCGACGCCTACGGCAATTTCATCGGCCGCGTCCGCACCTGCAATTACTACTGATCACCGGCTGAAGAGGATTTTTGTTTGACGCGTTTTCTTCACGCGAACCGGATCCACTTCGCTCGAAAACGCAGTTTTTGTTTGGCGCGTTTTCTTCACGCGAACCGGTATCCACTTCGCTCGAAAACGCTCTGTCAGGGAATCCTGCGTCCGGCACGGCGCCTCATCCACCCCGTGTCGCACACCCGACCCGCCCGGACGTCCCCCCGGGCGGGTCAACTTTTTGCCGCGCGTCTCGTTGGTCCCGGTAACGCCGCCGCAGCGATTGACATAGCATAGGGGGGTACCCTATGAGAGGGCCGTGGCACACACGATCCGGGAAAAGAAAAAGCTGCTCGCGCGGGTGGGACGCATTCGCGGCCAGATCGAGGCGATCGAGCGGGCGCTGACCGAGGAAGCCGAATGCGAGCGCATCATGCACATGATCGCCGGCATTCGCGGCGGCGTCGCCGGCCTGATGGCCGAGGTGGTCGAGGACCATATCCGCACCCATCTCGTCGATCCCGAGCGGAATCCCGGCGCGCTTAACGCCGACGCCGCCGATCAGCTGATCGAAGTGGTCCACACCTATCTGAAGTGAGGGACACCATGTCGGATGCCGAAGAGCTGTTTCAGTTTCCGCCGCACGATCATTTGTTTCTGGGCAGGGATCACGACAAGGCGGAGCGCCGGACCTGGGCGGTGATCGTGCTTTGCACCGTCATGATGATCGCCGAGATCATCGGCGGCGCGCTGTTCGGCTCGCTGGCGCTGATCGCCGACGGCTTGCACATGTCGACCCATGCCGGCGCGCTGCTGCTGGCGGCGCTGGCTTACACCTATGCCCGCAAATACGCCAACGACCGCAGTTTCTCGTTCGGCACCGGCAAGTTCGGCGATCTCGCGGGATATTCCAGCGCCATCGTTCTGGCGATGATCGCGCTGTTGATCGGCTATGAGGCCGTATCGCGCCTGCTCGAGCCGGTCCCGATCAGCTTCGACGAAGCGATCCCGATCGCGATGCTCGGCCTCGTGGTCAATGTCGCCAGCGCCTGGCTGTTGTCCGGCGGACACGATCACCACCACCACGGTCATGCGCATGGCCAGGCGCATGGTCACGCGGAAGAAGCTCGCCGCATCGCGCTGGGCCATCACATTCTGGATATCGAGGTATTCGAGGACGGCGTACCGCCGCGGTTTCGCGTGCGCGCAGAGGCGGGTGCATTGCCGGCTTCCGACCTCACCATCGAGACCACGAGGCCGGATGGCAGCCGTCAGCTATTTTCCTTCGAGGACCGCGGCGGATATCTGCAGTCGCGCGACGAGATTCCGGAGCCGCACGCTTTCCTTGCCAGGGTTCGCCTGATGCAGGCGGGCCAGCCGCAGGAACGCGAGCTGGAATTCCAGGAGCACGAACACGACCACGGACATGGGGCCGGCGCGCATCACCGCGACAACAATATGCGGGCCGCCGTCGTTCACGTCATGGCCGATGCCGCGGTCTCGGTTCTGGTGATTGCCGGCTTGCTGCTGGCGCGCGCGTTCGGCTGGCTGTGGATGGATCCGCTGGCCGGCTTCATCGGCGCGCTGGTCATCGCCAACTGGTCGGTCGGGCTGTTGCGCGACACCGGCGGCATCCTGCTCGATCGCACGCCGGATCCGCGCATGGCCGAGAAGGTGCGCAAGCTGATCGAAGCCGAGGGCGATCAGGTCACCGACCTGCATCTCTGGCGGCTCGGGCCCGGACATCTCGGCGCCATCGTCTGCGTCGCCACCACCGGCAAGCGCGAGGCGGCGCATTACCGGCAGCGGCTGGCGAAATTCGCCGATCTGTCGCATGTCACCGTCGAGGTCCAGCACCCGCGCTCGGCGTGACCTCACCGACGCGGTCGCCGGCACCGGATTTGAATTCTGGGACCTCTCGAATCTGGAACGATTTCATTGCGTTGCACGCATGTCACTATGCGATGTCATGAAAGGTCGTCGTGCCAGCGGCTCTTGTAATTGCGAATGACTTGCAATAACGCTGGGTGACGATCGCCCGGTTGTATTCGATGGCAGTTCGCCGGCGAATCGGCAGAGATGACGAAAGACCGCCGGAATGTTCGCGCTGGAAGCACCCAGACCATGAACCGCTGCAGCCGATCCTGGGAGGGCGTCGTCGCGGGCATGGGCTTGACCCTGCTCGCCTGCGACGGCGCCGCGTTCGCGGCGGACCTCTCCCTCAAGATGCCCGTCAAGGCTCCGCCAATACGGTCGGTCTACGACTGGAGCGGGTTCTATTTCGGCGCCCACGCCGGCTACGGCCGCGGCTCCTCAACCGCGGTGCTGTCCGATCCGGCGCCTACCGTGGACAGCGGCACCTTCAGCGGGATGATCGGCGGCGTGCAGGCCGGCTATAATTACCGGCTGCCATCCGGACTGCTGCTCGGCGCAGAAGCCGATATAACTTTCCCGAATTTTCTCGTTTCGAATTCGGTGGTGTCGTCGCTGGCAACGACGCGGTCAGACGTCACCGAACAGTGGGACTATGTAGCAACCGCGCGCGGCCGCATCGGCTACGCCAGCGGTCCCTGGCTGACCTACGCCACCGGCGGGCTCGCATGGGCGGGAGAGCGCTTTCTCAATACCCCTGCGATCGGCAGCGACGAAAAGAAGCTGAGCACCCGGACCGGATGGGCCGCCGGAGGCGGGGTGGAATATGCTTTCGCCCCGCACTGGAGCGCACGGCTGGAATATCTCTACAGCCGGTTCGGACGAGCCGACGTCAGCTTTCCCTCCGGCACGCACGACGCATCGACGCTGGATTTCCAGTCGCTCCGCGTTGGCCTCAACCGCAAGGTCGACTGGCCGGGATCGGACAATTTCAATCCGGCATCGTGGACGGATCCCGAATCCGATCGCTGGGAAATCCACGGTCAGACAACCTATCTGCCGCAAGGCTATCCCGCCTTCCGCGCACCATACAGCGGCCCAAACAGCCTGACGCCGGCCCCGCAGGCGCAGGCGAGCTGGAGCAACAGCCTGTTCCTCAACGCCCGGCTTTGGGAAGGCGGCGAGGTTTATTACAACCCCGAACTGCTGCAGGGATTTGGGCTGAGCGATACGGTCGGACTCGGGGGATTTTCGAGCGGCGAAGCGCAAAAATCCAATTTCCCCTACCCGCATTACAGTACGTCGCGGCTGTTTCTGCGCCAGACCTTCGGCTTCGGCGGTGAGCAGGAAGAACTCGCCAGCGGACCGAGCCAATTGCAGAGCAAGGTCGACGTCTCGCGGCTGACGCTTCAGGCCGGCAAATTCGCCGTCACCGATGTTTTCGACGGCAACGCCTACGCCAAGGATACCCGCAAGGATTTCATGAACTGGGCCATGTGGGCGCCGGGCGCATTCGACTATTCGGCGGACAAGGTCGGGCTGAGCTACGGCGCGACGGCCGAACTCAATCAGAAACAATGGGCGCTGCGGTCGGGCTATTTCCTGATGCAGTCGGTTCCAAATGGGAGCAGCTTCGACACCGACGTCTTCCGGCGCGGAACCTACGTGCTCGAACTGGAGACGCGCTATTCGCTTTTCTCGCAGCCCGGAAAACTGCGGACCATCGCGTGGCTCAACAGCGCCTTTTCCGGAAGCTATCGCGAGACGCTGGATAATCCGGCGCTCAATCTGGACATCTCGCAGACCCGCACGGGACGCATCAAATACGGTTACGTCATCAACCTCGAGCAGGCCCTAAGCGACGAAATCGGACTATTCGGCCGCTGGAGCTGGAACGACGGCAAGACCGAAATCGTGGCCTTCACCGACATCGATGCCAGCCTCTCGCTCGGCGCCTCGATCAAGGGCACCCGATGGGGCAGACCCGATGATGTGATCGGCATCGGCGGGGCGATCAACTCGCTCTCCAGAGATCACCGCGACTTCATCGCGGCAGGCGGGCTCGGCATTCTGATCGGCGACGGCCAGCTCGATTACAGGCGTGAGCGGATCCTCGAAACCTATTATGCGTTTGCGCTCAACAAGGCGGTCACGCTGACCGCCGACTACCAGCTCATCACAAACCCCGCCTATAACGCCGACCGCGGGCCGGTCTCGATCTTCTCAGGACGCCTGCACGGCGAGTTCTGAACCAGGCGTGGCACGGCGAGTCTTGCGCTGTCTTGAGCCGTTCCGGGGCGACGCCAGCGGGTCCGCGCAAGCGTGCCAACCACTTCCGGATTCCGGGTTCGCGCTGACGCGCGCCCCGGAATGACGAAATCGAGCACCTACCCCGCCGGCTGGAACGAGTCCGCCCGCGCCATGGCCCAGGCTTCGCGAAAGCGGGAATCGCTGGTGCCGTCGATCAATTCGCCCGGGCGCAGCGACGGATAGAGTTTTGCGAACGACTGTACCTCGGTGGTCGAGGTCCGCTGCGAGAAATGGATCGGCCGCAATTGCCGCGGATGCTCGAGGCCTGCGGCCGCGATCAGTTCCGTCAGCGCGTGCAGGGTGGCGTGATGATAATTGTAAACCCGCTCGATCTTGTGCGGCACCACCAGCGCGCGGTTGCGCGTGGGGTCCTGGGTGGTCACGCCGGTCGGGCAGCGGTCGGTATGGCAGGACAGCGACTGGATGCAGCCCAGCGCGAACATGAAGCCGCGCGCCGAATTGCACCAGTCGGCGCCGATCGCCATCGCTCGCGCCATGTCGAAGGCGGTCGCGATCTTGCCGGCGGTGCCGATCCGGATGCGGTCGCGCGCGTTGATGCCGATCAGCGCGTTGTGGACGAAATTGACGCCCTCGCGCATCGGCATGCCCATATGGTCCATGAATTCGAGCGGCGCCGCGCCGGTGCCGCCCTCATTGCCGTCGACCACGATGAAATCCGGATAGATTCCGGTCTGGATCATCGCCTTGCAGATCGCCAGGAATTCCCAGGGGTGGCCGATGCACAGCTTGAAGCCGGCGGGCTTGCCGCCGGACAGCCGCCGCATCTCGGCGATGAAGGCCATCATTTCCAGCGGCGTCGAAAACGCCCGGTGAGACGCCGGCGAGATGCAGTCCTCGTCCATCGCGACGCCGCGGATTTTGGAAATCTCCTCGGAGACCTTGGCCGCCGGCAGCACGCCGCCGTGACCGGGCTTGGCGCCCTGGCTGATCTTGAGTTCGACCATCTTGATCTGATCGTCGGACGCGACGCGGGCGAATTCGTCCGGATTGAACGAGCCGTCGCGGTTGCGGCAGCCGAAATATCCGGAGCCGATCTCCCAGATGATGTCGCCGCCGTTCTCGCGATGATAGGGACTGAAGCCGCCCTCGCCGGTGTCATGCGCGAAGCCGCCCTTTTTCGCGCCCGCGTTCAGCGCGCGCACCGCATTGGGACTGAGCGCCCCGAAGCTCATCGCCGAAATATTGAAGACCGAGGCCGAATAAGGCCTGGTGCAATCGGGGCCGCCGATGGTGACGCGAAACTTCTCCTCGGCATGGGGCTTCGGCGCCACCGAATGGTGGATCCACTCATAGCCCTCGCGGTAGACGTCTTCCTGGGTGCCGAACGGCCGCTTGTCGAGCGCCATCTTGGCGCGCTGATAGATCACCGCGCGGGTGTCGCGGGAAAACGGCATGCCGTCCTTCTCGCTCTCGAAGAAATACTGCCGCATCTCCGGCCTGATCTCTTCCAGGAGAAAGCGCAGATGCGCGGAGATCGGATAGTTGCGCAGCACCGCGTGGCTCTTCTGGATCAGATCGCGAATGCCGAGCGCCGTCAGCCCGCCGAAGATCAGCACCGGGATCAGCACCAGGTCGAACACCTTGCGATCGACGATTCCGAGGCCCAGAAGCAGCCCCGTGACGACGGCGCAGATCGTCAGCACGATGAAGCGTGGCGAGAACGGAAGCAGCAGCGTTTCCATGGCACCCCTCGGGCAAATCTGCCGTATTAATGTTTTTCGGCCGCAGCCTAATCTTACTATCAGAACAATGCTGTACAGGATATCTCAGGCACCGGTCACGGATATGACGGCCGTCAGGCTAGCGAATCCGCTGGCCGCTGATCAATCCGTCCCGCGACGGGACGTCTGCGCCCGCCACGCGCCTCTTTTGCAGTGCAGCGTAGTTCGGGCTGGCTCAATGACTGTGCGGACGCATCTCGTCGGGAATGCCGCCTCTTTCCAGGCCGCTCTGCGCCAGCCATGCATCGGTGGAGCGGATGGCGCGCTCGATGTGATCGGAGGTTCGCGAGAAATCGTAGGGCGAGCCCACCAGCGGGCATAATGGCGGCACCACGAAATATTCGATGTCGGAGCTGAGGCCTTCCAGTTCGCTCACCAATTGCCGCGCGATCAGGAGCGTCAGCGCGTGCAGCGCATTGGCGACCGCGCCTGCCGGCGGCGTGTGCGTGGCGCAGGCGTAACCGGTCGGCAGGATGATCAGGCGCCGCGCGCCCTTGGCGACCGCGACCCTGATCGGCGTGTTGGAGGAGATCGCGCCGTCGGCGAGGTAAAAATCCTTGTAGCGGACCGGAGCGAAGGCGCCGGGGATCGCCGTGGAGGCGATGATCGCCTGCGCCGCCGGGCCCTCCGACAGCACCACGCTGTCGCCGGAGACGATATCCGTGGTGACGATATGAACCGGCAACTGGGCGTCCTGCAGGTTGCGATAGGGCAGATGATCGTCGATCAGTTTCGCAATGCCGTCCTGGGGAATCAGGAAATCGCGGCGCCAGACAAACCCCAGCAGCGTCCGCCAGTTGACCGGAAACACGTCGTGCCGCTTCAATCCGCGCCAGATGGTCTCGAGCTGCAGCACGCCCTTCAGGGTAGGATCGCCGGCATAATAAGCGCCGTTCAGCGCCCCGACGCTGGAGCCGACCACCATGTCCGCCGAAATGCCGTGGGCGGCGAGCGAGTGCATCATGCCCACCTGGATGGCGCCAAAGCTGCCGCCGCCGGCGAAGACAAAGGCCGTCCTGGTGAGGCCGGAATGGTCGTATCCGGACAAAGTCTTGTCAGCCCCCGGGATCGACGCGCTGGCGGAGAGCCACGCGATATCAGGCGGGGTTTATAGCAGCCGAAAGCCGGACTGCATGATCAACAGTGGGTGTGGGCATGACGCAACGCCGTCATTCCGGGGCATCGCGCAGCAATGAGCCCGAAAATCTCGAGATTCCCCGATGTGCAACTGCACATCCGGGGCTCGCGTCTTCGACGCGCCCCAAATGACGACGAGGCAGAGCCTCAGCGTTCGACGAACGCCTTCTCGATCACGAAATGGCCGGGCTCGCTGCTGCTTCCCTCGGCAAAACCGCGCGCTTCGAACATCTGGCGCAGTTCTTCCAGCATGCCCGGGCTGCCGCACATCATGATGCGGTCGTGAGCGATATCGAGCGGCTTCTGGCCGATATCGTCGAACAGCTGCTCCGAGGTGATGAGATCGGTGATGCGGCCGCGGTTGCGGAACGGCTCGCGGGTGACGGTCGGATAATACTGAAGCTTCTCGGTCAAGAGCGGCCCGAACAATTCGTCGTCGCGCAATCTGGCGACCAGCTCCTCGCCATAGGCGAGTTCGGAGACCTGCCGGCAGCCGTGCACCAGCACGATGGTTTCGAACTTGTCGTACACGTCCGGGTCCTTGATCAGGCTGGCGAAGGGCGCCAGGCCCGTCCCGGTCGACAGCAGCAGCAGGCGCCGGCCCGGGATCAGATTGTCCGATATCAGCGTGCCGGTCGCCTTGCGCCCGACCAGGATGGTGTCGCCTTCCCTGATCTTCTGCAGCCGCGAGGTCAGCGGCCCGTCGGCGACCTTGATCGAGAAGAATTCCAGCTCGTCCTCGTGATTGGCGCTCGCCATCGAGTAGGCGCGCAGGAGCGGACGGCCGTCGACCTCGAGCCCGATCATGGCGAACTGCCCGTTGAGGAACCGGAAGGAGGAATTGCGGGTGGCCCGGAAGCTGAAAAGCGTATCGGTCCAGTGCTGGACCGAAAGAACCTTCTCTCGATGGAATGCGCTCATGTGTTTTGGTTTTTCCGATTGGCCTGAATTGGAACGAACGACTTGCCCGGCCCCGAAAGAGGCTAAAAACCCCTGCAGCGATTGAGGAATTAGCGTTTCACCTACGCCAATATCAGAGATAGTCAACCGGGGTTGACGCGCAATTGAGGGGGCGAATGCGACCAGATTTATTTTGCAAAAAGACCGCAAAATATCTTGATCGTGCGGAGGGACTACGCGCAATTAACTTGCTGAAATCGGCGCCTTGCGGGCAATAAATTACCGGGACGGACTTCCGCGCAACGGTGCTATCCGCGTTTGCGACAACTGAATGGTTTTGAGATGCTTAACAGCCAGCGCACATTCGTGGACGCCGTCAAGAAATACTGCGCCGCTCGCGGCATCGGGATCGAAATCAGGTCCCAGGGCTGGCTCATCATCCTGCAGCGCGGCGCGAGGCGGCATCTCGCCTTCGGATACGATCTCGGATTGAACAGCGCGGTGGCGCATCGGATCGCGAACGACAAGGCGGCGACCGCTGAAGTGCTGCAGCTTGGCGGAATTCCATGCATCCCGCACGCGCTGTTCCTGAGCCCGCAAATGAACGAGTACGTCCCGCCGCAGCGATCATGGG
The DNA here is from genome assembly GCA_963721275.1 of uncultured Alphaproteobacteria bacterium. Taxonomy (GTDB): domain Bacteria; phylum Pseudomonadota; class Alphaproteobacteria; order Rhizobiales; family Xanthobacteraceae; genus Bradyrhizobium. The sequence goes on along the minus strand of CAVRIQ010000014.1, from coordinate 218,516 downwards.
AAACAATGCTCGCGCTCCTGACGGAGAATCCGAATGGCCTCGTCGTCAAGCCCAACGAGGGAACCAGCGGCGATTCCGTTTTCAAGGTGTCGACCGAGCCCGACCTCGAACTGGCCGTGCACAGGATATTCTCTTCAAGTCTCGGTCTTGCGATTTCGCCATACGTGGAGATCGAGGACGAGGTCCGTGTCGTCCTGCTCGATCATCATCCGGTCGTGGTCTACGGCAAGAACCGCCCTGCGGTCACGGGCGACGGCAAGCACTCGCTGCTGGAGCTGGCGCTGGAGGCGACGCCCGTCGCCCTGCGGTCGAGGGTCTTGCCGGGCATGCTCGCCGATCTCGATGCCGCCGCGCTGGACACGGTCGTGCCCGCGGGGCAACGACGCGTCCTGAACTGGCGGCATAACCTCGATTCAGGCGCGCAGCCGGTACTCCTGGAGCACGGAAAAATCAGGGAAGCCTGCGTCGAGATCGCGGTGCAGGCGGCAAGCGCGGTCGGAATACGATTCGGATCGATCGACGTCGTGCGGGTCGGCGGCGCCTGGAAAATCCTCGAGATCAATTCGGGGGTGATGATGGAGGCGCTGAGCAGGCAGCACCCCGATCTGGTGTATGCGGCGTACAGCGCCGCCCTGGACAAGGTGTTCGGCTGAACGGGATATCGTCGAGGAACGGAGCGGCTCGCGTTTGCCACCGAGTTCTCGATGTGGGATGAACCCGCCGGCATCGGGCGCCGTGCACGATCCGTGCGGTTGCGCGGTTCGGGCGCGGCCGCGACATCAAGAACGGCCATATCGGGGAGGCAATGCCATGAGCGACACCATCAATCGTCAGGTCCTGCTGGTGGAAAAGCCGGCCGGAAAACTCGGGCCCGAGCATTTCAAGATGTCCGAGGCGCCGATTCCGGAGCCGAAGGACGGCGAGGCGTTGCTGCGGGTGCGCTACATCTCGCTGGATGCGGCCAACCGCGCCTGGATGCACGGCGCGACCTATCGCGCGGCGGTCGAGGCCAACACCGTGATGGCCGGCGGCGGCATCGCCGAGGTGGTGTCGTCGAAGTCGCCGGGACTTGCGCCGGGAGACATCGTGTTCGGCGACACCGGCTGGCAGGATTACGCGGCTGTCGCGGCAAAGCATCTGAGCAAAATGCCGAAGCTCGAGCCGATGACGCATCTATTGAGCGTCTACGGCATCGCCGGGCTGACCGCCTATTTCGGGCTGCTCGATGTCGGCAAGCCGAAGGCCGGCGAGACCGTCGTGGTCTCGGCCGCAGCCGGCTCGGTCGGATCGATCGTCGGCCAGATCGCGAAGATCAAGGGCTGCCGCGTCGTCGGCATCGCCGGCGGCAAGGACAAGTGCAACTGGCTGACGAGCGAACTCGGTTTCGACGCCGCGGTCGATTACAAGGACGGCGCGGTGTTCAAGGCGCTGCGCGCGGCGGCGCCTGCCGGCATCGACGTCTATTTCGACAATGTCGGCGGCGATATCCTCGAGGCCTGTCTGGCGCAGATGAACAATCGCGGCCGCATCGCCTGCTGCGGCGCGATCTCGCAATATGACGGCGTGCCGTCGGCGCATGGGCCGCGCGGCGTGCCCGGCCTGATCGTGGTGAAACGCCTGATCATGCAGGGCTTTATCGTGATGGATTACATGGACCAGCGCGATGCGGCCTTGAAGGAGCTGCAGTCCTGGGTCGCCGCCGGCAAACTGAAAGTCCAGGAGGACATCATCGACGGCCTCGAAAACACGCCGAAGGCGCTGATCGGGCTGCTCGCCGGCGAGAACCGCGGCAAGCGGATGATCAAGGTGTGAGGCCGAAGGTCCGGGCGGACAGCGCACGCCAAATCTCGAATCGGGCTGCCGCCTGATGCCGGCGCTTCCTCGCAGACCGGATTGCTGCCGGTGCGGCCGGCTCAGGATCCCGGCTGCGAGATCGTTTGTGCGGCCGGCGCCTTGCGCTTGCGTTCCGCGCGCCAGTGCTCGAACCGCTGCACCACCACAAAGAACGTCGGCACGAACAGCACGGCGAGGCAGGTCGAGGCGATCATGCCCGAGAACACGGTGATGCCGATCGACTTGCGCGCGCTGGCGCCGGCGCCGCTCGCGACCACCAGCGGCGCCACGCCGAGGATGAAGGCGAACGACGTCATCAGGATCGGCCGGAACCGCGCCCGCGCCGCCTCGACCGCCGATTCCAGCAGCGGCTTGCCGTCGCGGCCGTGCAGTTCGAGCGCGACCTCGACGATCAGGATCGCATTCTTGGCCGACAGCGCGATCAGGAGGATCAGCCCGATCTGGGTATAGAGATTGTTCTCGATTCTTAAGGCCGTCAGCACCGCCATCGGACCGAGCAGAGACAGCGGCACCGCCAGGATCACCGCTATCGGCGCGGACCAGCTTTCATATTGCCCGGCCAGCACCAGATAGACCAGCAGCAGCGCAAGGCCGAACACGTAGTAGATCTGGCTGCCGACCGATTTCTCCTGGTACGACATCGCCGTCCACTCGTAACCGGAGCCCGGCGGCAGGGTCCTGGCGGCGATCTCTTCCATCAGCGCGATCGATTGGCCGGAGCTGAAGCCCTGCGCCGGCAGGCCGATGACGGTCGAGGACGGATAGAGATTGTACAGGCTGATCAGCGAAGGTCCGACCGAAGGCGTGATGGTCGCCAGCGTTCCCAGCGGAACCATGTCGCCCTGCTGGTTGCGCACCATCAGATTTTCGATGTCGCGCAGGGTCAGGCGGAATTGGGCATCCGCCTGGGCGTAGACCTGGAAGGTGCGGCCGAACTTGTTGAACTGGTTGACGAAGGACGCCCCCAGATAGGACGACAGGGTCGAGAATACCTGATCGGTCGTGACGTGGAGCGTCTGCGTCTTGACCCGGTCGACCTCGACGTCGAACTGCGGCACCATCGACCGGAACGACGAGTTGACCCGCTGCAGCGAACTCTGGGTCTGCGCGTTGGCGACGATGGCGTTGGTGATCGCCTGCAGCTTGCCGAAATCGGCGTTGCCGTCGCGCAGTTCGACCTGCATGGCGAAGCCGGCGGCGTTGCCGATGCCCTGGATCGGCGGCGGCGGAATCACGAGGATGCGCGCTTCCGGAATCTCGGCCAGTTTCCGGGTGAGCCCGAACACCAGCGACCGCAGGTCCTCGCCCTTGCCGCGCTCGCTCCACTCCTTCAGGACCAGATAGGCGACGCCGGCATTGGCGAGGCTCGAACTCGAGTCGAGCGCGGAAATGCCGGCGATGGTGATCACCTGGTCGACGCCTCCCGTCTTGCCGGCGATTTCGCTGACCCGGTCGAGCACGCGCTGGGTGCGGTTGAGCGAGGCGCCGTCGGGCAATTGCACGGCCGCCAGCAGATAGCCCTGGTCCTCGATCGGAATGAAGCCGGTCGGCACCCGCGACAGCCCGTAGCCGCCGACCCCGACCAGGATCAGGGCGATAATGACCGACACATTGCTGTGCGCCACCATGCGGCCGATCAGCCGGGCGTAGCCGTTCTCGAGCCGCGCATAGGCCGCGTTGAAGCCGCGGTAGAACCAGTTGCGGCGCTCCGGCGGCAGCGGCGGGCGCAGCCACAGCGCGCATTGGGTCGGCTTCAGCGTCGCGGCGTTGACGGCGCTCAGAAGCGCGGTCGCGGCGATCACCAGCGCGAACTGCGCGTAGATGCGCCCGGTCATCCCCGGCAGGAAGGCCGCCGGCAGGAACACCGATATCAGCACCAGCGTGATCCCGACGATCGGCGCGAACAGCGCGTCCATCGCGCTGATCGCGGCATCGTGGCCGGTCATGCCCTTTTCGATATTATGGGCGGCGCCTTCGACCACGACGATGGCGTCGTCCACCACGATGCCGATCGACAGCACGATCGCAAACAGGGTCGACAGGTTGATGGTGAAGCCAAGCGCCGCCATCGCGGCGAACGCGCCGACGATGGTGACCGGCACGGTGGTCGCCGGCACCAGCATCGCGCGCCAGTCCTGCAGGAACACCAGGATCACGACCAGGACGAGAAGGCCGGCCTCGATCAGCGTCTTGTAGACCTCGTCGATCGAGGCCGCGACGAACTTGGTGGTGTCGAACGGGGTGTCGTATTTCACATCCGGCGGGAAACTCGCCGCCAGCTGCGCCATCTTCTTCTGCACCGCCTTCTCGACCTCGAGCGCGTTGGCGCCCGGCGACTGGAACACGCCGATGCCGGTGGCCGGCTGCTTGTTGAGGGAAAACACCTGGCTGTAGGTCTGGGCGCCGAGCTCGACCCGTCCGACGTCGCGCACGCGGGTGACGTCGCCATTGTTGCCGGTCTTGACGATGATGTTCTCGAACTGGCCGGCATCGTCGAGCCGGCCGTTGATGTTCAGCGTGTACTGAAACGCCTGTCCGGCGGGCGTCGGCGGTGCCCCGACCTGTCCCGCGGTCACCTGCTGGCTCTGCTGCTGGATCGCCTGGATGACGTCCTGCGGCATCAGCCCGCGCACCTGCAGCTTGTTCGGGTCGAGCCAGATCCGCATCGAATACTGGCCGGCGCCAAACACCGTGACGTTGCCGACGCCGGGCACCCGCGACAGTTCATCGCGCAGGTTGATGGTGGCGTAGTTGCTGAGATAGAGACTGTCATGGGTCGCCTTCGGCGACGTCAGCGTCACGAACAGCAGGATCGCCGTGGACTTCTTCTGCACGGTGACGCCCTGGTTCTGCACCGGTTGCGGCAGCGACGACAGCGCGCTGGAGACCCGGTTCTGCACCAGCACCTGCGCGAAATTGAGGTCGGTGCCGATCTTGAACGTGACCGTCAGCGAGTAGGTGCCGTCGGCCCCGCTGTAGGATTGCATGTAGAGCATGTCCTCGACGCCGTTGACCTGCTGCTCGATCGGCAGCGCCACGGTGTCCATGACGGTCCTGGCGCTGGCGCCCGGATAACGCGTCGTCACCTGCACGGTCGGCGGCACCACGTCGGGATATTGCGCCACCGCGAGATTGAACAGCGCCACGCCGCCGATCAGGATCATCAGGATGGCGATGACGTTGGAAAGGACCGGCCGCTCGATGAAGAATTTCGAAATCATGACCGGTCCTATTTGGACGACGAGGGCTGCGGCTCGATCTTTTGCAGTTGCGGATCGACCTTCTGGCCGGGGATCGCGCGCAACAGCCCGGCGATCACGACGCGGTCGTCGGGCTTCAGGCCGGTTTCGATGACGCGCAGCTCGCCCTCGACCGGCCCGGTCCGCACCTTGCGCTGCTCGACGACATTTTCACCGTTTACCGCCAGCACATATCGCCCGCCCTGGTCGCTGCCCAGGGCGACATCGGGAACCAGCAACGCATTCTGCTGCTCGTCGAGGGGAACGCGGACCCGGACGAAATAGCCGGGCAGCAGGATGCGGTCGGCGTTTGGCAGGATGCCGCGCACCGCCAGCGTGCCCGTCGACAGGTTCACCGTCGGCGCCGCATAGTCGAGCTTGCCCTTGTGCGGATAGCCGCTCTCGGTCTGCAGCCCGACTTCGATCGGAAACTGCTTGAGATCGCTCGCCGTCAATCCCCGCCGCGCGGCTTCCGCGCGAATGCGCAGCACCTGCTGTTCGTTGACGTTGAAATTCACGTAGATCGGATCGTACTGCACGATGGTGGCAAGCTGGGTCGGCGACGCCACGCCGACGAGTTCGCCGACCGAGACGAGATGCGCGCTGACGATGCCGTCGAACGGCGCCACGACTTTGGTGTAGCCGTAGTTGACCGCCGCGATTCTGGTGTTGGCCTGGGCCTGCTGCAGGTTGGCCTGCGCATTATCGCGGGCGGAGGTGGACTGATCGAGCGTCGCCTGCGAGACGGCTTGTCTGGCGACCAGATCCGCCTGACGCTTGTAGTCGGCTTCGGCCTGCTTCAGCGACGCCTGCGCGCCGGCCTCCGCCGCCTGCGCCTGTTCGAGCTTGAACTTGTAGGTGTCGGGCTCGATCGTGAACAGCGTCGTGCCCGCCTTCACGAAATCCCCGTCCTGGTAATTGATCGACTGCAGCACGCCCTGCACCCGCGCGACGAGATCGACCGAGTTGATGGGAGCGCTGTTGCCGGTGGCTTCGAGAAAACGCGTGACGGCGCGCTGCAGCGGCACGGCGACGTCGACCTTCGGCGGCGGAGGCGGCACGAAACTATTTTGTTCGCAGGCACTTAATGCGGCGAACGCGAACATGACGAAGGCAATACGGGAAAGCATGGCGGCGCCTTGTCTCGCGCGGCCGTTCATTCTGCCTTCATTCGGCTTGATGCAAGCTGGCGAATGTCCTGGCTTCATTCCCGCGCCCCGACTTCGTTTTGCGACCGCGAAGGTTTCGTAGAGGAAAGCGTTCGGCTTTCATGAATAGCAACAATCCACTTGCAGTGGAACTCGAAACCGAAAATGATGCGGCCTGCGAAATTTTTTCAATCCAACCCTTTTGTCATTCACTTCGGTTTGACGGCGGCTTCAGCGCGACAACGATAAGGATTTCTTCAAATGATCAACACGTTGAGACGTAACGCGGCGCTTTTTGCGTCGATGGCGACGGTCATGATCGCGCTCGCCACGCCGGCATCGTCGCAGGCGCCGACCGATGCACAACGCAGCGCCCTCCGGTCCAATTGCCGCTCGGATTATCAGGCCCATTGCGCCAGCGTGCCGCCGGGCGGCGCGGAGGCGCTGCAATGCCTGCAGAAGAACGTCGCGAGCCTCTCGTCGGCATGTCAAACCGCGGTGCGTGCCGTGGAGCCGCCGGCCGCGCCCAAGGCGGAGGTCGCCCCGGCCGCGGCGCCCAAGACCGGGTCTGTGCCGGCTGCAACAGCGGCTGCGCCGGCAGCAACGGCAAAGCCGGCCGCCGTAACCGCAGCTCCGCCGGCAGCCCCCAAGGCCGCCGCAACGACGACCGCCAGGCCCGCCGCCGCAACCGTTGCCCCGCCGGCGGCGCCCAGGGCGGCCAGCACGACAGTCCAGAAGCCCAGCGATGCGCAGGTTGCCGCAATCCGCAGCTCGTGCCGCTCCGACTATCCGAAGGTCTGTGCCGGCGTGCCGACCGGCGGCGAGGCGGCGCTGCAATGCCTCGAAAAGAACAAGGCGAAAGTCTCGGCCCCCTGTCAGCAGGCCGTCAACGCCGCCGGCGGCGGCGCGGCACCTGCCAGGAGTGGCGCTCCGGCAGCGGCTGCGGCCGCCGCTCCCGCGGCAGCGCCAGCCGCGCCGCCGGTGCTGGTGCTGCGGCCGATGCGGCCGGCCGAAGAGTTGTTCGTGGTGAGATCGGCATGTGGCGGCGACGTCCGCGCACTGTGCGGCGGCATTGCGCCCGGTGGGGGCCGCATCGTGCGATGCCTGGCGACCCAGGCCGCCTCGATTTCACCGGCGTGCAAGGAAGTTTTGGGCCAGTTCGCCGCGCAATAAACAAACGCGACGTTTCGCGGCCGGCCGCGCCATGGCGCGGATCGCTTCATTCGCCGCGAAACGCAAGGATCAACTGAACCAGCCGAACGGACAGGGCGATGTAGCAGAGCGACATCGCGATCTGGTATGCGGCATGCCAATTCAGCCTGGCGAGCTTGTAGAAGCCGTCGAGGAAATTCAGCAGGAGGAGGACGACGCCGAACAGCTCGACGCCGCGGCCCACCAGGCCGTGGCGCAGATAGCCGAACAGAATGATGGCCGGCTCGTCGCTCGAGACGTGTTCTCCCGCCGAGATGATCAAGGTCGCGATCACCATCTTCTCGACGTAGCCGAACATTTCCCTGGTCGCCGGCTCGACATGATCGGCATAGAACGTAACCCACCTGCTCTTGATATCCCGCATGGTGTCTCCTTGCGACGACGATCGGATCAAACGGATCGGTTGAAACGGCATTGCTAAAATAACGCGTTGCCAACTTTCAATACAACCGCACCGTGATCAAGAGGCAAAGCCGTGCCTCGCTCGCCCGGCGGCTGCGCGAATCCGGGCCCGGATGACGGCCTTCGCGCCGTCCGGGAGGATGGATCCGCGGACTGGAAAATCCGCCAGCCTCCAGGATTTTTGCTGTAGCGCCGGAAACGCGCAGGGATTAGTCTGGACGAAATTAACAGTATACTGCCAATCGAGGAGGAAGATCGTGCGTATCGCCGTGATCGGCGGAGGCCCCGGCGGCCTCTACTTCAGCTATCTCTGGAAACGGCGTCACCCCGACGCCGAGATCGATCTGTTCGAACAGAATCCCGCCGGCGCCACCTGGGGCTTCGGCGTGGTGTTCTCCGAGCAGGCGCTTGAATTCCTGCGCGCCGACGACCCCGACACGGTCGACGCCATCGCCCCCAGGATGGAGAGCTGGAAAAACATCACGCTCAATTTGCGCGGTGAAAGCGTCGCAATCGACGGCGTCGGCTTCTCCTCGATCGGCCGGCTCGAGCTCCTGAAGATTCTGCAGGCGCGCGTGCACGCCGTCGGTGTCATGCCGCGTTACGACACGACGATCCCGTCGCTGGATGCCTTGGGCGGTTACGACCTGATCGTCGCGGCCGATGGCCTGAACTCGCTGGTACGCCGCGCCTTCGAGGGCGATTTCGGAACGTCACTGTCCTATTCCGCCAACAAGTTCGCCTGGTACGGCACCACAAAACGCTTCGAGACGCTGTCGCAGACCTTTGTGAAGACCGAACTCGGGGCCTTCAACGCCCATCACTATCGGTATTCGCCCGGCATGAGCACCTTCCTTGTCGAATGCGACCGCGCGACCTGGCAGGCTTACGGCTTTGCCGACAAGACGATCGATGAATCCAGGGCGATCTGCGAGCAGGTGTTCGCGGCCACGCTCGACGGCCATGGACTGATCTCGAACAAATCGGTGTGGCGCAATTTCCCGTGGATCTGGAACGAGCGCTGGTCGTTCCGGAACATGGTGCTGATCGGGGATGCGCTGCATTCGGCGCATTTCTCGATCGGATCGGGGACGCGGCTGGCGATCGAGGATGCCATCGCGCTGACCAAGGCGCTGGAGGCGGAGGGCGATATGGCCGCGGGTCTGCAGCGCTACCAGAACGAGCGCCAGCCGATCGTGAAGAAGCTGGTGACCGCGGCGCGCACCAGCGCCGACTGGTACGAAAAATTCCCCGAACACATGAAGCTCGACCTGATGGATTTTGCCCATAGCTACATCACCCGCTCCGGGCGGATCGACGACGAGCGGCTGCGCGCGATGTCGCCGGCCTTCATGGCGCGCTACGAGGCGTCGCGGCCATTGCGGCAAAGCGGGAGCCGGCGATGACGTCACTGAGGCGGGATCGAACCCTTGAGATCGCCGACGCGGTGCCGCCGGAGAGCCCGGGCGCAAGCGAAATCGGCTTTGCGGTACCGCAAACCTACAACGCCAGCCGCATTTTGTTCGACAATCTCGAGAAAGGCCGGGGCGACCGGCTGGCGCTGACCGGCCCGCTGGGTACGCGCAGCTATGCCGAGCTTTGCGCCGAGGCCTCGCGCTGGGGCCACGGCTTTGTCTCGCTGGGGCTCAAGCGCGGCGACCGCGTCCTGATGTTCCTCGACGACACGCCGGCCTATCCGGCCGCGTTCTTCGGCGCGGTCCGCGCCGGTTTTGTGCCGTTGCTGATCAATACGCTGACCCCGCCGGACCTCTTGCAGTTCTATCTGTCGGATTCGAATGCGGCCGTTGCCGTGGCCGATGCCGAGTTCTGCGCGCGCTTCAACGCCGAGGCCTGCAAGGATACCTCCTTGCACACGCTGATCGTCGTCAACGGCACGGCTGATGGTCACGTCGTGCCGAACACCGTCATCGCCGAGCGCTGGTTGCCAAATTTTCCCGCCGATCTCCCCGAGGCCGATACCGACCGCAACGAGATGGCGTTCTGGATGTATTCGTCGGGCTCGACCGGACGCCCGAAGGGCATCGTCCATCTGCAGCACGACATGGCCTATAGCGATCTGGCTTTCGCGCAGAACGTCCTGAAGCTGAAATCCGGCGACATCTGCTTCTCGGTACCGAAAATGTTCTTCGCCTACGGTTTTGGCAATTCGGTCACCTTTCCGTTCTCGGCAGGTGCTGCGACCTTGCTGCTGCCGGGCCAGCCGAAGCCGGCGGCGATTTTCGAGGCGATCGAACGCTTTCGCCCCTCCGTGTTTTTCGGGTTGCCGACGCTCTATACCTCCCTGACCAAGGCCGACGGCGCTGGACTGACGGATTTCTCCTCGCTGCGCATGGCGCTGTCCGCCGCCGAAGTGCTTTCCGCCGAAGTCTTCAACGGCTGGAAGAAGCTGACCGGCCTCGAGATCGTCGAAGGGCTGGGATCGACCGAAGTGCTGCACATCTACCTCTGCAACCGGCCGGAGCGGAAAAAACTCGGCGCCGCCGGGCTGCGGGTCCCCGGCTATGAAATTGCGCTGAAAGACGGTGGCGGCCGCGAGGTCGCCGACAACGAGGAAGGCATCTTGTGGGTGCGCGGCGATTCCAACACGCCGCTGTACTGGAACCGGCCCGACAAGACCGCCGAGACCATCCGCGAGGAGGGCTGGATCTACACCGGCGACCGCTTCGTGCGCGACGCGGACGGCTTTCACTTCTTCCGCGGCCGCGCCGATGATCTGATAAAAATCTCCGGTCAATGGGTCTACCCGCTCGAGGTCGAGCTTTGCCTCGCCGAGCATCCGCAAGTGCGCGAATGCGCGGTGTTCGCCGCCGAACTGCCGGACCGGCGCATGACCCTGAAGGCCGTCGTGGTCATGAACCGCCGTGTCTTCGACGAAGGCGACGCGACGAAAATGCTGCAGGATTTCGTCAAGGCAAAGCTGTTGCCCTACAAATATCCGCGCGAGATAAAATTCATCGAGGAATTGCCGAAGACCGGCACCGGCAAGATCGACAGGCAGGCGGTGATGCGGATTTAGGAGATCTACGATCCGTCCTTGCGAGCCAACGGGTCGTGCGAATGCGCGCCCGAAAGGCGCTCGGTCCGAGCTGGATGCCGGCGCCGATTTCGCCGAGCGCCGAGGCCTTTTCCAGCAGGATCGGGGGAATGGCCTTTTGCGCCAGGCCCAGTGCCGCGGCGAGGCCGCCGATGCCGCCGCGCGCGATCAGGACCGGCCGTGTGCTCGTCTGACCCATCGGCTTTATTTCCTGAAGTGTTCGAGCGCGTCTTCGGCGCGCAGCGGCACCCGCGAGGCCTCGTTGTTGAGATCGACCAGTTGCGTCAGCAGCGCCATCAGGGTCTTGCGGTCGGCCGGTTTCAGCGGCTGCAGCATCCGCGCCTGCGCGCGGTCGACCGAGGGCATGATCTCGCGCAGCAGCGCCGCGCCCGATCTGGTCGGATGAAGCAGCTTGATGCGTTTATCGTCCGACGACGGCTTGCGCTCGATATAGCCCTTCGTCTCCAGCCGCTCGATCACATTGCCGAGCGTCGAGCGGTCGAAGGCGATGACCGCGGAAAGCCGCGTGGCGTCGATGCCGGGATGGGTGTGGATCGCGACCAGGGCTGCAAACTGCACCGGCGTCAGGTCGTGGTCCCTGCACTCCTCCATGAAGATCGCGACCGCGATCTGCTGCATCCGTCGAAACAGATAGCCCGGCGCGGCGTAGACCGCCTCCATGGTGACGGCGGCTTGTTTACTCGGCATCGGGCTGCCGCTCCGGTGCGGCGTCCGCGAACGCCTCGAGGTTTTTCGCCGCCGCTTCTGCTTTCAGGAGGCGCGGGTAGGCGGCGACGTCGACACCAAATCGCCGCGCATTGGCAAGCTGCGGCACCAGGCAGAGATCGGCCATGGTCGGCGTATCGCCGAAGCAGAATGGGCCGGGCTCGCCCGCGATCAGGGCTTCGCAGGCCGACAGTCCCTCGCGGTTGGCCCAGGCCGCCCATCCCGTCACCTGCTCGTCGGGCAGGCCGAGCTCGCGCAGCCGCGCCAGAACCTTGAGATTCTGCACCGGGTGAGTGTCGCAGGCCAGCACCTGCGCAAAGGCCCGGACATGGGCGCGGCGCAGCGGATCGCCGGGCAACAGCGGCGGCTGGGGATGGGTCTCCTCCAGCCATTCGATGATGGCCAGCGACTGGGTGATGATTGCGCCGTCGTCCTGCAGCGTCGGCACCAGTCCTTGCGGGTTGATCGCGAGATAAGAGGGATCGCGCTGCTCGCCCTTGCGCAGATGATGCGGCAGGTGCTCCGCGCCTAGCCCCTTCAGATTCAACGCGATTCTGACCCGGTAGGACGCGCTGCTGCGGAAGTAACCATGCAGCTTCATGTCGGACCTCCCCTCAATTTTCCGGTTTGCTTGATTGACGCTAGCCATATTGTAAGTATGCTGTCAATAAATCCAGCAGCAAGAACAGGGAGGCTCGTCATGGAAGCCGTACAGAAGACGCCGGAACGCGAGGCGTTCTACAAGAAGATCGACGGCGAAAATCTTTCCGCGCTGTGGAACGTGATGGGCGACCTGATCACGCCGGAGCCGAGGAGCGCGTGCCGGCCTCATCTGTGGAAATTCGACGCCATCCGCGACTACATGACCGAGGCCGGCAAGCTGATCACCGCCAAGGAAGCCACGCGCCGGGTGCTGGTGCTGGAAAATCCGGGGCTGCGCGGCCAGTCGAAAGTCACGACCTCGCTGTTTGCCGGCGTGCAGATGGTGATCCCCGGCGACATCGCGCCGGCGCACCGGCACAGCCAGTCGGCGCTGCGTTTCATCCTCGAAGGCAAGGGCGCCTATACCTCGGTCGACGGCGAGCGCACCGCGATGGAGCCGGGCGACTTCGTCATCACGCCGTCGATGACCTGGCACGATCATTCCAACGAGACCCCGGACCCGATGTTCTGGCTCGATGGACTCGACATTCCGATGGTGCAGTTCTTCGATGCCTCCTTCGCCGAAGACTCCAAGGAAGACCAGCAGAAGATTACAAAGCCGGCGGGCGACAGTTTCGGCCGCTACGGTCACAACCTGCTGCCGGTCGACGAGAAGCGCAAATCCAGGACCTCGCCGATCTTCAACTATCCCTACGCCTACACCCGCGAGGCGCTGGAACAGGCCAGGGCGCGCGACGAGTGGGACGCCTGCCACGGCCTGAAGCTGAAATTCTCCAATCCCGAGACCGGCGATTTCGCGATGCCGACCATCGGCACCTTCATCCAGCTGCTGCCGAAGGGATTCAAGACCGCGCGCTACCGGTCGACGGATGCGACGGTGTTCACGGCGATCGAAGGCAAGGGCCGCTCGCGGATCGGCGACCAGACCTTCGAGTGGGGTCCGCGCGACCTGTTCGTGGTGCCGAGCTGGCAGTGGGTCACCCACGAGGCCGATGCGGATTCGGTGCTGTTCAGCTTCTCGGATCGCCCGGTGCAGCAGAAGCTCGATCTGTTCAGGGAAGACCGCGGCAATGCGTGAGTAACCAATCGTCATTGCGAGCGAAACTCGCCCGCGACGCCAGCGGCGCTCACCGCCAGTGCAACAGCCGCGTCTCCAGCCAGTTGATCAGTTTTCCCACCGCCAGCCCGAACAGCGACAGGATGACGACACCAGCCAGCAGCTGGTCGGTCTGCATCAGATTGCCGGCCTGCAGGACGAAGGCGCCGATGCCGTATTCGGCGCCGATCATTTCGGCGCTCACCACCAGGAGCAGCGCGACCGAGGCGGTGATGCGGAAGCCGGCGAGGATCGAGGGCAGCGCGCCCGGCCAGATCACCCTGCGCACGATGGCGTGGAACGGCACGTTGAAACTTTGAGCCATCCGGATCAAATTGCGCGGCACGTTGTCGACGCCGCTATAGACCGAAATCGCGGTGGAAAAGAACACCCCGAGCGCGATGGTGGCGATCTTCGGCTCCTCGCCGATCCCGAGCCAGAGAATGAGCAGCGGCAGCAGCGCGATCTTCGGAATCGGAAACAGCGCGGAGATGAAGGTGATGCCGATGCCGCGCGCCAGGCTCGACAGCCCGATCGCGAAGCCTGTGATCACGCCGGCGACGGTGCCGAGGATCCATCCGGCGCCGATCCGCATGATCGAAACCGACAGATGGTGCCAGAGCGCGCCGGAGACCGCGAGCTGCCAGATCGCACGCGCGATCGCCGAAGGCGGCGGCAGGAACAGCGGATTGACGAGCGCGAGGCTGCCGGCGAGCTGCCAGAACCCGATCACGAGAGCGAGCGCGATCCAGCCGGAATAGCGGCCCGCGCGCGGCGCAAAGCCGGCGCCGCGGAACGCCACCGGCCGCGTCCCGGCGCCGGGATCGGTTGGCGGAGCAGCCTGATCTTCCCCGGCGCGGTCAAGCATGCTGGACCTCGCGCTCGGCATCGATCGCCTCCTCGCGGATCAGCGACCACAGCCCGCTCTGCAGCGCGAGCAGTTTTTCGCGGGCCGCGATGTCGCCGCGCTCGCTGCGCGTCATGGCAATGCTGACGACCTCGCGAATGCGGCCGGGCCGCCGCGACAGCACCACGATGCGGTCGGCGAGCCGTACCGCTTCCTCCAGATTATGCGTCACATAGACCGCTCCCATCGCCCCGTCGGCGAGCAATCTGACAAAATCCTCCATCAGCAATTCGCGGGTTTGCGAATCCAGCGCCGACAGCGGCTCGTCCATCAGCAGGATCGCCGGCCGTACCGCCAGCGCCCGGGCAATGCCGACGCGCTGGCGCATGCCGCCGGATAATTGCTTTGGATAGGTGCCGCGGAAATCGGACAGGCTGGTGCGGCGCAGGGCGTCGTCGACGATCGCGCGGCGCTCGCCGATCGCCATGCCCGTGTGCAGCAGCGGGAATTCGACGTTCGCTTCCACCGTGCACCACGGTAGCAGCGCGAAATCCTGGAACACGAAGGTCAGCGGATTGAGACTGCCCGGCGGCGGCGCGCCGCGCAGTTCGGCGGCGCCCGCGCTCGGCTGCAGCAGGCCGCCGAGGACCTGCAGCAGCGTGCTCTTGCCGCAGCCGGACGGGCCCACGATCGCCACCACCTCGCCGGCCCGAACCGCGAACGACACGTCGTCGAGCACCTCGAGCGCGCCGAAGCGGTGGCTGATATGGTCGGCGATCAGGTCCATCCGTGCGTCCCGTTTACGAAATTCGCGAATGCAGAGGCATCGAGGCCGTCATTGCGAGCCAACGGGTCGCGCGAATGCGCGCCCGATGACGGGCTCCGCGAAGCAATCCATGGGCAGCGCGGCAAGGCGCCGGATGGACTGCTTCGTCGCTGCGCTCCTCGCCATGACGGCTTAGAATCTCACGTAATCAGATGCATCCCGGCGTCCATCCGCACCAGTTCGCCGGTCATGTTGCTCGACGCCGGCGTGGCGAGAAAACACACGAGTTGCGCGATGTCGTCGGCGGATGAAGCGACCTTGAGCGGCACCCGCGCCACCACGCCGTCGCGCACCTGCCTGGCGCCCTCCTCGCCGCGGCCCTTGGTGAACCAGGGCGTGTCGATATAGCCGGGACACACGGTGTTGACCCGGATCAGCGGCGCCAGCGCCCGCGCCAGCGAAAAGGTCATGGTGTTGAGCGCGCCCTTGCTCGCGGCATAGGCGATCGAGGAGCCGATGCCGCTGATGCCCGCAACCGACGACACGTTGACCACGGCGGACGCGCGCCCCGTCGCTTTCGCGCCGGCTTCCAGCAGGCTCTGCGCCGCCCGCACCATCTGGAACGGACCGATGGTGTTGACCCCGAACAGCCGCTGAAAATCCTCCGCCGACAATCCGTCGAGATTGCCATGCGCCATGTGCTTGGTGGTGCCGGCATTGTTGATCAGCGCGTCGAGGCGTCCCCAGGGGGCCGCGGCCGCGACGATCTTCCTGCAATCCTCGTCGCGCGACACGTCACCCTGGACCACGACCACCTCGCCGCCCGCGCTGCGGCAGAGATCGGCGGTCGCTTCGGCTTCCTTCTTGCTGGAGGAATAGTTGACGACGATGCGCGCGCCGCCTTTGGCCAGAATGGCCGCGGTCGCGGCCCCCAGGCCCGACGCCGAACCCGTTACGATCGTGCACAAACCATCCCCGGACATCCGCATTTCCTTTTTGTGTTTTTGGCTGAACCGTTCACGACGATCTACCATATCGCGCGGCAAATCGCCTGCAAATCCGCAAAACTCCGCCTGCCGGAATTAAGAATTCCGCCAGCCGACGCTTCATGTCTCCCCCGCAGGGGCGCCAGCGGACATCTGCGCTTGTCATGGCACTGGCTTTTCCTCATCATGCGGCGCAAGAAAACACCGCACCCGAAAGCTTGGGCAGAACCTGCGCAAGCCAGACGCGTGCGAACCGAAAAACTGGGGAACGCTGTGGCGGAGAGTGAGAACATTGTCGCGGAGACCGCGGAGAAGATCTTTTCCGATCTCGCCGACGCCCAAACCATCAACCGCGACAACAAAGGCGACTGGAAAGCGCCGCTGTGGCAGGCGCTGACCGAAGCCGGCCTGCCGCTGGCGTGGGTGCCCGAGGATTGCGGCGGCTCCGGCGCGAGCCTCGCCGAAGGCTTCAGCGTGCTGAGCGCGGCCGGGCGATTTGCGATCGCGGTGCCGCTGGCGGAAACCATGCTGGCCGGATGGCTGCTGGCGCAGGCCGGGATTGCTTCGCCGGACGGCGCGATGACGGTCGCGCCCGCGAGCCCGAAGGACCGCATCACGCTCAATGCCGACGGAACCCTGTCCGGCCGCGCCCGCGGCGTTCCCTTTGCCAGGGACGCCAACCACATCGCGGTACTGGCGCACGGCGCGGGCGGCCTCTCCATCGCGCTGGTCGAACTGGCGAAATGCCAGATCGAGGCCGGGCTCAATCTCGCGAACGACGGCAACGACACCGTGACCTTCGCGAAGGCGGCACCCGTGACAATCAAGCCGGCGCCGAAGGGTTTCGACCAGACGCAACTGATGCTGATGGGCGGGGTCGCGCGCAGCCTGCAGATTGCAGGCAGCCTGGAATCGATGCTCGAGGTCAGCGTGCGCTACTCCAACGAGCGCGTCGCATTCGAAAAGAAGATTTCGAAGTTCCAGGCGGTGCAGCACATCCTGGCGAGACTCGCCGGCGAGTTGGCGGCGGCGCTGGCCGCGGCGACCTCGGCCGCGGACGCGATGGCGAACAGCACGTCGTTCAACGACGAGGTGTTCCTCGAGGCGGTATCGGCAAAAATCCGCTGCGCGGAAGCCGCCGAAAAGGGCGCGGCGATCGCCCACCAGGTGCATGGCGCGATCGGCTTTACGATCGAGCACATCCTGCATCGCTACACCCTGCGCGCATTGGCGTGGCGCGACGATTTCGGTTCCGAGAGCTACTGGGCGGTGGAACTGGGCAAGCTCGTCGCCGCGCGCGGCGCCGATGAATTGTGGCCTCTGGTGGCCTCGCGCTGAACCCTGACAGGAATTCGCCTGCACGAAAGTCGAGACCCAACATGACCGCAGCCCTTCGTTTCGATCCGATCCGCCTGCCGCCCGAATGCGAACGCCTGCGCAAGGAAGTGCGCGCGTTTCTCGCCGACGAGATTGCCGGCGGCACCTTCAACCCGTTCAAGCCCAATCGCGAAGACATCGATGCAAAGGAGTTTTGCCGCCGGGTCGGCGAGCGCGGCTGGATCGGCATGACCTGGCCGAAGCAATATGGCGGCCACGAGCGCTCGTTCCTCGAGCGTTACGTGGTGACCGAGGAAATGCGCGTCGCCAACGCGCCGACGCGGCGCTTCTTCGTGGCCGACCGGCAGAGCGGCCCGGTGCTGCTGAAATACGCGCCCGAGCGCATCAAGATGGACATCCTGCCGCGCATCTGCCGCGGCGAGGTCTGCTTCGCCATCGGCATGAGCGAGCCGAATTCCGGCTCGGACCTGTTCGCGGCGAAAACCAAGGCGACCAAGACCGACGGCGGCTGGCTGATCAACGGCACCAAGATCTGGACCTCGTCGGCGCACATCGCCGACTACATGATCGCGATCTTCCGCACCTCGCCGTCCACCAGGGAGAACCGCCGTCACGGCCTGACGCAATTCTTGGTCGACATGAAGACGCCGGGCATCAAGGTCAACCCGATCGGCCAGATCACCGGGCAATTCGAATTCAACGAGGTGGTGTTCACCGACGCCTTCATGCCCGACGATCATGTGCTGGGCGAAATCGACGGCGCCTGGAAGCAGGCGACGAGCGAACTCGCCTATGAGCGCTCGGGACCGGAGCGCTTCCTGGAAACCTATTACGTGCTGACGGAGCTGGTCCGCGCGGTCGGAAAGAATCCGGATACCCGCAGCGCCGAAGGCATCGGACGGCTGGTGGCGCAGTTGCACACCATGCGGCGGATGTCGGTGTCGGTCGCGGGCATGCTGCAGGCCGGCAAGGAGCCGGTGGTCGAGGCTTCCATCGTCAAGGACATCGGCACGGTCTGGGAGCAGCAGCTGCCGCACCGGGTGCGCGACCTCGCCGCCTTCGTCGACGAAAACGCCAGCAACCACGAGACGCTGGAACGGCAGTTGTCGTTCGCGATCAAGACCGCGCCGAAACTGACCATCCAGGGCGGCACCACCGAGGTGCTGCGCGGCATCATCGCGCGCGGGCTCGGCCTGCGCTAATTCAACGAGGAAACCTCATGAGCAAATATACGGACATCGGCGTCGCAAATGTCGGCCATGTCGGGACCATCGAAATCCAGCGGCCGCCGCTGAACTTCTTCGACATCTCGCTGATCAACCAGATCGCGGACGCGCTGGAGGAATTCGATCGCGATATCGAGATCCGTTCGTCGGTGCTGATGGCGCAGGGCAAGGCGTTCTGCGCCGGCGCCAATTTCAACGACCCGGCCCGGCAGGCGCAGGAGGCGCGCGAGGCCAAGGAAAGCGCAAAGGGCGATCCGGCCGACAGCCTCGGCTCGATCAACAGCCTCTATCTGCACGCGGTGCGGATCTTCCGCGCCAAAAAACCGATCGTCGCGGCCGTGCATGGCGCAGCCATCGGCGGCGGGCTGGGGCTTGCGGTTTCGGCCGATTTCCGCGTCACCTGCCCCGAGGCGCGCTTCGCCGCCAATTTTACCAAACTCGGCTTTCATCCGGGTTTTGGGCTGACGACGACGCTGCCCGAACTGGTCGGCAAGAACAACGCCGAACTGATTTTCTACACCAGCCGCCGCGTCACCGGCGAGGAAGCCACCCGGATGGGGCTCGCCAATGTCTGCGTGCCGCAGGATCAGGTGCGCGCCGAGGCCATGAAGCTGGCGCAGGAGATCGCCGAATGCTCGCCGCTCGGCCTGCTCTCGACCCGCGCCACCATGCGCGCCGGCCTCGCCGACCGGGTGCTGGCCGCGACCAACCACGAACTCGCCGAACAGTCGCGGCTGCGCGCGACCGAGGACTTCAAGGAAGGCGTCAAGGCCACCGCCGAGCGCCGGGTGGCGAATTTCAAGGGGCGGTGAAATTTCAAAAGCCGTCGTCCCTGCGCAAGCAGGGACCCATACGCCGCGGCTTCTCGGTAGTGGCCCGGTGTTCGACGGCTTGCTTCACTTCGACGGCCGGTGGTTATGGGTCCCTGCTTGCGCAGGGACGACCCGCCGAGGGAATTGGTTACTTCCTTCGCACCACCAGCGCGTCGACGATGGTGACGCCCTGCCCCTCCGGGTGCACCAGCACCGGATTGATCTCGATCTCCGCGATGTGGTCGCGATAGCCCCCCGCCAGCACGGAAACCTGCGCGATCAGATCCGCCAGCGCCGCAATATCCGCTTTCGCAGCACCCCGGAATCCGTTCAGCAGCGGTGCTGCCTTGAGCCCGGCCAGCATCGCTCTCGCCTCGGGCGCGCTCACCGGCGCGGGACGATAGATCACGTCGCGGAACAATTCGGTGGTGACGCCGCCGAGACCGACCATGATCATCGGACCGAAGGTGGCGTCCGCCATGGCGCCGATGATGATCTCGACGCCCTTCTTCGCCATCGGACCGACGAGAACGCCCTGAATGGCGGCGTCCGGCCGCTGCCGTCCCGCGCTTTCCATCAGCTTCTCAAAGGCCAAAAACACCTCGCCCTTGGTCGCGATGTTGAGACGCACGCCGCCGACCTCGCTCTTGTGCGGGATGTCGGGCGACTGGATTTTCATGACAAGCGGAAAGCCGACTTGGGCGATGGCGCCATCCAGCGCGCTTTTTTCCGTAACCAGCACCTCGAGCGGCAAGGCCATGCCGGCGGCGCGCAGCAGCGCCTTGCTGTCGGATTCCGAAAGCGTTCTCGATTTCAGATACGCCGACACGTCGGGCAGTCCGGCCGCGCCCGCATCGGGTGCCGGCACCAGCCTGAATTCGGCGCGCTCGACCATCCGGCGCAGCGCCACGCCGGCATGGGTCAAGCCCGACAGCACCACCGCGCCGGACGCCGCCAGCTTCTCGCGCGCGAATGGCGACGGCAGCGTGTAGGAGTAGAACAGAACCGGCTTCCTCTGCGCCGAGAGCACCGGCTGCAGTTGTTCCTGCTTGAACGGCATCCGGATTTCGCTCGACAGCGACAGCACCACCAGGATGGCGTCGACCTCGTCCGAGACAGCGAGGAGGTCGATGCTCTTCTGCAGGCCGCCGGAGTGCACGCCCTGGGCTGTGACGTCGATCGGGTTGCGCGCCGATCCGTAGGACGGCAGTAATTTTGCAATTTCGGCCTGGATCGGCGCCGACAGTTCCGGCACCTGCAGCCCCTGCAGCGCGACCGTATCCGCGCCCCAAATGCCGGCGCCGCCGGACACGGTCAGCACGGCGACGCGGTCGCCCTTCGGCATCGGGTTGGTGGTCAGCACCGCGGCAATGGTGACGGCCTCGTCGAGATCGTTCGAGACGATGAAACCGTACCTGGCGAACACCGCGTCATAGGCCGCCGACCAGCCGGCCATGCTGGCGGTATGCGAGGCCGCCGCGCGCTCGCCCGCACCGGAGCGGCCAACCTTTGTCACGATGACGGGCTTTCCGATCTCGGCGGCACGGCGGGCAGCGGCAAGGAACCTGTCGACGTCGCGGATGCCCTCGATGAACAACAGGATCACGTCGGTCGAAGGATCCTGCACCATGTACTCGAAGAATTCGCCGGCGCCGAGATCGGCTTCGTTGCCGGCGCTGACGACGTAGCTGAGCGCGACGCCGAGCGCTTTGGCGCGGTGATAGATCGCAAAGCCGATGCCGCCGCTCTGGGCGACAATGCCGATCCGCCGGTTGCTCGCGACCAGCCGCGTCTCATTGGGCCTGACGTCGACGGTCGGGCTGAAGGTGGCGGCGACGCGCTGGACCTCGCTGTAAAACCCTTCCGCGTTGGGTCCGGAGATCCGCATGCCGGTCTTCTTCGCCAGCGCGACGATGGCGTCCTGCATCGCCGCGCTGTCGCCGCCCTCCTCCGCAAAGCCCGAGGAGATGATCACCGCGTTCCTGACGCCCACGGCGGCGCATTGCTCGAGCGCCGCGAGCACCGCGCGGGCGGGAATGATGACGATGGCGAGATCGATCGGCGCGCCGACATCGGCGATCGACGGGTAACATTTCAGCCCGTCGATATCGCCGTAGTTCGGGTTGATCGGATAGAGTTCTCCGGGATAGTCGTTCTTGCGCAGCATCGACAACAGCCGCCCCGGGATTTTCTCCAGGTCGCGCGAGGCGCCGATCAGCGCGATGCTGCCGGGGGCGAAGAAGCTGTCGAGCGGATGCGGCATTTCACTTACTCCGTCATGGCCGGGCATAGCCGCCGAAGGACGGCGTCGCTTCCGCTCGCCTATGTCCCGGCCATCCACGCCTTTTCTTGTTGCCGGACTTTAAGAACGTGGATGCCCGGGACAAGCCCGGGCACGACGAACCAATAGGAGACGAAGCTCACGCCGCGAGATGGAACGTCACCCCGCAGAGATCGAACGAGTTCCCCGACACTGCATGGCCTCTCGCCCTGGCGGCACCGAGCACTTTTGCAACATTGCCGACCCCAAACGTCAGCCCGCTCATGATCTCGCTGTCGCCTTTGACGAAGCCAAAGGTGCAATTGGGCAGCTTCAGCTCCGGCGCGCCGCTGTCGCTCTTGCTGACGGGAATCCCGAGGATGCGTCCCCAGTGCTCCCCCAGCCCTTGCGGATCCGGGCTTTGCATCTCCACACCGGTCAGGGCCCGCGTCACTTCCCTGGCGATCGATTTCTGCCAGTCGGGCCCCGCCGGCGGATAGGGCCCCAGAATATCGTCGCTGCCGGCGGTGTGGTTGAACTCGATGAACGCCGCCCGGCAGTCGCGCGGATGCAGTTGCACGCCGTGATAGGGCGCGTGTGTAATCGTATTGGCGGTACGCACGCCCATCGCGTTGGCGTGCTTGCCGCGCGCGTCGGGGTCGTCGCAGCAGAAGATCGCCATGTAGCCGCCGCGGCCGCCGGTCTTGTCGAGGAAGCGCCCCGCCGCGGTGCCCGGCTGAAACGGCGCCACCACTTCCAGCAGGATGGTGTCGACCGGCAGCAGCGCGTTCTCGAGGCCGTATTTGGCGACGTTGCCGTCGCGATAGCAGACGTTCAGCCCCATGATCCCGGCGATATCGGAGATGACGGGCTCGAGATTCGGCGCCACCAGGCAGATCTGCCGCAGCCGCAGATAGCTCGCGGTCTCAATGGCCTCGGTCATTTTCAATGACCTGAGAACACGGGCTTGCGCTTCTCGACGAAGGCCTTGGCGGCTTCCTTGTGATCGGCGGTCTCGCCCGAGCGCGAGTGATGGATCGCTTCCGCATCGAAGCAGGCCTCCAGCGACAGATGCTCGGCGTTGTTGATGTTGCGCTTGATGTAGCCCAGCGTCACCGACGGGCCCTGCGCCAGCGACATCGCCAGCTCATGCGCCGCCGCCCCGACCTCGGCGTCCGGAACGACCTTTGTCACGATGCCGAGCGCCAGGGCTTCCTGCGCCGTCAATACCGGCGACATCAGATAGAGCTCGCGCGCCTTGGCGCTGCCGAGCAGATGGGTGAGAAAATAGGTGCCGCCGTAATCGCCGGACAAGCCCACCTTGGCAAAGGCGGTGGTGATCTTGGCGGACGCGCTGGCGACGCGGAGATCGCAGGACAGCGCGATCGAAAGCCCGGCGCCCGCGGCCGCGCCGTCGACCTGCGCCACCACCGGCTTCGGCATCTCGTGCAGGATGCGGGAGACTTCCATGCCGCGGCGCAGATTGGCCATCCTGGCTTCGAACGGCAGCGGCGCGCGTCCCTCCGCCATCGATTTGACGTCGCCGCCGACGCAGAACGTGCCGCCGGCGCCCTTGAGCAGCACGGCGCGGACCTCATGGTCCTCCGCGGCGCGCCGCGCCGCCTCGACCAGCCCCCGCGTCATGTCCGGGTTGAGCGCATTGCGCCGGTCGGGACGATTCATGGTGATCGTGAGCAGGCCGGATTCGAGCTGTTGCAGGACGATGTCGTTGGACATGAGCGGTTCTTTCGTCGTTGTTTTTCGTTGTCTCTCGAAACCGTCATTCCGGGGCGATGCGAAGCATCGAACCCGGAATCTCGAGATTCCGGGTCTGGTCCTTCGGACCGGTGAGAACCCATTTCATGCAAAACCTCGCTGTCGACAGCCGTATTGATTTGCGGCGTTTATTTCGATTGCCGCGATCATGCCGCATGCGAGGAGCAGCGGCAAGCCGCGGGGCTGGCGCGGCAGTTATGCCGTCGCTCGGCTGACGCTGCAATTTCCGCAAAGCGGAATGATGAAATTTCGAAGCGCTTGTCGCACTCGACAGCGCCGACCACTCACGCCAGCAGCCCCTTGCCCGGCACGTGGTTGATCTCGAGCCGGATCCCGTCGGGATCCTCGAACAGCAGCGAATAATATCCCGGCGCCCATTGGTCCTCGCGCGGCGCGCGGATGATGGTGACGCCGAGCGTGCGCAGGAAGCCGTGCAGCTCATCGATGTCGGCGCGCTCGCGGGCGCGAAAGCACAGATGATGCAGGCCGACGCGCTTCTGCTCGAAGGCCGCATTCGCGTGCTCCGGCGACGGCGCGCTGATCCCGACCGCGGTGCGGCCGCCGACGCAGTAGAACGTCGTCTCGGTGTCGATGACCGGCTGCAGCCCCAGGAACGGCAGCAGCTTGCGATAGAATTCGCGGGAGCGTCCGAAATTCGACGCGGTCAGAAAAACATGCGCGATGCCGTTGATTTCCATCGATCTCCCCTTCGTCGCCGAGACATGTTCGGATAGGACTGCCAGAATACAGGAACCGGGGCGGACAGTGAGCCGTGTCATGAAACCGAGGTCCGGAATGGCAGGACGTTGCGGCCGGGTTGCCGCGATGGCGTCGGGTTGCGGCGCGATGCTGGCCGCCGCCGCCGGCCCGGCGATCGCGCAAGCCTGCGCGTTCGAACCGCAGGGCGCGGGCCGTGTCGCCGCGGTCATCGATGCGCGCAGCTTTCGCCTCGAGGACGGCCGCGAGGTGCTGCTCGCCGGCATCGAGCCGGCCGGAAGCGACAAATCGAACGATGGCTCAGCGCTGTCGGCGATCGTGGCCGGGCACGAGGTGACCTTGTCAGGACCGGACGACACGCCCGACCGTTACGGCCGCCAGCCCGCTTTCGCCTTTCTCGACTCCTCGCAAACCCCGGTGCAGGCTCAGCTTTTGGCGCGGGGCGCGGCGCTCGTCTCCGGTACGGTGACCGACAAGGACTGCGCGTCGGTGCTGGCCGCCGCCGAGACCGCGGGCCACGAGGCCAAAACAGGGATCTGGGCGGATCCCGCGGCCATAAAAAACGCGGAAAGTCCGGGCGATATTTTGGCCGGGATAGGGCGCTTCACAGTGGTCGAGGGCAAGGTGTTGTCGGTCCGGCGGGCCGGGGCAACGACATATCTGAACTTCGGACGGAACTGGACACGGGACTTTGCTGTGACTATTTCAAGGCGCGTGCTGCCGGCGTTCGCGGCCGCTGGAATCGTGCTCAAGTCCCTCGAACACAAGCGGATTCGTGTCCGCGGCTGGGTCGAGACGCGGGGTGGGCCGCGAATCGAAGCGCTCCATGTGGGGCAGATTGAAGTGCTGGGCGGAAACCAGGCAGCCGGACAGAGCGTGGCAGGGAACCGGCCCGCCGGCCAAAACCAAGAGTAGCTGAAGTGGCGGAGTTTGCGGGACGGCGCGAGGGAAGGATGAGCCGCAGCCTTTGGGCTGCGCCTGTCCTGCTGTGCGCGGCGCTCGTGCTCTCCGCCTGCGGCGACATGGGCCGGTTTCAGACCGCCGCCCCCGCGGCGAGCCCGGTCAAGCCCAACCACACCGTGGTGCAGACGCCCGCCGCCGAGCGCGAGCATGAGCGCATTCTCGCCTCCTATGGCGGCGCCTATGACGATCCCAAGCTCGAAGCCCTGATCACCAAGACGGTCGACCGGCTGGTGGCGGCATCCGATCGTCCCGATCAGGGCTACAAGGTGACGATCCTCAATTCCGGCGCGGTGAACGCGTTCGCGCTGCCGACCGGCCAGCTCTATGTCACGCGCGGCCTGATCGCGCTTGCCAGCGACACCTCGGAGCTGTCGTCGGTTCTGAGCCACGAGATGGCGCATGTGCTGGCCAAACACGCCGCGATCCGCGAGGACCAGGCGCGCCAGGCCGCGATCGTCACCCGCGTCGTCACCGACATGAGCAACGATCCCGATCTCACGGCGCTGGCGCTCGCCAAGACAAAACTGACGATGGCGAGCTTCTCGCGCGCGCAGGAGTTCGAGGCGGACGGGATCGGCGTCGGCATTTCGGCGCGCGCCCATTTCGATCCCTATGGTGCTGCGCGCTTCCTTACCTCGATGGAACGCAACGCCGAGATGAAGGCGGGCAAGACCTCGATCGATCCGCGCGCGCAGGATTTCCTGTCGTCGCATCCGGCGACGCCGGAGCGCATCCAGAACGCGCAGAACACCGCGAGGCAGTACGTGTCGCCCGAGGGCGGCGAGCGCGATCGCGAAACCTATCTCACGGCGATCGACAACATCGTCTATGGCGAGGATCCGAGCGAGGGATTCGTCCGCGGCCACCGCTTTCTGCATCCCAAGCTCGGCTTCACCTTCACCGCGCCGGATAATTTCACGCTGGACAATACCGCGCAGGCCGTGATCGGCGTGCGCGAGGGCGGCACGCAGGCGATGCGCTTCGACGTGGTGCGGGTGCCGGCCGAGCAGTCGCTCGGCGAATATCTCAATTCCGGCTGGATGGAAGGCGTCGACAAGGCCTCGACCGAGGACATCACCATCAACGGCTTCCCGGCGGCATCCGCCAGCGCCCATGGCGATCAATGGCAGTTCAGGGTCTATGCGCTGCGTTTCGGCACCGACGTCTACCGCTTCATCTTCGCCACCAAGCAGAGGAGCACCGAGAGCGAGCGCAACGCGCGCGAGACCGTCAACTCCTTCCGCCGGCTGACGCTCGAGGAAATCCAGGCCGCGCGTCCGCTGCGCATCAAGGTCATCACCGTGCAGCCCGGCGATACCGTGGAATCGCTGTCGCACCGCATGTCCGGCGTCGACCGCCCCGCCGAGCGTTTCCGCATCCTGAACGGGCTGGACGCCCACGCCCAGGTCAAGGTGCGCGATCTCGTCAAGATCGTGGTGGACTAGCTACCGTTAGCCGGAAAAATTCCATCGTCGTCCCTGCGAAAGCAGGGATCCATAACCACCGATGTTAGTGGTGAAGAAAAGCCGGCTGACACCGCGTGCAACCGACAAGCCGCGGCGTATGGGTCCCCGCGTTCGCGGGGACGACTCGTGATGGACTTCGCTGAAAGACGACAAGCAAAAAGCCCGGCCTTGCGACCGGGCTTTTGATTGTCGGGTGTAAGGCGCGAAGTGGCTTACGCCGCCTCATCGGCCACCGCGGCGTCGTCGCCGTCGGCATCCGCATCGGCTTCACCGTCGGCCTCGACGTCGGCTTCGGCCTTGGCGCCGCGGCGCGGGCTCTTGGCGAGCTGGCCTTCGATTTCCTTCACCGCCTCGGTTTCCGTCACATGCTGCACGACGGCGATTTCCCGCGACAGGCGGTCGAGCGCGGCTTCATAGAGCTGGCGTTCGCTGTAGGACTGCTCGGGCTGCGATTCCGAACGATAGAGATCGCGCACCACTTCGGCGATCGCCACGATGTCCCCCGAATTGATCTTGGCTTCGTATTCCTGGGCCCGGCGCGACCACATCGTGCGCTTGACGCGCGCGCGGCCTTTCAGGGTTTCCAGCGCCTTCTTGACCAGCGCCGGCTCCGACAGCTTGCGCATGCCGACATTGGCGACCTTGGCGGTCGGCACCCGCAGCGTCATCTTGTCCTTCATGAAATTGATCACGAACAGCTCAAGCTTGGCGCCGGCGATCTCCTGCTCCTCGATGGCCAGGATCTGGCCAACGCCGTGCGCGGGATACACCACGAATTCGTTGGTCTTGAAGCCCTGACGCTGGGTCAGGACCTTCTTCGGCTCCTCCACGCGCGGCGCGGCGGCCACCGGCTTGCTGACGGGGGGCTTGGCGGCGACGGCGGGCTTGTGCGCGACCGGCTTGCCGACAGCAGGCCTGGCGGCGGCCTTCGGAGCAGCGGTCTTGGGGGCGGGCTTCGAAGCAGTGGCCTTCGAAGCCGTCGCTTTCGCGGCAGTTTTGGCAGTCTTGTTTGGCATTGCGCTTCTTTTGTTCTTTGAGGATTTGGCAGCCGAGGCCTTGGTGGCGGTCCGGGGGTCCTTTAAAGAAGTCCGGGCACGGCTCTTGGTTGCACCGCGGCTGACCGCAGCGGCTTTCTTGGTAACCTTGGAAGCACTCTTTTTACGCGTTTTCTGTGACACAGCCTGCGCGCGGAACTGCCACGCCCCTGTTCGATGTTTTTCACGGGAACCCAGTGGGGCCATACACGCGGCTGACGGGTTCGGCTTGAATGTGCCCAATATAGCACATTTTCCGCAAAAATCAATGGTTTACGCCCTGTATGGGGCGCTGGGACGGCGTTTTTGGCGAGCAGACGGGATTTAGGGTTAAGTGGAAACCAGACTTGAGCGGGGCTGCGTCAGTCCCCGGTGCCGGGCTTCGGAGAAAAATATTTCTCGAATTTGTCGCCCATGCCCTCGAATTCCTTCGCGTCGGGCGGCGATTCCTTCTTCTGGGTGATGTTCGGCCAGCTCTTGGCGTACTCGGTGTTCACCTCCAGCCACTTCTCCAGGCCGGGCTCGGTGTCCGGCTTGATGGCGTCGGCGGGGCATTCGGGCTCGCACACGCCGCAATCGATGCATTCGTCCGGGTGGATGACCAGCATGTTGTCGCCCTCGTAGAAGCAGTCCACGGGGCACACCTCGACACAGTCGGTGTATTTGCACTTGATGCAGGCTTCAGTGACGACGTAAGTCATCCAAGGCTCCGAAACGGTCAGTTTTGAGTGGGTTGCCTAGCGCAGGAACACCGCAGCCGCAAGGGAAGCAGGGCGCCCCCGGCGGACGTTTTTGCGCGTTCCTGTTGCTTTATTGCAGATGGCTATTCGCCGCCGTCCCGCAAATCGACGTACAGCACGCGCGCCGCCGCGGCGTCGCCCCGCCGCTCCGAAAATCCGGCCACTTTGAGCACGCGCACGCTGCGATCGAGCCCGATGGTCAGCACGTCGCCGGCCTTCACCGCATGACCGGGCGCCTTTTCGCGCACGCCGTTGACGCGGACATGGCCGGCCTCGACCAGGGCGGCGGCGCTGGCGCGCGCCTTCACCACGCGGGCATGCCACAACCATTTATCGAGACGCTGGCGCTCCAAGCAACACCATCGAAAAACGAAGATCTTTCTTTAGACGCGTTTTCCTGACGCGAAGAGGTCACCACTTCGCTCGAAAACGCTTTGGCTAATCCTTGCGGTTGGCGGCGAGCTGTTCCTTCAGCGCCGCCAGTTTGGCGAACGGCGAATTGGGATCGACCGGGCGATCGCGCTCGCGCGGCGCGGCGCTGGTGGCATATTGCCGGTGCGAGGGGCCGCCCTTGTCGCGATCGCGCCCGCTTTTGTCGCGGCCGCCGCCGAACTTGCCGCGGTCCTTGTCGCGATCCTTATTCCGATCCCTGCCCTTGTCGCCTTCCCGGCCCTTGCCCTGGAAACGCTCGCGCGGCTGCTGCGCCCTGTCCTCGCGCGGCTCGCGAGCCGCTGGCGCGGCATCGCCCGCCGCAGGCGTTGCGCCGGCCGCGGGCGCTGCATTTGGCGCCGGCGCATCGGCCCGCAGCTTGCGGAACTCGTTGTGACGGTCGCGCCGTCCGCGGCGGTGGCGTTCGCCCTTGGCGGCGTCGCCGGCCTCGCCCGCGACGGCGGCGGGGCCAGCCGCGCCTTCCGCGGCACGGTCGTGATGGCGAGGACGGTTGCGGTCATGGCGCGGCCGGCGCTCTTCGGAGCGGCCGCCGGGCCGCCAGACTTCGACCAGTTCGGGCGCAGCGGCGACTTCCGGCGCGGCGGCTTCGGCAACCTCGGCGGCACCGGCCTCGACCGGCGCGGCGTCGCTTGCGGCAGCCTCGGCCGGCGCGGCGTCGCCGGTGGCGGCAGTCTCTGATGTGGTGTCAGGCGTTGTGTCGGGCGTGGCTTCTGCCGCCGCCGTTGCAACGGCAGCCGGCTCCGCCGGCGCCTCGGCCGCAGCGGTTTCAACCGGTTCGACAGGAGTTTCCGGCTCCGCCAGCGCTTCGGCCAAGGCGGCTTCGACCGCTTCAACCGGCGTTTCCGCTGCAGGCGCCGCTTCGACCGATTCGGCCGAAATTTCCGGCTCGGGCACAGCTTCGGCGGCGGCGGGCTCGCTTTCGGCAGGCTCGCTTTCGGCAGGCTCGGCGCCGAACGCGATATCGGGCAGCAGCGTCGCGGATGAGCTCGCCTCGCCGGCCGCAGCGGCTTCGGTCGCGGCTTCCGCGGGAGCTTCTGCCGCGGGCGCGGTCACCGCCGGCTTCGGCGGCAGCGGCGCGCGGCGCTCCATGCGATAGCCGAGCGCGCGCAGGATCGAGGCGAAATCCTCGCCGGCCGATCCGGTCAGCGACGTCATCGCTTGCGTGACGACAAAACCGCGGCCGTCGAACGCGCCGGCGGGCCTTTCGCCGGGCGAGGTTTCGCGCCAGGCCAGAGCGGGCCGGATCAAGTCCGCGAGCCGCTCCAGGATATCGACCCGCACCGCGCGCTCGCCGCATTGCCGATAGCCCAGCACGCGATAGGCGTCGCGATGCAGGGCCTTGTCGACCGGGAACGAGGTGCGTCCCGAACCCGCCAGATGCTGCGCGCCCGACAGCGCCGACAGGTCGACATTGTCTTCCTTCAGCGCCCACAGCAGCGAGGCCAGCGACCGCGCCGCCGGCTTCAGGAGCGCCGGCAGATAGATGTGATAGGCGCCGAAGCGCACGCCGTATTTGCGCAAGGAGGCGCGCGACGGCTGGTCGAGATCCTTCATCTCGGCCGAGATCTTCGTGCGCTCCAGCACGCCGAGCGACTCGATCAGCTGGAACGCGATGCCGCGCGCGATGCCGGTGACGTCCTCGGCCTTGTTGAGGTCGAACAGCGGCCCCAGCAGCTTTTCGATATGCGTCTTCAGCCACAGATCGAGCCGCGCCTGCACCGCTTCGCGCGGCGCGCCGGCGAGGCGCTCGTCGGAAACGATGCGGATGCGCGGATGCAGCGCGTCGTCGGCCGACATCAGCTTTGCCACCGCGTCGCCGGTCCAGCGGATGGTTCCGTCCGAGGTCAGCACGAACTGGTCGTCGGGAGCGGCGGCGAGCTTTTCGGCGCGCGCGTCGATCTCGCCGGCCAGCGCCTTCAGCGCCGCCGCCTGCAGCGCCTTGGCGTCGGAACCCGCCTCCGCCGCCTCGGGCGCAAAGGTAAATCCGTCGAGCCGGCCGATCACATGGCCTTCTACGATCACTTCGCCGGTCTTGCCGATTTCGGTATTCAAAACGCTGTTCTCCCGCAGGCGGCGCATCAATACACTGGTACGGCGGTCAACGAAACGCTCCGTGAGCCGTTCATGCAGCGCATCGGACAATTTATTTTCGATTTCGCGCGTCATCCCCTGCCAATGTTCGGGGTCGGCCAGCCAGTCCGGCCGGTTGGCCACGAAGGTCCAGGTCCGGATTTGCGCGATCCGGCCCGATAAAGTGTCGATATCGCCGTCGGTGCGGTCGGCCAGCTCGACCTGGGCTGCGAACCAGGCGTCCGGAATCCGGCCCCGTTTCATCAGGAATTCGAACAGGGTCGTGACCAGTTCGGCATGGGCGGCGGGCGCGATCTTGCGATAATCCGGGATCTGGCAGGCGTCCCACAGCCGTTCCACGGCGGCGGCGCCATGGGCCATGTCGCGCACGTCGGCGTCGCGCGCGGCGTGGTCGAGCACGCGCAGATCCTCAGCGATCGGCGCGCGGGTCAGCGCGTCGTGGCCGGGCGTCAGCGCCAGCGACACCTGCAAGGCGCCGAGCGAGGCGAAATCGAGCTTTGCGTTGCGCCACTGCAGCACCTTGACGCTGTCGAAGGTGTGGTTCTGCAGCGCGTTCACCAGCTCCGGCTCGAACGGCGCGCAGCGCCCCGTCGTCCCAAACGTGCCGTCGCGGGTGGCGCGGCCGGCACGGCCGGCGATCTGCGCGAATTCGGCCGGGTTCAGCCTTCGGAACTGATAGCCGTCATATTTGCGGTCGGAGGCGAAGGCGACGTGGTCGACGTCGAGATTGAGCCCCATGCCGACGGCGTCGGTGGCGACGAGGTAATCGACGTCGCCGTTCTGGAACATCTCCACCTGTGCATTTCGGGTGCGCGGCGACAGCGAGCCCAGCACCACGGCGGCGCCGCCGTGTTGCCGTCGGATCAGTTCGGCGATGGCGTAAACCTCGTCGGCCGAAAACGCCACGATCGCGGTGCGCCGCGGCTGGCGGGTGATCTTGCGGTCGCCGGCGAATTCGAGCTGCGACAATCTCGGTCTTGTGACGATGGAGGCGCCGGGCAACAGCCGCTCGATGATCGGGCGCATGGTGGCGGCGCCCGAGCAGCAGCGTCTCGTCGCGGCCGCGCCGGTTGAGGATGCGGTCGGTGAAGACGTGGCCGCGTTCGAGATCGGCCGCGATCTGGATTTCATCGACCGCGAGAAACGACACGTCGAGATCGCGCGGCATCGCCTCCACGGTGGAGACCCAGAACCGCGGGTTCTTCGGCTTGATCTTTTCCTCGCCGGTGATCAGCGCCACCGCTTCCGCGCCGACGCGGGCGACGATCTTGTTGTAGACCTCGCGCGCCAATAGCCGCAGCGGCAGCCCGATGATCCCCGAGGAATGCGCGATCATCCGCTCGATCGCCAGATGCGTCTTGCCGGTGTTGGTGGGCCCGAGCACCGCGGTGACGCCGGCGCCGGGAGCCCGCTCATTGGCGAACGTGGGAGAGAAAGCCATATTTTTCGGGTATTTCTTTATTGTATGAGCGCCTTCTCACCTCTCCCCGCGCGCGGGGAGAGGTCGAAGCCGAAGGCTTCGGGTGAGGGGGACTATCCGCGCAGTCGGTATTCGCGGAGGCAGCCCCTCACCCCAACCCTCTCCCCGCAAGCGGGGCGAGGGAGAAGTGATCCCTCGCTTCAACTCTTTTTCCTCAGCGTGGCGGAGATTGTGAGGTGCATTTCGTCCATCGTTAGCACGCCGATTCTGTTTCACAATGCGACGCCTTGATGGTCGCGGCTTAAGCTCTGGAACGAGTCCGGAACGAATCGCGCCCGAATCGGTGACTCCTGTGTTCTCCTGATCCGTTCACCGCAACATCTCGCGTGGAACGCGGCGTGCGGCACTAGATCAAGTTCGGCGCGAAGCGACAAGCGGCGGTTTGGCGGCGAGTTCCTTAAGATTGTCGAGAACGGCGAGTCGAATCAGAAGCGAGCAAGAGTCAACAGGGATTCGCGCCCACTTCCCCTCTCCCCTTGTGGGAGAGGGTGGACGCGATGCGGAGCATCGCGGACGGGTGAGGGGTCTGTCTCCGCGGATAGAGACCCCTCATCCGGCCCGGACTTCGTCCGCGCCACCTTCTCCCACAAGGGGAGAAGGGAAGAGGCCGCGGCAAAACCCCTCAATTCGTTTTCGCCACCCGCGGCGGCGTCGCCGTGGTGATGAAGCTGGTGGCTTCCAGCGTGGCGGGGCCGAGCGGGGTCGGAATCTTCATCCGGAACGGCACCAGCACGCGGGTTCCCGCGATCGGCGCGAACGCGATCTCGATGTTGCGCTGGGCGGCGAGATATTTGATCACCGGGCGATCGGGAATGTAGCCCGCGATCGGCGTGAAATAGACCGCGCAGACCACGACCGGGCCGTGATAGCCCTTCTCGGCCTTGACGGTTTCCATGCGCTTGAAGTCGAGCTTGAGATCGTAGCGCATGCGGCCGTCGAAGATGCCGGCGCCGGTATGGCAGGCCTCGGGGCTGAGCGGATCGGCGGTGCCGGGCACCCGCAGCATCGATCCCGTCATCGGATCGTAGACGCCGCGGCGGTGCGCGTCGGTGAGGGGGATGCGGTCGCCATCGACCGGCGGTTCCGGCTCGATGCCGTATTCCTTGACGTTGCCGTTGACGAGCGTGATGTGGATGGCTTCGGACTTCTTCGAGGTGGTGGTGGAGGCGGTATAATTGGTCGAGACCAGCGCGCCGTTGACGACGCGGCCCTGCGAAGCGCCGGTGCCGTGACCGCCGGCGATGGCGTTCGAGCAGGCCGAGCGTGCGGCCGGAGGCGGCGGCGGAGAACTGGTCGTCGGAGATATCGATGGTCCAGGCGCCCTTGCCGACGGGAATGCCGGCCAGCGTCACCTCGTATTGCGCGTCGAGCTTGCCCTGGGCGGCGGCGGAATCCGGCGCGGCCAGCAGCACCAGGGCCACGGCCAGGGTCAGGACGACGCCGCACAGGCTGCCCGGCACCCGCAGCGCCCTTTGGCCGGTCCGCCGTAAAATCATGCTGAAAACGGTCACCTCAGGGCGGTCCTGCTACTACTGCGCGGTTGGAACGTCATTTAAGCCAAAATACCCGGCAGACAACGGATCGGCGCGCATTTGAGCAATTTTCGCATGCCGCGCCGGAACTTGCGGGGGGATGATTTCGGCGGGGAATGCGCCGTTTATATGATGGCTGAAGCCCGCCGAACGGGCCCAAAAGCGGGTTTTAACCCCTGAAACCTTGACGCCCCGGGCATCTCACCCTATACGTCCGCCGCTCCCTAGATGGACGTGATTTTGGACCCCCCGAGGGCTGCAAGCCCGGGGCCGGCAGAGGATTTTGAGATGTCGCGGCGCTGCGAATTGACGGCCAAGGGCCCGCTGGTGGGCAACAAGGTGAGCCACTCCAACATCAAGACCAAGCGCCGGTTCCTGCCGAACCTGTGCAACGTCACCTTCATTTCCGACGTGCTCGGCCGCAACGTGCGCCTGCGCGTCTCCACCAACGCCATCAAGAGCGTCGACCACAATGGCGGCCTGGACGCGTTCCTGCTGAAAGCCAAGGCCGGCGTGCTCTCGCCCCGCGCGCTCGACCTGAAGCGCGCGATCGAGAAGAAGAAGGCGCGCCGCGCCGGAAGCCAAGGCGAGCTGAGCGTTCAGCGCTTTAGCGGTTTAGAGTTTTGAACGGCCGGGTCGAAAGACCCGGCCGTTTTGTTTCGGGGGTGCGCATGACTCATGCCAAGCGTAGTCTCTCCGCGAGCTATTTCTCCGTTCTTGCGATGTGCAGTAATAGCCGCGCCAACAGCGTCTGCAGACGGTCTGGGCTGGATACTTCGCACTCCGCAGATCGTCTGAGTTTTCCAACCTGCGCCGTAGGATGAGCGCCCGCTTCGGTACTTCAACGTCCCACGACTGAAATCGTCTCCACCAGCCAATGATACCGGCGGCGCCGGCCATAGCCTTGGTCTAGGTTGCCGCGAATGAAATACTCGCTATGATCGTACAAACAGCGAATTCAACTCAGAGTTGTTGCCGTCAACGTTAGCGAGCTAGTAGTTCGCCGTCAACGTGACCGATATCAAATTCGTCAAGCGCACTGCCCGCCATCTCGATTTTGCACACCAACACCACTGATTTCCGCCTCAACCACATCCGGAAGCCGACGGGTATCGACCCGCCGGGCAAATCACCAAATTCCTGTCAAGCCCTCCCTGAAAAAATATTCCGATTTTCCGAAGACGCAAATCACCCCATAACCGCCCCCGTCCCGCTCCTTTCGGTCGCGCATTGGTTTCCGTATACTTTCTCCGACCAATATCCCAATTCGATCTCACTTTTCGCTTCCCGTCGATGCATTTGGTGCATCCGTGCCAACGCGACCGCCACGCCAATCATCGGATCCACGCTTGGAAATCATAGACTCCTTGAGCGTAGCTCATTAGATGCCGCGCGCTATCAAGTGTTCGACGCATATCGCGTCGGCGCCGCTTGACTCAGCGGTCACTGTCGTTCAACTCAGTACTGCCGCTCTTGTTCGATCAGCAGATAACTGCCGTCACTGAAAACACTCGTGATGCCGACGTAGCGTTGCTGCGCTCCAATTCACTTCCGCGACAGAATGCAGCCAAGCCCAATACAGTTCGTGAGCGACCGTTTGCTGGCTGCAAGCAACCACGTGTTCCACCGAGCTTCGCATAGTTGTCAACGGATCATATCGACTCATCGAGAACGCTAGCTGCTACGCCTTGGGCGATCGTCTCAAGGCGAACGCTTTGAACGCTACATCGCGCTTGAGGAAAACGACTTAGTCGCATAATATGTTGTGCTCGCCCTCAAAGCTCTTGAATTCCTCCTCAACCTGCACAAGGCTAAGTTCCACTTGAACTCCTCGTCTGCAGCTTGCGCCAATGCAGCTCGCTTGCAGCAGTATAGTCTTCGCTGACGCACTCCTCGTGGTAAAAAAACTTACGCTCGTTTCTCAAATGAAAGCGCCGCAAAAATCCGTCGCCATACCGTGCGACTGCATTTTGTCCGCTTGTCACATTCGCATACCGTCCAAGAACTTCGCAACAAACCGATCACTTATCCTCGTGCTTAGTCTGACATATCACTGCGACGATCAGCTTCATCCGTGTCAACGTGCGCTTATCGACGTGCCTGTTATTCTTGATGACCCTTTCATTGCAGTCGTCTTTGCGAGTACCACTGGTCAGATAATAAAGTCGGCTTCGACAATATCTCCGATTCGGAAAGATGCCTTTTGCTCGAAGATAAAAGCTTACCCAGAAGAGAACCTTACGCCTGAGACAGCCTCACTCCACGCCTATTTCGTAGGTAACGCATGATATCTTCGATATCCTTTTCCTCTGCGGACAGAATGGCTGTATCAGCTTTCCCTTCGGCGTAGGTAAGAACGCTCGCCGCCTCTTGGACCAATATACTCAGATCGCAATCATCGAAGATCTGCAGCCTTGACTCGAAGAATGCTTCAGCCGTTGCACGCTGGCAAAATCTTGCGGGTGGTCGTCAAGACTAGCTTGTCTCCTTTGATGCACGGAACGCTCAACAAGCTTCCGTCTTGCACAATGCGTTCATCGTCCTGTTCGCGCTGAATTTGTACGTAGCGTCCAAGAACAGGATGCCAAGCGCAATCAATTCGCGCAGAAGCGCGATGATATTCCTGATCCTCGTCTACAAACCACGCCCAGTAGACGCTTGCCGGCGCGAGGTACCGGAGGAAAGGCCGTATACGTCGTTGGTGAGAACACCGTTCGCGGCACGTTCATTCCGAACGCAAAGATTGTGTCCGCAGTGGCGGAATTATCCGGATTGAAGGTGGAGCACCGACGGGCGCGAAAGCTCCCTGCAAATCGTCGGTACCTTCCGCCGCCAACGGTCCTAAATTCGTCAGAAGGTTTAGAGGGGCGAATGCGGCGGGAGGTATTCTCGTTATTCTAAGTCCGCATATTAGGCGCTACCTTCAGGCGGCACGCGGACGACGCCCAAATGAACCTCTGAGCATTTCCTAGTCTCGCACATCAGTCTCGCGGACTTCTTGGCGATCATCGTACCATATGGACTGCTTTGAACGATTTGTCATATGAGTTGCGATTATGCCGTCATCATATTCGTTCCATCATTCATCGGTTGTGAGGTCGAAAATTCTTCATTTATTATTACTCGTTAATTATCGCTACCATGCGAACGGCAGGCTGCAGAGCGCGAGCGTCGCGCGCGGCGGTGAGCACGTGCTGGAATATGATGCGCGCGGCCGCAAGGTCTCCGGCGCCGGCACCGCGTTTTGATTCGGCATCGGGGTGCCGACGGCCGCCGTCATTGCGAGCCAACGGATCGGCGCAAAGTCCCGCGATGACAGGCTGCGTGAAGCGATCCAGCTTTGTGACGCGATGAAGAGAAGCTGGATTGCTTCGTCGCGTCGCTCCTCGCAATGACGACATAATTAAACCCGGCGATGGAAAAACAACCCGACGGGCAAATCACCTGGGCGATTTATCGACCCCTCTGTCAAGCCCTCCCTGAAAAAATATTCTGATTTTCCGAAGACGCAAATCACCCCATAACCGCCCCCGTCCCGCTCCTTCAGAGGGGCGTTGCGCAACGTCACGAAACGCGGAGCGGGATGCGGTGGACGCGGATGGTGCCGTAGACGACGGCGCTCGATGCGGACGGCGAAGTCGTGTGGTCCTGATGCCCCGACGCTGGCATCAAGTTCGCGGGAAGCAATTTTCGCGAATGACGGTGGCAAAAAAGCCCGGTCACCGGGGAGAGCTCGAAGTAAGCCGTAAACCATTGCGCGGGGAATGCCGGGTGATTCCGGTGTGACCTGACTAACGCGTGTGCTCAAAACCACTACCCCTTGCACACGCGGCTATCGGGCGCACCGAGCGCCCGGCATTCCCTGCGCCCTCTGATTGGAGAGGGCGGAAGTGAAACGCAAGACCCGGGCGAATCGCGCCGCGGGATCGCGAAGGTGTGGTTTGCCGGTGGCGGCCGGCTTCGCCTCGCCCCGCTGTTTGACATTTGAATCGACAGCAATCCGCCGACGACAGGCGCCCTCGCGCCACATCCTCGTCGTCGTCGCCCGGCTTGACCGGGCGATCCAGTATTCCAGAGACGGCGGCGATTAAGCCGAGAAGCCGCGGCGTACTGGATCCCCGCATGCGCGGGGATGACGACCTTCTTTGCGCGCGAACGCTCGCGCCACATCCTCGGCTGTCGTCGCCCGGCTTGACCGGGCGATCCAGTATTCCAGAGACGGCAGCGATTGAGCCGAGAAGCCGCGGCGTACTGGATCCCCGCAGGCGCGGGGATGACGACCTTCTTTGCGCGCGAACGCTCGCGCCACATCCTCAGCCGTCGTCGCCCGGCTTGACCGGGCGATCCAGTATTCCAGAGACGGCGCGATTAGCCGAGAAGCCGCGGCGTACTGGATCCCCGCAGCGCGGGGATGACAGGCTTCTTTGCGGCACGCGCTGTGCCCACTACCTCGCCCCCTCACGGCGTCACCGGAAATCCCTGCGGCAGCGCGAGGCCCTTTTCGCCCGCGACCTTGCGCAGCAGATCGGGGCGGTCGGAGATGATGCCGTCGACGCCGGCCTCGATCAGGCGCGCGATGTCGGCTTCCTTGTTGACGGTCCAGACCACGACCTTGAGCCCGAGGGCGTGAGACTCCGCCACCAGCGCCGGCGTGACGTCGCCGGCATAGGGCGACCAGATCGCGCCGCCGGCGTCCTTGATCGTGCGCGGCAGCGAGCCGCCGTGGCCGGCGGGATCGAAGCCCGCGGTCCACTCGGTGGCCTGTTGCAGCGATACCGTCGGCGCCTTGCCGCGCTGGATGGTGAGATAGACCGTCGGAATCGCGGGCGCGAGCTTTTGCACCAGCTGCAAGGTGCGCCAGTCGAACGACTGCACCATGATCCGGTCTTCGAATTTTTCGGCCCTCAGCAGATCGAGCAGCAGCGCGACGAAACGCTCCGGGCCGGGCGATTGGTCCGGATGGTTGGGATCGATCTTGGTCTCGATGTTGAGCCGCACATGCTGGTCGCCGGATTTGCGCACCAGCGCCAGCACCTCCTTCAAGGTCGGGATCGGCGTGCCCGGCACGGCGCGCTGATCGGGGAATTGCGCGGCATAGGCGCTGCCGGGGCGGAGCCGGCCGACGTCGTATTTTTTGATCTCGGCCAGCTTCAGGCGGATGAAGGGAATGCCGGGCGGGGCGACGTAGCTGCCTGCGGCGTCGCGCGCGAGGTCCGGGTTGAGGCCGCGCTCATGGGAGACCACCAGCGCGCCGTCGGCGGTGACGCCGACGTCGAGCTCCAGCGTGTCGACCCCCATCGACAGCGCGTTGGCGAAGGCGGCAAGCGTGTTTTCCGGAAACAGCGCGCGGCCGCCGCGATGCGCCTCGATGTCGAAGGCCATGGCCTCTCCGCTGATGCAAAGAAACAGGATGGCGAACGCCATCGCCCGAAACGCCACGCGGGCCTCCCCTGTTTTGCCGGCTCCGGATTGCGCCGCGCGCGATCCCGGCTACGCTACAGGGCGCCCGCTTCCGTTGCAAAGAACGCGAGTGCCACAACCGACCCAAAAGAGGAATACGCCATGAAACGACTGATGATCCTGAACGGCCCCAACCTCAATTTGCTGGGGGTGCGGGAGCCGCACATCTACGGCACCACCACGCTGTCGCAGGTGCGGGAGAGCTGCGAGCAGCACGCCAGGAAACTTTCGCTCGAGCTGTCGTTCCACCAGTCGAACCACGAGGGCGAGATCGTCGACTGGATCCAGTCGGCGCGGCAGACCGCGGACGCCATCGTCATCAACCCGGCCGGCTATTCCTTCACCTCGATCGCCATCCTCGACGCGATCAAGGCGTTCGAGGGGCCGGTGGTGGAAGTGCACATTTCCAACATCCA
Organism: uncultured Alphaproteobacteria bacterium; assembly: GCA_963721275.1. Taxonomy (GTDB): domain Bacteria; phylum Pseudomonadota; class Alphaproteobacteria; order Rhizobiales; family Xanthobacteraceae; genus Bradyrhizobium. The sequence goes on along the minus strand of CAVRIQ010000014.1, from coordinate 178,761 downwards.
CGCCCGCGACGAGCATCACCGCCATTCGAAGATCTCGTCGGCCGCCACCGCCGTGATCGCGGGCCTCGGCCCCTACGGCTACATCGCCGCGATGGACGCGGTGGCGCAGATGAAGAAGGGGTGAGGCGGGGAAACCTCTGAACCGCCGGCGGCTTCAAAATGCCTTGGGCAGGCCGGCCTGGCGCAGGATGGCGTTCGCGGTGTGGCGACTGGGAATGCCGATGGGCACCGCGAAGTTTCGTTTGGTGACCGGGCTATGCCAGATTTCGTGGCTACCGCGTCCTTGCCGCACCAACTTACAGCCGGCGGCGCGCAGGCAACTCCCGCAGCGCGCGGTCGAACTGCGGCGCCATTCAGCCCGCGACCGGTTCGGCTTCGCGCAAGGCCGTGATCTGGAGGAACAGCGATTCCGGCGCGACGCCCGGGTGATTGTCCGGCAACAGATCGAGCGCCATCGCGGAAATCTTATCCAGCAATTCGTCCAGCGTCGGCGCGTCAGCTGCCGCTGGAATATCGTCGCAATGCCCGCTCCAGACCGACGCCTCCTGATCCCAGGCAGCGGAAATCGTGAAAATGACAGGTCTGGACATGACAGGTCTGGACATGGCCGCTCCGCTATCTGCCGCCGCGCGTCCCGCGTTGCGCACAGGCAAATATACCATATCACAAATCGCATGGGGCGTCGCGCATTTCAATGGCGCAGCAGGGCGGCACACTGGAAGCCAGCCGCCCCGCGCCACTTCATTCCCGTCGCTCACGCCGCCTTGACCATCCCGGCGTCGAGATGCTTCAGCCGCGGCATCACTTCGTTCTGCAACAGCGTCAGCGAATGCTGCCAGGCTTCGGGCTTGTGCTTGTAGTCGAAGCCGAACACCAGCAGCGTGCCGAAGCCGCCGACCTCGCGCCAGATGGTTTCGATCTTCTCGGCCACCGTCGCCGGCGAGCCGACGATCCAGTTGCGCCTGGCGCAATAGTCGACGGTGACGTCGCTGTCGGGCACGTCGGGGGCGTGCTTGAGATAGTCCTTGAAGCCGAAATGGCCGAGCAGGGGCAGAAAATATTCACCCATCATGCGGCCCATCATGTCGCCGGCCGACAATTTCCAGGCTTCCTCGTCGGTGTCGGCGACGAACACCTCGCGCACCAGCCGCCAGTCCTTCCGGTTCGGCTTGCGCCCGGTCCGGGCGGCGCCCGCCTCGACCGATTCCCAGTGGCTGCCGACATAGGCCGGGTTGAGGTTGAGGCTCATCGGAATGAAGCCGCGCTCGCCCGCGAGCTTCAGCGTGTCGCTGCCCTTGGAGAGGCCGGCGACCCCGATCGGCGGATGCGGCAGCTGCTTCGGCTTGATGTGGGGTTTGAGGAAATCGAACATGACGTCCGGCTTGGTCACCGTCCAGTATTTGCCCTTGTAGGTCCACGGCGCGTCCTCGGTCCACATCTTCAGGATGATCTCCAGCGCCTCGCGGGTCATGTCGCGGTTCTGCCCGGACATGCCGTCGACGTTGAACATCGCCCAGTCGCTCGGCAGGCCGGATGCGGCGACGCCGAAATTGAGCCGGCCGTTCGAGAGATGATCGAGCATCGCGACGCGGTTGGCGAGTTCGGCGGGGTGGTGATAGGGCAAAAGGAAACCGCCGGGGCCGAGACGGATGTTCTTGGTCTGCAGGAACGCCTGCGCCAGCAACAGATCGGGCGCCGGGTGCGGCTCCCAGGGCGCGGTGTGATGCTCGCCGATCCAGACTTCCCGGTAGCCGAGCTCGTCGAGCCACCGGATCACCTGCAGGTCCCAGTCGTGCCCTTCCTTCAAGCCGCACTCCGGCGGATGCGAGGGCATCGTGAAATATCCGATCTCCATGGGGTTTCCTCTCGTTGGTTTTGCTCCCTGCGGCGCGTCTTGTTGCGCGCCGGCGAGAAGCATAACACGCGAAAGGTGCGGCCGAGATATGACAAAACCGCCGGGGTGGAGCGAGGCGAGGCTCGGGCGGAGCGAGAGAGGGTGGTGAAAAACGACTGGTCATGCCCGGGCTTGACCCGGGCATCCATCAAGTTTCGCGAAATGATTTTTTCTGGATGGATGGCCGGGTCAAGCCCGGCCATGACAAGATCACCGCGTCCCGAAGGTGGTGGCGCCGAACAGCGCCTTCTGGGTCGAGGGTTGCGAGCGCCAGTATTGCGGCGGGGCTTCGACCACGCCGCCGAGTTCGGCGGCGGCGTGCCAGCCCCAGCGCGGGTCGTAGAGCATGCCGCGCGCGAGCGCGACCATGTCGGCCTTGCCGGAGGCCACGATCTCCTCGGCCTGTTTCGCTTCCGTGATCAGGCCGACCGCCATGGTGGTGACGCCGGTCGCCTGCCTGATGCCTTGCGCGAGCGGCACCTGATAGCCCGGCGACAGCGGAATTTTCTGCAGCGGCGACACGCCGCCGGAAGACGCGTCGATCCAGTCGACGCCGCGCGCCTTCAGCTGTTTTGCAAATTCGATGGTCTGCGGCAGATCCCAGCCGCCCTCGACCCAGTCGGTCGCCGACACTTTGATCCCGACCGGCTTGTTGGCCGGAAACACCGCGCGGATGGCGTCGAACACTTCCAGCGGATAGCGCATCCGGTTTGGCAGGCTGCCGCCATACTGGTCGGTGCGCCGGTTGGAAATCGGCGACAGGAACTGGTGCAGCAGATAGCCGTGCGCGCTGTGCAGCTCGATCGCGTCGATGCCCAGCCGCTCGGCGCGTCTGGCGGCCGCGACAAAGGCGTCGCGGACGCGCGCGAGACCCGCCGCGTCGAGCGCCAGCGGCGCCGCCTCGCTTTCCTTGTGCGGCACGGCGGACGGTCCCTCCGCCTGCCAGCCGCCTTCGGTCGATCGGGATCAGCTGGCCGCCGTCCCACGGCGTGTGGCTGGAGCCCTTGCGGCCGGCATGGGCGAGCTGCATCGCCACCGCCGTTTTCGAATGCTTGCGCACCGAGGCCAGGATCGGCTTCAGCGCCGCTTCGGTGGCGTCGTTCCACAGGCCGAGGCAGCCGGGCGTGATGCGGCCGATCGGCTCGACCGCGGTGGCCTCGATGCAGAACATCGCCGCCCCCGACAGCGCCAGCGTGTTGATGTGGGTGAAATGCCAGTCATTGGCCTCGCCATTGTCGGCCGAATACTGGCACATCGGCGCCACCATGATGCGGTTTTCAAGCGCAAGGCCGCGCAGCTTGATCGGGGAGAACAGGACGCTCATGGGGGATGTCCGAATGGGAGGGAGGAACGCGCCCCTTTATCTAACGAGACGCGGTCCTTTCCTCAACCGTCCTCACTCCCCGAACTTGCCCACCCTGAGATCGACGATGCGGTAGCGGTGGCCCGGCATCAGCACGCAGTCGGCTTCGGCGGAGAATTCGACGAAATAGCGGCCCTCGTCCGGCTTGCCGGTGATCCTGCCATAGGCGCCCATCATGCGCGCAAAGCCGGGATCGGAGGCCACGAACAGGCGGCGCTCCCTGAGCAGGAAGCGCCGCGGGCCCTTCCACTCGAACTCGGGCACGCTGCGGCGCATGTCGTCGCCGGGCGCGGGGTCGCGGCTGGTGACATCCTTGAACAGGCTCGGCCCCGGAACCGGACGCGCGCGGCGGCCTTCGATTTGATAGAGGTTCAGCTCCACGATGTGGCGGTCGCTGCGATAGGTAACGGCCACGTGCCGCGAATCCGCCGACCAGAACGCGTAATAGGCGTTGGGACCGGTATCCAGCCTGGCCTCGATGTCGGCGAGCGCCGTGAGCCTGCGATGCGCGGGTTCGGCCATCAGCCAGACATGGAAATTGTCGCTGCCGCCGTCGCCGTCGCCATGGGCGGCCAGCGACTTCGCCCTGTCGGGCGCGCGCCCGTCGCGGATGACGGCGTATTCGCCTTTCGCATATTCATGCTCGTCGGTGGCCCGCGCCGGCGCGATTGCCGAGGCCAGCAGCGCGGCGAGAACGAGCGGAGGGATGCGGTTCATGGCCGTTGGTCGATGCGATGCCGCGACGGGTTCACCCGGTTCGCAGACAAGGGGACGATAACGTCACGCCACCAGGGTGAATTGCAGCAGCAAAGTGCGCTGGATCATCGAGAAATTGTCGTCGGAAATCATCGTCAGCACGGTGTCGCCCTCGGCCGTGACATGGGCGTCGATGCCTTCCATGTTGTCGATCTCCTCGCCGAGATCGGCCTCGAAGATCGCGGGCCCGTCGACCACGGCACCGGGCGCCAGCGCGGCGAGCGCGATGCGGCGGATGCGGACGCCGACGCCTTCGACCAGCGAGAACTTCCGCTCCAGCACGAGCAGGTCGCCGGAGGGCAGCAGCACCGCGTCGCTGATGTCGAATTTTTCGCTGCGGCGGACGCTGAACTGCCCGGGCCTGGGCCCGCCGACCAGAAAGCCGATCAGGTTGCCTTGCGCATCCAGGCCGCGCTCGGAGATCGCGATCAGCGTCCCCGCCAGCGGAAGGCCCCTGGGCACCATGACCAGCGTCTCCAGCCCCTTGTTGTAAGGCAGCTTCTTCACCGCCGGCGGCATCGCCACCACCTCGCCGCGCGATCCAACAAAACCCTTGCTGAAATCAAAACGCAGCACCTGGTTGACGCGTTCGAGGCCGATGTAAACGAAGGAGCCGTCGAGCGCGATCGATTCCGAATCGAACCAGCCGCGCGCGGTGATCGGCCGGCCGTCGGACCCGAGCATCGGCGCCGCCTCGACGTCGTCGAGCCCGACCATGTCGCGGCCCCGATAGACGATGCGGCCGGTGAACCAGCTTCCCTTGTCGCTGATGGAAACGAAGCGCTCGCCCCGGGCGTCGAGCCGCAGGCCCGACAGCCCGCCGAAGCCGCGGAATCCCGAGGTCAGCACCAGCCCGCTGCGATATTCGAGCTTGCCGAAGCGGACACGCTGACGGTCGCGGGTGTCGAACGACGGCAGCGGCCTGGCGTTGACCTCGATCGAGACCGGTGCCGTTGCGGAATATTCGCCCGCAACGGCCGGCTTCGGCGGCGGCCGGGTGGCGAGCTGCGCCCGCGCGACGGCGGGTATTGCCAGGCTGGAAAGCCCCGCCGCCGTCGATGTCAGGAAGCGGCGGCGGCTGAGGGCTGCGCGCATATATCAGGAGTGCAATCGGCGCCGCGGGCCGGAGGCTGCCGGCGCAGCGCCGTGAGTCTCGCTGAACAGCTCGGCGAGCTTTTCGGTGATGGCGCCGCCGAGTTCTTCGGCGTCCACGATGGTCACCGCGCGGCGATAATAGCGCGTGACGTCGTGACCGATGCCGATCGCGATCAGTTCGACCGGCGAGCGGGTCTCGATCTCCTCGATGATGTGGCGCAGATGGCGCTCCAGGTAATTGCCGGGATTGACCGACAGGGTGGAGTCGTCGACCGGCGCGCCGTCGGAAATCATCATCAGGATCTTGCGCTGCTCGTGGCGCGCCAGCAGCCGCTTGTGGGCCCAGTCCAGCGCCTCGCCGTCGATGTTTTCCTTCAGCAGGCCCTCGCGCATCATCAATCCCAGATTCTTGCGCGCGCGCCGCCACGGCGCATCGGCGGATTTGTAGATGATGTGCCTGAGATCGTTGAGGCGGCCGGGATTGGCCGGCTTGCCGGCGGCAAGCCATGCCTCGCGGGACTGGCCGCCCTTCCAGGCCCGGGTGGTGAAGCCGAGGATCTCCACCTTGACGCCGCAGCGCTCCAGCGTCCGCGCCAGAATGTCGGCGCAGGTCGCGGCGACCGTGATCGGGCGTCCGCGCATCGAGCCGGAATTGTCCAGAAGCAGCGTCACCACGGTGTCGCGGAAGTTGGCTTCCTTTTCGCTCATGAACGACAGCGGATGATAGGGATCGGTCACCACCCGCGACAGCCGCGCCGGATCGAGCACGCCCTCCTCGAGATCGAACTCCCAGGCGCGGTTCTGCTGCGCCATCAGGCGCCGCTGCAGCCGGTTGGCGAGCCGCGCCACGATGCCCTGCAGATGCGCGAGCTGCTTGTCGAGATAGCTGCGCAGGCGCTCGAGCTCGTCGTGGTCGCAGAGGTCCTCGGCCGCGATCACCTCGTCGAATTTCGGCGCGAAGGCGTGATATTCCGGCCCGCGCGGCTCGTTGGCGTGGCGCGAATTCGGCCGCGTCGCCTCGCCCGGGGTCTCGTCGTCGCCGAGTTCGCCGTCGTCGAAAGTGTCGCTGGTGGAGGCCTGCGCGCTTTCCATCGCGCTTTCCGACATCTCGTCGGTGGTGGCCTGCGCCTGATCGGCGCTCATTTCCTGCGCGGCGTCGGAGTCGGGCGAGCCTTCCGCGCCGGACTGGTCGTTCTCGCCGTCGCGATTCTCGTCCTGGTTCTCGTCCTCGTCGGCCTCGGCGTTGCGCTCGTCGCCGAGTTCGAGCGCGCTCAGGAGATCATGCACGGCATCGCCGAATTTCGCCTGATCCTCGGCGAAACGATCGAGCCGGTCGAGCCGCGCACCGATCTTGTCTTCCAGCACCGGACGCCAGAGGTCGACCATCTTGCGGGCAGCCGCGGGCGGCGGCAGCCCGGTCAGGCGCTCGCGCACCAGCATCGCCAGCGCATCCGACAGCGGCGCATCGGCGCGGTCGGTGATTTCGTCGAACTTGCCGCGATGAAAATGATCGTCGAGCATCGCGGAGAGATTCTTGGCGACGCCCGCCATCCGCCGCGAGCCGAGCGCTTCCACGCGCGCCTGCTCGACCGCCTCGAACACGCCGCGCGCCTGCGGATTTCCCGGCATCAGCTTGCGATGCACTTTCGGATCGTGGCAGGCGAGTTTCAGCGCGATCGAATCGGCATGGCCGCGCACGATCGCGGCGTCACGCCTTGTCATCTTGCGCGCCGGCTCCGGCAGCCGCGCCTTGCCCGGCGCGAGGCCCGGCCGCTCGGCGGCGAACGTCACTTCAAGCTCCGGCTTTTTCGCGATCGCGCGCAGGCAGGCGGTCACCGCGCGCTTGAACGGCTCGGTCGGCGCTTCCTTCGTGCCGGTGCGGAATTTTTGATTCGACGTCGTCATCCTGGCCTCACCGCCGTCGTCGCTGCGAACGCAGGGACCCGTAACCACCGACGGTCATTGTTTCCCGATATCCCCGAAACGCCGCCGAGGACGACGCTTAGCTCATCGCCACGTTGACCGAAGACTCCTGCAGCTCCGCGTTGAAGCAGCGCTGATAGAATTCAGCCACCAGCGGCCGTTCCAGCTCGTCGCATTTGTTGAGGAAGGTGACGCGGAACGCAAAGCCGATATCGCCGAAGATCTCGGCGTTCTCCGCCCAGGTGATGACCGTGCGCGGGCTCATCACCGTCGACAGGTCGCCGTTGGCGAAGGCGTTGCGCGTGAGGTCCGCAAGCCGCACCATCTTGTTGACGATGTCGCGTCCCTCCTGGTTGCGGTAGTGATGCGCTTTCGCCAGCACGATCTCGACTTCCTCATCATGGGCGAGATAGTTCAGCGTGGTGACGATCGACCAGCGGTCCATCTGGCCCTGGTTGATCTGCTGGGTGCCGTGGTAGAGGCCTGAGGTATCGCCGAGGCCGACCGTGTTGGCGGTCGCAAACAGCCGGAACGAGGGATGCGGCTTGATCACCTTGTTCTGGTCGAGCAGCGTCAGGCGGCCGGAAACCTCCAGCACGCGCTGGATCACGAACATCACGTCGGGACGGCCGGCGTCGTATTCGTCGAACACCAGCGCGATATTGTGCTGCAGCGCCCAGGGCAGAATGCCGTCGCGGAATTCGGTGACCTGCTTGCCGTCGCGCACGACGATGGAATCCTTGCCCACCAGGTCGATACGGCTGATGTGGCTGTCGAGATTGACGCGCACGCAGGGCCAGTTCAGCCTTGCCGCGACCTGCTCGATGTGGGTCGACTTGCCGGTGCCGTGATAGCCCGTGACCATGACGCGGCGGTTTTTGGCAAAGCCCGCGAGAATGGCGAGCGTGGTGGCGCGATCGAAGCGGTAATCCGTGTCGACATCGGGCACATGCGGATCGACTTCGGAATAGGCCGGCACCTCGAGGTCGCTGTCGATACCGAATACCTGCCGGACCGACACCTTCATGTCGGGCAGACCGGTGATCGCGGGTGCGGAAGATTCGTGCACTTTGGTGGTGGCGGCGGTCGTCATTAATCCTCCGAGGTCCCGGGCGCTCCCGAAACCAGATTTGCGAATATGGCTGCGGATGGGTGCTGATCGGAACCTATCAGAGAGCAGGGGCTGGCAGAAGCCCGCGGCCCAATCAAAGTTCCGTTGCCTTATCATCAAGATAGGGGCTGGCCCCGGTTTTTGGAAGGCTGCCCTGCGAATCACGCCGTACTTTCGGCCGGCTATTTCGGCCAGCGGCCCAAAGCCACGCCCTGATGGCACTTTCCACCCCCGTCGCTACTTATGTTAGGTGTGCGCCCGGTCCGGACAACGCCAAAACAGGAATTTTGTGGCTTCCTTCATCGATCCCTTGATTGCGTTCGTCTCGGCAAATCCCTGGCTTGCCTACCTGACGCTGTTCCTGGCCGCCCTGCTGGAGGCCGTTCCGGTCGTGGGCTCGGTGGTTCCGGGCTCGACCATCATCCTTGCGCTGAGCGCGCTGATCCCGGGCGGCGAGTTGCAGCTTGAATGGGTGCTGCTGGCCGCGATCGCCGGTGCTCTGCTCGGTGACGGATCGGCGTTCTGGATCGGGCATCGCGCCCAGCGCGAAATCCTCAGCGCCTGGCCGATGTCGAACTACCCGCGTCTGGTCGCACAGAGCGAGGCGTTCTTTCATCGCTGGGGCACGCTGGCGGTATTCTTCGCGCGCTTCGTGCCGCCGATCAGGGCTTTCGTGCCGATGACGGCGGGAGCGCTGGACATGGCGCCGTTGCGCTTTTACGCCATCAACATCCCGGCGATCCTGCTATGGGCGCCGGCGCATGTGCTACCCGGCGTGCTGGCGATAGATGCGCTGCACGAATATGCCGGCATTCCGCGTCATGCGGGGATCGGCAAGCATTACTGGATGCTGGCGGTGATCGCCGCCGCGCTGATCGCGGCGCTGGCGACCTGGACGATCCGCCGCCGCCATGGCGGGATCGAGCCGACGGCGGAGCAGATCCGAAAGGACTTTCGCTAGGGATTGCGGCAGCGCTTTTTTGGCGCGTTTCCTGACGCGAACCGGTACCCGCTTCGCTTGAAAACGCCTTGATCCTCACGGCCTGTTGAAGGCCGGTCCGCGTCCCGGTGCCGGGCCGATGTAGCGCGCGCGGGGACGGATAAGCCCACCATGTCGCAATTGTTCGCACGCATGCGCAATCCATCCGACGGTGCGCGCCATTGCAAACAGCACCAGTTCGTTGCCGGGCGGCAGGCCCAGCGTATGCACCAACACCGCAAGCGCGTAATCGATATTGACGAATTCGCCAGTCGCTTCGGCGATCCGTTCCGGAATTTCCCTGGTGAGCTTTTCCGCCGCCCCCGCGCGCGCCAATGCTTCCAGCAATGCGTGTGCACGCGGATCGCCGTGCTTGTAGACGCCATGACCGAAACCGGCGAAACGCTCGCCCAGCGCAACACGCTCCCTGATGACGGGAGCCACATCGCGATCGACGAGCGCCTTGACAAGCTGCGCCGCCAGAACCCCCGCGCCACCGTGTCTTGGGCCTTTCAACGCGACGAGACCGGCGATCATCGAGTCATAGAGATTCAATCCGGTGGAGGCGGCGCACCGCACGGTAAAGGCCGAGGCGTTCAGTTCATGCTCCGCAAGCAGCACCAGCGCGCGGCGGATCAAATCGGAAGCGTGCCGGTTGGCCGGCGCCCACACGTTGGCGATCTGGAGATGCAGCGGCTCCGGCGAAGGCGTGGTGTTCAACATCGTCGCGATCACCAGACGCAGGATGCGGCCGCCAACCAGCGCGCGCCCGTCGGCGGCGCGCGTAAATGCGCGCGGATCGGCGCTTGCAGCCAGCGCCAGCACGCCGATGGTGCGGTCGATCGGTGCCGCATGGCGCGCGGCGTCCGCAGTCGCGCGCATTTCGCCCGATAGGATTGGACAATTGTCCTTGGAAAACGGATCGGCACCGGCCACGTCCCACAGCAAGGTCGCGGCATGTTCGAGCGTGTCCTTCTCTGCAAGCTCAATGCAATTGACCCCGCGGTAGATGGGTCCATCCTCGGTGATGGTCGCGATCGCGGTATCCAGTACCGGCAGATCGGCGTCAAAATTTCGCAGGCCGCGCGGCTCCGGCGACGGCGCGCGCCGTTCCTTGAGACCGCGGACATCCTCCGCCCGATAGCGGTGGCTCCGCGAATCCGCCGAAGGCTCCGACCGGATCAATCCCCGGCTGACATAGGCGTAGAGCGTGGCCTGCGAGATCGCGAGTTCTGCCGAGGCCTCCCGGGCGGAGAGGTAGAGCGCTGCAGCTTTTTTCATATTGATTTACATAATCAAGATTGATCAATCTGTCGAGAGGGTCGACCTTTGCAGCATCAAAGGAGACCGACCATGAACATCCAACTTTCCAAAAGCCCGATCGGACTGGACGGCGTCCCCGCCGCTGAAACCGTGCTCAGTCACGTCGACGGTGAGCGTGGCGAACTGATCATCGCCGGCGACCGCGTCCAGAACCTCGTGCGCAAGACCAGCTTCGAAGGTGTGACGGCACGATTGTGGAGCGGCGGAACCGGCGTGCCGACGGCTGAGCCGACCGTGCGCGCCGCCCTGGGCGCGGCCCGCGAGCGAGCCTTCGCCCGGCTTCCGGACTTACTGGGAATTACCCGTGGCCTGTCGATCGTCGATGGATTCCGGGCCGCCATCGCCGGATTGCGCCCGGAAAACGGACTACCGCATGAGGCCACGATCGTCGGGGCGTTTCCGGTGATCGCGGGCGCGCTGATACAGCGCGCGCAGGACCGCGATCCGGTTGCGCCCGATCCAGCCCTCAGCCACGCCGCCGACACCCTGTCGATGCTCCTCAACCGCAAGCCCGACCCGCGCGAAGTGGCGGCACTCGATGCCTATTTTGTTACGGTATGCGATCACGGCATGAATGCCTCGACGTTCGCAACGCGCGTCGTGGCGTCGACGCAGGCCGACCTGTTCGCCTCGGTGACGGCCGGCTATTGCGCGCTGACGGGCCCCCTTCACGGCGGCGCGCCGGAGCCGGTGCTGGAAATGCTCGACGCCATCGGCAGGCGCGAGCGCATCAAGCCATGGGTCGACGGCGCGCTGGCGCGCGGCGAACGCTTGATGGGCTTCGGCCACCGCATCTATCGGGTCCGCGATCCGCGCGCGGACGTGCTGAAGGGCGCCATCGAGCGGCTTGCCGGCAACGGCACCGACCTTCCGTTCGCAGGCGAAGTCGAGGTCTATATCCGCGAGGCGCTGCGGCGGGAAAAACCGGACCGTCCGCTCGATACCAATGTGGAGTTCTTCACCGCGATCCTGCTCGACGCACTGGCGATCCCGCGCCAGGCCTTTACGCCGATCTTCGCAGTCGCCCGCGCCGCAGGCTGGACGGCGCACGCCCGCGAACAGCAGCGCAGCGGCCGGCTGATACGGCCAGGTTCGGCCTATGTCGGCCCGATGCCGGATTGAGACCGCGACCCGACGGCCTCATGCGAGCGCAATCGCGCTCCCATGAGGTCAGCCCGCGCGCACCACCGTCTTCAGATAATTATACGCCTTGATGATCTCGATCAGGCGATCCTCGGTGGAGCGGTCGCCGCCGTTGGCGTCGGGATGGTGCTGCTTCACCAGCGCCTTGTATTTCGCCTTCACGGTTTCGAGAGTTCGCATCGGTGCCGAGCCCCATCACCTGCAGCGCCTTGCGCTCGGCATTGAACACCTTTCGGGTTTCGACCTTGGCCTCGGTGCCGGCGCCGGGGCCCGGCCGCCAGCGGCCGCGGCCGTTGAGCTCGCTGAACATGCTGAACGGATCGGCGGCGCCTTCCAGGTCGGCCTCCGCGCTGCCCTTGCCCTTCTTGGAGCTGGTATTGGCACCCATCTTCCAGGTCGGACGATGACCGGTCAGCGCATCCTTCTGGTAGCGCGCGACCGCATCCGCAGCCATGCCCTGGAAGAAATTATAGGACTGGTTGTATTCGCGGACGTGGTTGAGACAGAAGTGCCAGTATTCCTTGTCCTGGGTCCGCCCCTTGGGCGCGCGGTGCGGCGCCTTGTTCTTGCATTCCGGCCATTCGCACATGACGGAGGCTTCGCGCGCCTGCGCCTGCTGCTTCGCGCTCAGCTTGTTCGGCTTGATGCGAATGGAGTCGAAGAATTTGGATGAATCAATCGGCATGGCTGACTATGACAACGCAATGCGAAAAGCTTCAAGTCTTGACATTGCGAATACTTCTCTCTCGTTCTCGCCATTGACGAAACGCGGTCACGGACGTAATGCCGCCGCCATGAGCACCAAGGACACTATCACCAACAAGTTGCGCGAAGCTTTCACGCCGGAAAGCCTCGACGTCACGGACGAATCTCATCTGCATGAGGGGCATGCCGGCCACCGGCCGGGCGGCGGGACGCATTTCAGGGTCTATATCGTGTCTCCGGCCTTCCAGGGGAAGAGCCGGGTCGAGCGCCACCGCATGATTAATGCGGCGCTGGCAGGGGAACTCGCCGGAGGCGTGCACGCGCTGGCGATCAAGGCACAGGCGCCGGGGGAAGCCGGGAGCACGGTCTAGCCCTGACCGTATCGAAATATGGGCGGGGCCGATGACGCCGCAAAAGCTCGTTGTTCTGTCCGGGCTACCTGGCTCCGGCAAAAGCGGCCGGCTGAAGGCCTTTCCCGCAATTTGTCGACGTCCTGAATTACATGCGCCGAAACTAAAACGCCGTCCCTGCCCGCTTCGGCTTTTTTTCGTCGGCCTCGGCCTCGCGCGGCACCGCCTGGATCCGCAGCGCCGTGATGCGGTTGCGCTCGCGGCGCAGGACACGGAACCGGAAACCGTGGAACGTAAAACTCTGGCCGCGTTCCGGGATCGAGCGCGCCTCGTGAATCACCAGGCCCGCGATGGTGGTGGCCTCCTCATCCGGAAGATTCCAGTCCATCGCGCGATTGAGATCGCGGATCGGCACCGAGCCGTCGACCACCACCGAGCCGTCGGGCTGGGCGCGCACACCGGCCACCACGACGTCGTGCTCGTCGGAAATATCGCCGACGATCTCTTCCAGAATGTCCTCCAGCGTCACCATGCCTTCGACTTCGCCGTATTCGTCGACCACCAGCGCGAAATGAGTCTTGCGGCGGCGGAACGCCTTGAGCTGTTCGGAGACGGAGCGCATCTCCGGCACGAACCAGGGCGGCAGCGCGATCGTGCTGACGTCAATCTTCGATGAATCGCCATCGGTGGCGCGGATCGCGCGCAACAGGTCCTTGGCGTGCAGCACGCCGACGATGTTTTCCGGCTTGTCGCGCCACAGCGGAATTCGCGTGTACTCGGTGGCCAGCACCTCGCGCACCAGATCCTCCGGCGGCAGGTCGGCATTGATCATCACCATTTCGGTGCGATGGACCATCACGTCGGAGACCTGAAGCTCGCTCAGATCCAGCAGCCCGCCGAACATGTCGCGTTCCTGCTTTTCGACCTTGCCCTCGTGATGCAGCAGATCGACCGCGCCCCGCAGCCGCTCGGTGGGCGACAGGATCGGCTGGTTGGCGCCGATCTTGATGCCCAGCATCTTCATCAGTACGCGGACGATCGCCTCGATCACGGTGAGCAGCGGCCCCAGCAGGTACACCATCAGCTTCATCGGGCGCGCAACCAGAAGCGACACCCGGTCCGGGGCGTTGATGGCAATGGTCTTCGGCAGCACCTCGGCGAAGATCACGACCAGCACCGTCATTACGCCGGTGGCATAGAGCACACCGACTTCTCCGAACCAGGCGGTGAAGATGCCGGTCGCCAATGCCGAGGCGCCGATATTGGCGATGTTGTTACCAAGCAGCAGCGCGCCGATCATCCGCCCCCGCATCGCGAACAGGCTGGAAACGACGCCGGCGTCACGATTGCCCTGCTTCGACAGCCGCAGCATGCTCGCGCGCGAAGCTCCCGTGAGGGCGGTCTCGCTGGCCGAGAAGAACGCGGAGACCAGCAGACAGGCAATCACAATGGAGAAATCAAGCCAGTCCATGACGTGACGATCACTTCATCTACAGTTGAAGCATGATCTCTTCGGAAAACCGGCTCCCACTTTTCCGGATCATGCCCTAAGCCTTGCTCGCCAGCTTTGCCTTCAGGAAATCCCGAACCAGCGACGGCTCGACATCGGGAGCGATCACGGCACGGCCGACCGCCTCCAGCAGGATGAAAGTGAGCCGGCCGCGCTTGACCTTCTTGTCCTGCGCCATCAGCGCCATCAGCGCGTCGGCATCGGCAAGCCCTTCCTGGGCAAATCCCGCGATGTCCTGCAAATGGGTCGGCAAACCCACTTCGGCAAGGTGACGTTCGACGCGCACCGCGTCGGATTGGGAAATCATGCCGAGCTCGGCGGAGAATTCCGCCGCCAGCACCATGCCGACGGCAACCCCTTCGCCATGAAACAGCCGGTCTGAAAAGCCGGTCGCGGCCTCCAGCGCGTGGCCAAACGTATGGCCGAGATTGAGCAGCGCGCGCTCGCCGGTCTCGCGCTCGTCGCGCGCCACGATCGCGGCCTTGGCGCGGCACGAGGTGGCGATGGCGTGTTCGCGGGCGGCGCCGCCCGAAAAAATGTCGGCGTGGTTGGCCTCCAGCCAGGCGAAGAACGCCTGGTCGCCGAGCACGCCGTATTTCGCCACCTCGGCGTAGCCGGCGCGGAACTGGCGCCGCGACAGCGTGTCGAGCACGGCGGTGTCCGCGACCACCAGCACCGGCTGGTGAAACGCGCCGAGCAGGTTCTTGCCCTGCGGCGAGTTGATTCCGGTCTTGCCGCCGACCGAGGAGTCGACCTGCGCCAGCAGCGAGGTCGGCACCTGCACGAAATCGACGCCACGGCGCAGGATCGCGGCGGCAAAGCCCGCGAGGTCGCCGACCACACCGCCGCCGAGCGCGATCACCAGATCGTTGCGTTCGATCTTCGCCGATATCAGCGCCTCGCTGACCTTTTCCAGACCCGCATAGGTTTTTGACCCCTCGCCCTCTTCGACAACAATATGCGAGCTGGCGATGCCGGCCTGCGCCAGCGAGGCTTCGGTTGGGTCGAGCCAGTGTTTTGCGACATTGCGGTCGGTGACGATGGCGGTACGGACGCCGGGCCGCAACGCCGCCACGCGGGCGCCCAGCGATTGCAGCGCGTCGCGGCCGATCACGATGTCATAGGCGCGGTCGCCGAGCGCGACATCGACGGTGACGGAATCGGAGTGCTTCAATGGCGCGGTCATGAGGTGGCGCTCAATGTGTTCGAGGCCTCGTTCGTGGTGTTGCCGCACAGGCGGACGCGCAGGGCCTCGATGCATTCATCGACGATCTTTTCGTGCGGCACGTCGCGCGACCAGATCGTGATATCCGCGCCTTGATAGACCGGCTCGCGCTCCTCGATCAGGCGCCCGACGGTGGCGGCGGGATCGGGGGTCTGCAGCAGCGGACGGTCGGCGCGGCGCTTCACCCGTTTCATGATGATATCGGCGTCGGCCTTGAGCCAAATCGAGACCGCCTTGTCGCGAATACGCTTGCGGGTCTCCTCGCGCATGAAGGCGCCGCCGCCGGTGGCGAGCACCGCCGGGCCGCTGTCGAGCAGCCGCGCGATCACCCGCGCCTCGCCATCCCTGAAATGCGGCTCGCCATGGGTTTCGAAAATATCCGGGATCGACATCCCGGCCGCCGCCTCGATCTCGGTATCGGCGTCGAGAAACGGCAGCCGCAGCCGCGCCGACAGCCGCCGCCCGATGGTGGATTTGCCGGCGCCCATCATCCCCACCAGCACGATCGACCGCGGGCCCAGCGCGGCCATGATCCCGGCCTCGGGGGATGCGGTGACGCCGGCAGGAAGAGCGGTCTCGGGCATCTAACTGGCTCAATCGTCGCAGGAATTGCGGCGTTCTGCGCCACCTATACTACCCCCGCCGATACCGTTGCCAGAGGCTATTGCAACGGCGGGACGAACATGTTGGTAGTCTGGCCCCATCCAATGGTTAATCCGCCGCCTGAGGCTCGCGCATGCCCAGCCTGTTCCGCTTTCTGACGGTCGTCGCCGTGATCGTCGGGATCGTCTATGGCGTGATTTTCGCGCTGGCGAACTTCGTCAACCCGAAACCGCGGGAAATGATCGTCACCGTCCCGCCGGACAAGTTCCTCAAGAAATAGGCGCTAGGATGGGCGGATGCGCGCCAAGACCTCAGACGCCAAACTGACCGGCCTGTTCCTCGACATGCTCGCGGCGGAACAGGGCGCCGGCCCTAATACGCTCGACGCCTACCGCCGCGACCTGACCGATTTTTCGGAATTCCTGGCGCGCAAGGGCCAGGACTTTGCCGGCGCCGAAACGCAAGGCTTGCGGGACTACCTCGCCGATCTCGACACGCGCGGCTTCAAATCGTCGAGCGTGGCGCGGCGGCTGTCGGCGATGCGGCATCTGTTTCGCTTCCTGCTCAACGAGCGGATCCGCGGCGACGATCCGGCCGCGATCCTGTCGGGGCCGAAGCGCGGCCGCGGCCTGCCGAAAGTGCTGTCGATCTCCGATGTCGATCGCCTGCTGGCACGCGCCAAAACCCTGACCGAAGCGCCGGAAGCGACTGCGCCGCAGCGGCTTCGTGCGATGCGGCTATATTGCCTGCTGGAAGTGCTCTACGCCACCGGCCTGCGGGTATCGGAACTGGTGACGCTGCCGCGCGCGGCGGCGCGGCGCGACGCCCGCATGATCGTGGTGCGCGGCAAGGGCAACAAGGAACGGCTGGTGCCGCTGAACGAAGCGTCGCGGCAGGCGATGGCCGATTATCTCGCCGCGATGGAAGCGCAAAAGCCTGCGAAGAAGGGCGCGGCAAGCCCGAAATGGCTGTTTCCCTCGTTCGGCGAGAGCGGGCATCTGACGCGGCAGCATTTCGCGCGCGACCTGAAGGAACTCGCGGCCTCCGCGGATCTGGCGCCGCGGCTGGTCTCGCCGCATGTGCTGCGCCATGCCTTCGCGAGCCATCTGCTGCACAACGGCGCCGACTTGCGTATCGTGCAGACGCTGCTCGGCCACACCGACATCTCGACCACGCAGATCTACACCCATGTGGTGGAGGAACGCCTGAAGAGCCTGGTGCGCGACCTGCATCCACTGGCGGAGAAGTAGCGGCCGCTCTGCCGCCTTGACTTCCGTGCCGTCTCACCCGAAAGAGCCGTCTCAACACCCGCGATAGCTCGGCGCATAATCGGCAAGGGGAATCGGATCTCGCCCCGGATTGCGCGCTAAACAATTGAAGATACACGCCTTATTCGCGCGAAGGAGAACCGCTTCGCTCTCGGGCGCGTTCACCCCTATATTGATTTGATGCCGGATCTCATGCGCTCTTACCTCGATTTCGAAAAGCCCGTCGCCGAACTCGAATCCAAGGTCGATGAATTGCGCGCGCTGGCTGCGACCGGCAGCGACATCGGCGACGAAATCGCGCGCATCGAGGACAAGGCGGCGCAGGCGCTCACCGACCTCTACGCCGGCCTGACGCCGTGGCAGAAGACGCTGGTGGCGCGCCACCCGCAGCGCCCGCATTTCACCGATTTTGTCAGCGCGCTGATCACCGAATTCACGCCGCTGGCAGGAGACCGGAAATTCGGCGAGGACGAAGCGCTGATGGGCGGCTTCGGCCGTTTCCGCGGCGAGAGCATCTGCGTGATCGGCCAGGAAAAGGGCGCCACCACCGAATCCCGCATCAAGCATAATTTCGGCATGGCGCGCCCCGAAGGTTACCGCAAGGCGGTCCGGCTGATGGAAATGGCCGACCGGTTCGGCATTCCCGTGCTTTCGATCGTCGATTCCGCCGGCGCCTATCCCGGCATCGGCGCGGAGGAGCGCGGCCAGGCGGAAGCGATCGCGCGCTCGACCGATGCCTGCCTGTCGCTCGGGGTGCCCAATGTCGCGATCATCACCGGCGAGGGCATGTCGGGCGGCGCCATCGCCATCACCACGGCGAACCGCGTGCTGATGTTCGAGCACGCGATCTACAGCGTGATCTCGCCGGAAGCGGCGTCCTCGATCCTGTGGCGCGACGGCACCAAGGCCCAGGAAGCCGCCACCTCCATGAAAATCACGGCACAGGACATGCTGCGCTTCGGCGTGATCGATTCCATCCTGCTGGAGCCTTCCGGCGGCGCCCATCGCGATCCCCAGGCCATGATCGCGACCACGGGGGAGGCCATAGCGCAGGCCCTGGACGAACTGCGCAACCTCGATTCCGACGCGATCCGCAAGCAGCGGCGGCAGAAGTTCCTGGATATCGGCCGGAAACTGGGCTGACGGGCGTATTTCTGCGGAGAAGGGGCCGGCCGAGAGGCTCTCCAGGCCCCAATTTTCAGGAATCTGCCGTTTTGGCCCCAATTAGGCCCAGACACCGATCTTTAATGTCTATTGACCATGCCTAGGGTGGAATCTGCCGCCGGGCCGGGGTCGGCTTGCGACCCAAGGGGTCAAAGAGTAGTATTTTAGTCAATGGCTTCAGGGCATGACGCTATGAGTGGGGTGCGAAAATTGCCCGTCGGGTGGGGAGCTTTGCATTGATTTATCGCTCGCTGCTACGCGCGCTCATCACCTCCGCCGCGCTCGCGGCCGGTGCGCTGCTGGCCGGCTGCAACAGCGACGAAATCTCGCTCGCCAACAACGCCAAAGCCAACCAGCCGGTACCCCCGAAGCTGGTTGCCGCAATGAACGAGAAGGACATGGATCTGCAGTCGCCGATCCTGGTCCGGCTGTTCAAAGAGGAAGCCGAGCTCGAGGTCTGGAAGCAGGACCGCTCCGGCCGCTTCGCCCTCCTGAAAACTTATCCGATCTGCCGCTGGTCCGGCGACCTCGGACCCAAGGTCCGCGAAGGCGACCGCCAGGCCCCCGAAGGCTTTTATAACATTTCGCCGGCGCAGATGAATCCGCAGTCGGCCTACTACCTCTCGTTCAATACCGGCTACCCCAACGCTTACGACAGGTCGCTCGGGCACACCGGCTCGGAACTGATGGTGCATGGCGACTGCTCGTCGCGCGGCTGCTACGCGATGACCGACGAACAGATCGCGGAAATCTATTCGCTGGGCCGGGAATCCTTCTTCGGCGGCCAGAAGTCCTTCCAGTTTCAGGCCTACCCGTTCCGGATGACACCGGTGAACATGGCCAGGCACCGCAACAATCCGAACATGCCGTTCTGGAAAATGATCAAGGAAGGCTACGATCATTTCGAGGTGACGCGGCAGGAGCCGAAGGTCGATTTCTGCGAGAAGAAATACGTGTTTGACGCGGCGAAGGCGCCGGACGCCAAACGCGATCCGGTATTCGAGGCGTCGGCCAAATGTCCCGCTTATGTGATCCCGGACGAAGTCGCTCAAGCCGTACGGGAAAAGCAGGAACACGATCAGGCCGAGTTCGCCAAGCTCGTCGCCAAGGGCACGCCGGTCGCCCGCCTGAATACCGGCATCGACGGCGGCATGAACAAGGTGTTCGCCTCCAAGATCCCCAATGCTTCCACGGGCCTTTCGGACGGCGGCGACGGTCAGAACCTGTCGCTGCTCGCCCTTTCCCGTGCGCCCGGCACCATTCCGGCGACCGTCAATCCGCCGCACGCGCCCGTGGCATCGCCGGATGAGCCGCTGGTGGCCACCATGGCGCCCGCGACTGCCTCCGCCCCCTCGACACGCGTGGCGTCGGTGGCGCCGAATGCGCAATCCGGTGGGTTCTTCAGCAACCTCGCGCGCAAGGTCGGTTTCGGCGCCACCGCGGATACCACCGCCACCGCCCAGCCGATTCCGGCAAAACCGAAGGTCATCGAGGCCAGGCGGCGCGAGCCGCCGGCGCTGGCGAAGGTGTCGAAACCTGAAGCCTCCAAACCTGAGACCAGGCAGGCAGCCGCCCATCCGCCGCTGAAGCCGACCGTCTCCGACACCTCGGCGCCGGCAGCGAAAGAGGCCATGGTCGCCGGCGCGGCGCCGATCGTTCAGTCGAGTTCGTTCGACAGCCGCTTCTCGGCGTTCAAGTAGGCGAATTTGGAAGAGAATCGCGGGGTGGGTTAGCCGGAGCGAACCCGCCGACGGCGCGCTTTCGTATTCAGCAAGATGATGGGCACCGCAAGAAGCGCGCCTTTGCCCGCCCTCCCGCGCAGCGCGGCATCAAGCGTACTTGCCGTGGCAGTGCTTGTATCTCTTGCCCGAGCCGCAGGGGCAGTCCTCGTTGCGGCCGACCTTGCCCCAGCTCGCCGGATTCTTGGGATCGCGGCCGGCCGCGGCCGCGGGCACCAGCGAAGCGCCGGCGAAGGCCAACTCGTCCTCGCCGGTGTTCGGATCGAACTTGTGGGCCTCCATGACCGGCAATTCCGGCTGCTGTTCTTCCGGCGGCACGATTTCGACGCGCATTAATTGCGCCGTCACCGCCTCGCGCAAATGCGCGATCATCGCCTCGAACAGGCTGAACGCTTCGGACTTGTATTCCTGCAGCGGATCGCGCTGGCCGTAGCCGCGCAGGCCGATCACCTGGCGCAGATGATCGAGCATGATCAGGTGCTCGCGCCAGAGGTGATCGAGCGTCTGCAACAGGATGGTCTTCTCGACGTAACGCATCACGTCGGGGCCCCATTGCCCCACCTTGGCCGCCATGTGCTCGTCGACGCGCTGCTCGATGCGCGACAGCAGTTCCTCGTCGGCGATGCCCTCTTCCTTGGCCCATTCATCGACCGGCAGATCGATGTCGAGCACGCGCCTCAACTCTTCCTTGAGGCCGGCGACATCCCACTGCTCGGCATAGGCGTGTTCGGGCACGTGCTTGGTGACGACGTCCTCGACGAAGGCGTGGCGCATGTCGGCCACGGTCTCGGCGACGCTTTCGTCCTTCATCAGATCGATGCGCTGGTCGAAGATCACCTTGCGCTGGTCGTTCTGGACGTTGTCGAACTTCAGCAAGTTCTTGCGGATGTCGAAATTGCGGGCCTCGACCTTCTGCTGCGCCTTTTCCAGCGCCTTGTTGATCCAGGGATGGATGATGGCCTCGCCCTCCTTGAGGCCGAGCCGCGTCAGCATGGTGTCGAGCCGGTCGGAGCCGAAGATCCGCATCAGATCGTCTTCCAGCGACAGGAAGAATTTCGAGCGCCCGGGGTCGCCCTGGCGGCCGGAGCGGCCGCGCAGCTGGTTGTCGATGCGGCGGGATTCGTGGCGTTCGGAGCCCATGATGTAGAGCCCGCCCGGCTTGGTCACCGTCCTGGCGGATTTCGAACCCTTGGCGGGCTCGACCTCGACGACCTCTTCCGCCTTCAGCACCAGTTCGCGGAAGCGTTCGACGTCGGCCTTGATGCGCTCGATCTTGGCGGCCTTCTCGGCCTCGTCGGTGATCCCGGCGGTCTCGTGCTGGATGCGCATTTCCAGCGAGCCGCCGAGCTTGATGTCGGTGCCGCGGCCGGCCATGTTGGTCGCGATCGTGATCGCGCCGGGCACGCCGGCTTCCGCGACGATATAGGCTTCCTGCTCGTGGAAGCGCGCGTTCAGGACCGCAAACAGTTTCGCCGGCTTGCCCGCGCGGGCCGCCGCGTAAAGTTTTTCCATCGCGTTTTCGTTGCCGAAATCGATCTGCTTGTAGCCGTGGCTCTTGAGGTATTCGGCCAGCACTTCGGATTTTTCGATCGAGGCGGTACCGACCAGCACCGGCTGCAGCCGCGAATTGGCGCGTTCGATCTCGGCCAGGATCGCGGCGTATTTCTCGTTCTGGGTGCGATAGACCTCGTCGTCCTCGTCGAGACGCGCCACCTGCACGTTGGTCGGGATTTCCACGACCTCGAGCTTGTAGATGTCGAACAGTTCGTCGGCCTCGGTCAACGCCGTGCCGGTCATGCCGGCAAGCTTTTCGTACATCCGGAAATAGTTCTGGAACGTGATCGAGGCGAGTGTCTGGTTTTCCGGCTGAACCTGCACGTGCTCCTTGGCTTCCAGCGCCTGATGCAGGCCTTCGGAATAGCGCCGGCCCTGCATCATGCGCCCGGTGAACTCGTCGATGATGATGACCTCATCGTCGCGGACGATGTAGTCCTTGTCGCGATGGAACAGCGTGTGCGCGCGCAGCGCCTGGTTGACGTGGTGCACGACCGAGACGTTCTCGACGTCATAGAGCGACTCGCCCTTGAGCTGGCCGGCGTCGCGCAACAGGTTCTCGAGCTTTTCCATGCCCGCTTCGGTCAGCGTCACCGTGCGCTGCTTCTCGTCGACGTCGTAATCGGACTTGTCGAGCTGGGGGAAGAAGGTGTCGATGGTGTTGTAGAAGTCCGAGCGGTCGTCGAGCGGGCCGGAGATGATCAGGGGCGTGCGCGCCTCGTCGATCAGGATCGAGTCGACTTCGTCGACGATGGCGTAGAAGTGGCCGCGCTGGACCATGTCCTCCAGCCGGTACTTCATGTTGTCGCGCAGATAGTCGAAGCCGTATTCGTTGTTGGTGCCGTAGGTGATGTCGCGCGCATAGGCTTCCTTGCGCTCGGCATCGTCGAGCCCGTGCACGATGACGCCGACGGTGAGGCCGAGGAAGTTGTAGATCTGGCCCATCCATTCGGAGTCGCGGCGGGCGAGGTAATCGTTGACGGTGACGACGTGGACGCCCTTGGCGGCCAGCGCGTTGAGGTAGACCGCAAGCGTCGCCACCAGCGTTTTGCCTTCGCCGGTCTTCATCTCGGCGATGTCGCCCTCATGCAGTACCATGCCGCCGACCAGCTGGACGTCGAAATGCCGCTGGCCGAGCGTGCGTTTGGCGGCCTCGCGCACGGTGGCGAAAGCCGGCACCAGGAGCTCATCGAGCGTCTTGCCCTCGGCGAGCTGCTGGCGGAATTCGGCGGTGCGCGCCTTCAGCGCGTCGTCCGAAAGGGCCATGATCTCGGGCTCCAGGGCGTTGATGGCGTCGACGCGGGTCTGGTATCCCTTGACCCGCCGGTCATTGGCGGAGCCGAAAAACTTGCGGGCGAGCGCGCCAATCATGCCAAATTCCTGTTTTCGCGGTTCGGCAAAGCTGCCATGACGTTTTCCACCCGTTTGCCTATCAACTCATCGTGACGCATCGCAGCGCCGGCCCCGGTCGGGTGCGTCAAATGAGTGGGAATTCAGCAATCCAAGGTTCAACGGCCAAAAACGCGAGCGAAATAAGCGCTATCGCCATTGACTTGGGTTCGGCACAGATATGGCTGGGGTGGAGGCTTGTCAACGGCGCGAAGGTGTCAAGGAATTCATCATTTTGACAGACTTTTCGCGTTGCCAAGGTCCCTTGATTGGGCGAGTGTCCCGCCGCCCCAAACAAGCCCCATAAGGATTTTCCATGACCACTTCGTTCCCGGAAACGAAAACCGGCGTACGCCTCGGCCTCGCCTCGGCCGCCCTGACGGGCGCTCTCGCCATGGTCCTGCTGGCGGGCCTCCCGGCACGGGCCGAAGACGCCAATCCGGTGCTCGCAAAGGTTAACGGCTCGGAGATCCACCAGAGCGACGTGACGCTCGCCGAGGAGGAACTCGGTCCCAGCCTCGCCCAGATGGATCCCGCCACCAAGAAGGACAATGTCCTGTCGTTCCTGATCGACATGAAGATCGTCGCCAAGGCCGCCGAGGACAAGAAGATCGAGAACAACGAGGACTTCAAGAAGCGGCTGGCCTTTGCGCGCAACCGGCTTCTGATGGACAGCCTGCTGGCGAGCGAGGGCAAGGCGGCGACCACCGACGAGGCCATGAAGAAGGTCTATGAGGACGCCGCCAAGCAGATCTCGGGCGAGCAGGAAGTCCATGCCCGCCATATCCTGGTCGCGACCGAGGAGGAGGCCAAGGCGGTCGAGGAGGAGCTCAAGAAGGGCGCCGATTTCGCCGAACTCGCCAAGAAGAAGTCCAAGGATCCCGGCGCATCCGACGGCGGCGATCTCGGTTTCTTCACCAAGGACCAGATGGTGCCGGAATTCTCCGCCGTCGCCTTCTCGCTGGAGCCGGGCAAGATTTCCGATCCCGTGAAGTCGCAGTTCGGCTGGCACGTCATCAAGGTCGAGGAAAAGCGCAACCGCAAGGCGCCCGATTTCGACCAGGTCAAGGGCCAGATCGAGACCTATGTGACGCGCAAGGCGCAGGCCGATTACGTGGCGAAGCTGCGCGAAGGCGCCAAGGTCGAGCGCATGGACCAGGCCGCCGCTGACCCGGCGGCGAAGACTGAGGCCAAGCCGGACGCCAAGCCGGACGCGGCGAAGCCCGCCGACTCCACGATGGCGCCGGCGAAGAAGTAAAAATCGCTGTCACTTCCTCGAAGCCAATAGTATTTACACACGTCATGGCCGGGCTTGTCCCGGCCATCTACGTCTTGAAGTCTCCTTGCGCGAGACAAGACGTGGATGGCCGGGACGTTTTGCGTGAAGACGCGCCTCGCGCCATGACGATCTATTTCAGCCTGTCGTTTTTCGGAATTTGCCCATGTCATCAGCCATCTCCCCGCTCGCGCCCACCGGCGTCCCCGAGATGCCCGCAATTGCGGGCGTCACGCTTGCCACGGCTGCCGCGGGCATCCGCTATCAGGGCCGTACCGACGTGCTGCTGGCGGTGCTGGACGAGGGGACGGCGGTCGCCGGCGTCTTCACCCGGTCGAAATGCCCGTCGGCCCCGGTGGAATGGTGCCGCGCCAAGCTCTCCCGCGGAAAGGCCCGCGCGCTGGTGGTAAATTCGGGCAACGCCAACGCCTTCACCGGCAAGACCGGGCGACAGGCCACGGCGCTGACAGCCTCGATCGCCGCCAAGGCGCTCGGCTGCAGCCCCAATGAGGTGTTTCTCGCCTCCACCGGCGTGATCGGCGAGCCGCTCGACGCCACCAAATTCGACGGCGTCCTGGGCGCGCTGGCGGAACAGGCCGTTTCAGGCGAATGGATGAACGCGGCAAAAGCGATCATGACCACCGACACCTTCCCGAAGGTCGCGACTGCTACCGTGAAGCTCGGCAAGGCCAAGGTCACGATCAACGGCATGGCCAAGGGCGCCGGCATGATCATGCCCGACATGGCGACCATGCTGGCCTTCGTGTTCACCGACGCGCCGATCTCATCCGGCGCACTGCAATCGCTCCTGAAGAGCGGCGTCGAAGACACGTTCAACGCCGTTACCATCGACGGCGACACCTCGACATCCGATACGCTGCTCGCTTTCGCGACCGGTGCGGCGG
This sequence comes from uncultured Alphaproteobacteria bacterium, assembly GCA_963721275.1. Lineage (GTDB taxonomy): Bacteria > Pseudomonadota > Alphaproteobacteria > Rhizobiales > Xanthobacteraceae > Bradyrhizobium. The sequence goes on along the minus strand of CAVRIQ010000014.1, from coordinate 153,486 downwards.
CCGCCAATGGCGCGCCGAAAATCAGCCGCGCCAGCGACCCCCGCCTGAAGGCATTTGCGAAGGCTTTCAACGCCGTGCTCGCCGATCTGTCCGAGCAGGTGGCGCGGGACGGCGAAGGCGCGCGCAAGCTGGTCGAGATCATCGTCGAGGGTGCCGTGTCCAAAACCTCGGCGCGCAGGATCGCGATGTCGGTGGCGAATTCGCCGCTGGTGAAGACCGCGATCGCCGGCGAGGACGCCAATTGGGGCCGCGTGGTGATGGCGGTCGGCAAGGCCGGCGAGCCGGCCAACCGCGACAAGCTCTCGATCTCGTTCAACGGCATCCGCGTCGCCAAAAGCGGCGCGCGCGATCCGTCCTATGACGAGGCGGAAGTCTCGGGAGCGATGAAGAACCCGAAGATCCAGATCAGAATCGCGCTCGGCCTCGGCAAGGGCCGCGACCGCGTGCTGACCTGCGACCTCACCAAGGAATATGTCGCGATCAACGGCGACTACCGGTCGTAACGAGCTTGGCCGTCATTCCGGGGCGATGCCAACGGTCCGGCCGAAGGCCGGCCAGATGGCATCGAACAAGGACGATATCCCGGAGAAGCAGTCCTAGCTGCTGATGCGGGCGTCGGCGACCGCTTTCTGAAACAGCGTATTCATCGCCTGCGAAATGCCCTGCGTCGGGCTGACTTCGAAATACAGTCCGGGCGATGCGCAACTCTGCATATCCTGCGCGATTTCGCTGTTGGGAGACGGACCATAGGGGCCCGCATTGAACGGTGAAATCCAGGTATTGTACCAGGAGTTCGTCGGCAGCGCGAGATAGGTGGTGTAGAGCACGGCGATCTTGATGCCGCGGTTCTTCAGCGTGGTACAGAGCGCCGGATTGATCGGCGACTGGCAGCGCGACGTCCCCGATTTCGGTTTGAGACAGCTGGTATTGGATTCGTCGGCGACACCGTCGGAAACGAAGAACACGTACTTTTGCGGCGCCGAGGATGTCCCCGATCCGGGCGCACTGATCACATTGTTGATTGCCGGAAAAATGGCTGTGAAGCCGGTGTCCTGGTCGCCGTTGTCGTTCTGACCATTCACCGTCATCAGATCGATATTCCCGGCCGCTGTTTTCGCGCTGGACAGGCTCGACGACAGCGCGAACAGGGCTCGCACCCCCTGCGTATCCGAGGAAGCGCCGAAATCGTAGATCGCCATTCGGAACTGGTTCGAAAAGGTCTCGGTCGAGGCCGCCGTGTCCATCAACTGCTGGGTCGCGGTGCGCAGCACGTCGATGCGGGTCGTCACGCCCAGGGATTTGGCAAGATTATAGTAGTTGTGGGAAGTGGACGTATCGTGGCAGGCGAAGGCGCATTTGTCCGACGTGTTGTTGACCATGGTGGTCACATCGGCCGGCGTCGCTCCGACGCCCATCGACGGCGAATTGTCCAGCAGCAGGTAGAAATCGATGTAAAGCGGCATGTTGGCGGTGGCGGTCGACGTGCCGCCGACGGTCATCGTGCTCTTGCCCATGATGCCGAGAAACATCGCGGGAACATTGGCCGAAAACTGAACGGTAGAGGTAATCGAGCCGCCGGTCTTCTTCACGACGGGTGTCACGTTGTTCAGCGTATAGCCTCCTGCCCCCGACATATTGCCGTTGAAGATATTGGTTGCGTCGGTGACCCCGACAGGGATCGGTCCGTCGGAGGTCATCGTGCCGGCCGCGATGAAGGCCGGCGATTGTTTCGCGACCGATCCGACGCTCGCCGCGTCGGCAGCAGCCTGCAGCTTGCTCTGAATTTGCGTCGCCCTTGTGTAATCCACCGCGCAACCGATCGCCGAGATCAGGGGCACGCAGGAGAGAGCAAAGATGACCGCGATATTGCCGCGCTGATCCCCGCGGAAACGGCCGATCGAGCAAAGAAAATTGCGCATGGGGGTGACGCCTGTGCCGGTTTAAATCCGGTAAAATATAGAAGGGGCGGATTAAGTTTGACTTATCGCGGCCGTAGCAAAGCCGGCTGAATACGGTTAATGGAATGCTTCCCGACTATGAGGGGTCCCGGCCGCGGACCTCCTCCCCCAAAAGCTTCTCGTTCATGGCTCATGTCAAAGTCACTCTCGTGGTCGCCTGCGCGCTGGTCGACGCCGACAAGCGCGTGCTGATCGCGCAGCGGCCGGAGGGCAAGGCACTCGCCGGCCTATGGGAATTTCCCGGCGGCAAGATCGAGCCCGGCGAGCGGCCGGAAGCGACGCTGATCCGCGAGCTGCACGAGGAGATCGGCATCACCGTGAAGGAAGCCTGCCTCGCGCCGCTCACCTTTGCGAGCCACGCCTACGACGATTTTCACCTCCTGATGCCGCTCTACATCTGCCGGCGCTGGGAGGGCGAGGTGATCGCGCGCGAAGGGCAGAAACTCGCCTGGGTCCGCGCCAACAAACTGCGCGACTACCCGATGCCGCCTGCGGACATTCCGCTGATCCCGCATCTGATCGACCTGTTGATGTGAAAGCGGGCGTCATGCCCCGATCGTCATGCGCAGACCTGACCCGCGCATCCATCAATCTTCAAAAAAGCTTCTTGCGAAGCGGATGGATTGCCGGGTCATCTAGCGCGAAGACGCGCGGAGCCTGTCATCGGGCCGCGCTTCGCGCGGACCCGTTGGCGCTTTTGCCCGGCAATGACGCGTGAGAAGGAAGGCAAGCCGCGTCCGGGGCTGGATCACTCGCGCTTGGCGTTCTTGACCGCCTCCGCCAAACTCGCTTTCGCCGACCCAGGCTTCAGCGGCTTTTGCTGGCTTTCATGCGGTGCCCAGCCGGACAGCCAGATCACGTCGAAGGTGGCGCGGATGCGGCCGTCGGAATCGGCAAAGCGCTCGCCGTAGATCTGCGCCATCCGCGCTAGCGTGGCGCGGCGGGTCGGCGCCCGCCGCCGCTCGACCAGGACGTTGGTCGCGCCCATGCACCGCAAATCGGCCATCAGCGCGAACGCGCTGGCGTAGCGCACCACGATGCGATCGACGTCGGTGACCGGCAGCGCGAATTTCGCGCGCTGCAGCAGGCTGCCGACATCGCGCAGATCGACGAACGGCGCGACGCGCGGCGAGACCCCGCCTTCGAGTTCGGCTTCGGCCGCGGCAAAGGATTGCCGCAATTCCGTCAGCGTGTCGCCGCCGATCATCGCCGCCAGCAGGAACCCGTCGGGCTTGAGCGCGCGGCGGATCTGCGCCAGCACGCCGGGCAGATCGTTGACGAACTGAAAGGCGAGCGCGGAAACCGCAAGGTCGAGTTGTTCCGGCTGCAACGGCAGCGGCTCGGACTCGATGTCCGGCAGATCGATCCGCGCGAGTTGACCGAAGCGCCCGGCCAGCGCGCGCCGGACCTGATCGCCGGGGGTACCGATATCGGCGGCGCTCTTGAATTCCCGCAACACCGCCTGCAACCGTTCCGCCGCATCCTCGGCAATGCGGTCGAGCAGGAACGTCGCCGGCGCGCGCAAGGCGCGCTGCTGCCGGACGCGCAGCAAGGCGCGGTCGAACAGGATCGGTGCGGCATTCGGGTTCGGGGCCATGCCCGGTTGGTACGCCGATCCGCCCGCTCGCTGACAATGCGACCCGGCTTGAATCCTAATAAACTCTAAAAAGATACTTTTCAGTACCGCGGTTAAAGGCTAGCTTTTTGGCATGGCCACAGAAAAAGCCGAAACCGACCGCGTTCCGATCACCCTGGCGCTCTCGACCATCACCTATCTCGAAAAACTGGTGAGACAGGGCACCCACGGCACCAGCGTTCCCGGCGTCGCAAGGACCCTGATCGAGGAAGGCATTCGCCTCGCGATCAAGGACGGCCTGTTGTCGATCCGCGACAACGGCAAGACGCCATAAAGAAGCATTTGCGGCGGTTCGGACGACAGCGAGGCCCGCAGGATCTGAGACCAGAAGGATCTGGAGTAACGGCTCGTAACCTGGGACCATCACCATGCCCGCCAAGGAACCCACCTGGACTGACGAACGCGTCGAACTCCTGAAGATCCGGTTTGCCGCAGGCCTGACCTGCCGTGAAATCGCCGGCGACATCGGGGTCAGCCGCAACGCCGTCATCGGCAAACTCTCCCGCCTCAATCTGACCCGCGAAAAAAGCGGCGATGGACCTCGCCCGGCGCCCAGCGATGCCCCGAAAGGACGCCGCCGGGGATCGGTGCCAAGGCTGCAATATCGGCTGCTCCAGGCCGTGTACGCCGAGCCGCCTGCGGCCAACGAGGAGCCGATCGCCGACGGACACTGCTGCTCCTTGCTCGAGTTGAGCGAGGAGCGATGCCGCTGGCCGATCAGTACCCCCGGCGCGGAGGATTTCCGCTTCTGCGGCAACACGCCGGTCGAAGGCCTGCCCTATTGCCCGGGCCACTCCCGGCTCGCCTACCGGCCGGGGTCGGGCCGGCGCGTCGCGCGCGGGTGAGCCCGGCACGCTTGAGCGCCGCGCAAGGCGGCGCTAGCCTCATCGAATGGACGCCGAGGCAGCACCATCCCGATCCGTCTCCGGACATCTGCGCGGCGCGCTCGGCGCCTGCCGCGGCGTCTGGCGGCACGCCGCGCGGCTCGCGCTCGACATCGCGCTGCCGGCGCTGTGCGTCGCCTGCCGCGAACCGGTCGACGGCGAAGGCGTCTGCGCGGCATGCTGGGCAAAACTGTCCTTCATCGCGCCACCTTATTGCCCGCGGCTCGGCATTCCCTTCGTCTACGACCCCGGCCCCGAACTGCTGTCGATGGAAGCGATCGCCAATCCGCCGGCCTATGCGCGGGCGCGCGCCGCGGTGCGCTATGACGACGTCGCGCGCACGCTGGTGCATGCGCTGAAATACCAGGACCGCACGGATCTCGCCCCCGCCATGGGCCGCTGGATGGCGCGGGCCGGACGCGAACTGCTCGAGCAGGCCGACGCGCTGATTCCGGTGCCGCTGCACTGGCGGCGCGGCTGGAGCCGGCGCTACAACCAGTCCGGCGCATTGGCGCGCGTCATCGCGCGGCAGAGCGGCCTGAAACTGTCAACGGAAGCCCTGCGCCGCGTCCGACCGACCCAGCAGCAGATCGGCCTGTCGCGGCCGCAGCGCGCCAGCAACGTGCAGGGCGCGTTCAAGGTCGCCGATCACAGGCGATCCGAGATCCAGGGTCGCCGCGTGGTGCTGGTCGACGATGTCCTGACCACCGGCGCCACCGTCGACGCCTGCGCACGCGCGCTTTTGCGCGCCAAGGCGGCGTCCGTCGACGTGCTGGTGTTCGCCCGGGTTGTGGACACCCATAAAGCTCCCATATAATCCGGCATCATTGCTTCCCCAAGCCGAGCGCGAGATGACCGTTGCCATCGAAATCTATACCCGTCCGGGCTGCGGCTATTGCAGCGCTGCCAAATCGCTGCTGACGCGCAAAAAAGCCGCGTTCACCGAGCATGATGTGGCCATCAACCCGACGCTTCGTCAGGAAATGTGGAATCGCGCCGGCGCCGGTGCGACCTTTCCGCAGATTTTCATCGGCGCGACCCATGTCGGCGGGTGCGACGAGCTGTATGCGCTGGACCGCGAGGGCAAGCTCGATTCGATGCTGGCGGGCGAAAAGGCCAATTCATGAGCGCTGACCTCTCCTTTACGGCCGCCATGGTGCAGATGCGCACCGGCCTGTTGCCCGAGCCGAGCCTCGAACAGGGATTGAAGCTGATCCGCCAGGCCGCGGCCGAGGGCGCCGACTATGTGCTCACGCCCGAGGTGAGCAACATGATGCAGCTGAATCGCAAGGCGCTGTTCGAACATCTCGCCGGCGAAGAGGACGATCTCTCGCTGAAAGCCTATCGCGCGCTCGCCGCGGAGCTGAAGATCCATCTCCACGTCGGCTCGCTGGCGCTGCGCGCCACGCCGGAGCGGGCCGTCAACCGCTCGTTCCTGATCGGGCCGGACGGCGCCGTGATCGCGAGCTATGACAAGATCCATATGTTCGACATCGATCTGCCGGGCGGGGAGAGCTATCGCGAATCCGCCAATTACCAGCCGGGCGAGACCGCCGTGATCTCGGACCTGCCCTGGGGCCGCATCGGGCTGACGATCTGCTACGACGTGCGCTTTCCGGCGCTGTATCGCGCGTTGGCCGAAAGCGGCGCGTCGTTCCTCACCGTCCCCTCCGCCTTCACCAGAAAGACCGGCGAAGCGCATTGGCACACCTTGCTGCGCGCCCGCGCCATCGAGAATGGCTGCTTCGTGTTTGCCGCGGCCCAAGGCGGCGTGCACGAGAACAGGCGCGAGACCTATGGCCATTCGCTGATCATCGCCCCCTGGGGCGAGGTGCTGGCCGAAGGCGGCACCGAGCCCGGTGTTTTCCTGGCGAAGATCGACCCCGCGCGAGTCGAAGCCGCGCGGAAAAGCGTGCCGTCGCTGCAGCACGGCCGCCGCTTCAGCGTCGCCGATCCCAAGGCCGGCCCCGAGCATCTGCACCTGGTGCGGGGATCGGCATGATCCACTACAACCTGCGCTGCGAGCGAGGCCATGCGTTCGAAAGCTGGTTTCAAAGCTCGTCCGCCTACGAATCCCAGGAAAAGCGCAAGCTGGTGAGCTGTCCTGTTTGCGGGTCGGCCAAGGTCGAGCGCGCCATCATGGCGCCGCAGATCGTCAGCAAGATGGGCCGCGAGAGCGCGGAGGCGGCGCCCGCCCCGGCTACCGTCACCGAGGTCGCGGCCCCGGCGTCGACCCCGCTGCTGATGGCGCAGGAGCGCGAACTGCGCGCCAAGCTCAAGGAATTGCGCGAGCATATCGTGAAGAACGCCGACAATGTCGGCGAGCGCTTTCCCAATGAAGCCCGCAAAATGCACTACGGCGATATCGAGCACCGGCCGATCTACGGCGAAGCCTCGCCCGAGGAAGCGCGCGCCTTGATCGAGGAAGGCGTCGAGGTATCGCCGCTGCCGGTGCTGCCGGACGACCGCAACTGACGCGCAACCGGCCATGAATCCGGAAACGCTGTCGGCATGGCAATTCTGGGCGGTGCTGTCGGCGGTGTTTGCCGCCCTGACGGCGATCTTCGCCAAAGTCGGCGTCGAGGACATCAACTCCGATCTCGCGACCTTGATCCGCACCGTCATCGTGCTGATCAGCCTTGCTTTGATCCTGTTTGCGACCGGCAAGCTCAGCCATCCCGGGCCGGTCTCGGCCAGGAGCTGGATCTTCCTGCTGCTGTCCGGGCTCGGCACCGGCGCCTCGTGGCTGTGTTATTTCCGCGCGTTGAAACTCGGACCGGCGACGCTGGTGGCGCCGATCGACAAATTGAGCGTGGTGCTGGTGGCGCTGTTCGGCGTGGTGTTTCTGGGCGAACGGCCCTCGCTCAGCGGCTGGCTCGGCATCGTGCTGATCGCCGCCGGCGCGGTGCTGATCGCGTTCCGAGGCTAAACCGAGACCAATAGCGCGACGCCGACCACGATCAGCGCGATGCCGGAAAGTTCCCGCGCCGACAGCGGCTGCTTGAACGAGAAATAGGCCACGGCCTGCGCGAACAGCACTTCCACCAGCGCCAGCGTGCGGACATTGGCCGCCGCGGTGAGCGCGAACGCGAGGAACCAGAACTGCGAGGCGAACGCGCCCATGAAGCCCGCGAACATCGAGGGCTTCCACAGCCGAGGATTTTCCCGAGCACGTCGGGCGCGCGCGCCAGCAGATAGATCGTCAGCACCAGCGTCTGCACGAACAGCCCGAACACCAGCGTGTAGGAAGCCGCGGTGACGAACGACACGCCGGGCACCACGATGACCGCGCCGCGAAAGCCGACAGCCGACAGCGCAAATGCCGCGGCGGCGGCGAGGCCGAGCAGCGTCGGTTTGAGGTCCGTAAAACCTTTCTCGGCGCCGGGACGCAACGCGGCAATGACCACGCCGGCGGTCGCGATCAGGATCGCGACCACCTTCAGCATCGTCAGATGATCGCCGAGGAAGACAAAGCCGAAAATCGCGGTCTGGATCGCCTCGGTCTTGAGATATGCCGTCGTCACCACGAAGGAACGGTCGTTCATGGCAAGCAGCATCATGCCGGTTCCGACGATCTGGCTGAGCGCGCCGAGCAGCAGCCACGGCCAGAACGCTGTCGTCGGCCATGGCACATGGTCTCCGGTCGCCGCGATCACCGCGGTAAAAAAGACAATCGAGAACGGAAAGCCGAACAGGAAGCGGATATTGGTGGCGCCCCAGGTGCCGAGCGGCCCCGTCAATTGCCGCTGCATCGCGTTGCGCGCGACCTGCCCGAGCGCCGCAACGATGGTGAAGGGAATCCAGAGCGTGACGATGCTGAACATGAGTGGGGGATTCGGCTGGCGGGGCGGGAAGTGCGGCCACCGTGCCGGGCGCGGCGCGCGCGGTCAACCGGAGCGGCGTCATGACAGGATTGCGCCTGCCTCCTCCCGCTCTTGCCGAGACGGGTCGCGTGAACCAAGCCTCGACATATTCGAAGGTCAAATGGGGGCCTGAAGGCCGGCCAGACGATCTGAACTCGCGGCCCGCTGCTTTCGCAGCGACGCCGCCGAGTTTTTGGCTACACCCCCTCCGCCACCACCATGTAGTTCACGTCCATGTCGGAGGAGAGGCCCCAGCGGTCGGCGAAGGGTGAGTAGACCACGCCGGTCTGCTCGGTGATGGCGAGCTTGTTGTTCGAAAGGTGGTGGGCGAGCTCGTCGGGGGTGACGAACTTGTCCCATTGGTGGGTGCCGCGCGGCAGCCAGCGCAGCACATATTCGGCGCCGACGATGGCGAGCGCAAAGCTCTTCCAGTTGCGGTTCAGGGTCGAGAGCACCATCATTCCGCCGGGCTTGAGCATCGCCGCGCAGCGGTTGAGGAACATGCCGACGTCGCTGACATGCTCGACCACTTCCATCGCCAGCACGATGTCGAAGCGCTCGCGCACGTCCATCTGTTCCACGGTGGTGCAGCGGTAGTCGATCGACAAATGCCCCTTGTCGGCGTGCAGCTTTGCCGCCGCGATGTTGGTGGCGGAGGGGTCGACGCCGATCACCTGCGCGCCGAGCCGGGTGAACGGCTCGCACAACAGCCCGGCGCCACAGCCGATATCGAGGATGCGCAGGCCGGACAGGCAGTTCAGGCTTTTGACGTTACGCTCGAATTTGCGGCAGGCGGCGTCGCGGATATAGGTCAGCCGCAGCGGATTGATCTTGTGCAGCGGCGCCATCTTGCCGTTGGGATCCCACCACTCCTCCGACAGTCTTGAAAACTTCGCGATCTCGGCCGGGTCGACCGTAGGCCCCGAGGCATGAGGAGGATTTGCGGTGGAATTCTGTTGCATGGGCATGGATTGCGCGCCGCTCCTATCGCGCGGTGATGTAATTGCGAAACACCAGCGGCGAGGCAATCGTCGAGATGGTTTCCTTGCCCTCGCCGACGCCGAGGATGGTCACGTCGCCGTAGTTGAGGAGGCGGCCGAGAATGCTTTGATTGACGTCGACGCTCTCGACCTTGTCCAGTGACATCTCGAAGGTGCGCCGCTTGACGAAGCCGGTCTTGTGGACAACGCGCAGATTGGTGACGTCGGTCTCCGTGGTCCAGCGGTGGAACCAGGCCTTCACGGTCCAGTACAGCGCAACAATCGCCACGACCGCCGCCGCCGACAGGCACAAAAGGACGATTCCTTCGGTAACGGTCGTTCGCGACAGGATGACCAGGACCAGCGCCAGGCCCCAGGCCGCAATCGCCGGCAAATAGAACATCCAGTGCGCGTTGGTCGAATACAGCACCTTCTCGCCGGGCTGCAGGATTTCGTCGATATAACGCCCCATACGCTGGCCTCAATTACCCTGCCGCCAATTACCCGCAACGATCGTATCCGGCGCCGCCGCCGGAGAGTGCCGGAACCAGGTTGCTTGCCCCGAACGACGCCGCTATGTATACGCGCCTTTTGGCCGGCGCGCTTCAGTTTTGCGGGCGGGCCACATTACTTAACCTCAGGGAATGCACCAGTCGTCATGGGCCGCCTCGTGATGAAATTCGGCGGCACATCCGTCGCCAATATCGACCGTATCCGCAATGTCGCGCGGCATGTGAAGCGCGAGGTCGATGCCGGCCATGACGTCGCCGTCGTGGTTTCGGCGATGGCCGGCAAGACCAATGAGCTGGTGGAGTGGTGCCGCGAGGCGTCCCCGATGCATGACGCGCGCGAATACGACGCCGTGGTGGCCTCCGGCGAACAGGTCACCTCGGGCCTGCTCGCGATCGCGCTGCAGGCGATCGGCATCCAGGCGCGTTCGTGGCAGGGCTGGCAGATCCCGATCAGGACCAGCGACGCCCATGCGTCGGCGCGGATTCTCGAGATCGACGGCACCGAGCTGATCAACCGTTTCAGGGAGCGCAAGGAAGTCGCCGTGGTCGCCGGCTTCCAGGGCATCAATCCGCAGACCGGGCGAATCACCACGCTCGGGCGCGGCGGTTCCGACACCTCGGCGGTGGCGATCGCGGCCGCCATTCACGCCGACCGCTGCGACATCTATACCGACGTCGACGGCGTCTACACCACCGACCCTCGCGTGGTCCCGAAGGCGCGCACGGCTCGACAAAATCGCCTTCGAGGACATGCTGGAACTGGCCTCGCAGGGCGCCAAGGTGCTGCAGGTCCGCTCGGTGGAACTCGGCATGGTCCACAACATGCCGATTTTCGTCCGTTCCAGCTTCGACAAGCCCGAGGATATCGACCCGCACGCCAACCAGCCGCCGGGCACGCTGATCTGCAGCGAGGAGGAAATCATGGAAAGCCACGTCGTTACCGGGATCGCCTTTTCCAAGGACGAAGCCCAGATTTCCGTCCGCCAGATCCAGGACAAGCCGGGTGTCGCCGCCTCGATCTTCGGGCCGCTGGCGGACGCCAATATCAACGTCGACATGATCGTGCAGAACGTCTCGGAGGACGGCGCCACCACCGACCTCACCTTCACGGTGCCGGCCTCGGACTATGCCCGCGCCCGCGAAACCATTACCTCGGCCAAAGGCAAGATCGGCTACCAGCGGCTCGACAGCGCCACCGACGTCGCCAAGGTCTCGGTGATCGGCAGCGGCATGCGCAGCCATGCCGGCGTCGCCGCCCAGGCATTCGCGGCGCTGGCCGCGCGCAATATCAACATCCGCGCCATCACCACCTCCGAGATCAAATTTTCGGTGCTGATCGACGCCGCCTACACCGAACTCGCCGTGCGCACGCTGCACACGCTCTACGGGCTCGACCAGGTTTAGAAGAATTTTCCCCTGGATCGCGATCGCGCTCCAAATCTCAAGCTTTGCGCATGATCCTGTCGCCGAACCGCTCGTGCTTCGGCGGATCACGCGCTTAGCAACCGCAGCATTGGCTTGTCAGAAGCGTTATCGCCTCTGGCAGGGGTTTTGCTTGGCAAAACAAGCCTCAATTCGCTATACGGCCTGATGGGTGGGCTGCCGCAAACTGTGCCACAGTTTTGGCTATCCTGATTCGGCCGATATTTTCGGGCTTGCGACGCGCCGAATGAATAAAATTGTTGTTTTTCTTGGGTTTAATGCCAGCTCCCGGCCACCCGGCGGGCTGGCCTGGCGGAGGAGGATGTCGGCACATGCGGAGCGCGTCGGGAGGCCCCCGCGTCTTGCTGAGACGGCTCCGCGAAACCATGGCGGAGCAGGTCTCGGCCCAGGAACGATTGGACAAGATCGTGGTGCTGATCGCTGCCAACATGGTGGCGGAGGTCTGCTCGACCTATGTGCTGCGCGTCGACAACACGCTCGAGCTCTACGCCACCGAAGGCCTCAACCGCGACGCCGTCCACCGTACCGTCCTGAACTCGCATGAGGGCCTGGTCGGCCTGGTCGCGAGCGAGGCCAACCCGCTCAATCTGAGCGACGCGCAGAATCACCCCGCGTTCTCGTTCCGCCCGGAGACCGGCGAAGAAATCTATCACTCCTTCCTCGGCGTGCCGATCCTGCGCGCCGGCAACACGCTCGGCGTGCTGGTGGTGCAGAACCGCGCCAAGCGCACCTATGTCGAGGAAGAGGTCGAGGCGCTGCAGACCACCGCCATGGTGCTGGCGGAGATGATCGCCTCGGGCGAATTGTCGGCGCTGGCGCAGCCCGGCGCGGAACCTGCCGCGCGGCATTCCCTGCACAAGACCGGCGCCATCCTGTCCGACGGTATCGCGCTCGGCCATGTGGTGCTGCACGAACCGCGCGTCGTCATCACCAACTACATCGCCGAAGACCTGCCGAAGGAAATCAAGCGGCTCGACGCGGCGCTGGCAAAACTGCGCGCCGACCTCGACCGCATGCTGGAGCGCGGCGACGTCGCCGATGGCGGCGAGCACCGCGACGTGCTGGAAGCCTACCGGATGTTCGCCAACGACCACGGCTGGTCGCACAAGCTGCACGAGGCGGTCGCCACCGGCCTCACCGCGGAAGCCGCCGTCGAGCGCGTGCAGTCCGATACCCGCGCGCGCATGCTGCGCTCGACCGATCCTTATCTGCGCGACCGCCTGCACGATCTCGAGGATCTCGGCCATCGCCTGATGCGGCAGCTGGTGGGGCAGGATCATGCGCCCTCGCGCGAGCAGCTGCCCGACAACGCCATCCTGATCGCGCGCGCGATGGGACCCGCGGCGCTGCTCGACTACGATCGCAAGCGCCTGCGCGGGCTGGTGCTGGAGGAAGGCACCGCCAATTCCCACGTCTCCATCGTCGCGCGCGCGCTCGGCATCCCCGCGGTCGGCGAAATAGCGAACGCCCCGGGCATTGCCGATCCCGGCGACGCCATCATCGTCGACGGCACCTCGGGCGAGATCTACGTGCGCCCGTCGGCGGAAATCGAATCGGCCTATGCCGAACGGGTGCGGTTCCGCGCGAGGCGGCAGGCGCAATATTCGGCGCTGCGCGACAAGCCCTGCGTGACCAAGGACGGCCAGCGGATCGAACTGATGATCAACGCCGGCCTCACCATCGACCTGCCGCATATCGACGACACCGGCAGCGCCGGCATCGGCCTGTTCCGCACCGAGCTGCAATTCATGGTCGGCCAGAGCCTGCCGCGCTCGAGCGACCAGCTCGCGCTGTACCGCACGGTGCTGGACGCCGCGGGCACCAAGCCGGTGACGTTCCGTACCCTCGATATCGGCGGCGACAAGGCGCTGCCCTATATGGAAACCGTGATCGAGGAAAATCCCGCGCTCGGCTGGCGCGCGATTCGGCTCGGGCTCGACCGGCCGGGGCTGTTGCGCGGCCAGATCCGCGCACTGCTGCGCGCCGGCGGCGGCCGCGCGCTGCGCATCATGTTCCCGATGATCACGGAGGTCGCGGAATTCGATGCCGCCAAGGCCATCGTCGAGCGCGAACTGACCTATCTGCGCCAGCACGGCCATGCGCTGCCGGAGCGCATCGACGTCGGCACCATGGTGGAAGTACCGGCGCTGCTCTATCAGCTCGACGAACTCCTGAAGAAGGTCGATTTCGTCTCGGTCGGTTCCAACGATCTGTTCCAGTTCCTGTTCGCGGTCGACCGCGGCAATGCCAAGGTCTCCGAGCGGTTCGACACCATGTCGGCGCCGATCCTGAGGGCGTTGCGCGACATCGTGAGCAAGGCCAATGCGGCGAAGAAATCCGCCTCGCTGTGCGGCGAGATGGCGTCAAAACCGATCGGCGCGCTGGCGCTGATCGCGCTCGGCTACCGCTCGCTGTCGCTGTCCGCCACCGGACACGGTCCGGTCAAGGCGATGATCCTCGACCTCGACGCCAAAAAAGCCGAAGCGATGATGATGCCGCTGCTCGATGCGCCGTCCGGCAGCGTGTCGATCCGGCAGAAGCTCACGGAATTCGCCGAGGCCGAGGGGCTGTCGTTGTAGCGAGGCTGATGCCCGCACAACGCCCCTAAGCATTTTATTGTTTGACGCGCATTCCAAACGCAAAACCGCTATCCACTTTTGCTGAATGCGCGTGTAATTCGAGACCTGACCATGTCGATGCTGCCCGAAGCCAAACTTGATATTCTGCTGGCGCACCACGCTTCGCTCGAGGCGCAGTTGCTTGGCCAGGTGAATTCGGAAAATTACGTGCGGATCACGCGCGAACTGGCCGAGCTCAATCCGCTGATCGACGCGGTGAAGGCCTACCGCGCCACGGAGCGGGAAATCGCCGATACCGAGGCGCTGATCTCGGATCCCGCAACCGACCCCGAAATGCGCGGCATGGCCGAGGCCGAACGCGAAACGCTTGCCGCCCGCAGCCTCGAGCTGGCGCAGCAGATCCGCGTGGCGCTGTTGCCCAAGGACGCCATGGACGATCGCAACGTGGTGCTGGAAATCCGCGCCGGCACCGGCGGCGACGAGGCCTCGCTGTTCGCCGGCGACCTGTTCCGGATGTATGAGCGCTTTGCGGCGCTGCAGGGCTGGAAGGTCGAGGTGATCTCCGCCAGCGAAGGCACCATGGGCGGCTACAAGGAAATCATCGCCGAGGTGAAGGGCCGCGGCGCCTTCGCCAAGCTGAAATTCGAATCCGGCGTGCACCGGGTGCAGCGCGTGCCCGACACCGAGACGCAAGGGCGCATTCACACCTCGGCGGCGACCGTCGCCGTGCTGCCCGAGGTCGAGGATGTCGACGTCGACATCAAGCAGGATGACTTGCGGATCGACACCATGCGCGCGCAGGGCGCCGGCGGCCAGCACGTCAACAAGACCGAATCCGCGATCCGCATCACCCACATTCCGACCGGGATCGTGGTGATGATGCAGGACAGCCGCTCGCAGCACAAGAACCGCGCCTCGGCGATGAACATTCTGCGCTCGCGCATCTACGACGCCGAGCGCCAGCGCATCGACGCGGTGCGCTCGGCCGATCGCCGCGAGAAGGTCGGCTCCGGCGACCGCTCCGAGCGCATCCGCACCTATAATTTCCCGCAAGGCCGCGTCACCGATCACCGCATCAACCTGACGCTCTACAAACTGCCGCAGGTGATGGCCGGCGAGGCCTTGGGCGAGCTGGTCGATGCGCTGACCACCGAGCATCAGGCGGCGCAACTCGCCGCCCAGGGCGCCGCGGCGTGAAGACAGGCGAATCATTCGCCGGACAAACCGTCGAATTCCGCACGGCGCATGCTGACAGCGCGGCTTCGAATCCGGCGCGATCGATTCGGCCGAACTCGATGCGCGAATTCTGGTCGGCGCGGTGCTCGGCCTCGATCTCACCGGCGTGATCGCGGCGGCGAACCGGCGCCTCACATCGGAGGAAGCGACGCGTCTTGAGGATTTCGCGCGCCGCCGCCTTGTCGGCGAGCCGGTCGCGCGCATCCTCGAGATCAAGGAATTCTGGGGACTGCCGCTGAAACTCTCGGCCGCGACGCTGGTGCCGAGACCCGACACCGAAACGGTGGTCGAACTGGCGCTGGAAATGCTGCGCGCCGCCCCGCCTCCGGATCACCGTCGGCGCATCGCCGACATCGGCACCGGTTCAGGTGCGATCCTGCTGGCGCTGTTGTCCGAACTGCCGGACGCGTACGGTGTCGGCACCGACATCAGCGAGGATGCGTTACGGACAGCACACAGCAACGCCATCGATCTGGGGCTGGCCGGTCGCGCCGGCTTCGTCGCCTGCGACTATGCGGCGGCGCTGTCGCGGACCGTTCGACCTGATCGTCTCGAATCCGCCCTATATCCGCTCGGCGGAAATCGCCGATCTCGCCACCGAGGTCCGCGATCACGATCCGCACGCCGCGCTGGACGGCGGCACCGACGGACTGGACGCCTATCGCGCCCTCATTCCGCAGGCAGCGAGCTGCTTGCGCCCGGAGGCGCGCTGGTGGTGGAAGTGGGACAGGGCCAAAGCGGCGACATCCAGGGATTGATGACGGCTGCAGGGTTAACGCTTCCTGTGCCTCCGAAAGCCGATCTGGCCGGCATCCGCCGGGCCGTGGCGGGCCGGAAATTGCCCCCATAAAGCCCGATTGGAATGCGAAAAAACCACTTGGAATATTCCCCGGGAGCGACTACGTTCCGCTCACAACATCGGTCCAGGGTTGCTGGCCCCGTAGATACCCCGTAGGGATATTGCGGGTGGAGGCCAGAGTTCTCAAAGCGAGAGCCCGCCCCGAGTGAAAGGTTCCAAAACGCAGGTCCACTCGAGCGCGATGGCTTATAGAGAGCTGCGCTGCTTCCGACCGCAAAGCGAACGAAAGCCTGATATTGCGCTTGAAAACTCACGCGAGAAACCTGTGCTTGTTTTGGCAGGCGGAATGACTTGATGCAGCCAGCGGCATCCGCTGGACTGTTGGGGAGCGCGTCTTTGTTGACCGCGACGTACGGCAAAATCTGTGTGGAATTGAACTGCACTGCGATTCGGTGCGCGTGAGGCGTGCCGGACGAGCGACCGTGACGACGACGATCCAGGGCGGATAACTTCGAGGCGAATAACTCTAACGACTCAAGGCTGGTAACTTCAGGGCTGGAATAAAGGCAGGACATGAGAAACGGTCAAAGCAACAAGCGGATGCGCAACCGGAATAACAACAATACAGGAATGATGGCGGCCGGCGCGGCCAGAATCCGATGACCCGGGTATTCGAGTCCAACGGGCCCGACATCAAGATCCGCGGCACCGCATCCCACGTCGCCGAAAAATACGTGCAGCTGGCGCGCGACGCGCGCTCTTCCGGCGATCCGGTCGCCGCCGAGAATTACTATCAGCATGCCGAGCATTATTTCCGCCTGATCGCCGCCGCCCAGGAACAGTTCCGCCAGAACCAGCCGCAGCCGCGCACCGACAACGAGATGGCCTCGGAGGACGGCGACGACGAGGGCGAGAGCTTTTCGCATTTCGGGCAGGAGCCCGGCTTCGTGCCGGTGCAGCCGCAGCCGTTCGTGCCGCGCGACAACAATCCGCGCGACCACCAGCGCGACGGACAGCCCTATCAGCCGCGCGACCAGCAACAGCCGCGCGAACATGGCGGCCATCGCGAGCATCGTCCGCAGCCGCAGTTTCAACCGCAGCCCCAGCCGCAACCGGTGATTCCGGATAACGCCGGCGTCGACCGCCTGCCGTCGTTCATCACCGGACCGCAGCCGCAGATCAGCGGCGGCCCGGGCGGCTTCGAGGGCGGCGAGCGCGAGCGCTTCCCGCGGCGGCGCCGCCGGCCGCACGGCCCGCGCCCCGACGGCATGGCCGCGCCGGCCGCGCCCGGCGACGATTTCAATCCGGGCAACGAGTAACGAGACCGCTCGCAGGGTAGGCAAAGGCGCTCTTGCGCCGTGCTCGCCAAATCCGAACCCGAATTGAGTCGATGGTGGGCACGCGGAGTTCGTCATCGGCGCATTTGCGCGACCCGTTGGCTTTGCCCACCCGACAGTCACGCGCCGTCATCCGCCGCTGCAGCGACGACGGCACCAGCACCGGCTCCAGCGCCGGAATCAGCCGCGTGCGTTCGCGGTGCGCCGGGATCGCGCGGTAGACCTGCTTGGTGGCTTCCACGATATGAACGCCGGCGAACGGCAGCGACAGCGCCGCGCCGACCCGCTCCCACGCCATGGCCGAGCGCAGGAACCAGCCGCCGGCCACCGGCGGCATGAACAGCGCCTCGCCCCAGCCCGTCGGCGTGAACCAGGTCTGCCGCAGCAATTGCGTGATCTGCGAGCGCGAATAGGGCCGGCCGTGACCGAACGGCGTGTTGTCGGTGCGCGTCCACACCCCGCGCCGGTTCGGAATAACCGCCATCATGCGGCCGGACGGCGCCAGCACCCGCCACACCTCGCGCAACAGCCCTTCCGGATCGTCGGACATTTCCAGCGCATGAACCAGCAGGATGCGGTCGACGGCGGCATCCGGCAGCGGCAGCGAAAATTCATCGACCAGGGCCGCAAGCGTCGGCCGCGCGGTCGGCCATTTCAACACGCCCTGCGCCGCCGGCATGAAGGCGATGCAGCGCTCGGAGTCCTCGCGAAACAGGCCGAGATAGGGCGTGGGATAGCCGAGGCCGAGCACCCGCTGGCCCTGCGCGTCCGGCCAGCGTGCATGAATGCCGCGATTGATCAGCCGCCGCGCCACGATGCCGAGGCGCTGCGAATAGAAATCGCGGAGGTCGATGACATCGATGCATCATGACGTTAATGTAACACGCCGCCGCGCCGTACGGGGCGCGGAATATTGCATTGCCGTTGAAGCGTTAACGCCATATTTCATGCCTATATGGGCCGTCCCAGCGTCACCGCCTGGATCATGGAGATATCATGGCTGCCGAAATTCGCCTGTTCACCTGCCTGACCGACAATTTCGGTTACCTGATCCACGACCCCGCGACCAAGGCGACCGCCTCGATCGACGCGCCGGAGGCAGCGCCCATCATCAAGGCGCTGGAGCGCGAGGGCTGGACCCTGACCGATATCCTCATCACCCATCATCATGGCGACCATGTCGGCGGCGTCGCCGAGCTGAAGCAGAAATACGGCTGCCGGGTGGTCGGCCCCCACGACAAGTCCACCAAGATCGCCAACGTCGATCTGCGCGTCGGCCAGGGCGATGTCGTGAAGGTGGGCGGTCTTTTAGGCCGCGTGCTGGAAACCCCGGGCCACACCCTCGACCATGTCAGCTATGTCTTCGACAACGACAAGGCGCTGTTCGCCGCCGACACGCTGTTCTCGATCGGCTGCGGGCGGGTGTTCGAGGGCAATTATCCGATGATGTGGGACTCGCTCTTGAAGCTGCGGGCGCTGCCCGACGATTTCAAACTCTATTGCGGCCATGAATACACCGCCGCCAATATCAAGTTCGCGCTCACCGTCGAGCCCGACAATGCCGCGCTGAAGGCGCGCGCGGCGGAAGTGACGCGGCTGCGCGCGGCAAACAAGCCGACTGTCCCGACGCTGCTCGGCGAAGAGAAACAGGCAAATGTGTTCCTGCGCGCCGACGAGCCTTCGGTGGCGGCGAGCGTGCGGATGAAAGGCAGGAGCGCCGCCGAGGTGTTCGGCGAACTGCGCGAACGCAAGAACAAATCCTGATGGGCCAATCCTGATGGGCTCGTTGCTGACCGCCGCGGACATCATCGCGCGGCTTCAATTGCAGCCGCACCCGGAAGGCGGACACTATCGCGAGAGCTTTCGCGACCCGCGCACCGATGCCGACGGACGCGCGCGCTCGACCGCGATCTATTTCCTGCTGGCGCGCGGCGAGCGCTCGCACTGGCACCGCATCGATGCGGCGGAGATCTGGCATTATTACGCCGGCGACGCGCTGACCCTGCACATTGCCGATGACGGCGGCCGCCGCTCCGTCAGGCTCGGTCCCGATCTCGCCAACGGCGAGGCGCCGCAGGCGATCGTGCCGGCGCAGGCCTGGCAGGCCGCCGAAATCCACCGGCGACTGGACGCTGGTCGGATGCACCGTGGCGCCCGGCTTTGATTTTGCAACATTCGAGCTGGCGCCGAAGGGTTGGGGGCCGACGACCTAACTCGTCATTCCGGGATGGTCCGAAGGACCAGACCTCAGATGTGCAATTGCACATCGGGGAATCCTTGGATTCCGGGTTCGCTCGTTTCACTCGCGCCCCGGAATGACAGCAGCGTTAGGAGCGCAACCTGAACAGGTCCTTCGCCGCGATCAGGCCGCCGCCGGCGATCAGCACCGCGGCGATCGCGATATTCGCGCTGGGCTTGGCAAAGCCGGCCAGAATCAGAAACGCGGTCGACAGCAGCGGCGTCGCGTAGGACGCAGCCCCCAGCACCCGGATATCGCCGCGCTTCATGCCGACGTCCCAGGCATAAAACGCGGCGCCGACCGGGCCGACGCCGAGCGCCGTGATCGCCAGCCATTGCGCAGGCGTTTCGGGCCACACCGTGTCCTCGACCAGTCCATGCACCAATGCGGCGAGCAGCGCGGTCGCGACGCAAAAGCCCGCCACCGCGTCCGTCGGCACCGATTTGAGCTTGCGCGACATCACCGAATAGGCCGCCCACACGAAGGCTGCGACGAACGCCGCGAGCAATCCGGGAACCTGGCCGGGCGCAAAACCGCTGCCGCTGTTACCTGTAAACAGCAGCACCGTGCCGGCGAGGCCAAGCAGAGCGCCGATGATGTGATGCGGCGCGAGCCGTTCGCCGGGCAGAAGCGAGGAGAACAGCACGATCAAGAGCGGCCAGAGATAATTCAACAGGCCTGCTTCGGCCGGAGGCGCGAAGCGCAGCGCCAGGAAATACAGCGCGTGATAGCCGAACAGGCCGCCGACCCCGACGATCCACGTGAGCGGCTGCTGCCGCAAGGCGCGGAGCGCTTCCCACCGCCCGATCCAGGTCAGGGATCCCACCAGCGCGCCGATCGCAAACGTCATCGCCGCGAGCTGAAAGGCGGGAATTTTTCCGGTCGCCACCGTCAGCGCGGCCAGCAGCGACCACATCAGGATCGCGGTCAGTCCGATCAGCGTGGCGGTGCGGGGGGTCATCAACTTCGTCATTCCGGGGCGCGAGTGAAACGAGCGAGCCCGGAATCCATAACCACCACCGGGAGTATGGATTCCGGGCCTGCGCCAGAGATGGCGCATCCCGGAATGACAGGGATCAAGATCGAGCCTAAAGCAATCTCAAAGTCTCAGGCAGCCCGCATCACACCATATACTGGCCGCCGTTGATCGACAGCGTCGAGCCGGTGATGGCGCCGGCCTCGTCGGCGGCGAGGAACACCACGGCGCGGGCGATTTCTTCGGGCTCGCCGAGGCGGCCGACCGGGATCAGCGGCAGGATGCTTTTCTCCAGCACGTCCTTCGGCACCGCCTGCACCATCTCGGTGTTGATGTAGCCCGGGCAGATCGCGTTCACGGTGATGCCGCCCTTGGCGTTCTCCAGCGCCAAGGCCTTGGTGAAGCCGATATCGCCGGCCTTCGCCGCCGAATAATTCACCTGGCCGAACTGGCCCTTCTGGCCGTTGATCGAGGAGATGTTGATGACGCGGCCGAATTTGCGCGCGCGCATGCCCTCGATCACCTGACGCGTCATGTTGAACAGCGAGCCGAGATTGGTGTTGATCACCGCGTTCCACTGCTCGAGCGTCATCTTGTGGAACGCGCCGTCCCGGGTGATGCCGGCATTGTTGACGAGCACGTCGACCGGGCCGAGCTCGGCCTCGACCTTCTTGATGCCGGCGGCGCAGGCGTCGAACGAACTGACGTCCCATTTGTAGACGGGGATGCCGGTCTCGGCCTTGAACTTTTCCGCCGCCGCGTCATTGCCCGCGTAATTGGCGGCGACCTTGTAGCCGGCGGCCTTCAACGCCTTGCAGATCGCTGCCCCGATGCCCCGCGTTCCTCCCGATACCAATGCAACACGTGCCATGTCGTATCCTTCCCTTGGCGTTTTTTGAGCTGCACTTCTCACGTAATTCTTATGTAACTTCGAATTAAGCGGGCCGTTTGACGAACATCAAGAAACAAAACGCCCGGCTCAAGGCCGGGCGTTTCTTATTAGCATTGCGCTGTGCGATTGCGAGATGATCTTTTCATCACTCAACGCATCCGCTGTCTTTTGTTTAGTCGCGTGCGATGCACATGGCGATGCCCATGCCGCCGCCGATGCACAGCGTGGCGAGGCCCTTCTTGGCGTCGCGCTTCTGCATCTCATGCAGCAGCGTCACCAGCACGCGCGCGCCGGAGGCGCCGATGGGATGACCGATCGCGATCGCGCCGCCATTGACGTTGACCTTGGAGGTATCCCAGCCGAGGTCCTTGTTGACCGCGCAGGCCTGCGCCGCGAAGGCTTCATTGGCCTCGATCAAATCGAGGTCGCCGATGTTCCAGCCGGCCTTCTTCAGCGCGGCGCGCGAGGCCGGGATCGGCCCGGTTCCCATGATCTTCGGATCGACGCCGGCCTGGCCCCACGACACGATGCGGCCGAGAACCTTCTTGCCTTCCTTGGCCGCCTGCTTGGCGGTCATCAGCACCACGGCGGCGGCGCCGTCATTGATGCCCGAGGCGCTGCCGGCGGTGACGGTGCCGTCCTTCTCGAAGGCCGGCTTGAGCTTGGCCATCGAATCCAGGGTCGCGCCGTGACGCGGATATTCGTCGGCATCGACGACGACGTCGCCCTTGCGGGTCTTGATGGTGACCGGAACGATTTCGTCCTTGAATTTGCCGGCCTTCTGCGCGGCCTCGGCCTTGTTCTGCGAGGCGACGGCGAACTCGTCCTGCTGCGAACGGGTGATCTGATACTGCCGGGCGACGTTCTCGGCGGTGTTGCCCATGTGATAGCCGTTGAAGGCGTCCCACAGCCCATCCTTGATCATGGTGTCGACGAGCTCGAAGCTGCCCATCTTGACGCCGCCGCGCAGATATTGCGCGTGCGGGGCCATGCTCATGGATTCCTGGCCGCCGGCGACGACGATTTCGGAATCGCCGTTGAGCAGCGCCTGGTAGCCCAGCGCCACCGTGCGCAGGCCGCTTCCGCAGAGCTGATTGACGCCCCAGGCCGGGCTTTCCACCGGGATCCCGGCGGCGATCGAGGCCTGGCGGGCCGGGTTCTGGCCCTGCGCGGCGGTCAGGATCTGACCCATGATCACCTCCGAGACGCGGCCCGGCTCGATGCCTGCCCGCTGCAGCGCGGCCTTGATGGCGATGGCGCCGAGATCGTGGGCCGGCGTGGTAGCAAACGCACCGTTGAAACTTCCGACCGGGGTGCGGGCGGCGCTGACGATGACGACATCGTCTGACATGGACATCTCCTGGGGCTTGAGGGTCTTGGATGGGGCGGGCGCCGGAAAGGCGAGCCAGTCTCTCACCTCATCCTGTTAACCTAGTTGATGCATGTCAATCGGCCAGGGGCCGAAATCATGCCGCGGCGCATTCAAAATAACGTACTTGGCAGTTTCCTGAGCAGTGCCTATGCTTTGTAATTAACCGTGCCGCACAAAACGGTAGCCGAACCCTATTGAAAATGCTTACTTTGTTGCGTTGCGTTGCTCGTCACCCCTGCGGCGAAGCCGTCGGGTTCCTTGTCCTCGGTGTGCATGTGTGAGCCCCATGGCGAAATCTGACCAACCCACCACGATCAAGAAATATGCGAACCGGCGGCTCTATAATACCGGTACCAGCACCTATGTGACGCTCGAGGACCTCGCGGCGATGGTGAAGGAGGGCGAGGACTTCCTCGTCTATGACGCCAAGACCGGCGACGACATCACCCGTTCGGTGCTGGCGCAGATCATTTTCGAACAGGAAAACAAGGCCGGCCAGAACCTCTTGCCGACCACCTTCCTGCGCCAGCTGATCCGGTTCTACGGCGACAGCATGCAGATGGTGGTGCCGAAATATCTCGAACAGTCGATCGATACTTTGACGCGCGAGCAGGAAAAATTCCGCAAGCAGCTGACCAATACCTTCAGCGGGACGCCGTTTGCTCCCCTCGAAGAGCATGTCCGCCGCAACATGGAATTGTTTCAGCAGACATTCTCGATGTTCAAGCCGTTCGTGCCGCCGCGCGCCGGAAGCGCGACTGAGCCGGAAAAAGCTCCCGAGCCGGCGCCCGCGGAGGACAACATCGAGGATCTGCGCCGTCAGATGAAGGACATGCAGGACCGCCTCGATCGCATGTCGAAAGAGCCGAAGAAGGAAGAGTGAGAGCTACCCCCTCGTCTCGTCATCTCCGGGACTGCGCCGCTTGGCGCAGACGCGAAATCCGTCTCCCGAGGTCGTTATGGATTCGCGGGTCCGCTGCGTTTCACTCGCGCCCCGGAACGACGGGATCAGCTCGCCGCCGGCAACACCGCGGCAACCGGCGCGCTCCCATGGCCGCTCCGAGGATGCGAGCCCGATCAGCCGCCCCTGGATGTAGTCGCAGCCCCAGTCGCGCAGCATGGCCGCGGACTCCTCGTCCTGCACCCATTCCGCGACCGTCTTGATTTGCAGCCGGCGCGCCAGATCGATCAGCGTCTGCACGAAGGCGCGATCATCCGCCGAGCGCGCGATGTTCTGCACGAATGCACCGTCGATCTTCACGATATCGACGCCGAGCTTGCGCAGGTTGCGAAACGAGGTGTAACCGGCGCCGAAATCGTCGATCGCGATCCGGCTGCCCAAATTCTTCAGCCGCGTGACGAAGCCGCGCAGATCGTCGATATCCTGGATCGCGACGGTTTCGGTGATTTCGACAATCAGCCGTTCGGCGACGCCGGGATGCGCGCGCATCAGCGATTCGATGGAAGCCCACCAGTCGGGGTCCATGGTGGTGTCGGGCGAGATGTTGAGGCTGAGCTGCACGTTCGGCGACGCGGCGAGTTCGGCCACCACGAGTTCGAGCACGCGGTGGTCGACCAGCCGGATCAGGCCGAGCCTTTCCGCCACCGGCACGATATCCGGCGCCAGCAGCACCTGCCCGTCATCCTGCTCCATGCGGATCAGGCACTCGTAGAACGCGGAATCGCGCGAACGCGCCTCCACCACCGGCTCGAACGCCATCACGATCCGCCGCTCGTTGAGCGCGGTGACGATCTCGTCGGTGACGCGGATATTGACGCGGCGCTGGGCGTCGCGCTCGACATTCGGACGCCACACCGAGAACGACCCGGAGCGGCGGCGTTTCGCCATATCCAGCGTTTCGTGGGCGCGGTTGATCGCCTCATTGGTGTTGCGCGCATAGCGCGGCACGCTGACCGCGCCGATCGAGGCGGTAACGGAGACCGGACCGGATTGGGTCGGCACCACCTCGTCGCGAATGCCGGCCAGAAACCGTTCGGCGGCGACATTCATGTCGTCGACCGTACAGTTCTTCAGGACCAGCCCGAATTTGTTGCCGGAGAAGCGGCCGAGCACGTCGCCGCCGCGCAGCCGCGAGCGGATGCGTTGGGCCACTTCCGAAATCACGGCGTCCGCGACGTCGAAACCGAATGCATCGTTGATGCGCGCCAGATGATCGATCCCGATCAGCATGAAGGCGCAGGAGGTGCGGAAGCGCGCGGCTTCCTCGATCGCCTCGGCCAGCGCGGCAACCAGATGCGTCCGGTTGAGTTCGCCGGTCAGCGGGTCGTGCCGCGACAGCTTCAGCAATTGCTCGTCGCGGGCATGGCGCTCATTGTTGATGCGGACAATGCCCTGGGCGCGTACCGGCCTGCCGTCGGGCCGGCGAACCAGCAGCCGGTTTCCTCAATCCAGAGCACGGGCTCGGAGGTGGAGGTCCGCACGCCATATTCGATCCGGTAGGGCGCGCCTTCACCGCGTTGCGCCGGCGGCGAATGAAGTAGTGCATCGGAGCGGACCGAACGCGCCGGCTCGATCAGCTTTGAAAACTCCGCGCCGCTCGCGAGCGAGGCCGCCGGGATATCCGAAAACACCGCGTTGGCGTGATCGCTCCAGGTGATCGCGTCGGTGGCGATGTCCCAGACGAAGGCCGCCTGGCCGAGTGAGGCCAGGATGGTCGAAGCTTTCGGAAGAGCGGATGTCACGGTCGCCTCGTTTCAGGACACTGTCAGGTGATTCCCGGCCCCAAGGATAGTGCCTCTTTTGCCTGCGACCCTAAGCAAAGTTCATAAACAATTCGGAAACCACGTTTTTGGGCCGCAAGGAACAAAACGGCGAGTTCCGGCATGGCCCTTGCGAAGATGGAATCGAAAAGGGCGCCACGTCCCAAAACGTGACAGTTCAGCCGGATTTCGATTTGCCATGTCGGTCAGCGGTCAACCAGAGCAGTCGGTGGATGAAGGCGTCGTTGCGGACGAAAAGCCCGCCTGCGTCGCCCTGGTACCGGTGGTGCCGACCCTTCATTGGTCGCGGGTGCCGGACCAGCAGAGGTCACGGGCTGATTTCGTCACCCAGCTGATCGCGACCGCCCAGCACGTTCCGCAAACACGCAGCCTGCGGCGGGCGACGCCGGCCGATGCGAAGGCGGCCTACGGGGCGCGCTGGCACAAGGCCCCGGTCCAGGGCTCCGGCATCCGGACCCGGCAGATCGCTTAATTAAATCGGAAAGTCAGCGCGGCGGGGCGTCCGGCGACGGAGGCGCGCCTTCGCCAGGCTGCAATCGCGGGGAGACGACCTCCGGCGATGGTCCCGGCGTAACCTCGGCCGGCGCCATTTTCGGCTCGGGACGATCCAGCGGCATGGATTCGGCAACCGGTGCGGCCGCCGGCGCCGAATGGGGATCGAATTGGGGTTCGGGCGCAGCGACGATTTCAGGCGTTCGGGGTCTGGAGACCGTCGCGGCGGCCGTCACCGTTCCGCGCCGCGTGCGCAGCGCGATGCCCGACAGGAAATCCACCAGCGACAGCAGCGACAGCAGGAAGAAGGTCGAGGTGCCGAACGGCCGCCACAGCAGGAATTCGGCGGCAGCAGCACCGAACACGATCAGCGACAAGAGATGATCGGTGAGATATTTCGCGCCGGGACGCGCGCCCTTGATGACCTCTAACAGCAGCAACAGGATGCCGAGCGCCAGCAGGATATCGCTCGGCGTCACCCGCCATTCGGCGCCGGACATCAGCGTCAGCGGCAGCGGCAGAAGCGGCTCGGTGAGCTTCACGCCGGGCATCAGGAGGGCGATGATGTTGTAGATCGCGAGCGGAATCAGAAGAAGCGGAAAACCGATCATGGACATCGGCGAGGCCTTCTATTCAAGCAAGAGAACCATCCGGTTCGGGTCGGAAACCCTGTTACCTTACTCGTTGGCCGAATTCAGGACACGCATTGCCCGTCCGCGGGTCCCGGCCGCCGCGCAGCGCCAGTGGTGCGCTGCTGACCCGGGGTCGATGTGCGGGTCGAGGTAGTCAATGGCACATGCCAACCCCGACCCGCCTGCCGTCAGGATTCCTTCTTGGCCTTCAGAACCTGCCGGCCCTTGTACATGCCGGTCTTCAGGTCGAGGTGGTGCGGACGGCGCAATTCGCCGGAATCCTTGTCCTCGGCATAGGTCGGCTTCTTCAGCGCATCCGCCGAGCGGCGCATGCCACGCCGCGAGGGCGATGTTTTTCTTCTGGGAACGGCCATGTCGGTGTCCTCTAGGGGTGTTGTCGTGAGGCATCGTCCGCAAGCAGACGGCTGAAGCGTTTTTTGGCGCGAGCTGAAATGCCGATAAGGCCGCGCTTATAGAGGATGGGCCAGCGCAAAGCTAGGGTGGTTTCCTGCCAAAATGGCCCAAAATTGGCTCAATAAGCACGATTTTCGCGCCAGCATCGCTGAGCGCCGATGGCCTGCGCCCGGGCCATGTAGGTCCCGGCCAGACGACGCACCCCGGGGCCCGGATTGCGGGCGCTGCGCCTGACCGGGTTGGGCAGGATCGCGGCCAGCAAGGCCGCCTCGCGCGGCGCCAGCGCCGAGGCCGGACGGCCGAAGGCGTAAATGGAGCCAGCTTCAGCGCCGAACTGGCCGGAGGGACCGAGTTCGGCGATGTTGAGATAGATTTCCAGGATCCGCTGCTTCGGCAGCACCAGATCGATCCACAGCGCCAGCGGAAATTCCAGCGCCTTGCGGACCACGCTGCGGCCCGGCCACAGGAACAGGTTCTTCGCCACCTGCTGGGTGATGGTCGAGCCGCCGCGGGTAACCGCGCCGTCCTCCGCGTCGTCGATCACCTCGCGCAACGCGCCCCAGTCGATGCCGTGATGGCTGCAGAATTTCGCGTCCTCGGCGGCGACCACCGAGCGCGGCAAAAACGGCGAGATCGCGCTGAAATCGACCCATTGCCGCGTCACCGAGGCCCCTCGCAGCCAGCGCCAGGCCATCAGGGTCGAGACCGGATGGCCGGCCCGATAGAGCGGCGCCACGAGATAGGGCAGCAGCAGCGCGGCCAGCACGATCAGCAGCAGATTTCGGAAAACGCGCAAATTCGGCGCTTCTGGTTACGCGCGTATTCCGCAAAAGTGGATACCGGTTTTGCGACCAGAATACGCGCAAGTTAATTAATAGGGCTTCCGGGCGCGGGCGGAGAAACGGCCGGCACCAGAGATATCTCCCTGATAGTTCCGGGTTTTTCCAGCGGTTTCAAGGCGCCTCGACCCCTTCTCCCGGAATTGACGAAGCCTGCTCCATCAACGATTGTCCCGGCCAAATCGATCTGGAGCTGTTTTTGATGACCACCGGCACTGCACTATCCGACTTTACGAAACGACTGGACCGGACCGCGGAGGCCACCGAAGCGCTGCTTTCGAAGCTATTGTCGGATGCGCTTTTGCCCGACGAGATCGCCCGGCCAAAGCGGCTGATGGACGCCATGCGCTATTCGAGCCTCGGCGGCGGAAAACGCTTAAGGCCGTTCCTGGTGGTCGAAAGCGCGGCCGTGTTCGGCGTTGCGCGCGAGGCGGCGCTGTTGGCGGGCACCGCGCTCGAATGCATCCACTGCTACTCGCTGATCCACGACGATCTGCCGGCGATGGACAACAGCGATCTGCGCCGCGGCCGGCCGACGCTGCACAAGAAAACCGACGACGCCACCGCGATCCTGGCCGGCGACGGGCTATTGACGCTCGCCTTCGACATCATCACCCGCGACGAGATCCACAAGGACCCGACCGTACGCCTGCTGCTGACCCGCGCGCTGGCGCGGGCTTCGGGAATCGGCGGCATGGTCGGCGGGCAGATGCTCGACCTTGCCGGCGAGGGCCGGTTCGGCGACCGCGAACCGGTCGACGTCGCGCGGCTGCAGCAGATGAAGACCGGCGCGCTGTTGCGCTTTGGCTGCATTGCCGGCGCCATCCTCGGCCAGTCCTCGGCAAAAGAATATCAGGCGCTCGACGACTACGGTCGCGCGCTCGGCGAAGCCTTCCAGATCGCCGACGACCTGCTCGACGTCGAGGGCGACGCCGCAGCCCTCGGCAAGCAGACCGGACAGGACGCGGCCCTTGGCAAGACCACCTTCGTCACCCAGCTCGGGATCGACGGCGCCAAAAAGCGCGTCCGCGACCTGCTGGCGCGCGCCGATTCCGCGCTCTCGATCTTCGGCGCCAGGGGCGACGTGCTGCGCGCCGCCGCGCGATTTGTGGCCGAACGCAAGAATTGAAGGCGCCGATGACGGAAAAGGAAGCCGACGATCCCGTCCTGCTCCGCTTCCGGAAGATGTCGCGGCCGGCGCGCGTGGTCTATGCGCGGCCGCGCACTTTCTTTTCGATTCTGATCGGGATCGTGGCGTTCTTTGTGCTGCCGGGCTCGCTGCGGCTGGTGACGCGGCTGCTGATCTCCTGGGATATCTTCATCGCGCTGTATCTTGTTGCTCGTCTACACCATGGTGTTGCGCAGCGGACTGGCGCACATCCGCCGCAACGCGGTGCTGCAGGACGACGGCCGTTTTCTGATCCTGCTGGTGACCGCGCTCGGCGCCTTTGCCAGCATCGCCGCGATCGTCTTCGAACTCGGTGCATCGCATCGCGGCGCGCCGCGAGCTGGCGCTGGCCACCGTGACGATCGCGCTGTCCTGGGCCGCCGTGCACACCACCTTCGCGCTGCATTACGCCCATGATTATTACCGCGGCGCCAAGCCCGGCGGCCTGCAGTTTCCGAGCGGCGACCAGCACGACCACGCCGACTACTGGGATTTCGTCTATTTCTCCTTCGTGATCGGCATGACCGCGCAGGTCTCCGACGTCGGCATCACCGACAAGACCATCCGCCGCACCGCCACCGCGCACGGCATCATTTCTTTCGTCTTCAATACCGCGCTGGTGGCGCTGATGGTCAATATCGCCGCGAGCGCGATCTGAGCCGCCGTGGACGCCTCAAAGCCCGTCATTGCGAGCGGAGCGACGAAGCAGTCCAGTCTTTGCCTGGTTGCTTTCTGGATTGCTTCGCGGAGCCCGTCATCGGGCGCGTTCTCGCGCGACCCGTTGGCTCGCAATGACGATAAGAGGGACGCGGCGCCCCGTCACTCACTTGCAAATCTGCACGTTGCCGCCGCCGCCCTCATAGGGCCCGCCCTGCCCGAAGGTTCGAAACTCGAGATGGCATCCGCGCGCGACCGGGCGACAGCCGCCACGGTCGCAAACGACCTGGCCGGATGCTTGCGGTTTTGCCGCGCTGGCCTCGGGCCTCGGCCGATCGCGGCCGGCGCGATCGGGACGCTCGTCGCCTTCGCGCTTCGCGGTCGGCGTTTTCGCCCGCCGCTTCTCGCATTCATTGTCGTCGTTGAGGAAGGAGCCTTCCGCGCAAACGATCTTGCTGCAGCGGTCGCCGTCCACCTTGAAGCCGTGCTCGCAAATCAGCGGACAGACCCGCGCCGGCTTCAGCTTGATCGCATCGAGCGCATCGAGGCTTGCCAGCTTGACGTCGAATTTGGTTCCCGCGTGCTCGTTGAACAGCGCCAGCGAACGCTGCGACGCCGCGTTCCATTCGCCGTCGGTTTCGCCTGTGAGACAGCCGACGCGGCGCAACTCGGTCTGCACCGATTTTATCAGTTCGGCCTGTGGCGGCGCCGGTGCTCAGCGAGGCAAGGTTCATCCCGCCTCGCATTGCTGGCGGCCACATTGTTTTCGGGAGCCTTGCCGGCCGCGGCCGTATCGGTTGCGACACGCTTGCGCTCGGCCTCGGCGGCCTGCTCCTGCGCGACCTCCTTGGTTTTTTCGGCCGCGAGACGGGCCTGTTCGGCGGCCTTGGCGTCGGCTTCCGCCTTCGCCTGCTGCGCCTTTTGCGCGCCCTCGGCGGCAAGCCGCGTGCGCTCCGCTTCGGCCTGCCGCGCCTTTTCGGTCGCGGCAACGCGCGCTTCCTCGGCGGCGAGCTTGGCGAGCTGAATCCTGCGCGAGGTTGGCGTAGATAGCCGTCCGGGTACTGCGCGAGGAAGGCGTTCAACGCGTCCTTGTTGCCGATCTGCAGCGCCAGCTCGTAGTCCCGGCGCGCCTCGGCCTGCGGACTGGGCGCGGGCGTGGAGGAGGATAGCGCAGGCCTGGCGGGCACCAGCGGCACGTCGTCGCCGCCGAGCGAGCCATAGACAAACGGCTCCTGCCGGTTGCCGGTGGTCTTCAGCACGTCGTCGCGCACGAAGCCGAACGCCTTGCGCACGTCCAGCCCCGGCGTCGTCAGATGTTTGGCCAGCGCCAGCGTGAACGGGCTGTTCTTCGCATCGCCGTCGAGCGCGGTCGAGCCGGCCTTGGCGGAGTAGGCGATCAGCGTATTCGGGCTGGTCGGCTCGATCTTGGCAAGGCCCCGTCCGATCGCGCGCGAAGCGACGGTCCGCCGCATGCTTTTGGCGAACGGATTGTCGCGGCAGGCATCGAGGATCACCAGCCGCAGCTGCTTTGCTGGCTCGACCGCCAGCAGCACGCGGTCCAGCGAAAACGCCTCGTCGTACACGTCGGTGTCGCGCTCCAGTTTCGCGTCCACCGGGATCAGATAGTTGGTGCCGTCGACCTCCATGCCGTGGCCGGCGTAGTAGACCACGGCGATGTCGGCATCGCGCGCGAGGTCGGCGAAGTCGCGCAGCGCGCGGCGGGTTTCGGCCGCCGGCAGATTTTGGCGGGAATCGACCACGTCGAAGCCGGCTTGTTTGAGCGTTGCCGCGATCACGGCGCCGTCATTGACCGGGTTCGGCAGCGGCGCCACGTTCTGATAGGCGGAATTGCCGAGCACCAGCGCCACGCGCTTTTCGGCAAACGCCGGCTGGCACACCAACAGCAGCGTGGCGGCGAGGAAAAACCGGTGCAATTTGAGCGATCCAGGCGAATTCATCATGACGCTTCCGCAAACGATGGCCATTGTAGCAGGGAACCCTGCCTACCAGAAGCTGGCGCCTTGGCCTTGTGAGCCAGATCACGCGCGCCGCGTCCATCGCCAGCGCCCGCCGGTAACGGAATTCCCTCCTTTTAGTCGCGTCAGCCCGCCATAGGTTCGCCCTTTGCCAATCACCCTTTTCCGTTCAAGATCGCCTCCACAAGCAAAACAGGCGGAGGAAGCCATGCGCGGCGTTGTATTCACCGGCGATCGTGGGCTGGAGCTGATGCAGTTCCCCGATCCCACGCCCGGACCCCCACGACGTGGTGATCGAGATGAAGGCGTCGGGCATGTGCGGCAGCGACCTGCATCAATACCGCCGCCCGAAGGGCCAGACGCAGGCGACCGGGCATCCCGATGCGGGACGGTCCCGTCATCGCCGGGCACGAGCCCTGCGGCGTGGTGGTCGCGATCGGCTCCGCGGTCGATGCCAGGGAGGCGCGCATCGGCGAGCGCGTGATGGTGCATCACTATCAGGGCTGCACGCAGTGCAACCATTGCCGCTCCGGATGGCAGCAGCTCTGCCAGGAGGTGCCGGTCAAGGTCTACGGCAACAACGCCCATGGCGGTCACGCGCAATATCTGAAGGTGCCCGCCAACACGCTGGTGCCGCTGCCGGACGAACTGTCGTTCTCGGCGGGCGCGGCGATCGCCTGCGGTTCCGGCACCGCCTACAGCGCGCTGCGCCGCATGAACCTTTCCGGCAACGACACCATCGCGATCTTCGGCCAGGGCCCGGTCGGACTGGCGGCCACGCAATACGCCAAGGCGATGGGCGCGAGGGTGATCGCGCTCGACATCAGCCCGCAGCGGCTGGAGCGCGCCAAAGGCGTTCGGCGCCGATCACGTGGTCAATCCCGGCTCGAACGATCCGGTGGCCGCGATCAAGGACCTCACCCATGGCCGCTACGCGGATCTGACGCTGGACACCTCGAGCAACCCGGATGCGCGGCTGAATGCGATCCGCAGCACCAAGGTCTGGGGCACGATGTGCTTCGTCGGCGAAGGCGGCGACGTCCACATCGACGTCAGCCCGCATCTGTTGCGCCGGCAATTGACGCTGGTGGCGTCATGGACGTTCTCCAACATCCTCCAGGCCGAATGCGCGCGGTTCTCGGTCGAGCGCGGCATCGACGTCGACAAGCTGTTCACCCATCGCTGGACGCATCGACCAGGCGGAGGAAGCCTACAAGCTGTTCGACAAGCAGGTCGACGGCAAGGGCGTGTTTCTGATGTGACGCCCAGTCGTCATTCCGGGGCGGGCGCGAAGCGCCCGAACCCGGAATCCGGGAGTTATTGGCACGAGATTCCGGGTTCGCATCCAAGTCGGCTGTTGCCGACTTGGACAATGAGATTTACCGAACTCGGGTAAACCCGAGTTCGCTTCGCCCGCCCCGGAATGACGCAACAGGAGGTAAAACCGTGAGTCACGACCGTTCCACCGTCGAAGCCGTGGTCCAGCACTATTTCGACGCGCTCTACGAAGGCGACGCCGACAAGCTGGGCGCGATCTTCCACCCCTCCGCCGACCTGCGCTGGGTGGAAAAGGGCGAGTTGAAAGTGCTCACCGTGCCGGACTGGATGGGCTGGGTCAGGAAGCGGCCCTCGGCGAAAGCCGAAGGCAAGCCGCGCGACGATTTCATCGTCACCATCGACCGCTCCGACAATTCCACCGCCTTCATCAAGGTGCGCTGCCAGCTGCCGCCGCGCTACTTCACCGACTATCTGGTGGCGATGAAGCTCAAGGACGGCTGGCAGATCGTCTCGAAATCCTATCGCTACGATCTGAGGGAATAGCCACCACGATTTCCCGGGATTGACGCCACCACCGGGCCGGGCAAATTGACCCGGCGCAGGAATTGGACACCGTGGAAGCCATCTTCCAGATATTTCTGATCCTGCTCGCGGTGCTGGCGGGCACCGCGCTATTGGCGCGGCGGATCAACGTCGCGCCGGCGATCCTGCTGCTCCTGGCCGGCATCGGGCTCGCCTTCGTGCCGGGAATGCCGTCGCTGGAACTGCCGCCGGAACTGGTGCTGCTGCTGGTACTGCCGCCCTTGATCTATTCGGCCAGCGTCGCCATGAGCTGGCGCGAATTCAAATTCAATCTGCGCCCCATCATCCTGCTCGTCGGTCGGCTGCGTGATCTTCACCGCCTTCGCGGTCGCCGCCGCGACGCATTATCTGATCGGGCTGCCGTGGAGCATCGGATTCCTGCTGGGGGCCATTGTCGCGCCGCCGGACGTGGTGGCGCCGCTGGCGATCGCCCGCAAACTCGGGCTGCCGCGCCGGATCCTGGTCGTGCTCGAGGGCGAGGGACTGGCGAACGACGCCACCGCGCTGATCCTGTATCGCTTCGCGGTGGCGGCGATTTCGACCGGGATGTTTTCGCTGCCGAAGGCGGCAGGCGAGTTCGCCGTCATCGTCGCCGGCGAGCTGCTGTTCGGCGCTGCCGTCGGCTGGCTCAGTCTGCGGGCGCGCCATCGCGCGCGCGATCCGCAGATCGAGATCACGCTGTCGCTGATCACGCCCTATATCGCCTACTGGGTGCCTGAGCATTTCGGCGGCTCCGGCGTGATCGCAACCGTCGCCTGCGGGCTCTATATGAGCTGGAACGGGCCGCTGCTGATCTCGGCGGCGACGCGGCTGCAGGGCATCTTCTTCTGGGACCTCGTGATCTACCTGATCGAGGGCATGCTGTTCCTGCTGACCGGATTCCAGATGCGGTCGCTGTTCGAGAAATCGAAGGCGTTTCCGCTGGACGACATCCTGTTCGCGACCGCGCTGGTCACCGTGATGATCATCGTCGCGCGTTTCGCCTGGCTGTTTCCCGCGACCTATTTGCCGCGGCTGATCAAGCGCGTGCGCGTGCGCGATCCGTCGCCGCCCTGGCAGTGGGTGTTCGTGCTCGCATTCACCGGCGTGCGCGGCGCGGTGTCGCTGGCCGCGGCGCTGGCGCTGCCGTTCGCGCTTCCCGGCGGCGAAGCCTTTCCCTATCGCGGCCTGATCCTGTTCGTCACGTTCGGCGTCATTTTCATCACGCTGGTCGGGCTCGGGCTTGGGCTGCCGCCGGTGGTCCGCCGGCTCGGCGTCGCCGAGGCCGGCCGCAACGAACATCTGGCGGAGCACGAGGCGGAAATCGCGGCGCGGCGCGAGGCGCTCGGCGTGGCGCTCAAGTCGCTCGAGGCCATCACCGACGACCGCGAATTGTCCGACGAGGTGGTCAAGCTGCTGCGCGCCCGGCACGAGACCCGCGCCAACCAGCTGCCTGACTCGCTCGATCCCGATGCGGACGATGTCTCGGCGGCGGGCATCGAGCTGACGCGGGAACTGATAGCGGCGGAACGGAAATTCATCCACGTGCTGCTGCGCGACGGCAAGATCACCGACGAGACCCGGCGGCGGATCGAGCGCGATCTCGATCTGGAGGAAGCGAGCCTCGCCAACCGGGAATTTCGCAGGATGCCGTTGTGGGAAGAGTTCGCGCCGTCATTCGCGAGGAGCGTCCTTGCAAGGACCGAGAGCATCCATGCGAAGTCGGATATATCCGACTTCGATGGAGGGCTGCGAGGAGTTCCGTGAGTGTCGGCGTCGCTTCGACCTCGCCCTCGGGAGAGGTGACGAATCGCGGCACCAACACTCTCACTCCGCCGCCGCGATCCGCGGCCGGCCGACATAGCCGGCCTCGTCGCCGAAGCGCTCGACCATGACCGCGGGCAGGTCCTTGGCCTTGCTGGTCACGCAGGCGCCGGAGCGCACGGCGTAGCGGTCCTGATGCTTGAGATGCGCGGGCGGGTGGCCCTGCTGCAGCGCGCGGGCGGCTTCCATCACCAGTTTGCGGAAATGCAGGATGCCGAGATCGGTCGGGCCGAGATGTTCGCGGGTGCGGTCGGCGATCGGGCCCTGGCTGTCCTGCACCGCGGCGTCCTGCTCGGAGACGCCCTTGATGCCGGTGTAGCTTTTGGTCTTCTGCAGCTTGCGGTCGATCAGGTAGTCGTTTCCCTTGTTGCGCAGCGGCACGTAGTTCTCGTCGACCACGGCCATCACGCCATTGCCGTTGGCGTAGCCGTCGCGCTCGGCCTGCGTCAGCGGCCGCTCCGGATTCCAGGCGTAGGTGTAGATCCAGCAATTGGTGTCGGTCACCGGCACGAAACTCTGGCCGAAAATATTCTCGCCCGGCATCGAACTCGGCGCATAGGCGTGCACCGGCATCAAAAACTGCGCGATGCGCCAGTAGATGTTGTCGCCGCCGGTGAGCCGGCCGCCCGCCACCGTCAGGCCCGCGTCATGCGCAAGGATCTTGATCACCGGGCGCGGATCCTCGGCGATCCAGCGCATGTGGTCGGTCGCGACCCGCGTCAGCGGATTCACAAAGTGCTTCTTGATGTCGAGGATCTCGTTCTCTTCCTTTTCGAACGAGAGATGCGCGAAGGTGAAATGCGCGGTGTCGATCGAGCCTTCCACCGCCTGCACCCAGTTGCAGTCCTGCCATTTCTTGGTGACGTAGCGGTGCGAGGCCGGCACCAGCGCCATTTCCAGAGTCAGGCAATTCCGGCACCTCGCCGGCCGGGCCCATATAGGCCCAGATCATGTCGCCCCATTCGCGCACCGGATAGGATTTGATGCGGATCAGGTCCTTGGCATTCAGATCGGGGTAGGAGGTCGGCATGTCGACGCAGCGGCCGTCGGTGTCGAATTTCCAGCCGTGATAGACGCAGCGGATGCCGCATTCCTCAACGCGGCCGAGCCAGAGATTGGCGCCGCGGTGCGGGCAATATTGGTCGATGACGCCGACCACGCCGCGGGAGTCGCGGAAGGCCAGCAGTTCCTCGCCCATCACCACGATCTTCTTCGGCGGGCAGTCCGGCTCGGGCAATTCCTCCGACAGCAGCACCGGCAGCCAGAAGCGGCGCAGCAATTCGCCCATCCCCGTTCCCGCACCGCTTTCGGTCAGGAACTTGTTGTCCTCTGCGCGGAGCATGGCCGTCCTCCGGGGTCTTGTCTTGCTTTTGGGCAAGCTTGGCGCAGGCCGGGCGGGGCGTCAACGTGGGTGCCGCCCATGGCGAGACCAGATCGTAGCCCGGATTGGCTCGGGACACGTCATTGCGAGGAGCGCTTGCGACGAAGCAATCCAGATCCCCGCGCAAAGAAACATGGATTGCTTCCGCCGTTCGCTCGCAATGACGGTCTCAAGACATGCGTTTAACTCTCGCGGCGCGATGTGCCCGAGTTTGCCTGGAATTTCCTTACCCTCCAATCAGAGGGCGCAGGGAATGCCGGGCGCCCGATGCGCCCGATAGCCGCGTGTGCGATGGTAGAGGTAGAAACGCACACGCGTTAGTCAGGTCACACCGGAATTACCCGGCATTCCCCGCGCAATGGTTTTAACGGCTTCCTTCGAGCTCTCCCCGGTGACCGGGCTTTCTTGCCACCGTCGCCCGCGAGAAGCTTGCTTCCCAGCGAACTTGACGCCAGCGTCGGGGCGTCAGGACCACACGACTTCTCCGTCCGCAAGAAAGCGCTCTCGTCTTTAGCACTCCTTGCGTCCACCGCATCCCGTTCCAACGTCCGTGACGATCGCGAAACGCCCCTCAGAGTGGGACGGGATGGCGATGGATATAGCGGTGATTTGGGTTTCGGAAAAACAGAAATATTTTTGCAAAGGGGGCTGGACAGGTTTTTCGCGAAACAGCCCGACGGGCAAATTTGCCCGTCGGCGCGAATCAGTCAACCACGATCCGGCTTACACCGGCCGTTCGCCCTTCACCGTCACCCGCGTGCCGGAGCGGGTGTGCGGCCAGTAGTCCCACATCGCGCGGTGCTGGGTGCAGCGGTTGTCCCAGAACGCGATGGCGTTCTCGGTCCAGCGGAAGCGGCACTGGAACAGCGGATTTTCCGCGTGCTGGTAGAGATAGGCGAGGATCGCGTCGCTCTCGTCCCGGGGGATGCCGACGATGTAGCGGGTAAAACCGCGGTTGACGTAGAGCGCCTTCTTGCCCGTCACCGGATGGGTGCGCACGACCGGATGCTCGGCGCGCGGATAGGACGGCTTGTCGGCGACGCCGTAATTGGCGTAGAGCCCGCGATAGATCGATTCGCCGTCATGCAGCGCGGTCAGCCCGTCGAGATAGGTCTTCATCCGGTCCGACAGCGATTCGTAGGCCGCGTACATGCTGGCGAACAGCGTGTCGCCGCCGCGCGGCGGGCACTGCCTGATGTAGAGGATCGAGCCCATCGGCGGCTCGACGTCGCAGGACACGTCCGAATGCCAGCCCTCGCCATTGGCGCGCGGCGAATCCTTGTCGGCATAGATCTTCATCAGCGCCGGATCGTCGCCCTCGTGAGGCGCGGCGGGATGAATGTGCAGCTCGCCGAACTTGCGGCCGAAGGCGAGATGCTGGTCCGGGCGTGATGTGCTGGTCGCGGAAGAAGATCACGAGATTTTCGGCGAGCGCGCGATGGATCTCGTCCATCTGCCGGTTCGAGCGCGCCTCGTCGGAAACCAGTCTGCCGATATCGACGCCCGAGATCTCCGCGCCGATGATCGGGGTGAGCTTTTCGACGCCGATGGTCTCGTAGGGCTCTTCTTCGCCGGCGGCGTGGCGATAGCGCGGACCTTGCTTGCTGGCGAGCGAAGTCATGGCGTCCTCCGATGGCTTGTTATTTCCGACCATCGTAGCCCGGATGGCCGGAGCGAAGCTGCGCAATCCGAGCTTGTCGTCCCGGCCGCACGTCGCAGCGCGCCGATGATCCGCGACCGATAGCCACCGGATGCTGTCCTGGCTGTCGCTCGTCTGAGCCAACTACAAAAGCCTGTGGTTATAGGTCCCCGCTTTCGCGGGGACGACAGGAAAAACTACTCCGCGGCCGTCGGCTTGGCGCCGCTGCCGTAGCGCTGGTCGATATAGTCGATCACCAGCGCCTTGAAGTCGGCGGCGATGGTCGGGCCGCGCAGGGTGCGGAACTTCTTGCCGTCGACGAACACCGGCGCGGCCGGGCGTTTCGCCGGTGCCGGGCAGCGAGATGCCGATATTGGCGTGCTTGGATTCGCCGGGGCCGTTGACGATGCAGCCCATCACCGCGACGTTCAGCTCCTCGACGCCGGGATATTGCGTCTTCCAGCCCGGCATTTCGTCGCGGATGAAATCCTGGATCGAGCGCGCCAGTTCCTGGAAGGTGGTCGAGGTGGTGCGGCCGCAGCCGGGGCACGCCGCGACCAGCGGCACGAAGGTGCGGAAGCCCATGGTCTGCAGCAGTTCCTGCGCGACCTGCACTTCCAGCGTGCGGTCGCCGCCGGGCTCGGGCGTGAGCGAAATCCGGATGGTGTCGCCGATGCCGTCCTGCAGCAGAATGCCGAGCGCGGCGGACGAGGCGACGATGCCCTTCGATCCCATGCCGGCTTCGGTGAGGCCGAGATGGATCGCGTAATCCGAACGCGCGGCGAGAACCTTGTAGACCGCGATCAGGTCCTGCACGGCGGAGACCTTCGCCGACAGGATCATCCTGTTCTTGGGCATGCCGAGTTCCTCGGCGCGCGCCGCCGACAGCAGCGCCGACTGCACCATCGCCTCGCGCGTCACCGCGCGCGCATCGAGCGGCTCGGACGACTTGGCGTTGTCTTCCATCAGCCTGGTCAGCAGTTCCTGATCGAGCGAGCCCCAATTGG
Organism: uncultured Alphaproteobacteria bacterium; assembly: GCA_963721275.1. Classification (GTDB taxonomy): domain Bacteria; phylum Pseudomonadota; class Alphaproteobacteria; order Rhizobiales; family Xanthobacteraceae; genus Bradyrhizobium. The sequence goes on along the minus strand of CAVRIQ010000014.1, from coordinate 114,170 downwards.
CGCCGATCCGCACCGGCTTGTTGTTCTTGTTGGCGATCTCGATGATGTCGGCGAACTGCGTGTCGCGCTTGTTCTTGAAGCCGACATTGCCGGGATTGATGCGGTATTTGTCGAGCGCCTCGGCGCAGGCCGGATAGTCGGCGAGCAGCTTGTGGCCGATGTAATGGAAGTCGCCGATCAGGGGCGTGGTGATGCCGCGCTTGCGCAAGCCGTCGCGGATATGCGGCACGGCGGCGGCGGCCTCCTCGCGGTCGACGGTGATCCGCACCAGCTCGGAGCCGGCGCGCGACAGCGCCGCGACCTGCGCGATGGTGCCTTCGACATCGGCGGTGTCGGTGTTGGTCATCGACTGCACCACGATCGGCGCGCCGCCGCCGACGGCGACATTGCCGACCATGACCTGGGTGGTTTGATGCCGCGCCTTGGGGCCGGCGACGTCGTTCTGGGGCGGTTTTACGGGCTGGTTCATGGCCACTCGAATATCAGGTTTTGATGACATTCACCAAGGGGGCGGAGAGTGGCCCGGCCGGTGCGCGCGAGTCCGAATTTTTCTGTTGTTTATTCAATAGCTTAATCAGGTCGCTCAAGGGCTTCCCGAGGCGTTGCGGTCACGCTTTGCGTGACCGGTATATTGGACCGGAATTGCGGGATTCAAAGGGCGATCGCCAGCCGGCGGCTGGCTTTTCAAGGCAGGCCTCCGACCGTAGCATGCTCGAAAGAATGCAGGGAGGCGGACCATGTCCGGGCGTCACGGGCTCATCACATCAGCGGAACTCGCGCGCATGCTCGGCCAGAGCGACCTGCGGCTGTTCGATTGCACGACCTACCTGGAACCCGCGCCTGAAGGCAGCGAGGTTCCCTATATCGTCGTCCCCGGGCGCCACTCCTTCGAGGCCGGGCATATTCCGGGCGCGGACTTCCTGGACCTGCAGGGCGAATTCTCCGATTCCACCACCGCGCTGCGCTTCATGATGCCATCCGGTCGCGCAGCTGGAGGCCGCGTTCGGCCGCCACGGAATATCCGCTGAAAGCCGCGTGGTGCTGTACAGCATCGGCACACCGATGTGGGCGACGCGCTTCTGGTGGATGCTCAAATCGCTGGGTTTTGACAACGCCTCCGTGCTCGACGGCGGGCTGGACAAATGGAAGGCGGAGAACCGCGCCATCGAGACCGGGCCGGCGAAGGGATATCCGCAAGCCGTGTTCACGGCGAAACCGCGAGCCGGGTATTTCGCCGGCAAGAACGACGTTGTTGCCGCCAGCGCCAATCGCAACACCGTCGTCGTCAATGCGCTCGGGCCGCAATTCCACAGGGGGCTCGAGCCGAGCCGCTACGGCCGGCCGGGGCGCATTCCCGGCAGCGTCAATGTTCCGGCGGCGACGCTGCTCGATCAGCAGAGCAAAGCTTTCGTCCCGCTCGCGGATGCCGCAGGCAAAATTCGCCGCGCAGGGCATCACAAAAGACAAGCGCGTGGTCGCCTATTGCGGCGGCGGCATCTCGGCCACCGTCGATCTGTTCCTGCTCGACCAGCTCGGCTACGACAACCTCACCCTTTACGACGGCTCGATGGGCGAGTGGGCGAAGGATCCGTCGCTGCCGATCGAGACGGACTGACAGGTTCGCACGGATCGCGCGCAATCACGCTGTTCGTCATTCGAGAGCGACGCGACGAAGCAATCCAGCTTTGCTGCGAAGCTGGATGCCCGAGCCTGTCATCGGGCGCGCGTTCGCGCGACCCGTTGGCTCGCAAGACGGTCTAACAGGGACGAAGCCCGGCCATGACGAATAAAGCAGATCGTATCACGCTGGAACGTTGGGATCCGGACCACTTTCGGCTCGGAACTTCCGGCCGGTTCACCAGGTAAAGCCCCGCGATCACCAACAGCGCCGCGGCGCCGAAGGCGAGCGTCAGGGTGTCGTGCATGATGAAATAGCTGGCCACCACGCCAAACAACGGGGTGATGAAGGTAAAGGCCGACAATTTGCTGGCGGAATAGGTTTTGACCAGCGCAAACCAGAGCAGGAAGGTCAATCCGACCACCCAGATCGCCTGATAGGTCATCAGCGACAGCGCCAGCGGACCGGGAAGGCGGGTCAGGGTTTCGCCTGATATCCACGCCGCGAAGCCCAGAATCGGGATCGACATCGCCACCTGGTAGCCCAGCGCCTTTTCGGGCGGGGCCCGCAGCAGCGGCGTCGCCTTGACCAGCAGCGTGGTGGCCGCCCACAGCGCGCCGCCGCCGACGATCATCAGGTCGCCCAGCGAGCACATTGGCGTCGACATTGGCCTGCGGCACCCCGATCGCCAGCGCGACGCCGGAGAAACACAGCGCCAGCCCGCCCCATTGCGAGGCGCGCAGCCGTTCGCCGAGAAACTGGTAGGAGCCGAGCGCCACGAAGAACGGCGCGGTATAGAGAAACACCACCGCGCGCGACGCCGAGGTCAAGCAGCAGGCCGCGATAGATCAGCACGAACTCGAAGCCGAACAACAGCCCCGCGAACAGGCCGGCGCCAAGCGTGCCGTCGCGTTCGAAGATCTTCACGCCGCGGAAACGCGCGATCAACAACAGCACCGGCAGCGCGCCCGACGAGCGGATCGTCGCCTGCAGCATCGGCGGAATATCCGGCAGCGCCAGCTTGACCGCGATCTGGTTAAAACCCCAGCTCAGGCACAGCATCAGCATCAGCGCGACGGCGCCGGCGACTGAGCGGACGCCCGGCCGATGAAATCGCTTGATTTGACGACATGAATCCTCGTGGCCGGCTTATCGCCGTGTTGTTGGGGCATGATCCCGACCCGCAGGGCCGCGCGAGCGCAAAGTGGCGTTCCGGTTTTCGGAAAAGATCATGCCCAAAATATCAAGCCTTTTGACAGTGCGCGCAAATGCCGGCGATCTCGACCACGGACAATTTCGGCGCAAAGCCTGAAGCGCGCGCCGCCGCGTTGAGGCTTTGCGCCACCGGCGCCGCCGGAATTTCGCCGACCGAACCGCAGGCGTCGCAGATCAGGAACGCCACCATCGCGGTGGCGTCATGGTCATGCGCGCAGGCGAGATAGGCGTTGCGGCTTTCGATGCGGTGGACGAGGCCGTTCTCCATCAGGAAATCGAGCGCGCGATACACCGTGATCGGCGCCGGCCGCGGCATCGATTTGGCGAGTTCGTCGATCACTTCATAGGCGCCGAGCGGACGGTGGCTGGACAACAGCGCCTGCAGCACCTGGCGGCGGATCGGCGTGAATTTCTGGGACCTCTGCTTGCAAACCCGCTCGGCATGATCGATCGCGTCCGCGGTGCAGCGGTCGTGATCGTGATCGGGCGCGGGAAATGTCGGTTTGGTCAGGGTCATCTGGACGGGTCATGTAACGCGGCCGGCCCAAGCAGTCGAATCCAGCCTGAAAATTCGCGCCGCAGCATGGTGTAGCATTTTACCGGGGCAATCCCAAATCCCTGCGCTTTCCTGCAACTCCCGCAAGCCATGTGCTCCGCGGCCAGCCTTCCATTGGCTTGCCAATTCATAGCTAGCTTATTTCCAAAGCTTATGGAGACGACCAGTGCCGCCGATTTGAAGTTCCTGCGGTGTTTGCCGCGTTCGTCCAGATTCAACTTGAAAACGCACTGGCAAGTTCATAAGCTAGCTTATTATATCGCAAAGCTTATGGAGACTTCGAACGTGCCCGATGTCCCGCGGTTCCGTGGATATGAACTTCCTGTTCACGCTCGGCGAAGTGCAGCGGCTGGTACGCGCCTATGCCGACAAGCAGGCGGCGCGCTACGGCATTACCCGCGCGCAATGGGCGGTGCTGGCCAAGGTGGAACGCACCGAGGGCCTGAAGCAGTCGGAACTCGCCGAACAGATGGAAATGCAGCCGATCACGCTGACGCGACTGATCGACAAGCTCTGCGACAATGGCTGGATCGAACGCCGCGGCGACGAGACCGACCGCCGCGTCAACCGGCTCTATCTGCGCAAGGCCGCGCGGCCGCTGCTCGGCAAACTGAGCGGGCTGCGGTCCGAGCTGACCGCGACCGCGCTCGAAGGCATCAATCCGGCCGACGCCCATCGCCTGCTGGCCCAACTGGAAGCGATCAAGGAAAACGTGCGCAACGCCATACAGAACACGCCGGTGGAACCGCCGAGGAAGGAGCAGCGCTATGGCTGATCCCGTCCTGAAATTTCCGCCCGAGCAGAAGGGCAATCCGCCCGCAAGACCCAGGATCAAGATTGCCGCGGAGCCGCGCCGCCGCCTGATGGCCGGCCTGCGGCGTTATCGCCGCGTGCTGCTGCTCGTCGTGCTGCCGCTGGTGGCGCTGATCGCGGGACTGACCTTCTATCTCAACGGCGGCCGCTACGTGACCACCGACGACGCCTATGTCGGCGCGCAGAAGGTGCTGATCACGCCCGACATCTCCGGCAAGATCATCAATGTCGCCGTGAAGGAAGGCCAGCAGGTCTCGACCGGCGACACCCTGTTCCAGATCGATCCGGTGCCGTTCCAGCTGGCCGTGGCGCAGGCGCGCGCCAAGCTGGACGACGCCAAGTCCAGCCACGACAATCTGGTCGCCAACGTCAAGCTCTATGGGCAGACGATCGAAATCGTCAACGCCGGCATCGCGATCAAACAGCGCGACGTCGACCGCAAGACGGCGCTGGTCAAGAACAATTTCGGCTCGCAGCTCGACCTCGACAACAGCGCCACCGCGATGGTCACCGCGCAGGCCCAGCTGCAGCTCGTCAGGCAGCAGCAGATCCAACCGCGCTCAACCAGCTGCTCGGCAATCCCGAGCTGCCGCTCGAGCAGTTTCCGGCTTACATGCAGGCCAAGGCGGCGCTCGACGATGCCCAGCGCAACCTCGATCTGACCACGGTGCGCGCGCCGATGAACGGCGTCGCGACCCAGGTCGATCAGATCCAGCTCGGCCGCTTCATCGCCGCCGGCACGCCGGTGTTCAGCATCATCGATGTCGCGCACCCCTGGGTCGACGCCAACCCGAAGGAATCCGACTTCACCTATGTCGCGGTCGGCCAGCCCGTCACCATCGACGTCGACGCCTTCCCGGATCATGTGTTCAAGGGCACCGTGGGTTCGCTCTCCCCCGGCACCGGCGCGCAGTTCGCGATCCTGCCGCCGCAGAACGCCACCGGCAATTTCGTCAAGGTGGTGCAGCGCGTGCCGGTGCGGATCTATTTCGACAGCAACGACAAATACGTGAAGAAGCTGAAAGCCGGCATGAGCGCCTATACCACGATCGACACCGGCCACCGCCGTTCGCTCGCCGGCCTGCTCGGCTTCTCGCCGGCGGAAGCCGCGAAGGACGGACTAGACCGACGGCTCCATGACCACGATGGCCGCAGCGCCCCGTCGCCGTTCCCGGCCTGCGCCGGAACATGGTGACGATCTGCGCCATGACCGCGACCATCATGCAGGCGCTGGACACCACCATCGCCAATGTCGCGCTGCCCTATATGCAGGGCACGCTGTCGGCGTCGCAGGACCAGATCAACTGGGTGCTGACCTCCTACATCGTGGCGGCCGCGATCATGACCGCGCCGGTGGGCTGGATCGCCAACCGTTTCGGGCGCAAGCGGATCTTCATCCTGTGCTCGGGCGGCTTTACCGTGGCCTCGGTGCTGTGCGGGCTGGCGCAGGACATCAACCAGATGGTGCTGTTCCGGCTGCTGCAGGGCGTGTTCGGCGCGGCGCTGGTGCCGCTGTCGCAGGCGGTGATGCTGGACGCCTACGCGCTGCACGAACGCGCGAAAGCGATGTCGATCTGGGGCATGGGCGTGATGATGGGCCCGATCATGGGGCCGTCGCTAGGGGCCTGGCTGACCGAGACCTATTCCTGGCACTGGGTATTTTTCGTCAATTTGCCGTTCGGCATCTTCACCGTGCTCGGCCTGCTGGTGTTCATGGACGAGACCAAAAAGGATTTCGAGCTGCGCTTCGACTGGTTCGGCTTCACTGCGCTTGCGATCGCCATCGGCTCGCTGCAGCTCGCGCTCGACCGCGGCGAGCAACTGGGCTGGCTCGAATCCAACGAGATCGTCGTCGAGTTCATCGTTTCCGCCGTCGGCTTCTACTATTTCCTCGCGCATTCCTTCACGACGTCGCAGCCCTTCATCCAGTTCGCGCTGTTCAAGGACCGGAACTTCGTCGGCGGCTGCGTGTTCATGGCCGTGATGGGTCTTGTGCTCTACTCGACCATGGCGCTGGCCTCGCCCTTCCTGCAGAACGTCATCGGTTATCCGATCATCACCGCGGGCGTGCTGCTGGCGAGCCGCGGCTGCGGCACCTTCGTCGCCATGATGCTGGTCGGCCGCCTGATGCGCTATTTCGAGGCGCGCACGCTGATCATCTCCGGTCTCGGGCTGACCGCGCTGTCGCTGTTCTACATGACCGGCTGGACCGACCAGACCGACGTGCCGGAAATCATTACCATCAGCATCGTGCAGGGATTCGGCTTCGGGCTGGTGTTCGTGCCGCTCTCCACGGTGGCGTTCCTGACGCTGCCCGGCCAGCTCCGCACCGACGGCACCTCGATGCTGACCCTGATGCGCAACGTCGCGAGCTCGGTCGGCATCTCCATCGTGATCGCGCAATTGACGGAAGGATCGCGGCGCGTCCACGCCGTATTGAACGAACACGTTACCCCGTTCAACCACGCCATGCAGATGCCCGATGTCAGCCGCATGATCAACATGGGCACCGACGCCGGCCGCGCCATGGCGGACGCCATGCTGAACGTGCAGGCGCAGATCATCGCGTTTTCGCAGGACTACCAGATGGTGATGATCTTCATCCTCTGCGCGATTCCGCTGGCGCTCATGATCGGCTCCACCAAGGCCACGCTGCGCCGGCAGTCGGTGGCGCCGGAACCCGCGGTGATCGAGTAGCAGTAGCAGTTTGGATCGCGGGCGCTATTTCGCCGGCGTGTCATGCGCGGGCTTGACCCGCGCATCCATCAATCTTCATAAGAAACTTTTTTCGAAGCGGATGGATGGCCGGGTCAAGCCCGGCCATGACATAAGGAAATGGAGCGACGCGGCGCGCGAACCGCCTCCGCTACTTGATCGGCGGGCGCGGCAGCACGGTCTCGCCGGCTTCCATCCTGTAGACGTGGTCGAGCGAATACCAGGGCGTCCCGACATCGGGTTCGGTCGGATGCGGCGCGTCATGACGCACGAAATTGCCGATCAGCGCCTTGGTCACGCCGAACTGCACGTCGCTGTCGATGTGCGGGTCGGCGGGATCGTAGACCTGGGAAATCAGAACCTTGAATCCCGGCTTGAAAACAAGCGCGTGGAGATGCGCCGGCCGATAGGGATGCCGGTTCTGGGCCTTCAACAGGCGGCCGACGACGCCATCCGTCGGAAGCGGGTAACCGACCATCATCACCGAACGAAACCAGAAGCGCCCCTTCGCATCGGTCGTGAACTTGCCGCGGAGGTTCATGTCGGCCTGTCCGGGATCCTGGTTCTCGTAAAGACCGACCGGCGAAGCGTGCCACACGTCCACTTCGGCTCCGGCGACCGGATGGCCGGCCTTGTCCACCACGCGCGCGTTGACGAACAGCGGCGCGCCCGGCGTATCGGAGCGGACGATGGATCCCCCGTTCGCGACCCGGGGCGAGTGCAGCCGCCAAAAAGGCCCGAGCAGCGACTGGTCGGTTTCGGTATTGCCCTGATCGCCGTTGTTCAGGAGGCATACCAGCGAGGAGACGCCGAGCGAGCCGGCCATCAAGACCACTTCGTTGTGGGTGTCGGTCGTGAGCTTGCCCAACTCGGCGATGATCGCGGTGGCTTCGCGGAATTCCGCTTCCGTCAGGCGAACGTCGCGGACGAAGCCGTGAAGGTGCTTGACCAGAGACACCATGATTTCCCGCAGCCGCGGGTCGGACGTCCTTTCCATCACGGATGTCGCCGCTGTCGTGACATCCTGCTGACGTTCGATGATCATTCCGCACTCCCTGGAAGCCGTCGTTCCGGGGCGATGCGAAGCATCGCGCAACGCGCGGAATCGTCGAGCATTCCGGGCTCGATGCTGAGCCTGTCATCGGGCCGCGCCTTGCGCGGACCCGTCTGCGCATCGTCCCGGAATGACGTTCGGGCCGTCAGCTCAGCTTCTCGATCGCCATCGCGACGCCCTGGCCGACGCCGACGCACATCGTCGCCAGCGCGCGCTTTCCGCCGCGCTTCTCCATGCCGTGCACCGCGGTCATCGCCAGCCGGGCGCCGCTCATGCCCAGGGGATGACCGAGCGCGATGGCGCCGCCATGCGGGTTGACGAAATCGGCATCGTCCTTGACGCCGAGCTGGCGCAGGCAGGCGATGCCCTGGCTGGCGAAGGCTTCGTTGAGCTCGATCAGATCGAAATCGCTGATCTTCAGCCCCAGCCGCTCCATCAGCTTGCGGGTCGCCGGCACCGGACCGATGCCCATGATGCGCGGCGGCACCGCCGCCGAGGCGAGGCCGAGAATCCGCGCCCGCGGCGTCAGGCCGTGCTTCTTCACCGCCGCTTCGGAAGCGAGAATCATGGCGGCCGCGCCGTCATTGACGCCGGAGGCGTTGCCGGCCGTCACCGTGCCGGGATTGCGCACGATCGGCTTCAGCTTTGCCAGGCCTTCGAGCGTGGTTTCCGGGCGCGGATGCTCGTCCTTGTCGACGCTGATCGGGCCGGCCTTGCCGCCGGGCACCGAAACCGCGGTGATTTCCTCGGCGAAATAGCCGGAGGCGATCGCCTGGCCGGCGCGCTGCTGCGAGCGGATCGCGAACGCGTCCTGGTCGGCGCGCGACACCTGGAATTCCTCGGCGACGTTCTCGCCGGTCTCGGGCATGGCGTCGACGCCGTATTGCGCCTTCATCAGCGGGTTGATGAAGCGCCAGCCGATGGTGGTGTCGAAGATTTCGGCGGAGCGCGAAAACGCCTCCGCCGCCTTGCCCATCACGAACGGCGCCCGCGTCATCGATTCGACGCCGCCGGCAATGGCGAAATCGATCTCGCCGGCGCGGATCGCGCGGGCGCCGGCGCCGACCGCATCCAGCCCCGAGGCGCAGAGACGATTGAGCGTCTGGCCGGGAACCGTCTCCGGCAGGCCTGCCAGCAACAGCGCCATCCGCGCCACGTTGCGGTTGTCCTCGCCGGCCTGGTTGGCGCAGCCGAAATAGACCTCGTCGACTTGCGACCAGTCGAGCTTGGGATGCCGCGCCATCAGGGCCTTGATCGGGGCCGCCGCCAGATCGTCGGCGCGCACCCTGGCCAGCGAACCGCCGAAGCGGCCGATCGGGGTCCTCACGGCGTCGCAAACAAATACATCGCGCATTGAATCTCTCCCTGAATGCCGCGTTTTCCGGGCTGTCCGGCTCGAATGGATGGCGAGTTTTAGGAGCGCCGTCGCGGCAGGTCAATTGATGGCTCCGGAAACGATCTGCTCCCTCCCCCGCGTGCGAGGGAGGGCTGGGGTGGGGGCAGACGCGCATCCGCTGGGTGTGCTTCCCCCACCCTGACCCTCCCCCGCAAGCGGGGGAGGGCATAACCAACCGCGGCCCGCCGCAATTTGCTTCTCTTTCAGCATCGCTCCGAGAGAAGAGTCGTGCGCGACGGGCCCGCCGGGGGGCGTGGAAAACACGTTATGCGGCGGCAAAGCGAATAGGATCGCGGGCCAAAATTTTGTAGTTTGCGCGGCCAATGACGATCCAGCAATCCATCCCCGTACCATCAGACGCCGCGCCAGCCGGCGGAGGCGCCGGCGCGCGTCACGCCGATGATGGAACAATACCTCGAGATCAAGGCCGCCAATCCCGGGCTGCTGCTGTTCTACCGGATGGGCGATTTCTACGAGCTGTTCTTCGAGGACGCCGAGATAGCCTCGAAGGCGCTCGGCATCGTACTGACCAAACGCGGCAAGCATCAGGGCATGGATATCCCGATGTGCGGCGTGCCGGTGGAACGCTCCGAGGACTATCTGCACCGCCTGATCGCGTCGGGCCATCGCGTCGCGGTGTGCGAGCAGACCGAGGATCCGGCCGCGGCCCGGGCGCGCGGCAACAAGAGCGTGGTGAGCCGCGACGTGGTGCGGCTGGTGACGCCGGGCACGCTGACCGAAGACACGCTGCTCGACGCCCGCACCAACAATTATCTGCTGGCGATCGCGCGGGCGCGGTCGTCCGCCGGCAGCGACCGCATCGGGCTCGCCTGGATCGACATTTCGACGTCCGAATTCATCGTCACGGAATGCGCGAGCGGCGAACTCGCGGCGACACTGGCGCGCATCAATCCCAACGAGGCCATCGTCACCGACGCGCTCTATGGCGATCCCGAGCTGGGGCCGCTGCTGCGCGAATTGCCGGCGGTGACGCCGCTGACCCGCGACGTCTTCGACAGCGCCACCGCCGAGCGGCGGCTGTGCGATTATTTCGCGGTCGCCACCATGGACGGCCTCAGCGCGATGTCGCGGCTGGAAGCCACCGCCGCCGCGGCCGCCGTCACCTATATCGACCGCACCCAGGTCGGAAAGCGTCCGCCGCTGTCGCCGCCGTCGCGCGAAGCCGCCGGCACCACCATGGCGATCGACCCGGCGACCCGCGCCAATCTCGAACTGACGCGGACGCTTTCCGGCGAACGGCGCGGATCGCTGCTCGACGCCATCGACTGCACCGTGACCGCGGCCGGATCGCGGCTGCTCGCGCAACGGCTGGCGGCGCCGCTCACCGACAGCGCGGCGATCGCGCGGCGGCTGGACGCGATCGCGGCCTTCGTCGCCGACAGCGCGGCGCGCGACGATATCCGCACCACGCTGCGCGCCGCGCCCGACATGTCGCGCGCGCTGGCGCGGCTGTCGGTCGGACGCGGCGGCCCGCGCGATCTCGCCGGCCTGCGCGACGGCATCCTCGCCGCCGACCAGGCGCTGGCGCGGCTTGCCCGGCTTGACGATCCGCCGCAGGAGATCGCGGCCGTCGATGGAGGCGCTGCGCCGGCCCTCGCGCGAGCTGGCGCGCGAATTCGAGCGCGCGCTCGCCGAGCAACTGCCCCTGATCAAGCGCGACGGCGGTTTCGTGCGCGAAGGCTATGAGGCCGCGCTCGACGAGACCCGCAATCTGCGCGACGCCTCGCGCCTCGTCGTCGCCGCGATGCAGGCGCGCTACGCCGACGATGACCGCCGTCAAGGGCCTGAAGATCCGCCACAACAACGTGCTCGGCTATTTCGTCGAGGTCACGGCGCAGCACGGCGACAAGCTGATGGCGCCGCCCCTGAACGCGACCTTCATCCATCGCCAGACGCTGGCCGGCCAGGTCCGCTTCACCACCTCGGAACTCGGCGAGATCGAAGCCAAGATCGCCAATGCCGGCGACCGCGCGCTCGGGCTGGAACTGGAAATCTTCGAGCGGCTCTGCGCGCTGGCCGTCGCCGCGAGCGACGATCTGCGCGCCGCGGCGCATGCCTTTGCCATGCTCGACGTCGCCACCGCGCTGGCGAAACTCGCGGTCGACGACAATTATGTGCGGCCCGAGGTCGACAGCCTCGCTCGGCTTTGCCATCGAGGGCGGCCGGCATCCGGTGGTCGAACAGGCGCTGAAGCGCGACGGCCAGCCGTTCATCGCCAATGCCTGCGACCTCTCGCCGGGGCCGGGGGAGAGGTCGGGCCAGATCTGGCTGATCACCGGCCCCAACATGGCGGGCAAATCGACCTTCCTGCGCCAGAACGCGCTGATCGCGCTGCTGGCGCAGATCGGCAGTTTCGTGCCGGCGGCGCGGGCGCGGATCGGCATCGTCGACCGGCTGTTCTCGCGCGTCGGCGCGGCCGACGATCTGGCGCGCGGCCGCTCCACCTTCATGGTGGAGATGGTGGAGACCGCCGTCATCCTCAATCAGGCCAGCGAGCGCTCGCTGGTGATCCTCGACGAAATCGGCCGGGGCACCGCGACCTTCGACGGGCTGTCGATCGCCTGGGCCGCGATCGAGCATCTGCACGAGGCCAATCGCTGCCGCGCGCTGTTCGCCACGCATTATCACGAGCTCACCGCGCTCTCGGCCAAACTGCCGCGGCTGTTCAACGCCACGGTGCGGGTCAAGGAATGGCAGGGCGACGTGGTGTTCCTGCACGAGGTGCTGCCGGGCTCGGCCGACCGCTCCTACGGCATTCAGGTGGCAAAGCTCGCAGGCCTGCCGGCGCCGGTGATCGCGCGCGCCAAATCGGTACTGGCAAAACTCGAGGCGCAGGACCGCGGCCAGACCGCGCGCGCGCTGGCCGACGACCTGCCGCTGTTCGCGGTGCCGTCGCGCGCCGCCGCCGAACCGGCGCCGCCGAGCGAGGCGGAAAAGCTGATCGAAGCCGTGAAGGCGCTGCATCCCGACGAGATGTCGCCGCGCGAGGCGCTGGAGGCGCTCTATGCGCTGAAGGCGAAGACTGCCGAAGCAGTCTAGCCGTCATTGCGAGCCAACGGGTCGCGCGAACGCGCGCCCGATGACAGGCTCCGCGAAGCGATCCATGCGGCCCACTAAGAAGAGTGGATTGCTTCGTCGCTTCGCTCCTCGCAATGACGGCTTCGAGTCTAGCGCACCAGCTTCCGCCGCCCGTTCCACCACAGCCCGAGATTCCAGCCGACGCAGGTCGAGCAGCGCGAGGCTGAGCGCGATCGCCGAGCCGAACCGCAGGGCCGCGACATGCAGCACGGCAATCGCGATGCCGAATCCGATCAGGCCCCAGCCGCCATTGGCGATCACGGCCGCGGTCGGCCGCCCGCCGATGCGCGGGTGCAGGATCAGCATCATGGACGTGAACACCACCGGAAACAGCGCGATCATGCCGCTGACGCTTGGGCCGACCCAGCGCGACAGCGTGACGACGGTGGCGACCAGGGTCGCGACCAGCGAGGCGCGCAGCGGGATATCGTACCAGCGGCGCGTGATCAGCGGCATCCTGACGTGGCGGAAGCGCCGCAGCAGCGGCAGGCAGATCGCAAACGTCACCGCATTCGCGATCAGGCCGCCGGCGAGCGACCACTGCACCGTGCGCGACAGCGCCGGCCAGCGCGAGCCACACCGCGACCGCGCCGCCGCAACTGACCAGCGCGCTGCGGCGCTGCGCCAGCACGACATAGGTCAGCGCGAGCCAGATCGTCGCGGCGTTGATCGGCAGGCTCGCCAGCGCGCCCTCGGCGATGAAGGCGGCATCGTGATCGAGCGCGAGGAAGACGTAGGAGGGACCCGCCGAAATCGGCAGCGTCGCGACCAGCGCGCCGATCACCGGCCCCGAGCGCTCGGTGATGACGGAGGCCGACACCACGAACGCCGCGGTGATCGCCATGCGCAGCGCCAGCGTCAGGATGAAAGCGAGGTCGGGGGACATGTTGGCTTTCTGTCGTCCCTGGCGAACGCCGGGACCCATAACCACAGCCGTTCGTGTTGCGCGAAAGCCGTCGAACAGCGTTGCTTGAGATCGAGAGGACACGGCGTATGGGTCCCGGTCGCTTCGCCCCGGGACGACGATGAGATTGCGTGCCTCACACCCGTTGCATCGTCACCGAAACCTTCGGGCCGTGCTTGATGGTCTGGTAGACCACGCAATAGCGCTCGGTGAGTTTCAGCAGCAGATCGAGCTTGTCCTGCGGCGCTGACGTGTCGACGTCGAAGCGCAGGCGGATTTCGCGCAAAGCCGACCGGCGCCTCCTTGTCGACGCCGAGCGTGCCGCGGAAATCGAGATCGCCCTCGGCGGTGACGTTTCCCGTCTTCAGCGGCACCTCGATCGCGGTCGCCACCGATTTCAGGGTCACGCCGGCGCAGGCGACCAGCGCTTCCAGCAGCATGTCGCCGGAGCACAATTCGAGCCCGGAGCCTCCGGATGCCGGATGCAGGCCGGCCACCGCCAGAGCGCGGCCGGTCTCGACCTTGCAGGCGATGCCCTCGTTCTCGATCGAGCCCCTGCGCGGTCAGCGTGATCATCGCGGCCTTGGGATCGGATTTGTAGCGCTCCTTGATCGGGGCCTGCGTGGCGCGGAGTTCGGCGGCGTCCATTTTGTTCTCTCCCGGATATCGATGGCTGTCGGATGTAATGAAAGATCGCGCGATGTCACCACTACATCCGGTCACCGGCAGTTGATTTCGATTCCGAGAACGCCGTTTTGTTTCACCAAGTTGACTGATATCGCGACGCGGCAGGCGCTATCGCCGGCGCAGCATGTCCGATCGAAAACAGCGTTATGTCCAAATAGTTGAGCGGTGGACCCCAGATTGTCCCGTGACAGCGTCAGCGCCGTCCGATATCGGGATAGGCCATGGACAGTGTCGTGACCGAGAGCCGGCCTGAAGCCGACGAACGTTTCGATACCGCGCGGATCACCGCCGCGGTCGACGCGCTCGCCGAAAAGCATGCCGGCCGCGAGGATGTTTTCCGCTCCGCCACGGCGCAACTCCTGAAGGCCGAGCTGATCGCGGCGCGCGCCACCGCGCAGGCGGTGCTGCTGAAGGACCGTCACGGCCGGCGCTGCGCCGAACGGCTGTGTTTCGTGCAGGACGAAATCATCCGCATCCTGTTCTCGGCCGCCACGCGCCATCTCTACCGCTCGCCGATCCCCTCCGGCGCCGAGCGCATGGCGGTGGTCGCCACCGGCGGCTATGGCCGCGGGCTGATGGCGCCGGAATCCGACATCGATCTGTTGTTCATCCTGCCCTACAAGCAGACCGCCTGGGGCGAGCAGGTCGCCGAAGCCATCCTGTATTGCCTGTGGGACATGGGGCTGAAGGTCGGCCACGCCACGCGCTCGGTCGACGAATTGATCCGCCAGGCGCGCGGCGACATGACGATCCGCACCGCGATCCTGGAGACGCGGTTCCTGACCGGCGACAAGCCGCTCTACGACGAACTGGTGGCGCGGTTCGACAAGGAGGTGGTGCAGGGCACCGCCGCCGAATTCGTCACCGCCAAACTGGCCGAGCGCGAAGAGCGCCACCGCCGCGCCGGGCAATCGCGCTATCTGGTCGAACCCAACGTCAAGGACGGCAAGGGCGGCCTGCGCGACCTGCACACGCTGTTCTGGATCGCCAAATACGTCTACCGCGTGCGCGAGACCGACGAGCTGCTCGAACGCGGCGTGTTCGACGCCCAGGAATACCGCACCTTCCGCCGCTGCGCCGATTTCCTGTGGTCGGTCCGCTGCAACATCCATTTCTTCTCCGGCCGCGCCGAAGAGCGGCTGTCGTTCGACATGCAGCGCGAGATCGCGATCCGGCTCGGCTATACCTCGCATCCCGGCATGCAGGATGTCGAGCGCTTCATGAAGCACTACTTCCTGGTCGCCAAGGACGTCGGCGATCTCACCGCGATCCTGTGCGCCAAGCTGGAAGACCAGCAGGCCAAGCCCGCGCCGGTGCTGAGCCGGATGATGGCGCGGTTGCGGCCGAGCCTGAACCGGCGGCGGGTGCCCGACAGCGACGATTTCATCGTCGACAACAACCGCATCAATCTCGCCGCGCCCGATGTCTTCAAGCACGATCCGGTCAATTTGATCCGGATCTTCCGCCTCGCCCAGAAGAACAATCTCGCCTTTCACCCCGACGCCATGCGCACGGTGACGCGGTCGCTGAAGCTCATCAACACCCAGCTGCGCGACGATCCCGAAGCCAACCGGCTGTTCATGGAAATCCTGACGTCGAACGACGCGGAAATCGTGCTGCGGCGCATGAACGAGACCGGCGTGCTCGGCCATTTCATCCGCGCCTTCGGCAAGATCGTGTCGATGATGCAGTTCAACATGTACCACCACTACACGGTGGACGAGCATCTGTTGCGCTGCGTCGGCTACCTGCAGGAGATCGAACGCGGCGGCAACGACGAGTTCATCGTCGCCAGCGACCTGATGCGCAAGATCCGCCCCGAGCACCGCGCGGTGATCTACATCACCACGCTGCTGCACGACATCGCCAAGGGCCGCCCGGAGGATCACTCGATCGCCGGCGCCAAGGTGGCGCGGCGGCTGTGCCCGCGGCTCGGCTTCAACGCCGCCGACACCGAACTGGTGGCCTGGCTGATCGAGCAGCATCTGACGATGTCCACGGTGGCGCAATCGCGCGACCTCTCCGACCGCAAGACCATCGAGAATTTCGCCGCCGTGGTGCAATCGGTCGAGCAGATGAAGCTGCTGACGATCCTGACCACCGCCGACATCCGCGGCGTCGGTCCCGGCGTCTGGAACGGCTGGAAGGCGCAGCTGCTGCGCACGCTGTATTACGAGACCGAGCCGGTGCTGACCGGCGGCTTCTCGGAGGTCAACCGCGCCCAGCGCATCGCGGTGGCGCAGGCGGAATTCCGCGCGGCGTTCACCGAATGGCCGGAGCCGGAGCTCAACGCCTATGTCGCGCGGCACTATCCGGCGTACTGGCTCAAGGTCGACCTGCAGCGCAAGATCCGCCACGCCCGCTTCCTGCGCGCCAGCGAACAGGCCGGCCACAAGCTCGCGATCAATGTCGGCTTCGACGAGGCGCGCAGCGTCACCGAACTGACCATCCTCGCCATGGATCATCCCTGGCTATTGTCGATCATCGCCGGCGCCTGTGCCTCGGCGGGCGCCAACATCGTCGACGCGCAGATCTACACCACCACCGACGGCCGCGCGCTCGACACCATCGCGATCTCGCGGGAATACGACCGCGACGAGGACGAGGGACGGCGCGCCACCCGGATCGGCGAGATGATCGAGAACGTGCTGGAAGGCAAATTGCGGCTGCCCGAAGTGGTGGCGCGGCGCGCCGCCGGCGCGCAAGGTGCGGCCCTTCGTGGTCGAGCCGGAAGTCATCATCAACAACCAGTGGTCGGACCGCTACACCGTGATCGAGGTGTCCGGCCTCGACCGGCCCGGCCTGTTGTACGAACTGACCACCGCGATCTCGAAGCTCAACCTCAACATCGCCTCCGCCCATGTCGCGACCTTCGGCGAGCGCGCCCGCGACGTGTTCTACGTCACCGACCTGTTGGGCGCGCAGATCAACGCGCCGACCCGGCAGGCCGCGATCAAGAGCGCGCTGATCCACCTGCTCGCCACCGACGCGGCGGTGGCGCAGCCGGCGGCGTGAGCGGGCCGGTCTTCACGACCTATTCCGGAATTTCGCCAAAGGTCTTGCCGGGCGGAAGCGGCTTCAGCCGGATCAGCCGCGAGTCCTTCACCGCGGCCTGCCGGTGTTTCACGGCTTCGCGATAGACGGGATCGCGGATCATTTCGACGAACGCGGCGACATCAGGATATTCCGCGATGAAGCAGTGATCCCAGCGCTCGTCGGCCGGCCCGATCAGCATCAGCTCGAACCTGCCCTGCCAGACCACCTTGCCGCCAAGGCGCATGAAGACCGGGCCGCTTTCGCGGCCATAGGCCGCATAGGCTTCCGCGCCGGTCGCGGTCCGGCCGTCGGGATAGGCGGCGCGGTCGAGCAGCCTGACCAGGTTGAGCATGTGGATCGGCCCTTCGCGATTGTTGTCTCGAAACCGGGCGAACACTTCCTTGGTCGGATCGATGTGGCCTGTCATGATTCTTTCCCTCGCGGTCGCCCGTCACGTCACAGCCTGCGCTGCCGCGTGCTAGCATAATGCCGGAGTTTGTCTGCGTCTTGGGGGGAGAGCCATGGTGAACGCAATCGCCAACGCATTGGTGGCGCTGGTCGCCGCGTTGCACGTCTATTTTCTGGTGCTGGAGATGTTTCTCTGGACCAGGCCGCTCGGCCTGAAGACCTTTCGCAATTCGATCGAGAAAGCGACCGATTCCGCGGTGCTTGCCGCCAATCAGGGACTCTACAACGGCTTTCTCGCCGCCGGCCTGGTCTGGGGGCTGGTGCAGGGCGTCCCTGGCTTCGGCTTCCAGATTAAAACATTTTTCCTGCTTTGCGTGATGGTCGCCGGCGTCTATGGCGCTTTAACCGTCAGCCGCCGAATTCTGTATGTCCAGGCCGCGCCCGCGGCCGTCGCACTCGTTCTGCTCTGGCTGGCGTAACTTCGCTCAGCTTTCGAGCCGGCATTATCTTGCATTGCCCAATTCCTTCCTCCAGTATCCTGCGACGCGATGGCCTCCGTCCGTCAACGGACTGGTCAAGACCATCGGCACGAGTACAAGCATGAGGGAACGTAGCGATATGAGGAACGGCATTTTACGCCTCGTCACCGGAACCGCGCTCGCCATCGCGCTGTCGGCATCGCCGGCATCGGCGCAAAAGAAATATGACACCGGCGCCACCGATACCGAGATCAAGATCGGCCAGACCGTGCCGTTCAGCGGACCCGCCTTCCGCGTATGCCGGCATCGGCAAGACGCAGGCCGCCTACCTCAACATGATCAACGAGCAGGGTGGCATCAACGGCCGCAAGATCAAACTGATCCAGTATGACGACGCCTACAGCCCGCCAAAAGCGGTCGAGCAGGTGCGCAAACTGGTCGAGGGCGACGAAGTTCTGTTCACCTTCCAGATTATCGGCACGCCCTCGAACGCAGCCGTCCAGAAGTACCTCAACGCGAAAAAAGTGCCGCAGCTGCTCGCCGCCACCGGCGCGTCGCGCTTCTCGGATCCGAAAACCGCGCCCTGGACCATCGGATTCAATCCCAACTACCAGTCCGAAGCCCGCATCTACGCGAAATACATTCTGAAAAATCACCCCAATGCCAAGATCGGCATCCTCTACCAGAATGACGACCTCGGCCGCGACTACATTATCGGCCTGAAGGCTGGCCTGGGCGACAAGGCCGCGACGATGATCGTCGGCGAAGCGTCTTACGAGCTGACCGATCCGACCATCAATTCGCAAATCGTCAAACTGAAATCGCTTGGCGCCGATCTGCTCTATGACGCCTCAACGCCGAAATTCGGGGCGCAGGCAATCAAGAAGGTCGCGGATCTCGGCTGGAATCCGGTCCACATTCTCGACATCAATGCGAGCCCGGTGTCGGCCACGCTCAAGCCCGCGGGGCTCGATATCTCCAAGGGCATCATCAGCACCAATTACGGCAAGGACCCGGGCGATCCGCAGTGGAAGGACGACGCCGGTATAAAAGCCTATTTCGCCTTCATGGACAAATATTACCCGGAAGGCGACAAACTCAATACCGTCAACACATACGGCTATTCGACCGCGGAATTGCTGGTGCACATCCTGCGTCAGTGCGGCGACGATCTTACGCGCGAAAACGTCATGCGGCAGGCGACCAGTCTGAAGAACGTCACCGGCAGCCTGTCGCTGCCCGGCATGGTCACCAATACGTCGCCGACCGATTACCGCATCAACAAGCAGATGCAGATGATGAAGTTCAACGGCGAGCGCTGGGAGCTGTTCGGACCGATCATCGAGGATACCGGCGCCAGCGGCTGAGCGGAGTAACAGGCCGTCATTCCGGGGCGATGCGAAGCATCGAACCCGGAATCTCGATGATTGCTCGGGTCTGGTGCTAACGCACCATCCCGGAATGACGAAGAATGGACCGATTCGTCGCTTTGCCTCTCGCAATGACGCAAGCGAGGCGAGGCATGAGGCCTTGCTTCCCGGTAGGGTTAAGAATGTCTGAAATCCCGCATTGTCAGGCGCTTGCGCAAACGCCGCTTCCATCCGATTAACCATCGCTTAAGACGGCTTTAAACCCCGCCCGCTATTCTCCCGCAGAGCATTTTCCGGCAAAGTGGGATGCGGTTTGCCGCAAGAACATGCTCCATTTTATAAGTGGCGCGTATTCTGTTCGCAAAACCGGTATCCACTTTTGCGGAATACGCGCGCGGCGCGGGCGTTTGCGTATGGCGTGGGGACGGAAAAAGAGCGGCGGACGCAAGGAGCCGCAATTCGGGCTCGGCGCGTCGCTTGCGGAATTGCGGCTCGGCCCGCAGGATCGCGTCATACCCGCCGCCGATGAGAAACCGAAGAAACAAACGCCCAAACGCAAGACCGGCGATGACGACGATGATGCGCCGCGCGAGCGCAAGCCGCGCGCTACGCGCGCGAGCCGCAAGCGTAAATCCAGGGGCCGGGCGCGTGGCGGCCTGCTTCGCCTGTTCTATTGGGGCGCGGTGCTCGGGCTGTGGGCGGCGATCGCGACTGTAGGCGTCGTCGTCTGGGTCGGCGCGCATCTGCCGGCGATCCAGGCGTTGGAAATTCCGAAGCGGCCGCCGACCATCGAGATCACGGGCCTCGACGGCAGCGTGCTGGCGACCCGCGGCGAAATGGCCGGCGCCAATGTCTTGCTGAAGGACCTGCCGCCTTATTTGCCGAAGGCCTTCATCGCCATCGAGGACCGCCGGTTCTATTCGCATCACGGCATCGATCCGCTCGGTATCCTGCGCGCGGCGGTGGCCAATGTGCTGCATCGTGGCGTCTCGCAGGGCGGCTCGACGCTGACCCAGCAGCTCGCCAAGAACCTGTTTCTGACGCAGGAACGCACGCTGCAGCGGAAATTGCAGGAAGTCGAACTCGCGCTCTGGCTGGAGCGCAAGCATTCCAAGAACGAAATTCTCGAACTCTATCTCAACCGGGTTTATTTCGGCTCCGGCGCCTATGGCGTGGAGGCCGCGGCGCAACGCTATTTCGGCAAATCCGCCAGGAATGTCACGCTGGCTGAGGCCGCGATGCTTGCAGGGCTGGTCAAATCGCCGTCGCGGCTGGCGCCGAACCGCAACCCGGAAGGCGCCGAGAAGCGCGCGCAAATAGTGCTCGCGGCGATGGCGGACGCCAAATTCATCACCGCAGCGCAGGCGCAGGCCTCGATCGGGCATCCCTCCTACAATGTGAAGGCGGCGGGCGCCGGCACCATCAATTATGTGGCGGACTGGATCGGCGAAGTGCTCGACGATCTGGTCGGTCAGATCGACCAGAACATCGTGGTCGAAACCACCATCGATCCGAAACTGCAGAGCGTCGCCGAAGCCGCCGTGATCGACGAACTCGCGGCGAAAAGCGTCAAATTCAACGTCAGCCAGGGCGCGCTGGTGGCGATGACGCCCGATGGCGCGGTGCGCGCCATGGTCGGCGGCCGCAACTATGCCGAAAGCCAGTACAACCGCGCGGTCACGGCGAAACGCCAGCCGGGCTCGGCGTTCAAGCCGTTCGTCTATCTCACCGCGATCGAGGCCGGCCTGACGCCGGAGACGATCCGGCAGGATGCGCCGCTCGACATCAAGGGATGGAAGCCGGAGAACTACAGCCACGAATATTTCGGGGCGGTGACGCTGACGCAGGCGCTGGCGTTGTCGCTCAATACCGTTGCGGTGCGGCTCGGGCTGGAAGTCGGGCCTAAGAACGTGGTGCGCACCGCGCACCGGCTCGGCATCTCGTCGAAGCTTGACGCCAACGCCTCGATCGCGCTCGGCACCTCGGAGGTGTCGCTCACCGAACTGGTCGGCGCCTATGCGCCGTTCGCCAATGGCGGCCTTGGCGTCTCGCCGCATGTCGTCACAAAGATCCGCACCGTCGAGGGCAAGGTTTTATACGCACGGCAGCCCGACCAGCTTGGTCAGGTGATCGAGCCGCGCCATGTCGCTGCCATGAACACCATGATGCAGGAGACGCTGATCTCGCGGCACCGCGCGCAAGGCGGAGATTCCGGGCTGGATGGCGGCCGGCAAGACCGGCACCAGCCAGGATTTCCGCGACGCCTGGTTCATCGGCTACACCGCCAATCTGGTCACCGGCGTCTGGCTCGGCAATGACGACAATTCGCCGACCAAAAAGGCGACCGGCGGCGGCCTGCCGGTGGAAGTCTGGACCCGCTTCATGAAGGCGGCCCATCAGGGCGTGCCCGTCGCGGCATTGCCGAATTCGCAAAGCGGCGGCTTGTTCTCAAACCTGATGCAGGCCGCGTCGCAGGTCAGCGCGCCCACGGCGCACGCGCCCGCTCCGCTCGCGCCGATTCCGTCCGGTGGCGCGAACCGGCCGGCGCCGGTGCGAACCTCTGCGCGCCCGGAAGCGGCGGCCGGCCTGGACGGCTGGCTGATGGAGCGGCTGTTCGGACGGTAGTTCGCTAATCCTGTATCCCGTAGCGATGCAGATCGTTGCCGCTGGTGTCGAGCCAGGTCTTGGCGCGCTCGACGTGACCGCAGACCCGGGCGACCACTTTCCAGAACCGCGGCGAATGATTCATCTCGACGAGATGCGCCACCTCGTGGGCGGCGAGATAGTCGAGCACATAGGGCGGCGCGAGGATCAGCCGCCAGGAGAACGACAGCGAGCCAGCAGCGGTGCATGAGCCCCAGCGGCTCGACTGGTCGCGGATCGACAGCCGCTTCACCCTGACGCCCAGCGCCTCGGCATAGAACTGCGCCGACTTCTGCAGATCGCGGCGCACTTCGCGCTTCAGGTAGTCGTGCACGCGCCGCTCGACATGCTCGGGGCCGCCCGCCACGCAGAGAATCCGCTCACCGCTGTCGCGCATTTCCGTCCACACCGTGCCGCGCTGACCGGCGCGATGCACGATCTTGTGGTCGACGCCGCGCAGCGGCACCAAGGTGCCCGGAAGAAACGGCGCCGCCTTCGGCAAGCGGCCGAGGCGCGCGGCGATCCAGCCGCCATGGCGCTGCGCGAAATCCTTGGCGTCGGCGATGGTGCCGCGCGGCGGCATGGTCAGGATCGCTTCGCGGTCGCTCGGATGAATGCGCAAGGTGTAACGCCGCGCGCGCCGGTGCCGGCGCAGCCGAACCGAGTAGATTTGCGAGCCGTGCTTGACCAGAAGTCGAGAAGGTTCGTAAGGCCGCCGATAAAGGAGGGCGCGAGTGGCCATGTCTGCTAGTCCGGGGATCAGGAGTTCGCCCGGATTCTGCCATAACCGCCGCCAGTGAAATCGCTCGGCGCAAAAACAAATCATTTGCCCAATATACAGGGGCTGACCGGTTAACCGGCCCTATAGGAAGGGCCTGGAACAAAAAATTTCGGCCCCAAACCCGTCCCGCCGAGCCCTTCAAGAAATGAGATATAACTCATTCCTTCGAGGGGCCGGGAATCGGATTTCCGCAGGCCAATTCAGGGGGTTATCTGGCCGGCCGAATCGGCCCCCGATTTCGCGCTCAAACCGGCGATTCCGCGCAGAAATCGCCGATTGGGCTTATTCCGCGGCCGATACCGCTGAAGACTTCACGGCGACCAGCGAAGGCTTCACATTGGCCGCCGACATCATGAAATCGCAGATGCGGGGCACGATTTCCGACTTGAAACGGGAGCCGTTGAAGACGCCGTAGTGGCCGACGCCCTTCTGCACGTAATGCACCCGGCGGTGATTCGGGATGCCGGTGCACAGTCCGTGCGTGGCTTCGGTCTGGCCAAGCCCGGAGATGTCGTCGTTCTCGCCTTCCACCGTCATCAGCGCCACGCGCGTGACCTTCGACGGGTCGACCAGCTTGCCGCGATGGGTCATCTCGCCCTTCGGCAGCGCGTGCTTGACGAACACGGTGTCGACCGTCTGCAGGTAATACTCCGCCGTCAGATCCATGACCGCGAGATATTCGTCGTAGAAATCGCGGTGCTTGTCGACCAGATCGCCGTCGCCCTTCACCAGGTTCTTGAACAGGTTCTTGTGCGCGTCCATGTGGCGGTCGAAATTCATGCTGATGAAGCCGTTGAGCTGCAGGAAGCCCGGATAGACGTCGCGCATGACCCCCGGATGCGGAAACGGCACCTTGGTGATGACGTGAGCGCGAAACCAGTCGATGCCGCGCTCGGCGGCGAGATTGTTGACCGCCGTCGGATTGCGGCGGGTGTCGATCGGACCGCCCATCAGCGTCATCGAGAGCGGAACGAAAGGATCGCGCTCGGCTTCCATGACGGAGACCGCCGCCACCACGGGCACCGAAGGCTGGCAAACCGCCATAACATGCATGTTTCCGCCGAGAACGTGCAGCATCTCGATGACGTAATCGACATAGTCGTCGAGATCGAAACGGCCCTCGGTCAGCGGCACCATCCGGGCATCGGACCAGTCGGTGATGTAGACCTCATGGGTCGGCAGGAAGGCTTCGACGGTGCCGCGCAAGAGCGTCGCGTAATGACCGGACATCGGCGCCACGATCAGCAGGCGCGGCTGGGGGCTGCGCAAGGGCCGCGTCAGCTTGCGGTCGAAGTACAACAGGCGGCAGAACGGCTTTTCCCAGACGACGCGGATATCGACCGGCGTGCGCACGCCGTTGACTTCGGTTTCGTTGAGGCCCCATTCGGGTTTGCCGTAGCGGCGGGTGGTCCGCTCGAACAATTCGCAGCCGGCGGCGATGGATTTGCCGAATTCGGTGTGCGACCACGGATTGAGCGGATTCTGAAACAGGATCTTGGTCGCATCCGTCACGGCGCGCGCCGGGTTGAGCGAGG
Organism: uncultured Alphaproteobacteria bacterium; assembly: GCA_963721275.1. GTDB lineage: Bacteria > Pseudomonadota > Alphaproteobacteria > Rhizobiales > Xanthobacteraceae > Bradyrhizobium. The sequence continues at coordinate 89,861 of CAVRIQ010000014.1, read as the reverse complement.
CGTGCGCCATTTCGTACATCCAGTACATTGGCGTGGTAAGCGCCGGACTGCCTTCGGCCACCAGGGGCGGCGCGCCGCCAAACTCACCAATCGGCATTTGTTAGTCCTCAAGCCTCTTTTGCATCGCAGCATACTGCCGAATGCGTAATTAAGCGTCAATGCACAGATTGGTAGATCTACGCGGCTGGGGTAAGCCGTAAATCCACGGATTTCCGTGGATAATTAATCTTTTATTCGCCGCCCTGGATCAGGGAGCCGTGGCGGCGGGCGCTCCTCAGAAGGGCAAGAAATACCGCAAATGACGCCACAAACAGCGCGGCGTTGATCGCCAGCGCTGACATCATCAGATCGGCCCGGAACACATGGTCGATCAGGAGCGCCCGCATTCCCTCGAACACGTAGGTCGGCGGCAGCGCCCAGGCGACATATTGCAGCCAATGCGGCAGCACCGTCACCGGGTAGTAGATGCAAGCCAGTGGCATCAAGCCGAACATCAGCGTCCAGACGATGCTTTCGGCGCCCAGGCCGTTGCGCAGCACCAGCCCGGAGACGAAGATGCCGACCGACCAGCTGGTGAAGATCAGATTGCAGAAGAAGGCGATCAGCGGCAGCCCGATGCTGTAGAAATTGAAACCGAAAAAAACCATCGCCAGCAGCGTCATCGGAATGACGCCGATCGCGAGCCGGATCAGGCTCATGATCATCAGCGAGATCAGAAATTCGATCGGCTTTAGCGGGCTCATCATCAGGTTGCCGAGATTGCGCGCCCACATTTCCTCGAGAAACGAGATCGAGAAGCCGAGCTGCCCGCGAAACAGGATGTCCCACAGGATCACCGCGCCGATCAGGGTGCCGCCGGCGCGCGCGAAAAATCCGGCATTCTGCGCGATGTAAGTCTGCAGAAAGCCCCAGGTGATGATCTGCAGCGCCGGCCAATAGAGCAATTCCAGCAATCGCGGCCACGACGACAGCAGCAGATACCAGTAGCGCAGGATCATCGCGCCGATCCGGTGCGGCGCGATATCCAGATGGAGGGCAAGCCTGCTCACGGCGTCGCCTCCTGAACGCGGCCGCGCGCGACGTCGAGAAACACTTCTTCCAGCGTCGTCCGGTTGTAGCGGGCCATGATGTTGTCGGGGCTGTCGTCATCCTCGATGCGGCCGCGCTTCATGATGATGACGCGGTCGCACAGCCGCTCCACTTCCAGCATGTTGTGCGACGCCAGCAGGATGGTCGCGCCGCGGGTCTTGCGATAGGTCATCAGATGCCGCCTGATCCAGTCGGCGGTATCGGGATCGAGCGAAGCCGTCGGTTCGTCCAGCAACAACAGCTCGGGCTGGTTGATCAGCGCTTTCGCCAGCGCGACGCGGGTCTTCTGCCCGGCGGAGAGTTTGCCGTTGGGACGGTCGAGGAAATCGCCGAGATCGAGGTCGGCGGCGAGCTGCTCGATGCGCCCGCGCAAGTTCTCCACGGCGTAGAGCTTGCCGAAGATCGTGAGATTCTGCCGCACCGTGAGCCGCATCGGCATATCGACATAGGGGCTTTCGAAATTCATCCTGCCCAGCACCTCGGCGCTCTGCTCGGGCATCGAACAGCCCAGCACCCGGATGCTTCCCGAGGTCGGCAGCACCAGCCCCATGATCATGGCGATGGTCGTGGTCTTGCCGGCGCCGTTGCCGCCGAGCAGCCCGGTGATGCTGCCGCGCGCAATGCGGAACGATATGTCGTCGACGGCGCGGGTGGTCTTGTAGACCTTGACGAGATGCGCGACCTCGATCGCCGCCGACCCCATCGGATCGGCGGCGGTCAATTGGGACGTGGCTGCGCCGTCATTCATCATGCGGGCCGTTCCTTTGGCCGGTTCCTTGGCCGGTTCCTTGGGCCATTGCTGCGGCAAGCGCAAGGCATGGGACCATGCCGCTACCTAGCCCGACAGGCAAATTTGTGGTCGGAACCCGGCGCGGCTAAGCTTCCGACATGACCGACGTCGCCGCCTCCGATTTTCGCCAACCGCGCCGCTATGTCCGTCTGGACACGATCCTGCGGCTGCGCTGGCTCGCGGTGCTCGGGCAGCTGGTCGCGATTTTTGTCGTGGCGCAGGGGCTCGAATTCGATGTCGACGTCATCCCCTGCGTCGCCATTGTCGGCCTGTCCGCCCTGCTCAATTTGGTGCTGCAGATCGCCTTCAACCCGATGCAGCGGCTGGAGCCGGCATATGCGGCGGCGCTGCTTGCATTGAACATCGTCGAGCTGGCCGCACTCTTGTATTTCACCGGCGGCCTGGAGAACCCGTTTTCGTTTCTGTTTCTCGCCCCGGTCCTGATCTCGGCGACGGCGCTGCCGGTACGGCTGACCATTGCGCTTGGCGGTCTCGCGGTCGCCTGCGCCTCGGTGCTGGTCTTCTTCCATCTGCCGCTGCCGTGGGACAGCGATGAACCCCTGGTGCTGCCGCCGATCTATCTGTTCGGCGTCTGGCTCTCGATCGTGCTCGCGATCGGGGTCACCAGCCTTTATGCGTTCCAGGTCACCGAGGAAGCCCGCAAGCTGTCGGACGCGCTGGCCGCGACCGAACTGGTTTTGACCCGCGAGCAGCATCTCACGCAGCTCGACGGGCTGGCGGCTGCCGCCGCGCACGAACTCGGCACGCCGCTGTCGACGATTTTCCTGATTTCGCGCGAATTGGAGAAGAGCCTGCAGGACAACAGCCAGCTCGCGGCCGACATCAAGACCCTGCGCGAACAGGCGCAGCGCTGCCGCGATATTCTGGCCAAGATCACCCAGTTGTCCGCAACCGGCGCGCCGTTCGACCGCATGCCGCTGTCGACGCTGATCGAGGAAATCGTGGCGCCGCATCGCGATTTCGGCGTCGCCATCAAGGTGCGGATCGCGGTCGCGGGCACCAGCGAGCCGGTCGGCACCCGCAATCCGGCAATCCTCTATGGCGTCGGCAACATCCTGGAAAACGCCGTCGATTTCGCGCGGACCACGGTGGAGGTAAACGCCTGGTGGAACAACGAAACCGTCGAGATCGTCATTTCCGACGACGGGCCGGGGTTCGCCCCCGACATCATCAAGCGGATCGGCGAACCCTATCTGTCGCGGCGGCGCAGCGCCGACGAAGCCCAAAGCGGCCACCGGGGCCTCGGTCTCGGGGTATTCATCGCGCGCACGCTGCTGGAGCGCACCGGCGCCAAGGTCTCCTTCACCAACCGGGTCTTTCCGGACCACGGCGCCGTGGTTCAGATCGCCTGGCCGCGCCAGCGCTTCGAGGCCGGTGAAATATCAGCCGAACCAGCAGCTTAAGCCCGCCCCCAAGGGCAGGCCGGCGATTTGACCGACTTTGTGCGCCCTTGGCAGCGCCGCCTTGTGACGCCATATGATGTAACGTCCGAAATCGAGGATACCCCGACCGTGAATGCCCCAACCGTGAATGCCATCGCCGAACTGACCGGCCACGCCGATCGCTCGCTCCTGATCGTGGAAGACGACAAGCCGTTCCTGGAGCGCCTCTCGCGCGCCATGGAAAGCCGCGGCTTCACGGTGACGTCCTGCGACAGCGTCAGCGATGGTCTGGCGCAGATCGGCAAGGCGGCGCCGGCCTTCGCGGTGGTGGATTTGCGGCTCGCCGACGGCAACGGGCTTGACGTGGTGTCGGCGCTGAAGCGCAAGCGCCCGGACGCGCGCGCCATCGTGCTGACCGGCTATGGCAACATCGCCACCGCCGTCACCGCGGTGAAGATGGGCGCGGTGGATTATCTCTCGAAACCCGCCGACGCCGACGACGTCGTCGCCGCCCTGCTCGCCAGCGGCACCGAGAAATCCGAGCCGCCGAGCAATCCGATGTCGGCGGACCGCGTGCGCTGGGAGCACATCCAGCGCATCTACGAGATGTGCAACCGCAACGTCTCGGAAACCGCGCGGCGGCTGAACATGCATCGCCGCACCCTGCAGCGCATTTTGGCCAAGCGCGCGCCGCGATAGGTTTCGACGACCCGAACGGTTTGGGCCTGCGAAGCCTCGGCTTCACGCGCGTCGGATTTGAATTTCAAACAGCCGCAGCACCGCCAGCACAGAACGACGATCTCGCCGCCGATACGCGCGAGGTTTTGCCTGCGAACCGTACCCATCCGAAATCAGAGGGCGGCCTTGCGCAAGCAACAGACTGGCGTGACCCGAAGACGGAGGCTACCTTCCCGAGACAATCCAAGGGGAAACGCCAAAAGTGTACGACTTCATCATCGTCGGCGGCGGCTCGGCGGGCTCGGTCCTGGCCCACAGGCTCTCCGCCAGGAGCGCCAACAAGGTCCTCGCTCTGCGAGGCGGGCCAGGACACGCCGCCCGGCAACGAGCCGCCCGAGATTCGCGACAGCTATTCGGGCACGGCCTATTTCGATCCGCGCTTCCACTGGACCGAGCTCAAGGTCACGACCCAGGTCGTCAGCCACAACAACCCCGAGGAGGAACGCCCGCCGCTGCGCAAGTACGAGCAGGCGCGCGTGTTGGGCGGCGGGTCCTCCATCAACGGCCAATTGGCCAACCGCGGCGCGCCGACCGACTACGACGAATGGGCAGGCGCGCGGCGCCGCGGGCTGGAGCTGGAAGGACGTGCTGCCCTACTTCAGGAAGGTCGAGCGCGACCTCGATTTCGACGGGCCGTTCCACGGCAAGGATGGCCGCATCCCCGTCCGTCGCATCCCGCAAGCGCACTGGACCGCGGCACGCGCAGGCCGTCGGCGAGGCCTGCAAGCTCGCCGGCTACGCGTTCCTGCCCGACCAGAACGGCGAGTTCGTCGAAGGCTACTTCCCGGTGACGCACTCCAACCAGGACGAGCAACGCGTCTCGGCGGCGATGGGCTATCTCGATCGCGAGACGCGCGGGCGCGCCAACCTCACGATCTCGACCAACACGCAGGTCAAGGAGCTGCTGTTCGAGGGCACGCGCTGCGTCGGCGTGAAGGCGCAAGTCGACGGCCGGGAACAGGAGTTCCGCGGCCGCGAGGTCATCCTCTCGTGCGGCGCGATCCATTCGCCGGCGCATCTGCTGCGCGCCGGCATCGGCCCGGTCGGGCACCTGAAGGAGATGGGCATTCCGGTCGTGATGGGCCTCGAGGGCGTCGGCCAGCGCCTGATGGATCACCCCTCGATCGCGCTGTCGTCCTTCATCCGCCCCGGCGCGCGCATGAACGAGCACACCCGGCGCCACGTCCAGGTCGGACTGCGTTACTCCTCGGGGCTGCCAGGCGTGCCGATGGGCGACATGTTCGTCGCCGTCCTCAGCAAGTCGGCCTGGCATGCGGTCGGTGCGCAGATCGCCTCGCTGCTCACCTTCGTCAACAAGACCTACTCCGAGACCGGGCAGGTGAAGCTCGCCTCGCGCGACCCGCTGATGGAGCCGATCGTCGAGTTCAATCTGCTGTCCGACCGGCGCGACCTCGACCGCCTGATGAGCGGCTTTCGCAAGATGGCGGCGCTTGCAGATGAGCGCGCCGCTCAGGGCGGTGACCGACAAGCCGTTCCCGGCCTCGTACTCCGACCGCGTGCGCAAGATCGGCGTGGTCAACGCCAAGAACAAGGTCCTCACGACAATCGCCGCCGCGCTGATGGACGGGCCGGCGGCGCTGCGCCATTACATGATCGACACGTTCGTCGTCGAGGGCTTCACGTTCGACGACGTCATGGGCGACGACGAGGCGCTGGAAGCCTTCGTGCGCAAGGCGGCGATCGGGGTGTGGCACGCCTCCTGCTCATGCCGCATGGGCCGCGCCGGACGATCCGATGGCGGTCGTCGACACGCAAGGGCCGCGTCAGGGGAGTGCAGGGCTTGCGCGTGGTCGACGCCTCGATCTTCCCGGTGGTGCCGTGCGCCAACACCAACTTCCCGACCCTGATGGCGGCGGAAAAGATCGCCGAAACCATGCTGAGCCCAAGCTGATCTACGCGTCAATGAAATCGAACGCATCCTGCCGGCGCACCACGCGGGCGGTGGACGGCGACGGAAAGTGCGCCGTGCACATGAGCGTAGACGTATCGCAGAAGCGGCCGAACAATTCCCGCCTCGACTTTCCCGCTAACGCGGAGTCGTAATCCGACATCATGCCCAGTTCGGGATATCGGGCCTGCAGCGGCGAGTGGATCATGTCGCCGGTAATGACGGCATCGGCGCCCGGCTTGCCGACCTGCACCGAATAGTGGTCGATGGTGTGGCCGGGCGTCGGGATCAGCGTCACGAGGTCGTTGAACGCGTGCGCGCTCTTGACGATATCGACGCGATTGGCGGCCACGATCGGGAGCACGGAATCGGTAATCCATGGACACGCTGCCGGGTCGTCCTTCTGGCGCCCGGTCCAGTAAGCAAGTTCGCGGTCGGCGAAGACGTAGCGCGCCTTCGGGAAGGTCGGCACCCAGCGGCCGTTCTCGAGCCGCGTGTTCCACCCGACGTGGTCGGTGTGCAAATGCGTGCACATGACAAAATCGATGTCGTTGACGCCAAATCCGCTTGCCGCGAGGTTCTTCTCGTAGCGGTCGGAATTCATCATGTGCCAGAAGCTCGCGTCGGCCGCGGCTTGTGGTTGCCCACGCAGCTGTCGATCATGATGGTGTGGTGAGGTGTCTGCACGATGTAGCTCTGGATGCAGAGCATCAGCCGGTCCCTGGCATCGAGGAACCTGGGCTGCAGCCACGCTCGATTCTCGTCGAGAAGCTCTCTCGTCATGGCCGGGAAAAACTGCATCGCATCGAAGAATGGACCCTCCTGCTCGACGATGCGGTGGATCGTGGTGCTGCCGATTTCGATCCTGGTGGACAAATGCGCCTCCGTTTCACTGGCGATGGGTGGTTGCCAGATAGGCATGCTCCAGCCGGCGCGGCAGATCGGCCTCGCCCGTTTTGGCTTCCAGCACGATCGATCCGCGCGCGAGCGCATAGACGCGATCGGCGAGCGCGAGCGCCTTCTCGATCAACTGCTCGACCAGCAACACCGCGGTCCCGGCGTCGCGCAGCCGCTGCACCACCTCCAGCACGCGATCCACCAGCACCGGCGACAGGCCGGCCGACGGCTCGTCGAGCATCAGCAGTCGCGGCCGTCGCACCAGGCCCTGCGCCACCGCCAGGATCTGCTGCTGGCCGCCGGACAGCGCGGCCGCGCGTTCGTGGCGCTTGGCGGCGATTTCGGGGAAGAGCCCGAACACCTCCTCGACCCGCGCGGCGCGCTCGCCGCGCGGCAGGTCGTAGGCCGCCAGCAGCAGGTTGTCGAGCACGCTGAGCTGCGTGAACACCCGGTGTCCCTCGATGACATGCGACAAGCCCCGCCTTGACGGTATCGCGCGGGCTGGCGCCGGCGAGATCGCGGCCGGCGAAACGCACGCGTCCCGACCAGGGCAGCAGTCCCGACACCGCGCGCAACAGCGTGGTCTTGCCGGCGCCGTTTGGGCCGAGCAGCGCCACCACCTCGCCCGCGCCCACCGTTAGGTCGACGCCGCGCAGCACGCCGATCTTGCCGTAGCCGGTCGAGAGGCCGGCGATATCCAGCAGCGGATCAGGCGCCGAGATAGGCATTGACCACCTCCCGATGCGCGCGGATTTCGGCCGGAGTCCCGGCCGCCAGTATCTTGCCGAGATTGAGCACGGTGACGTGATGGCAGATGTCGAAGATCAGATCGGGGTGATGCTCCACCACCAGCACGCCGGTGCCGGCCCGGGCGATCGCCAGGATCAGCGCGCCGAGCCGCTCGATCTCCTCGGCCGAGAGTCCGGCCGCCGGCTCGTCGAGCAGCAGGAAAGCCGGGCGCAGCATCAACGCGCGCGCGATCTCCGTGAAGCGCAACTCGCTGTGCTGCAGCCGGTCGGCGCGCACGGGGGCGAGCCGTTCCAGCCCGACCGCCGCCAGCGCCAGCATGGCGGTGTCGCGCAAGCATGGCCTCGTCGCGCCGATGGCGCGGCAGCGACAGCAACGATTCGACGAAGCGTGCCCTCGCCGTCGATCGTGCCGCCGATCATGACGTTCTCCAGCACCGACGCGGAGCCGACGATGCGGGGGGTCTGGAACGTGCGCGCAATCCGCATGTGCGCGCGCCGGTGGCGCGCGAGCGCCGGCAGCGCGGCGCCGTTCAGCCTGATCGCGCCGCGCTGCGGCGCGTAGTAACCCGAGATCACGTTCAGCGTCGTGGTCTTGCCGCTGCCGTTGGGGCCGATCAGTCCGTGCACCTGGCCGGGCCGGATCTCGAGGTCGAGCCCGTCGATCGCACGCACGCCGCCGAAGCTCAGCGCCACCTCGTCCAGCGTCAAGCGCGCCGGCATCGGGCGCAGCGCCGAGCAGCGCGTGCGAGCAGCTCGGGCCGCGGGACGATCGCGCGGTCGCTCTCGAGCGGGCGGCGGTTCTTGAAATCGAGGATCTCGGCAATGCCGCCGGGGATCGCGAGCACGATGACGAGCAGCAACACCGCATAGAGAAATGTCGACCACGCGACCAGCGGCGCGGCGAATTCCGGCAGCGCGGTCAGAAGAATCGTGCCGAGCAGCGGCCCGAGAATGGAGCCGCGCCCGCCGATCAGGATGGCGATGAAGAACAGGACCGACAGGTCGAGCGTGAACGCGTCCGGCGTGATGTAGGACTGCAGCGAGGCGAACAGGCCGCCGGCGATCGCCGCAACCGCGCCGCTGAACAGGAACACCGTCCCCAGCAAGGCGGGTTTGGAGATGCCGCTGGCTTCGGCCGCGACCTCGGCATCGCGGATCGCGGTGAGCGCGCGGCCGAAGCGGCTCGCCGCGACATTCGCCGTCATCCAGGTGCAGATCGCCGCGAGGCCGAAGCAGAAATAGTAGAAGCCCCACTGCGAGGCGAACGGTTCCGGGAAGACCGGTCCGGCAACGCCGACGCCGCCGCCGGTCACGCTCTGCCAGGCCAGCGCCACCTGGGTCACGATGGTGGCGAAGCCAAGCGTCGTGATGGCGAAATAGAAGGTGCGCAGCCGCAGCGCCGGCAGGCCGACGATCAGGCCGAAGACGGCGCCGACCACGGCCGCAATCGCCAGCGCCAGATAGGGCGGCAACGCCGGCGTGACGTTGCCGGCCACGAGCACGCTGGTGGTGTAGGCGCCGAGCGTGAGCAGCGCCACCCAGCCGATCGCGATCTGGCCGCCGAACCCGACGACCAGGTTGAGGCCGGACACCAGCACCCAATAGACGCAGGCGCGGGTCGCGATCACGCCCCAATAGCCGCCGCCGAACAGCGGGAACGTGATGCCGACGACGAGCAGCGCCAGGAAAGGCAGCGCCGCGCCGAACGCGCTCGCAGAGCCGCGCACCTTCGCGCGGCTCGGGCGCAGCTGGTGTGGCTTGCGTATCCATCATACGCGTCGTTGCAGGGCTGCGCCGGCGAGGCCCTCGGGGCGCGCCAGCAGGACGATGATGAACACCGTGAAGACCGCCACCGAGGCGAAGATGCCGCCCACCAGGAAGTTGGCGGCCTGCTGGAACAATCCGAGCAGGAGGCCGGCGACCACGGCGCCGCGGTTGTTGCCCATGCCGCCGAGCGCGACCGGGACGAAACCGTAGAAGGTCAGCATCGGCGCATTGCCGAAGAAGGCCAGCAGCATCTCGCCGCCGGCAAAGCCCGCGAGCGCGCCGATCACGCCGGCGAGCGCATAGCTCGCCATGCGCAGGCAGCGCTCCGGCAGGCCGAGCGCGCGCGCGGCATAGTTGTCCTCGGCGATCGCCAGAAAGGCGCGGCCGATCAGGGTGCGGCGATAGAGCAGTTCGAGGCCGACGATCACCGCCGCGCAGGCGAGCATCGGCAGCCAGAACTGCTGATCGAATCCGCCGCGGGCGATGTCGAACAGCCGCGGAAACGGCTGCGGCTCCGTGCTCCATTCGATCGCGGTGAACTGCTGGATCATCAGCGCCAGCGCCAGCGTGGACAGCACGTAGAGATGCTGGTCCAGGCTCTTGAGCACCGGCCGCACCGCCACGATCTCGGTGACGATGCCGAGCACCGCGCCGCCGGCCAGCGCGAGGAGGAAGCCCACGGCCACCGGCATGCCCATCCGGTCGATGAACAGCGAGCCGAGCACGCCGCCGAGCATCCCGAGCGTGCCCGCCGTGAAGCTGAACACGCGCGAGGCGGAGAACATCACATTGTAGGTGATGGCGATCAGTGCGTAGACGCAGCCGATCGCCAGCCCCGTCGAGACGATCGATTCGACCATCGGCTCAAGCGCCGTAGCCGGGAGCCAGATTGAACGCGCCGTCCTTGAGCGAATTGGCCTCGACCATCACGACCTCGTCGTCCGGGTAGCCGTCGTGCATGTCGGCGGTAAAGGTGATGTCGCCGTAGACGCCCGGAAATTCCTTGAGCTTGTTGAGATAGCCGACGATCTGCTCGCGGCTCGCTGCCGACGCTCTTCATCGCCTCGGCGATCATCCGCGGCCTGTCGTAGCCGAGCGCGATCCACCACAGCAGCGTGTCGCTCATGTCGATCTTGGCGCTCTTCAGAGCGGTCGACGAATGCGCTGGTGCGATCGGAGAGCTTGCCGCCGGCGTCGTAGCAGACCGTTGCGGAAATTGTTGGGATAGACCTTGGCCCAGTATTCCGGCTTTTCCAGCAGGGCCTTGGTCTGGCCGGAGCCGAGCGTGGTCTGGCCGACGATCGGCACGTCCCATCCCATCTGCCCGCGCGTATTGATGATGCGCGACAGGAAGCCGGCATTCACGCTCCAGGGCATGATCGCCTCGCGCGCCCGCCGACTGCATGCGCAACAGCTCGGGCTTGAGGTCCGGATTGGCGGCGTCGACGTTGCCCTGATAGACGACCTCGGCGCCGATGCCCTTGAGCATCGGCACATAGGCGTTGACCGATGCGGTGCCGTAGCCGGTGGTGTCGCTGATCACCGCGACCTTCTTGCGCTTGAGCACCTCGACCACGTAGCGGTTCGCGGCGCCGCCGATCTGCTGGTTGGTGGGCGCGTTGCGGAAGCACATCGGATATTTCTTCGGGTCGGTCAGGGTGTCGACCCAGCAGGGATGCATCTGCGGCGTGTTGGCGCGCGCGAGCAGCGGCACGACCGCGAGCGACTCGCCGGAATTGACCGGGCCAAAGACGGCGCTCACCTTCTGCCCGCGCGTGAGCTCGGCCGCGCCGTTCACCGCCTTGGTCGGATCGCTCTGGGTGTCGCGGGTGATCAGCTCGAGCTGCCGCCCGTCGATGCCGCCGGCCGCGTTGATCTCCTTCACCGCCAACTGGATTCCGCGGTTGATGCCGATGCCGGTGGACGATGAGGGACCGGTGAGCGCCGGCAAGATAGCCGATCAGGATCGGCTCTTTTGCTGCGATCGCGGGCTTGGCCAGGCCGCTTGCAAGGGCTGCGGCGCCGGCGGACGCCAGCGCTTGACGACGAGTTATCGACATCTTGATTTCCTCCCTAAGCGTGTTCACTCCCAAAGTCTGTCGAGGTTTCTTTGACCTCAGTTTCTTGGTCTTCCGCGATCGACTATAGCCTCGGCTTGATGGTCCGCAAGGCGCGCGCCTCCATCAAGAAGTCGAACGCGCGTGAAATCGTCGTGCGATCCGCCGCAGCAGCCCGTTTATGATGCAATGGACGGCTCCGCCACCGGCACGGATGCGGTTGCTGTCTCTCTTCTCCAAATTTGTGCAGTGCACGAATCCCGTCATGGCCCGGAGCCGCCGAGCCTGCGTCGGATGCTGGACGAAGAGCGGACCAGGTTCGCGCTGTCGGAGACTTCCGGGCTTGACCGTAACCGGACATCAGATGGATTTGAGTCGGCGAGCCGCTTCGACCCAACGCGTCTCCTAAAACTCCCCATGCCCCTGCGGATCGACCAGCCGGTTGATCCGCTGCGCCGCGGCGAGCGCGAACCGCACCGTCATCAATTTGCGGGTCGGCGCCGGCAGGCGGTGCTCCGGCGCCTCGCAATGCATATGCGCGCCATAGGCGTCCGCCACGATCAGCCCGGTTTCGCCGGGAAAAATCTCGCATGGCAGATCCTGGGTGAAGGCGAAGAACAGCCGGTCGCAATGCGCGCGGTATTCATGCCATTTCTGGTCGGCGCGCAGATCCTCGATCGATGATTTGATTTCGACGATCCAGATCTCGCCGCGCTCGTTCAGCGCCACCAGATCGGCGCGGCGTCCCGAGGGCAGCGGCAATTCGCTGATGCAGGCAAATCCCAGCGACCGCAGCAGCCGCGCGGTGCCGCGCGCGATCGCCAGCGCCGTCTCGGACTGACGGCGGTCCGGCGGCGGCACAAGGCCGATCTGGCGGGCGGGCGATTCCATGGCCGGCGAAGTCTAACCGATTCCGGGGCGGGCCGCGCCGGTCCGGCGCATATTTCTGCGCGGGAACAAGGCCTGCAAACGCGCGGCCGGACCTCGCATTCTGCCGGGGTCTGTTCCGCCGAAAATCCCCGAATTTTTCACTTGGCTGCCCGCGAAAAATCGGCATTGTGCTGGCATGACCCAGCAAACCGAAACCAAAGCGAAAGCCGGCGCCGCCATCGTTCCGGTGACGCTGTTCGAGCAGAACTGCACGTTGATCTGGTGCGAAGCCACCAAAAAGGCCGCCGTGATCGACCCCGGCGGGGAAGTTCCGAAGATTCTCGCGGCGATCAAGCAAACCAGGGTCAACGTGGAGAAGATCTGGCTGACCCACGGCCATATCGATCATGTCGGCGGCGCCGCCGATCTGCGCGACGCGCTCCAGGTTCCGATCGAAGGCCCGCACCTCGCCGACAAGTTCCTGCTCGACAATGTGGTGACGAGCGGCGCCCGGTTCGGCATGACCGGGGTGCGCGATTTCGCGCCGGACCGCTGGCTCGATGAGGGCGATCAGGTCTCGATCGGCGAATTGACCTTCGACATCCTGCATTGCCCCGGCCATTCGCCGGGCAGCGTGGTGTTCTTCAACAGGGAGATCCGCTTTGCGCATGTCGGCGACGTGCTGTTCAGCGGCTCGGTCGGCCGCAGCGACATTCCCGGCGGCGATCACGCGACGCTGATCAGGTCGATTACGGAAAAACTGCTGCCGCTCGGCGACGATGTCGGCTTCATCTGCGGCCACGGTCCCGGCTCGAGCATCGGCCAGGAACGCATGACCAATCCGTTCCTGACCGGCGCGATGTAAGGCTTGAAGCCCGGCTACTGGCGCGGCCAATTATCGCCGGAGACGGCGCCTATTTCATGAGACCTGCGGCGGTGAGCGCGCGCGTGATGACGCCGCCGACATCGATGCCGCGACGCCGCGGCTTTCGCGGCGGCTCGGGGCGGTGATTGAGGGTCGTCAGCGGCCACAGCACCTTGGCGAGATCGGGCGCCGCTACGGGCGCCGGCGCCGCCGCCGGAATTTTCTTCGCGGCTTCGCTTGGCGCAACCCTGGCAGCCGGCTTTGCAGTTTGCTTGGCGACTTGCCTTGCCACTTCCTTGGCAGATTCCGTGGCAGATTCCCTGGGCCGATGAATCCATTCGGTCAGGCCGAAGAAGTTCGCGATGTGATACGACGACGAGATTCCCGCCTCGATCAGGAACGCGCCTTGCGCGCCGTACCGCTCGTCGTTGTCGGCGGTCCCCAGCGGAGTGCCGTGGGCCATATCGGTGATGGTGTAGGATTCGACGACGGTTTCGCCATCCGCGTTCCACCAGACCTGATGCGGATGGCCATCGACGATGCCCTCCGACATCGGCGCGGCAGGGAGCTGATGCACGTCGAGCCACTGCTTGACGATCTCGTTGGCGTTGGCGGGATGGACGGTGCGATCGGCGCTGCCGTGCCACACCGAAAGTTTCGGCCAGGGGCCTTTATGATTTGAAGCGTTGCGCACCAGATCGCCCAATTCGCCGGCCGGGCGGGAGGGCGACTGGTACATTCCGTTCAACGCTTCGCGCACGTTGCTCGCGACGCCGAACGGGAGGCCTGCGATCACGGCGCCGCCCGCGAACAGTTCGGGATAGGTTGCGAGCATGACCGAGGTCATCGCGCCGCCCGCGGAAAGCCCGGTGACGAAGATGCGCTGCCCGTCGATTCCGTGGTCGCCAACCATGCGGGCGATCATCTGCCGGATCGAACAGGCCTCGCCGCTGTCACGCGCGGTGTCTTCCGGATTGAACCAGTTGAAGCAGCCGTTGGCGTTGTTCGACGGCTGCTGCTCGGGCATCAGCAACGCAAAACCATAATGTTTCGCGAGCGTCGACCAGCCGGCGCCGAGATCGTAACCGGCGGCGGTCTGACCGCAGCCGTGGAGAACCACGACAAGGGCGGGCGGCTGCTGGTGGTTATCAGGGACAAAGGAAAACATCCGGAGTGCGCCGGGATTCGACCCGAAGCCTTCGGTTTCGAGCAGCGGACTGCGCGGACCCGGCCGCAGGTTTCGCCCATAGGTCCCAAAACCATTGATGGCATTCAGCTTCGGCAGACGCCGCAGGAATTCGACATTCTTGGCGAGGGACACCGGCAGCTCCTTGGCGAGAGGCTTGTTAACCCCATAACGAACAGATAGTTGCTGCACCGCAAAATAAAAGGACCGTATGCTGCCATTCCCCAGGATTTTGACCAGGTGTGGCCTTCGCGTTGCCGCGCGGCGCATCCATGACAGAAATGTGGCGCTGGCGTTCGCATGCAATCAGTCGTAGCCCGGATGAGCGATATCCAAGACCGTCATTCCGGGGCGATGCGAAGCGAGCGAACCCGGAATTCCAGATTCCGGGTTCATGGTTCGCATCGCCCCGGAATGACGGATCGGCAGGCTCCCGGATTTCGCTGCGCTCATCCGGGCTACGACTTCAGATTTCAAACAGCCCAACACCGTCATTGCGAGCGAAGCGAAGCAATCCATTGCGCCGCAAAGTAAGTATGGATTGCTTCGTCGCGGAGCCTGTCATCGGCGCGCATTCGCGCGACCCGTTCGCTCCTCGCAATGACGTCATGACACATACGTTCGCGATCTCGCCGCGCGATTTCGCGCGAGTTTTGCTTGTGAACTCCCGCCCTCTCTGATCAGAGGGCGCAGGGAATGCCGGGCGCCCGATGCGCCCGATAGCCGCGTGTGCAATGATAGTGTTAGAACGCACACGCGTTAGTCAGGTCACACCGGAATCACCCGGCATTCCCCGCGCAATGGTTTTAACGGTTTCCTTCGAGCTCTCCCCGGTGACCGGGCTTTCTTGCCACCGTCACCCCTCAGAAGCTTGCTTCTGCAAGAACTTGACGCCAGCGTCGGGGCGTCAGGACCACACGACTTCGCCGTCCGCATCAGGCGCCCTCGTCTTTAGCGCTATCCGCGTCCACCGCATCCCGCCCCGCGTTCGTGACGATCGCGACGCCCCTCCTGTGGGACGGGACGGCGGAATCAATAAAGCTGTTTCTAGCAGCGGGATGACTTTTCTGCTAATTGCTGTCATCCGCGCTCTATCTTTTTGTTTGAGCATGATCTTTTCGGAAAACCGGTGTCCACTTTTCCGGATCATGCTCTAGCTAAACGGCGAAGCGAAATATTTTTGCAAAGGGGCTGGACAGCCGAGTTGCGAGACAGCCCGTCGGGCAAATCACCCGCTCGCGCGGCTCAAATCGCCTTCAGTTTGCGATAGGCGAACCACACCATTTTCAACAGCAGCCAGCCGTCGCGAAACCGCGAGATCTGGGTCTCGCCGAAGGTGCGCGCCTTGTAGTGGATCGGCGTCTCGATGATCTTCAGGTTCTGTTTCGCGGCGCCGAAGATCAGATCGAAATCGCCGAACGGATCGAAATTGCCGAAATAGTCGCGCTCCCGCACCAGCACGTCGTAGTCCTTGCGCAACAGCACCTTGGTGCCGCACAGCGTATCCGTCAGCCGTGTATTGACGAGATAGCTGAACAGATAGGCGAAGCAGCGGTTGGCGATGAAATTGAGCGGGCGCATCGCCTCGTGCTCCATCGGGTAGACCAGGCGGGTGCCGTTGACGAACTCGGCCTTCCCGGTCTCGATGACCGCGTGAAATTTCGGCAGCGCTTCCGGCGGCATGGTGAGGTCGGCATCCAGGATCATCAGCACGTCGCCGGTCGCCGCGGCAAAGCCCTTGCGAACCGCATCGCCCTTGCCCTTGCCGTCCTGTTTCAGCACCTTGATATCCCAGCTGATCCCTGTAGGCGTCGCGGACGCGCTCGCATTCCTCGAAGGTGCCGTCGCTGGAATTGCCCTCGACGAACAGGATCTCCTGGGCGGCTGCCGAATCTCGGCATTCGCACGGATGGCGTTCTCGATATTGCCCTTCTCGTTGCGGCAGGGAATGAGAATGCTCGCGGAAAATTTGCGATCGGGAAATTGCCGGACCGGACGCCCGACCAGATAGGTCCGCAGGCACAGCTGCCTGATCCCCGGCAGCGGCGCGATGAACCGATTGATGAACGGCCCGAGGCCGAGCCAGCGCCGCGGCAGCAACTGCCGCTGCTCCTGGCTGATCACCTCGAAATCGGCGAGGTCCATCAAATTGCGGAAATCGGCGGTGGCGATGTAGTTGATTTTCGGCTGCTTGCTCCGCAGGTGCAGCGCTTCGGCAGCCTTGAGGATCGGCTCCCACAGATGGGAGTAGTAGGAAATCACGATCCGCGTCGACGGCGCGCATAATTGATGCACCAGCCGCAACGTGCCGTCGATATCCTCGAACATGCCGATGGTGTCGGCGATCACGATGTAGTCGAACGGGCCCTCGATGCCGGCCAGCGTCGCCGGATCCTCCGACGTCGCCGAGCACGAAATACAATTCGGGATGCCGGGCGTTCGCTTTCGCAATCGTCTCGGCGCCGAAATCGATGCCGACCCCGTAGGACGGCTTCAGCGCGGCGAGCAGATCGCCGCGGCCGCAGCCGAGCTCCAGCACCCGCTTGCCCGGCGGAATCAGGAACTGCATGAACTTGCGGTCGTCTTCGTGGTAGGCGACGTTGAACTCGCGCCAGCGATCGAGTTCGTCGCCGTTGGCCTCGAAGTGGTCGAGCAGATCGCGCTTGCGCTGGCTGGAAAGCTGCAGTGAAGCAGTGGCGTCGGATTGCTTCAGATACATTGCAGCCTCGAAGCGGGAAAACGGGGAATTCTCTTAGCCGAAGGGCCCTAGGCTGTAAATTCGGCCGACGGCGCGCCGTTCGGCCGGTTTGCCGGCCGAACCTGCCCAATTCCGCCCTCGGGGCGCGGCTGGTTTGCGGGCGCTTGTGTCCCCGGTCCGAAGTTTGTACCCCCTTGCAGCGATCCAGCTCTGAAGAACCGCCTTGAAATCGGCCACAAGCAACAGAAGCGAACGGGTAAGAGAGCTCGATGGCTTGAGGGCGCTGGCGATCCTGCTCGTCGTCGCATGGCACTATCTCGGGATCGGCGACGGACCGGCCTCCATGCCGTGGCGGATTTTCATGGCGGGCCGAAGCGGCGTCGATCTCTTCTTCGTGCTGTCGGGATATTTGATCACCGGCATCCTGCTCGCCAACGCCAATTCGTCGAGCTTTTTCTCGACATTCTACCGCCGCCGCAGCTTTCGGATTCTGCCGATCTACGGCGTGATGCTGGTGATCTACCTGATCGGCAGGAAGCTGGGCGGCAGCGCGCCGGTGCTGTTCGGCGGGACATTGCCATGGTGGTCCTACGTCATCGGGCTGCAGAATATCTGGATGGCGATCCACCAGAACTACGGCGCGTCCTGGCTTGCCGGCACCTGGTCGCTCGCGATCGAGGAACAATTCTATCTGATCTTCCCGCTTGTGGTTTATTTTGCGCCGCCCCGGATGCTTCCGCGATTGCTGATCGCCCTTCTCGTGCTTGCTCCGCTCGGACGCATCATCGCCTATGGGCTGGGCGACCGGCTTGGCTATTACGTGCTGATGCCGCTGCGCGCGGACATATTGGCGATCGGCGCGCTGATCGCGTGGCTGGAGTTTTCCGGTTCCGTTTCCTCATCCGTTCGCCGGGCCTTCCAGATCGTGTTCTGGTCGAGCGCCTGCTTCTTCCCGGTCTTCGCCTGGTTCGTCGAGCTTTCGGACTTCACCATGGCGATCTGGGGCCATACCTATCTGGTGGCGTTTTACGGTTCGATGCTGTTCATGGTGCTCGACCGCAGGGGCGCGCCGCAGCTCGCCTTTCTCAGAAGCGCGCCCGCGGCCTTCTTCGCCCGCATTTCCTACGCGCTCTATCTGACTCATGGTTGTGTTCTGACCCTGATCTTCCTCGCGGCGGGATACGATAGCACACCATCCTGAGCTGGCGGGGCGCCGCGCTGACGGCGATCGCCTTCGTCATTTCGGTCGCGATCTGCGCCGCCAGTTACCGGCTGATCGAGGGGCCGCTGATCCAGATGGCGCATCGCAAGTTCGGCTACGGCGCGCCGAAGGAAGCCGGCGAGGATGCGCTGACGGCGGTCAGCGCCTGAGAGCCTGAACCTCAAAAAAGAAATCAATAAAATGGGGTATTGGCTTCCACCTCGTCATGCCCGGCCCTGTGCCGGCGCATCCACGCCTTGTCCGACAGCAAGCAAAGACGTGGATGGCCGGGACAAGCCCGGCCATGACGAACAATGAATCAATTTCAAGCCATTGGCGGAAGCCTGAAAATGCTGGCTGCTTTTTCAGGGACGACCGGGAAAAGCTCAGCCGAACGAATGCGCCGACGCCCGTCCCCGAAATCTAGGAGATCGGCGGCTCCAATGAACCGGTGATCGAGGCCCGCTGCGACAGTTCGATCCAGTTGCCGTCGGGATCACGCACCATCGAAATCCGGGCCGTTGTCCCCAGCGTCACCGGCGCGCGGGCTTCGCGGCCGCCATGGGCCAGCACGCCGGCATGTTCGCGATCGACATCGAACACCTGAAAGGTCGATGTAGCGCCACCCCTTGCCATCGAATGACGCATCGTGCGGCGCGTCGGATGCAGGCTCGACGATCAGCACCGTATCCCCGGCGAGAAAGGTCATCGCCCCGCCGGCTCCCTCGGGCCTGCCCTGCGGCAGTCCGAGCGCCTCGGCATAGAAGCGGCGATGCGCCTCGACGTCGCGGACGCCGAGACGAATCCCGATGCGTTCGATCCCGAACATTCCCCTTGGCACCAGCGAGACCCGGTTGCCGTCCGGATCGACCAGCGCCTTCGGCGCGGTGATGCCGTCCCGCGCGATCAGAAGCTCGCGATAGCCCGAGGGCGGGCTGTCGGGAATCGCCTCATAGACCTGATTGATTTTCAGAACCGAGCCGCAGAGATCGTGACGATGCTGCTTGTAGCCGCGGCGGATCGGCTGCGTGTAGTCGAACGGCAGACCGATTTCGTTCTGCCAGAACGCCAGCGCGGCCGACGCGTTGTTGGTCGCAAAACCGATGTCGATGCGAGGCTTTGCCAGTTTCATCGGTGTTTCATCCGAAATTCCCTGCCGACGCCAGTCCGCCGAGCCTGCCGGTGATGGCGAAAAACTGCGCCACGGTTTCCTCGATGATCTCCCGCGCCGGCTTCACCTCGTCGATCAGGCCGGCCGATTGCCCGGCGAGCGCGGGAGCTGCTTCCATGTCGCCGTGGAAATAGACGTCGCGAATTCCCTTCAGCGCGTCGGGCGCCATGAGGCCCTCGTCGTAGATCGCTTTGGTGCGCTCCGACTTCAGCGCGCGGATGCACGGCGTCGATTTCTTGTTGAGCACCAGCGTGCCGGTCTCCCTGGCGCCGACGATCGCGTTCTTGTAGTTGGCGTGCACCGGGCTCTCGCTGCAGCTGACAAAACGGGTGCCCATCTGGATGCCCTCGGCGCCGAGCGCGAAGGCGGCGGCCATGCCGCGGCCGTCGCAGATGCCGCCGGCGGCGATCATCGGCACGTCGCTGCGCGCGCGGATGCCCTGCAGCAGCACCAGCGTCGAGACTTCTTCCGGATTCTTGAAGCCGCCGCCCTCGGCGCCCTCGACCACCAGCCCATCGACGCCGGCCTCGACGCATTTCAGCGCCGCCTCCACCGTCGGCACCGCGTGATAGACGACGATGCCCGCCGCCTTCAGCGGCGCGATGAATTTCGCCGGGCTGCCGGCGGAGGTGGTGACGAATTTGACGCCGGAGTTGCAGACGAATTTCAGCATCGCGTCGTCGCGCAGGAACCGGATCGGCAGGTTGACGCCGAACGGCAGGTTCAAGCGCTTTCATCTTGTTGATCTCGGCCTGACAGGCTTCGGTTTCGCCCGACGAGGTCTCGATGATGCCAAGGCCGCCGGCGCGCGAAACGGCCGAAGCCAGTTGGGTGCGTGCGATCCAGCCCATCGGGGCCTGCACGATCGGATATTTTGCGCCGGTATGGGCGAGAACGCGGTTCATGGCTGTCCATTGTTGGGGGGTGAAACGGGCGGGGAATTCCGGACGACGGTATGTCACATAACTCTGCACGACAACCATGCTCCGCAAGCGGCTTTCCGCGATTGCCTTGGTCCTTCCCAGCCCTTAGTTTGGCGGCAAGCAACCAAAAAATCAAGAAATCCGGAGAAAACATCCATGGCACGCCTGAAATTCGGAGCCTTCCTCGCCCCGCATCACCCGATCGGCGAGCATCCGATGCTGCAATTCCGCAGGGATCTCGATCTGGTCGAGCAGCTCGACGCGCTCGGCTACGATGAGTTCTGGTGCGGCGAGCATCATTCCTCGGGCTGGGAAACCATCGCCTCGCCGGAGATGTTCCTGGCCGCCGCCGGCGAGCGCACCAAACGCATAAAACTCGGCACCGGCGTGGTGTCGCTGCCCTATCATCATCCGTTCAACGTCGCCCAGCGCATGGTGCAGCTCGACCACATGACGGGCGGCCGCGCCATCTTCGGCTCCGGCCCGGGGGCGCTGGCCTCCGACGCGCACACGCTCGGCATCGATCCGATGACGCAGCGCGACCGTCAGGACGAGGCGATCGCCATCATCCGCCGGCTGTTTCGGGGCGAGCGCGTGACGGCGAAGAGCGACTGGTTCACCATGAACGACGCCGCGCTGCAGATCCTGCCCTTGCAGGAAGAGATGCCGTTCGTGGTGGCCTCGCAGATTTCGCCGTCGGGCATGACGCTGGCCGGCAAATACGGCATCGGCATCATTTCGCTCGGCTCGATGTCGACGCAGGGCCTGATGGCGCTGCCGACGCAATGGAGCTTTGCCGAGGACGCGGCGAAGAAGCACGGCACCACCGTGAGCCGCTCCGACTGGCGCGTGCTGCTGAGCTGGCACATCGCCGAGAGCCGCGAGCAGGCGCGGCGCGAGGCCGGCGCGGGACTGATGCGCTGGCACAACGAATATAATGTCCGCACCTTGCAGCGGCCGGGCCTGCACGCCGTTCACCTCGCCCGAGGACGCCGTGGAGAAGACCGCCGGCGGCGAAGGCGCCGCCTCCACCATCGGCACCCCGGACGATCTGGTCAAAACCATCAAGAACCTGATGGAGGTTTCCGGCGGCGTCGGCACCATCATCGGCTTCGTGCACGACTGGGCCAATCCCGAGAACACCCGCCGCAGCTGGGACATGGTGGCGCGCTACGTGGTGCCGGAAATCAACGGCTATATCGCATCCTTGCGCAAGTCGCAGAAATTCGTGATCGAGAACCGCGCGGTGTTCGAACGCGCAGGCCAAGCCGTGATGGCGAAGATCATGGAAAACGAGAAGGCGGCGGCGGCGCTGCCGCTCACCGGTCCCGGCCGCGTCGCGATCCCGACCATCAATGCGCCGGATCTGCAGAAGGAAGCCGCGAAGCGGAAAAAGAAGGCGTAAAGTCGGGCGGCGCGGCGCTCGTACCCCGGCCGAGAAGACAACGCCGGGGGCAAAGCCGACGGGGCTTTGCACCGGAGAGACAAGCGGCTATTTTACTGATTTGGGCTATGCCGATGACCGCCCGCGGTCGCAATAATGTCGCGGTCCACCGTTAACGCAAGACCGACCGGAGCAACTGCCATGTCGATGCAAAGTGTGGCCTCTCCCGCGATTGCCCTCACCCCGCCGAAGCGCAATTCGCTGACGCACATTCCCGGCGACGAGGGCTGGCCGATCATCGGCAAGACGCTGGAGGTGCTCGCCGACCCCAAGGGGCAGGTCGAGCGCTCGGCCGCCCAGTACGGACTGCTCTATCGCAGCCACATCTTCGGCGAGACCAGCCTCACTGCGCTCGGGCCGGAGGCCAACGAGCTCGTGCTGTTCGACCAGGCCAAGCTGTTCTCCTCGACGCACGGCTGGGGCCGGATTCTGGGCTTGCTGTTTCCGCGCGGGTTGATGCTGCTCGATTTCGACGAGCACCGCCTGCATCGCCGCGCGCTGTCGGTGGCCTTCAAATCCGGGCCGATGAAATCCTATCTTGCGGAGCTCGATACCGGCATCGCGGCGCGGGTCAAGCAGTGGCGGGCGAAGCCGGGGCCGATGCTGTTCTATCCGGCGATGAAGCAGCTGACGCTCGATCTCGCGGCGACCTCATTCCTCGGCGCCGACATCGGGCCCGAGGTCGACGAGATCACGCGCGCCTTCGTCGACATGGTGGCCGCCTCGGTGGCCGTCATCCGCAAGCCCTTGCCCGGCACGGCGATGGCGCGCGGCGTCCGGGGCCGCAAGCGCATCGTCGCCTATTTCTCGGAACAGATTCCGATCCGCCGCGCCAAGGGCGGCGGCGACGACCTGTTCTCGCAGCTGTGCCAGGCGACCCACGAGGACGGCGCGCTGCTGTCGACGCAGGATATCGTCGACCACATGAGCTTTCTGATGATGGCCGCGCACGACACGCTGACCTCGTCGCTGACCTCCTTCGTGGCGACGCTGGCCGCCAATCCGCACTGGCAGGACAAGCTGCGCGACGAGGTGAACGCGCTGGGCATCGCGGCCGATGCGCCGACGACGTTCGACAATCTCGAAGCCATGCCGCTCACCGACATGGCGTTCAAGGAAGCGATGCGGCTGAAGCCGCCGGTGCCGTCGATCCCGCGCCGCTCGATCCGGGATTTCAGCTTCATGGGCTACGCGATCCCGGCCGGCACCATGATCGGCGTCAATCCGCTGTTCACCCACCACATGCCGGAGATCTGGCCCGAGCCGGAGAAATTCGATCCGATGCGCTTCACCGACGAGGCGCAGCGCAACCGCCATCGCTTCGCCTGGGTGCCGTTCGGCGGCGGCGCGCATATGTGTCTCGGGCTGCACTTCGCCTATATGCAGGCGAAATGCTTCGCGCGGCACTTCCTGCAGAATCTGGAGGTCTCGCTGGAGCCGGGCTACACGCCGGACTGGCAGATGTGGCCGATCCCGAAGCCGCGCGACGGATTGCGGGTGACGCTGAAGCCGGCCGGCTGAGCCGGCCGGGTGGAAGCGCCGGCTAGAGCGCGATGACTTTTCTGCGAATCGTCATCCCGCTCTATCTTTTTGTTTGAGCATGATCTCCGAGCAAACGCTTCGCGTTTGTCCGAGGGAAAACCGGTGTCCACTTTTCCGGATCATGCTCTAGGTATTTCCCGAAAAATATTCCCGCCGCGTGTACCGCGCCTGACGATCGTTCGGATCGAAGTAGGACTTCGTCCAGTCGCCGTCCTCGATCAGGAATCGTTGCTGGAAATCGTCCGGCGATGCGCCCGGGTGCTGCTCGAGAAAGATCTTTACGGCCTGACGAAACGCATAATGGCTGTGCAACCTCATGAACTCGCCGAGATAGATGTCGGCGACCCTTGTATCCTTCTTGATCACCAGCATGTTCTCGTCGTTGGTCTTGGTGCTGGCATCGCTGAAATTGGCGGAGCCGGTAATGACGGCGGGATTGGACGAAAGCGGGTCGATCAGCATGAATTTGGTGTGAATCCAGTGAACGTTGACGTGGCCGGTAACGCGATCGAGTTCACCGAGCCACTGGTCGAAACTGGTCAGGGGTATCCGGTTTCCGATCGCAATCACCACATTCGGCCGCGCCTGCAACTTCCGGATCGCGGCGATCTGTGCATCCTTGTTAGCCCCGTTCCATTCCTTTTCCATCAGTCCCATGCGAAGCACCTCGTCGTCGGCGCCGAAGACGTCGCGGAACTGCGCATTCATGCCAAAGGCAAAGGTCATGAACAGCCCACCCTTCGCCTGCCCGGCGAGTTCGGCGTACCAGTTCAGGGCCTCAAGATCGGCGCGGGGCGAGAAAACCGCGGCCATGCCCGCGGAGAATTTCCTGGTCGGCGCCGGGGTCTGTTCGACGGTCCAGTGCTTGTAATCGGAGACCCTGGTGCTGGTTTCCGGATCTTCGGTGAGCTTCTCGTAAAACGCCAGATATTCCGCGGCGATGTCCTCGTTCTCGACGATGTGCGCGCAGTTGGCGTGTCCGTAGAGGCCGTTCTCGGTGAGGTTCGTCGATCCGAACAATACCGCGCGCGGCGTTTTGCCTTCGACCAGCACGATGAACTTGTTGTGCATCAGCGTCCCGTTGGATCGCGGGATGCAAACGCTCTTGAGCCTTTCCGCCTTTATCGCCTCTTCGTTTTTCTTATGAGGGCCGGTCGCGTTGTCGATGTCGTCGAACACGATGGAAACCTCGACGTCGCGTTGCTTGGCGTCGCGAAACGCGTCGATCACCGCCGGCCACTGGAATTCGTAAAACGCCCCCTTCAGCGCCCAGTTCTTGTTCTTGGCACGCTTGATGAAGTCGCAAATTCCTTCCGCAAGCCCGCGCGACAACCAGTCGTAGGCGGCCGGGCCTACGTCGCTCGGCGGCTTGTTCTGGAACCGGCGCGCATATTCCTGCGTCGCAATCGAGCCCCGGTTGAAAAAAATGGTGTGGTCGGCGCCGACGATCGGCTCGGTACGGACCGTGACCGAGGCCGAATTTCGCTCTTCCAGCGCTCCCGGCTTGCCGTAAAGCGTGATGACTTCATAGGTATATTCATGATCCGGCTTGGCGCTGTAGTCGGACCATTGAAACGACTGAAACGGATGTTCGCGGCTGGAGAACTGCTCGCCAACGGCCGGCGTGGGTTCGACGCTGGCGAAGGTCTTTACCCCTCGCATCCAGTAGGTCTCCCCCTCCGAATGGTCGGTCCGCCGGATTGCAAAACCGCGCAAACCGCGGCGCAGGGTGCCGGCAATGTCCAGGCCGAGCATAACAACATGATTTCCGGCAATTGCGTTGATCGTGACATTGGACTGGCGGACTTTCTTGCGCATCGGAAAATCTCCAAAGAAATAAAAACGGCCACATCGGCCGACGGAATCGCCCCGCGCGGGAGGCGATCCGGTCTTCTACCAGAAATTACATATATTTGCAGGCACAATCCGGGGCGACGTCAAGCGATATGCGGCGTTGGTTCAGCCACTGCGACGTAGCAGCGCTTTCCGGGTCCTATCCCTGACCCTGATCGAACGCCTTGCGCAGGGCGACGTAGCCCTGCTGCTGCTGGGTCCAGTTGCGGCCGCCGGTAATGGCGCCATCCACCACCAGATCGTGCCCGTTGATGAAAGTGGATTCGTCGCTGGCGAGAAACACCGCGGCCCAGGCAATATCCTCGGGCAGCCCGGCGCGCGGGATCGGCTGCGCGGTCTTGTAGACCTCGCGCATCACGCCGGGGGTTTTCTCCGCCGCCTCGACCGACAGGCCGAGCGCCTTGCCGAAGATGCCGGTGGCGATCGCGCCCGGCGAAATGGAGTTGACGCGGATGCCGGATTCGCCGAGCTCCATCGCCACGCATTTGGTGAGGTGAATGACGGCGGCCTTGGCCGCGCCATAGACCACCGACGACGAAAAGCCGGCGAGCCTTCCGGCGATGCTGCCGTTGTTGATGATGCTGCCGGAACCCTGGCGGCGCATATGGGGCGCGGCATGCTTCATGCCGAGCATCACGCTGCGCACCAAAGTAGCCATCGCGGCGTCGAAGCGTTCGACTTCAAGGCCCTCGATGCCGCCGGTCTGCGCCGGGCCGCCGGCATTGTTGAACAGGCAATCGATGCGGCCGAATTTCTCCACCGCCTGCCCGATCAGCGCGCGCATCTCGTCCTCGACCGTGACATCGGTCCGGCGGAAGATGCAGTCGGGGCCGAGCATTTTGGCCAGCGCCTCGCCCTCCGGCGCGCGGCGTCCGGCGATGACGATCTTCGCGCCTTCCGCGACAAATCTCTCCGCGGTGTGCAGACCGATGCCGCTGGTCGCGCCGGTGATGACCGCCACCTTGCCGCTTAGCCGTCCCATGTCGTTCTCCTCCGGTTATGATTGGTTCAATATATCTCCGGCCTTCCGATGCAACGCAAGCCATGCGCGCAGCGTTAGACCGCCTATTCAGGCCTTGTTCTGGATTTGCCGATCGGCTGGTGTAATGTGACCCATGGCGAAATTGATCGACGAGTTCCGGCTGAGCTGGCAGGGAACGTCCCAACCCTCGCTGCTTTTTAGCGCCGGATTTGCTGCATCCTGCCTCGCTCTGGCGACCG
This sequence comes from uncultured Alphaproteobacteria bacterium, assembly GCA_963721275.1. Classification (GTDB taxonomy): domain Bacteria; phylum Pseudomonadota; class Alphaproteobacteria; order Rhizobiales; family Xanthobacteraceae; genus Bradyrhizobium. The sequence goes on along the minus strand of CAVRIQ010000014.1, from coordinate 63,487 downwards.
CGGCGCGGTGGTGTCTCGCGCTGATCCGGCCGGACGTATTCTTCACTCCATATTTTCCGGCCGTATTCTTTGCCACCGCGTTCGGCGGCGTCCGGGTCGGGATCGTCACGGCCCTTTTGGGGGGCGCGCTCGGCGTGACCGTCAATTTCGGCGGTGCGCCGGCCGCCGATTTTGCAAGACTGACGCTTCTGGCGATCTATCTGATCGTATGCGGCCTGATGATATGGGGCATCGAGCATTATCGGTCGATCGCCTCACAGCAGCGGCAGATCGCAAAACGCCTGACCCGGGAGGAAGAGTATCGGAAGCTCGTGGTCGACGAGCTTCAGCACCGGCTGAAGAACAAATTGTCGACGATTCACGCCGTCCTCCACCAGGTGCTGCAGAATCAACCGCAGGTCTGGGCCAGCATCGATCAGCGGATGCGGGCGCTGTCGGCGACCGACGACCTGATCGCCCGGGTCGACGGCAGCGGTTGCGACATCAAGGACCTCCTGCTCTCCGAACTCGGACCTTACGGGCATGTCCGGTTTACCCTGAACGGCAATCCGCTGTTTCTTCCCGCCAAACTGGCGGTGAGCCTGGCCTTGATATTTCACGAGCTTGCCACCAATGCCGGGAAATACGGGGCGTTCTCCTCCGCGCGCGGGCTGTTGCAGGTGTCATGGTCGGTGTCGGACGACCGCCTCAACATCACCTGGGACGAGACCGAGGGTCCGCCGGTCGAAACCGTCGGGCAAGCCGGTTTTGGCACCAAGCTGTTGAAATCGGCGCTCAGGCCGTTCGACGGCAAGACCGAGATAGCCTTCTTGAAGACCGGGATTCATTGCACCATGCAATGCCGCATCCCCCGGAGCTGAACCGGCGTTGATAGCTCGCTGTTCAATGACGCATTGCGGACGCGCCTCCGAACTCATAATGACGATTGCGCTCTATTCATGCGCCTGCCGCGCGCCCCTTTCCGGGTGCCATTTAACCAAAATTACAAGAGAGTTCGTCAAAGTCGGCGGTCATGCAAAGCCGCACCCCGCACGAGCTGCAGGCCGCCGCGAGCCGAAGGCGATGGCCCGGGCGCGCTCGATACCGAACTGGGCATCCTGCGGGATGTCTTCAGAATGCTGCCGGCCGGCGTCACGGTTCAGGACGAGCACGGCCGTTTCCTGCTGGTGAACGATGCCGCCGCCGTGCAGCTCCGGCTGGCCGCAAGCGGGCCGGCGGCGCCGGCTTCGCCGGAACTGAACCAGCGCCGCGAAACCGGCCTCGGATTGCTGCGCGCCGGACGCGCGGCCGTTACGGAAGAATGCGTGACGAGCGGCGAGGCCAGGCAGGTCTTTCTCACCGACGCATCGCCCGGTCCGCATCGCCGAGCGCAATCTCCTGCTTTCGAGCTCGGTCGACATCAGCGAGCAAAAAGCCGTCGAGGATCATCTGTTCCGCTCGGCCTATTACGACGAGCTGACCGGTCTGCCGACGCGGCGCGTGATCGAGCATCGCGCCAACAGCCTGCTGCAGCGCGAAGCGCCGGGACGGTTCGCGCTCGCCTTTCTCGACATCGACAATTTCAAGCACATCAACGACTACTACGGCCATGCGATCGGGGACGCGCTGCTGGTGGAGGTCGCCGAGCGGCTTGGGCTGGACTTGCGCGAATCCGACATGCTGTCGCGGATCAGCGGCGACGAATTCCTGCTGCTGCTCAATCCGATCCAGAGCGAAAGCGAGGTGGCGGAATACATCCAGTTCACGCTGGACCGGCTGAAGGCCCCGTTCTTCATCGACGGATCGGAAATATTCGCTTCCACCTCGATCGGGGTGAGCCTTTATCCCGATCACGGCCGCAGCTACGACGTGCTGCGCCAGAACGCCGATATCGCGATGTACCGCGTCAAGAACGACGGCAAGGGCGCCGCGGCCTTCTTCGACGCCGGCATGGAGCGCGAGGCGCTCGCGCGCATGAAGGTCGAGCAGTCGCTGCGGCTCGCCATCCTGGAAAAGCGTTTCTGCTGCGCCTTCCAGGCAAAGGTCGACATCAGGACCCAGGACATCAAGGGCATCGAGGCGCTGGTGCGCCTGCGCGACGACGAGGGCGTCATTCAGGCTCCCGGCACCTTCATCAATCTCGCCGTCGAGCTCGGACTGATCGACGAGCTCACGCATCTGGTGCTGGCCGAGATCGTCAAGTCGATCGATCTCATCAACGAAGACCTTCGGTCACGACACCTCGATCAGCATCAACGTCGCGGCGAAGCAGGCCGGCAACCCCGAATTCATGCGCCCGTTCGCGCAGGCGCTCGAGGCGACCGGATTTCCCAAGCGCTTCATGATCGAGGTGACGGAAGACGCCTTCGTCACCAAAACCCATTTCCAGGACGAGATCCTGCCGATCTTCCGCAAGCTCGGGGTCGGGATTTCGATCGACGATTTCGGCATCGGCTATTCGTCGCTGTCGGCGCTGGCCGACATCACCGCCGACGAAATCAAGATCGACCGCTCCTTCATCACCGACATTCATAAGCGCCCGCGCAGCCAGGGCATCCTGCGGGCGATCGAATCCCTGAGCGAAGCGCTCGGCATGACCGTCATCGCCGAAGGCATCGAATCCTTCGAGGAACTCGCCTATCTGCAGGCCGCCACCAAGATCCGCTATGCGCAGGGCTACTATTTCTCCCGGCCGATCTTCCTGGAAGAACTGAAGCCGGCGATCCCGATCGCCAGCGAGAGCGCGCGTCAGCCTGGCGAGCCGCCCGCCGCAGGAAAACCGCCCGGCCTATGCGCGCGGCGATCGCTATCGCCGCTGACGCGCGCACGGCCGTTCGGCCAACCCCTGGTCGAGGCCTACGCCTTCGCCACTTGACGCTCGGCCCAGCGGCGCAGCGGGAATTCTCGCACGGCTCATCTGCGGCGCAGCGATATCGCCAGCGAGACGACGGCGAGCAGTTCTTCATTGTTCTCTCCCTGAATCGCGGACTTCCGCCACATCGGCCTTCCCGGCCGTTTTTCAACTCGATTCCTCGCAGGACAGGTCATGGGGTGCTTGCCGGCGGCCCCAGCCCGGCCGTCGCGAACCCTTTGATTTGAACCAACCAGCTTCGGGTTCATGCATGACTGCATATTAGGCAGACCGCCTGGTTCGTCGCCGCTATTCATTGGGCGCGCCGGCAGTAGAACTCGAACAACGGCAAAGATCGGGAAAACCGGCGCGCGGTTTGAAACAATTTCGGGAGGAACGCGAGTGAGCCAGCATCCGGCCTTGCCCTATCTGCGCAACTCGGAGAAGGGCAAGATCGTCACGGCCGCGGAGGCCGTCCGCCTCATCCGCGACGGCGACACGGTTGCCACCGGCGGCTTTGTCGGCATCGGCTTTGCCGAGGAAATCGCGCTGGCGCTGGAAGAGCTCTATCTCGCCAGCGAGGGCGACGCGCCCTACCCGCAGGGACAAGCCGCGCAACCTGACGCTGGTCTATGCCGCCGGGCAAGGCGACGGCAAGCATCGCGGCCTCAATCATTTCGCGCATGACGGGGCTGGTCAAGCGCGTCATCGGCGGCCATTGGGGCCTTGCGCCCAAACTGCAGGCAGCTCGCGATAGCCAACCAGATCGAGGCCTATAATCTGCCGCAGGGCGTCATCACCCATCTGTTCCGCGACATCGCGGCGCAGCGGCCCGGCCACATCACGCGCGTCGGCATCGGCACCTTCGTCGATCCGCGCAACGGCGGCGGCAAGCTCAACGCCCGCACCACCGAGGACCTGGTCGAACTGGTCACCCTGGGCGGCCAGGAATGCCTGTTCTACAAGACGTTTCCGATCGACGTCGGCATCATCCGCGCCACCACCGGCGATCCCGACGGCAATCTCACCATGGAGAAGGAAGCGCTGACGCTGGAGGCGCTCGCCATCGCGATGGCGGCGCATAATTCCGGCGGCATCGTGATCGCGCAGGTCGAGCGCGTGGCCGAAAGCGGCAGCCTCAATCCGCGCCAGGTCAAGATCCCCGGCATTCTGGTCGACTGCGTGGTGGTGGCGAAGCCGGAAAACCACTGGCAGACCTTCGGCACGCAATACAATCCGGCGTTCAGCGGCGAGATCAGGGTGCGCGCCGGCTCGCTGCCGCCGATGCCGATGAGCGAGCGCAAGATCATCGCGCGCCGCGCCGCGTTCGAGCTGAAGGCCAACAGCGTCGTCAATCTCGGCATCGGCATGCCCGACGGCATCGCGGCGGTCGCCAACGAAGAGCGGATCATCGACCTCATCACGCTGACCGCGGAGCCCGGGGTGATCGGCGGCATCCCCGCGAGCGGGATCGATTTCGGCGCCGCGATCAACACCCAGGCGGTGATCGACCAGCCCTACCAGTTCGATTTCTACGACGGCGGCGGGCTCGACGCGGCGTTTCTCGGCCTCGCCCAGGTCGACCGGGCGGGCAATCTCAACGTCAGCAAATTCGGCCCCAAGCTCGCCGGCGCCGGCGGCTTCATCAACATCAGCCAGAACGCCAAGAAGGTGGTCTTCGTCGGCACCTTCGGCGCCGGGCGGCTGCGCATCGCGCTGTCCGACGGCAAGCTTGCGATCCTGGAGGAAGCCAAGGCGCGCAAATTCGTCGAGGCCGTGGAGCATGTGACGTTCAGCGGCGCCTACGCCGCCGCGCGCGGGCAGAGCGTGCTCTACGTCACCGAGCGCTGCGTCTTTACGCTCGGTCCGGACGGGCTTGAGCTCATCGAGGTCGCGCCCGGCATCGATATCGAGCGCGACATCCTCGCGCGGATGGATTTCAAGCCGGTCATCCCGCGCGATCCGGTCGCGATGGACCAGCGGATTTTCCGCGAGGGGCCGATGGACCTGCGCGACGACATGCTGGCGATTCCGCTCGACCAGCGCTTCACGCTCGACGAGCAGCAGAACCTGTTCTTCGTCAATCTGGAGCGCTTCGCGCTGCGCAGCCGCGCCGACATCGACGCGATCGCAAGAGCCGTCGAAGCCAGGCTCGGCGGGCTCGACCGCCGCGTCTACGCGATCGTCAACTACGACAACTTCTCGATCGTGCCCGAACTGCTCGACGAGTATTCGGCCATGGTGCGCAGCCTCGCCGACCGCTTCTATTCCGGCGTCTCGCGCTACACCACCTCGCGGCTTTCTGCGCATCAAGCTCGGCGAAGCGCTGGAAAAGCGCGGCGTCGCCGCGCATATTTTCGAAAGCGCGGAGGAAGCGCAGTCGGATTGGCGCAACGTCGCAGGGCTCGCCGGCGCGCACCCCGACCCGGCCAGGCGCGCGGTTGGCGGGGGAACCGCATGAGCTTTTGCCGCGCGCTCCCGCCGAAACCGCCCGCAACCGGAACATCGAATTGCAATGTGCATCCGGCTGTGCAAATCGCTGTGATAACCTCGAATTCTACAACAGGAGGAACTGCCGTGCGCTTACCACTCATTCTTGCAACCGTTACACTCGGCCTGATCGGGAGCGTCGCCGCGCAAGCGGACGATCTGAAGATCGCGCTGATCTACGGCAAGACCGGCCCGCTGGAAGCCTATGCGAAGCAGACCGAAACCGGCCTGCGCATGGGACTGGAATACGCCACCAAGGGCACCATGACGCTCGACGGGCGCAAGATCGTCATCATCACCAAGGACGACCAGAACAAGCCCGACCTGTCCAAGGCGGCGCTGGCCGAAGCCTATCAGGACGACAAGGTCGATATCGCCATCGGCACGACATTCTCGGCCGCGGCGCTGGCGGACCTTCCGGTTGCCGAGGAAAACAAGAAGATCCTGATCGTCGAGCCGGCGGTCGCGGACCAGATTACCGGCGAGAAGTGGAACCGCTACATCTTCCGCACCGGGCGCAACTCCTCGCAGGACGCGATCTCCAACGCGGTGGCGATCGGCAAGCCCGGCGTCACCATCGCGACGCTGGCGCAGGACTATGCGTTCGGCCGCGACGGCGTGGCCGCGTTCAAGGAGGCGCTGGCCAAAACCGGCGCGACGCTGGCCGCCGAAGAATACGTGCCGACCACCACCACCGACTTCACCGCGGCCGGCCAGCGCCTGTTCGACGCGCTGAAGGACAAGCCGGGCCGCAAGATCATCTGGGTGATCTGGGCCGGCGGCGGCGATCCGCTGACCAAACTGCAGGATATGGATCCGAAGCGCTACGGCATCGAGCTTTCGACCGGCGGCAACATCCTGCCCGCCCTCGCCGCCTACAAGCGGCTGCCCGGCATGGAAGGCGCGACCTATTACTATTACGACATTCCGAAGAACCCGGTGAACGACTGGCTGGTCGCCGAGCACCAGAAACGCTTCAACGCGCCGCCGGATTTCTTCACCGCCGGCGGGTTCTCCGCCGCGATGGCCGTGGTCACCGCCGTCACCAAGGCGAAATCCACCGACACCGAAAAGCTGATCAGCGCGATGGAAGGCATGGAGTTCGATACGCCGAAGGGCAAGATGATCTTCCGCAAAGAGGACCATCAGGCGCTGCAGAGCATGTATCACTTCAAGGTCAAGGTCGATCCGAATGTCGCCTGGGCCGTGCTGGAGCCGGTGCGCGAACTCAAGATCGAGGACATGAACATCCCGATCCGCAACAAGAGGTAAGCTTTTCCGCTCATCTCGCCCCTTCGCGGATGAAAGGCGTCGGGGAGAGGGGATGGATGCGCGGCATCAAGTCCGCGCATGACACCCGATCGCTCGCGATCGGCCGCGCCGGCGAGAGCAGATGACAAACCTTGCGATGACGCTCGATGACCCACACCCTCGAAACCCGCGACCTGACCATCCGCTTCGGCGGTCACGTCGCGGTCAACCGCGTCAGCTGCAGCTTCCGGCCGGGCGAGCTGACCGCCATTGTCGGCCCCAACGGCGCCGGCAAGACTACCTATTTCAACCTGATCTCCGGACAGTTGCGCCCCAGCGACGGCAGCATCCTGTTCGACGGCGACGACATCACCCAGCTTTCCGCGCCGCTGCGCACCCGCGCCGGCCTTGGCCGCGCCTTCCAGCTCACCAATCTGTTTCCGAACCTCAGCGTCGAGGAGAATGTCCGGCTCGCCGTGCAATCCGAAAGCGGCGTGCATTACGACATGCTGCGGCCGTGGATGACGCGCAAGGACCTGATCGCGCGCGCCGACGCCATTCTTGACAAGGTCGCGCTGGGCAGCCGGCGAAGCGTGACGGCGACCGCGCTGTCGCACGGCGATCAGCGCAAGCTCGAGGTCGCGCTGATGATGGCGCTCGAGCCGAAGGTTTTCATGTTCGACGAGCCGACCGCCGGCATGAGCATCGATGAAGTCCCTGTCGTGCTCAACCTGATCGCGCAGCTCAAGCAGGATTCAAGCAAGATCATCCTGCTGGTCGAGCACAAGATGGACGTGGTGCGCTCGCTGGCCGACCGCATCATCGTGCTGCACAACGGCCAGCTCGTCGCCGACGGCAAGCCGGCCGAGGTGATCGCCTCGCCGATCGTGCAGGAAGCCTATCTCGGCATCGCGCCCGGAAAGAGCGCGGCATGAGCGACCTTCTCACGCTCGCCGGCGTGCACACCCATGTCGGGCGCTATCACATCCTGCAGGGCGTCGATTTCGTCGTGCCCGAGGGCCAGACCACGATGCTGCTCGGCCGCAACGGCGCCGGCAAGACCTCGACGCTGCGAACCATCATGGGGCTGTGGCAGGCCTCCGCCGGCCAGATCTCGCTGGAGGGACAACGCATCGAGAAGAGCGCGACCCCGGACATCGCCCGGCTTGGCGTCGGCTATGTCCCGGAGAGCATGGCGGTGTTTTCCGATCTCACGGTGAAGGAAAATCTGGTGCTCGCGGCGCGGGACGGACCGCTCGACGATGCCAGGCTGGAGTGGATCTTCGGATTCTTCCCCGCGCTCAGGCGGTTCTGGCTGTCGCGCGCCGGCCTGCTGTCCGGCGGACAGAAGCAGATGCTCTCCATCGCCCGCGCCATCGTCGAGCCGCGCAAGCTGCTGCTGATCGACGAGCCGACCAAGGGGCTGGCGCCGGCGATCGTGGTGGCGCTGATCGAATGCCTCGCCGAGATCAAGCGCCGCGGCGCCACCATTCTGCTGGTCGAACAGAATTTCCATGCCGCGCGCGAGCTCGGCGACAAGGTGCTGGTGATGGATAACGGCAAGATCGTCCATCGCGGCGAGATGGCGGCGCTGGCCGCCGACGTCGCGCTGCAGGAGCGTCTGCTGGGCCTGAGTCTGGAGGCGCATCAATGACCGACCTTGCCGTCACCGACGCATTGCCGAAGCCGAAGCGGGATATGCTGCCCGTGCTGTTGCCGGCGATCCTCGCGCTCGCCATGCTGCCGCTGATCGGATCGGGAAGTTCCTGGGTGACGCTGACGGTGGCGAGCCTCGCCATGGGCATGATGATCTTCATCATGGCCTCCGGGCTGACCCTGGTGTTCGGCCTGATGGACGTGCTCAATTTCGGCCACGGCGCCTTCATCTCGGTCGGCGCCTATGTCGCGACCCTGGTGCTGCTGCCGCTGGCGACATGGGTGCAGGCCGACTCGCTCCTGACAAATCTCGCGGTGCTGGCGCCGGCCGCGGTGCTGTCGATGGCGGTCTCCGGCGCGCTCGGGACTGGTGGTCGAGCGCGTGCTGATCCTCCCGGTCTACGGCCAGCACCTCAAGCAGATCCTGATGACCACCGGCGGCTCTGATCGTCGCCGAACAGGCGCTGTATGCGCTGTGGGGGCCGCAGATCATTCCGCTGCCGCTGCCGACATCGCTGCGCGGCTCCTTCATCATCGGCGACATCGCGATCGCGAAATACCGCCTGCTGGCGATGCTGGTCGGCCTGATCGTCTTCGCCGGCATTCAGCTGGTGCTGAACCGCACCAAGATCGGGCTTCTGATCCGCGCCGGCGTGGAAAACCGCGAGATGGTGGAAGCGCTCGGCTACCGCATCCGGCGGCTGTTCCTGGGCGTATTCATGGTCGGCTCCGGGCTTGCCGGCCTCGGCGGCGTGATGTGGGCGCTGTACCGCGAGCAGGTGCATGCCTCGATGGGCAACGATCTCACGGTATTGATTTTCATCGTGGTGATCATCGGCGGCCTCGGCTCGATCGGCGGCTGCTTCATCGGCGCGCTACTGGTCGCCATGGTCGCCAATTACGGCGGCTTCCTGGTGCCGAAGCTGGCGCTGGTCTCCAACATTCTCCTGATGGTCGCGATCCTGATGTGGCGCCCGCGCGGGCTTTATGCGGTGACAAGTCGATGAAGGTTTGCCGATGATGATCCTTTCCGGCGATCCGCCGCGCAGCCGCGTGCTCACCCTGATCCTCGTCGTCATCATCGCGGCGCTGGCGATCACGCCGCTGGTCTTTCCCGGCGCCAAGGCGATGAACGTCGCCACCAAGATCTGCATCTTCGCGGCCCTGGTGGCGTCCTATGACCTGCTGCTCGGCTATACCGGCTCGGTGTCGTTCGCGCACACCATGTTTTACGGCATCGGCAGTTACGCGATCGCGATCGCGCTTTATTCGATGGGACCGAGCTGGACCGCGGTCGCAACCGGCGTCGTTACCGGCCTGCCGCTGGCGATCCTGCTGGCGCTCGCGATCGGCCTGTTCTCGCTGCGGGTCGACGCGATCTTTTTCGCGATGATCACGCTGGCGGTGGCTTCCGCCTTCCTGGTGCTGGCCTCGCAACTGTCATGGCTGACCGGCGGCGAGGACGGCCGCAGTTTTCAACTGCCGGAATTGCTGCGGCCGGGCACGGTGCTGATCTCCAAAGGCACGCTTGGCTTCGAACTCAACGGCCGCGTGCTGACCTATTATCTCATCTTCATCGCCTCGCGCGGCGATGATCCTTTTGCTGCTGCGCGTGGTGAATTCGCCGTTCGGCCGCGTGCTGCAGGCGATCCGCGAAAACCGTTTCCGCGCCGAGGCGCTCGGCTTCCGCACCGTGTTTCACCTGACCTACGCCAACTGCCTCGCCGCGCTGGTCGCCGCCAGCGCCGGCATGCTGAACGCGCTGTGGCTGCGCTATGCCGGACCGGACACCTCGCTGAGCTTTTCCATCATGCTGGACATTTTGCTGATGGTGGTGATCGGCGGCATGGGCACGATCTACGGCGCGATCATCGGCGCTGCGATCTTCATTCTGGCCCAGAACTATCTGCAGGCGCTGATGGGGGCGGCCTCCAACGCCGCCGCCGAAGCAGGACTGCCGCTGCTTCCGGGACTGCTGCATCCCGGACCGCTGGCTGCTCTGGCTCGGGCTGTTGTTCATCGCCAGCGTCTATTTCTTTCCGACCGGCGTGGTGGGACGGTTGCGAAGCCCGCCGCGCAAGGCGTCTTGAAGGCATCCGCCATGGCGAAAATCGAATCCCGACTCACAGCGCTCGGCCTGGTGCTGCCGCCCGCCTTCGCGCCGCCGCCCGGAATCGTGCTGCCTTTCGTCAATGTGCGCATGATCGGAAACCGCGCGGTGCTCGCCGGGCACGGACCGCAGAGCCCGGAGGGGCCGCTGGCGAAACCGCTGGGCAAGGTCGGCCGCGAGCTGACGCTGGAGCAGGGCTACATGGCCGCACGGCTCACGGCGCTGTCGATGCTCGGCTATCTCCAGCGCGCGCTCGGCGATCTCGACCGCATTACGCATTGGGTGCGCATTTTCGGCATGGTCAATTCCGCGCCCGGCTTTGTCCAGCAGCCCGCCGTCATCAACGGCTGCTCCGACCTGATCCTGGAGCTCTGGGGGCCCGAGGCCGGCGCCCATGCCCGCAGCGCGGTGGGGATGGCCGAGCTGCCGTTCGGGATGCCGGTGGAAATCGAAGGCGAGGTCCAGATCTCGGATTAGCAGTGGATCGATTGGATGGTCCGGCCTATCGTCACGGGGTCGCGCAACATTACGCGCGAACGCATCTTTCCGGCTCTTGAAGAAATCGCATGCCCCCTGTTTCGATATTGCTGAACATCCTCTGGATTCTGTTCGGCGGCCTGTGGATGGCGTTTGGCTGGGTGGTCGCCGCCATCATCATGGCCATCACCATTATCGGCCTGCCCTGGGCGAAGGCCGCCTTCACGATCGCCGCCTATACGCTATTGCCGTTCGGCCAAAAGGCGGTGCCCCGCGACAGCATCACCGGCCGCCGCGATATCGGCACCGGGCCGCTCGGCCTGATCGGCAATTTGATCTGGCTGGTGCTGGCGGGCTGGTGGCTGGCGCTCGCGCATATCGTCACCGCGATCATCCTCGCGGTGACCATCATCGGCATTCCCTTCGCCTGGGCGCACCTCAAACTCGCCGGCCTCGCGCTGTGGCCGATCGGCAAGGAGATCGTTCCGATCTAAGGCATGATCCCGAAAAGTGGGAACCGGTTTTCGGAACAGATCATGCCTGACGAAAAGCAGGCGACGAGTCTGATCCAGCGAAAGCTGGATCAGACTGTAGCCCTTACCGCCAGCCTTCATGCGCTTCGCTTGGCTGGTCGCAAACCCAGTGCGGTCTGAGCAAAACCTTCAAGCCGGCCTCAAAGCTGAGAACGCCGACCGGACGCGTATCCTGGACGATCCTGATCGCCCAGTTTGCTGGGAACAGAGGGTTGCTCCTGCACCAGTCTTTGAATGATGCCGGCCGCGAACAGCATGGCATCGATATCGTCTGCCAGCGCCGCGCCGTCATGACCATGGCCGTCGATGCGGTTGATCGGATCGCAGACGTGAAATCGGTAAAACGGCATGAAAGAACGATGCCCAAGCCCCAAGCGGATCGCTTTGACATCGATCAAATGACCCGGTTTTGCGCCGATGGAACCCAGGGGCCGGTTCCCGCCCTTCCGGCCTTCAATTCGGGCCGTATCGTCCATGGTGCAATCCTTCGACATTCTCCCGGGCGTTGCGAGTTCAATGACCGGCGTTTTCCGGCCCGACTTTCTTGCCGAGCGCCCGAATCGCCTCCTCGACGCTGCGAAAGGAATGATCCGGACCCAGGAGCTCGTTGATGCCAAACCGCGCCATCGCGGCCTGCGCCCGGATCGACTCCAGCCGCGCGATGGCGAAATCGACGCCGTCGGCGTGGCACCTTCGAATGAGGTCGCGCAATATCTGCGCCGCGGTAAAGTCGATCTCGACAATACCCGTCGCCTCCAGCACCAACAGCCGCGCCTGCGGCTTCCGGGATTGCAGGGCGTCCAGAATGTCGCGCCGGAAATGATAGGCGTTGAGAAAAGACAACGGCGCCTGAAATCCCGCGACGATGATTCCGGGCTCTTGTTCGCCGGGCAGATTCGGGCTCGACGGCCACCAGATCGAGGTTCCGGGCACGCGTTCGAATACCACCAGCCGGGCCCGCGTCGTGCTCCAGATGCCGTGCAGCAGCGAGAGCGCAATTCCTAGCCCGACGCCCTGCTCGATCGGCAGCACGATGATCGCTGCCGCCGTCGCGACGATCAGAAGGAATTCACCAAATGACTGCCGGTAAATCGCAACGATCCGGCTGACGCGGACGATCCGCAGGGCGACGAACAGCAGCACGCCGCCGAGCGCCGCGTTCGGAATTCGGCCGAGCAGCGACGCGCCGAATGCCAGCAACGCGAACACGATCGTCCCGGCGGCAAGGCCGGCGAGTTGGGAACGTCCGCCGGTCTCGGAAACCACCGCGGTGCGGGGCGGGCTGGCATTGACCGGAAACGCGCCGACCAGTCCCGCCAGCATGCTGCCGACGCCAACGCCGACAAAGTCGCGATCGACATCCGGCGGCTCGTCGGGGTCGGAGGGAAAGGATCGCGTCGTCGCCGCCGTCTGCACCATGATGACGATCGCGATGATGAGACTGAGCGATACCAGGCTCGGCAGCCGGCCGACGGAGATGTCCGGCACCGCCAGCGCCGGCAACGCGGCGGAGACCGCGCCGAGGACGCTGACGCCCCGGCTCTCAAGCCCGAGCAGCGTGACTGCCGCGCTCGCCAGCACGAGACCTATCAATGCGCCGGGGATGCGCGCGTTGATCCGCTCCGATACAGCGATGATCGCCAGAACCCCCAATCCGATCAGAAGCGTAAACGGGTTTGTTTCGCCCAGATGCGTGGCTGTCATCGCCAGGCGCTGCAGCATCGCACCGTCCGGCGCGGCGATCCCGAGAATGCCCGGCAGTTGCGAAATCAGGATGTGCATGGAAATGCCGGCGAGAAAGCCTGTCGTCACCGGTATCGAGAGCAGATCCGCGATCCAGCCCAGGCGGAAAATTCCGGCGGCGAGAAGCAGAAGGCCGACCATCAGCGCCAGCGCCGCCGCCAGCACCAGATATTGCGGATCGCTGGAGACGGCGAGCGCCGCGAGGCCTCCGGCGAAGATCGGCGTGATGGTCGAATCCGCGCCGCACGACAGGAAGCGATTGCTTCCGAACACAGCGAATGCCAGCGAGCCCGCCAGAAAGGCGAAGAAGCCGATCTGCGGGGCAAATCCGCCAAGCCGGGCCGTCGCCATCTGCTCGGGAATGGCGATCGCGGCGAGCGTCAATCCAGCGATCAGGTCGTGGGTGAGGAATCGAAGGCGATACGATTGCAGCGAAGCGAACACCGGCCAGGCTTTGCCCGCAAAACCGGAAGTCCGGGGAGCCGGAATTGTTCGCCATCACGCCTCGCCTCCCCGGCAGTATTCGCGTTGCCGCAATGCGATACAGGCATGTTAAAGCCCATTAAGCCTTAAGTAACCGGATTTCCTAACGGGTTATGCCATTTGTGCATTGTATGCATGTCCCCGGGGGAACGGCGAATGCGAAAGTTGGTTTCCGGCATGTGGGGCACATTTAGAATGCCCGGGACAGCCGCGATCGGGCCGCATCCAATGCCAGCGTCGTTTCGGCGCGGACCGGTGCTGTGGCTGATCCTCTCCGGCGTTCTCCTGATCGCGGCGATCATGATCGGCACGGCGGTCATGGTCGGCGAATTTCGCGAGCGCGCGCTCAGCAACAGCGAGCGTGAACTCGAAAATACCGTGCTGCTGCTTACCCGCCACTTCGACCAGCAGTTCGAAGATTCCGAGATCAGTCGCAAACGACCTGATCGCCAAGATGCAATTTTCCGAGATTGCTTCGCCGGAGATTTTCGAGAGCCAGATGTCGACTCTCGACGCGCACCAGATGCTGAAGTCCAAGGTCAGCGTGTCTGTCCTATATCGGCGACGTCGATATCTTCGATTCCGACGGAAAACTGATCAATTCATCGGGGGTCTGGCCGCTGCCGGACGTCAGCATCGCCGACCGGGCCTATTTCAAGACTTTCAAATCAGACCCCGAATCGACAAATTGCTCTGGCCGAACCGGTTCGCAGCTATTTCACCGGCGAGCTGGACCACTGTCATCGCCCACAGGCTGAGCGGGCCGGACGGCGTTTTTCTCGGCGTGATGGCGCGGCGGATCGATCCCGCCAATTTTGAAAAATTCTTCGCTTCCGTCGCGCTCGGCGAGGGCGCCGCGATCTCCATGTTCCATCGCGATGGAACGATGCTGGCGCGCTACCCTCACGCCGATTCGATGATCGGGCAGAAATTTCAAAACGGCTCCGCTGCTGCACAAGGTCCTGACCGAGGGCGGCCTGCAGACGCTGCGGCTGCAAAGTCCCGTCGACAATCAGGACCGGCTCGGTTCGGCGGCGCCGCTGGGCCGTTTTCCGATCGTGGTGGTCGCGACCACGACCGTCTCGGCCGTGCTGGCCGACTGGCGCGCGCAAACCAGGTTCATGATCGCCGCCGCCGTTCTGTCCGCGCTGGTGATCGCCTTCATCCTGTTCCTGATCGTCCGGCAGACTAACCCGGCAAAGCCGGGAATCGCAGCAGCGGCTGGAATCGGAAAAGCATCGGCTCGACACCGCGCTGAACAACATGACGCAGGGCCTCGTGCTGTATGACGCGTCCGCGCGCATCGTCACCTGCAACCAGCGCTATATCGACATGTACGATCTGTCGACGGAGGTCGTAAAGCCGGGGTGCAGTTTTTTCGACCTGATCCAGCATCGCAAGGACACGGGATCCTTCGACGGAGACGTCGGGGAATTCTGTTCGAACATCCTGCGCAACGTCGCACGAGGAAAAGTCACCCGTACGATCATGGAATCCGCGGACGGACGTTCGTTTCAGATCGTCAACAAGCCCCTGGCGCAAGGCGGATGGGTCGCGACGATCGAAGACATCACGGAGCGCCGAAACCTCGAACAGGAACGCGACCGCAACTACAAATTCCTGCGCCAGATCATCGATCACATACCCGTCGCAGATCACCGTAAAGGACATGCGTGATCGCCGCTACGTGCTGGTCAACCGGGTGGCCGAGACTCAATTCGGGCTGCCGCGCGATGCCATCGTCGGCAAGACGGCGCTGGACCTGTTTCCGAAGGCGTCCGCCGATATCATCAACGCGGACGATGAAAAAGCCCTGCAATCGGCCGGCGCCCTGTTCCTGGACGAGTTCCCGTGGCAAAGCCAGGCACTGGGCCATCGCTTCATCACCTCAAGGCGTATCGGCATTCCGGATCAGGCCGGCGAAACGCGGTACATCGTCAACGTCGTCGACGATGTCACCGAACGCCGGCGCGCGGACGAGAAGATCGCGCATCTCGCGCATTACGACGCGCTGACCGACCTGCCGAACCGGGTGCTGTTCCGCGAGCGGATCGAACGCGAGCTGCAGAGAGCCAGCCGGGGCGAGCAGTTCGCGCTGCTCTATATCGACGTCGACGAGTTCAAGGGCATCAACGATTCGCTCGGACATCACGTCGGCGATGAGCTGCTGAAGGCCGTGGCCGCCCGCATCAGGGGCTGCATCCGGGAGACCGATCACGTCGCGCGGCTGGGCGGCGACGAGTTCGCGGTGATCCAGACCGGCGTCGGGAGCACCCGCGACGTCGTCGAATTCGTGATGCGGATTCATGAGGCGATCCGGCAACCCTATCAATGCCTCGGTCACCAGCTCTCGAGCGACGCCAGCATCGGCATTGCACTGGCGCCGCAGGACGGCACCGACCTCGATCAGCTCATCAAGAATGCCGATCTGGCGATGTACGGCGCCAAGGCCGACGGCCGCCGGACCTATCGCTTCTTCGAGCCGGCCATGGATGCCCGCGCGAAGGCGAGGCTGACCCTGGAGCGCGACCTGCGCCAGGCGCTGCTGGACGGCGGCTTCGAGATTCACTACCAGCCGCTGGTCGATCTCGTCAGCGACGAGGTCACCGCCTGCGAGGCGCTGCTGCGCTGGCGTCATCCCGAGCGCGGCATGATCTCGCCCGCCGACTTCATACCCGTCGCGGAAGACACCGGTCTGATCGTTGAACTCGGCGAATGGGTGCTGCGAACCGCCTGCGCCGAGGCGGCCACCTGGCCGGACCATGTCCGGCTCGCGGTCAACGTCTCGCCCGTTCAGCTGAAATGCCCGACGCTGGCGCTGAAGATCGCCAGCGCGCTCGCCGCCTCCGGTCTTCCGGCGGACCGGCTGGAACTCGAAATCACCGAGGCGGTGCTGATCCGCGACGACGAGACGGCGCTTGCCATCCTGCATCAGCTCCGCGCCATCGGCATCCGTATCGCGCTGGACGATTTCGGTACCGGCTATTCCTCGCTGAGCTACCTGAAGCGCTTCCCGTTCGACAAGATCAAGATCGACCGCTGCTTCGTCAGCGACATCGCGGAAATCGACGGCTCATCGGCCATCGTGCAGGCGGTGGTGAACATCGCCGCCGCGCGCAACATGACGACGACGGCGGAAGGCGTCGAGACGCTGGAGCAAAAGGAAATGCTGCGCACGCTCGGCTGCACCGAGATGCAGGGTTACCTGTTCAGCGCCGCGAAGCCTGGCGCCGAGGTGCGGCAACTGTTCGGCCCGCGCCGCGACAGCGCGGCGGCGGTGGCCTAGTAACCCGAGATTCCGTGGTTATCCGGCGAAGCCCGGGCGTGAACCGTGGCTTCTGCCGCGGTCAGTTCAGCGAACCGATGCGCTCCAGCTCAGGGAGATTGAAGACCTGCAGGACGCCGTCCGATAGTCCGACGATTCCGCGATCGCGGAACAGGCTCAAAACCCGACTCACATGAACTGGCGTTAGTCCGACGGCATCGGCGATATGCTGCTGACGCAACGGAAGGGGGTAACGCTGTTCACGGATCACGCTCCGGGCCGCAATCCGCCGCGTGAGGTGCAGAAGCAAATAGGCAATGCGCTCTTCCGCCGAGTACTGGCCGAGCGCCGTCTGCATCCGGTCCGCGGCCTCGGTCTCGGCGTTGCCGGCCTTCGCCAGCGCCTTCAGAATGTCGGGATTGATGGCGAGCCTTGCCTGAACTTCCGCGCGGCGCATTCCGCTTATTTGAATCTGCTGTCAATGCCTTGACCGAGTAGTGGAACCGTTCCTCAAACACCGAGGCAACGGAGAAAAGATCGCCGGGCAGCAGGAAATTCAATATTTGCCTGCGGCCGTCGGGCAGTTGGAAGAATCGAAATCCCCAGCCGCCGCACAGCAGGAAGATATCCTCGGATACCTGGTTTCGGGTGGCGATCTGCTTGCCCGCCGGCACCGTCCGGTGATGCTGCCAATTTGCGCCTTGATGCGAGCGCGATTGTTCGACGCGGTTCTCCAATAGCGTGCCGCAGAAGCCGAGATCGCGGTGTGGACATGTTACACAAGGCGATACGGTTTGCATGTGGATCTACTTTGGCCCGCGACGGTGCGGCTGAGACGGCTTCTTACGTAGCAAACGCGGCACGAATTTCCTTTGCAAAAATAGCATGGCTGGCATGCCATGTGCCAGAGATTGATCTCGGTCAATGACGTTTGTCGAATTGCGGCAGCGGCGCAGCGGCAGATGACCGGCATCACCGTCGCCACTTGATGCAGGTTAACAATCTGCATCAACAGGCAGCGCCGAATCTTAACTCAAAATCAACGATGCTGCCGGGACAGAAGTTGGTGTCCGTATTTTTACGGGTTGTCGCCGGGACATCACCCGCGGGCTCCCTCCTTCCCAGTGCAAATGAAAAACGGAAGAAAAACATGCCCGCGATGACGTCCCCTGCGACAAGCTCCAGCGCCACCGACAGCGCTCAGGAGCGCGAGACCCGGATGCGTTTCATGCGCATCGACGCCAGGACCGGCGAACTGCTGCGAGAGTTCTGGAAGGCCGTCGAGCCGGCGCTACCGGAGGTTCTCGAGGGCTTCTACCAGCACCTGACCCGAGAGCCCCAGCTCGCGCGCATGGTCGGCAGCGATATTCCGCGCCTCAAGGCGGCTCAGGGATCGCATTGGGGGCGCCTGTTCAATGGCCGCTTCGACCATGAATACATGCAGGGCGTGCGCACCATCGGTCTCATTCACAACAAGATCGGACTGGAGCCGCGCTGGTATATCGGCGGCTACAATTTTGTATTGGGCCGGCTCGCCAATATCGCCGTTCACCAATACCGCTGGAAGCCAGGTCATCTCGCGGAGGTGCTCACGGCCTTGAACTGCGCCGTGATGCTGGACATGGACATTGCGATTTCGGTCTATCAGGAAGCGATGCTGGCGGAGCGTCAGCAGCAGCAGGACAAGATCACTGCCGCGATCCAGGATTTCGACGGTCAGATGAAGATCGCGCTGAAAACCATCGGCGGTTCGGCGACGAATCTGCAAGGCGCCGCCAACACCCTGGCCGCCAGTGCCGAAGAGTCGACCCAGCAATCGACTGCCGTCGCGGCGGCCTCCGAACAGGCGTCCACCAACGTGCAGACTGTCGCGGCTTCGACCGAGGAGCTGTCATCGTCGGTCAAGGAAATCGGCCGCCAGGTTACCGAGTCCACCAGAATTACGGGCGTCGCAGTCGAGCAGGCCAGCCGGTCCGGCGCCACCATACAGGGCCTCGCCAAGGCGGCGCAGCGAATCGGCGACGTCGTCGAGCTCATCAACACCATCGCGGGGCAAACCAACCTCTTGGCCCTGAATGCCACCATCGAGGCGGCGCGCGCCGGCGAAGCCGGCAGAGGCTTCGCCGTGGTGGCCTCCGAAGTGAAGGCGCTCGCGGAGCAAACCGCGAAGGCGACCGGTGAAATCGGCCAGCAGATCCTTGCGATCCAGGAAGCAACCAAGGAATCCGTCGGTTCCATCCAGGAAATCGAGGCGACGATCGCTTCGGTGAACGAGATCGCCACGGCGATTGCCGCGGCGGTCGAACAACAGGGCATGGCGACGGCCGAGATCGCGCGCAACGTCCAGGAGGCCGCCCGGGGCACCCAGGAGGTTTCCAGCAACATCGGCGGCGTCAGTCAGACCGCGAGAGAAACCGGCCAAACGGCCACGCAATTGCTGTCCTCGGCCGACGAACTCTCGCAGCAGTCGGAGGCGCTCCGCACCCAGGTTGAAGGGTTCTTCGCCGCAATCCGGACCGCATAGCGGCAGCAATCAATGTCGGCGGGTAGAGGAGTTCGAACCGGGTAGCGTCGTTACGACAGCGCAGGCTTTTGATGGCGCACCCGGCACGCTTCGAAAGCGTGTCCGTTATATTAGAGCGGGATGACTTTTCTTCGAATCGTCATCCCGCTCTATCTTTTTGTTTGAGCATGATCTCCGCAAACGCTTCGCGTTTGTCCGGGAAAACCGGTGTCCACTTTTCCGGATCATGCTCTAGCTGATGGTTTCCTTGCAGCGGTGCCATTCCCTCAAGCGGCCATCGGCCGGCCCCTGGCGCGATAGCGCGAGATATTCACCCCGCAAGATGATGTTCACGACCTCGCCGGAACCGCTTTCCCCCTCCGGAACAACATAGTCAAAGGCGTGACGGCTGTAATTGCCGAGGATCTGCTTGCCGCCCGGCGTCGTGATTTTCTCACCCTGGATGGACATGCGCATGCCATCCGTGCTGCACCAGTCACCGTCGATGGCGTCGGCGCGGCCGACGCCGGTCTGCAGCAAAACTCCGGCTGCGACGAGCAAGATCAGCAAACGACGACGCGACATCAGCACCTCCTCCGATCCGCCGCGGCTTACGCCGCCAGCCGGCCGCGATTGTTCTCGGCCAATATCGGGCGCACCAATCGCCCAAAACGCTCGGCCTCCTCGTCGTGCAGATAGCCGGACAGGCAGAAGGAATGACAGCCGGCGTCGATGAATTGCTGCAGCGTATCGGCGCATTGCGCGGGGTTGCCGACCACGGCGATGCCGGCGCCGGGCCGGACCTTGGTGATGCCGGTCCACAGATGCGGCAGCAGCAGATCGCCGTGCTCGCGCGCGAGCTCCTGCACGCGCCGGTTGGCCTCCGACTTGTTGTAGAGCGTCTTCATCTCCTGCTTCTGCCGCTCGGTGGCGTCGCGCACCAGGATGTCGGCGGCCTCCCAGGCGTCCCTTTCGTCCTCGCGGCAGATCACCTGCAGCCGCATGCCGAAGCCGATGGCCTGTTCGCGGCCATGCGCTCTTGCCATCTCCCTGATCTCGGCGATGTTCGAAGCGATCCGTTCCGGCAGATCGCCCCAGAACAGATGCACGTCGGAATGTTTCGCCGACATTTCCCAGGCCTGGCCGCGAGCCGCCGCCGAGATAGAATTTCGGGAACGGCTGCTGCAGCGGCCGCGGCCGGATATGCGCGCCGGACAGGGTGTGGAATTTTCCCTCGAAATGCACGGGACCGCGGGTGGTCCATAGCGCCTTGAGGATCGAGACCTCCTCCTCCATCAGCGCGTAGCGCTCTTCCTTGGGGTAGCGCACGCCCTCGCCTTCGACTTCGCTTTCGTTCTGGCCCGCGATCAGATTGATGCAGATGCGCCCGCCCGACATCTGGTCGAAGGTCGAGATCATCTTGGCCAGCAGCACCGGATTGATGTAGCCGGGCCGTGCCGCGATCAGCGGTTTGATCTTGGACGACCGCGCCGCCATGAACGCGCCGGTGATCCAGGCCTCCCAGCACACCGAGCCCACCGGGATCAGCAGATACTCAAAACCCGCCTTCTCCGCGGCCTGCACCACGCGGTCGCACAGTTCGGGCGATCCCGGCACCTGGGCCTCGGGCACGCCATAGGCCGTGGTGTCACCATGCGTGGGCAGATACCAGCCAAATTCCAGCGGACGCATCAACTTTTCTCCCTGAAGGCGGCTTCGCCGCGTCATTTCCTCAAGGGGCATTTTACAGCCTGCGTCGGACGGAACAATCGCCCCGGCGGCGGGGCGGATCTGGTGTTTTCGACTGAAATCGGCGGCCCCTCGGGGCGCAAGCCTCATTTCGCGCGCAGCAGCCGCTCGCGATAGGCCTCCATTCCCAGGCGGACGTCCTTGTCCGTGACCCATTCGCCGCCCTCATCCATGACGCCCGCCTCCAGCATCGCGGCGGCGCACGGCCAATGCAGTTCGACCCAGCGCGGAATATCGGCCTCCGCCATGCCGCTGCGGCGGCAGATGCGCGCGGCCATCTCGCGGGCCAACGGTTCGATATTGGAGGTCATGAGATCATTATCGGCTGGTCTGGTTCCGGCCGGAAGCCTATTTCCGGACATTGCCCAAAGCAGGGCAATCGGCTAGCGCAACACCCCAGCTGCATTTAGCGCGCCTCAAGTTCGCTGATGTCAATGACAATAGGTGAATAGAACCATGCGGTGAGCCCCGCGGATGCTGTGCCCCGGATAAACACTGTCTTGCCCATCAACCGCCGCATCTCTTGCTTCAGCGTTCGGTCCGAAGTGCGAAGTTCGATGGTGCGAACGTCATCTGCATTTTCAATTTCGTCGTCACGAATGCAGATCGGGGCAGGCAATGTCAGAACGAAGGCCCGCAGCGGCTGTCCGCCAGCAGACCGAAACATTCGTTGTTCGAGTTTGCCTTGGGCCGTTTCGACCTCTCCGACCTTCATACACTTGGCAACGGCTTGCAGCTCGAAGCCCAAGACAGCAGACGCGGCAACTAGGATGCCCAGTAACAATCTCATTGCTTTCTCCCGCACTCGGCAGGGGCAGCCATTCCCACGGCGCACCGCGGCTAACGGCAGCCTTTTAGCCTCTCGGCGCGCGCGATCGTCGCGATATTGGACCGTTCGATTGGCGTGAGTGGCACACTTGCAACGTCGTCGTATCGACAACCTTCGTTGCCGAACTTGGATTTGCCTCGGGCCGTGTGGAAGCAGTATCCGCGCCGCGCTAAAATTCCGTTGCGCATCCCCCAAAGGAACTCACAGTTCGGTCCCTCGGGGTGGGGAGCGGCCAGATAATCATCGAAATGTCTCGAGAAGAGATTTCGATCCGCACAACCGAGAATGTCATAGCAATCATCAGCCATCGCGGGACCCGCCACCCCGATTGCCACGACGGCTGCTGCCCTAAACAATCGGACGGGTCTGCGCATGGCCTCGTTTCTCCAGTTCTCCAGAAAACGAGGGAAACATCCCATCATCGGATACTGCATTGATCTGTATCAACGAAGATGAGAGCGGAAATCACCAAGAGAGGTCTCGGTTGCAGCATACCATCCTCCGCTACGACTGCAGGGTATCATCCGCCGCAGACGTGCATCCAGCTGACCATCTGCGAGCCGTCGCGATCCGGGCAGAATTGAATGGAGAACCACGAATGTTGAAGATATGCGGGTTGAGCTGCGCAAGCGCGCTCGTGCTGTCTCTGGGTTTGACCCCGGCCTTCACTACGGCCCACGCCGAAAGCAACAGCGGCTGGTGGGTTGTGCTGGGATCGGTTGCGTCACCGGACAACAACTTTACTCCCCAGACGGAAATCGCCGTCAGGCGCATCGAGGCCGACGCTCGCCGCTGTGGGATGAAGCCGTTCCAGGATTTCTCCAGCAAGTTCACCAATTTCACGCAAGGCTATACGGTGGTCGTTGCCGGCGCATACGGATCGAGGGCAAGCGCAAACCAAGTCTTGGCGAAAGCTAAAGAATGCCTGGCAGGCGCCTACGTAAAGCAGGGCTCCTACGCCGGAGAATAGCCCCGATCGAAGCGTCGAAGGCGCGGAGGCTTGCGTGCTGCGCAAAGAAGCTGACGCAACGCAGACGCGCAATCGCAAGGCGGCCTGTCAGCTAAAGATCTCCGCAAGCGACCTCGACGACATGAGGGAAGAGTTCGCCAGTCTCAACACCGAGACATCTCGGAGCGTTCTAAAATTCTACCAAACACGCAAGAAGGCAGCGGCCGTTGAGTCAGACGAGCGCCGTTTGCCTCAACTCCACGCTCTGGGCTGACCCGGACGCTGTTCCTCGGCGATCCGGAGCGGATCATTTGCACGCCGGGGGTCACCCTGGCGGGCGAATGAGCGGTCATCATGCCCGAAAGCCTGTTCTTAGTGAATCGAGCCGCCACAGTCCCGGCACCCTCGGCACGTGCTTTCCTGGCGCACCCGACACGATTCGAACGTGTGACCTTTGCCTTTCGGGCCTTGCTCCTACCCCCTCCCCAGCCCCCCAAGGACATTGCCCAAAGCAGGGCAATCGGCTAGATGAACCGGTAACGCACCCGTAGCTCAGCTGGATAGAGCGTTGCCCTCCGAAGGCAAAGGTCACACGTTCGAATCGTGTCGGGTGCGCCATTTTGCCTTCACGGCCGCGAGCCCGGCTCGTTGCGGTTCGGAAAGCCCGGGAATGGCCGCTGCCTGACGCACCAACGCGTGCGCATCTGCCCCCAACAGAAAGCGAAGCCCACATGAGCGAGCGACTTGAGACGCTGAAAAAGGCGCGCGAGCGCATGACTGAGGACCGCGACGCCTTCGCCAAAACGCTTGCCGCGCCGTTCGACCGCGACAAGGCCGAGCGGGCGCGGCTGAAATTCATCGAGACCCAGGTCTTGATCGACGCCATCGACCGCGCCATCGCGGGCGAGCAGAGCGGGCCCGCAGACCGTGTAAGGCGGCTTCACGCCTGCCTCTCGTCATTGCGAGGAGCCAACGGGTCGCGCGAATGCGCGCCCGATGACAGGATCCGCGACGAAGCAATCCAGTCTTTCTATCCGTTGCTCTGGATTGCTTCGCTTGCGCTCGCAATGACGAATTCAGAACCTTCCTAGCTCTGGCAGCACGCCGCCTCGCCCGCCGCCGGCGCATACTGGTCGCGCAGCCGCAGCCAGTCCATCGGGTAGGGCAAGCCCTCCTCGTGGCGGCCGAGCGGGGTCAGGTCGAGATAGTGATAGGCGGCGTTCATCATGTCGAGGCCGCGGGCGAAGCAGGAATAGGTGTGGAAGACGTTGCCGGCCTCGTCGCGATAGAACACGCTGATGCCGGGCGCTTCCTCGACGCCGAAGCCGGAGGTGCCGAAATTATAGACCTTGGCGCCGGACTTTATCTGCTCCGGCGTGAACGAGACGGCGTAATCGTAATTGAAGTCGCTGCCCTCAGACGAGAACCAGTCGAAGGTCCAGCCCATCCGCGCCTTGAAGGCGTCGAGCTTTTGCAAAGGCGCGCGCGAGACCGCCACCAGCGTGGTGTCGCGCGCGGCGAGATGCGGGATCATGCGATCGAAGCCGTCGGCCCAGAACGAGCAGCTCTTGCAGCCTTCGCTCCAGTCGGGCGCGAACATGAAATGCTGCACGATGAGCTGGCTGCGGCCTTTGAACAGATCGGACAGGGTCTGCTTGCCGCCGGGACCGTCGAACAGATAGGCCTTGTCGACCTTGACCCAGGGCAGCGCGCGCCGCTCTTCGCTCAGCCGGTCGCGCGCGCGGGTGAATTCCTTCTCATGCGCGAGATGCGCCTTTCGCGCGGCGATCCATTCCTGGCGCGAGACGATCTGGTGCGGTTGCATGGCCGGCTCCTTTCGTTCGGGAGCGTTTCAGGCGAGATAGTTTTCGCAGCTTGTCGAGCGCACCGTTCCAGCCGCGCTCATGGCCGTCGCGGGCGGCCTGGTCGAACAATTGCTCGTGGGTCAGCGTCAGCAGCGTGCCGTCGCCGTCGGGCTTCAGCGAAACCGTCACCAGCGATTCGCGTTCCGGCGTCGAATGCCAGGCCCAGCTGAACACCAGCCGCTGGTTCGGCACCAGTTCGCGATAGACGCCGCCGACTTCGGAATATTCACCATCTTCCATCGTGAAGCTGATGCGGTAGCGGCCGCCGACCCGCGCGTCGATACTGGCGCGCTCGGTGCCGGCCTTGACCCCCGCCGGCCCGAACCAGCGGGCTATTTTCTGCGGGATCCGTCCACGCCGCGTAGACTTTTTCCGGCGGCGCGTTGAGACGGCGTTTGAGGGTGAGGCTCGGGCGGGTGACGGGGCCGGCATCGCCGGCAGCGCTCTGATTTGATGGCCATGTGTCTTCCTCCACGAAAGCGGCAAGACGGTCGAGATTGTCGGACCAGAAGCGCTGGTAGCGGTTGAGCCAGTCCATCGCCTGCTCCATCGGCGCGGCGGTCAGCCGGCACGCCACGATGCGGCCGGTCTTGGCGCGCGCGATCAGGCCGGCGTCCGACAGCACGTCGAGATGCTTCATGATCGCGGGCAGCGACATCGCAAACGGCTGCGCCAGCTCGCTCACCGAGATGCTGTCGCGCTTGCCGAGCCGCGCCAGCAGCGCGCGCCGGGTCGGATCCGCCAGCGCGGCAAAGGTGCGGTCCAGCGCCTGATCGCTATACTTAACCATATGGTTTAGTATAGACGCACGCGAAAGCGAGTCAAGCCGCGCCGCCGCTGTCTCAATAATAATTCCGATAATGGCGGCCCCGCCGCTCCCGTCCGAAGGCGACGCGCGGATTGATGTTGCAATAAAGCCCGCGCCCGGACGCCGACGCCTCGCACTGGGCGTAGGTCTGGTAGGAGCAGTCGCCGGGAATCCCGATGCCCCGCCCTTGAACGCACCAGGGATAGTCGTACGCCGCGGCGGGCGTGGCGCCGGCTATCGTCGCGCCCGCCGACAGCAGAACCAAGAGGCCAACATCGCATTGCGCATGATCTCGCCTCCTTCGCGTCAGTTCGCCTCACGTCATAACGATGCCGTCCCCGGCAAGGTTCCCCGCGCACGCTACTCCACGTGCACGCCGGCGGCCTTGACCACCTTCTCCCATTTCTCGGTTTCGGCCGCGATCATCTTGCCGAAAGCGTCCGGCGGACCGATCAGCGGCTCGCCGCCGAGGTCGATCAGCTTCGCCTTGATCGCCGGTTCCGCCAGCACCGCGTTGATCTCCTTGTTCAGCTTCTCGATGATCTCCGGCGGCGTCTTCTTCGGTACGCCGACGCCGAACAGCGCGCTTGCCTCGTAGCCCGGCACGGTCTCGGCGAGGGTCGGCACGTCAGGCAAGAGCGGGGACCGCGCCGTCGAGGTCACCGCCAGCGCGCGCAAGCGAGCCGGCGCGGATATGCTGGATGATCGAGGGCATGTTGTCGAAGATCACCTGGACCTGGCCGCCGAGCAGGTCGGTGATCGCGGGCGCCGCGCCCCGGTAGGGCACGTGCTGCATCTTGGTGCCCGTCATCGCCATGAACATTTCGCCGGACAGATGCACCGACGTGCCATTACCCGACGACGCCATGTTCACCTTGCCCGGATTGGCCTTCACATAGGCGATGAACTCGGCGACCGTCTTCGCCGGCACGTCGTTATTGACCGTCATCACGTTCGGCACGCGATTGAAGGACGCGACCGGCGCGATGTCGCGAACGAAGTTGAATTTCAGGTTGGTGTAGAGCGTGGCGTTGATGTAGTTGGCGGGATTGACCAGCAATATCGTATAGCCGTCCGGCTCCGCATTGATCACCGCCTCGGTGCCGATGTTGTTGCCGGCGCCGGGCTTGTTCTCGACCACGAACTGCTGGCCGAGTCGCTCCGACAGCCGCTGGCCGATCAGCCGCGCCAGGATATCGGTCGCGCCGCCCGGCGGATATCCGACAATCCAGCGGACCGGCCGCGTCGGATAGTCCAGCGCCGAGGCGCTGCCGATCGAAGCGATTGCCGAAACGCCCATCGCGATCAGAAAAATCGCGGTGCGACGTGAAGCCATGCAGTTTCTCCCTTGTGTCCCGGATCTGAAGTCCGGTTCGTCTGTTGAATTGACGATGGCCCGCGTTGTAACAAACAAAGAATGATGCGGCCAGTAGCGCCCGCGCGCATCGAAGCCGCGACCAAAGGATAAGTCCATGTCTGTCAAAGTAAGCGCGATCGATCATCTCGTCATCAATGTCGCCGACGTGGCGCGCTCGGCCGAATGGTACCAGAAAATCCTCGGCATGGAGATCAAGGTGTTCGACCCGGGCCCGGGCAAGACGCCGCGGACGTCGCTGGTCTTCGGCAACCAGAAGATCAACGTGCGGCCGCGTCGATGCCGACAAGGTCGAGTGGTTCACCGCCGACCATGAAACCGCCGGCAGCGACGATCTCTGCTTTCTCACCTCGAGCACCCCGGAACAGGTGGTCGCGCATCTGAAAGCGCATGGCGTGGCGATCGAGGAAGGCCCGGTCAGGAAACAGGGCGCCCGCGGCGTGCTGCGCTCGGTCTATTGCCGGGATCCCGACGGCAGCCTGATCGAGATTTCGTCGTATGAGGGGGCAGGCGTAGGACGCCCACCGCGTCATTGCGAGGAGCGCAAGCGACGAAGCAATCCAGACTTGCCTGCAGCCCTGGATTGCTTCGCTTCGCTCGCAATGACGAAAGAGACGGCTGCGCCGGATCCCGGATTTGCGCGACGCGCCATCCAATGGCAGAAATGCCCCAAGAAAATGACAAAAGCAGCCGGCAAGGCTGCACGGGAGGATTTATGCTGGAATTCACAGGCACCGGGCGTTGTCGGACCATTTGCCGGGATGGACGTGCCGTGGCTGCTGCGGATGCGGGCCGAGACCCGCCGCGATCATCCGTTTCTGATCTGGGCGCCGTTCGATGCGCCGGCGCGGATCTGGAGTTACGGCGAATTTCACGAGCGGGTCGGCGCGCTGGCCGCCGGCCTTGTCGCGCGCGGCGTCAAGCCCGGTGAATTCGTGCTGATCCATCTGGATAATTGCATCGAGGCGATGCTCGCCTGGTTCGCCTGCGTCGAACTCGGCGCCATCGCGGTGACCACCAACACCCGCTCGGCGCCGGCGGAAATGGAATATTTTGCAGATCATTGCGGCGCGGTCGCCGCGATCACGCAGCCGTCCTATGCCGAGATGATCTCGGCCCATTGCAGGAACCTGCGCTGGCTCGCGGTGATTTCGCACGACGCGGGAGCTGCGCCCGCGCAAGGCACCGCCCCGCAAGCCTCCGACAGTTTCGAAGCGCTGTTCGCCGACAGCGCCGACCGGCCGCGCCGCGCCGACCGATCCGCTCGCGCCGTGCAGCGTGCAATATACCTCCGGCACCACGTCGCGCCCGAAAGCGGTGCTGTGGACCCACGCCAACGCGCTGTGGGGCGCCAAGGTCAACGCGTCGCACGAGGATCTGCATGCAGGCGACGTGCACCAGACCTATCTGCCGCTGTTTCACACCAACGCGCTGGCCTATTCGATGCTGGCGAGCCTGTGGGTCGGCTCGACTTGCGTGATCCAGCCGCGATTTTCCGCCAGCCGCTTCTGGAACGTCGCCGCCGAGCACGGCTGCACCTGGACCTCGACCATCCCGTTCTGCATGAAGGCGCTGCTGGAGCACGACATCCCGAAGCAGCACAAATTCCGGCTGTGGGGCACGGCGGTCAACGAGCCGCCGCCCTTTGCCGTCTTCGGCATCAAGATCATCGGCTGGTGGGGCATGACCGAGACCATCACCCACGGCATCGTCGGCGAGGTCGACCAGCCCAACACGCCGATGTCGATCGGCCGCGCGGCGGCGGAATATGCGATCCGCGTCACCGACGACGACGGCGCGCCGACGCAGGTCGGCGGCACCGGCAATCTCCTGATCAAGGGCGTTCCCGGGCTGTCGCTGTTCAGGGAATACCTGCACAACGAGAAGGCCACCCGGGAGAGCTTCGACGAGCACGGCTATTTCATCACCGGCGACCGCGTCACGCTGCTCGACAACGGCTTCATCAAGATTCGGCGACCGCGCCAAGGACATGCTGAAGGTCGGCGGCGAGAACGTCGCGGCTTCCGAGATCGAGCAGGTGATCGCCGTGGTGCCCGGGGTGCGCGAGGCCGCGGTGGTCGCGAAGAAGCATCCGATGCTGGACGAGGTGCCGGTGGTGTTCATCATTCCGCAGGACGGCGTCGACCGCGCGCCAAAGGATCTGCACGACAACGTCATGGCCGCCTGCCGCAACGCGCTGGCCGACTTCAAGGTGCCGCGCGAAATCCGCTTCGTCGACGAGATGCCGCGCTCGACGCTGGAGAAGGTGGCGAAAGCGGAATTGCGCAAGATGCTGGGGTGACGTGCTCCCTGGCGCGTCATTCCGGGGCGATGCCAACGGGTCCGCGCGAAGCGCGGCCCGATGACAGGCTCCGCATCAAACCCGGGATCTCGAAGACTTCCCCGATGCGCGATTGCGCACTGACAACCGTCTCGGACAGCGCAGCGGCGTCTTACCGCGACGGTGTCGACCGGGTGCTTTCGGCTTGGCACGGCGCCGACGATGCCTTCGACAAGGCAATCGTTGAAGATCCCACCTTCGCACTCGCCCACATCGCCCGAGCTCGCGTCCACCAACTCAACATGGAAACCGCCGAGGCGCGCACCAAGGCAGCCCACGCGCGGGAGCTGGCCGCCACAGCGACCCGTCGCGAACGGCAGCACGTGGAAATTTTGGCCGCAGCCGTCGAAGGCCAGCCGAGGGTGGCTTTGAGAGGTGCCGAGCAACATCTTGACGAGTTTCCTCGTGATGCGCTGGTGTTCTCGCTTTTGCTCGGTGCATTCGGTCTGTACGCATTTTCCGGACGCGCCGACCACGACGCGGCGAGACTCGCAATCTGCGAGCGTCACGCCCGGCATTATGGCGAGGATTGGTGGTTCCTGACATATCTTGGCTGGTCGCACACCGAGGCAGGCAACGTTGGTACCGGTCGAACAGCGACCGAACGAGCCATTGCAATACGGCCTGAAAACGGAAATGCCGCGCACGCGCTTTCCCACGCGCTGTTTGAGCAAGGCGATACGGTAGCCGGCGGAACATTTCTTTCCGGCTGGCTGCCCGCGTATGAACGCGCCAGTTACTTGCACGGACATCTTTCTTGGCACGTCGCTCTGATTGGGCTGGAAGCCGGCGATTCGGACGGCGCCCTCGAAATCTACGAGCAGCACATCAGGCCGTCGGGTTCCCGGTATCCGCCGCTGAACGTCTTTACGGACTGTGCCTCGCTGCTCTGGCGGCTTTCGCTCGCCGGCAAGACAGGTCTTGAACCCCATTGGCAAGACGTCGCCGTTTACGGTGATCAATTCTTCCCACGGGCAGGCGCGCACTTTGCCGATGTCCACTACGCTTTGGTCGCAGCGACCACGAACGCCGAAGTTCTGGAAAAAAGATTGGCGGAATTGGAAGCTCTCGAAGCCAACGGTAGGCTGGCCACCGGTTCATGCGCCATTGACGCTTGTCGCGGTATTCAGGCATTTGCCGAAGGCGATAATGAGAACGCGATTCGCATCCTTGAGCCTCTGATGCCCGCGATCGTGCGGATTGGCGGCAGCCATGCGCAGCGCGAGCTGTGGGAGGACACTCTGATTGTTGCTTGTCTGCGTGGCGGACGCGGCGATAAGGCAGCGAAGATCATCGCCGATCGACTGCATCGCAGGCCATCCGCCCGCGATGAGACCTGGTCACGCGAAGCCCAGCAGGGAGCTGAAAAGCCGTCTTGAGGAAGGCTGAACTTATCTCGGCGCGGGTATTAGACATCATCCAAAAGAGTTCGAAGATTGCAACGATTGAGGTCTGTTCCTGGCACATCGTGTCATTTCGCTGCCTTTCGGAATTTGGTCGCTATCGAGGCATAGCGGACTCTGGCAAGACGTCCGCCGGCAGATTTATGGGCTCACGGCCTGATCCACTTCGAAGCGGATCGGCAGTTTCTTGGGGCCGTTGACGAAGGTGGCCTGCGTCATCTTCACCTCGCCGTCGAGCGAGATCGATTTCAGCCGCGGCAGCAATTCCTCGAACAGGATCCGCATTTCCAGTTTGGCGAGATATTGCCCGAGGCACAGATGCGCGCCATAGCCGAACGCGACGTGCCGGTTCGGCTTGCGGTCGCAACGGAACTTGAAGGGTTCCTCGAAGACCTCCTCGTCGCGATTGCCGGACGCGTAACACAGCATCAGCCAGTCGCCCCTGGCGATCCTGCGTCCGCCCAGTTCGGTGTCGGCGGTCGCCGATCGCATGAAATGCTTGACCGGGGTCATCCAGCGGATCGCCTCGTCGACGAGGCCGGGAATCAGTTCCGGATTGGCTTTGACCTTTGCGAATTGCTCCGGATTTTCCGCAAGCGCCCAGATCGCGCCCGCGGTCGACGATGACGTCGTGTCGTGGCCGGCGGTCGCGACGATCATGTAATAGCTCGTCGCATCGTGCTCGGGCAGGTATTCGCCATTGATTTTGGCATTGGCGATCACGGTGGCGAGATCGTCGCGCGGATTGGCGCGCCGGTCCGCGCTGATCTGCCCGAAATAGGCGCCGAAGTCGTCGACGACCGTCTGGATCATGGCGGCAAACTGTTCGGGTGAGAGCGTATCCCTGATCCGCGCGGTGTCCGGATCCTGCGCACCGAACAGCTCCTGGGTGAGCTTCAGCATCCTCGGCTCGTCCTGCTCCGGGACACCGAGAATCTCCATGATGACGTGCAAGGGATATCCGAGCGCCACGTCGGCGACAAAGTCGCAGCGCCCGCCATGCGCCATCATGCGCTCGACCGCGCCGCGAGCGATGGTGCGGACCCTGTTCTCGAATTTTCCGAGATTGACCGGCATGAACCAGGACTGCGTCAGCGCCCGGTACTTCGGATGGTCGGGCGCATCCATCTGGACCAGCGAGCGCACCAGGTTCGGTCTGCCGGTGATCCTGCGCGTCCGTTCCTCGATCGCCTTCATCGTCAGCGTCGTCGGCCGATCCGCATTGTGAAAGAGATCGTTCTGCCGGCTGACGGCCTGGATATGGGCGTGTTTGGTGACGACCCAGAACGGATCGAAGCCCTCCGGCCGGGCAATGCCGAGCGGATTGTTGGCCCGGAGCCAGCGATAGGCCTCATGAAGGCGATGATCGGCGTAGGCGGCCGGGTTTACGAGCGTCGCGGCAATGTCGGCCGGAATGTCGGCACTCTCGTTCAACGTCGTCGAAACCATGGTTTTCCTGTGCCCCCTCAGGAATCGTCACAGACCGGCATGGTCTCGCTACGGCGTATGGCGGTCAACCGGCGCGCCTCTGCACGCAAGCGTTTCCAGGCCGGGAGTCGGCTAGAACTAGGCTGCGGCCGAATTCGATACTTGCGTTCAGCGGCTAGACCATGCAGTTGGCCGTCGCCTCCGGCGAACGCCCGACGCTGGAGAAAGTGGCGAAGGCGGAATGGCGTGAGCTATCGGGAGAGCCGATCGCCGCCGATCAACAGGACCCCAGCGCTACCGGGCGGAAAGCCTGCAGCAGATGCGGTCGAGCTTGCCGCCCATCTCTTCCATGATCGCAAACGCCCTGGTGTGCGTATACGGCAGCCGGTAGGCCCGCTTCTCCACCAGCGCCGAGTGGATATCCACGATCGTCGTCAGGCGCACGATGTCGCTGATCTGATCGCCGCGCAGGCCATTCGGGATATCCGGTGCCGTCAAGCAATTCGTGATGGTGCAGGACCACATCCAGCATCTCCGGCGGGAAGCCGCCCTCGGCCGCGAGCGCGTCATAGCCCAGGCGCGGATGCATGCGCATCACCTTCATTTCCTCGTCGGTGAGCCTCCCGGGCTTGTCCAGGATCGCCACCGGAACGAACGCCTTGCCGACATCGTGCAGCAGTGCGGCGCGAACCAGACGGCGCTGGTCGTCCTCGCGCATGCCGAGATGCTGCGCGAACGCAACCGCAAAGCCGGTGACAAAGAGGCAGTGGCGATAGGTTTCGGTGTGATGGCAGCCGACGGTCGTCAGCCATTCGCGCAACGAGGAGTGCTTGATGGCCTTGAGAATCTTGTTTTCGGCCTCCACGATATCGCTGAATGTCAGCGGAATTCCCGCCGGAAGCTTCTCGAATATCTTGACCATCACCGCGTGCGCGGCGGCGACGCCCCGGTTCAGAGCCTTGCCGCGATCGGTCGCGTCGAACCCGATGGTGTCCGGAAACGCGGCGCGGATGCGTTGCAGAATGTCCTTGCGCATCGAACGGCCGCGCAATCGTATCGGTGGCGCCCAGCGCCCAGGCCTGCATCGACCCATGATGAAGGGCGTCCGCGAGAACGAACAACCGCGGCATCGAGCGGTAAGCTTCAGCCGCGCAGCTTGTTGCGAACCTGCTGCACGCTCTCGGGCGACCGCAGATTGATATCGACCACGATGCCGGAGAAATGACCGGCGGGAGCGTCGGGAATTTCCGACGTCGGGATGGTATCGACCTCGCCCACGGATTGCAGAATGCTGGCCAGTTCGCTGCTCTGATCGCTCCGGTCCGACGCCAGCAGCAGCCGGCGTTTGGTCGAAGACTGGGTGGCTGGAGCTGTCATGGATCCTCATCGACTGGCGGCGTGGCCGTCAGCCAATACTACCCGACAAGGCATTCCCCAGGGATTAAGGGGTATTGTGAATAGTCTGGGTATTGTGGTTGTACGTAAAAATTTAACGAGTTGCCCCGGGCCGCGGTGCGGGCTCGATCCAGATGCCGTCGGCGGCCTGGAAATCGGCCGAAGATGCAGGCCAAAAAAATCCGCCGGAGGAAACCTCCGGCGGATTGTTGTTATCGCCTGACTTGCGATCGACTTATGCCTTGTTCATCGCGGCCTTCACCGCCTCTGCCGTGATCGGCAGCGAGCGGACGCGGGCGCCGCAGGCATTGAAGATCGCGTTGCGCGAGCGCGGGCGCGATCACCGTCACCGCCGGCTCGCCGACGCCGGTGGCTTTTTCGCCATTGGCGATGACGCTGACGGCGACTTCCGGCACCTGGCTCATCCGCAAGCGGGGTGTAGGTGTCGAAGTTGGTCTGCTCGATGCCGCCGTTCTTCAGCGTCGCCTTCTCGTACATCGCGAGCGAGAGCCCCCACAACGCCGCGCCCTCGACCTGGGCACGGATATTGTCGGGATGCACCTGCGTGCCGACGTCGGTGGCCACGGTCAGTTTCTTGACCTTGACCTCGCCGCGACGGCGCGACCGCGACATGGGCCACGCACGCGGTCCAGCTTGCGGTCGCCCTTTCCTGCGACGAGACGCAGGCAACGCCCATGCCTTCGCCCTTCGGCAGCTGCCTGGTGCCGTAACCGGCCATGCCCATCGCGGCGAGCAAGGTGTTGCGCAGGCGTTGCGCGCCACCGGCATTCGCGCCCTTGCCGTCCAGCAGCGTCGATCCGGTACTGCGCGGGATCCTTGCCGGCCGCATGGGCGAGTTCGTCGATCATGCTTTCGACCGCCCAGAAGGTCCAGCCCGGTGCGACCGACCGCAACTGACCCGACGGGGTGGCGTTGTGCGCCATCTCGTTGAGGATGGCGCGGACGTTGTGATTGGGCACGGAATAGAAGAAGTCCGCGCCGTTCACGGTGAACGCATCGAGCGCCCCTTTCTTGTCGACCGAAGGCGACAGGAAATCCGGGATGCCCCAGCGCTTGGTCGGCCACGCGCTGACCACGTCGTGATTCATCGCGACCAGCTTGCCGTCGCCGTCGAGACCCGCCTTGATCTTCTGGAACGTCAGCGGACGCGAGAAGTCCATGGTCATGTCGTTTTCGCGCGAGTAGATCACCTTGACCGGTTTGCCGACGGCCTTCGCCGCCTGCACCGCCGGCACCATCATGTCGGCGTCGAGACGCCGGCCGAAGCCGCCGCCCAGCCACATCTGGTGCATCACGACGAATTTGGGATCGACCCCGGCGGCACCGGCCGCGATCGCGCCGGAGCGCGTCGCGAACTGGTTGCCGGAATAGATGTGCCAGATATCGCCCTGAAGCTGCGCCGTGGCGTTCATCGGCTCCATCGGCGCATGGATGTTGATGTTGGTGGTGTATTCCGCCTCCATCACCTTCGCCGCCGTGCCGAAGGCCGCCGCCGTGTCGCCGTCCTTGACGAAGAACAGCCCGGAATTGTCGAGGCCCTGCAGCCGCTTGGCCTCGGTCAGCAGCGACTCGCTCGACAGCTTGGCGTTCGGCCCGCCGTCATAGGTGATCTTCAGCGCGTCCGCGGCCTTGCGGGCGCTGGCATAGGTGTTGGCCACCGCCACCACCCAGCCGGTCGTGGTCGCCGGTCTTGTCGTCGAGGGTGACGGCCTTGATGAAGCCCGGCACCTTCTTCGCCTCGCTGTCGTCGACCGATTTGACCGTGGCGCCATAGCGCACCGGCGGCGTCACGACCTTGCCGTACACCATGCCCGGCAGCATGACGTCGATGCCGTATTTGGCGGTCCCGTTGGTCTTCGAGGGAATGTCGAGCTGCGGCACCGAGACGCCGATCATGGTGTACTGGTCGGGCGTCTTCAGCTTGATCGCCTTGAGCTCGTCGGGCGTGAAGGTCTTGGTGGCCTTGCCGCTCTTGACGATTTCCGCGAACGTCATCGACTTCTTCGACTTCGGATGCGAGATCACGGAGTCCCTGACGACCAGCTCGCCTGCCGGGCACGCCCATCGAGGCGGCTGCGGCCTCCGTCAATGCCATGCGCCCCGCGGCACCCGCGCGGCTCATCGCATCGAAGTTCATCATGGTGCTCCAGCTGCCGCCGGTAATCTGCGCGCCGAGCACGGGGTCGTTGAACTTCGGATCGTTGGAGGCGAGTTGAACGCGCATGTCCTTCCAGTTCGCGCCGAGCTCTTCGGAGATGATCTGCGCCATGGTCGAGGCAATGTGCTGGCCCATGTCGGCCTTGCCGCAGGTGACCGTGACAATCCCGTCCGGCGCGATCGAATACCAGACGCTGGGATCGAAATTGCCGGCGCGGCGAACGCCTGGTCGGCGCCGAGCAGGCCGGGAACGGCGGAATAGCCGAGCGCGAGGCCCGCGGCGGCGGTTCCGACGAGGAACGAGCGGCGGCTGAGATCGGCGGGCTCGCGGTCTACGATATCCTTGGTGATTTTCACGTGCGTATTCATGTTGCCCTCCGCTCGGTTCCGGCGTTGGAAGCGGTGCGCATTTCGGAGGCAGCGCGCATGATCGCCTTCTGGATGCGCGAATAGGTCATGCAACGGCAGAGATTGCCGTCCATGTGCGCCACCACTTCTTCCTTGGTCGGATTGGAGTTCTTGGAGAGCAGCGACGCCGCCTGCATGATCTGCCCGGACTGGCAGTAGCCGCATTGCGGAACCTGCTCGGCGATCCATGCCTTCTGCAGCGGGATGATCGCCCTTGGCGCTGAGGCCTTCGATGGTGGTGATCTTCTTGCCGGCGACGTCGCTGAGCGAAGTCTGGCAGGATCGCACCGCCTCGCCGTTGACGTGAACGGTGCAGGCGCCGCACAGGCCGGCGCCGCAGCCGAATTTGGTGCCGGTCATCTGCAATTGTTCGCGGATGGCCCAGAGCAGCGGCGTATCGGGCGCCGCCTCGACGGACATATTCCGTCCGTTGATGTTGAGATTAGGCATGGTCTCTTCCCCTGCCGGTGCATGATGCCGCTTACGGCGGCAACTCACGTTGTGGAATGGTCTGACACCCACCGGGCCGATGCCGACCTTGCGGCGCGAGAATGATCGCGTTCCAATCCGGAGGCAATGCAATTTGGAATTGTGCGGAGAGAAAAATTTTCGAAATGCGCCGTTGTGCGTTGCGGCAACGACTTTGTCATGAAGTTGTCGACGGATTGTGGTGCCCACGCCAGGCGCGGAGCATCGATCGCCGCTCTCGAAGTTGGGCAATTCCCCTCGGGCGATCGGATCGCGCTAGGATAAGCGTCGCGGAAACAGTCCTGCGAGCAGAGCCGCTCGGGAAATCGCAATGCCAAAAATCGATCGCGACGGGGTCAAGATCTACTACGAGGTCCATGGCAGCGGACCTCCGCTGTTGCTGACCCACGGCTATTCATCGACATCGGCGATGTGGCAGGGCCAGATCGAGGCGCTGTCGAAGCATCACAAACTTGTGTTGTGGGACATGCGCGGCCACGGCCAGTCCGACTACCCCGCCGATCCCGCCGCCTACAGCGAAGCGTTGACGGTTGCCGACATGGCGGCGCTGCTCGACGAGGTCGGCGCCGACACGCGCCATCGTCGGCGGGCTTTCGCTCGGGGGTTACATGTCGCTGGCCTTTTATCGCGCGCATCCGGAGCGCGTGCGCGCGCTGCTGATCATCGATACCGGGCCGGGCTTCAAGAAGGACGACGCCCGCGAAGCCTGGAACAAGCGCGCCCACGACACCGGCGACCGCTTCGAGCGCGAAGGCCTTGCGGTTCTGAAATCGGCCAGCCGCGAACGCTCGACGGTGAGCCATCGCGATGCCTCGGGCCTGGCGCGCGCCGCGCGCGGCATGCTGACCCAGCGCGACGCCCGCGTGATCGAATCTGCTGCCCGACATCAAGGTGCCGTCGCTGGTGGTGGTCGGCGCCGACGACACGCCGTTCCTCGCCGCCTCCGACTACATGGCGGCGAAAATTCCCGGCGCGAAGAAGGTGGTGATCCCGGCCGCCGGCCACGCCGTCAACATCGACCAGCCGCAGGCGTTCATCGACGCGGTGCTGCCGTTCCTCGACAGCCTCGACGCGAAGCGCGACCAGCAGAAAGGCCGGCAGTCATGAAGCGCATCTGCGTCCGCGGCGGTGCTGCTGATCGCCGCTTCGCTTGCATCTCCCGGGGCAGCCGCGCACGCGCAGCAATTGGCGCCGCCGGCGTTCCGCGCTCGCCGCCCTTCACCGCGACCTTGTCCAACAATACGCCGCTGGTGTTCGGGATGGATGTGGAAGATGTCTCGCGGGCGCTCGGAGAGCCGCTCAGCTACATCAGCGGCCGGCCGGGCGACGAAATCTATCTGGCCATTCCGCAATATCGGCGGCAGCGGATTGTTCAATCACCATGACCGGCTCTATCTGCAATTCCGCAACGGCAGACTGGCCGGCTGGAAGGGCGACTGGGGCCACAACTGGATGTGGCAATAGCAGGCGATCGGGCGCGCACGACGTCTACCGCGAGCGAGCTGCCAGGCATGAGCTTTTGGACGTCATTCCGGGACACGCGTTAGCGTCGACCCGGAATCCAGAAGTTGTCGGAGCGAGATTCCGGGTTCGTCGCTTCGCGACGCCCCGGAATGACAGGTGACAAATCTCAGAACCAGCGCTCGCCGACGAGCACGGTATCGCCGGGGCTGAGCGCGGTGCCGAGCGGCACCACGACGCGCATCGAGCCGGAGGCGTCGGTGTGGGTCAGCGTCACGCGGTCGCGCCGGGCGCGCGGCGAGAAGCCGCCGGCGATCGCCACCGCGCTCTCGACGCTCATGTTGGGCACGTAGGGATATTGGCCGGGGGCCGCGACTTCGCCGAGGATGAAGAACGGCCGGTAGGCTTCGATCTCCACCGCCACCGAGGGATCGCGGATATAGCCGTTGCGCAGTTTGGCGGTGATCTCGGCGGCCAGGCCCGCCGGCGTCCGTCCGCGCGCCGGCACCGAGCCGATCAGCGGCATGGTGATGGAGCCGCCGGCATCGATCGCGTAGGTGTTGGTGAGACCGTCCTGGCCGTAGACCACGACCCGCAGTTTGTCGCCGGCATCGAGCCGATAGGCCGCGTCATAGGCCGCCGGCATCGGCGCGGCCGCATAGGCGACCGGAGCCGGCGCGTAAGAGCGCCGGCGGTGCCGCGGCAAAGCTGTTGCGAAGCGCGCTGATGGCGCCACCGGAATCCGCGACTCGGATGGCGACGCAGCGGCGCCGGCCGGAGCTGATAGGGCTGGCCGTAAGCAAGGGAATCGAGATCGCCTTGCGGCTGCGCCACCGCGACCGGGCCGGACGTGCGCATGCAGCCCGACAAAGCGAGCGCGGTCATGGCGGCAATGATCGGCAATCGAAACGCGCGCGCAACCCGCACCTTGGCCATCCCTCATAGCGAGACAGCTAAAGTCTTGCACCGGTTATGGTTAACAAATCGTTTTTGCGGGCGGCAATGCGGAAGGCCGGACGGCCGGCTTTCCGCATCGCTGGAGCGATCAAGGTGCGAAGCAGTCAGGCGCTGACGCCGGCGCCGATCGGACACGACACTCCGGTGCCGCCAAGTCCGCAATAGCCGGCCGGATTCTTGGCCAGATATTGCTGATGATAGTCCTCGGCGAAATAGAATTCGCCCGCTGGCGCGATCTCGGTGGTGATGGCGCCGAGGCCCTTTGCCGCCAGCGCCTTTTGGTAGGCCGCCTTCGACGCATCGGCGGCTTTGCGCTGCGCGTCGCTGAAGGTGTAGATCGCGGAACGATACTGGGTGCCGACGTCATTGCCCTGACGCATGCCCTGCGTCGGGTTGTGACTTTCCCAGAACGTCTTCAGCAGTTGGTCGTAGGAGATCTTCTTCGGATCGAACACCACCAGCACCGCTTCGGTATGGCCGGTGCGGCCGGAGCAAACCTCCTCGTAGGTGGGGTTTGCGGTATGACCGCCGGCGTAGCCCACCGCGGTGGTAAAGATGCCGTCGCCGAGCTCCCAGAACTTGCGCTCCGCGCCCCAGAAGCAGCCGAGCCCGAACACCGCCTGCTCCAGACCCTGCGGATAGGGCGGCTGCAGCTGGCGGCCGTTGACGAAATGGCTCTTGGCCGTGGGGATCGGTTGCGCACGGCCCGGCAGCGCCTCGGCCGCGCTCGGCAATGCAGTGGTCTTGCGCATGAACAACATGGGTTACCTCCCGGCGGGATGCGTTCGAACTCACGACGACAAAGTCGTGTCTCCATAATGCCCAATATATGTCTTTACGCGGGTCAGGGCAGCCCCGTTACGCCGGACGGCTCAACATAAACCCGCCGACGCAACTGCCCGTCAGTTCCGCGAATAGCCGATCAACGGCTTGCGCGGCCGGAACAGCAGCATCAGCAGAATACCCAGCACGCCCATGACGGCAAAAACCGGCTGGTCCAGGATCACCTTGACGACGCTGGTCCAGAGCCAGGGCGCAATGCCCTCCACCCAGGCCCGGAACGCCTGCTGGCTGGATTGATGGATATCGTTCCAGAATTGACCGAACCGGGTGAACCGCAAGGTCTGATCGGCGACCCAGCGCGCGCCGTCATAGACCATGAAGATAAATCCGCCGGCCAGCAGCAATAGCCCGACAAGTCGGAAAAAACCGCGGATCATGCGTCACCTTACATCTCTGTCGCGCCCGAAAGCGCCGTCAGCCATTACCGGGGCGGCTCGGGAAATTCAACCTCATCAGCACCTTATCCAGCTTTTCCGGCGGGCCCTTGCCGGCCCGCAGCAGCCCGGAAGGCGTTGACGCTGCAAGACGCGCCCTCTATAAGGGCGCCAATGGCGGCGGGCGCAATCCCGCCGCCGCTGTTCTTTGAGCGGCGCCGTTGTCTGAGCAAATTGTCTGAGCATATTCGCTTGGCATATGCAGAGAATGGCATTCTCAGGGACACCCGAAAACACCATCAGCGTCGATCACGCATTTGGACGGCCGGCGCGCTCAAGCCCGACCCGCTTAGCGATCGGTCACCGCCGAAGGATATTTGAGAACATGGCCAATACGACTTCCGCCAAGAAGGCGACGCGCAAGATTGCCCGCCGCACCATCATCAACAAGTCGCGCCGCACCCAGATGCGCGGCGCGGTCCGCACCGTCGAAGAGGCGATCAAGAGCGGCGACCGCGATGCGGCGCTGAAGGCGATGGCGCGCGCGGAGCCGGAGCTGATGCAGGCAGCGCAGCGCAACATCATTCACAAGAACAATGCGAGCCGGAAGGTCTCGCGGCTCACGCATCAGATCGCCAAGCTGGCGAAATGAACTGATCGAAAATGAAATTCGTCAAAGAGCCCGGCAGTGCCGGGCTCTTTCTTTTTTGCATCCGTAGTTCTGCCGGTTTCGGCGCGCGAAAATCTTGCGCGCCCGTATTTTTACTGGCTGCTATCTAACAAGGCCGACCCAAGAACTTCACAATGTCGGATGCGAGATAGATGCCGGCCAGTGATCGGCCTCGCTTTTGAAATTGCAACAGCGATTGCGCGAGCGCATCCACCGGCGCCGCAGGGTTACCCTGTTCCGACGAGCAAAAAAAAACGCGCTTGCGTAGTCACTTATCGGCATAGCGGCGAAGCGGTTGTTCGAAAATTCCTCTCCGCCTTATTCAAACGTAACCAATTTATGAATTTATTTTGCGCAGTCGTCAGAAATGTCACAGCTGCCTCGGCGTTTCGAATCTCCGCACAGATTCAAAACCTTGCCGCGTCCCAAAATAACGGCCGCGCTGATCTCGCGAGCGCGAAGTCGTTTTGATGGCGCTTGCGCCGAATCATTTCCGTTGCGGGAATTAAGGCATGATGTATCTCTTAGAACGTTCGCGGCGCCCACGGCTCTTCAGACCAGCGCGGTTTAAGAAACGGGGCGGACGTGCAAATCGGCGGCGGTGTGCGCGTTGGCGACGCTTTCCAAGCGATTGTCGGATTGAACCTCATAGCAATATGAGGAATGTGGTTCTGTGTCGAAATTTCTCAGGCGAGGCATTCGTGTCTCGTTCGCTTCGAACAAGAGAGATACGCACCGGCCAGCCGACAATGGCACCGAAGGCGAAGTACGTGGACGGGTTAAAACGAGCGGGCTAAACGAAGCGGCGTGAGCGACTGAACGATTTCTAGCTGTTCGGACGCGGTCGACTGAATTTGAAACAGACGTGGGATGACAACTTGCCGTGGGCAATCACGGTGAGACGGGGAGGTTGCATGCTTTACGGAATCATCGCGGTATTCGATCAATGCCATTTTCAAACGATGCCGTATTGGACATTTTAGACGTCGCCGGCACGCGGCCTCCCGCGCGAGCTCCGGACAGACCGTCGAGTACGCGCTGACCTCGCGAACGCTTCTCTTCCAACCGCTGATCTGACCGACGGCGTTTTCGCCGGACGGCCGGTCTATGGCCGGAAGACGAAGCCTCGCTTGAGGTCGCGCCGGTGGCAGGAAACCTGCACGGCGTCTTCGCAAGGCAACCTTACTCTTTCGGAAAAGTTTTCAGGCAATGACAAATACGGAACAGGATCGCTGGTCACGCGTGAAGGGTCGGTTGCGCTCGAGCGTAGGAGAAGACGTCTATACAAGCTGGTTTGCGCGAATGGACCTGGAAAGCGTCGCAGCAGGAGAGCGTCCGCCTTTCGGTTCCGACGCGGTTTCTCAAGAGCTGGATCCAGGCGCATTATGCCGAGCGCGTTCTCACCTGCTGGCAGGCCGAGATGCCGGAAGTGCACCGGATCGACCTCACCGTGCGCACGGCGATGCGATGCGCGGCGCCCGCAAAGGAGGCTCCCGCCCCGCTCGATCCGCGCCGCGCCGAGCGGCCCGACGGCCGTCCCGCGCCCGAGCTGCGCGCGACCGCGATCGCGCCGGTGTCCGCCAGCCATGACGCGCTCGGCGGCTCGCCGCTCGATCCGCGCCTGACCTTCGGAAGTTTCGTCATCGGCCGCTCCAACACGCTGGCGCACGCCGCGGCACGCCAGGTGGCGGAGGGCCGGCGCGGCGACAGCGTGATGTTCAATCCGCTCTACATCCACGCCGGCGTCGGCCTCGGCAAAACCCATCTGCTGCAGGCGGTGACCTGGGCCGGCAACTCCGGCAGCGAACGCAAGGTGCTTTACCTCACCGCCGAGAAATTCATGTACGGCTTCGTCGCGGCGCTGAAAACGCAGACCGCGCTGGCCTTCAAGGAGGCGCTGCGCGGCATCGACGTGCTTGTGATCGACGACCTGCAGTTCCTGCAGGGCAAATCGACCCAGGCCGAATTCTGTCATACCCTGAACGCGCTGATCGACGCCGGCCGCCAGGTGGTGATCGCAGCCGATCGTCCGCCTTCCGACCTCGAGAGCCTCGACGACCGCGTGCGCTCGCGTCTCGCCGGCGGGCTGGTGGTCGAGATGGGATCGCTCGGCGAGGAATTGCGGCTCGGAATCCTGAAGTCGCGGGTCGCAGCCGCCCGCGCGCATCATGCGAGCTTCGACGTGCCGGAGCCGGTGCTGGATTATCTCGCCCGCACCATCACCCATAACGGCCGCGACCTCGAGGGCGCGATCAATCGCCTGCTGGCGCACAGCAAGCTCAACGCGCAGCCGGTGACGCTGGAAATGGCCGAGCGCGAGGTGCGCGACCTGATCCGTCCGCAGGAACCCAAGCGCATCAAGATCGAGGACATCCAGCGGGTGGTCGCCCGGCAATACAATGTCAGCCGCTCCGACCTGTTGTCTTCGCGCCGCACCGCGAATGTGGTTCGCCCGCGCCAGGTCGCGATGTATCTGGCCAAGACGCTGACGCTGCGCTCGCTGCCCGAAATCGGCCGCCGGTTCGGGGGACGCGACCACACCACGGTGCTGCACGCCGTGCGCAAGATCGAGGCCCTGGTCAGCAAGGATGTCGCGCTCTCCGAAGAGGTCGAATTGCTGAAGCGCCAGCTGCAGGAGTGAGCTGCTGCCCTGCTCGCAGAGCGCCGTCGACTAGTCGTCCCGGCGAACGCCGGGACCCATACGCCGCGGCTTCGCGGTTTGGCCCCGGGGGTAGACGGCTTGGGCCACATCGGCGCCGGTAGTTGTGGGTCCCGGCGTTCGCCGGGACGACCTCGGATGGCCTCCGCAAAACGTGGGGAACGCGCCCCGTTTCTCTTGCGCTTAAGGGCCATCCGCGCCACCTTGCGGTCCCCCCGTGGGTTTGATCAAATCCAGCTCTGGATCGGGCTTTTCGGGTTTCAAATGCCGCGGCGCGCCCTTGGGGCCGCCCGGCTTTTCCATCTCTGGGATCAGGCGGGTATTGCAATGAAGGTCACCGTCGAACGCGCGCAACTCCTGAAGTCGCTGGGCCACGTCCATCGCGTGGTCGAGCGCCGCAACACCATTCCGATCCTCGGCAACGTGCTGGTGCGGGCCGA
This sequence comes from uncultured Alphaproteobacteria bacterium, assembly GCA_963721275.1. GTDB lineage: Bacteria > Pseudomonadota > Alphaproteobacteria > Rhizobiales > Xanthobacteraceae > Bradyrhizobium. The sequence continues at coordinate 19,525 of CAVRIQ010000014.1, read as the reverse complement.
AAACGCGCGGCTGTCGCTGAAGGCCACCGACCTCGACCTCGAGGTGACGGAAACGCTGCCGGCGGAAACCGCGACCGGCGGCTCGACCACGGTGCCGGCGCATATGTTTTACGACATCGTGCGCAAACTGCCCGACGGCGCGCAGATCGTGCTGGAAGGCGACGGCGACCGCTCGGTGCTGGCGATCCGCGCCGGCCGTTCGCGCTTCACGCTGCAGACGCTGCCCGAAAACGATTTCCCCGATCTCGCCGCCGGCGACATGACGCATTCGTTCACGCTGGCCGCCGCCGACATGAAACGGCTGATCGACCGCACCCAGTTCGCGATCTCGACCGAAGAGACCCGCTACTATCTCAACGGCATCTACCTGCACACCGCCGGCAGCGCCAAGGCCGCGACCCTGCGCGCGGTCGCAACCGACGGCCATCGCCTCGCCCAGATCGATCTGCCGCTGCCCAAGGGCGCCGCCGGCATGCCCGGCGTGATCGTGCCGCGCAAGACCGTCGGCGAGGTGCAGCGTTTGATCGAGGACAACGAGGCCGAGGTCAAAATCGAACTGTCGCAGGGCAAGATCCGTTTCACCATCGGCAATGTGGTGCTGACCTCGAAGCTGATCGACGGCACGTTTCCGGATTATGGTCGCGTGATCCCGCAGAACAACGACAAGGAACTCATCGTCGACAAGAAGGATTTCGAGGCCGCGGTCGACCGCGTCTCGACGATCTCCAGCGAGCGCGGCCGCGCGGTCAAACTGGCGTTGTCCGCGGGCAAGCTGGTGCTGTCGGTGACCAACCCGGATTCCGGCAGCGCGACCGAAGAGCTCGAAGTCGAATACGCCTCCGATCCGCTCGATATCGGATTCAATTCGCGCTACCTGCTGGATATCGCAGCCCAGATCGAGGGCGAGGTCGCGGTCTTGAGGCTGGCCGATCCCGGCTCGCCGACGCTGGTGCAGGACAAGGATTCCAAGGGCGCGCTCTACGTGCTGATGCCGATGCGGGTGTAACAGTCGTCATTGCCGGGCTTGACCCGGCAATCCATCAAACTTCAAAATGACCTATTGGGTCTACATTCTTGCCAGTAAGCCCGGTGGAACGCTGTATATCGGCGTGACGAATGATCTGGTGCGGCGCGTTTACGAGCATCGGGAGGGATTGGCCGAAAGCTTCACCAAGCGATACGACATCAAGAAGCTGGTCTATTTCGAACCGCACGAGACAATCGCCGCAGCGCTTCAACGGGAGAAGAATATCAAGCATTGGTCGCGCGAGTGGAAAATCGATCTGATCGTTGCGAGCAACCCCGATTGGCGGGACTTGTACGACGATATTGTCCGCTGACGCGGACGATGGATTGCCGGGTCAAGCCCGGCAATGACGAATAGCATGACCGCCTCCCGCATCCATCGCCTCACGCCTCACGCATTTCCGCAATTACCGCGCGGCGAGCCTCGAGACGCGCGGCGACGTGGTGGTGCTGGTCGGCCCGAACGGCGCCGGCAAGACCAATTGCATCGAAGCGATCTCGTTTCTGTCGCCCGGACGCGGCCTGCGCCGCGCGACGCTGGAAGATGTCGCCGACAATCAGGGCGATGGCTCGTGGGCGGTGTCCGCCGAAGTCGAAGGCGCGCTCGGGCTGGCGACGCTCGGCACCGGCATCGACCCGCCGACCAGCGATGGGCCCGCCACCAGCCGGCGCTGCCGGATCGACCGCGAGCCGGTGAATTCGGCCACGGCCTTCGGCGATCACTTGCGCATGGTGTGGCTGACGCCCTCGATGGACGGGCTGTTCCTGGGCGCGGCATCGGAGCGGCGGCGGTTTTTCGACCGGCTGGTGCTGGCGATCGACAGCGAGCATTCCAGCCGCGTCTCGGCGCTCGACCGCTCCTTGCGCTCGCGCAACCGGCTGCTGGAGGTGCGCAATTACGACGACCATTGGTGCGACGCGATCGAGCGCGAAACCGCCGAACTCGCGGTCGCGGTGGCGGCGACGCGCGGCCAGACCGCGACAAAACTCGCCGCGATGCTGCGCGCCCGCGGTGAAGCTTCCGCTTTTCCGTCCGCCCGGATCATGCTCGACGGCTGGATGGAAAATGCGCTGCTCACCGAACCCGCAACCGCCGTGGAGGATCGCTACCGGCAGATCCTGCGCGACAGCCGCGCGCGCGACGCGGCCGCCGGCCGTACCCTCGACGGCCCGCATCTCACCGACCTGCAGGTGATCTATGCGCCGAAGAACATGCCGGCCCGCGACGCCTCGACCGGCGAGCAGAAGGCGCTGCTGATCGGGCTGGTGCTGGCGCATGCCAACCTGGTCGCGGAGATGACCGGCATCACGCCGCTATTGCTGCTCGACGAGGTGGTGGCGCATCTCGATCCCGGCAGGCGCGCCGCGCTGTTCCTTGAACTGGCAAAACTCGGCGCGCAGGTCTGGATGACCGGCGCCGATCCCGCGGCGTTTTCCGATATCGGCGCGCCGGGCGAGATTTTCGACGTCGATTCCGGCCGGATCAGCCGCCGCGCATGAGGACGGTGCGCGCTTAACGATCGGCTCTCGATATCACTGCGAGGCGTTCGACGAGCGCGCGGCTTGCCCGCCAAGCACTTTGTCGATGACGGATTGAACCAGAAACACCGATCCTTTTTCGGTCAGGTGCAGCTGATCGCTGGCCGAAATATCCGCAGGCGTATCGCCGATGCGCGTCAGGCAGCCGTCGGCGTTGCACATCACGTCCCTCACGGAAATGAATTCAGCGCCAAGCGGTTCCAGCCTCTGGCGTAACGCCGCGCCGGACCCGTCGGGTTCGGCACGGCCGGACCGCTCCGGAATCAGACGGTGATGCAGCATGAAATAGCGCAGCACCTCGTTCGGCAGCCCGCGTTTCCACCAGGGCACCGAACCCAGCACGACGATGCGTGCGCCGGTCTCTTTCTTCAGCGCGGCCACGGTCTCGGCGACGCCATCGAGATATCGGTCCCAGGTGCTGTGCAGCAGCACGACATCGGGCCTGAGCTCGCGGGCCAGCGACAAGACCTTGTCGTTGATCGCGCGGCAATGGGGTTCGCCGGCGACGTCGGTGTTGAGCGCCGGGATACAGGAGCTGGAGGTGAACTGGGCGATGCCGAAGGTACGGGTTTCCTGGGCCTTGCGCAGGCCGGGCATCAGCGCGCCCGCGGTCGAATCCCCCCAGACCAGAACCAGCGGCCGGCGACCCCGCTCGACGCAGCTGTCGGCGAACGACATTTCATGACTGAGATCGAGCAGGCATTCGTGAACCCGCCATTGCGACGTCTTGCGTCGGCACATCGGCCATCTCGCGAATTTCCGGCGGCAGCCGAAAATCGAACCCGCGCCCCGCGACGACCACGGCCGCCTAGCGCGGCGACCACCACCATGCCCGAGCCCAAGGCGAGTACCTTGCGCGGGCTCGGCCGGCCGAATCGGAACGGGATTTCGACAAATCGATAGGTGAGCCACGCCAGCGCAAAGCTCAGTCCGACGACCAGTCCGCGCTCCAGCAGCGTCAGGGGAGCGAATTTGATGATTGCGAAAAACACCAATAGCGGCCAGTGCCACAGATAGAGCGGGTAGCTGATCAACCCGATCAAAGACCACGCGGCCGGCTCGCCAGCACCTTGCGGCAGCCCCATGCCGCGGGCGCCGACAACAGCAGCGCGCCGCCGGCGACGGGCAGCACCGCCCACCAGCCCGGAAAAGCGCGGTGGGTATCGAGGATGGCGGCGGCCGCGGCGATCAGCAGCAGCCCGATCGCGGCGCGCCAGTTGCTTGCCGTGCTGGTTTGGCTGATCCGGATCCAGCCGCAGGCGAGCGCGGCGCCGGCCAGCAGCTCCCAGGCCCGGGTGAAGGGCAGATAGAAGGTCGCCACCGGGTTTGCGCCGATCAGCGCCACGTTGAGCACGAATGACACAAGCGCGATCACGGAGGCCGTGGCCAGAAGGCTCAGGCGCAGCCGGGCCGCCAGCATCAGGAGCAACGGCCAGAACAGATAAAACTGTTCCTCGATGCCGAGAGACCAAAGGTGCAGCAGCGGCTTTCTCGCGGATTCGATGTCGAAATAGCCGGACTGCAGCAGCAAGGCGATGTTGGCGAAAAACGCCGCGCTGGCGAAAACGTCGCCGCTCAACTGCGCATAGGCCGCCGGCAGCATCCACAGCCAGCCCAGCACCAGCGTCGTGCCGAGCACGACGATGAGGGCCGGAAAAATCCGCCTGATCCGCCTGTTATAGAAGGCCACAAGACTGAAGCGCTGTTGATCCAGTTCGCGCGCGATGATGCCGGTGATCAGAAAGCCGGAAATGACGAAGAAAATATCGACGCCGATGAAGCCGCCCGGCATCGCGTCCGGGAAGGCATGGAAGATCACCACCAGCATCACGGCGATGGCCCGGAGGCCGTCAATATCCGGTCGATATCGGTCTGAAGGCTCTGACAACATCGGCCAATCCATGCGTGCGCCAGGGGCGCAAATAGGTCAGCCGGCGCGCACCGATCGCGCGAGGCCAAAAATGGCCCCGCCAGCGAAGATGCCGGACTGCTGCGCCCACACCTCTAGCAGGTCTAAAGCGGTCTGCCATTCCGGCCGGCCGCGGCCGCTTCGCCCGGCGGCCGGGGTTCAAAAACAATCCGGATCCGGAGGGCAAAAGACGCTTGCCGAATCGCGCTTTTGCCAGGCCTCCGAATCGGCTTTCGGACGCCTTGAAAAACACGCAAAAAATCCCATTTATTCAATAACTTGCCAACGGAGACTTTGCGCTAGGCGCATGGCGTCTTTCATGGCAGAAATAGACTGATTCAGCGCCTGTTTTGCGCCGCTGATTCGAAGACATCCTCGAAGGCCTCACATGACAGAACCTGCCCGGCAAACGATCGCCGACACTGAGCATTCCATTCCGATCGAATACGGCGCGGAATCGATCCGGGTTTTGAAAGGCCTCGATGCCGTGCGCAAGCGGCCGGGCATGTATATCGGCGACACCGATGACGGCTCCGGCCTGCATCACATGGTCTACGAGGTCGTCGACAACGCCATCGACGAAGCGCTCGCCGGCTACGCCACCGCCGTCGAGGTCGTACTCAACGCCGACGGCTCGGTCACGGTGCGCGACGACGGCCGCGGCATTCCGGTCGACATTCACAAGGGCGAGGGCGTTTCCGCGGCCGAGGTCATCATGACCCAGCTGCATGCGGGCGGAAAATTCGACCAGAATTCCTACAAGGTGTCCGGCGGCCTGCACGGCGTCGGCGTCTCCGTCGTCAACGCGCTGTCGAGCAAGCTGCAGCTGCGGGTCTGGCGCGACGGCAAGGAGCATTTCATCGAATTCGCCCATGGCGACGCGGTGGCGCCGCTCAAGGTGGTCGGCGACGCCCATGGCAAGCGCGGCACCGAGGTGACGTTCCTCGCCTCCACGGAAACCTTCACCAATGTCGAATACGACTTCGCCACCCTCGAACATCGCTTGCGCGAGCTCGCCTTCCTGAATTCCGGCGTCAATATCGTGCTGTCCGACATGCGCCACGCGGTCGAGAAGCGCGAGGAGATGCACTACGACGGCGGTATCGAGGAGTTCGTCAAATATCTCGACCGCAACAAGAAGCCGATCGTGCCCTCGCCGATCGTGATCAATACCGAAATGAACGGCATCGGCGTCGAGGCGGCGCTGTGGTGGAACGACAGCTACCACGAGAACGTGCTGTGCTTCACCAACAACATTCCGCAGCGCGACGGCGGCACCCATCTGGCGGGCTTCCGCGGCGCGCTGACGCGCCAGGTCAACGGCTATGCCGAGGCCATCGCCAAGCGCGAAAAGATCGCGCTGACCGGCGACGACTGCCGCGAGGGCCTGACCGCGGTGCTGTCGGTGAAAGTGCCCGATCCGAAATTCTCCTCGCAGACCAAGGACAAGCTGGTGTCCTCGGAAGTGCGCCCGGTGGTCGAGAACGTCCTGAACGAGGCGCTGGCGGCGTGGTTCGAGGAACATCCCGCCGAGGCCAAGATCATCGTCGGCAAGGTGGTGGAGGCCGCCGCCGCCCGCGAGGCCGCGCGCAAGGCGCGCGAGCTGACGCGGCGCAAGGGCGCGCTCGATCATCGCCTCGCTGCCCGGCAAGCTCGCCGACTGCCAGGAAAACGACCCCGCCAAGTCCGAACTGTTCATCGTCGAGGGCGACTCGGCCGGCGGCAGCGCCAAGCAGGGCCGCAACCGCGAATTCCAGGCGGTGCTGCCGCTGCGCGGCAAGATCCTCAATGTCGAGCGCGCGCGCTTCGACAAGATGCTGGGCTCCGAGCAGATCGGCACCCTGATCACGGCATTGGGCACCGGCATCGGCCGCGACGATTTCGACCTCTCAAAACTGCGCTATCACAAGATCATTCTGATGACCGACGCCGACGTCGACGGCGCGCATATCCGCACCCTGCTGCTGACCTTCTTCTTCCGCCAGATGCCGGCGCTGATCGATGGCGGCTACCTCTATATCGCGCAGCCGCCGCTCTACAAGGTGACGCGCGGCAAGTCCGAGCAGTACCTGAAGGACGAGCGCGCGCTGGAAGACTATCTGATCGCAACCGGGCTCGACGACTGCGTCTTCAAGATGGCGTCGGGCGAGGACCGCAAGGGCCGCGACCTGCAGGCGCTGGTGGAGGACGCCCGCGTCATCCGCGGCACGCTGCACAATCTGCACAGCCGCTATAACCGCAAGGTGGTCGAGCAGGCCGCGATCGCCGGTGTGCTCAACCCCAAGATCACCGGCGATGTCGCCACCGCCAACGCCGCCGCCGGCTATATCGCGCGACGGCTCGACGCGCTGGCCGATGAAGTCGAGCGCGGCTGGACCGGACGTTTCACCGAGGGCGCAGGTTTCCTGTTCGAGCGCACCGTGCGCGGCGTGAAAGACGTCGCCATCATCGACGACGCGCTGCTCGGCTCGGCCGATGCGCGCAAGCTCGACGATTACGCGGCCAGGCTGCAGGAAGCCTATCCGAAGCCGGGCCTGCTGCGCCGCAAGGACACCGAAACCGTGATCCACGGACCGGTCGACCTGTTCGAGGCGGTGACCAATGCCGGGCGCGAGGGCGTCAAGCTGCAGCGCTACAAAGGCCTCGGCGAAATGAACCCGGATCAGCTCTGGGACAACCACGCTCGACACCAACGAGCGCTCGCTGCTGCAGGTGAAGATCAAGGAAGTCGACGAGGCCGACGACATCTTCACCAAGCTGATGGGCGACGTGGTCGAGCCGCGCCGCGAATTCATCCAGGACAATTCGCTCAGCGCCAATGTGGACGTGTGATTCTTAGGGGAACCCGATGGCAGCCTACCTTTATGTGTTGTGGGCTATCGAGGACGAGCTTGTAAAACTTGGGAAGACAATACGCTTCAACAAGCGGCCGTCAGAGCATAATGGCAATTCATCTAACCCCTTGAAATTTACCGAATGGAAACTTTACCGTTTTGATTCCCAGTCAGATGCGAGCAAAATTGAAGCCCTCACGAAAAAGACGCTTGCAGCGCGGGGGCTTTCCTATCGCGACAAACAGGAATTATTTGAATGCTCCCCTGTGCTGGTGACAGAGACGATCGACAAGCATCTTCAGGACGCAAATATTTTTTGCCTCAGAAATTTTCCGTTCGATTTAACAAGCGCCTTCGAAACTTTTGCCAACTTTCCGACGTTGCCCGAGTATGCTTTGGAAATTTTCACTCCTGAGCAAAGAAAACTTTATTGGAAGGGCATTAGTGATGCCCTGAATTGCTTCAGATATTTTGAGGGAATTAATGTAAGACGATCCGATCTTCTGGCACTTATGGGGCACCTGAACACGACGGACGAGCCTGATCGAGAATTTTGGCCCGCCATTGTCGATTATTATCGCAACAACCGTTCTGACTCGTTTGACAAACAAGAAGTGCTTGCTCTTCGGGAGATCGCTGAAAAGGCGCGCGAAGATATCACAAATGATCGGCGTAACGCCTTTGCCGATTGGCAAGAAATCGAAGATTGAAAAACATATAGCTAATAAAGCGTTGGAACATTAGATTTTTTTGCTACCCCAAAAGGCACGACGGCGCGAAGGCCCCTCTTATCGGATAACGAACACTCGCCACCATTTCGGCCAGCGGCAGTGCTAATCTGGGCCTGATGACATCCCTTGATAAAACCCGGCAAGCCGCGGTCGACGCCGCGACCGCTAACGATCACCTCGCGATCGAGCTAACCGACACGCTGAAGCTGGCCGCACCGATGGCGCTGACCCAGCTCGGACAGATCGTGATGATGACCACCGATCTCGCTTTGATCGGCCGTCTTGGCGAGGGGGCGGTTGCCGCCGCCGCGCTGGCCAGCACCGTCTATTTCGTCAGCTTCACCATGGGCATGGGCGTCGTATCCGCGGTGGCGCCGCTCGCCGCGCAGGCCTTCGGCGCCCACAACCCTCACCGGGTCCGGCGCGCGCTGCGCGTCGGACTTTGGGCCGCGTTATTGATCTCGCTGCCGATGATGACGTTTCCGCTCTACGGCGAACAGATCCTGCGCATGCTCGGACAGGCAGAGGCCCCGTCGAACCTCGCGCAACAATATCTGTTCGGTCTGGTGTGGGGCGCGACGCCTGCTCTATGGCTTATGGCCATCCGCGGCTTCATGGGCGCGCTCAACCGGCCCGAGCCCGTGCTCTGGATCACGCTGGCTGCGATCCCGGCCAACGCGCTTCTGGTCTATCTCCTGATTCACGGGGCGTGGGGACTGCCGCGGCTCGGCTTGTTCGGCGCCGGGATCGCCACCACCATCGTCAATTTCGCCATGTTTCTGGCAGGGCTCTGGTTTGCCACCTTGCGCCGGCCATTTTTGAAATACCGTGTGCTCGGACATATCTGGCGCATCGACTGGGTGATGATGCGCCAACTGATCGCGATCGGGGCTCCGATCTCGATCGCCTTCCTGATGGAATACGGCCTGTTCTCCTCGGCGGCGCTGCTGACGGGCCTGATCGGCACGACCGCGCTCGCGGCCCATCAGATCGCCCTGCAGGTCACGGCCATCCTGTTCATGGTGCCGTTCGGCATCGGCATGGCGGCCACGGTGCGGGTCGGCCAGGCCGTCGGCCGCAACGACGCTGCCGGCGTCAGGCGTGCCGGCCTGGTCGCTGTCTTGCTCGGCGTCATCCTCGGAGCCGGGCTGACGCTGATGGTGATCCTTGGCCGTTTTGCGATCGCGCGGCTTTTCCTCGGCAAGACGCCCGGGAGTGCGGATGCAACGATCGAGCTTGCCGCGACGCTGCTCCTGGTCGCCGCCACGCTCTTTCTCACCGACGGTCTTCAAACCATCGTGGCCGGGTCGCTTCGCGGCATGAGGGACACACGGATACCGCTGGTATTCGCTGCGATCGGCTACTGGCTGATCGGCTTTCCCGCCGCCTGGGGGCTGGCCTTCCGGGCGCATCTCGGGGCGATCGGCGTCTGGATCGGACTTTCCCTGGGCACGCTGGTCTATGCCGTCCTGCTGATCTGGCGTTTCAGGCGGCTTGCGAACAAGTTTGTTCCGCATGAAGGTCCATGAGTCGACCGAGTTGACCGCGGCTGCTTCCGCGCAGTTCGCGATGCTTTCGTGTCGCCTCGAGGCGCGCTTGACGCGCGAAGGCGCCGCGGATGTTGCCGCGGCCGCGGTGGATCGAAGTCTGCTGCGTTGCGCCATACGCTGTCGCGCCCTTCGGCCTCAAAACGTCCGGCGCCGGCGAGCCCGCCGGAGGCGCATCGGAATATTTCCGTGTTGAGCGAAATCCTGATCGTCTGTCCGGCTTTGACGACAGCATCTGGATTTCCGGTCGTGGTGACGTCGTCGCTTGCCAGCGGTCCGCAGGTCACACGACCACGCTGGTACGGACGCATAACCTGCTCGGCCGGCCGTATCTCGCGGTCATCCTGCCGTCTCACCGCTGATCGCCCGCACCATGCTGCGGCCGGTACCGGGTGACCCGATGACGCTGTCCGTCGATCTGTTTTTCTCGTTCCGCAGTCCCTACAGCTATCTCGCGCTGTCGAAGACGCGCAAGATGGTCGCCGACTACGATGTGACCGTGAACCTGCGTCCGGTCTATCCCTTGGCGGTGCGGGTGCCCGGCTTCTTCAAGAAGACCAACCCGCAATTCCTCCCCTATGTCGCGCTCGACTCGAGCCGCGTCGCCCAGCGCGAGAACATCCCCTACCGCTTTCCCCGCCCCGACCCGATCGTGCAGGACCTGGCGACGCTGGAGGTCGCCGATCGTCAGCCCTACATCCATCGCCTGACGCGGCTCGGCGCGCTGGCACAAACGGAAGGCCGCTCGCTGGAATTCGTTCACGCGATCGCGCCGGTTTTGTGGGACGGCACGGTGGAGGGCTGGAACGAGGGCGACCATCTCGCGCGCGCCGCCGCGGCCGCCGGTTTTGACTTAGCCGCGATGGATGCGGCCATCACTGCCGATCCCGACCGTTATGAAGCGATCATCGCCGACAACGAAAAGGCCCATGCGGCTTCCGGCCATTGGGGCGTGCCGACTTTCGTGTTCGAGAACGAGCCGTTCTTCGGGCAGGACCGGATCGACCTCCTGATCTGGCGCATGCAAGGCAAGGGGCTGACCCGCCGTTAGCGCATGTTGACGGCGCGCCGCGGCAGCCGTACCAAACGTCCAGGGATATCTCCCCGTCATTGCGAGGAGCGTCAGCGACGAAGCAATCCAGTGCTTGCGCTGATTCCGAAGATGGATTGCTTCGCTTCGCTCGCAATGACGGCTCATAGCAAGAGGCAACGCCATGGCCCATGAAACCGCAACGCTTGCCGCCTATGTCGCGAACCTGAAATTCGAGGATATCCCGCAGGAAGTGCTGGGGCGCGCCAAGGTGCTGACGCTGGATTTTCTCGGCAGCGCCATCCGGGCGCGGCGCGACGCGGAATCCACGCCTTCGCTGTTGAAGATGCTCGAGGCGCTGGCGCTCGATCGCCACGGCGAATCCACCGTGTTCGGCGATGCGAAGACCTGGACGCCGGCGGTCGCGGCGCTGCTCAACGGCGCGCTCGGCCATTCCCTCGATTTCGACGACACGCATGCGGATGCCTCGCTGCATCCGAGCGCGCCGGTGGTGCCGGCCGCGTTCGCGGTCGGCGAAATGGTCGGCGCCTCCGGCCGCGACGTGCTGGCCGCGATCGTGGCGGGCTATGAGGTATGCTGCCGGCTCGGCAACGCGCTCGATCCCACCTCGCATTATGCGCGCGGCTTTCATCCCACCGCGACCGCCGGCACCTATGGCGCCGCGGCCGCGGCGGCAAAGCTGTTCGGGCTGTCGAAGCAGCAGATCATTGCCGCCTTCGGCGTCTCCGGCAGCCAGGCCGCGGGCTCGCTGCAGTTTCTGGTCAACGGCGCCTGGAACAAGCGCTATCAGGTCGGCGCCGCCGCGATGAACGGCGTGATCGCGGCCACGCTGGCGCGCAACGATTTCATCGGCTCGACCGAATTGATCGAGGGCAAGCACGGCCTGTTGGTCGGCTACAGCGACAACGCGCATCCCGACAAGGCGGTCGCCGGCCTCGGCAAGGTCTACGAGACCATGAAGATCGGCGTAAAACCCTATCCGAGCTGCCGCTACACCCATGCCGCCCTCGATGCGCTGATCGCGATGCGCCGGGAGCACAATCTGACGCCTGACCAGATCAGGCGCGTCGAGATCGGGCTGCACCGCAACGGCATCACGCTGACCGGCGACGCCGCCACCAAGCGGCACCCGACCTCGATCGTCGGCGGACAGTTCTCGATGTTCTTCACCGGCGCGGTGGCGCTCGATCAGGGCCGTTTCGGCTGGGACGATTACGAGCGGCTCGGCGACGCCGCCGTGGACGCGCTCGCCGACAAGTTCGACGTGGTGCAGGACGACCGCCTCGAAATCGGCCGCAGCCATCCCTTTGGCGCGCGGGTGAGTATCGTAACCGACGACGGCGTGCATGAGCGGCTCTATGCCGATCCCTCCGGCGAGCCGAATTCGTTCCCGGACGCGCAGGCGATGCAGCAGAAATTCCTCACCCTTGCCCGCCCGGTGCTGAACGGCCGCGCCGACCAGCTGGCGGATGCGATCCTGACGCTGGAACGCTTCGATCGCGTCGCGAAAGCGACGCAGCTGGGGCGGCAGTAGCGCGCGTTAGGCCGTCCATCTTTCGCGGCGCGTCACCCAGACATCCGCGATGTGGCCGAACAGTTCGGTCTCGCCTTCTATTTCGGCGCCGAGCCGCCGCGCGACGGCCTGCGACGCGGCATTTTCGCGGTCGATGCAGTGGATGATGCGGTCGAGCTCGAAGGTCGCGAACGCCCAGTCGATCGACGCCCGCGCCGCTTCCGTCGCGTAGCCCTTGCCGCGAAAATCGCGGGCGATGCCCCAGCCCACTTCAAAGCCCGGCCAGCCCGGCGGAAACCACGGCCCGACGCGTCCGACGAATTTTCCGGTGGATTTTTCCTCGACCACGAACATGCCGACGCCGTGCAGCGCCCAATGCCCGGACAAGATCGCGGCATTGCGCCAGCCGATCAGTTCATCGGTGACCGGCTTGCCATCGGCGGTAATGAACCGCGCGGTGCCGGGATCGGACAGCATCGCGGTATTGGGCGCAATGTCGGCGCCGCGCCATGGCCGCAGGATCAGACGCCCGGTCTCGATCGCGGGGCCGTTGGGCGGGGCAAGCGTGGCGCCGGGCTTGAGTGGGGGCAGCATCGGTTTCCTCGTTTTGCCGTCATGGCCGGGCTCGTCCCGGCCATCCACGCCTTTCTGCTGCGATACTGTCAAGACGTGGATGCCCGGGACAAGCCCGGGCATGACGACTGAGTATGCGGCGAGCATCCGGTGCAATACACGCCTGCTGGACTATCAGCCGTCGAAACCTGTAGGTTCAAGCTTCCTTCCTCTCACTGCCATTCCCCATGCTCCGCACACCCTTCATCGAGACCCTGAGCGACCTGTTCATCCGCTCGGCAGCGTGGCGCGGGCGCGACGAACTGTTCGTCGACGAAGAGGTTCGCATCACCGGCAGTGACGCGCTCGATCACGCGCTGAAGATCGCCCAGGGCTTTGCCGGCAACGGCGCCGCGCCCGGCGATGTGATCGCCTATCTCTGCCGCAGCTCGGCGCGGCATGCGGTGGCGTGGTTCGCCGCGCCCTTGAGCGGGCGGATCGCCTGCAGCCTGCATGTACGCGAGACGCCGGAACGGCTGGGGCAGGCGCTCGACTGGCTCGATGCCAGGATCCTGGTGCATGACGCCGATCTCGAGGTCGAGGCGATCGCGGCGGTCGCTGCATCCGGGCGCGCGGTCCGGCGCATCAGCCTCGGCGCGCGCGGCAACGCGGAGGCCGATTACGGCGACATTGTCGCAACCGCCGCGCCCTTCGACGTCGCGGCGAACCGGCCGAAGCCCGCCGATGTCGCCGCGATCGTGTTCTCGTCGGGCACGACCGGCAGACCCAAGGGCATCATGCACAGCCAGAAGACGCTGCTGGAGGCCGCGAAGGGCGGTCAGGTGGTGATGGGACCGATCACGCCCGACAGCGCCACGCTTCTCTACATGCAGCCGTCGTTTGCGGCATGGCCGATCATCGTGCTGCCTTACGTGGCCGGCAAGGCCAAGGTCTGCTTCGGCAAACTGTTCACGCCGGCGGCGTTCCTGGAATCCTGCCAGCGCGAGCGCATCACCCTTGCGCCGCTGGTGCCGACCATGTGGCGGATGGTGTTCGAGGCTAACCCTGAAAATTACGATCTGTCGGCGCTGACGCTGGTGTCGATCTCGGGCGAAGCGCCGGCGCCGAGCGACGTGCGCCAGCTTTACGACCGGTTCTGCAGGAACATCTGCTGCGTCTATCTCTCCGGCGAAGCTTTCACGGCCTCGGGCGTGATGGCCAACACGCGCGATCTGATGGAGCGCGGCAAGATCGGTTCCAGCGGCCGGCCGGTAGTCGGGGCCGACGTCAGGATTCTGCTGCCCGGCGGAAGTTTCGACGATGAAGCCGCAAACGGCGAAACCGGCGAGATCGCGATATCCGGGCCGTCGCTGGCGGTCGGATACTGGAAGGATCCGGAACTCAGCCGCGAAAAGTTCCGCGACGGCTGGTGGCGCAGCGGCGATCTCGGACGTCTGGACGCCGATAACTATTTGTGGGTATCGGGCCGCATCGATAACGTCATCAACTCCGGCGGCATCAAGGTCAGCGGCGAGGAGATCGAGCACGCGCTCTTGTCGCATCCATCCGTGGCGCAATGCGCGGTGGTCGGCCAACCCGATCCGCTAATCGGACAACGCATCGAGGCCTATCTCGTCGCCCGCGGCACGCCGCCGGCCACTGAGGAAATCAGCCAGTTCCTGCGCCAGCAACGCCATCTCGCCGGCTACAAGATTCCCAAGGCGTTTCACTGGTTAGAGGAGATGCCGACCGGCCCGACCGGTAAACTGTTCCGCCGCGCGCTGCGGGCGGATGGGTAACAGTTTGTGTCGTCCCCGCGAAAGCGGGGACCCATAACCACCGAGCTCGTTGTTAAACCGGGCTGTGGCTCCAGCCATTGCGAAGACACAGGCCGGTGGTTATGGGTCCCGGCGTTCGCCGGGACGACGTTGATCTGCTATAGTTCCTGGAAAAGCCACGGAGACCCCATGAGCTGGCTTCCCGACAACGATCCCGTGCTCGGCGATGTCAAATCCTGCGACGCGCTGGAACTGGTGATCGTGCCGCGCACCCGCGATCTCGGCGATGGATTTGCCGTGCGCCGCGCGCTGCCGCATGGCAGGCGCCAGATGGTTGGCCCGTTCATCTTCTTCGATCATTTCGGGCCGGTGCAATTCATGTCCGGCAAGGGCATGGACGTGCGCCCGCATCCGCATATCGGGCTCGCCACCGTCACCTATTTGTTCGACGGCAGCATCATGCACCGCGACAGCGAGGGCAATATCCAGGAAATCCAGCCCGGCGCGATGAACCTGATGACGGCGGGCCGCGGCATCGCTCATTCCGAGCGCACCCCGGACCTGCAGCGCAAGAACGGCCAGAAGATGCTGGGCCTGCAAAGCTGGATCGCGCTGCCGGCCGGATCGGAAGAAATCGCGCCGTCGTTCCAGCATTACGCCGCCGCCGACCTGCCGACGGTCAGGGAGCACGGCTTCACCGCGCGCGTGATCGCAGGCAGCGGCTTCGGCGTGAAATCGCCGGTGGCGATGGTATCGCCCTGGTTCTACACCGAGGTGACCGCGGAACAAGGCGTCAGCGTTCCGTTCGACCCTGATCAGGAGGAGCGCGCCATCTATCTGGTCGACGGCGAGGTCGAAATCGCGGGCGACCGCTTCGAGGGACCGCGGCTTCTGATCTTTCGGCCCGGCGATCGCATCACGGTAAAAACGGCAAGACCGACGCGCATGATGTTTCTCGGCGGCGACGCGCTGGAAGGTCCGCGTCACATCTGGTGGAATTTTGTCTCTTCCAGTAAAGAGCGGATCGAACAGGCTAAAGAGGACTGGAAAACCGGCCGCTTCACGCCCGTCCCCCACGAGACCGAATTCATTCCGCTGCCGGAATGAATCATCGCTGTTTCATCTTCTGATGTCCGCGCGCGCCCCGCGCGAGATCAGCCCCGCTTTTGAAAGTCAGCCCATGACCACCATGCTCGCCAGCGACCTGCCCCTTCCCCGGATCGGGCGCGGCAAGGTCCGCGATATCTACGACGCAGGCCGCGACCGCGTGCTGCTGTTGACCACCGACCGCATCAGCGCCTTCGACGTTGTCATGGCCGAGACCATCCCGATGAAGGGCGCGGTGCTGACCCAGATCAGCGCGTACTGGTTCAACGAACTCGAGGGCGTGGTCCATCATCACATGATCAGCGCCGACGCCGACGCGATCATCGAAGAAGTGCCTGCGCTGCAGGGCCATCGCGCCTCGCTCGCCGGCCGCGCGATGCTGTGCAAGCGCACGACGGTATTTCCGATCGAATGCGTGATCCGCGGCTATCTCTCGGGCTCGGCATGGAAGGAATATTCGCAAGCCGGCACGCTGGCCGGCGAAAGGCTGCCGCCCGGCCTGCTCGAAAGCGGCAAACTGGAGCCGCCGATCTTCAGCCCGGCGACCAAGGCCGAGACCGGCCACGACGAGAACATCACGATCGCGCGCATGCGCGAGATCCTCGGCGACGAGGTGACCTACACGCTGGAGAGCATGACCCGCGCCGTCTATACGCTCGGCGAAAAACTCAGCCGCGACCAGGGCATCATCATCGCCGACACCAAATTCGAATTCGGCCGGGACAAGGATGGCCACATCATCCTGATCGACGAGGTGATGACCCCCGACAGTTCGCGGTTCTGGGCGGCGGATGTCTACAAGCCCGGGCAACCACAGCCGAGTTTCGACAAGCAGCCGCTGCGCGACTACCTCGACGCCGAGCGCCGCGCCGGCCGCTGGAACGGCGAAGCCCCGGCGCCACCGTTGCCGGCCAGCGTCGTGGACGCCACCAGCAAGCGCTATCTCGAGGCCTATCGCCGCATCACCGGGAGCGAGCTGACGGTCTAACACCGTCATTCCGGGGCGATGCGAAGCATCGAACCCGGAATCTGCGAGATTCCGGGTCTGGTGCTTCGCACCATCCCGGAATGACGAAAGAGCAAAAATACAGGGAGCGCAGACATGACCGAAACCGATACCGTGCTTGTCGAACGCGATGGACCGGTGACCATCGTCTCCATCAACCGCCCGCATTGCCGCAACGCCGTCGACGGCGCAACGGCGCGAAAACTTTTCGACGTGTTCAGGGAGTTCGACGCCGATGCGGGAGCTTCCGTTGCGGTGTTTACCGGCACCGGCGGCACTTTTTGCGCGGGCGCCGACCTCAAGGCGGTGGCGTCAGGCGATCCCAACAAGAAGCGCGAGATCGGCGGTCACGACTCGATCGCGCCGATGGGGCCGAGCCGGCTGCGACTGTCAAAACCCGTCATCGCCGCAGTGGAAGGTTTTGCGGTCGCGGGCGGCATGGAACTGGCGCTGTGGGCGGACATGCGCGTCGTCGCCGAGGACGCCACCTTCGGCATCTTCTGCCGCCGTTTCGGCGTGCCGCTGATCGATCTCGGCACCATCCGGCTGCCGCGACTGATCGGTCATTCCCAGGCGATCGACCTTATTCTGACGGGACGTCCGGTCGGCGGCGCCGAGGCGTTGCGCATGGGCCTTGCCAACCGTCTGGTGGCGAAGGGCGAAACCCGCGCGCACGCGATTGCGCTGGCGAAGGATATCGCGCGCTTCCCGCAAACCTGCCTGCGCGCCGACCGGCTGTCGGCGCTGCGGCAGTGGGACCTGCCGGAGGAAGAGGCGATTGCCGAGGAAATGCGCGGCGGGCTCGAAGTCATCGCCTCGGGCGAGACGCTCTCCGGCGCGACGCGTTTTGCGTCGGGCGTCGGACGTCACGGCAAGTTCGCCAATGAGGCTGCCGGGGATTGACCGTCTCTAGAGCGGGATGACTTTTCTTCGAATTGTCATCCCGCTCTATCTTTTTGTTTGAGCATGATCTCCGAGCAAACGCTTCGCGTTTGTCCGAGGGAAAACCGGTGTCCACTTTTCCGGATCATGCTCTAGCGGCTGCCCTCGTGGTTTTTCCGGTCGACCTCATCCAGCGCAAGCAGCAATGATGCGACGCGGTTGGCGGAGGAGGCCCACTCCGCCAGACGGGTATAATTGTCCATAAACCAATTAAACGCGCCCTGTACGACGACGAACGCGGCCCCGGCCTGAACCACCTCGCCGAGGCTCATCGTGCCCATGAGATATTTCGGGATACACAGCAGCAGGCCGATCACCGGAGTTACCAGGAGGCTCGAATAGGTCACCACCGTCATCCGCATCAGCTGCCACATATAGATCCGCCAGATGGCGATCACCCCCTTCAATGCCGCGCCAACGACATGGCGCGGATCCTTCTTGCCGTCCGGAACCGCGATCCCTTCGCCGATCTCACGCAGATACGTGCCGACCGACCTCAACTCGGCCTCGGTCCGTTTGTTTTCCTCCATCACGCGGGTCAGGTGGCTGGCGATCAGGAAGACGGCGGCCGAAAGCAGGGCGGAATAAACGATCACCGCGATGACGAGGTAACCGGGAATGTTCAGGACGAAACCATCGAAGTAAATCGGCAGGCCGTCTCCCACCGACCAGAGAATTCCGATGAACGTCACGGCATTGAGCAGCGACTGGAACAGCCCGAGCACGAGGTCGACCGGCAGATCGGTTGCGATCCTGGCGTCCTCGGCGATGCGGAATTCCGGCGAGTTATAGTCTCCGGCCACGAACCTGAGCCGGACATAGCGGTCATCACTCAGCCAGTAGTCATAGAGGTGATTGCTGAGCCACGCGCGCCAGATGCGCTGCATGGTCATGCGGGCCCAGACCGAGAAGACCGTAAGCGTGAGACTGGCCGCGGCCAGCGGCACAAATCGCAATGCCTGGATCCAGAGTTCTGCGCCGTCCTTGAGCCCGACCGCGTTGAAGAAATCGCGATTCCAGTAGTTCAGCGCGTACTGCGTCAGCAATTGCAGGAGCACGGTAGCGATCAGCACGGCACCCAGAAGCCATGCCCGCCACGCCCCTGGACCCCGCCAAAACCCCGATGCGCTCTGCCAGAATTGAGAGAGCAGCAACCTCTCGTCCGGAGCAAGGCGGGTCTTGTTCAGCATGTTTGATCCGGTTGCATCGGCCGCGCGATGATACCGAACGACACGCTTGGCCGGAATGGACATCCTTACAAAAGATAGGCGATCCGCCAAGACCCGGTTTGACCTGAGTCAACCAAATGATGGCGGGGCGGTGGCGGTAAAACCCGTCGTCCCGGCGAGGCGAAACGCGGGCGGTGGCGGCTTTGCGTTTTGACCGTTCGCGTGCTGAGATACCGCGTCTATGGGGCTTGAGAAGATGACGGCGCCAATTCCTGCGGCTGACGTGAAAAGCTTTGTCACCAGCGATTTCCGCCTGCAAAGCGGAATCGCTGATGCCGACCGTGACCATCGCCTATCGGACGCTGGGCGCCCTCGCGCGGAACCGCGACAACGTGGTGCTGGTCACGCATGGCAACACCAGCGGGCCACAGACTGTATCGATCCGGATCGACGGGAGAAGGAAGCTGGAACGAGATCGTCGGTCCCGGCAAGGCGGTCGACACCAACCGATTCTTCGTCATCTGTCCGAAAGGACGCCGGGGTCGTCTTACGGATCGACCAATGCGGCGAGCATCGATCCCGCGGCGGGCAGGCGTTACGGAGCCGGGTTTCCCGACATCACGGTGAGCGACATTGTCGCCACCCAGCACGCGCTGCTAAGCCATCTCGGCATCGAGCTGTGGTGGCGATCGTCGGCCCGTCCTATGGCGGATTCCAGGCCTTTCAATGGGCGGTCGACTATCCCGGGTACTACTAGGGGAATTGCGGCTATCGTCACATCTCCGCTGGTGCCGCGCGAGCGATCCGAGGGCAATGTGGCA
>CAVRIQ010000013.1:0-408418 GCA_963721275.1 uncultured Alphaproteobacteria bacterium | reverse complement strand
GCCGCATCGTCAATGTCGGCCGGCTCGGCTGGCACCCACGGCGATTTCAACTTCGACCTGCACGCCGCGCGCCGCATCAACTATATCGGCGTCACCTTCCGCACCCGCACCATCGAGGAAATCCGCGAGATCTTTGACGAAGTGCGCAAGGATATCTGGGGTGCGGTCGAATTGCGCAAACTGCAATTGCCGATTGACCGGGTATTCGCCTTCGACGATATCGGCAAGGCGTTCGAGCACATGGAAGCCAACAAGCATCTCGGCAAGATCGTGGTGACGCTGTAGCGGCGCGGGTTACCCATGAGTTCCCGGCCGGATTTCGACGCGCGCAAGGTGCTGGCCCCCACCGGCCGGCTGCGCGTCGGGCGCTTTTCCGGCAGTCCGCTGTCGATGGCGGTCGACGGCAACACGGGCGAAACCCGCGGCCTGAGCATCGACCTCGGCCGCGAACTGGCAAAGCGGCTTGGCGTTCCGTTCGAGCAGCTGAGCTATCAGCGAATTGCGGAAGTGCTCGCGCGCGATGAAGACGGGAGACGTCGATTTCACCATCAGCAACGCGACGCCGGCGCGCGCGGTCGACGTCAGCTTCAGCCAGACGCTGATCTCGCTGGAACTGGGATACCTCGTTCCCGCCGCCTCCGCCGATCGCGACGATGTCCGACGTCGCGAAGCCCGGCGTGCGGATCGGTGTCACCCAGGGCAGCACGTCGCAGCGTACGATTCCGAACATGCTGCCGAAGGCGATCGTGGTGCCGGCACAGAATTCAAAGCACGCCATCGAGATGTTCGAACGGCGCGAACTCGACCTGTTCGCCACCAACAAGCCGACCCTGTTTCAGATGTCCGACCAGATGCCGGGCGCGCGCGTGCTGGATGGAAGATGGGGCGTGGAACACATCGCCATCGCGATTCCCAGAGGTCGCGAGGCGGCGCTCGAATATCTGCGCCGCTTCGTTGAAGAGGCGCAAAGCCAGCGGGCTGCTCGCAGAGGCCGTCGAACGTGCGGGGCTCAGGGGCCTGGTGCAGGCGGAATAGGCCGGGCGTGCTCGACGCTCGGCTTCCAACGATTTCGCCTCGCCTTTAAATCGGAACAATTCGCAACAATCATCGCCCCAACGGCACGGTGTTTGCGCGGCCGATCGGCGCTTTAATGTTGCAGGACGGGCTGCTACACCCCCGCCCATGAGCGAACCCGCCCACACCATCAAATCCCGCGTCGCGGCGATCTCGGTCTTTGCCAGCGCCGGCATGGCCGCGGCCAAATTCGCGGTCGGCATTGCCATCGGCAGCCTCGCCCTGATCTCGGAGGCGCTGCACTCCTCGGTCGACGTGGTGCGCGACCATCATCACCTGGATGGTGGTGCGGGTTTCCGACCGCCCCGCCGACGAGGAGCATCATTACGGCCACGGCAAGCTCGAAAGCGTTTCCGCGCTGGGCGTCATCGCCCTGCTCTATGTGCTGGCCGGCGGCATTCTGGTCGAATCCTGGAGCCGCCTGCGCGAGGGCGCGCCGCCGCCGACCATCTCGGCCATCCCGTTCATCGTGCTGCTGATCGATATCGCCGTGAATTTCTGGCGCGCCCGGGCGTTGCATCGCACCGCGCACGAGACCAAGAGCCAGGCGTTGGCGGCCGACGCGCTGCATTTCGCATCCGACGTGCTCGGCTCGATCGCCGTCATCGCCGGGCTGGCGCTTTCGGCGCTCGGGCTATGCCTGGGGCGACGCCGCCGCCGCCGTCGCGGTGGCGGTCATGATCGCGCTGTTGGGCCTGCGCATGGCGCGTTCCACCGTCGAAACCCTGGTCGACCGCGCGCCCGAAGGCGCGTCGGAGAAAGCCACCGCCGCCATCCGCTCGGTGCCGGGCGTGGTCGATGTCGAACGCCTGCGGGTGCGGATGGTCGGCTCGACGCATTTCATCGACGCCATCGTGGAGGTGCCGCGCACCTTTCCGATCGACCGCGTCGAGCAGATCAAGCGAAAGGCGCAGGCCGCGGTCGCAAACGCGCTCGACGACGCCGACCTGACCTTCACCGCCGTGCCGGTCGCGCACGACAACGAGAGCGTGCGCGAACGCATCATGGTGATCGCGCGCAACTCCGGCCTCGCCGTCCACCACGTCACCGTGCACGATCTCGGCGACAAGCTGACCGTCAGCATCGACCTCGAAGTCGACGGCGAGATGGCGCTCACCGCCGCCCACGACATCGCCCACGAACTGGAGCGCAACATCCGCGACGAGTTCGGCGAGGACGTCGAGGTCGACACCCACATCGAGCCGCTGGAACCGGAACTGCCGCAGGGCACCGATGCCGCGGCCGACCGCGTCGAGACCATCAAGACCGCGCTGTCGCGGTTCGCCGCCGATACCGCGATCCACGACATCCACAGCGTGCGGGTGCGCGATACCGACGCCGGCGAAATCGTCAACTTCCATTGCCGCGCCGCCCCCTCGATGAGCGTGATCAAGGTCCACGAGAACGTCGACGAGATCGAGCGCGCGCTGCGTCGCGCGTTTCCGACCGTGAAGCGCGTCATCAGCCACGCCGAGCCGCCGGACGCGTGAGCGGAATCCGGACGACGCGCGCGTTCCCGTTTCGGACTCGCCTTGCAGGTGTATTTGCGGGGATTTCGGCGCTGCGATTCTCCGTTGGACAAGATTTATTTGATTTAACGAATCGTTGACTTCTCGACAGCCCGCAAAAACTGGATTTAAATCAACTTGATTTCGGAAAGGGTCTGGGGTCCTTCCGAGCAGGTGCAAAAAAGTTTCCGAGGGGGCTAAAGGCATGGCGCGTGCACACGCGGCGAACGCGTGCGTCCAATCCGATTCGATCAAGGGATTGGCGCAGTCGATCGCGAAACCGGCCTACCACCGGCTGTTGACAGCGGAGCCCGCGCTTCGCCGCGCGGTGCCCACCCTGATCATTGCGTTCCTGATCACCATCTGTCTCGGCGCCTTCGTGCAGGTGGTCGATCAGAACCGGCAAAAGCGCGCGTCGCTCAAGCGCGACCTCGCCGCGCTCGCCGACGTGCTTGCCGAACGTCTCGACCGCATCGCCTCGGTCCGGCAGAACCGCCACGCGACCTTCGAGCGCCTGCAGCTGCTGCTGCCCGGCCTCATTCCCTCGTGGGGCGTCGCGGCCGGCCGCCATGTCATCGTCGTCGGCGCCGACCAGCGCGTCCTCGCCCGGGTGCCGATCGATGCCGGGATCGGCGACACCAGCCGCCTTCTCGACGTCGTCAGCGCGGCGCTGCCGCTGACCGCGCCCGGGCAGCAACCCGGCGTGACCGACATCACCTTGCCGAACGGCAGCAGCGCGCTGGCGGTTGCGCACATCGTCAGGGCGTTGCCCGGTCAGGTCATCATCATCCAGGAAAGGGTCGACTCGCTCTGGCAGTCGGACGCGGCGCTGTCGGTGACGCTGTCGGCCACCACGGGCTTCGTCGTGCTGATCCTCGGCTTCGCCTTCCACTGGCAATCGACCCGCGCGCGCGAAGGCGACCTCATCAACGACGCCGTGCGCGGCCGTATCGATACCGCGCTCAACCGCGGACGCTGCGGATTGTGGGATTGGGACCTGTCGCGCGGCAGGATCTTCTGGTCGCAGTCGATGTTCACCATGCTCGGGCTCGATACCCGCAGCGATCTCCTGACCTTCGGCGAGGTCAACGCGCTGGTGAAATCCGACGACATCGACCTGTTCGCGATCGCCGACCAGCTGATTTCCTCGAAACTCGACCACATCGACCAGACCTTCCGCATGCAGCACACCGGCGGCCACTGGATCTGGCTGCGGGTCCGCTGCGAACTCAGCCAGGGCGCCGCCGATTCCGGCCTGCACCTGATCGGCATCGCCGTGGACATCACCGAGCAAAAGAGTCTCGGCCGAGCGGACGGTGGAGGCCGATCTGCGGCTGCGCGACGCGATCGAGACCATTCCGGAGGCGTTCGTGCTGTGGGACGCCGGCGACCGCCTGGTGCTCTGCAATTCGCACTTCCAGCGCCTGCACAAGCTGCCGGATTCGGCGGTCACGCCGGGCACGTCGTACGAGACCGTGATCGAGGTCGGCAGCATGCCGGAGGTCCGCACCCGGCTGCACGATGCCGGGTCCCAGGCCCCGGGCGCCCGCACCTTCGAGGCGCAGCTCGAGGACGGCAAATGGCTGCATATCAGCGAGCGCCGCACCAAGGACGGCGGCTACGTTTCGGTCGGCACCGACATCACCCGCATCAAGGAACACGAACATAAACTGGTCGACAACGACCTTCGCCTGCGCGCCACCGTGATCGACCTGAAACGTTCGCAATCCGAGCTCGAACGGCAGGCGGGCGAGCTCGCCGACCTCGCCGAAAAATATTCCAGGGAAAAGACCCGCGCCGAGGAAGCCAACCAGACCAAATCCAAATTCCTCGCCAACATGAGCCACGAGCTGCGCACGCCGCTCAATGCCATCATCGGATTTTCCGAGATCATGGAAAGCGGCATGTTCGGCACGCTGGGCTCGGAGAAATATCAGGAATATTGCCACGACATCCTGACCAGCGGGCACTATCTGCTCGAAGTCATCAACGACATCCTCGACATGTCGAAGATCGAAGCCGGCCGGATGAAACTCGACATGGAGCAGCTCGATCTGTCGAAGACGCTGGCGGAATTGCTGCGCGTGGTGTCGGGCCGCGCCGAGGACAAGAATTTGATCCTGACCGCGGATATCGAGGGCGACATTCCGGTGGTGGCCGATCGCCGCGCGATCAAGCAGATCATCGTCAACCTGCTGTCCAATGCCGTCAAATTCACCCCCGATGGCGGCAGGGTGGTGGTCCGCGGCCGCGTGTTCGACGATTCCATCATGCTGATGATCGCCGACACCGGCATCGGCATCGCGCCGCAATCGCTGACGCGGCTCGGCCGGCCGTTCGAGCAGGTCGAGAGCCAGCTCACCAAGACCTATCACGGCTCGGGGCTGGGCCTCGCCATCGCGCGGTCGCTGACCAACCTGCACGGCGGATCGATGCGGCTGCGCTCCAGGCTCGGCGCCGGCACCGTCGTCTGCGTGTCGCTGCCGCGCGACGCGCGCAAGGCCACCGCGAAGATGTCGGCGGCCGCCTGAGGCTCTTTTTCGTTGCTTCGGATCGCCGCCGAATTCCGCCGCTCAGGTCTCCAGCGTCGGCGCGACCTCGCGCGCGATCTGGACCAGGGCGGCGATCAGCGGCGTCATGGGATCGCGCTGCGGGATCACCAGGCCGATGCTGTAATTGACCTCGGGATCGGTGATCGGGATGCTCCGCACGGTATCCGCCAGTCCCAGCGTTTCCGCGAGCTTTGCCGGCATCACGCTGGCCCAGCGTCCGGTCTTCACATGGGTATAGAGAACCAGCAGCGAGTTCGACGTCAGCGTCGGCGTTGCCTCGGCCCCGACCGAGCGCAGCGCGCGATCGATGATGCGCCGGTTCTGCATGTCCGGCGTCAGGAGGCATAGCGGCACCTGGCCTACTTCCTTCCAGGTGACGACATCGCGATCGCCGAACATGGCATCGGGCGACGTCAGCAGGCGATAGCTCTCGTTGTAGAGCGGTATGGTGCGGACCCTGCCGATCGGCTCGTTCTCGATATAGGTCAGCCCGGCATCGACCTCGAGATTTTCCAGAAGACCCAGCACGTCGGCCGACGTGCAGGACTGGATGCGAAAGCGCACGTCGGGATAGCGCG
Organism: uncultured Alphaproteobacteria bacterium; assembly: GCA_963721275.1. Lineage (GTDB taxonomy): Bacteria > Pseudomonadota > Alphaproteobacteria > Rhizobiales > Xanthobacteraceae > Bradyrhizobium. The sequence continues at coordinate 402,706 of CAVRIQ010000013.1, read as the reverse complement.
CGCGAAACGGCGTCGTCAGCGCCGCCACCATGCCGAGCACGGTCGGGATCGCCGCGATCCGGATCTCGCCCGACAGCTTGTCCTTCAGGCCGTGGATTTCCTGCTTCATGGCGCGGGCGTCGCCGACGATGCGGCGCGCCCAGTCCAGCGTGCGCTCGCCTTCGGGCGTAAAGCCCTGAAACCGCGAGCCGCGCTGCACCAGCATGACGCCGAGGATTTCCTCCAGCTGCTTGAGGCTGGTCGACATCGTCGGCTGGGTGACGCCGCAGGCCTCCGCCGCACGTCCGAAATGACGTTCCTTTGCCAGGGCGAGCAGCAGTTCAAGCTTGTCGATCACGCAGAAGACCTCGGGATTTGAGCGCCACGAATATCACGATCCCCGGATCACGGGCATGCAAAATGTCGCGCCAGAAGCGGCAGCCCGGCCTGTTGGGTCCCATTGTCTTTTCATATCGCCCGATTTCCCCTTGTTATTGATCGCGTTTTGGTATCGCAGCATGAGACAGCTTTATTGATCTTCGCAGTGTTTCCCACTCTCATTCGCGCTTCGTTGACGACAGCGGGACCCACGAATGACGCCGGTTTACGGACCCTGGAATGCGGCGCGCGGCGCCGAAATCATCGCCGGGCATGCTGATCTCGAAGGCGCGACGCTGGTGATCCTGCATGCGCTGCAGGACACCTTCGGCTACGTGCCGGAGCCCGCGATTCCCATGATCGCTTCCGCGTTGAATCTGTCGCGCGCCGAAGTCCATGGCGTGGTCACCTTCTACCCTGATTTCCGCCGCGAACCCGCCGGCCGCCATGTGCTGAAACTCTGCCGCGCCGAAGCCTGCCAGGCCGCCGGCGGCGACGCGCTGGCCGCGCGCGCGGAAGCCAAGCTCGGCATCGCCATCGGCAATACCACGGCCGACCAGCGCACGACGCTGGAGCCGATCTATTGCCTCGGCCTGTGCGCGACGGCGCCGTCGGCGATGCTGGACGGCCGCGTGGTCGGACGGCTGGACGAAGCGCGCATCGACGCGCTCCTGGCGGAGGCGCAGCGATGAGATTGCGGATTTTCGTACCCCGCGACGCCGGCGCGGTGGCGGTCGGCGCCGAAGACGTGGCCCTCGCGCTGGCACAGGCCGCTTCAACGCGCGGCGTCTTGCATCGATATCGTCAGGACCGGCTCGCGCGGCCTGTACTGGCTGGAGCCGATGGTCGAAGTCGCGACCGCGCAGGGGCGCGTCGCGTTCGGCCCGTTGGCCCCGGCCGACGCGGCCAGCGTGCTCGACGCGATGGTCGCGGACGGCCCGCATCGCCTGCGGCTTGGCGTCACCGAGCAGATTCCGTGGCTCAGGCGGCAGACCCGCGTGACCTTCGCCCGTTGCGGCGTGGTCGATCCACGCTCGATCGAGGATTACCTCGCCCGCCAGGGTTTCAAGGGCCTCGAGCGCGCGCTGGAACTGACGTCGGATGCCATCCTGGCCGATGTCACCGCCTCCGGCCTGCGCGGCCGCGGCGGCGCCGGTTTTCCCACCGGCATCAAGTGGAAGACCGTGGCGCAGACCAGCGCCGAGCGCAAATACATCGTCTGCAACGCCGACGAGGGCGACAGCGGCACCTTCGCCGACCGCATGATCATGGAAGGCGATCCCTTCGTGGTGATCGAGGGCATGACGATCGCGGGCATCGCGGTCGGCGCCGGCAAGGGCTACATCTATATCCGCTCGGAATATCCCCACGCCGTCGAGGCGATGGACGCGGCGATCCTGGCTGCGCGGCGCACAGGCCTGCTCGGCGACCGCATCGGAGGCAGTTCGCACGGCTTCGATCTCGAAGTCCGGGTCGGCGCCGGCGCCTATGTCTGCGGCGAGGAGACCTCGCTCCTGGAAAGCCTGGAAGGCCGCCGCGGCATCGTCCGCGCCAAGCCGCCGCTGCCTGCGCACAAGGGCCTGTTCGGCAAGCCGACCGTCATCAACAACGTGCTGTCGTTCGCCGCGATCCCTTTCATCCTCGCCGGCGGCGCCAGGGCCTACGCCGATTTCGGCACCGGCCGCTCGCGCGGCACCATGCCGATCCAGCTCGCGGGCAATGTCAGGTATGGCGGGCTGTTCGAGGCTCCTTTCGGCATAACGCTGGGTGAACTCGTCGATGACATCGGCGGCGGTACTTTGACGGGGCGCCCGGTGCGCGCGGTGCAGGTCGGCGGCCCGCTCGGCGCCTACTTCCCGCGTGCGCTGTTCGATACGCCGTTCGACTACGAAGCCTTCGCCGCCCGCGACGGCCTGATCGGCCATGGCGGCATCGTGGTGTTCGACGACAGCGTCGACATGTCCCGGCAGGCGCGCTTTGCGATGGAGTTCTGCGCCATCGAATCCTGCGGCAAGTGCACGCCCTGCCGGATCGGCTCGACCCGCGGGGTCGAGACCATCGACAGGATCCGCGCCGGCGACCGCGTCGCCGAAAATATCGCCGTGGTCGAAGACCTCTGCAACACCATGAAATTCGGCTCGCTCTGCGCGCTCGGCGGCTTCACGCCCTACCCCGTGATGAGCGCCCTGAAACATTTCCGGGAAGATTTCGGCCCGGCGCCGACGCGCCTGCAGGCCGCCGAATAAAGGAGATCGCCATGTCGCTGATCCACGAGATAGATTTCGGTACGCCACGCTCCAAATCCCAGACCATGGTGACGCTGAGCATCGACGGCCAGAGCGTCACGGTGCCCGAAGGCACCTCGATCATGCGCGCGGCGATGGAGGCCGGCACGCAAATCCCGAAACTCTGCGCCACCGACATGGTGGACGCGTTCGGCTCCTGCCGGCTGTGCCTGATCGAGATCGAGGGCCGCGCCGGCACGCCGGCCTCCTGCACCACGCCGGCCGCCAACGGCCTCGTGGTCCACACCCAGACCGACCGGCTGAAGAAGCTGCGCCAGGGCGTGATGGAGCTCTACATCTCCGACCATCCGCTGGACTGCCTGACCTGTGCCGCCAACGGCGACTGCGAATTGCAGGACATGGCGGGCGCGGTCGGGCTGCGCGACGTGCGCTACGGCTATGAGGGCGAGAACCACGTTTTCGCCAGATCGAACGGCGCGGCCAACGCGGCCTTTCTGCCGAAGGACGAATCCAACCCTTACTTCAGCTATGATCCCTCGAAATGCATCGTCTGCTCGCGCTGCGTCCGCGCCTGCGAGGAAGTGCAAGGCACCTTCGCGCTGACGATTTCCGGCCGCGGTTTCGACAGCCGGGTGTCGCCCGGCATGGGCGAAAGCTTTCTCGGCTCCGAATGCGTGTCCTGCGGCGCCTGCGTGCAGGCCTGCCCGACCGCGACGCTGACGGAAAAATCCGTCATCGAAATCGGCCAGCCCGAGCATTCCGTGGTGACGACGTGCGCCTATTGCGGCGTCGGCTGCGCCTTCAAGGCGGAAATGCGCGGCGAGGAAGTCGTGCGCATGGTGCCCTACAAGGACGGCAAGGCCAATCGCGGCCATTCCTGCGTCAAGGGCCGTTTTGCCTGGGGCTACACCACCCACAGGGAACGCATCCTCAAGCCGATGATCCGCGCAAAGATCAGCGATCCCTGGCGCGAGGTGTCATGGGACGAGGCCTTCGCCTATGCGGCTTCCGAATTCCAGCGGATCCAGACCACCTACGGCCGCGACGCCGTCGGCGGCATCACCTCGTCGCGCTGTACCAACGAAGAAACCTATCTGGTGCAGAAGCTGATCCGCGCCGGGTTCGGCAACAACAATGTCGACACCTGCGCGCGGGTCTGCCATTCGCCGACCGGCTACGGCCTTTCCACCACCTTCGGCACCTCCGCCGGCACCCAGGATTTCGACTCGGTCGAACACACCGACGTGGTCATGATCATCGGCGCCAACCCGACCGACGCGCATCCGGTGTTCGCCTCGCGCATGAAGCAACGGCTGCGCGCGGGGGCAAAACTGATCGTGATCGACCCGCGCCGCACCGATATCGTCCGCTCCGCGCACGTCGAGGCGCAGCACCATCTGCCGCTGACGCCCGGGACCAATGTCGCCGTGCTGACGGCGATGGCGCATGTCATCGTCACCGAGGCTCTCGTCGACGAGGCTTTCGTGCGCGAGCGCTGCGACTGGAGCGAGTTCGAGGACTGGGCTGAATTCGTCGCGCTGCCCGGGAACAGCCCCGAGGCCACCGCCTCTGCCACCGGCGTCGACCCCAAAGAGTTGCGCGCCGCGGCGCGGCTGTTCGCCACCGGCGGCAACGGCGCGATCTATTACGGGCTCGGCGTCACCGAGCACAGCCAGGGGTCGACCACGGTGATCGCGATCGCCAATCTGGCGATGGCGACCGGCAATATCGGCCGGCCCGGCGTCGGCGTGAACCCGCTGCGCGGGCAGAACAATGTGCAGGGCTCCTGCGACATGGGCTCGTTCCCGCATGAACTGCCGGGCTATCGCCACATCTCCGGCGACGCCGTGCGCGAATCCTTCGAAGCCGTGTGGAACGTCAAGCTCAGCAAGGAGCCGGGCCTGCGGATCCCGAACATGTTCGACGCCGCCGTCGAGGGCACCTTCATGGGCCTCTACGTGCAGGGCGAGGACATCCTGCAGTCGGATCCCAACACCAAACACGTCGTCGCGGCGCTGTCGGCGATGGAATGCGTCATCGTCCACGATCTCTTCCTCAACGAGACCGCCAACTACGCCCATGTCTTCCTGCCCGGCTCGACCTTCCTGGAGAAGGACGGCACCTTCACCAACGCCGAGCGCCGGATCCAGCGCGTGCGCAAGGTGATGACGCCGCGCAACGGTCTTGCGGATTGGGAAGTCACCATCCGCCTGGCACGGGCAATGGGCTATGAGATGCCCTACAATCATCCTTCCGAGATCATGGACGAGATCGCGGCGCTGACCCCGACCTTCGCCGGCGTGTCCTATGCGAAGCTCGACGAGCTCGGTTCGGTGCAGTGGCCCTGCAACGAGAATGCGCCCGTGGGCACGCCGGTCATGCATATCGGCGGCTTCGTGCGCGGCAAGGGCAAGTTCGTCATCACGGAATATATCGCGACCGACGAGCGCACCGGGCCGCGTTATCCGCTGCTGCTGACGACCGGGCGCATCCTCAGCCAGTACAATGTCGGCGCCCAGACAAGGCGCACCGACAACATCGTCTGGCACGAGGAAGACCGGCTCGAGATCCATCCCCATGACGCCGAACAGCGCGGCGTGCGCGACGGCGACTGGGTCAGGCTCGCCAGCCGCGCCGGCGAGACCACCTTGCGCGCGCTGATCACCGAGCGCCTCGCGCCCGGCGTGGTCTACACCACCTTCCATCACCCTGACACCCAGGCCAACGTCATCACCACGGACTATTCCGACTGGGCGACCAATTGTCCGGAATACAAGGTCACGGCGGTGCAGATCTCGCCGTCCAACGGTCCGTCGGATTGGCAAAAGGCCTATGACGAGCAGGCCCGCCATTCCAGGCGCATCGCGCGCTCCGTGGAAGCCGCGGAGTAGCCGACATGCACGCCCCCGTTCGCACCGTCGATCGCCAGGTCTGGCGCGAGAGTCGCGCAAGCGGTGGCCGGCGCACGATCCCCGAGGAGACCGCGCTTGCCCTGACCTACAATGGCGGCACCTATGCCGTGATGATGGGAACGCCGCAGAACCTGCGGGATTTCGCGGTCGGGTTCAGCCTCGGCGAAGGCATCGTGCGATCCCCTGACGATATCCGTTCGCTCGATATCGTGCATCTCGACGACGGCATCGAGCTGCGGATGTGGCTCGAGCCATCGAACGCGGATCGCCTCAACGAGCGGCGGCGGCATATCGCGGGCCCCACCGGCTGCGGCATCTGCGGCATCGATTCGATTGCGGAGGCGGTTCGCCCCGCGGCGATCGTTGGAACATGCCGGTCGTTTTCGCCCCAACAGATCGTTGCGGCCATGCAAAGCCTGCCGCCGCTGCAAACGATCCATGTCGAAACCCGTGCGGTGCACGCGGCGGGGTTCTGGACGCCGGGCCGCGGCATGGTTGCGCTGCGCGAGGATGTCGGCCGTCACAACGCGCTCGACAAGCTGGCCGGCGCGCTGGCTCAAAACGAGGTTCCCGCCGGCGAGGGCATGGTGCTGCTGACCAGCCGGGTCTCGGTCGAGATGGTGCAGAAGGCCGCCGCCATGGGCGTAGCCTTGATGGTCGCCGTCTCCGCGCCGACCGCGCTGGCGGTGCGGATGGCGGACGCCGCCGGCATTACGCTTGCCGCCATCGCGCGCGCCGACGGCTTTGAAGTTTTCACGCATGCCAAACGAATTGTCACTGAAGCCGCCGCGGAAGGCGCCGTCCAGGGAGCCATCCATGTCGCCTGACCGCCTGATCTACATGGCCAACCAGATCGGCAGATTCTTTCAGAGCCAGGGCCACGACAAGGCGGTTCCGGGCATCGCCGAACACATCAGGAAATTCTGGGACCCCCGCATGCGCTCCGCGATCCTGGCGCACCTTGACGTTGGCGGTGCGGGGCTGGATCCCGAGGTGCGGGAAGCCGTCGCAGCGCTCAAGAGCGCCGAGATGAAGGCCTAGCGTAAACTACGCTCACGGACGTCGTGGGCATCCACGAACTCACATCCGATATCGCGCCGCCCGTGGAACGCCACGAGATTCCGAGCCATGAGCGAACTCAAGCTTTACGGCATGCGCGCCGCTTTGATCGTGAAATCTGCCCAATAACTGATTCTCTCAATTTTCGGCTGCGACTTTCTGACTCAGTAGTACTAGTGGCCTGGTTTGATTTTCGCAGTGGCCTAAATTGAAATGTGATGTTCGTCACAGCGCAAACGAACCGCGCCACGTACACCCACGACCACAGATCGTGGGGGAATGGTCCCTTCCTAAACAAAGCAGGAGAGAGACATGAACAACGAAAATCGCGAACTGAGCTTCGACGAACTCGATCAAGTCTCCGCAGGCGAGGCCATGTGGTGCGGCGCTTCACTTTGCTTGCCCTGCTAGGGCCCGCGACGAGGTCCCCGGCCTTGGAGCCATCGAAGACGCGATTATAAAGCTGCCTAACCAAGATCGGGGCCGCCTCAGTGGGCGGCCTCTCCGTTTGCTTCAATGAATGATTCGTGCCGGGCATTCGAAGCGCGAAAACCTCGTCGTGTGGTTTTCCCGGCTATGCACACCTCCACCGTGAAGTGGCCTACTTTGATCCTGGAGTGGCCTAATTCGGCCAGGCAATCATCTCGGCATCGATGGTGTCGTTCTTGGCCAGCCGCCCAGCCGATCGAGCGAAGCTGCGAACTCGCTTCGGATCGACGATCCGAACCTCGATCCTGGCGTCACGCAGCGCCTTGGCCCACTCGCGCTCGTAGCCGCCGCTTGCCTCCATCACCGCCTTGCCGACCTTATTCCGGCGCAGCCACGAGGCCAACTCACACCGTTCTTCGGCCGTGCTTGCAAACGTGCGCTTCAACGACCGCGATCGAATGCAAACATCCACCTTGTCTTTAGCGACATCGATCCCCGCGACAACAAGATCATTTTGTGCCATCATCCAGCTCCCTGCCTTGCCCGCGTCCGGCGCTCTGAGCCGATGCAACTGTTCGGGTTGCGGACGAGAACCGGATGTGGTCCTACGCCCCCGTCGGCGCTTGGCCTTTGAGCGCGAACGGGCTCAGATCCAGCGACGGGCGGTTGGTAAGAACGCCCGTTCGCCTCTGGCAGATTTTGCGGACACAAGAGCGCGACATAAGCCGTAAAACCATTGCGTGCGGGGATGCCGGGTGATTTCCGGTGCGACCGCTGTGAATACTCGTGTGCATGTTGCACTACCACTTCGCACACGAGGCTGCGGGTGCACTGGGCACCCGGCATTCCCCACGCCCTCTTTGGGGGGCGGAAACTGAATGTAAACCTCGGACGCATCGCGTCGCGAGAGTTATACGCATGTCTGAGACCGTCATTGCGAAGCGCGAAAATTGACAGGAATTTGCCGCGAAGCCCTCGGCGGATCCTACGCCGCCCTGCCCTCGACGATCTCGTAAAACACCCGCCGCACCTCGGCCTCGGTTTCCTTGACCCGCGCCTGGAGCGAGGAAAAATCCGGCGCGTCGCCGGCCCGCGCCATCACGCGCAGCAAATCTTCGCCCGCGCTTTCCGGCTTGAAGCGTTCGCTGACGCAGAGCCGCAGGATCTGCGTGAGATCGTGGTAGAGATGCGCCGCCGCACGCAGGATTTCCGCCGAGGATGGCGGCAGCACGCCGAGCCGCGCGGCGTTGTCCAGCACCTGCAGCGTATTGACGTGGAGAATGTCGGGTTTTTCGGCGGCGTGCACGAGCTGCAGATATTGCGCGATGAAATCGATATCGACCATGCCGCCAGCCGCATATTTCAGGTCCCAGACCTCGTCCTCGCCCTTCTCCAGCGCAATGGCGCGGCGCATCTCCGCCACGTCGCTGGCGACGCCCGCGGCGTCGCGCGGCCGCGTCAGCACGTCGCGGATGATCTTTTCGATTTTGACGCGGAATTCGGGCTGCGCCGAAATCACCCGCGCGCGGGTCAGCGCCATGTGTTCCCAGGTCCAGGCCTCGCGCTCCTGGTATTCGGCGAAGGACGCGACGTGGGACGCCACCGGGCCTGCACGACCGGAGGGGCGCAGCCGCATATCGACGTCGTAGAGCACGCCGTAGTTCGTGCGCGTCGTGAAGGCGCTGATCAGCCTTTGGGTGAAGCGGGCGAAATAATGCGCGCCATGCAGGGAACGCGGGCCGTCGGAATCCGGCTGCTCGGGATCGAAATCGTAAAGCAGGATCAGATCGAGATCCGACGAGGCGGTCATCTCGCGGCTGCCGAGCCGGCCCATCGCGACGACGGCGGTCTGTTGTCCCCCGATCCGGCCGTGCTGGGCCGCGAAGCGGTCGGTGACCAGGCCATGCACGGTATGGACGATGCCCTCGGCGACGTCGGCGAAGGCGGTGCTGGCCTGCTGCGCGGAGACCGTGCCGGACAGGATCCTCGTGCCGATAAGGAACAGGCTCTCCTGGCCGAACAGCCGCAACCGGTCGAGGAATTCCTCGTAGGAATTAGCGTCCGAAAGCGTCGCCGCCAGCCGCGCGGAGAGTTCGCGCTGGTCCGGCATCGCGCCGAAGAACCGCGGATCGATCAGCCCGTCCATGATCTGCGGCTGCCGGGCCAGCATGTCGCCGAGCCGGGGTGCTGCGCCGAGGATCAGCGCCACCAGCGCGACGAGTTCGCGGTTCTGGCTGAGCAGCGAGATCAGCCGCCCGCCCCGCTGCAGCGCCTGCAGGAAGCGGTCGAAGGCCGTCACCGCGCTGTCGGGCTCCTCGGCATGCGCCAGGCCGTCGATCAGCGCGGGCACGAACTCGACGAAGGCGCTGCGCGTCGTTTCCGTCCTGAACACGCGGTAATCGCCGAGCATCCACTGCCGCACCGTCTCCGCCACCATCAGCGGTTTCTTGAAGCCGAGCGTCGCGAGGTAGTCGAGCAGGCGCGGATCGTCCGGGCCGGCGCGGTAATCCACCGCCGGCAGTTTCTCGGTGCCGGCCGGATCGCCCTCGAACAGCTTTTCGTAGTGCCCCTGCACGACATTGAGATAGCCGAGCAGATCCTTTGCAAAGGCGGCGCGGCCGTCATAGCCGAAGAAGCGGGCAAACCGCTCCACGGCCTCGACATCGTCCGGCAGGCTGTGGGTCTGCTCGTCGGCGACCATCTGCAACCGGTGTTCGACCCGCCGCAGGAACTCGTAGGCCGCGGTCAGTTCGTCGCGGGCTTCGAAGGTGATCCAGTTGCTCGCGGCCAGCACCTTCAGGGCTTCCAGCGTCGGCCGCACCCGCAATTCGGGATGCCGGCCGCCGGCGATCAATTGCTGGGTTTGCGCGAAGAACTCGATCTCGCGGATGCCGCCGCGCCCGACCTTGACGTTGTGGCCCTCGACCGCGATCTCGCTTTGCCCGCGATAGGTCTGCATCTGCCGCTTCATGTCGTGGACGTCGGCGAGCGCTGCGAAATCCAGATGCTTGCGCCAGACGAACGGCGCGATTTCCGAAAGCAGCGCCTCGCCGGCCCCGGCGTCGCCGGCGCACGGCCGCGCCTTGATCATGGCCGCGCGTTCCCAGGTCCGCCCTTCCCGCTCGTAATAATGCAGCGCGGATTCGGTCGAGATCGCCACCTGCGTCGAGGACGGATCCGGCCGCAGCCGCAGGTCGACGCGGAACACGTAGCCGTCGCCGGTGCGCTGCTGCACGAGCCGCGCCATGGCTTGCGTGACACGCACGAAAAACGGCGCCGGCTCGATGTCCGGCGCGAGCGTCGGCGCCGCGGGATCGAAAAACACGATCAGGTCGATGTCGCTCGAGAAGTTCAACTCGCCCGCGCCCATCTTGCCCATGGCGAGCACGATCAGGCCGCTATTGTCCTCGGGGCTATCGGGGTTTTGGGGCGACAACCGCCCGCGCGCGGCTTCCTGTCGCAGCACGAAACGCAGCGCCGCCTGTACCGATGCGACCGCAAGATCGGTCAGCGCCGCCGTCACCCGCATCACCGGCCAGACGCCGCCGATGTCGCACAGTGCAATCAGCAGCGCGGCTTCCGATTTCATGCGCCGGAGCAGATGCATGACGTCGGCCTCGCCCGCCGCGGCCGAGACCTCGCGGCGGGTGTTTTCGATCAGGCCGGCCAGATGCGGTCCCGGCTCGCATTCGAGCAGCCGGATCAAGCGCGCGGCGTCAGCGCGGGTCAGGTCGAACAGATAAGGTGAGGCTTCCGCGATGCCCAGGAGAATGGTTTTGGCGCGGGGAAACCGGGCGAACAGACCATCGAGCGCCGCCGCCGGCTCCGGCGCCAGATCGCCCAGCCAGTCTTTCAGTCGCTGCTCGGCACTCTCGGGAGCGGACACATGCGGTCCGTCCACGAACCGCGCGGCCAGACAATGTCGGTCCGCGTCGCCCTTCGCGGATGAGGTCATGCCACCTTCTGTGGCACATCCGGTGTTTGAGCCGCAAGCCTGTCGCTGACGCCCGCCGCCGCCGGTATCGCCAGCGTCGCGGTCAGGCCGGGATGAGCGTCGCCGAGCCTGAGTTCACCGCCGTGCAGCGTCGCCACCGCAGACGCGAGGCTCAGGCCAAGGCCGGAGCCGGGCTGGGTGCGGCTCGCCTCGAGCCGCACGAACCGTTCCACCGCATGCTTGCGGTCGGCTTCGGGAATGCCGGGGCCGTGGTCGGTGACGCTGAGCAGCACGGAATCGCCGTCGCGGCGGGCCTCGATCAGGATTTCCCTGGCGTCGGCAGCAGCGCTCAGCGGCTGCACGACCGGGTTCGGCTTGCCGTATTTGATCGCATTCTCGACCAGATTGGCCAGCGCCTGGCTGATCAATTCGCGGTTGCCGTGAAGCGGCGTCGACGCGGTCCTGACGCGCAAGGTCATGCCGTCGTCTTCGGCGAGCGGCTCGTAGAGTTCGTGAATGCCATAGGCGACGTCGGCGGCGTCAAAGTCGTCCATATTGCCGCGCGCCTGCCCGGACTCGGCGCGCGCGATCATCAGCAGCGCGTTGAAGGTCCGGATCAGGCCGTCGGATTCCTCGATGGTCCGTTCCAGGGCGGACCGGTATTCGACCTCGCTGGCGGATTTCGCCAGCGCCTCTTCGGCGCGGTTGCGCAAGCGCGTCAGCGGCGTCTTCAGGTCGTGGGCGATATTGTCGGAAACTTCCTTCAGCCCCATCATCAGGGCCTCGATCCGCTCCAGCATGGCGTTGAGGTTTTCCGCCAGACGATCGAGTTCGTCGCCGCTGCGTCCGACCGGCAGCCGCCCGCTCAAATCGCCCGCCATGATACGCTGGGTGGTGCCGGTCATGGCGTCGATACGCCGCAGCACCCGCCGCGCGACAAAGATGCCGCCACCGAGGCCGAGCACGACCACGATCAGCACCGACCATTGCGCCGCCTTGGCGACGATGCCGAACAACCGCCGCCGTTCCTCCAGATCGCGCCCGATCAGCAGCCGGAAGCCTCCGGGCAGCTCGGAGACGAGTACCAGCGCCCGATGGTCCGCGGTGTCCCGCTCGTCAAGCCGGCGGTAGGCGGTCTCGGACCATCCGGTGGCCGCCATCACGCCCGGCGCCAGCGAGCCGACGTTGCCGGCAATGGCCTGCCCGGCCGGCGTGGTCACGAGGTAGAGGTTGGCGCCGGGCCGCAGCGCCCGGTTCTCGATGTTGAAAACCAGGCCGCGCAGCCCGCGGCGCCCGAAGATATCGGACAATTCGCCGGTCTCGGCATTCACCGTGGTGGCGATCTGTTCGGTGATCAGCCGGCGCGTGTTCCAGGCGAAATAGCCCAGCAGCGAGGCGGCAAACAGCGCAAACAAAAACAGGTAAACCAGCGTCAACCGAAACGCGGTGGTTCGGACCAGCTTACCGAATGCCGTCACGGATCATGTATCCCGCGCCGCGAATCGTGTGAAGCAGCGGCCGCTCGAAGCCTTTGTCGATCTTGGAGCGCAGCCGCGAAATATGCACGTCGATGACGTTGGTCTGGGGATCGAAATGATAGTCCCAGACATTTTCCAGCAGCATGGTTCGCGTCACCACCTGCCCGGCGTGCTTCATCAGGTATTCCAGCAGCCGGAACTCGCGCGGCTGCAGGGTCAATTCGTCCTTGCCGCGCGCCACCCGGTGCGAGAGCCGGTCGAGTTCGAGATCGCCGACGCGATAGGTGGTTTCCTCGGCCGGGCCGCCATGGCGGCGCGACAGCACCTCGACCCGCGCCAGCAACTCGGCGAAGGCGTAGGGTTTCGGCAGGTAATCGTCGCCACCGGCGCGCAGGCCCTTGATGCGGTCGTCGACCTGTCCGAGCGCCGAGAGGATCAGCACCGGCGTCCGGTTGCCCTTTTCGCGAAGCGAGCCGATCAGCGACAGGCCGTCGCGCTTCGGCAGCATCCGGTCGACCACCAGCACGTCGTAGTCGCCGGTTTCGGCGAGCGACAACCCTTCCTCGCCATCGCCGGCGAGATCGGCGACATAGCCGACCTCGCGAAACGCCTTCGCCAGATAGTCGGCGGATTCGCGGTCGTCTTCGATGATCAAGAGGCGCATCTTTTGGTCGGTTGCACTCAACGGGGCTGGCCTTCTATCACCATGGCGCGGTCGGCATATTCATGCAAGGCGACTTCATGCAAGGCGACCTGCCGTCTCTCCTCGCGGCAAGAAAGCGGGCGGTGAAGCTGGGGGGACCTCACCGCCCTTTGAACCTTCCGACGGAGGGGGGCGTATTCCACCGGAAGGAACTGGTGGGAGCGGGCTTTTGGCCCGCCCCCCGGAAAGAGCCGTCGGCGGGGGCGACTAATGCCGGCGACGCCCTCCATCTGGTAAGCGTTCAGCCTTTCGCCAGGGGGACCGCGACGAAGCGCGACGATCCACCGCTCTTGATCCGCATCAGAACGCTGTTCTTGTTGTCGCTGCGCGCGGCGTTGACCGCATCGCGCACGTCACCGGCGCTGGCGACGCTCTTTCCGGCAACTTCGAGAATCACGTCGCCTTCCTTGAAGCCACGGTCCGCCGCCGCACTGTTGGGATCGACCTCGGTCACCACGACACCGTCCTTGCCGGCGCCGGCGACGCTGTTGGAGGGTGCCACCGTCAGGCCGAGCTTCGGCACGTCGGTACCGCGGGTCGCGCTGCCCTTGCCGTTGTTGTCGGTATCGGCCTTGGCTTCCACCGAATTCGGCAGCTGGCCGAGCGTGAGGTTGATGGTCTTGTCCTGGCCCTTATGCAGCACGTCGAGCTTCACCGCGGTGCCGGGCGCGAAACCGCCGATGGTGCGGGCGAGTTCGCGGGCATCCTTGACCGTTTCGCCGTTCACCTTGGTGATGACGTCGCCGGACTCGATGCCGGCCTTGGCCGCCGGACCGTTGGCCTGGGGTTCCGCAACCAGCGCGCCTTCCGCCTTCTTCAGCCCGAGGCTGTCGGCGATATCAGGCGTGACCGGTTGAATCTGGACGCCGATCCAGCCGCGGCTGACCGAGCCTTTGTCCTTGAGCTGGGCAATCACACTCTTGACGGTCGAGGCCGGGATCGAGAACGCGATGCCGACACTGCCGCCGGACGGCGAATAGATCGCGGTATTGACGCCCATTACCTCGCCGGACGTGTCGAAGGCCGGGCCACCGGAGTTGCCCTTGTTCACCGGCGCGTCGATCTGGATGAAATCGTCATACGGGCCGTTGCCGATGTCGCGGCCCCTGGCCGAGACGATGCCGGCGGTCACGGTGCCACCGAGGCCGAACGGATTGCCGACCGCGAGCACCCAGTCGCCGATCCGGGGCTTGCCTTCGGACAGCTTGGCGAACGGGAAGTTCGAACCGCCCTCGACCTTGATCAGCGCGAGGTCGGTGCGCGCGTCGGTGCCGATCACCTTGGCCTTGTAGATCTTGCCGTCGTCGGTCGTCACCTCGACCTTGTCGGCGCCGTCGACCACGTGGTTGTTGGTGACGGCAAAGCCGTCGGCGGAAATGAAGAAGCCGGACCCTTGACCGGTCACGGCGCCGTGCCCGCGGGGGCCGCCGCGCAGGCCCGGGGGCAGGCCATCGGGTCCGCCGAAGCGGCGGAAGAAGCGCTCCATCGGCGAGCCCGGCTGGAACGGCGAGTCGTCGTTGTTGCCGCTGTCGTCCTTGGCGACCTTCTCGTTGATGTTGACCTTCACCGAAATCACCGACGGCTTCACGCGCTCAACGATATCGGCAAAGCCGACAGGCTTCTCGACCTTGCTGACTTCGTTGTTGACCTGCGCATGCGCGGCGCTGCTGAAAATGTCGATCGGGCCATGCGAGGGGCCAAAGCCATAAACGGCGACACCGAGGCCGGCGACAACAGAGGCCATCAGCGCAAATTTGCGCGCGGAGAACAGCGAACGGCGGGGCGCCTGGACAGGCGGACGGGACGAAAGATCGGTCGGACGGTCGTTCATGCAAGAAATCTCCAAAGCCTGAATCGATGGTGCGGGGCAAGCACCGTGCAGCTCTGAAGATGGGCATTTGCGCCTTACGGCGCGCTGGCGGCGGAATTAAACTTTTGTAATGAACGGGCAAGCCAATGCGGCAGTTTATCGCAGGGGACCAATGGGTTAGGGCCACGGCCGAGCCTGCAGCTCCGCTGCCGGTTCCCTCGACCGTCAGTCACCCGCCCCGCCCCGTCGGTCAGCCGGCCCGAACGCTCATGATGAAGCCGTCGACTTCCCGTTTCAGGGTTTCGGCCTGCTGCGAAAGATCGACCGCCGAATCTCGCGCATCGCTCGCCATGCGGCCGGTTTCGGACGATGTCGACGTGATCTGGACGATATGATTTGAGACGTCGAGGGTGCCCCGGGCGGCAACCTGGACGCTCTTGGAGATGTCCTGGGTGGCGTTTCGCTGCTGCGCCGTATCGACTTCGATGCCGGACATGATCGCGCTGATCTCCGCGATCGTGTTCGATATGTCATTCATCGCCTGCCGCGTCTCGCCGGTGATGCCCTGGATGCTGGCGACGTGCGTGGAGATTTCTTCGGTGGCCTTGCTGGTCTGGTGGGCGAGGTTCTTGACCTCCGAGGCGACCACCGCGAACCCCTTGCCGGCCTCGCCGGCGCGCGCCGCCTCGATGGTGGCGTTGAGCGCCAGCAGATTTGTCTGCGACGCGATCGCCTGAACCAGTTGGACGACAGCTCCGATCTTCTCGGCCGCCGCCGCCAGCGCGTGAATGGTGTCGCTGCTCTTGCGCGCCTGGGCGGCCGCGCCTTCGGCACGCTGCGTGGCATCGGTCACGCGCCGGCTGATGGTGCCGATCGACGTCGTCATCTCCTCCGCCGAGCCGGCGACGGTCTGGACGCTGGTGCTGGCCTCGCTCGCCGCACTGGCAACCGCATTGGCCTTGGCGGTGGTTTCATTGGCGGCCTGCGACAGGGTTTCCGCGTTGCTTTTCAATCGCACGGCCGACGAGGCGACGCTGCCGACGACATTGGCGACCAGACCGTTGAAATCCCGAATCTTGCCGTCAAGATAGCGGGAACGCTCGGACTGACGCTGCGCTTCCTGCAATTCGTGCTCGGTCAGGCGCTGCCGCTCGAGGCCCGTGGTCTTGAAGACTTCGAGCGCGCCGGCAAGCTGGCCGATTTCGTTGGCGCGGCCCAGTCCGGGGATCTGGGTCCCGTATTTTTGGTCGGCGACCTCGCGCATCGCATGCACCATGGCTGCCAGCGGCCCGACGATGCCGTTTCGACAGGCAAAATAGGTGATCAGGCAAACGGTGGAGGCAAAGACCGCGATAGCAACGCACGCCATCAGAAAATACGAAAATGCCGCCTGGGCATCATGATAGATCTGCAGCGCATGGTCGTACCCCGGACCGCTCAGCGCACCGAATTCGGAGGAGAGACTGGTGATCTCGTTGTTCAAGTAGAGGACGGCGACAAATCCTGTGCCCCCGCCGACCGCCAGCAGCAGCAGCAGGGCCGCCACGACGCCTCCGATCAGGAAACGGATAGTCAAATTGCTGTTGGCGAACATCGGTTTGCTCGAGTCGGAAAAACGGGGGACGCGGGAATTCAAACTTCCAGATAAAGGTCAAAATTGCATGAAGGGTCCGGCTCGCGACGGCGCGCCGACGACATGAAAGATCAGTTGCAACCGCTGCCCGTGCTGCGCCGGCGACATTGCAATTCGGTCGCACTTGTAGGCCCGTCCGTAACATCACGGAGCTTAGGCCGGCTTCTCCGGAGACGCCTCGTCGGCCATCAGCGCCGCCAGCCGGGCCTCCTCGTCCGGGGTCAGCGTGACCGTCGCTTCCGCCACCGCCAATCCGGGTTGCCGCCGGCTGTGCATCCACAGCGCCAGCCCGCCTCCGGCCAGCACCAGCGGCGGCAAGAGCCACAGCAGCAACGTGTGGGGCTCCAGTCGCGGCTTCAGCAGCACGAATTCGCCGTAGCGTGCGACCAGAAAATCGATCACCTGGGCGTCGCTGTCGCCGGCCGCGATCCGCTCCCGCACCAACAGCCGCAAATCCCGCGCCAGCGGCGCCTCGGAATCGTCGATCGACTGGTTCTGGCACACCATGCAGCGCAATTCGCGCGACAACTCGCGCGCCCGCGCCTCCTTGACCGGATCGGCCATGATCTCGTCAGGCTGCACGGCGTAAGCGGATGACGATGCCGACACCACGGCGATGGCAAAGATGAGGGCCAGAATTTTCTTCAACTGATCACCCCGCCATTGCGGCGCGCGCGGATCGACTGGAAAAGTGCCAGGGCCGGCGCGAGCAGCGGCGCGCAATGTCCCGACACCGCGATCACCGCAGCACTCCCTGCGCACTCGCGGACTTTGCGCTGGAGTCCGGCTGTTTGCCGTATCCCCCTTTCCAGAGCCCCTGTTTCTTCAGCGCGTCGGCGACCTCCTTGGGCATGTATCGCTCGTCATGCTTGGCGAGCACAGTGTCGGCCCTGAAGACGCCGGCGGCATCGAGCGCGCCTTCGGTGACCACGCCCTGCCCTTCGCGAAACAGATCGGGGAGAATTCCCTTATAGGAAACAGGCAGCGTCGCGCTGCCGTCGGCAACCCTGAAGCTGACCGCGAGATTGTCGCCATGCACCAGCGAGCCCGGCTGCACCAGGCCGCCCAGGCGGAACCGCCTGCCCGCCGGAATATGTTTCTCGGCCACCATCGAAGGTGTCGAGAAGAACACGATCGAATCGCTCATCGCGTACAGCACCAGCGCCGCCGCGGCCGCGAGCACCGCCAGCGAGCCACCGAGAATCGTCAAACGCCGCTGCTTGCGCGTCATGCGTCGCCTCTAGAGTTTGCGCACACCCAGTTTGCGCGCACGATGAGGGCCAAAGGCCGGTCCGCGCTTTCGGCATCGTGCGTGGCGATTTTTCGCACAAAATGGTCCGGAAACCGCTTCACACCTTCGGCATCATGCGCGTTTTATCCTGCGCATGATGTTGTCCGAAAATCGCCCCACATTTTTCGACATCATACTATCCATCGAGCCCGAGATTTTTCAGGCCATCGTTCAGCTGCCGCAGCCGCTCGGCGTCGTTGGCGACGGCCTGACGCGCCTCGATGAGCGCGCCTCTCGCCTTGTCGCGATCGCCCATGACCATGTAGGCCCGCACCAGCCGCAGCCATCCCTCGACGTCGTTGCCATTCTGCTTCAATCGACCCGCCAGACGCTCGACCATGCCGCGGATCATCGCGTCCCGGTCGGTTCCCTTCATCTGCTTTGCCGCCGCCACCGCATCATCCGACGGCGCCGGCGCGGCAGATCCGCCGACCCGCGCCAACGCTGCCCGAACCAGCGGGCGCCACGGCGCATCCGGCGCCGCCTTCGCGAGCATCGCACGCCAGATCGAGGTGGCCTCGGAACCGCGGCCGTCCTGCTCGGCCGCGAGCCCAAGGAAGTAGTTCGCCTTGGCCTCGTCGGCATTCAACGCAACGGCGCGTTCGAATTCGGCCTTGGCGTCCGCGGTGACGACGCCGCCAGCGGCGCCGGCAATGGCTTCGCCGAGATCGGCCCGGCGCTCGGCACTCTCGCCGTTATAAGTGATCGAATTATGATAGGCCCGGACCGCCTCGTCGTAGCGGCCAAGCCTCGTCAGCACCGGCGCAAGCACGCTCCAGCCGCGGCCGTCGGTTGGGTCTTTTTCCAGATGCGCCTGAACCTGGGCCACCAGACTATCGAGGGGCTGCGCGGCGCCCGGCGTCCGCGCACGCTGCGCGAGCGGAAAATCGCCGAGTTGCGGCGAGCCGAGCGGGAGATAGATCGCAATCGTCAGGACGGGCAACCCGACCAGGGCGACGACTGCCACCAAACGGCGCCATTTGAGGTTCGACGATGCGGCGGGCGGATCGCACTGAGCGTCCACTGCCGCGAGCAAACGGCGACTGATTTCGACGCGCGCGGCTTCCGCTTCGGACGACCCAATCAGGCCCGAGGCAACGTCGCGATCGATTTCAGCAAGCTGATCGCGGTAGACGGCCGCCTCGCTGCCGCCGCTTTGCGGCTGGCCGTGCCGGCCGAGCGGCCAGAGCACGGCGAAGCTCGCCGCGACCGTCATCAGCGCGAACACAAACCACAATGTCATCGAGCGGGTTCCACACGGCGCTGGTAACGGAAGCGCCGACGCGCCGCTTTACACCACCGACGCCGAGCCCGGCAATTGACAATTCTCAGGCCGCCGATGCGGCCGGCAAGGCCCGAAAACCGTCGACAGCGGCGTCTGCCGTTGCAAAGGCCGGCGTCTGCCGAAAATATCAGCCGACGTAAAACTCGACACTTTGCGCGGCATATTCGCCGTGCCCGTTCAGCGCCTTCAGATAATAGGTTCCCGGTTTGACGGAGTCCGGTAACCTCATCCTCAGCGAGCCGTTGGGGGCCGGCGACGAAATCGTGGCCACCGGATCGGGCAACTGCTCCCCGCTCGTCTTGTCGACGAGCACGACCTTGGCCTTGACCATCAGGTTTCGATATGTCGCCGAGATTACGCGGTTTTCATATTCAACGAAATTAATGACTGGGTTCATTTCAAAATCAGCAAAAGCAATGATCGGATTCGCACCAAAAACGGTACGTTCCCGCGCCGATTGCGTCAACTAGAAATTGCGATAGGAGGTCTGCACTATTTTTCTATCCAGCGCGCGACGGCTTGCGCTCGCCCGTCACCGCGTTTTCAGCCGCGCGGCTCATCAGCGACGCATAGTCGTGGCCGAACAAGACGTCGCAGAAGCGGATTGCCGCCGCAACCTGTGCCTGCCGGTAGGCGCGCGCCTTGGCGTCGCCGCCGCGCAGCGACTGTACCAGCGCCTCGGTCGAGTGCTCGACATATTGCTGCAGATCCGAATAGGTCCGCAGCGTGACCTCGTTGATCGCAAGCTCGCTGGCATAGGTGCGGCACACCGCGACGAAATCGATCAGGGCAGCGGCTTCGTCGACCTCGCTGGCGTCGACCCTGGCGCCGGCCGGAATGTCCTTGTCGGAGCGCTGACGCAGGATACGCCGGACCCTGCCGGGCACGCTGTCGATCTCCGATTGCAGGGAGTTGGAGATGTCGGCCCGGATCGAGGTCAGTTGCCTGCCCCAGGCGGAATCGTTGCGCAGATCGAGTTCGGTCCGCAAGCCGCGCACGCCGTCATGGAGGGTTTTGAGCTGCTCGGCGACGTTATCGAAATGGCCGCGCTTGATATCCATCCGCAAGGTGGCCGCCAGGCAGGACAGATCGTGCAGCGCGATGGTGACGGCAATTCCGTAAGGGGTCGCCGCAACGCGGATTTCGTCGTCGGAGGCGGCCATCTTGATGGCGAGACGGATGATCTGCCACGGCGCGGTCAGCCGCTGCATGATCAGCGACAGCGCGAACGGCAGCACCTGCGGGGTTTGCAGCGAGGGAACGTTGAGCGCGGCGCCGACCGAGGCGATCTGCGAATCCGCGAAAATCCGCAGATAGCTGGGCAACCTGCCGCTGAAACTGTCGATCGCCTCGCGGGCCTGCAAGACCGAGCCGATCGGCAGCAGATCCTCGATCACATTGGGTGGGCCGACGCGGGACAGCGCGCGCGGCTTGTCGCCGCCGGGCATGGGGCTGGCGATCTTGACGATCGCATCGGCCGCGGCGAGCTGGAATTTGCGAACCGCCGATTCGAGATCGGACGTGGTCCCCGTCTGCCGGATCTGTTCCAGCGCAGTCTCGAATTCGCGTGCCTGCTCGGGCGCGCCGTCGCGGTTCAGCCATTGCCACACCGGCAGCAGCGATGTGCGGCGGATCTGCCCCGGCCGGAGCGGAACATTGCCTTCGACCAGAAACGGCTCGAGCGGGCGGAACAACAGCCGCGCCGGGTCGTCAACGCGCGGCTTCGTCTCCTCATCGGATCCACGAACGATCTGGCGCAATTGTTCGAGCACGAAGGTGGCGACCGTGGTGTCTTCACCGCGTTCCATGGCGCGCTCAAACTCCCGCATCAGCAGTGCCTGCGACTGCGGCGGAAGCTGCGCGAGATAATCCCTCAGCCGCTCGATCGATGTCTGGCTCATGCGTCCGGTAGGCGTGCGTGTGTCGGCGGACGGCAAAACCATCCACCGGTCATCATAGAAGCGCCCGCGTTAAGAAGTCCTTTAGGAACAGTCCCGACAGGCCCGGGCCGGCCGCGGTTGGCGGACCCATTCAGACCCCCGGCAGCACCAATTCCGCCCGCAAGCCCCCGATCGGGGCACTGCCGAGACTGAGGCTGCCGCCATAGAGCGCCGCGAGATCGACCACGATCGAAAGTCCAAGCCCGGAGCCGGGCTTGGACTCGTCCAGCCGCTGGCCGCGGCGCGAAACCTGGGCGCGCTCCGCCGCCGACAGCCCGCGCCCGTCGTCGTCGACGATGATCCGCAGCATCGGGCCAGCGCCCGGCACCGCCGGCTGCTCCACCAGCACCTCGATGAACACCTGCGAAGCCGCCCATTTGCAGGCATTGTCGACGAGATTTCCGGCCATCTCCTCGAGATCCTGCCGTTCGCCGCGAAACTTCGCCTGCGGATCGGCATTGACGGTGATGGCAATGCCGCGATCGCGATGGATCTTCTCCATGGTCCGGCGCAGCGCCTCGATCGCCGGCGCGACCTCGGTGACCGTGCCGATGATGGTGAGCCGCGCCGCGATGCGCGCGCGTTCCAGATGGTGCGCGACCTGGTCACGCATCACGTCGGCCTGTTCCAGGATCTTGGTCGCGAACGGATCGGCACCGTGCGCGGAGGCCTCGTTGACGATGACGGACAGCGGCGTCTTGATGGCGTGCGCGAGATTGCCGACATGGGTTCGTGCGCGCTCGACGATCTCGCGATTGGCGTCGATCAGCGCATTGGTTTCCCGTGCCAGCGGCGCGATTTCGACGGGAAACTCGCCCTCCAGCCGCTCGGCGCGGCCGGACCGGATGTCCGCGATGGAGTCCGAAATGCGCTTCAGCGGCGCAAGGCCGAAGCGGACCTGGAAGATCGTGGTCAGCACCAGCACGATCGTCAGCGCGGCGAAGGTGCCGCCGAGGTAGTAGTCGAAGGTGCGCGTTTCGTCGAAAATCTCGCTGGCGTCGCCGGCCACGCTGACCAGGAATTTGCCGTCGGCGCCGAGATCGACGGGCCGTTCCACCATCCTCAGGTTCTGGCCCTCGGGACCCTGGACATAGCCCTGGCGAATGCCGGCCGCGGTCAGGTCGGCGCCATGGTCTTCGAGCCTGGGCAGCTTCTTGTCCCACAGCGAACGCGAGGCGCGCATGTCGGGCTTGTCGGAGTCGGTGCGGGTGATCTGCCAGTACCAGCCGGACAGCGGCAATTCGAACAGCGGCTCGCCGAGCGACTGGAACTGATGGTCCGGCGGCTCGTCGGGCGTCGCGACTTCCGCGATCAGGGTGCGCAGATAGAGGTTGAGCCGGCGGTCGAAGGCGCGTTCGGTAGCGCCGCGGTAGACCGACGACAGCACGATCCCGGTGATGAGCAGGATCACCACCACCCAGGCGGTCGCGGACAGAAACAGCCGGGTAGCGAGCGAACTGGCGCGCATCAGAGCATGATCCTAAAACGCATCTCCCGGGGCCAAGGCCCGATGGATGGATGCTGCTGTTCGGACGAGATCATGCCCGCACAAAAGAGCAAGAAGGCTGCCGGATCAACACCCTTGATCGGCTGCCGATCAGCTCGGGGGCGATGGCGGCGTCAGCAGGTAGCCGAGGCCCCGCACCGTCTGGATGATGTCGACGTCGAGCTTCTTGCGGATGCGGCCGACGAATACCTCGATGGTGTTGGAGTCGCGGTCGAAGTCCTGGTCGTAGAGATGCTCGACCAGTTCGGTGCGCGACACCACGCGGCCGCTATGGTGCATGAGATAGGCCAATAGCCGGTACTCGTGCGAGGTCATCTTGATCGGATTGCCGGAAACGCTGACCTTGTTGGTGCGGGTATCCAGCGAGACCGGGCCGCAGGTCAGCTCGGACTGGGCATGACCGGTGGAGCGGCGCAGCAGCGCGCGGATCCGGGCCAGCACTTCCTCGAGATGAAACGGCTTTGCGACATAATCGTCGGCGCCGGCGTCGAAACCCTGCACCTTGTCGCTCCAGCGGTCGCGCGCGGTGAGGATCAGGACCGGCATGGTGCGCCCGTTGCGGCGCCACGCCTCCAGGACCGAGATGCCGTCCATCTTCGGCAGGCCGATGTCGAGCACGACCGCATCGTAGGGTTCGCTGTCGCCGAGATAGTGTCCTTCCTCGCCGTCGAAGGCGCGGTCGACCACATAGCCGGCATCGCTCAGCGCCGTGGTGAGCTGGCGATTGAGATCGGGATCATCTTCAACGACGAGCAGGCGCACGGCTTCCTCCGCATGTGAGCTGCACGAGCTCCATCTTCGAGTTGAGCCTCGGCGGCGTGAATGGCCTATGAACGGAGCACATACCGCAACGTTACTTTTTCGTCATGCCGCTTTTCGGGGCGCCTGATGCGCGCCCCGGCCAGTGATAAACGCCTAACATGCCCGCTCTGAAGCCCCAAATGGCGCCACTTGCGCGATCGCGACCCAGGTCGAGGCCACAGGGCCGCCGCATTCCCCGCGGAAAAGTCCGGGGATTAACGATGTTCAACCAATCACTCCATCGAGCCAATTCCAGCGGCGGCGAACTGGTTGAGATCAGTCGGGTTGTAGCTTATCTAGCGAAGATGGTTCAAAGGGTATCCACTATTGCAGGCTGGCTTGCACTCGCCTTCATCGTATTCGCGACGTTGTCCCCGATCGATGACCGTCCCGTCATTGCGGGCCCGCAGCTTGAGCATTTCGCGGCATTTGCAGTCGTCGGGCTCGCGTTCGGTCTGGCCTACCCCAAGCGCGTATTTCTGGTTGCCACCTTCATTTTGATCAGCGCGTTCGGGCTGGAGGCTCTGCAGCTGCTGACGCCCGACCGTCATGCCCGCCTGCTCGATGCGCTGGTCAAAGCGGCGGGCGGCGTCTGCGGGATCGGCATCGGTCAACTGGCACAGCTCGTGTTGCGGACCCAAATCAAGCGCGCCGGCTAAAGCTTGGCGGGCAGCATTATCCCGGCCTACCCGCTCGCATGACGACGGCATCCCGCCCTTAGCGCCAGGAAAGTCGTAGTGCTGGCGAAGCCGTCTGCCGGGGGCTTGGTAAGGTCGCGCCATCCCTGCGGATGGCGGTGCCGGCCGGCGGCCCGGCGTGATCGTCAGCATCGCCCACCAGAACTGGGTGCTGCAATCCTCACCACGAGCCCTATACGCGGCACTGCGGATGCTTTGGGCGGCCGCGACCTCGATCCTGCGCCATCTTGGCTGTCGTCTTGGTTTCCTACGCCTGAGGCACATCGGGGTCTCCCGACGCGCTTCAACCTTGATCTCAGGCGCCGACTGTCTTGGGCTGCCCGCTCCACTCCGCAATTCCGAGAATGCGCGCTGCCGCAAGTAAACGCTCATCGTAGCTGGCTAATTGCACGCTCTGCTTTTGTGAGCGGATAAACTCAAGGGCCGCAAGGTGAATAGCATCCAGCGTCCGCACCGGAACGGGAAACGGCTGCAGGGCGCGGGTGAGCACTGGCCCAACCATCTCAATCATCGCAACTCGACCGATCAAATTGCGCACCGCCTCGCCATGGGAATTCTGAAGCCGATGCGCGTTGATGCGATTCCAAACCTCGCATTCAAGAAGCCGGCTCGATACCAGCTGCTGTTCCCAGAGTTCATCCGGGGGAAACCGATCTTCGGCCAGCAAATGGGCAAGGGCTACTGAGCTATCAAGATAGATCATCGGTCCGCTCGATCGCGCTGCAGATCGCTTAGAAGTTCATCGATCGTCATTACCGGCTTGCGCGCTGGCGGCCCGCGCCCGACCGATATCGGTGGCGTCATCCAACCGTGCCGAAAGGCGTCCAACAACAGTGCATCCGAGAGCATCGAACTCCGAGTGGGGCTGGGTGGACAAATTTCCGCAACAACACGGTCACGATCGGTGACCAGCACCGTTTCGCCACCGGCGGCAAGCCGGACATACTCACTCAGCCTATTCTTCAAGGTTTTGAGGCCAACGGAGCGCATGATGCAAATGTAGCTACCAGAGGCTACTTTGTCAAACTATTGATCCTCCCATCGACGACCTTCCGCAGAACTGATCATCTTTAACGGAAACCTGTCGCCCTCATTCAATACGCACGGCCTACCGATCCCGTCGAGACCTTTGCTCCGGATTTCGGCGCGCCGTACCGCACCACGTCCGAAGCCGTGGATGCCACGGCGATAGGTCTGCACGAGGGTACAGCGGGACCGAAATCTGCGCGAGCGCGGATGCGCCGAACGAGCGGTGGACCCTCATGGTCTGTTCGTAAATTGCTGCACCGCAGCCTGGGAACTGACCCTGGGAGAAGCGCGCCCTCGTTGACTTTGACCTGAACATAATTGACGTCGATGCCGAACATCGCGGCGATCACGTTTCGGATTCTCGATCAGGCTGAGTTCGACCGCGCCGGGAGCGTTCCGCCGGTCGACCCGGGTTTCTGGCGCAGCGCTTCCGGCTCGTTGCCGATGATGCGGCGGAAATTCGCTGCGTCGTCAGCGCCGCCTGGGCTGCCAACAGCTGTTTACTGGCGGCAGCAAGCTTCGCCTCTTATTGCGACGACGTGCGCATCGCCGCGCCGACATTGAAATCGATCGCGGCATGCCCCTGGCGCGCCGTGCCGGTGAGGTCTTTACCCGAAAGCGACGCGTGTGGGATGCCAGCCAATGCGGCGCAGTTCTGACAGCAGCCGTGCGAGCGCTCCACGAAACCACGAAGTCTGGATTGCGGCCGAATCAAAATCGCGAGCAAATGGGAGCCAGGGCGTGCCGAGCCCGAAGGCGGCTCACTCGCCGATGGCATATAGATCTGCGGGCTGATGAAGGGCGCGCCTTTCTAGATAGTGACCGCATTAGCTCAAGTCGCGACGACCTACGAAACTGCACCGCAGTACTATTCCTCTAAACGGGAGAGGTCGATTTCCCAGTTTTGCCTGACGATTCACCTCCGTGCGGTGAGGTCAAGTATTGAACGCTTGAGGCGCTGCGATGTCTTATACTTTGGTCGTCGTTACCTTTCCAGTTGACGTCGAGTTCAGGAGATACCGTCACCAGCTCAGCGAAATCAAGCCGTGCTGGCGGGATCATGGCCTGAAGATTCAAACAGTAACTGGCAAGGAAGCGCCGGTCAGGTACATCGGCCGCTCCTTCAAGGGGGCGCCACTCACCCACGTATTCTCGATCAGATACTATGACCGGCGGCTTTGGTGGCCGCTCCTCGAGCGGTCGGCTCCCGTATCGGTTGAAAACTATATTGCCAGGAGCCGGGATAGTAGCGGACCATTTCTTTCGATGATGAATATGTCGTCTTCGACTTTGGATGGACCGCGGGCATATGATGTGGAATCTTTCATCAATGACATCTTGGCAAATTGGGTGTCCAACCCCTCCTGGGAACGTCGCAGGCGGTTGGCGGAAGACATCGCCGATCGAACGTTGTTCTGCGATGGAGAGGTATATCTGGCCGGAGGCTGTCCCGCATATTTTGGGCGCCGGAAGAAGGATGAAATCAGATTGGAGATCGGTAGCCTGCATGCGGAGAAAGTGGGCGCCATTCATCGCTTTCTTCCCGGTCCGGATTGGCGACAGCGTGAAGAGGCGGCGTGCCGGTCACATGTGTTTCTTCCT
Organism: uncultured Alphaproteobacteria bacterium; assembly: GCA_963721275.1. Classification (GTDB taxonomy): domain Bacteria; phylum Pseudomonadota; class Alphaproteobacteria; order Rhizobiales; family Xanthobacteraceae; genus Bradyrhizobium. The sequence goes on along the minus strand of CAVRIQ010000013.1, from coordinate 375,992 downwards.
TCGGATATGCGAAATGAGCTCCAGACCCCCGCATATCAGGGCCTAAAGGTTAAGTTTCTATCGAGCGTGAATCCCCTGCCAGTAGTGGAAGGTCTCCCAGAGTTACTGTATCCCCATCCGGCGGAGTTCTGCGCCGACGCGGTCTTGCGCAAGGTCACCACCCGGTCAAGCGACCCGGACTTGGCACAAATGTCCGGAAAGTTGTCGGCCGAGTTCCGCGAAGCTATGCTCCGATCCAAAATGATCTCGCCCCGACTTTGCCAGGAAGCACTCGAGAAGATCATCGCACTCTGGCCTTATGAAAAAGGCGGTTTGGAGCGACAATGGGTAGAGAAAGCGCAAAACCGGCTAGGAAGTCACGCCGGGTTCAGCGCTGAGGAGGAGATCGCATTGGAAGGGCTGACCTGAGAGGTTGTGGCAGGCAGTGGAGGCCCTACCAACGGCGAGCACGGTCGTCCTTGACTGAAAAGACAACAGTTGTCCGCAGCGACCTCACCCCCAACAACTACCTAGCCGTTCCGGCCCCCTAGCGAAAGCCGAAACTTGATGGCGGCGGACCGTCGGTGGCATGTTCCAGGACGGCCGCCTCCCGAGAAGGAGCGAGCGCTGATGCGGATGCAGCGTTTATTTTCGCAATCACAACCACCAAGCTGGCTTCGGGACGCGCGCAAGCAAAACGTGCCTGCCATCCGTGGCGTGCGCCTGCATAATACCGACCGGAGGTGGCGGTGGATCTATGCCCGGAAAGCGCGGCGATTTCGGCAAGCGACAGCCCGGCCCGCTTCCAGGTCGCCTCGGCTATATGCCGCAGCGCGGCAAGGCACCACCGCTGCAGCTTCAGCCGATCGCACACTCGCGCGAGCCGCTCGCCGAGCATTTTTAGCACGCGCGTCCATTCGGCTTTTGCTTTGAAAAGCTGGCGAATTCCGCCGATCAGATCACCGAGAATAGCAGCGACCGGCTGCGGCAAGGAACTAAGCTGGATGGTCCGCGGTTGCCCAGGGGTCCTGCCGTTGCTGTTTTTGGCATTTTGAACGGTCAAGTTGTCCGCCGACACGGTGGCGTTAAGCCATTCGACCGGCCGCAAACCTACATAGGGCCCCACGCGAAGCAGCAACGCCAACACCTGATCCGCCGCGTCGAGCCCATTCGGCTGGCGCCGCGCCCGACAAGCAAAATCGTTCAAAATCTTGCAGTAGTCAAGATATGAACCATTTTTCATTTTTTTGGCGGAAGTCCGCGCGGGCGGCTTTCCACGACGGGCTTCAATTAGTCGGGCGAGTTCGGCCAGAGCTGCCTCCGCGCGCTCCGGGCCAATCTTTCCGAGCGATACCAGTTCGTTAATAACGGCCTTCAACTGCGCCAGGTAAGAGCGGGTTGTTGCCGGACGAAGCACCCAGCTTTCGTCGGAGAAAAGCTCAATCAGGGCGCCGACTTCGTCCGGCGCGTTAGGCGCCGCTTCCATAGAGCGTCTCAGTAACTTGCCTCCTTCCTTCAGGTATCGCTTCTGTGTCGTAGATGTCCGGGTGACGGGAAGGCGTTTGAATGGATGCGTCTGGGGCATGTCGGGAACTCCTTTACGCGTTAGTCCATGGTCCACACTGTACCTCGGGATGCTGCAAGGCCGAAGTCACGGTCAATGAGCCAGTGCATTGCCTGGAAGTTGAGGTGGCCATAACAAATGAATTGTTATTCATATATACTAGCATACGTGCATCACCCCCAGCTTACTTTGTGGCAGCTCGATGAGCAGCGGGATTGCTGTGCCCCGCGATCGGGCAGGCAGCTTCAAGCCGTCGCTGATCGCCAAGGGACAGAGGCATTTCGACGGCTTCGACGACAAAATTTTGAGGCTCTATGCCTGTGCCATGCCGGTGCGGGAACCCGGGCCCGTTGGCCGAGCTTCATGGAGCCGAAGTCTCACTTCACCTCAGCAGCCCGGGCCGATCCGGTTGAGGCGCGGGAAATCCTGCGAAACACGCAGGTGGTACCTCAGTTGCTTTAAGTGTGTGCAATCCGATCCAACCGGCGGTGACCACCACGTGTCGGTAGGGACTATTGATGGCGCACTGCGCGAGCGGCCAGCCCGTCTGCTCCTGCGCCAGTTCGACCGGCGGCAGAGAGCGCGACTGATGTGGGACGGCCCCGCGGTCAAGGGCATTTTCAGACGTTTTCTCCGGCGGGATGCGCGCACCGGTCCATGGCGACCTGGTTTCCGGTTGAAGGCGACCACCGTTTCCGGTGGATGACGACCACCTGTTCCAGTCGATGGCGACCAGGGCAACAGGGCTGTGGCCGGGGCGTGATAACCGCCGTTGGGTGATCTGCGCATTTCGGTGATGGTGAGCGGCGATTTCACGCGAAACACGCAGGTGATCCGCAAATCAGCCGGACTTCGCTCCTTTTTCCAAAGGAGGGGGGATGGCCCGCAAGATCCGCGACGTGCTGCGGCCGTCGGCCGCCGGCCTCTCCAAGCGCCAGATTGCCGCCAGTCTCGGGATTGGCCCGACCGCCGCCGGAGCGTGCCTGCACCGGCCGCGCGAAGCCGGCGTCGGTTGGCCGCTGCCGGACGATCTTGGACGTCGCACTGGAAAGCCGCCTCTATCCGGTCTCGACGACCACTGCCAAGAATTGGCGGTCGCTGCCGGACTGGCCGGCGATCCACCGCGAGTTGTGCCACAAGGGCGTGACCTGCAACTGGTCTGGGAGGAATATCGCGCCGCGCATCCTGACGGCTACGGCCGCAGCTGGTCTGCGATCTCTATCGGGCCTGGGAAGGCCCGTTGTCGCAGACGATGCGGCAGGCTGCAGCGCGCCGCCGTACCGGTCGATAAGCCGATCTTGACGAGGCTCGATCCCAGTGGCTCGCGCTCACTACCCTCCCAGCCCAAGCTGGAGGCGAGGCGGTTAACCGGCATGAACTCGCGGAAGGCTGGCGGAGGCCAATGCGCATCTTCCTCGTTACGCTGATAGCGACCATGACAGCGGCGGCATCGCGCATCATACGAAGGTCGCTTGCTGCAGTTGCAAAGTTTGATACCTTGCGGCGGAAATCGAGCCGATCTCGTCGGACGGTCTGAATACGTGGCTATATTGGGATCTCGCTAACTCACCAGCCATTTTTTTCGGCTCTCATTCAATTTCTTTGAATTCTCCCGCCACCCGTTAACCATGGCCAAAAACAGCAATGACGGCGCAGCTGGCTTTTTGCAGGGCCCAGCTCCATATGGAGGGTACCGTCGCATCAAGCGATGCGGCTGCCGCCCGATGCTGGAACACCGGACGACAGCCTGACCACAACAGACTACTGGAAAGTCAGTCATGGCTAAGCGTCACTATAGCGCCGATTCGGCGCCGCCCCCCCCCCCCCGCCCCGTTTGGTGGTCGAGTTCCGGTCCGGTGTGACCGGGCCGTCCACCACGTCCGTCCCCGGTCGCGCGACCGCGGCGGCCGGCACGTCCCTCCCCAGTACCCCGTCCATCGGCTAGTCGCGATCGCAAGGCTCGACGCCGTGTGAGGCCATTTGCCTTCGCATGGACCGGTCCGATCGGCGCCCGTCCCGCCACCGCCGTTTCGACGCGCCTCCGTGCGCCGTGCGTGCCGTGGCCGACAGATGAACGCTGCGCGATGCTCATGGCTACCGAACGCGTCTCTTTCGCCGAAAGGCTGAGGAAGTGCTGCCGTGCCATGCGAGCCGGTCCGACGACGTCGGTTCCTGCGATCTCTCAACCCCAACATAAGAGAGATCACTACATGACCCTGTTTTCCACCAACGCTGCGGTGCAGCCCACCCTGACCACCAAGGTTCATCGTCCGATGGGCGGCATCGCCGGCCTTCGCGAGGTCCATGACGACGTCAGCTGCCTCACGGTGCTGGCGTTTCCGATGACGATGGTCAAGGACGTCGCGCTGGCCTGCACCTGCATGACCGCCTGCTACATCCTCGTCGATCAGGAGAAGGCCTATATCGGCGAGACCACCAGGTCGGGCCGGCGCTGGGTGGACCACGCCGCCGATCCGTCCAAGGCCTTCGCCCGCGAAGTCTACGTCGTCATGGCCCCCGGCAAGAGCTGGTTCGACAAGGATGCGGTTCTGTACCTGCAGTACCGCCTGACCGGCATGGCCGAGCAGGCCGGTCTGGTCGAGGTGGTCAAGGGTGTGAACCCGCAGGCGATCGAACTGGCCCACGACAAGCGCGGCTCGCGCTATCCGCGACCGATCCTGATCGCGGTCTAAAGGGAGCAGACAATGTCAGGCATCACGAACGTGCCGGAGCACGAGCTCCGGCAGCAGGCGAACGCGGCCGGCGTCACCGCGGAGAATGTCGATCTCCACCGGCCGGGCCACCACGGCCACCACCAAAAGGACAAGGCTGCCCCCGACCCGGTGATCGAGGCCACCGCTTCCGCTATGCCGGGCGCGGAGCTGGGCGAGGCCGCCGATGCCGCCGACCGGGCCTGGCCGTTCAATCCGGACGACACCTCGCCGCTCGCGTGGTGGCGGACCCTGCCGCCCGACCGGCTGGGCGAAGCGGAGACGCTGCTGGTGAACGCCACGCTCGACAGCATCGGCGTGATGCGCGGCGGCGATATCTTTACCGCAGCCCTGCGCGGCGAGGTGGCCGCGGCCATCGCGGTGGCGCTGGCCATGATGCCGATCGAGGAGGTTACGCTCGAGGTCGACCTCGCCATGACGGCGGTGTTGCGCGGCGCCCTCGCCGGCAACGGTCCGGCGGCACTCCTGCTGGCGCATGTCCTTGCCCATGCCGATATCGGTCATCCCTTTGCGACCGAGCTTTCGGCGTCGTGGCTGAGCGGTCACCCGCGTCATTCCCGGGAGGAGCGCAGCTTCACCAAGCAGGAGGCACGCCTGCTGGCCGCCATGCGCGAGCGCGACGAACTGCCGGCGGCGAGCGTCGGAGGCGAAACATGAAATCCAGATCTTTTCCGACCTCCATATCGATGTCCGCCCGATCAAAAAGATCATCATCCAGGACGGCGTCGACCTCGTGATTGTCGCCGGCGACACCTGCGAGGGCGTTTTGCGCGCCTTCGAACACCTGCGCCGGATCGTGCCGATGCACATCCCGATCATCATGGTGATGGGCAATCACGAGTACTACCGCCGCTTTGTTCCGAGCGAGCTGGACCTGGCGCGTTCTCACGGCGCCGCGTTCAATATCCGCGTTGTGGAAGCAGAAACGGTCATCCTCAGCGGCGTTCGCATCCTCGGCGCCACCCTGTGGACCGACTACGCGATCTTCGGCGAGGCCAACCAGGCCGCGGTCATGAACGCCTGCGCCGGCGGCATGAATGATCACCGGCTGATCGGCTGGCAGGAGCAGCCGTGGTTGCGCTTCAGGCCGCAGGAGGCGGCCCTGCTGCATCACCGCTCCAGGGCCTACATCACCGAGACCTTGGCGGTGCCCTTCGCCGGGCCGACCGTGGTGGTCAGCCACCATGCCGTGCACTGGAATTCGGTTCACCGGCGGTTCCGCGCCGACCCTTTGACCGGCGCCTTCGTCTCGGACCTGTCGGCGCTGATCGAGGCGCACCGGCCGGCGCTGTGGGTGCATGGCCACGTCCACCACTCCTCGGACTACCGGATCAGCGACACCCGGATCGTCTGCAATCCACACGGCTACGGCAATGAAAATCCCGACTTCGACGGCGCCCTGGTGGTGGAGGTCGGCGAATGAGGCGACCTCCAAAGCCCGGCCTCCGCTGCTCTCACCGCCCTTTCCCCTTTCTCCAGCTTCGAGTCTCCTGCCATGCTGACGAAACTGTTCCCGTCCCTCGATCCCGGCCAAAACCCCGGCGACCTCGCCCGCCGGCTGCGCGCGCTCGCCGAGATTGCAACCGCCTTGCGCTCGGCCATCCCGTGGCGCCGGCGATCCTGCAGCAGCGCCGCTGCTCGACGACTGGATCCCAGCGGTGACGCCGGATGGCGTGCGGCTGATCGGACGCGTCACCGGCCATCCGCTCCACGGCGATCGCTGGGTGATGACCACGCCTTTGTGGTTCGCCGACCCTGACGGCGGCTGGATCCGCACCCTCTTGCGCTTCTACCGCTTGGGGCCGCCCGCCGACCCCTGCGACATCCGCCGCATCCTGACGGCGTTGCATTCCGGCACTGGCGGTGAAGCCGAGAAGGACACGGCATGAGCGGCGACGTCACCGACGACGAGAGTGACGACTTCAAGCTGCCCGCGATCGACGACGATGTCGTCTCCACGGGCGCCGCCGCCAACTCCTCCGGTTGGGACGAGCGGCTGAAGGGGCTGCCCCGGCTGCTGCGCTACGCCTTGCTGGTCGGCGACAACGCCCGCCATGTCCAGCCGCGGCTGGTGGCGGAGATCGACGAACTCTGCCCGAACCTGCCGCTTAACGCGGCCTGAGCCACGGCGCTCGACACCGGCATGGGGCTTGCGCTCGCCACCGAGCTCGACCAGCGCGCCGTCACCCAAAACGAGCCGGTCCTGCGCAGTCTCGCCGACAGCGTGCGGCTGCTGTGCCTGCCGGTACCGAGTGACGTCGGTCTGTTCGAGGAATACCGCAGGGTCGGAAAGGCCTTACTGCAGGCCTTTGACAAAGTGGTCCATGGCAGCGACGAGCAGCTCTGCTGCGACATCGAACGGTTCGTGTTCGGCTGGGCGGCGCTGCCGGCCGCAACCGACCTGCTGTCGAAGCATGTGCTTGCGGCGCCGAACGCCGCCATCCTCGGCATGCGCATGGCGGAACACCGGATCGACGCCGCCAAGGCCGCGGCCCGGCGGCAGATGGAACAGCGGGAAGCGCGCCGGAAGGAACGGGAAGCCGAGGTGGAGACGACCAGGCTCGGGGCCTCCCCCACCGCGGAAACCATTCCCGAACACCACCTCGTGGTCGCCCGTCTGAGCGGGGACGAGATGAAGAATCCGAAGCTCAAGGAGATCATCGGCCCCTTGAAATGCGTCATCAACGTGCCCCTGCCGCTGGTCGAGGTGCCTGCGCTGCACCAGGTCCGCAATGCGCTGATCTTCGAATTCCCCTACGCCCTCGACGCCATCGACTTTGCGCTCGCCGATCTCGTCGGCCGCCCCACGATCCGGCTGCGGCCCCTGCTCCTCGTCGGCGATCCCGGCGGCGGCAAATCCAGGTTCGCCCGTCGCCTCGGGGAATTGCTCGGCGTTAGCGTCTGGCGCGAGGACGCCGCCCGCGCCGACGGCGCGGTGTTTGGCGGCACCGACCGCCGCTGGTATTCGGCCGAGCCGTGCCACCCCTTCCTCGCGATTGCGCAAGGCAAAATCGGCAACCCGCTGGTCCTGATCGACGAGTTCGAGAAGGCCGGCACGCGATCGGACTACGGCCGGCTGTGGGACTGCCTGCTCGGCTTCCTCGAGCCCGAAACCAGCGTTCGCTACCCCGACCCCGCCCTGCAGACCACGCTCGACCTGTCCCAGGTTTCCTACATCGCGACCGCCAATAGCCTCGATCCGCTGCCCGCGCCGATCCGCGACCGCTTTCGCATCCTGGCGTTCCCGAAACCTGCCGCCGGCGATCTCGATGCGCTTCTGGCGGCCGTGATGGCCGACCTCGCCAGGGAACGCAGCCTCGATCAGAACTGGGTGCCACCGCTCGATGGCGCCGAGCACACCGCCGTCGCCCGGCACTGGCGCGGTGGGTCGGTGCGCCGCCTGCGCCGCATCGTCGAGGCCGTGCTGCGCGAGCGCGACATCCACGCGACGAGGAATTCGCCAGGATCGGTGACTGGTGTTCTGACTCATTCATTTGCATCCCGCGTTTGCGACGGCGAGTGCTTTTTTGGCTCGGCGGTGCTTTGCCATGATGGATTTGGCGCTGGCGGTCCACTTGAAGGGCTTCGGGTTTTGGTTTCGATGCTCGATCCACTCGTCAATCGCGGTCTTGAGTTCGGTGACGTCGTTGAAGGTTCCTCGCCGGATCCGCTGGCGAGTGATCTCGGCGAAGAGCCGCTCGACGAGGTTGAGCCAGGAACAGGATGTCGGCGTGAAGTGCAGTGTGAAGCGTTTGTGTCGCGCCAACCAGCGCTTCACGGCCGGCGTCTTGTGGGTGGCGTAGTTGTCGAGGATCAGATGCAGATCGAGATGTGCGGGCGTCTCGCGGTCGATTGTTTTCAGAAACGACAGGAACTCGTCTGCCCGATGGCGTGCCAGACATTCGCCGATGACGGTCCCGGCCGCCACATCGAGCGCGGCGAAGAGTGTTGTGGTGCCGTTGCGCTTGTAATCATGGGTCATCGTGCCGGCACGGCCCTTTTTCAACGGCAAACCCGGCTGCGTGCGGTCGAGGGCCTGGATTTGGCTCTTCTCATCGACGGAAAGCACCAGCGCCTTCTCCGGCGGATCGACGTAAAGGCCGACGATGTCCTCGACCTTCGCGACGAAGTCGGGATCGCTGGAGATCTTGAAGCTGCGCACGAGATGCGGCTTGAGGCCGTGTTCGGCCCAGATGCGCTGCACGCTCGTGTGGCTGATGCCCATTTCTTCCGCCATCGATCGCACGCTCCAGTGCGTGGCATTGGCGGGACGCTCCTTCACGGTCTTCTCGACGACCTTGAGCTTCATGGCGGCGCTGAGCGGCTTTCGGCCAGGTGGCTTGGAGCGGCCTTTGATCAGACCAGCGACGCCGGCCTCGACAAAATAGTCCTGCCAGCGCCAGACGGTGGTCTTCGAAACCCCGACCTCACGCATAATCGCCACGACGCCATGACCGTCCGCTATCATCAGCACGATCCTCACTCGCTTGGCGATCTTCTGAGCCGTGTTTCCATCGGTGAGCAGTTGCTCCAGTTCCCTGCGAGCCCTGCGATCAAGTACAATCAAGTCATTTCCCATGCCGCGAGTGAATCATGTTCGCAACAAATTGGGATTCAAATGTCAGTGACAGAACTAGCCCGCGACGGCTGCCGGACACAGGCCGGGATTTGTGTTCCCAACCAACGCTGTCGCGCCTGGAGAATGCTCCGCGCCTGCGCGACGTGATCCGACTGACCTACACTTTGGTCGACGCATGGATGGATAGCTACCCGCGGGAGCCGGCATCCGTCACGCTGGACATTGACGACACCTGCGATGTCGTCCACGGCCATCAGCAACTCTCGCTGTTCAACGCTCATTATGACGAACGCTGCTTCCTGCCGATCCACGTCTATGACACGGAGAAGAGCCGGCCCGTGGCGGTCGTGCTGAGGCCCGGCAAGACCCCGGGCGGCGTCGAGGTGCGCGCCCATCTGCGCCGCCTGGTACGGCACATCCGCACGCGATGGCACAAGACGCGAATTACGTTCCGTGGCGACGGGCACTATGCCCGGCCGGAGGCGATGACGTGGTGCGAGAACAACGGCATCGACTACATCTTCGGTCTGTCCGGCACCAAGCCTCTCGCCAAAAAGGTCGACGAGGTCGCCGACGACATCCGCACCCGACGCGCGATCGAGAACCTGCCGGTTCTGCGCGGCTATACCGAGACGCGCCACAAGGCGAAATCCTGGGATCGCGAACGGCGCACCGCCGCCCGTATTGAGGCCACGATCCTCGGCCTCGACATCCGCTTCGTCGTCACCAGCCTCGATGTCGGCTCGGCCGAGTGGATCTACGACAGCCTGTATTGCGCGCGCGGCCAAGCCGAAAACCTGATCAAGCTGCACAAGACACAACTCGCCTCCGATCGCACCAGTTGTCGTTCGGCGCTCGCCAATCAAGTCCGTCTCGTGCTCCACACTGCCGCTTATTGGTTGATGCTGACCGTGCGCGATGCCATTCCCAAAGTCCGGGAATTGGCCACGGCCGAGTTCGCGACGCTGCGTCTTCGCCTGCTGAAAATCGCCGCCCGGGTCGTCGAGACCGCGAGCCGCGTGCGCCTCGCATTCGCCGCGGCGTGTCCCGAAGCCGACCTGATCCGCAGTTTGCCAGGCGCGCTGCTGCCGCTCGGTCCTTGACCGGCGGGGCGTGTGCCCCGTTCGCCCAATCTCATCCCTCAAGCGCGTTGCAAGGTACAGCTCGTCAGGCGGTGAAAAGCCGAAGGCGACCCTGCGCGCATCGTCAGAGGAGATCCGCGGCCGCATCAATCGGACCAAAAAACCGCACTCTCACGAATAGGACGGGCTAGCATAGGTGACTCGCCAGAAGGCACCATCAGACTATGGAACGTCTCGAATCCGAGCCCGCCGATCGGTGCCTCGACGATAATTTGCGGAACCAATCTGCATCATGTATGCGCAGCCGTGCCTTCCAACGCTCTTGGCACTGAGCGAGACCACACGCCGCCCCAAACGGCGTCGCCTAATCTGCAAGCGCGCGAACTCCTTCATGCGACACTGTTGGGCCGACGGGTGTCTCCCTGATGCCGGAGAGAAAACATCCTGTCAGGGGTAAGCGATGTCGCTTTTTGGGTCCACCGCATGGAAATTTGCCGCGCTCCCGACAATGCATCGGCCGCCTGCAACGACAATTCTTGCGAAAGTTTCTCATCCCCGTTATAATAATCTCGCCTTTAGAGCAAAAATTTTAAGCAGAACTCCATCTGCCTTCTTTTTATTCCAAGCCCGCAACCCAGTTTGCGGCAACGAGCGCCACGGGGATTATTTTCCATGGCAAATTCTCAGGCACCGACGTTTGAGGCCTGGAGCCGGATCAAGAATACCTCGGAATTCAACAGCGACGGTCGCGGGCGGAGCAATCCAGCGGCGGCGGCGCCGACGAACCAGCAGATGCAACTTGCGGCGTCGGTTCCCAATACCCCGGCGGCGCCCACGGGGAAAATTCAATGCCGCTGACGAGGGGCCGTATTTTGGGCTACGACAACGAGCGAATGGCGTTCAAGTTTTCTATGTTGGACGGCGGCGAGGAAGTCGAGTGTCAGATCAGCGCGGCGGCAATCGACGAACTCGTTGGCGGACCGAGAGGCAGTTACGTAAATCGGGAAATTCAGTTCTCGCAGTTGCGCGATGCCATTGAGTGTCTTGCATCAGCCAAGTTTGACGCCGGTGGTGTCGTTCGTGGCAGTATTCTCCGCATTTTTGCGAAGGATATTCCGAAAGCAATGCGGCGTCTCAATTTTAGCATCTCGCCTTAGATCGCCAAGGAGCTGGGCCTCCCGATCGTTACCATAGCGATATTCGATCGCGAGGCTTCGACCTTCAAAGTAACTGAGATCGGCAAACCGACCGCGCATCGCCGCAAGATGGTGTAAAGATCAATTCCTGCTGCCCGGTCAACCAACCGGCGCGAGCGGCTTTCGGTGTCCTCCGTGCTGAAAGACCGCATCACTCTACTCGGTAGGAGCCCGACCGCAATGTTTGGGGGTGTCCAAGGTCGTTTCGCGGTCACCGGAGGCATCAGAGCGCTGGATTGGCCGGGACCATAACGAGCTTTGCACCGATCAGCGCAACTATCTTGACCAGCATTCCGAACGGGGCTTCGGATAGGCCAGTGTTATAACTCCAGAGGGTCTCGCGTTGCACTCCTAATATTTCTGCAGCGGTGGACAGCCCGATTTGACTGTGAGCGACATCCAAAAGCATCATTTGAAAGGTCATCGGCCCGTCGCGCTCCAAAACAGCGGTGAGATGCGAAAGAATACTGCTCGGGAACGCGTCATCCTCAGGCCTGTCCATCAAGTCTCCATGCTTGCCGAAGCACGAAGAAGCCTCCGCTTGTTGGAGACGAAATAAAGCAAATCATAAGGCAAACATGACGCGCGCCAACTCACCGGCAAGCGCTTCCGGGCCCTTGAGCTGAGTGTTGCTGTGGGGCGCTGTGCCCGCAAATATCAAAGCGGCACGGCTACCGCCATCAGTTGTTGCCGCGCACGGCAACAATAAACTCATCGTACTCACGAATGTAGTCGGCCGGGTCGTAAAGCTCCGAAGCGAATACAAGCAATGCCGCGTCGGGACTGTACTGCCATTGCCGGCCCCAGATCATCGGAGGGAGATGAATACCGATGTTCGGCTTGCTCAATTGAATTTCAAGGCGCGTGGATCCATCGTCGACCCTAACGCTGCATTGACCGTAAGCACAAAGGAGAAACTGATGGCACTGTTTGTGCGCGTGCTCGCCCCGTATCTCGCCCGAGGGAACGCCGGAAACGATGAAATATCGCTTGGGACGAAAAGGGAATTGATCGTCAAATTCTCCGACCGTGAGGTCGCCCCGAGGATCGTGCACCCAGGGGAATTGATAGATATCAACGCCTCGCACGCCTGTCGGCGTCGTTTGCAGTTTCGTTCCGCCGGGCTTCGAATCAATTTTGATCGGATTATGTTCCGGCATACCCACCCCCTGTTCCGCATACATAAACTTGGAGCAGCGATAGACCATCCGAGGGGCCGTCACAACCATACCCGGGGATTGTCACCAGCTGTTCGCAGCGCCGATTTCCTCTTCTTTCATTTCGGCAAAGCAGGGAAGGGCAACAACTTCCATCGCCAGCCGCTCTGTCTCCGCTAGTCCATCGGCCACTGCGTTCGCGCAGGCCGGTTGCAGATGGTGCGGTGTCGGATAGTGAATGTCCGAGCTTACTCCGTGCGCTTCCAGATGCCGCTGGAAGCCATCGCGATCATCGCAACAGACCACGAAGAGATGGACCACATTGTCTGCTCCGAAGTCTTTCGGGCACTTGACGCGCGAGCTATTGATCTCTTCCGAATATCTGCGTGCGATTTTGCGTCGAATCTCGTTTCATCGGTCCAGGTGTGGAAGCTTGGCCAAAAGAAGCGCTGCCTGCCCCGATCAATCACGCGACGCGAAGCACTGACGAGGTCGTCTCGTACAGCAGATTTGCCGAACAAGATCATTTAGCGGAATTCGCGTTGCCATCTGTCAGAGCCTATCGCATCACGAGGCAGAACACACCATCGAGCACGAGCAAATGCCACTCAATTGCCGGAGAGGCAAGGCCTCTCTGAAAAAAACGTCAAGCGCCAGTTGATCGGTTCACCTCGGAATGGGCGTCGCCGCTGGCCCGGGTCGACGACGCGGCGGCTCAGGTCTGACTGCCTCATTGCCCGCCGCGTGCAAAGCAATTCCGATTGCAAAGCCTGTCCAACGAGTGACGCTCTGCTGCCCGCATCCCCGGGGCGTGAACGGGCGCGTGCGGGGCTTCTCAAATCGCCTTGGTCAATTCGCAATTCTGGTTGAAAGGAAATGCAAGGCACCGTTCCACGCAAGTTGGCACGTCCGCTCGCTTTGCGGTGATCTCTGGTTAATTGGCCGTTGGCGCCTTGAAATCCGGAAACCTGCTCAAGGTTGCGGCCTTCAAGAACTTGAAATGCGTGATCGTGGCGGCAAGTTCCTTCAGGCGCCGCTGGCCGTTCGAGATCTCGGCGCTGAACAAGTCCTGGTGGTGACTGTCGAGCGGTTCACGCTCCAGATATTCGTCGGTGCCGTTTCCCATCGTCACCGCCGCGCGCGCCAGCACGTCTTCGACGCGGCGGCCGAGGCCCGATTGTTCCTGCTCCGCTGCATGAAGCGCGCTTTCGATGGCCTCCAGAATCGAGGTCACGCGGACCCGGTCGGTCTCGGCGTCGCGATCGGCCGAACGGGCTTTGAAATCCTGGCTGCCAAGCCGGGTCCTGAAATAATTATGCGCGCGGGCCCGCAGAAAAAGCTGAAACATCGACGTCTGTCCGGTCCAAGGCCGCGTGTCATCTGCGCAATCTGGGCTTAAGTCACTCTAACTTAGTTAATAAAGGTTAAATTTTCGCGACGGTCCGCAGACGGTTTCGACCGGCTCGCTCGTGGCGGCTTCGCCGAGCGCCGGCAGCCTTGCGAGGATTTCGAATCAATCCTCGATCGTCTAGCCCGCAAGACATGCCGTCGTAATCGTCGACGCGAGGGCGCCGCGGCAGAGGTCCGCCAATTTCTGAAAATGTGCCCGCCCGATCGAGCAATCCGGTTCAGCCGCGTCGGCGGCGCGGGCTGAGTTCAAGAGGGGCGCATTGGCCCCTGCTCTGGCGGCGGCGATCCGCAGACGTCGCCCGAGCACTGTTGGAATATCGAAGGCACGCCTATAAGAGTTGAGTAGCCGCGTCTCGGGCATCAGCCGACGGCTGGATGCGTGCCGGGCTCGGACGCCGCGTAAGATGCCGCGATAGGCTGCCGGCACCTTCCGGCGCGGCCTAACGTCCGGCCGGCGATCCCCTGACCACGATGAAATCGATCGGCCCGCCCGGTCGGTCATCATCGAAAATCCCGACCGTCAGCCGTCCCGTCCGCCAGGCGAGCGTGTCGAGATTGGTGCGGCCCTCATACAGCAGCGGGCCCTCGGGATGATTGTCATGGCCATGGACGACGTGGAGTGCGCCGAAGCCGTCGGAAAATTCCTTCGGATAACGCTTGCACAACAGCGTCGTTTCACTCTGCTGACCCAGGGGAATGCCGGGATCGACGCCGGCGTGCACGTAGAGGCGATGCGCGTCGACATGCATCAACTGAAGTCGATCGAGCCAGTCGATATCGGCTGATGGCACCGCGGCGGGGTCGCCGCCGTAGGAGGCCAGCGCCGCGTCGCCGCCCTTTCCCATCCATGCCGCCATTTTCGAAGGGTCCCGCAGCGCCGCCACCATCAGGGCATCGTGGTTGCCCTTCAGCGTCACCAAATTCCAGCCCGCGTCGACGCCGGCCCGCAGCCGGTCGATGACCGCTTTGCTGTCCGGGCCCTTGTCGACGTAGTCGCCGATCGTGACAATGAGCGCCCGCGTCGCCGCCCGAATGTACGGTTATCCCGGCGAGAGCCTCGCTGAGCAGATCGTAGCGGCCATGAATGTCGGGAATGACGTAGGTCAGGCTCATAGGGCTGCTGCATTCCCGGCGGGCATGCGAGGGTCCTAGTCCAATCGATCTCCGCGATCAACCGGCGGGCCGTTCTCCGCGGGCTTTTTCCAGCGGGCTGCGCCCGCCTCTGCAACGACGTGCCTTGCCCGCCTCGTCAGGTGTGGAAGAACACGAACCAGACGACGCCCAGGATCAGCATGGCCAGCCCGGTAGAGACCGCAAGCAGCGCAAGCACCGACGGCCCGGGCTCGGCCTGGCGTGCTTCGGTCGGGGTTTCGATGATCTGGCGATGTTGTCTCGTTGCCATGGTGCCCTCGATTTCCTGGGTGGTCGCCCAAATGCCTGCCGGTCCCCGCGGCATCACGTGCGAAGGGCAACGCCTGATCCCGGGCGATGTTCCGGCCTTGCCACCTGCGGTGTCCGGTCGCGGCCCCCGCCGCCTTTGCCGCACCGGCTCCGGCCAGCACGGTTAACTCCGTCCGGAAATTCCCCGCCCCATGAGCTTTGAAAGCGCCTTCCCCGGTGGTATCGTTAATGGTCGTCTGTTGCGTTTCGGAGTATCCCATGGCCCCCCGCGCCAACTGGAAAGGCTTCCTGCGCCTTTCGCTCGTGACCTGCCCGGTTGCCCTCTATCCGGCGACGTCGGACAGCGAAAAGGTCTCCTTCAACCAGATCAACCGCAAGACCGGCCATCGCATCAAATACGCCAAGGTCGATGCCGACACCGGCGAGGAAGTCGCCTCCGACGACATCGTGAAGGGCTACAAGGTCGATACCGACACCTACATCGAGGTGTCGAAGGACGAACTCGACGACATCGCGCTGGAATCGACCCACACCATCGAGATCGACGAATTCGTGCCCAGGGCCGACATCGACAGCCGCTATCTGATCCGCCCCTATTACCTCGTGCCCGACGGCAAGGTCGGCCACGACGCCTTCGCGGTGATCCGCGAAACCATCCGCAGCATGAACAAGGTCGCGATCGGGCGCGTGGTGCTCACCAACCGCGAGCACATCATCGCGCTGGATCCGCTCGGCAAGGGCCTGATGGGAACGCTGTTGCGATACCCCTACGAGGTGCGCAGCGAGAAGGAATATTTCGACGAGATCCAGGACGTCAAGGTCACCAGGGATATGCTGGATCTCGCCAGGCACATCGTCGAGAAGAAATCCGGCGCGTTCGAACCCGAGAAGTTCGAGGATCACTATGAAGCCGCGCTGATCGATCTCATCGACAGGAAACGCAGCGGCGTTCGCCTGACCGCGAAAGCCGCGCCGAAAACCGCCGGCAACGTCATCAACCTGATGGACGCGCTGAAAAAGAGCCTCGCCAGCGAGCGCCAGGCCGCTCCCCCCGCCGCCGCCAGGGCGAAAGGCAAGAAGCCGCGCAAGGCCGCCTCCGGCCAGCGCGAGATGCTGCTGCCGATCAGCGGCAAGCGCGCCAAGGAAGAGCCACGGGTGCAAGAGTCGAAGAAGACGGAAAAGCCGGTGCGCGCGCCCGCCCGATCGAAAAAAGCCGGATAGTGCCTCGGCCGTCGCCGCGGCGCGCCAATATCGTGGGCGAAGCCTGAGATGCCGTGGTCGACGCCGTTCGATGCGCCGATACGTCTGCGCGGCGGCCGCAAGCTATCGACGCTGCAGCAGGCCGCCGACTACATCATGAAATTGCCGGAAGACGTGCAGCAGCAGGAGCGCTGGCAGATCGCCGTCGAAAACCTGATCAACGCCGCGGAGACCGGCGGCGGCTGGCTGATGTTCGCACGGATCGGAGTACTGCGGGCGCTTAACGGCGATGCAAGTAGCCGGTGACGACGAAACGGGGTCTGCTGGCTGCAAGCGATCGGTTCGGGGCCCCGGGCCCCGAGTATTTCCTGCATGGCGTTGGCTGCCGACCCGTCGCTATTTCAGCGACGAATTCATCGAGGTGAACTTGGTATTGAGGGTCGAGCCGATGCCGTTGACGGCGGTGATGATCACGATACTGAGGCCGACCGCGATCAGGCAATATTCGATGGCCGTCGCGCCGGATTGATCAGCCAGGAATCTTGAAAACAGCTGGCGCATTCAAAACTCCTTTTTACGCTTGCCACGGGAGGCTCCCGCGCCGACGCTAAAGCGTGCAATCTAGATCGGATTGGTTTCCGGGGTGTTCAAAGACACGCTGAACGATCGATTAAAGTCGCGGTCGATATTTCCGGCGTGCGCGGCAACGGTCCCGGGGACGGCGTAATTCCATCGCGCCGGTATTCCTACGGTACGAAAAATTTACCTTCGATTCCGGGCTGGCCGAACATGGTGGTGGAGTCGGCGCCCCCGGAATTAGCGAACATGCCAGCGCAGCAGCGGGAATTGAAGAAGAACTACATCGGCATCCTCAGCGACAAGACCGAGGAACAGCGTGCCGTCAATTCGCTGGCGAAATCCGATCGCTTCATGAAGGAATATCTTCTCGGTTTGATGGCGGCCGTGCTGAACCGGGGCGCCAACACGCGATAGTCGTTGTTGCGCAAGGCATGGACCTCGCCGCCCGGCCATTGCCTGATTTTCACCAGGCAAATCTTGCGGTCGACCGCTTCCCGGAGGCCCCAAGCCTCCGCCGGCTTCGGATCGCCGATTTTCGCCTGCGGCGCGCGGGCGGGGCCAAAATCATGATTTGGGTCAAGCGAACTGGCGCGACACCCCCTAAGAAGGTTCCGATGTTCCTGACCCACCGGCCTTGCCAATGACCCCCGTCGATACGTCCCGCCCGCAATTGGAAATTCGAAGCGTCAATCTCGATACCGGACGCGAGAACGTCGTGGTCATTTCGCGGCAGTCAAGGGCGCTGCGTCCGGAAATCTTTCGGGGATTTAGCCGGGTCGAACTGCGCCGGGATTCGAAAGCGCTGCTCGCCACCCTTCTCATCACCGACGACGACACCCTGGTGGGCCCCCACGAAATCGGCCTTTCCGAGCCGGCATTCCGCCGCTTCGCCGAACCTGCCGGCAATCTGGTGACGGTCACGCCGGCAACGCCGCCGGAAAGTCTCGAGGCGGTGCGCGCCAAGATCCGCGGCCGGACCCTGAACGCACAGGAAATGACCGCGATCGTCAACGACCTCACCCACTATCGCTACTCCGACATGGAGATCGCCGCATTCCTGATCGGCTCCGCCAGTTTCATGACCAGCGACGAACTCCTCGCCCTCACCGGCGCGATGGCAAATGCCGGAACCCAGCTGAAGTGGGCCAGTCCGATCGTGGTCGACAAGCATTGCATCGGCGGAATTCCCGGCAATCGAACCTCGATGATCGTGGTGCCGATCGTGGCAGCGCACGGCCTGACGATTCCAAAGACCTCTTCGCGCGCCATCACCTCTCCCGCCGGCACCGCGGACACGATGGAAGTGCTGGCGCGGGTCAATGTCGGCATCGATGAAATGAAGAATATCGTTGCCGCCTGCAACGGCTGTCTGGTGTGGGGCGGACACGTCAACCTGTCGCCGGCCGACGATATCCTGATTTCGGTGGAGCGGCCGCTCAGCCTCGACACCCGCGAGCAGATGGTGGCGTCGATCATGTCAAAGAAGCTGGCGGCAGGCTCGACCCATCTCCTGATCGACCTGCCGGTCGGCCCGACCGCCAAGCTCACCAGCGGCGTGGAAGCCATGAGGCTGCGCAAGCTGTTCGAGTTCGTCGGCGATCGCTTCGGCATCGCGGTGGAGGTGATCACGACCGACGGCCGCCAGCCGATCGGAAACGGCATCGGTCCGGTGCTCGAAGCCGAGGACGTGATGGCCGTTCTGGCCAACGACCCCGCCGCGCCGAGGGACCTGCGCGAAAAGTCGCTGCGGCTCGCCGCCCATCTCCTGGAGTACGATCCGAAGCTGCGTGGCGGCGCCGGCTATGCGCGCGCCCGCGAACTGCTCGATAGCGGCGCGGCGCTCAAGCAGATGCAAAAGATCATCGATGCGCAGGGGCCGGCGAGCTGCCGTACCGATTTGGGAAACATGACTTTCGACGTGAAGGCCGGCAGCGATGGCGTCGTCGCCGGCATCGACTGCCTGCAATTGAACCGGCTGGCGCGGACCGCGGGCGCGCCGCTCGACAAGGGAGCCGGCATCAGGTTGTTCAAGAAAATCGGCGACCGGGTCGAAAGCGGCGAACCGCTCTACCGGATCTACACCTTCGATCAATCGGAGCACGATCTTGCGGTGGCCGGCGCAAAGATCGATACCGGCTACGCGATCGAGCAGCCATCGCTTCAGGGCAAGGTAACACCGTGAGCACGGCCGTCATTCAGAGCCTGTCGTCCGGTGCCGCCGATGCAAAACGGCTGGCGGCGCGGCTTGGCCTTCCCTTGCAGGAAATCGCCTTGCACCGTTTCCCCGATGGGGAAATCCGGGTGACGGTCGGGCATGCGGCCCCAACCACGATCATCTACGCCTCGCTCGATCAGCCGAACGACAAGCTCATTGCCCTCCTGTTCGCCGCGGAAGCGCTGCGTCGGGCGGGTGCGCAACGGATCGTGCTGGTGGCGCCCTATCTCTGCTACATGCGCCAGGATGCAGCCTTCGGCGAAGGCGAAGCGATCAGCCAAAAGGCGGTCGGCCGGCTGATCGCGGCAATCGTGGATCGCGTCATCACCGTGGACGCCCACCTTCATCGCACCGCCGACATCCGAGCGGTCTTTCCCGGCATCGAGGCGGAAAACCTGTCGGCGACGCCGGCGATCGCCAGCGCGCTGCGCCTGACCGGGATCGATCCCGCAACCATCGTGGCCGGTCCGGACGCGGAGTCCCGGCCCTGGGTGAGCGATCTCGCCGGCCTGCTCGGGCTGGCGCACGTGGTTGCGCAGAAAATTCGCCGCGGCGATCGCTCCGTCGAAATCAGCTTTGCGGAGGCGGCATCGATTGCGGGCCGGCCGGTGCTGCTGGTCGACGATATCGTTTCGTCCGGCGGGACCTTGATCGCCTGCGCCAGGGCGCTGATCGCCGCAGGCGCCACGGCGGTCGACGCCATTATGACCCACGCGCTGTTTCCGCCCGACATGGCGACCGCGTTTGCCGACGCCGGCATTCGTTCGATCCGCTCGACATCCAGCGTACCGCATCCCACCAATGCGATCCCGCTCGACGATATCCTCGCCGCGGCCCTGCGCCGCGAAATGAACGACGCAACTTTCCCGGAGACGACAACATGAGCGTGACGGTTCGATTTTGCGGCGCGGCGCATACGGTTACAGGGTCGTGCTATCTCGTCGAAACGCCGTCCGGGCGTTTCCTGATCGATTGCGGCCTGTTCCAGGGGCAAAAGACCCTGAAGGAACTCAACTACCACGCCTTTCCGTTCCGGCCCGCCGATGTCGATATCGTGCTGCTGACCCATGCCCATATCGACCACAGCGGGCTGTTGCCGAAGCTGGTGCGCGAAGGGTTTCGCGGCAGGATCCTGGCGACGCGCGGAACCATCGACCTGTGTTCCTACATGTTGCCGGATGCCGGCAGCATTCAGGAATCCGAGGTCGTTACGCTGAACCGGCGCAATACGGCGCGCGGGCGGTCCGAGGTCAGTCCGATCTATACCCAGGCCGATGCCGTTGCTTCGCTGCAGTCGTTCCGGGCGGTCGACTACGAGACCTGGGTTAACGTGGTCCCGGGGGTTCGCGCGCGTTACTGGAACGCCGGTCATCTGCTCGGCTCGGCCTCGATCGAGATCGAGTTCGACGGCGAAGGGACCGCCTCGCGCCCGCTGCGCCTGCTCGCGTCAGGCGACGTCGGCCCCGACGCCAAACTGCTCGAGCCCGATCCGAAGGCGCCGGCGGATTTCGACTACGTGATTTCGGAATCGACCTATGGCGACCGCATTCGCGCGGCGACGACGCCGGAACAACGCCGTCAGCGTCTGGCATCCGAGGTCCGCGACGCCGCGAGCGCAAAAGGCGCCCTGCTCATCCCGGCCTTCGCGGTCGAGCGCACCCAGGAATTGATCGTCGATCTGGTCGACCTGATGGAGCGCGGCGAAGTGCCGGCGGCGCCGATCTTTCTCGATTCGCCGCTGGCGATACATGCCACCGAGGTGTTTCGAAAACACGCCGCGAGCCTCGATCGGAATATCGACGTCAACCGCCTGTTCAACTCGCCGCATCTGCGGTTCACCGAGACCGTCGACGAGAGCAAATCGATCGCCAAGCTGACCGGCTTCCACATCATCATCGCCGCCAGCGGCATGTGCGATGCGGGCCGGATCCGGCATCATCTGAAACGCTGGCTGTGGAGCGACCGCGCGACCGTGCTGCTGGTCGGCTATCAGGCCAACGGTACCCTTGGCCGGTTCCTCCAGGAAGGCGCCAGGGCCGTTCGGATCCAGGGCGACGAAATCAAGGTGGCCGCGCGCATCCGCATGATCGACGAATATTCGGGCCATGCGGACGGCAGCGAAATGGCCCGATGGGTCGCCGCCCGCCGGCCGATCGAAAGAGGCGTATTCCTCGTTCACGGCGAGGAAGCCGCGATTGCGGGCCTGGCCGAACGCCTCGCCGGGCGGATCATTCCGGCGGCAAAGCTGTTTCAGCCGGTGCTCGACGATGTCTACGAGCTTTCGACCCCTGCGCCCACGCTCCTGGATGTCGCGCACCGCCGCCGGCTTGCGCCCGAAGCGGTGACACATCTCGATTGGCACAACGATATGTCGAAGCTGGTGCTCGATATCAACGACCAGATTGGGGCCGCGGCCGACGACCGCGCCCGCGGCGTCATCATCCGGCGGCTGCGGCGCGCGCTGGAGGGATCCGGCTGAATCGACGCCGGGATGCATATCAGAGCTTCGCGGTTGTAGCGGTCCACACGCTTTACCAATCGACGGATTCCTGTTCCAACTAGCCCCTCAAAGGCCGAGCCCGACATCGGCCAGTTCCGGGGAGAAATCGGCATGAAGCTCGGCACCGCCATTGCGGAAATCATGAAGCGCGAGGGAATTGAAATTCTCTGCGGCTATCCGGTCAATCACCTCATCGAATACGCCGCCAATGCCGACATCCGTCCGGTCATGGTGCGGCAGGAGCGCATCGGCATCCACATGGCGGACGCGATCTCGCGGGTCACCTCCGGGCGCAGCATCGGCGCTTTCTGCATGCAGCACGGGCCCGGCGCGGAAAACGCCATGGGCGGCGTGGCGCAGTGTTACGGCGAATCCGTGCCCGTGCTGGTGCTGCCGATGGGCTATCCGCGGCGGCTGGCGAATATCGATCCGAACTTCAATTCCAGCCAGGCGATGCGGGCATTTTCGAAATCGTCCGAACCGATCAACATTGCCGCAGAGGTCTGCAACATCTTCCGCCGCGCCTTCACGAAACTGAAAAACGGCCGCGGCGGACCGGTCATCGTCGAGATCCCGGCCGACATGTGGAACGAGGAAGTGCCGGAGCCCTTGAACTACACGCCGGTGCTGCGCACCCGCTACGGCGCCGATCCCGTGCATGTGAAGGAGGCCGCGGCGCTGTTGATGTCAGCCAAGCGGCCGGTGATCTATGCCGGCCAGGGCGTGCATTACGCCAGGGCTTGGCCGCAGCTCAGGCGGCTCGCCGAACGGCTCGCCATCCCCGTCACCTCGAGCCTCGGCGGCAAGTCGTCGTTTCCGGAGACGCATCCGCTGTCGCTCGGCTCTGGCGGTCTCGCGGTGCCGCGCGCGGTGCCAAAATTCCTGGCCGAGGCCGATTTGATTTTCGGCATCGGCTGCTCGTTTACGGAGACAAACTTCGGCATCGCCATGCCCAAGGGCAAGACCATCATCCATTCGACGCTGGACCCCGCCCACCTCAACAAGGATGTCGAGGCCAGAATAGGACTGGTCGGCGATGCCGGGCTGGTGCTCGATGCGCTGCTGGAAGAGATCGGCAGGACCGTGACATCGGACCGCGATGCCTCGGCGGTCGCCGCCGAGATCGCCGCGTCGCACAAGGAGTGGCTGGCAAAATGGATGCCGAAACTGACCAGCAATGATGCGCCGCTCAACCCCTACCGCGTGCTCTGGGATTTGCAGCACACCGTCGACATCAAGAACACCATCATCACCCACGACGCCGGCAGCCCGCGCGACCAGCTGTCGCCGTTCTGGAAGGCGGTCGAGCCCCTCACCTATCTCGGCTGGGGCAAGACCACCCAGCTCGGCTACGGCCTCGGGCTCGCGATGGGCGCCAAACTGGCAAAACCCGACAAGCTCTGCATCAATGTCTGGGGCGATGCCGCGATCGGGTTTACCGGGATGGATTTCGAGACCGCCGTGCGCGAGCGGATCCCGATCATGTCAATTCTATTGAACAATTTCAGCATGGCGATCGAGTTGAAGGTGATGCCGATTTCGACCGAGAAATATCGCTCCACCGATATCTCCGGCGACTACGCCGCGATGGCGCGGGCGTTCGGCGGCTATGGCGAGCGGGTGACGAAGCCGGAAGACATCATCCCGGCGATCAAGCGCGGCATCCAGAAGACCCGGGAAGGCATCCCGGTGCTGCTGGAGTTCATCACCTCCAAGGAAACCGAGGTTTCGAGGCCGGGGACCTGAACCCCTCCGGATTTTCGGCTTAACCGCGACCAAAGATGGCGCTGGCCGGGATGCGCCCGGGGTGAAATAATCCCATACTCTCTTGGATTTGCCGGCCAGCCCGCGAACCGGGGCCCGGACCAAATGCTTGTTGGGCGGAGCCGAAAGGCGCCGCGCGAATGGATTTAAGTGAATGACGGCGCTTCCCCCGGACGTAATGGCCGATCTCGGGCAGGAGAACGCCCGGCTACAGGCTGAGCTGCATGCCGCGTGGGAACGCCAGGCGGCCAGCGCCGAAATCCTGCGCACGATCGCCGGCACGGCGGGCGACGCCGAGCAGTCGCTCCAGCAGATCGCGGAAACCACCGCGCGCCTGTTCGGCGCTCCCAGCGTCACGGTGCTGATCGCCGACGGAAACGAATGGGGGAGGACGATCCGCGTCGGTGACGGATCGAAACGCATCGGCTCGAAAGTATCGGCGGAGCAGCTGCGGATTGGAGGCCCTAACCTTCCCGGCACGGTCGTGAGCGAGAATCGGCAGATCCACATTCCTGACCTGGACAATGTCGATGCCACGATGGCCGACTGGCCCGGTCCGCCGCTCGCGCGCGCCGCAGGTACTCGCGTCATTGCCGGCACGCCGCTGCGGCGCGAGGGTCGCGCGATCGGCGCTCTCATCGTCTTTCGCGACCGGCCTCTCCCCTTCACAGCCGAGGAGCTGGCGCTTCAGCAGAGTTTCGCCGACCAGGCCGTGATCGCCATCGAGAATGCAAGGCTGTTCAACGAGACCCGGGAGGCGCTGGAGCGGCAGACCGCCACCGCCGAAATCCTCAAGGTGATCGCCAGCTCGCCGTCGGACGTGCAGCCGGTATTTCAGGCCATCGCGACGAGCGCCAACCGGCTGCTGGGCGGCTTCTCCACCGCCGTGTTTCGCTTTATCGATGAGATCGCCCACCTTGCGGCGTTCACGCCGACCACCTCGGCTGCCGATGAAGTGCTGAAGGCGGGTTTCCCGAGCCCTCTTGCCCGGTTCGAACCCTTCAAACTGGCGCAAGGCGGCCAGCCGATCCAGATCCCCGACGTCGAAGCCTTGCCGGATTCGCAGATCAAGCAGATCGCGCGGGCACGCGGTTTCCGCAGCATGTTGTTCTCGCCGCTGATGAGCGACGGAACCTGCATCGGCCTTATCAGCGTGACGCGGCTTGAGCCCGGCGGTTTCGCCGGCCATCACGTTCAACTGCTGCAGACCTTTGCCGATCAGGCTGTCATCGCCATCGAGAATGTCCGCTTGTTCGACGAGGTGCAGGCGAAAACCGCTGATCTTTCGGAAGCCCTGCAGCAGCAGACCGCCACCGCCGACGTGCTCAAGGTGATCAGCCGCTCGGCGTTCGATCTGCAGACGGTGCTCGACGCCTTGCTCGCGTCCGCGTGCCGCTTGTGCGAAGCAGACATCGGGACGATACGCTACCTGGATGGCAACGCCTTTCGGCTTGCCACGACGTTTGGCTGCAAACCCGAATGGATAGATCACTTTTCGAGCTATTCGACAAAGCCGGATCGAACTTCGATCTTTGGGCGAACGATCGTCGAAGGCCACACGGTTCATGTTCCAGACGTGCTTGCCGACTCGGACTACAAGCGTCCGGATGCGCAAAAGCTGATGGGATTCAGGGCGGCGATCGGCGTACCGCTCGTCCGCGACGGGCGGGCTTTTGGCGTCGTCAACCTGTTCCGCTTTGCGGTCGGCTCGTTCAACGAGAAGCAGATCGAGCTCATACAGACGTTCGCCGACCAGGCGGTGATCGCCATCGAGAACGTCCGGCTGTTCGACGAGGTGCAGGCCAAGACGCGAGATCTCTCCGAGTCCCTGCAGCAGCAGACCGCCACCGCCGACGTGCTCAAGGTCATCAGCCGGTCGGTGTTTGATCTGCAGACGGTGTTCGATACGCTGGTCGAGTCGGCCTACAAGCTCTGCGGCGCCAGCCTCGGCCTTCTTTATTTGCGGGGCGACGAAGCCTTCGAATGCAAGGCTGTCGCCGGCGCTGGCGACGCGGAGGTAAGCCTCCTGTTCAAGGGGCGCCCGATACATGCGGGCCGCGGCACCGCCGCCGAACGCGTGATCCTGACGGGAGAAGTGCAGAGCGTCACCGACTTTTTCACGGATCCGGATATCGATCCCAAGGTAAGGGAGATGATCCGAAACGCCGGCTCGGGTTCTGCCGTAGGCCAACTTCGTTCCACGCTGGCGGTCCCGATGACGCGCGACGACGCCGTCATCGGCGTAATCGTGATCGCCCGCTCGCAAACCGGCCCCTTCCCTTTACGCCAGGTCGAACTGCTGCAGACCTTCGCCGACCAGGCCGTGATCGCCATCGAGAACGCCCGGCTGTTCGACGAGGTCCAGGCCAAGACGCGGGACCTCACGGAGGCGCTGACCTACCAGACCGGGAGCAGCAATATCCTCAGCGTGATCGCTTCCTCGCCGACCGACGTCGCGCCGGTGCTCACGGCGATCGTCGAGAGTGCCTGCAAGCTGTGCGAAGCCGACGACGCCGTCGTGCATTTGCGCAAAGGAGATGAGCTGGTCTATGCCGCACATCACGGGTCGATCCCGGTAGGCCTGCAGAAGAGACCCATCAACCGGAACTTCGTGACCGGACGTTCGGTGATCGACAAGATGCCGGTCCATCTGCCCGATGTGCTGTCCGCTGAAGGCGCCGAGTTTCCGGAAGCCCAGGAGATGTCCCGCCGTGCTGGCATCCGGACGCTGCTGAGCGTGCCATTGCTGCGCGAGAACGAGAGCATCGGGGCCATCATGCTGCGCCGCACCGAGGTGAGCCCGTTTAACGGCAAGCAGATCGCGTTGCTGCAGACCTTCGCCGATCAGGCCGTGATCGCCCTCGGCAATGTACGTCTGTTCGAGGAGGTTCAGGCCCGCACCGAGGATCTGCGCGAATCGCTGCAGCAGCAGACCGCCACCGCCGACGTGCTCAAGATCATCAGCCGCTCGGCGTTCGATCTGCAAACGGTGCTCGACACGCTCGTGGAATCGGCAGCGCGCCTGTGCGAAGCGGATATGGCGGCGATTACGCGTCAGAAAGGTGACGAGTATTTTCGAGCCGGTTCCTACGGCTTTACTTCAGAGTTCATGAATTACGTAAGGGAAATACCCGTCAAGCCGGAACGCGCGACCATTACTGGACGCACTTTGCTCGAGGGTAAAGTGACCCACGTGCCTGACGTGCATGCCGACCCCGACTACACTTTTTCCGAAGCCCAAAGACTGAGTGGCGACCCCCGCACGTTTCTCGGGGTACCCCTGCTGCGCGAGGGCAATCCCGTTGGCGCACTTACCCTGTTGCGTCGAAGCGTGCGGCCATTCTCCGACAAGCAGATCGAACTGGTCACGACATTCGCCGATCAAGCCGTCATTGCCATCGAGAACGTCCGGCTGTTCGACGAGGTGCAGGCGCGCACCAGGGAACTCGCGGCGTCTCTCGAGGACTTGCGCACCGCGCAGGATCGTCTGGTGCAAACCGAAAAACTGGCCTCGCTCGGCCAGCTCACCGCCGGCATCGCCCACGAAATCAAGAACCCGCTCAATTTCGTCAACAACTTTGCCGCGCTTTCGGCGGAGCTGACGGACGAACTGAACGACGTGCTTGTCTCCGCCGCGCTCACCGACCAGATCCGGAAGGAAGTCGACGAGTTGACGCGCATGCTGAAGGACAATCTCGAACGGGTGGTCCAGCACGGCAAGCGCGCCGACTCCATCGTCAAGAACATGCTGCTGCATTCGCGCGAGGGTTCCGGCGAGCATCGGCCCGCCGATATCAACGCGCTCTTGGATGAAAGCCTCAACCTCGCCTATCACGGCGCCCGCGCCGAGAAACCGCAGTTCAACGTCACCCTGCAGCGGGACTTCGACGAGATGGCGGGCATGATCGAAGTGTTTCCGCAGGAGATCACTCGCGTGCTCCTGAATTTGATCTCGAACGGGTTCTACGCCGTCGCCAAGCGCAAGACGGAGAATGGCGGCGCAGGTTTCGAGCCGGTGCTCCGCGCCGCCACGCGCAATCTCGGCGACACCGTCGAAATCCGCATTCGCGACAACGGCACCGGAATCCCGGCCGAGGTGAAGGAAAAGATGTTCAACCCGTTCTTCACGACCAAGCCGGCGGGCGAAGGCACCGGGCTTGGCCTCTCGATGAGCCACGACATCATCGTGAAACAACATGGTGGCAGGATCGACGTCGAGACGGAGCCCGGCGAGTTCACCGAATTCAGGATCGTGCTGCCGCGGACGAGCCGACTTTCAGACAAGGAGTGAGGTCAGACGTGAGCGTTCTGGTTCTTGTGGTCGACGACGAGCCCGACGTCGAGGCGCTGTTCCGCCAGCAGTTCCGGCGGGATTTGCGTGCGCAGCGTTTCGTGATGGATTTTGCCATTTCGGCGGCGGACGCGCTGGTGCGGATTGCCAATACCATCGAGCAGTCGCTGATATTGATTCTCTCGGACATCAACATGCCCGGCATGACCGGCCTTGAAATGCTGCCCAAGGTCAGGGAAATCCGGCCCGACGTTCCCGTCATCATGATCACCGCCTATGGCGATCCCGACACCAGGCGCAAGGCGCTCGAAGGCGGCGCCACTGGGCTGTTGACCAAGCCGATCGATTTCACCGTATTGCGGGAGGAAATCGACACAAGGCTGCAGAGGGGCCTTGAGCCGCGACCTACGGCTTGAAGAATGCGGGATCGTTGAGCGCCTTGATCATGGTGTCGACCATGTCGGCGGCGCCGTGATCCTCGCGCTCCTCCAGGAGTTCCCACATTTTGCGCAAATTGGCGCGCATCGGCGCCTTCAGCGAGGGATCGCGTTCGATCAGGGTTCTGGCGATGCAGAAGGCAATGCCCTCGGTGCCCATCCTGGTTTGCTCGATGGAGGGTTTGCTCATGGCCGGTTCCTTTGCGGGCATCAATGACCCCGCTGTTAGGCCGTGGCAACAGGTGATGTCAATTGCCGCAACCCTGCTCACCACACGTAGCGGGCCACACCCTTGCCGGCGTAGCTGCGGGTGACGCCGGAGAACTCGCCTTCGAATACGGCGGCGGCGGACCAGCCGTTCAGCCATTTCAGCTCGGCTGAAGCACTGGTGAGCGCGGAGTCGCTCGCCTGGGCCGCGCCGTTCACGACGAACGATGCTCCCGGAAGCGACTGGAACGTCGCGCCGATGCTGCGATCGGTGTTGAAATCGTGCGCCCATGCCGCGCGGCCGCGCAGCGTCAGGACGGCGTTTTGCATCGCGTAGGATTTGTCGGTGCGGACGCCGAGCTCGCTGCGGGTGTCGGTCACGCTCTTCGAACCGTAGGCAAGCGCAAAGGCGTTCGTGCCCAGCGAGGCCTGCTCGGCATAGGCCGGCAGATCGAAGGTCGTGAACTGCCCGGCGGCGTAGGGCGTGATGCCGACGCCCCCCATCCAAGGCGAGACGAAGCGATAACCGCCTTCGACGCGTCCCGAGAAGGCGTTGGCGCTGAACTGCGCGTGCAGGCGGTCGACGCCGGCGATGGTGACGGTGCGGTCCGTCGTGATGTCCTGCCAGCCATAGGCCAGCGCGCCGGAGACGTAGGCTGATCCGATCGCGTGCTTGATAAAGGCGCCGGCCTGGAACAGGTCGGAGCGCCCTGATCCGCCGTTGGCGACGCTGAATTGGGTCGCCCCGCCCGCGAGCGCGAAGCCGGCGATCGTGCGCGGCGACAGCAGGTAATCCGCGCCGACTGCAACGCCGCCCAGACTGCTCGTCGCGGTATTCGAGCCGACTGCTGCATCGCCGTCCGTGGTCTGCGAGCCGCCGAAGCCGGCGGCCCATATGCTCCAATGCGGGTCGAGCAGTCGATTAACTGGCGCCGCCTTGGTGATCATGCCGTAGGCGTCGCGCTCGGAGCGGGTGCGCTTGCGGCCGGCGGAGGCGTAGGCATTGGCGCCATCGCCCTCATCGGCAAAGGAGGTCCCGCCCGCCGCCGGTGCCGATGTTTCGCCGCGCCCGCCGATGAAGGGATCGAGCAGCGTGCCGAGGAACTGGGTCATCGCGCCGAACGTGGTCTGCTGCGCGCCGGTGGCGAGTTCGCCCGAGGCCTGGGTGAGATTTTGCGGGATGTTGCCGGCAAAAATGGCGCCGAGCGCTCCGGTCTGGCCGCCCGGCACATTGAACGCCGCATCGAGCGCCGCGCCGACGGCGCGCTGGTTGCCGTTGAGTCCGGGCAACTGACCGAGGCCCGAGGCGAAATTGAGCTGCACGTTGCCGCCGGAATAGATCAGCGATCCGACGATGCCGGAAGGTGTGCCGCGCAACGCGTTGAACCGGGTGCCGTTCAATCCCGCCGAGGTGAGGATCGTGTAGGGCGAGTTGAAACGCCAGGAACTGCCCGGCGAGGAGATCTGCACAGTGCCGCCGAGCGTCGCGGCACCCGTGACGTTGACGCGGTCGGCACTGAAAGACGACACCTCCACCATGTAGCTCGCCGCCGCCGTGAAGGCGAGGCTGCCCTGCACGGTGAGCGTTCCGATCGAGTTGCCCGGCGCCAGCGCGCCGCCGTTGATGACGGTGTTGCCGACGATGCCGTTGCCGCCGAGCGTTCCGCCGGCGTTGACCGTGGTCAGGCTCGAGGGGGCGATCGAACCGTTCACGCTGAGCGTGCCGCCATTGACGGTGGTGGGACCGGTGTAGGTGTTGATGCCGGCGAGCACCAGATTGCCCATCCCTGTCTTGGTCAGCGATCCGCCGGTGCCCTGGATCACGCCGGTGACTAGTGTCGAGAGGTTGTTGCCGCCCACAGACAGGTTCATCGCTCCGAGATGGATATCGCCCGCGCCCTCGATCGATCCTGCGGTCACGGTCATTCCGGCAGACAACAGACCGTGGATGTCCAACAAGCCGCCGGCATTATTGATGATCCGCGCATTTCCGCCGGTGGCGCTGACGAAAAATCCCAAAAAGCCGTCGTTGACGATGGTCGCATCGCCGGCGGTGCTGCTGTTGGTGAAGTCCAGGGCGCCCGAGACGCGGTTATGGATGGTGGCATTGCCGGCGGTGCTCGTGTCAAAAAACGCGGTTGCGCCATCGTTAGTAATAGTGGCGTTGCCGGCCGTGCTCGAATTATTGAAATTAACATTCCCGGGCAAGCCAGCGGTATTGAAAATGATGGCGTTGCCGGCCGTACTGGTGTCGAAAAAAGAAAGCGCGTAGTTGTTGGTGATGACGGCATTGCCGGCTGTTGTCGTATTGGAGAAAGACATCTGGCCGCTGTTGGTAATGGTCGCGCTGCCCGCCGTACTGCTGTTGATGAAGTTAAGGGTGCTGGTGGTGAGGTGGTTATCGATGGTGGCGTTGCCGGCGGTGCTGGAGTCCGCGAAATCCAGTTCGCCGTTGTTGGCGATGGTGGCACTACCCGCCCCGCTGGTTTGATGAAACCCCGCCACGCCAGTTATTCCGTTGGTGATGGCGGCATTCCCGGCCGTGCTCTGCCCTTCGAAAAAAATAACACCGTCGCTGGTGATCGTAGCGTGTCCGGCGCTGCTCGAACTTGAGAATGCGAGACTTCCGAAAATGCCGTTCGCAATCGTCGCGTTGCCGGCCGTACTCCCGTTGTTGAAAAACGTATTGACGTTATTGACGATGTTGGCGTTGCCCGCCGTGCTTTGATTAAAAAACACAATGGCGCTGCCGCCATTGGTGGTGAAAGTGGGCGCGAACGCGGAATTGTTGACGATCCCGCTGCCCCTGACGTCGAGTTCGACGCTGCCGACGAAATTGAAACTGTAGGCCGGCGCGCCGGCCGTGAACTGGATGGCGTTGATCGACGTGTCGTTCGAGATCGTCAGCGACGTCGGCGCGCCGTTGTTGGTGAAGGTCGCGGCATTGTCGGGCACGGCCGGGGTCGACGACCAGTTGGCGCCGGTGGTCCACTCCGTGGTGGTCGCTCCGGTCCAGGTCCCGTCCACCGCATGCGCCGCGGTCGCGCCTAGAGCAAGGTACGGCGCCAGCCATAACGCACACCGCGACCAGCGCCCCACGGCCCGCCCTGAAACGGAAACGATGGGCTTTGCCCGGACCTGCACGATCGTTGCCACCTGGTCCATCCAGCGCCGCCCGCTTTTTCCCGGGTGAAATGGAGCCGGTACAACACCGCGCCACATTCCCCTCTCCGGGCACTGCTGGGCCGAGACTTCGCGGCTAATGCTACCGCGAATCCGAGCGCCAACACCATCTTACCATAATGGAACCCGACTTTGCCACGGTTCGCGGCCGAAAGTGCGCGGGAAACGGCGCGATTTGGCTGTGCTGTTGCGCGTCAGCAACGCTGGCGGTGCCCGGAAAGTGCTGCGCCCTACTCCGTCACATCCACCGGCTTGGCCGGACCGGCCAACGGCTTTTCTTCCATCAGGATCATGCATAGCGCCGCGCAGGCGATCATCGCCGTGGCGGCGCCGAACACATAGCGGAAGGCCACGATCATGTCGGCGGCGGGAATCGCGTTCACCGGCCCACGATGCTCGCCGACCAGCGAAATGTCCGCGCCCAGCGCCATCAGCAGGATCGCGCTGAACGCCGCCACCGTGAACGAGGCCATCAGCGCGCGGAAGAAATTCATCGCGCCGGTGATGGTGCCGACCTGCGCGCGCGTCACCGAATTCTGGATCGAGACCACGCTGACCGGAAATGCCGTGCCGAGACCGAGCGCGAACCCCGACAGCAGCACCAATAGCGCCCAAAGCGGCAGCACCGTCGTCGCAAGTGCAACCCCCATCAGGGTCGCGCAGGAGGTGCCGATGATCGCCACCCGCTTGTAGTGCCTGACCCGGGCCATGGTCCGCCCGGCGAACGCCGCGCCAAAGGTCGAAATGGCCGCCAACGGGATCAGCCCGAGCCCGGCCTCGCTGGCGCTGAGGTGATAGACCACCTCGTAATACAGCGGCAGATGCACGGTCAGCCCCAGCATCGCGCCGAGCGCACAGCCGCCGGCGAGCATTGCGTAGGGCACCACCGTCCCGCCCAAAAGCGACAGCGGCAGAAACGGCTCGTCGGCCTTTCCCGACTGCCACACGAACGCCAGCGCCAGCGCCACCGATGCCCCCACCATCGCCACGATGGTCGGCGACAGCCAGAGATAACGGTTGCCGCCCCATGTCAGCACCAGCATGAAGACGACCGCCGAGGCCATCAGCAGCACGCCGCCGAGCCAGTCGATCTTGCGGCGGCGGTGGAATACCGGGATCCTGGCCATCTTCGGCAACAGCATCGCCAGCGAGGCGATCCCGAGCGGCACGTTGATCCAGAAGATCATCGACCAGTGCAGGTGCTCGGCGAACAAGCCGCCAAGGACCGGTCCGCCGATACCGGCCGCCATCCAGACGCCGCTGAAATAGGCCTGATACTGGCCACGCTCGCGCGGGCTGACCACGTCGGAAATCACCGTCTGCACGATCGGCATGATGCCGCCGCCGCCGAGCCCCTGCAGCCCGCGCGCGAGGATCAGCACCGGCATGTTCGGCGCCAGCGCGCACAGGATCGAGCCCGCGATGAACAGGCTGAGCGCGGTGATGATCATGGCGCGGCGGCCGTAGATGTCGGCGAGCGTGCCGAACACCGGCGCCACCGCGGTCGAGGCCAACAGATAGGCCGTGATCACCCAGGACAGGCTGGAGACATCGCCGAACTGCCGGCCGATGGTCGGCAGCGCGGTCGCGACGATGGTCTGGTCGAGGGCGGCCAGGAACATCGTCAGCAAGAGGCTCATCAGGATGGTGCGGACTTCGCTTTGGGTCAGCGGCGCCTTTGGCGCGATCGGCGGCGCGTCGCCGATGTCGAGCACCTCGGTCGGGATTCGTGGCAGTTCGCCGGCGACGGCCTCGGGCAAAATCTGTTGGCCGGCCGGGTGACGGCTGGGCCGTTCGAGCTTGTTCATGCGGAAATGTTTATCGGCTGCGCGGCGGGAGGCTGGCGTGGAATTGCTGGTTCGTCCCCAGTCTAGGGGGCAAATCCCAGCCACGGCAGCGGGTTAGGCGCATGGGTGCATCCCGCGGCGTGACAATCGCAATCGCGTGATCGGTTTTTCTAGGATTGCGGCCGCTTCTTCAGCCGCGCCCGCTTCGGCAACAGCGCCGGCCATTGCACGATGTGATCCTCGAGGTCGGCGTCCGCGATCTCGTTCTCCGTCCCCTCTACCCGTCCGCGCACCGAGACGCCCGCTTCATGCACGGTGTCAGGATCCCCCGATATCAGCGGATGCCACCAATAGAGATCGCGGCCCTCGGCCACGAGCTTGTAGCCGCAACTCGGCGGCAGCCAGTTCAGGGTGCGGACGTTTTCCGGCGTCAGCCTGACACAGTCCGGAACCTTGTCGGACCGGTTCGCATAGTCCTTGCAGGCACATAGCCCGGCATCCAGAAGCTTGCAGGAAACGTGGGTGAAATAGATCTTGCCGGTATCCTCGTCTTCGAGCTTTTCCAGGCAGCAGCGCGCGCAGCCGTCGCACAGGCTTTCCCATTCGACGTCGGACATTTGTTCCAACGTCTTGGTTTTCCAAAAGAATCCCTCTTGACCCGAGGGCGGCTTGGGTCGGGCGGTCATGTGTGCTGGCGATTCTGGGCGGCTATGGCTGGGTCTCCTTCTAGGGGCTGCGGCGGCAAAGGTGCAAGTGGGGTGGCGGGCTCGCGGAAAAAAGCCCGGGACAGCGTTAGCCCTGCCGCTCGAAATCGTGAGCCCGACCATTGGTTTATGGACCCCGCTCGGTTAGATAGGGAGCGAGTCCCCAATGGTGCAAAAGCGCCTTGGGTTTGCCGCAACATTCCCGCAAGACGTCTCGACGGTGCCCGGCCGGGTGCCTGAGCGCTTTCGAACTGACCAAGGGCCTCGGTGCGCAAGATCGTGCCAACGGAATGGAAGAAAAAGATCCGGCACTGGATGCTGGATTTCGACGCGCGCATCGACTCGACGCTGTTCTCGACCGGCAAGGGCGTGCGCGAGCTCTATGAGCGCTACTCCACCTTCATGGACCGCTTCTATGTCGGCCGCTGGAAACGCTGGGTCTTCATCGAGCCATTGTCGGAAGCCGCCACCATCGGGCTCGCCGGCTCGATCCTGATGCTGGCGCTCGCCGTTCCGGCATTCCGCGAAACCGCCGACGAGGACTGGCTGAAGAAATCCGATCTGGCGGTGACCTTCCTCGATCGCTACGGCAATCCGATCGGCAGCCGCGGCATCAAGCACAATGATTCCATTCCGTTGGAGGATTTTCCGGACAATCTGATCAAGGCGACTTTGGCCACCGAGGACCGCCGCTTCTACGACCATTTCGGCATCGACGTCGCCGGCACGTTTCGCGCGCTGCTGACCAACGCACAGGCCGGCGGCGTGCGGCAGGGCGGCTCCTCGATCACCCAGCAATTGGCCAAGAACCTGTTCCTGACCAACGAGCGCACCATCGAGCGCAAGATCAACGAAGCCTTCCTCGCGATCTGGCTGGAGACCCGGCTCACCAAGAACGAAATCCTGAAGCTCTATCTCGACCGCGCCTATATGGGCGGCGGCACCTTCGGCGTCGACGGCGCGGCGCATTTCTACTTCAACAAGTCGGTGCGCGACATCAACCTTGCGGAAGCCGCGATGCTGGCCGGCCTGTTCAAGGCGCCCACCAAATTCGCGCCGCACATCAACCTGCCCGCCGCCCGCGCCCGCGCCAACGTGGTGCTGGACAATCTGGTCGACGCCGGCTTCATGACCGAGGGCCAGGTGTTCGGCGCCCGGCGCAACCCGGCCACCGCGGTCGACCGCCGCGACGAGAATTCGCCGAACTACTATCTCGACTGGGCGTTCGACGAGGTGCGCAAGCTGGTCGATACGTTCCCGAAATCCTACACCGAGCGCGTGTTCGTGGTCCGCACCGCGATCGACATGAACGTGCAGCGCGCGGCGGAGGAAGCCATCGAAAACCAGCTGCGCCAGTTCGGCCGCGACTATCACGCGACGCAGGCCGCCACCGTGGTGTCCGACCTCGACGGCGGCATCCGCGCCATGGTCGGCGGCCGCGACTACGGCGCCAGCCAGTTCAACCGCGCCGTCGACGCCTACCGGCAGCCGGGCTCGTCGTTCAAGCCCTATGTCTACACCACCGCCCTGCTCAACGGCTTCAAGCCGAGCTCGATCATCATCGACGGTCCGGTCTGCATCGGCAACTGGTGTCCGCAGAATTACGGCCATTCCTATTCCGGCCCGGTGACGCTGACGCAGGCGATCACCCGCTCGATCAACGTGGTTCCGGTAAAACTGTCGATCGCGCTCGGCGGCAAGGCGGGGCCGAAGGCCGGCCGCGCCAAGATCATCGCAGTCGCCCGCCGCTTCGGCATCACGGCGCCGCTGCCCGACACGCCCTCGCTGCCGATCGGCGCCGACGAGGTCACGGTGCTCGAGCATGCGGTGGCCTATGCGACCTTCCCCAACAAGGGCAAGGCGGTCACGCCGCATGCGGTGCTGGAGATTCGCACCGGCGCCGGCGATGTGGTCTGGCGTTTCGACCGCGACGGTCCGAAGCCGCGGCAGGCCATTCCGGCATCGGTTGCCGCCGACATGGCGGGCATGATGAGCCACGTCGTCAGCGAAGGCACCGCGCGGCGCGCCGCGCTCGACGGCATTCCGACCGCCGGCAAGACCGGCACCACCAACGCCTATCGCGACGCCTGGTTCGTCGGATATACCGGCAACTTCACCTGTGCGGTCTGGTACGGCAATGACGATTACTCGCCGACCAACCGCATGACCGGTGGCTCGCTGCCGGCGCAGACATGGCACGACATCATGCTGGCGGCGCATCAGGGCGTGGAGATCAAGGAGCTTACGGGCGTCGGGATGGGCACGAAATTGCCGGCTCCCGCGGCCTCTGCGTTCGTTGCGGCCAGAGGCGCGCCAAAGCCGCCGGAAATCAGGCCGGGGCCGCCGCCGGTGCTCACCAAGCGCGGCGCGGAGATCCTGGTGCAGGTGGAAAAAATGCTCGACGAGGCCGCCAAGACGGCGGGCGATCCGAACATGCCGGTCAAGCCGGTGTCGTCGAGTTCCGTTCCATTCCCGGACAGTTTCGCGGCGGCGACTCCGGGCAATGCGGCACCATCTGCGCCGCGCAAGAATTGACGCCGTGCGGCTGATATTGGTCACCTTGCTGGCGCTGATCATCGCCACCGCCGTCGGCTTGGGGGCGACGTGGATGACCGCCACGCGCGGCACCGATCTCGGCACGCTCACGATCGGCGCCTGGACCGCCCGGCCCAGGATCGGCACCGCCGACGTCGATCCGTATTCGCGCGCCACCATCGCGCGCAGCGGCGAACTCCCGGTCGGCACCGGCGACGGCATCGCCTTCTCGGCGACGACCGACGACCGCAAGAAGCCGCTGGACGGGCGCTGCGACGTCGTGGTCAGCGGCGTCACCCCGGCGGCGCGGTTCTGGACGCTGACGCTCTACGACCGCAAGGGCCGCCTGGTCGCCAATTCGCTGCAGCGTTACGGCTTCACCAGCCAGGAAATCATCCGTGGCGCCGACGGCGCCTTCGAGATACGGGTGGCGTCGCGAGCGCGCGCCGGAAACTGGCTGCCCACCGGCGCCATCGAGCGCTACGCGCTGATGCTGCGGCTCTACGATACGCCGGTCGGCGTGGCGACGCGGTCGAAGCGCGACGCGCCGATGCCCTCCATTACGACGGTGGGATGCCCATGATCCGCGTGCTGTTCACGATCATCGCCGGCGTGCTGTTGGGCGGCATCGTGCACCTGGTCAGCGTTCTGGCGCTGCCGCGGATCGCGACCAACGACGCCTATTCGCGCCTTGCGCCGATGACGAAGCTCAACGCGGTGACGCCCCTGCCCCTGGCCGATCCCAACACCGCGCCGATGCCGTTCATGGACCCGGCCTTCGCGATTGCCGTTTGCCGTTACGATCTGGCCGGCGGCTCGATCAAGCTCAGCGTTCCCGTCAGCCAGGCCTACACCTCGGTGTCGTTCTACACCCGCAACGACGTCGCCTATTACGCCATCAACGACCGCTCCGCCGGCCGCAAGGTGATCGAACTCGATCTGATGACGGAAGCCCAGCACGCCGATTTGCCGGAGGACGAGGACGTGACGGCGGCCGACCGGCTTATCATCGATTCCCCGACCGCCACCGGCCTGATCGTGCTGAAGGCGCTGGCGCCGGAGCCCGGCTTGATGCCGCAGGCGCAGGCCTCGCTCGCCGCATCGAGCTGCAAGGTGCAGACCGACGCCCCGGCCAAGCAGGCGGAAGCGCCGCGGGGCAAGCGCTGACGCGCAATGCACGGCTGGAACGCAAAGGTTCGCCTGGGGCGGGCAGATGCTGTCATCTTTCAGCGTGGCGTGATGACCGGCTGTCGCGCGTTCCGGACATGGCACAACATCGAGCTGGGTTCGCTATTCGCTCGAAAGCCGACATTGGCGAGGACCTGCCTAAACCGGCCGAGATTAAAGTGCGGCCCGACTGAGAGGCATTTGATGCATCCGCCAACGATGGGCCTCCAAAAACGATTCGAAGCATCACGGGCCAGGCTCGCGCTGCCTTGACAATGACATCGGATTACAAATTTGGATGCTGGTTAGGATGCTTTATCGATCAATAAGAATTTTAGCGTATCAGGCTTTCATGGAAAGACGCGCGATTTCCCGCCGCTATGTAATGATGTCCGCCACGATTGACCTCGCCGGCGGCAAGGTCAATTGCTTAGTCCGCGACATGACCATTTCCGGCGCAGCGCTTGAGTTTTCCAGTCCCCACAACATCCCAGAGCGGTTCAATCTTATCTTTAAGGCAGACAGCACGCACATTCCCTGTCACGTCATTTGGCGGCAAGAGGAGCGGATCGGGGTCGCCTTCGACTAATGCCCTCCTTGTCCACTCGAAGTGGGGTGTGAAATCGGCCATTCTGGGGTGCATTGCACCGGCCGGCGCGCGGAGGTAATCCCGTGACGCACTCACCCCACTACGCGAACGGGCCCGGCTGCTTCTCGCGCAATTCGGCGATCTCCAATAGCAACCCGACCACCTGCATGCGCAAACATTGATTTGTTTCGATCAAGGACGCCTCAGGTTCAGTCAACTCCGATTTTTGTGCGTCATTGCCTTTGACGCCTGGACTGCGCCTCATGCCTTCCTCGCTCGTTTCCGCCTGAGGCGAGAAATTTGACCGCGCCGGCCGTAATCGACAGCGCCTCCTGCTCCGGAAACGACCAGCAACGATTGGAGCTTCAACATCGGTCAGATTCCTGGTGCGAGCAAGCGAACAAAGCCACCAGGCGGAGGCGCCTGGTGGCTTTGCCCAGTGGGCCGGAAAACTTGGGGAAATTGTCCGGTGCTTTCAGCTATAGCTGGTCTTCACGACGCCGCAACGCGATCCGACTCTTAACCTAACCGATCAAGGTTAGCTGCCGTTGCGATTCCCATTGCCGGCAAACGGGCTTGCGCTTTCGATTATATCCGACGAAGCGCCTCTGCGTTGGGCCTGGGCTGATGCGAACCGCTGCCAATGATTGATCCGCCGGTTGCGACTCACACGCAGCCGCAGCAGAGATGGGTCATTACTTAACTGTTCATCGCTATTCTTCGAATCGTCGCGGAAATGTATCGCGTACCGCGACCATGTTTTTCCCTCCGGATATTTTTTCGGATGCCTCTCACGAGACGGCTCGGTAATCGAGGGTCCGTACATAAGCGCAGCGCCAATAAGGTCCAATGTCCGCATTCATCAAAGTGCAATGGCTGAAATGCGGGGGCTTCATGAAAGAAACGGCCGGCAGGATCCGCAGCGGTTAAGGCGCGAACCTAACGCTTGCAGGGCGATTTTTTTAATTAAACTTTAACGCCCCAGTCCGAGACCATGGTCGCACTGGGGTTGGATTTTTGAGGTATCGCGATGGACGGCATTTCCTGGATTGATCTCGACGCAGACGAGCAGCGTGTCATTGCGATGTTGGGGGCGGGAGTTTCCGCTGAATTATGCAACCTTGTCGCTCTGTCGACTTTGACACGCCTGGGTCTCGTCAAGCGTATGCGGTTGACGCCGGCAGCAGAACGATTGCGGAAGGCAGGAATTCAGTACGCAATGGCGGCGTGATGTTGCCATCGCCGCATCCCGATGGCGTGAAGCAATACGCAGACAAACTTGGTGAGGAAATGGATCGACGGTGGTTCACTGCCGCCGCATTGATTGGCCGAAGGATAATTTAGATTAGTGAGTCGGATCGCTATGAAGAAACCCAGCGAAAGTTTGACGGAAACCATTTGTCCGGCTTGTGAAGGCAAGGGATTTCCTGCGGTTAAGCAGCCAGCGCAACCAGGGCGTAAAATCTACCCTGCGGCCTGCAAGCGGTGTTTCGGCAAAGGGAGAGTAAAGAAGATCGTCCGTTAGGCGAACGTTGGCAACGACCCGATCTGGAAACTTGAAGCGGCGCTGAAATGCCGTTCACGCGGCAAAGGCCGCAGTGCGCCTCCGGTCCCGCATGATCACGCTAACCGAGATGCGAGAGATTCCGTCTATTCTCGGGTGCAGCCGGACGATGATGATCGACGATATCGATCGGACCGATCGAACCCGGCGGGTCGATAACCGGACGCGATTCGCCCTCTCGCTGGCCGGTCAAGCGTCGTGCTTTATTTCGTGGAACCTCGTCCAGTCCCCCGGGACCTCTCTTTGCCTCGCGTGGGGATGCAGGCCTGATGCTCAAGTTCACGTAACATTCCGGACATTCCGGTTCGATAGAGTAGCGCGCCAGAAATGCGAGACTGGCTTTTCCCGCGCCGTCTAATGAGTGTTCCCGTGGTGGAACACCTGTTTCCATGGGGAGGTCTTTAATCTTCGGCCGGAACGCGAGATGATTCATGGACTGGGCGTGTTCGGCAGCCCCGGCGCTACCAGCCCCGCGCCGGGGCTCTTTTTCGGAAACTACGCCATCCGGCGACGCCGTGGTGAGCCGTGCCAAACCCGCGTCCAGGCCGAGGCGACAGGTCAGGAAAACTGTATCCTAGCCGCGCACGCTCAGCGCGCGTCCGACCACGGGCTGCGCCGCGACCGGCGGGTTCGCGGTCTGCGCTGCGAGTTCGCCGATCAGGCGATCGGCGTCGGCGGCGAGACCATCCGGGGCCTGCAGCACCAGCCGTTCCAGCGCCCAGCGGTAGGACGAGATCCGCCGCTCCAGGCATTGCTGCACCCACTGCACGATCAGCGAGTTCTCCTGCATGCGGGAGACCGCGTCGGCGCGTTCGCGCGGCGACAATTCGGAAATGTGCGCCATCGCCGCGTTACGCTTCCTGTCGAGATCGATCACGCGCACGGCGGCGGTGAAGAACGGCTCGAACCGGGTGATGTCGTCGCGCACGTCGTCCATCAGCTGCGCATAGCGCGACGAAAACGATCGGTGCGGCTCGTCGATCAACTGACGACCGTAGGCGGTGCGGTCGAACACCACCTGCTGCCGCCAGGGCGACGGCAGCGGCTGATAGTCGCCGAACACGCTCCGCCAGGCGGGACGCGAATGCGGCGGCTCGATCAGGGGATAGGCCAGATCGCGCAGCTGCCGTTCATTGTCGGTGAGCTGGAATTGCGACGCGCTGCAGGCCGACGCTTCCGGTCACCTCGCCGCCGATCCAGCGATGCATGTCGTCGTTGAGAAAGTCCTGGCGGGTGCGGCCGAAATCGCCGCCGCTGCAGCCGCCGAGCGCGGCGCCGGCGAGAAGCAGCGCCAGCGCCGGCGATGAACGCCGGCTCGGTCGGCTTGTCCGGATCGGAAAGCGCGTCGCCGGCATGTCGAAATGTCCCTAACTCAGCGGCGGCGGCGACGGCGGCCCGGCGCCGTACCCTCTTCCGGTCCGCGGCCTCCGGTGGTTTCATCGGGTTCGCGTTCGATCCGGACCACTGGAAGGATCAGGATGGTTCCCATGCCTCCGCGAGGCGCGCCATCCATGGTTGAGCCCGGCCGCCGCGAAGCCGCATACGCCGGAAATTCAATGATGGTGCCCATGTCTAGCTCGTCTCTCTGGTTGCCGCTTCGTCACAATCTGGCCCGCGACATGCCATCATTAAGATCAGGACGTGGTTAACGGCATCTTAATTTGGCGGCGCGCCCTCCGATTTCACCGCGGCGCGCCGGGACCGTCGGGACCCTGACCCGTTGCGGCACAGATCGCCTCGAATACCGCGCCCGGCTTCA
Source organism: uncultured Alphaproteobacteria bacterium (assembly GCA_963721275.1). Lineage (GTDB taxonomy): Bacteria > Pseudomonadota > Alphaproteobacteria > Rhizobiales > Xanthobacteraceae > Bradyrhizobium. Next base: position 334,411 of record CAVRIQ010000013.1, on the reverse strand, counting down.
CGGATTGTTTTCCTTAACGAGCTGTTAAAGCAACCGAAGTAGGCTTGCTGCGAGAATTACTCAGTCGCGTACCCTGACATGACCAAACCTCCTTTTTTCCCGGGCTTCGACGGGTTGATGACGCTCTCCCGCCGCGAGGGCGTCGATATCAGACCCACCTTGCTGCGCGTGCTGACCGATCTCTATGTTCAGGCCGACGCCCATAGCGCCGAAGAAGAGCGGCAGTTCGTCGAACTGACTTCCCGCCTGATCGACGAGGTCGACGACGCCACCCGCGCCGCCGTGCGCGCGCGGCTTTCGATCTATCCCGCCACCCCGGCCGAAGTCCTGAGGAAGCTCGGGTTGAAGCCGGCCACGGCCAATTCCCCGGTGCCGCTCGCCCGCGAGATTCCGACCGCTCCACCCGCCTCCACGTCCGCGCCAGCGAAGGGGCCGAGCGAGGCGAAACGGCGGATGGCATCCGGCCTGTCGATGCAGCCGAAGGACGCCGCCGAAATCAACGACATGTTTTCCCGCGCCAGCGCCGGCGAACGCGCATTGATCCTGCACAATCTGCAGGAGACGCCATTGCGGGCCTCGGCGCGAATTCCCGCGGCGCGCGCCAGGCGCGCCGTCGAGACGCTGGAGATGGCCGCCTTCGCCGGCGACGTCGAGAACTTTACCCTGGAGCTCGGCGACGCGCTGATCCTGCCGTGGCGGTCCGCCGCCCAAGTGGTCAACGATCCCGGCGGCGAGCCGCTGGCCTGCGCCGCCAGGGCGCTGGACATGCCGGGCGCTGTGTTTCAGCGGGTGTTGCTGTTTCTCAAACCCGAGATCGGATCCTCGGTGCACGCCGTCTACCGGCTGTCGCGACTGTACGACCGGTTGAGCGAACGATCCGCGCTGGTCATGCTGGCCGCCTGGCGCGGTTCGACGATGACCGCCACCCGCGCCAAATTCCGGCCCGGCCTTTACGACGACGAGCGCCATCGCGCGCGCGCGACGTCAACCCAGGCGCGCCCCGCGGCGCTGCAGCCCGGCGCCGGCGTCGTCAAGCGCACGGGCTCGGAAGGCTAGGGCGTAAGCCCATCATCCAGAGCGGTTGGCGGACTTCCGCGTTGATACGCATTCCCGACTCAAGTCGGTCATCGCGTGAGGTCCGAAATTGCCATGAACTATCGCCCCTGCACTCGCCCCGTCATCAAAAACTCTTGAGGTTGTGCTGCTCATCGCCCCTAAATTGATCCCCCAGATTGAAGTTCGTCAACATTGAGCGGAGCGCCTGCACTACCCCTAATTCGCCAAAAAAGTCACGGGACGGCGCTCGCGGTCAATTTCCGAGTTTAAGGCAGACGGCTAACGACGAACATCATAGCATCATGCAGCAATTCGATCCGCCCCGAACCGAATTGTCCATTGAGCGATAGATAGTAACAGGGATTCAAATACCTCTAGACCTTGCTCAAGCACCTGTTGAGTGACCGGGGGACATCCTGGCCGGTTCCGGATGATCATCGTAGTGGTTGACCAGCTCAGTCTGGCGGCCTTGCACGCCACGATCAGTCCATACAGCCGGTCGCTCTTGATCAAAGGCTCAATTGCCTCGATCTTTACGTCTGACATGAACGAGAGCGCTGCGACCACATAGGTGTATTCGCACCCCACCGCAAACTGATTCACCGTCGAATCATTCAGCTTGCCGGCGCGATTGAGCGCAACTACCTCGTTTTGTGCCCGCGCATAGTTTATTGCCTTTGGCCGAACAGCGCTGGTCTGTTTGGCGACGACTGCAGGCGCTTGGATCTTCTGCTGCAGAACAGGTCGCGGCGCCGTTAAAAATCGCGCCCGCACAACGTCGGTAGCCTTTTCAAGAAGCTCTCGCAGCAGTTTCGCAGGTATGTCCCATCGAAGGCCAAGCTTTTCCATCAAGCTTTCGTCACGCTCAGCCCTTCCGACAAGCGTTGCGTATCCGCATTCAGAGAAACGCGCACCGTCATTCCGGGCGAGTGCGTTGGATACGTTGACGTCACCAAGTCTTATTAGCGCGTCGGTCAGCGCTTCGTTGAGGGTCTTTCTGCCAGAGATTGCCAATAAATGTTGCTGGCCACGGCTGTTGACGATTTCAATGAGGTCACTTTCGGACAGACAATTTGACTTTATCAAGACAGGCACAGCAACCGTGGGGTCGTCATAAAACGCAAGTTGGCGGACCGTCTCTCTTGGAGCCAAGGCTATTTCGGACAGAGTGGTGCTAAGATGGGCTAACGTTCGTGCCTCTACCCGCTCAATCAACGGAACAAAGACCTCATCGAACAGGCTTATCTGTGTTTCGCTGAGGCGACACGCATTAGATACGAATAGGTCTGTCAGTTGCATCATGACTTGGTGGCATCGCGATCCACCGTTTATGGCGCCATCCGATTCCGCTATCAAAGTCGTCGGTGCTGCTGCAGCCATGACTATTTTAGCCCTAAAATGGAGGCTCCGGATAACACCGGTCGACAATTAAGAACGTAATCGCGCCGGAAATACCGGCCCGAGTTTGCGGTTCCTGCGGGTTATGTTCGCATGTAACCGCTAAGGTGATGTGAACTAGCCGCCGTCACTACACTCGCGCGCTCGGCGCTTATCTCACTTCCGCAGATTTGGTTCACGTCACAAGCGCCACATTCCGGAACGCCTTTACGAGCGATCGCTCCAGCTTCCCATCCATATCGCACAGGATCTTGTAGGCGTTTTGGCGTGGCATTGGCGGTCTGTACGGCCTCGACTCAATAAGAGCGGCGAAGATATCGGAGATCGTCAGCAATCTTACGAGATCGCAAATCTCCGGCGCCTTCAGTCCGTCGGGATAACCAGAACCGTCCAGATATTCGTGGTGGTGCCTCACTCCATCAAGGACTTCTGGGCTGATGTCTGAGAGGTCCTTCAACAATTCGTATCCGATAACCGGATGCCGTCTCATGATATGTTCTTCAACTGGGTCAAGGCGTCCGGGCTTGTCGAGAATCGATAAGGGAATACGGGCTTTGCCGATATCATGAAGGGTTGCTGCTATCCCGAGTCGCTCCACATCATGACTTGCGAACCCGATATTCAAGGCGAAGCCGACTGCCACTCCCGTCACCAGCAGGCAATGTTGGAACGTTCCTTCATGATAGCGGCGCACGTCGTCAAGCCACGCGCTAAGCCCGTTTTGCGCGATGCCGTTGATGATTTGTGATGTGGCGCTCTTGGCGTCCGAAAGGTTTATCGGTTTGCCGCCCTGGACGGCTGAGAACATGGACGCGAACGCCGCCGCGCCATCTGTGACCTCGGGTGAAATTGCGGCGAGGCCAGGTTGAGTTGCCTTCTCCGCGATTTCGATCTGCTCCAGCTTGAGTATGATTTCTTTTGGACGAGACACCACGGCGGTCGCCCCGAGCGCAAACGCCTGCGCAACCATGTGGTGAAGATGGTTCTGAACAACAAACAGCCTTTCAGGAACGCAACTCAGGCCCTGCAAAACAAGCTTGATCTGTTCGACCCGAACCGACTTACGCAGGTCGGCGTCAACCATTAGCACTCCGTCGGCGCTAGTTTGCGTGTCACAGTCTCCCAGCATCTGCGGGACAACGAGATATCGTGGTTCCAGCATCGCGCGGATAGCCGGTATCTTGGTAGGCTCATCGGTGACGAAATGAACGAGCATTTCAAAAGCCCCGCGACTAAAAACGCACGTCGCAATCGCAATGACTGACCAACTGTAGGAGAACTTCACTAACCAAAGCGTAAGGACGCGGTGAGTAATTCAACTGAGAACAACTCGGGTCGAATACGTACAGGCATCGGAACCGATGGAGAATGGACGCGAAACTCAGGGGGGCCGTCGCGGGGTTGGTAGGAATTGAGTGCGTAGTCTCCGGGGTGATCAACCTCGAATCATCCGGCGTTGAAGCGTCGGACTGGAGACCACGCCATGACAAGCACTACCACGAAGCCTGACCCCAAGCACCTCGGAGCCCGCGCATCCGCATCACCTCGGTGTTGCACACCTGGGGCTCTGCAATGGCCCACCATCCACACCTGCACATGATCGTGCCGGGCGGCGGGCTCTCCATGGACGACGGCCGTTGGATCTCATGCAAGCCAAACTTCCTCCTGCCCGTGCGCGTCCTATCGAAACTGTTTCGCCGTTTGACGCTGCAGAAGCCTCTGGCTCCACACGGAGCGGGCCGGCTGCAGTTCGTCGGCTCGCACGCGCATCTGGCCGATGCGAAGACGTTCGCGGCGTTCCTCGCTCCACTCAGCAAGAAGCGCTGGTTCGTGTACGCCAAGCGACCGTTCGCGGGTCCGAAGCCGTGCTCGCCTATCTGTTACGATATACTCATCGCGTCGCCATCTCGAACCATCGCCTGATTGCAGTCGACCAGCGCAGCGTCGCGTTCAAGGTCAAGGACTACAGGATCGAACGCCCCGGCCGGTACACGACGATGACGCTCGACGTCGGCGAGTTCACGGTCAGCCAGATGATCCGCTCCTCCGCTTCGAGCTTCCCTTCGGATGACATGTAGAGCAGGAATCCGCCGTCAGTCACTCGAAAGGGCCGCTCGCGTCCGATGAATTCGCCCATCGTCTGATAGTCGATCACGGGATAGTCACGGGACGCCAGCAATTGCATGAAGATTCGGATCCAGAATCGCTTTGGCCCGATGAGATACCCTATAGCTTATAAGGCCGCAATTTTACGGAGGCGCGTTGTCCATCCAAGCCGACGCCAGACCCTCCATTAAGGAATAATTAAAATTATGTCCGTAATATTACCGGCATGAAAGTCGTGATGTCCGCCTTGGTCGCTCTCCTCATACTCAATTTCCTGGATGAGCATTTCAACGACGCCGGTTACATGCGGGCCATGACGAGGATAGTTTTTCAGGTGGCCGGATCATTTGGCTAGGCAATTATGAGCCAGGAACCAAAAGATATTTCTCTAGATGCGCTCCTGCGGACGCTTGAACTGCATTATGCGTACCGTGCCGCGGGGCTCTTTCAAGCAAACGGCATTCCTGAACCGCCTCGATTGCGGGATCCGACGCGGCCGGAACCTGTTCCGCCGCGCCAACCTGATCCAGCTATCTCAGAGTAACCGGACGTTCCGTAACAGCCAAAGAAGGGCGCCACCGCGCCCAATACCGTTTCTGTCCTACTGAAGATGGGATTGCATAATGGCCTATGGAGATCGAAAGAGCGGGCGCGTCGATTTCGAGCGTGGCATCCATGTTTACATGATGGGAATTGATGGAACTTGGCGACGGGACTGCATGATGATCGATGTATCTCAAAGCGGGGCGCGCTTGCTCGTCGAGGGCTCGCTCGAAGGATTGGACCTTAAGGAGTTTTTCCTGCTTCTATCGTCGACGGGTCTCGCGTATCGCCGCTGCAAATTAGTGCGTGTTGCCGGTGATCAGATCGGCGTCGCATTTCTAGCGCAAGATACGTTCGTCAAAAAGAAGGCCGCAAAGAAACGGTCCGCTGACCAAGCCGTTTGAATCCGGCTTTTCGCGCTCGGCGGGGCCTTCAACCTGTGAAGATTGCGAATTCTGTGTCTTGCTCCAAGGCGAGTTGGTGAGCTGATCCGCTCAACGCACCGCTCACGTCGGCTGCGGGTACGGTTGACCGATCCAGGGATTCCAGGTGATGTCCCAGGCGGGCTAGCCGCCGAGCGGCCGCGGCGTGGTACAGCCGACGATAACGACTTCGCCGCGGGCGCCGCCAGCGACAGCTTCGAGTTCGTTGATGTTCAGTTCGCTATTGACCTTGGTCATTTCAATCTCCTGTTTGTCCAAAAACCGTTACCGCCGCGCGCTCAAGCCGGAATGGGAGTAAAGGGTGTTCGTAGCCGACATTGCTGTGGAAGAGCCCGCTGGTCCGGATATTGATGCCATCGTCGAGGAGGACGGTCGGTTCCTTGTAGCCAGGGTTGAAATGCACTTCCTTGAGATCGCCGCCGCTGACGAGATCGAGTTCCGAATTGTTCAGTTCGTAGGTCATGTCGCTCTCCTGCTTTGTTCGGGAAGGGACCATCCCTTCGCAATTTGTACTTCGTAGGAATACAGAATGCTTTTCATCGTCACTGTGACGGCCCGCACACATCAAAGCAGGCAAGCGCGCGTCGGCATGGCTCAAATGGGTCGCTTCCCTTGTCGTCCTTGTGGGCCTGGATGGTTTGGCGAGCGTTCGCCCGTCGCCCCATGAATTCGGCGTAGATCGCCTCGGTTTCCGGGCTGCGTCGGCCCAGCAGACCATTTCTTCTTTCCCGTCTCCGGATCCTGACCGAGCCGCATACTCGATCCCCTTCGGCGACTTCCACTGCATCCCGCCGTCGAGGTCATACTTCTCCCGTAGCAACCGGCCGTACTCCGGCCACACGTCGGCAAGGCCTTCGACCAGGTCCTTTTCCGCGGAAGGCGGTCGAAACCGCCGTGAAGGAACGGCTGGCAAGGCGCGCTGCGCAGCGAGCAGACAAAGGACTGATGCCGGGGCCGGAAACCGGTCCGGACTTTAATTGGCGACGTTCACTAAATAAGAATTTGGCTCTGTTCTTTATTAGGAACCAGGCCCAATTAAAGTCCATGAATAAGAGCCCTTCCGCCAATCCCCGCCTCGGCCGGTACATCAGGACGCGTTATCAAGAAGAAGACGTGAACGCGTTTGTTCCGCCGTCCTTGCCTCCGAATCCGCCGATCGAGGTCTTGCCGCTTCTGAACAAGCTTAGTGCGGCAGATCGCGCACTGGGACACCTCGATGGTGTTTCCTTGCTCCTGCCGGACAAAGAGCTCTTTCTCTACATGTACGTCCGCAAAGAAGGGATCCCGGCAGCTTTCGGTGAAAACAAAAAGGCCCGCTTTGCGGGCCTTTCCCTTTGAACGCCGCGGAACGGGGGAACTATGCTTTAACTTGCGGCCGGCTTTGCCCTCATTTGCGGACCAACATAGGCTCCCTGCGAACAAACTAGGCCTTCATTTACAACCGGCCGGGCCGAGATAAGATCCGAATATTGCGGCCCCTGAGGGTCAGGCTCTGAGGCGCACGCACTCTGCGCGCGTCTCGAAGGATGACGCCAACGGCCTGAAGATTCGCTAGGCCTTTGCCAGATCCAGAAAATGCCGCCCTGCCCGGTCCTCGGTCTCGACGATCCAGGCGTCGGGGTCGAACCGGACTTCCTTGACGAGGCGTTCTTCCACCGAGGCTTCCGGAACCGGCTCTTTCGAGGTCGGCGTGAAAAACCGCTCGATCGGCCGGCTGTCGTCATAGACCGTCTGCGGCGCCGGGATGTAGAGCATGGCGTTGCCGTCGAGCAGCGCCACCTTGACGAAGACCGCCCCGGCCTCTTCGGCGCCGCGCCGGCGCACGGCGCCGAACACGCCTTCGGTCTGGCAGCGGCGCAGATAGGCCGCCACCCAGATGCTTGATTTCAATCGCATGGCGCGGACGATAGGACAGCACCGCCGTTGACGCTAGTCCGACGGCCGGCCGATCCGCGACTGAACTCAGCGTAACGCAAACGCAGCCAATAAATCCTCCAGCAAAGTTCGTCATGCCCGGCCTTGGCCGCGCACCACGTCTTGCCGCGTTTATAAGAAAGACGTGGATGGCCGGGACAAGCCCGGCCATGACGAAAAAGGAGAATGCTTCTTACCTCGTAAGGAGCCCGAATACCCGAATCACTTGAATGTTTTTCCGGCCATACCCTCAGGAAGCAGCGAGCGTTCTTTTCAGCCGCGCGATCGCAGCGGGCAGGCCGCGCACCTGCATGATCCGCCCCGTCGCGTCGTAATCCTCCGAGAGCACGCGCGCATTCTCGTAGACGTCGCTGAGCAGCCCCTGCCTGGCGTAGGGCAACACCAGCTGGTCGTCCACCATCTCGGCTTCGAAGAACGCAATGATCGTCTCGCGCAGCGCGGCGACGTCCGCAGGCGACTTTGCGGACAGCAGGATCGCGTCGGGGTGTTTTTCGCGGAGCGCGGCGCGATCCGCCTCGCTCACGCGATCGATCTTGTTGAGGATCAGGCGCGAAGGGACGACGTCGGCGCCGATCTCGCGCAGCACGCTGCGGCTCACCTCGAGTTGCGATTGATAGGTCGGATCGGAGGCGTCGACGACGAACAGCAGCAGCGACGCCTCGAGTGCCTCGGCGAGCGTGGAGCGGAATGACGCGACGAGGTCGTGCGGCAGCTTCTTGATGAACCCGACGGTGTCCGAGACCAGCACGCGCGGCCTCGTCTCGGGCTGCAGCGCGCGCACCGTGGTATCGAGCGTCGCGAACAGCTTGTCCTCGACCAGCACCTCGCTGCCCGTGAGCGCCCGCATCAGCGACGACTTTCCCGCGTTGGTGTAGCCGACCAGCGCGACCCGGAGCTGATCGCGGCGCGCGGATCTGCGCTGGTCGTTGTCGCGCTGGATGTCCTCCAGCTGTTCCTTCAGCTCGGCAAGGCGATCGCGGATCTTGCGCCGGTCGAGTTCGAGATCGGACTCGCCCGCGCCGGCGCCTTGCTGCCGTCCGCCGCCCGCCGATTCCCGCAAACGGGGCGAGACGTACTTCAACCGCGCGATCTCGACCTGCAGCCTGGCCTCGCGACTGCGTGCGTGACGATGGAAAATCTCCACGATCACGCCGGTCCGATCGAGCACCTGCGCACCGGTCGCGCGTTCGAGGTTGCGGGCCTGGCTCGGCGAGATGTCGTGATCGACGATCACGAACTCCGGCTTCGGCCCGGACTCCGGATCAGGCTCCGTCGGCCCGGCCTCCGGTTCCTTCCCGCCGGCATCCTCGAAGCGCTCGCGGGCCTTCGATTTCCGCGGTTTCGCCATCGATCCGACCACGCCCGTCCCGCCGGTCATCGCCGCGAGTTCCTCGAGCCGCCCCTTGCCGAGCACCGTCCCGCCGCCGACCTCGTCGCGCTTCTGCGATACCGTACCGACGACCTCGTAGCCGAGCGTCTTCACCAGACGGCCCAGTTCCTCGAGGCTCGCGGCATGCGCGGCGTCATCGACATCAGGCGTCTGGATGGCGACGAGGATCGCACGCGGAACGGGCGGTCTGGTTTCCATGATGCGGTCCTTGCCGGCTCCTTGTGACATCTGGCCCGTGCCTAGCACGTTTCGCGAGGGCACAAGCGGCCAAACCGCCGGTGTCCCGGCAGCAGCCTGACGTCACGCGGCCTTACGGAGCGGATTCATTTCGCGCCGCCGCGCCTGGGACGAACGAAGGGGAGGCGTAAGCCGCGCCGTTACTCGACCGGGCGGCCAATCGTGGCGGCGAGTTCGCGCACCAGGCGGTCGGACACCTGCCCGGTCACCGGCAGCCTGCGCTCGCGCTCGAATTTCAGGATCGCGGCCTGGGTATCGGTACCGACGGTGCCGGTCGGCTTCAACTGGCCATAGCCGTATTCGGTGAGCGTGCGCTGCACCGCCGCCACGCGGCGCGGGCCCGATAGCCCCGCATGCGATGAAGCCGGGATCGGCGCGGGCGGCCGCAGCGCATTGGAGGTCACCGGCGCCAGGCTGGTCGCCTTGACCAGATTGCCGAGGGGATCGGCAGACTTCAACTCGGCAGACCTTTCGGCAGGCTTTAATTCGGCAGCCTTTAATTCGGCAGCCTTGGGTTCGGCAGTCCTGGGTTCGGCAGTCCTGGGTTCGGCAACCCGCGATTCGGAGACGGCGGCGCCGGCTTCGACCGGACGCGGGCGCGGCAACGGGCTCGCGGAAGCCAGTCCCGGCTGCGGCATCACGATGACGGAGCCGAACATCGGCGCCGGATGATGTCCGGTCTGCAGGAACAGCGCGTTGGCGAGGATGGCGCTGACGGCGGCAAACGCCAGCAGGCCCGCAACCGTGTCTTTCGGGCTGTGCAGCAGAATCCGCATCGCCAGACCCCGCTCGGAATCGGCTTCGACCGCTGCCGCGCGCGCACCGCGGCGGCGGCGCGGCATGCCGTCATCTTTCGCAATTTTTCTAGGCACTTTTCTTCACCTGGTGGGCTTGGTCCGGGGTCGCTGATCGCGAAGCCGGCGTCAGCGTCGCGATATTGCTCGATGGCTCCTTCGCCGTGAACGTCAGCGGCAGCGCTACCGTCACGGTCGTCCCTTCGTCGATCTTGCTTTCTACCGTCAATTCGCCGGCATGCAAGGCGACGAGGCTTTTCACGATCGAAAGCCCGAGCCCGGTGCCTTCGTGCCGGCGCTGATAGGTCTTGCCGGCCTGGAAGAAGGGATCGCCGATCCGCTTGAGATCGTCGGCGGCGATGCCGACGCCGGTATCGGTGACGCGAAGCACGAGCCGCGCGCCTTCGACGCCGGCGGACACCGTCACCTTGCCGCCGCGTTCGGTGAACTTGATGGCGTTGGAGACGAGGTTCAGCGCGACCTGCTTGAAGGCGCGCGGATCGCCGGTCATGACCGGCAAATCCTCGGGAATCCGGGTCACGAGATCGATGCCGTTCTCCCGCGCCTTCAGCGCCAGCAGGCTGCAGCAATTGATCAGCGCCGCGCGCGGCGCGAACGGCTCCGGCGCGATCTCGAAATTGCCGGATTCCATCTTCGACATATCGAGGATGCCGTTGACCACCGACAACAGATGCTGGCCGGAATCGTTGATCAATTGCGCGTATTCCCTGCGGCGCGCCGCGTCCAGCATCAGCGCCTCTTCCTGCACGATCATTTCGGAGAAGCCGATGATGGCGTTGAGCGGCGTGCGCAGTTCGTGGCTCATGGTGGCGAGGAAACGGGTCTTGGCCGCATCCGCCTGCTCGGCGGCGGTACGCGCCAGATCGAGCGCCTGTTCCTGGATCTTTCGGTCGGTGACGTCGCGCATGACCGCGACGACCTCGGCCTCGGAGCCTGCGGGGTCGTGCGACGCCTGCTCGAGCGGCCGGCAGCGCATCTCGACCCAGATGAAATCCACCTGGTGATGATAACCCCGCTCGCCGCCGCGCGGCGCATCGCGCCGCAGGCGGAATTCGACGCTGCGCGCCTCGCCGCCGCGCGCCGCGTCGGAAAGCGCGGTGAGATAGGCCGGACGATCGGCGACGTGGACGCGGTCGAACAGACCGTGGCCGAGCAGCCGCGTGACCTGCGTTCCCAGCATCGTCTCCACCGCGGGCGAAATGAACTGCACCGCGCCGTTGCGCCGGTGGCGCGAGATCACGTCGCTCATGTTGCGCGCCAGCAGGCGATATCGGTCTTCCTCGACGTTGAGCAGCGCGACGCCGGTGCGCGCCAGCGATTCGGCGGCAAACGCAAGACCCGCGGCATAAAGCGTCGCCGAAGCGACACCGAACGCCATGAAGATGCCGCGCAGGAGCGGGTTGGCCTCGGGCGCCGGCAACAGGCCGAAATGTCCCGCTACGATCAGCAGCGCGGCGCAGGAAAGCGCCAGCGCGGAGGCGAACGCGACCACGCGGCGCGAGGCCGAGAGCGCCGCCTCGAGCGGAACGACGACCAGCCAGACCGCGGCAAAGGATTCGATGCCCCCGGTGGTCATCGCCAGCGTCATGACGAGACCCGACAGCGCCAGCGACGACAGCACATGGGCGCCCTCGTAGCGGCCGGTGCGCGACAGAAACCACGACAGCAGAATGGGGGCGATCAGCCATGCGAAGGCCGCGACCTCGAGCGCGCTCGGCGCGCCGCGCATCGCCAGATAGACCGGGAATGCGGCGAACGCCACCAGGCTCCCGAGCAGGCGCGGCGCCATGAAGGCGCGATGGCGCGCGCGCGTCAGCGCGTCGTAGCGCGCGGACGGATGCAGCAACGCATCTAGGCAATCGTGGATGATACTCAAAACTGTCACGGCACTCGCGCTTCGGCTGGATCGTCAAAATGACGCGCCGGAACGCCCCCTTTATCGTTGGCCCACCGTGTCAGAGCGAAATTAAGCGAACGCTAAGGCGCGGCGGGCGCGCCGGCAAAGACCGTGAGTTCGCGAGGTTTTTCGCGGCGCGCGCGACGTTCATTCGACGCAAATGGTGAACGTCGGGTTTCCAGGGCGCAACCGGTATGGTTTCGAATTGGTAGCGGGGACCTCGCTTTGCGTTATTTCGCGGCAAGCCGCCATCAATCGAAAATTTACACCGAATCAAATCATGCGGGTTTTTGGCGAATTTTCGGCGATTTAACCTCAATGCAAACACTTGCGATTTATCCACGGCTGTTAGTCAGACCAAGATTGCGGGATCAACCGCAACGGAACCAAAAAGACCGCCGGGATCGCGAGATGTTCTTTCTGCTTCGCATGGCATTCTGGCTCGGGCTGGTGCTCGTGCTGCTGCCGAGAGAGAAGACCCCTGAATCGGACAAGCTGCCGCAGGTCGGCGCGTCCGAAGCGGTGTCGGCTGCGACGGCGGCGGTGTCCGACATGAGCCAGTTCTGCAAGCGTCAGCCTGCCGCGTGCGCGGTCGGCGGCGAGGCCGCGACCGTGATCGGTCACCGCGCCCAGGAGGGCGCGCGCAAGCTGTACCGGATCATCACCGACAAGCGTTCGCCCGAGCATACCGGCTCGATCGGCGGCGAGGAGAATGGGGACGCTGCGCCGGCGGCCGCAGCGCCGCGCGACACGCTGACGCCGGCCGATCTGGCGCCAGAGTGGCAGCTCGCGCCGACGCCGTGACGCCCCGGGGCTTCGCGGAACTCTTTGCCCTATTTGATCGTACAATATCGCTTTCGATCCCCCGCCATCCCATATATGCCTTCAGGGATTGAGCGCGGGACACGATGACGATCGACGAAATCAGGGACAATTTTGCGCTGCTGGACGATTGGGACGACCGCTACCGGTACGTCATCGAACTCGGCCGCACGCTCGATCCGATGCCGGAGGCCGAGCATTCGGCAGCCAACAAGGTGCAGGGCTGCGCCAGCCAGGTCTGGCTCTCCAAACGCGTCGAGCGCGGCAGTGCGGGCGAACCGTCGCTGAAATATCTCGGCGACAGCGATGCACATATCGTGCGCGGACTGATCGCGATCCTGCTGACGCTGTATTCCGGGCGCACGCCGCAGGAAATCCTGGCCGCCGATGCGCCCGCGGTGTTCGACGAATTCGGATTTCGCGATCATCTGACGCCGCAGCGCTCCAATGGCCTGCGTGCCATGGTCGAGCGCATCCGTTCCGACGCGCGCGAGGCGCTTGCCGCCGCTTCCTGAGACGGCCGGGGCCGTTGGCCGCCGTGCTATTTCCGTCGCTGCCGCTGCTGGCCAAGCCCCATTTTCTTGGCGAGGTCCGACCGTGCCACCGCATAATTCGGCGCAACCATCGGATAGTCGGCCGGCAGGCCCCATTTGTCCCGGTATTGCTCCGGCGTCATGTTGTATTGCGTGCGCAGATGACGCTTCAGCGATTTGAAGCGCTTGCCGTCCTCGAGACACACCAGGTAATCGGGGGTCATCGATTTCTTCACGGACACGGCCGGCTTGGCGGGTTCCAGGGGCGTCTCGACCCGGCCCGCCGAAACCCGCAGCAGCGCGGCGTGGATCTGGCTGATCAGGTTCGGGATTTCGGAGGCCGGCGTCGGATTGTTGCTGAGATAGGCCGACACGATACTGGCCGTGAGGTCGATGAAACTCTTGCCGGCGCCGTCGCTCATGGCCTGAACCCTTCGAGGTCTGAAATCCCGGGGATCTCTTGCGGATCGAACAGTATCCGACAGCGGCAATACGCTGTCGGAATCTTCCACTACTGTCCGATATGAGCGGATTACTGCTGATGTGACAAGAACGACGGTGCTTTATTTTTCCGGGGCGTCTTCACGCGAAGTTCGCCGCAGTAATTCCCGGTTCATGGGCGCTGGTCGAGATGGGCGCGCAGCTCGTCGATCGACGCAAACCGCATCATGCCTTCGGGCATTTGCGCCTCGATCGAACCGTCGGAATACAGCGAATACGCCATTCCATCGACGACGCCCGATTTGAGCACGGTGACCTGCGGCTGATCCTCGCCTCGCGCCGCGGGGGCGGCGCGATCGGCTGTGGCAGCGCCAGCCGCCGCATCGCTGAACGTCGATGGGGTCCGGCCGCCGCGGCGCGGCAGGGGCGCGTCGGGCGCCCGCGCGCGCTCCGGCTTCGGCCAGGCGTCATCGAAGGTCGCGGGCGGCGCTGTACTGATTCGGCCACCGGCGCCGCCGCAGGCGATGCGGGGCCAGGCGTTCCCGGATGCAGATCGGCGACGGAGGGCTCCGCTGCCCGCGCCTCGGCGCGCTCGCGCTCCTTCCGCGACGACGACGAAAACAGCAGGTTGCGCCGCGGTTTCGCGGCCGGCGCGGCCTCAACCGGCTCGGGCGCCGGCACCTCGCCGCGGCCGCGCGTACCGGCCTCCTCGTGCCAGGGCGGCGCGGGCGACGGCCCGCCCGATTCAACATGGCTCGCGTGCTCCGCCGCCGGCTGGTCGTGGCTGAACAGGAACCCGCCATGCTCCGGTGCCTGATCGCCGGCGCTCGAGCCTGCGGACGGCAGCAAGCTTCCCGCTCGCCGCGATGGCGCAGGCAGACCGGAAAGCTGCAGCGCGATCGCCTTCAGTTCGCGGAGCGCGATCCAGAGCCCGAGCATCAACACCCCGGTGCAAGCCACGATCGCGCCGGCGAGCAGCAAGGTGTTACCGAAGCTGAGGTCCAGCTGGATACCCAGACCGACCGTCGCGAGGCCGGCCACCACAAGGCCGATCCCGGCGATCAAAACCACAACCATCATCGCACTCACCCCCCGGCCACGCCCCGACATGCGCGCAAGCCGCCTACGCCACGATACCGTCATATTGTGCGCATCGCCAACGGACAATTGCCGGGGCAGTTCCCGTCAAGGATTAAAATCAGGGGCAAACCCTCGTCCAGTCTATAACCGGGCCCGCGCAAACGCTGTGGTTCCCGACGATTGCTGCATTGCATCAGGGAAATTACGCCACAATTGCCAATTACTTGGACGAGGAACTGCGCTATATGGATGCCGGGGAACGAGGCCCAAAAGCGCCATAGCTGGGCCAAAGGACGCCGGGTCACCAATCGTCATGTCATCCATTGCGACTTCGGCCATCGATACGCCCGCGCGGCGCTCGGTGGAGCGGACATGCGACGACCTCGCCATCCTGGTGCTGGCGGTAGTCGGGATCGTCGCGGGTCTCACGTTCCGCGATTATGGACTGGGCTGGGACGACTACACCCACGCCGAATATGCCGATCTCCTGCTGCGCATGTACGGTTCCGGTTTCAGGGATACCGGCGCGCTGTCGTTCGCCAATCTCTACATGTATGGCGGCGGCTTCGACATGGCCGCCGCGCTGCTGCACAAGATCATCCCGCTGGAACTGTTCGAAACCCGCCGCCTGCTCGGCGCCATCGTCGGCGTCATCGGCCTGGCGGTGACCTGGCGGCTCGGCCGGCGCGTCGGCGGCCCGATCGCGGGGCTCGCGGCGCTGCTGCTGCTGGCACTGTGCCCGACCTTCTACGGGCACATGTTCATGAACCCGAAGGATGCGCCGTTCGCGGTGGCGATGGTGATCCTGATGCTGGGCCTCGTCCGGCTGGCCGAGGAGTATCCACAGCCTTCGCCGCGGACCATCCTGATTGTCGGACTTGGCGCCGGGCTGTCGATCGGCTCGCGGATCCTCGGCGGGCTGGCTTTGGTCTATGCGCTGGCCGGTTTCGTGCCGCTGTTCGTTGAAGAGATCCAAACCCGTGGCGCGCGCGACGCCGCGCAACATTTCCTGCGCGTACTTTACGTGCTCACGCCCGGCCTGATCCTCGGCTACCTCGTGATGGGGCTGATCTGGCCGTGGTCGATCATGGAGCCGGACAATCCGTTCCAGGCGCTGACCTATTTCTCGCGCTTCTTCGAGAAGCCGTGGAAGGAAATGTTCGACGGCGCGCTGGTGTCGGTGCCCGACATGCCCTGGTCGTATCTGCCGACACTGTTCGCACTGCAGCTTCCCGAAGTGCTGCTCGGTCTCCTGATGGCCGGCGTGATCGGCACGCTGGTGGTGCTGCCGCGCAGCGACGTATCGGCGCGCCGCAAGACCATTCTGCTGATGCTGACATTGGCGGCGATGCTGCCGCTTCTGATCGCGATGGTGAAGCGCCCGGCGCTGTACAACGGCATCCGCCATTTCATTTTCGTGATCCCGCCGATGACGGTGCTCGCCGGCACCGCCTTCGCATGGGTCATGAACCGGCTCGGGGAAAACCGGCGCAGCTGGCAACCCGCCGCCGTCGCCATCTTCGCGTTCGGGCTGTTGTTGCCGCTCGGAGAAATGATCCGGCTGCACCCTTACCAGTACACCCATTTCAACTACATCGCGGGAACGGTCCGCGGCGCCGACAATCGCTTCATGCTGGATTACTGGGGCCTCGCGCTGAAGCAGGCCTCCGATGGGCTGCGCAAGGAGATCGCCGAACGGCAGGAAGTTCCGCCCAAGGGGCGCAAATGGAAGGTCGCGGTGTGCGGTCCGCAGCGCCCGGCGCAGGTCGCGCTCGGCCCCGATTTCACGATCGGCTGGGACAGCCATGCCGCGGACTTCGCGATGACGCTCGGCGAGTTCTACTGCAAGGGCCTGGCCGCGCCGGTTCTGGTGGAGATCAAGCGCGACAACGTGGTGTTCGCGCGCGTCTACGACATCCGCGGGCGCAGCATCTCCAGCCTGCTGGCCATTCCGGCGCCATGAGACCAATGCACGCCGGACAAGCATGACTGCCGCGCAAACCCTGCGCCTTGCTGCAAACCATTCGCAGCGCTAGGCTCAAGCCGAAATCAGCCGTTCAAACGTCAGCCATTCAAACCGGAGAAATCAGCGATGTCGCCAGCGGAAGCGCGCCTCAAGGAAGTGCCGTCGGACATGACCGAGGCGGAATGGAGCCAGCGGGTCAATCTGGCCGCCTGCTACCGTCTGATCGCGCATTACGGCTGGGACGATCTGGTCGACACTCACATCTCCGCGCGCGTGCCGGGACCGGAGCATCAGTTCCTGATCAACCCCTACGGCCTGATGTTCGACGAGATCACCGCTTCCAGCCTGGTGAAGGTCGACCTCGACGGCAACCAGCTCACCAAGAGCCCCTACAGCATCAACCCGGCGGGCTTCACGATCCACTCGGCGATCCACGAAGTCCGCGACGACGCCGGCTGCGTGCTTCATCTGCACACGCCCGACGGCACGGCGGTCGCGAGCTGCACCGAAGGCCTGCTGCCGCTGAACCAGACCGCGCAGCTCGTCACCTTCGATCTCGCCTATCACGACTATGAAGGCATCGCGCTCGATCATGACGAACGTCCGCGCCTGCAAAAGGACCTCGGCAACAACAACCACATGCTGCTGCGCAATCACGGCACGCTGACGGTCGGCCGTTCCGTCGCTTCCGCGTTCGAGCGCATGTTCCATCTGGAGCGGGCCTGCACCATGCAGGTGCGCACCCGCATGCTCGGGCCCGTGGCCTATCCGGTCGACCCGGCCGTGGTGGACAAGAACACCCGCCTGCTCAACAATCCCGACCGGCAGGAATTGCGCTCGACGACGCTGGTCTGGCCGGCGCTGTTGCGCAAGCTCGACCGCCTCGATCCCAGCTACAAGAATTGAAAGTTTCGGGATTTCGGTATAGTATCGCGCTTCAACGACCTCTGCACTTTCCATCCAAACGCCGCCCAATCCCGGGCGGCGTTTTCATTTTCGGCAAAGCGAAGGCAATCCGTCCGTACGCAATCTTGAAAATGATATCCCAATGATGATATCATCAGAGAACGGCGAGGAGGCTACCATGCAGGTTTCCAAATGGGGTGACAGTCTGGCGGTGCGGCTGCCCAAGGCTCTGGTCGAGAAGATGGACTTGCGTGCCGGCGACGAACTCAACATCGTCGACGTGGCCGAACGAACGTTGGTCGTGCAGAGGGAAGACCGCCGCAAAGCTGCGCTTGAACGTCTGGCCTCCCTCAACTGGACGCTTCCTCCCGATTACAAATTTGATCGGGACGAGGCCAACGAGCGGTGAAGGCGTTTTTCGATACCAACATTCTGGTCTACACCGCGACCTCAGATGCGAAAAAACAACGGGCCGCCGAGTGTCTGGCCAGCGGCGGCCTCGCAAGCGTCCAGGTGCTGAACGAGTTCGTGCATGTTGCCCGGCGTAAACTTCACCACGACTGGCCGCAGGTCGAACTCGCGCTCGGGCTGTTTCGCGCCTCACTCGATGATGTCGTGCCCGTTACTCTGGACACTCACACCGGCGCCGTGTTGCTCGCCCGCGAGCACGACCTGTCCTTCTACGACGCGCTGATCGTCGCCGCGGCGCTCGAGGCCGGCTGCGACACGCTGTTCACCGAAGACATGCAGCACGGCTGCAGATTCGGCGGCCTCACCATCGTCAACCCGTTCGTTGAAAGCATACCGTGAAATCCGCAAGAAGCGCGATGCCGTAGCTTTGGCAAAGCGCGCCTTCTCATCGTGTGCGGTCTGGCGGCCTAGCTGCGGCAATTCCGCCAAGGCTGCGAGTATCACGCTCACGACCGAATGCGGTTCGGGCCTCCGTAGTCGCACGCGGGAAGAATTCGCTCGAAATTAACCTAAAGCGCAGACATTGCCCGCGCCGGCCGGGGGCCGCGCCGATCGGGGGCAGCATGTCGATTCTTTCTTCACCGTTTACTTCTTCCGCAGCTCACGCCCGTCGCGCCCAGGCAGCGGGAAGATCGACCGACGCTGCGCTTCCGGCGGGCCGGCTCGCCGAGCTCGAGACACGCGACCGGGCCTTGATCGCCTGTATCGACGCCATCATCGAGGGCCGTCTCGACGTCGCGCGACCCGCAGCGCAGGACCCGCTGTCCAGCGCCATCGGCACACTGCTGGAGCGACTGGCCTCGAGCGCGTCCGGCGATCTCGATCGCATCGTCCATCTCAGCATCCAGGGAAGCGAAACGGCGATCTCGACCGCCCGGCTGCTCGAGACCTCGCGCGAGGTGGACCATCGCACCCAGTCGCTCGCCGCGGCGAGCGAGGAACTGGTGGCGTCGATCGGCCAGATCAGGGCAACCGCGCAGGCGGCGAGCGGAGACGCCGCGCAAATGCGCGCCAGCGCCGAGCAAGGCATGTCGACCGCCGATTCCGCCTCGGCCGCCATGGACCGCGTCGGCAACACCGCAAACCTGGCGGCGGAGAAGATCACCGCCCTGAACGAAGCGTCCGAGGCGATCGGAACCATCGTCGGTTCGATCGATGCGATTGCAAAACAGACCAACCTGCTGGCGTTGAACGCCACGATCGAGGCCGCCCGCGCCGGCGAAGCGGGCAAGGGCTTCGCCGTGGTGGCGACCGAGGTCAAGAGCCTGTCGCAGCAGACGAGCCGGGCCACGGTGGATATCCGCACCCGCATCGACCAGCTGCGCGTCGATATCCAGACCATCGTTGCGGCCATGTCCGACTGCACGAGAGCGGCGGTGGAAAGCCGCGACGTCGTGGCATCGCTCGGTGGCGCGATGGCCGGCGTCAGCAAGCAGGTCTCCAGCGTGACCACCGGCATGGCCGAGATCTCCGACATTCTCAATCAGCAGACCGATGCCTCACGTGAGATTGCCCAAGGCATTTCCTCGATCGCGGCCATGACGGCGCAAAGCGTCGAACAGGTGGTGGCGATTTCCAACCAGCTCGATGTCGTTCACGGCCTGGTGGGAGAGGAACTGCTGAATATTTCGAAATATTCCTTCGACAACAAAGTCCCGCGCCTGGCAAAAGCCGATCACGTGATCTGGAAAAAATGCCTCGCCGACATGGCGGTGGGACGCGTCAAGTTGAAAGCCGACGAGCTGAGCGACCACCATTCCTGCCGGCTGGGCAAATGGTACTACGGCGATGCCTCGCGCGACTCCCGTGGCCATCGCGCGTTCGCGCTGCTGGAACACCCTCACGCGCTCGTGCATCAGCACGGAAAACACGCGGCGAAATTGTTCGAAGCAGGCGACCTTCCGGGCGCCCTGAAGGAAATCCAGTGCGTCGAAGCCGCGTCGAAGGACGTTCTGCGGCTGCTGGACGACCTGGGCAAATAGCAAGATCGCCGCGCCGGCGGCTATCCCTTCGACGGCGCTGCGAAAGCCCCGAGAATTCGCGCCCACGACCGAATGCCCTTGTGAAAGCTCTTCAGGTCGTATTTCTCGTTCGGCGAATGGATGTTGTCGTCGTCGAGGCCGAAACCCACCAGCACGGTGTCGAGCCCGAGGGTGCGCTTGAAATCGGCGACGATCGGGATCGACGCCCCCGAGCCCATCAGCACCGTTTCCTTGCCCCACTCCTCGGTCAGCGCGCGCTTGGCGGCGGCGAGCGGCTTCATGTTCCAGTCGAGCGCAATCGCAGGCGCGCTGGAGTGGTCGCCGAATTCGGCCGTGCAGTCTCCCGGCAGCCGCGCCGTGACGTAGTCGCGAAACGCCTTTCGGATCCTGTCGGGCGCCTGGCCCTCCACCAGCCGGAACGAGACCTTGGCGGAGGCTTCCGCGGGGATCACCGTCTTGGAGCCCTCGCCGGTATAGCCGCCGATGATGCCGTTGACGTCGCAGGTCGGGCGCGAGGAGATTTGTTCGATCAGCAGGCGGCCTTTCTCGCCGGCGGGAATCGAAAGCCCGATCGGCTTGAGAAAGCTTTCCGCCGTCAAATTGAGCTTCGACCACTGGGCGAGAATGTCGGGCGGAAGATCCTTCACGCCGTCGTAGAAGCCGGGAATGGTGATGTGGCCGTTGTCATCGAAAATGCCGCCGAGGATGCGGGTCAGCACCCGGATCGGGTTCTGCGCGCCGCCGCCGAAGATGCCGGAATGCAGATCGCGATTGGCGGCCTTGATTTTCACTTCCTCGTAGACCAGCCCGCGCAGCGACGTGGTGATCGCCGGCGTGTTGGGGTCCCACATGCCGGTGTCGCACACCAGCGCAAAGTCGGCCTTGAGGTCGTCCTTGTTCTTCTCGAGAAACGGAACGAAATTCTTCGATCCGATCTCCTCCTCGCCCTCGATGACGATCGTGACGTCGACCGGCAGCGAGCCGGTGACGGATTTCCAGGCCCGGCAGGCCTCGACGAAGGTCATCAGCTGGCCCTTGTCGTCTTCGGCACCGCGCGCGACGATGATCTTTCGACCGTCGGCATGCGTCGTCACCGCCGGCTCGAACGGCGGACGATGCCAGAGATTGAGCGGATCGACCGGCTGGACGTCGTAGTGACCATAGAACAGCACGTGCGGCCGGGATCCGCCGCCTCCCTTGCCGCTGCCCGTTCCATTGCTCTTTCCGTTGCTCTTGGCGACGATGGCGGGATGACCGGCGGTCGGCCTGACCTCGGTCGAGAAACCGAGCGTCGCGATGTCCCTGGCGAGATGATCGGCGGCCGCCTTGCAATCGCCGGCAAATGCCGGATCGGCCGAGATCGATTTGATCCGCAGCAGCGCAAACAGCCGCTCGAGGCTGTTGTCGAAATCGGCATCGATGCGGTCGAGGACCGGTTGCAATTGCGGCGCACTGGACATTTTGTAATTTCCTTAAAGCTGGTTCGGCTTATCGGTTTGTAGCTCCGCCGGAGGCAGGGGGCCAGCCACCTCATCCGGCGGCGGATGCAGGATATGCCAGACCAGTCCCCCGGCAATCACGACGGTTGCGGCCAGATTGTTCCCCCATGCCTGCAGATCATTCGGGAACACCGGTAACGACAGGCACATCAGGAGACCCGCGACCGCAAGGCCGGCCCATGTGCCCGCCCGCACGGCAACGCGGCGATCATAGGCGGCCCGGTGGATCAGGACGGTGATCGGAAAGAACAGCCACATGAAATAATACTGCCGGGCCAGCGGCGACGCCGCCGTCATCAGGCAAAACAGGATACCGAGTTCTTCGGCTTTGGAGCGCGGTGTCGTCCGCGCGCGCGGCGGCATGACCGCGATGAAGCCGAGCCCGATCGCCAGCGAGATGGCCAGCACGATCCAGTTCGCGGTCTTGAAGCTGACATCGGCCAGATTCATGTAGGCGGGCGGCTTGGCGGCATTATCCTGGTTGTAGTTGACCGGGCGCGTCAGCCGATGGGTCACCGCGATGATGGATTGATTGACCCACGACCAGTTCTGCTCGCCGCGCTGTCCGAACCCCTGCTCCGAGCTCGTTCCCACCATGCCCTGAAACCAGGTCTTCAGTTCGGAGACGTTGTGCTGGAAGCCGCGCACCGGCGCCGGAACCACGAACAGAAAAATCGCGGTGAAGATGACCATGCTCGCGGCGGTGGCCCACTGCCTTCGCCAGACCAGATAGGGAAACACCGCCACCGGAAAGACCTTGATCGCGGTGGCCAGCGCAAACATGCTTCCCGCCATCCACGGGCGTTCGTGCTGCAGCAGCCAGAAGCCGAACAGCATCATCGCCAGCAGCACGAGGTTCGGCTGCCCGAGATCGAACATGTCGAAGACAAAGGTAACGGTGACAAAAGCCGGCAGCGCGAACAGCCACGGGCCGGGTGTCCGCCCCGAGCCCGTCATCGCGTTGGAGAATTGCCCCGTCATCCACCACGCGACCACGTTGAAAACCGACAGGCATGTATAGAGGGTCAGCTTGCCGAAATAAGCGGGTATCGCGAGCAGAACCGCGGGCAGCGGCGGATAGATGAATTCGAAATAGGCCTTGGGATCGCTGGGGTAGAGATTGCCGCCGTGAAGGACCTGCTGGCCTGCCCAGAACCAGAGCGGATAATCCTTGGTCTTTCCGCTCCCCCAAATCTCGGGACCGAGCACGTCGACCGTCAGCACGATACAGCAGACCAGAAAGAGAATATCGAGCGGAGCTCGCAGCGACGGATATCTCAGCACACCCAGGCTTTCCGAAAATCAGAGGGAGATCACGCCGCACGAATGATCGAATTTACCGCCGCAGCAGGCCGCCGAGCGCGCCGCGCACCAATGCGCGGCCGACCGAACCGCCCAGTGAACCGGCGACCGATTTGCCGAGACCGGCAGCCACCCCGCCGACCACCTTGTTGGTGACCGAGCGCGTGACGCTTCGCGCGATGAGCTGGCCGGTCGACAGTCTTCCGCGCGATACGCTGGTACCGAAGATCGTGCCGACAATGCCGCCGATCTGGCCGAGAATTCCCCCGCCGCCGGCAGACCCGTCCGCGGGCGCCGCAGCCCCGGCCACGCGCTTCTGCAGCATCTCATAGGCGGACTCGGCGTCGATCGTGGTGTCGTATTTGCCCTTCACCGGACTGTTGTCCATGATCGCCTTGCGCTCCTCGGGCGTGATCGGCCCGATCCGCCCCGACGGCGGCCGGATCATGACGCGCTCCACCATCGCCGGCGTGCCGTTGCCTTCCAGGAACGACACCAGCGCTTCGCCCTTGCCCAGTTCCATGATCACCTGGGCGGTGTCGAGCTTCGGATTGGGACGGAACGTCTGCGCGGCGGCCGCGACCGCTTTCTGGTCCCGCGGGGTGAAGGCGCGGAGCGCATGCTGCACGCGGTTGCCCAGCTGAGCGAGCACCTTGTCCGGCACGTCGATCGGATTTTGGGTCACGAAATAGACGCCGACGCCCTTGGAACGGATCAGCCGCACCACCTGCTCGATCTTGTCCATCAGCGCCTTCGGCGCATCGCTGAACAGCAGATGCGCCTCGTCGAAGAAGAACACCAGCTTGGGTTTTGGCGGATCGCCGGCCTCCGGCAACTCCTCGAACAGTTCCGACAGCATCCACAGCAGGAAGGTCGCGTACAGCCGCGGGCTCTGCATCAACTTGTCGGCCACCAGGATGTTGACCATGCCCCGGCCGTCGCCGTCGGTGCGCATGAAATCCTTCAGCGCCAGCGCCGGCTCGCCGAAAAATTTCGTGCCGCCCTGGTTTTCCAATACCAGCAGCTGGCGCTGAATGGTGCCTACTGTCGCCTTGGTGACATTGCCGAACCCCTGCGCGGCCTTGCGGATCGGCGCCAGCGGATCGTCGTCATCGCCACCCGCCTTGCCGGTGTCCGGGACGATCGCATCGAGCAGCGCCCGGAGATCCTTCATATCGATCAGCACAAGGCCGTTGTCGTCGGCAACACGGAACGCGACGTTGAGCACGCCTTCCTGCACGTCATTCAGATCGAGCATCCGCGACAGCAGCAAGGGCCCCATCTCGGTGACGGTGGCGCGCACCGGATGACCCTGCTCGCCGAACACGTCCCAAAATACCGTCGAAAACCGGTCGGGCTGGAAGCTGAGGCCCATGTCGCTGGCCCGCTTGAGGATAGCATCCTTGGCTTCGCCGGCTGCGGAGATGCCGGAGAGGTCGCCCTTGATGTCGGCGGCAAACACCGGCACGCCGGCGCGCGCAAACCCTTCCGCCATCACCTGCAGCGAGACGGTCTTTCCGGTTCCGGTAGCGCCGGTGGCGAGGCCGTGGCGATTGGCCAGCCCGAGCGTCAACCACGCGGGCTCTTCACCCTTCCCGATGAAGATTTTCTCGTCGGTATCGGCCAGCTTGTTATCGGGGGTCGCCATTGCATCGCCTCTTCGCGCGTCGGGGGCCTCACGCGCCCGACACCGGCATCATACTGCATCTTGCGAGCCGATTGAAACCGGTCAACGCCCCCTTGCAGGCATTGGATACGCTTCCTCGTCGAAACCCCGGCGAGCGGCATCGTGCAAACTTCCTACCAAAGTTGAAACGAACGGGCCCGGCGCGACAATTTTTCCGCGAATTACGCACCTGCTCTTGCATTGCTGCAACACTCGTCACGCGATCGAAGCTGAATCGCGCCAACGAAGGCTGTCGTCGCTTGTAATTCGCGGCGCGGAAGATCAAGATAAATTCGAAAAGCAAGGATCCGGCACCAAACCGGATGAGGCGGGGCAATATGGACGAATTGATTGGGCAGCTGGCAGCAAAGGCCGGCATCGATGATGCTGTGGCTGAAAAAACCATCGGCATCATCCTGGGTTTCCTCCGCAACGAGGGTCCTTCCGACAAAGTTCAGGTCTTGATCGACAAGATTCCCGGCGCGGAGGCTGCGATCGCGGCTTCGGGCAAGAGCGGCGGTCTCGGAAGGTTGATGGGCGGCGGCCTGATGGCGCTCGGCAGCAAGCTGATGGGGCTCGGTCTGGGCATGAGCGAGATTCAGAACGTCGCGCGTGAACTTTTCAGGTTCGGCCGCGACAAAATCGGAGCGGACCAGATGGGCGAGATCATCAAGGGGACACCGGGCCTCAGCCAGTTCGCCTGAAGCACCTTTTTCACATCGAGTACTTTCCACATCGAGTATTTTGCACATCGAGTACCATGACATATCCAATCTCCAAGATTGATGGCCTGCCATCCTTCGCCGCGGCCAAACTCAAATCGCTGGGCATTCGCACCACGGACGGGCTGCTCGAGGCGGCGCGGACCGTAAAGGGCCGCAAAGCGCTGGCGGCAAAGACCGGCATCAGCGAGCAGCAACTGCTGGAATGGGCCAATGTTTCGGACTACATGCGGATTCCCGGCATGGGCAAGGCCAAGGTCGGGCTGGTGCGCGCCGCCGGCGTCACCACGGTTCGCGAACTCGCCCTTCGCAACCCGGCGCGCCTGGCGCAGAACATGAAAGAAGTGAATACCAGGCGCAAACTCGTCCGCGTTTTGCCGTCGGAAAAGTCGGTCGAGCAACTGATCGCGCAGGCGCGCAAGCTTCAGCCCAAGATCACCTATTAGAACCTGAGCGGAAACGGCTCGGTCGCGCGCCCCGCGACGCGCGCCGGCGTCTTGACTCCCATGCACGGACCGCGCAAAGCGACCGCATGATCGCGACCAGCTCCAGAACCGCCCCGGCCGGTCATCCGGTATTGCCGGCGCTGTTGTCCAGGCCGTATCCGGCCGTGATGGGCGTGCTGAATATCACCCCGGATTCGTTTTCCGACGGCGGCCAGTTCATCGCGCCGGAGCGCGCGCTGGCGCAGGCGCGCCGCATGATCGCGGAGGGCGCCGACATCATCGACATCGGTGCGGAATCCACCCGCCCCTACGGCGCGGAACCGGTCTCGGCCGATCGGGAGCTGAAGCGTTTGCAGCCGATCCTGGCCGACGTGGTTGCGCTGGGTGTTCCCGTCTCCATCGACAGCATGAAATCGGCCGTCGTCGCCTGGGCGCTCGATGCAGGTGCATCCATCGCCAACGACGTCTGGGGCCTGCAGCGCGATCCCGCCATGGCCGCCCTGCTGGCGGCGCGCCGTGCGCCCGTGATCGTCATGCATAACCGCGACCGCGCCGATGCCGGCATCGACATCATGCAGGATATTGCCGGCTTCTTCGCCCGCTCGATCGAGATCGCGACCAGGGCCGGCATTTCACGTGAAAATATCGTGCTCGACCCCGGCATCGGCTTCGGCAAGACGCCCGAGCAGAGCATGATCGCACTGGCCCGGCTGCGCGAACTCGACGCATTCGGCCTGCCGCTGCTGGTCGGCGCATCGCGCAAGCGCTTCATCAGTTCGGTGTCGCCGTCGGAGCCGCATCAGCGGCTCGGCGGCTCGATCGCGGCGCATCTTTTGGCGGCGGAGGGCGGCGCGCGCATGATCCGGACCCACGACGTGGCCGAAACCGTGCAGGCGCTGCGCGTGGCAGCGGCAATCTGGGGCAAGCGATGACCGACAGGATCTTCATCACCGGCGTCGTCATCCATGCCCGCCACGGCGTCATGGAGCATGAGACCGAGGTCGGTCAGCGTTTTGTCATCGATCTCGAACTCTCGACCGATCTGTCGGAATCCTCGCGCACCGACCGGCTCGCCGATACCGTGTCCTATTCCAACGTGGTCGCGACCGCGACCGCGGCTTTCAAGGGTGCCAATTACAAGCTGCTGGAACGCGCCGCCGGCGCGGTCGCCGACGCCGTGCTGGCGGCGTTTCCGCGCATCAGCGCGGTCAAGGTCACCGTTCACAAGCCGCACGCCCCGATCGCCGCGATTTTCGAGGACGTCGGCGTCGTGCTGACACGCACGCGGCAAGCGTCGTCGCATGGCTGACGTTCTGATCGCGCTCGGTGGCAATGTCGGCGACGTCCGCGCGACATTTCGAAAGGCGATCGCCAATATCTGCGGCATGACGCAGGCGGCGCTTCTGGCGCGTTCGTCCGACTATTCCACGCCGCCCTGGGGCGACGAGCAGCAGGCCCCCTTCATCAATGCCTGCATCGAGATCGAAACCGGCCTCGATCCCCACGCGCTGTTGTTCACGCTGCACAAGATCGAAAGCAGGTTCGGCCGCGATCGCGCCAGCGAAAGGCGCTGGGGCCCGCGCACGCTCGACCTCGACCTGATCGCCTATGACGACGTTTCGATGCAAAAGCCGGAACTGACGCTGCCGCATCCGCGGGCATTCGAGCGCGCCTTCGTGCTGGTGCCGCTCGCCGAGATCGCGCCCGACCGCATCATTGCGGGACGCAGCGTTGCTTCGGCGCTGGCCCAACTGTCCACCCGGGGAATTGAGCGATTACCCGACCTGAGCTGACCAGAAACCGCCCCATCGACCGGAAAACAACCGTTTGGCTTGGCCGCCGTCACGTGGCAATTTCCGACATAACAACAAGAACGGCGCCCGGGAGCACCCAGCCGAATGACCTCTGCAACCGAAGACTCCGTAACCAAAGACTCTTTAACCGAAGATCTGCGGCTGGCGGTGGATTTTCAGCCTGCGACCTATGACGACTGGCGCAAGCTGGTCGACGGCGTGCTGAAGGGCGCGCCGTTCGAGAAACTGGTCGGCAGGACCTCCGATGGCCTGAAGATCGAACCGATCTATCCGCGCGCCCGCGGCGCCGCACCGGTCGCAGGCCGGCCGGCGGCCGCGCCCTGGCAGATCATGCAGCGGATCGATCATCCGGACGCGGGAGAGGCCAACGCGCAGGCGCTGCACGATCTGGAGAACGGCGCCACCGGGCTGACGCTGGTATTCGCAGGCGCGAATGGCGCCCATGGCTTTGGTCTGGAGCCGACCGCCGAAGCGGTCGAGAAGGTGCTCGGCGGCGTCTTCATCGATGCCGGGATTTCGGTCGAGCTTCAGGTCGGGCCGCAGTCGCGGATGGCCGCCATTCACGTCGCCGAATATGTGAAGCGCAAAGGGCTTGGTCCCGCCGCCTGCGATATCCGTTTCGGTCTCGATCCGATCGGCGCCTGCGCGGTCTGGGGCTCCAGCCCCTACGCCTGGTCCGAGATCGCGCCCGCAGTGACCGGCGCGGTCAAAGGCCTCGCCGCCATGGGCTTCAAGGGTCCGTTCGCGGTCGCCGATGGACGGGTGATCCACGACGCCGGCGGATCGGAGGTGCAGGAGCTGGCGTTCGTGCTGGCCACCGGCGTCGCCTATCTGCGCGCGCTGGAAGGGGCCGGCGTCGATCTCGATAGTGCGCGCGGCATGGTCTATGCGCGGCTTTCCGCCGACGCCGACGAGTTCCTGACCTTGGCAAAATTCCGCGCGCTGCGGCTGTTGTGGGCGCGGATCGAACAGGCCTGCGGCCTCGCGCCCAAGCCCCTCTTCGTCGCCGCCGATACCGCCTGGCGGATGCTGACGCAGCGCGACCCTTACGTGAACATGCTGCGCGCGACGATCGCGACATTCTCCGCAGGCCTCGGCGGCGCCAGTGCCGTCACCGTGCTGCCGCATACGCTGGCGCTTGGATTGCCCGATCCGTTCGCGCGGCGGGTGGCGCGCAACACGCAACTGGTGCTGCTGGAGGAATCCAACCTGGCAAAGGTGTCCGATCCGGCCGCCGGCTCCGGCGGCATCGAAAGCCTGACGCAGCAACTCTGCGAAGCGGCGTGGTCGCTGTTCCAGGAGATCGAGAACGCGGGCGGCATATTCGCCTGCCTCGAACAAAACCTGATCCAGCGCAAGGTCGCGGCGACACGGGCGGTCCGCGAAACCAATATTGCCAAGCGCAAGGAAGTGCTGACCGGCGCCACCGAGTTCCCCAATCTGCATGAAGCTGACGTCGCGGTGCTGGACGCCAAGCCGGTCGTGCTGGCGCCCTACGGCGAGACCAAATTCAAATTCGACGCGCTGCCGCCGATGCGGCTGGCCGCACCGTTCGAAGCCTTGCGCGACCGCTCGGATCAAATCCAGAAAGACAAAGGCGCCCGGCCGAAAATCTTCCTCGCCAATCTCGGCACGCCCGCCGATTTCACCGCGCGTGCGACCTTTGCGAAAAGCTTCTTTGAGACCGGCGGCATCGAAGCGGTCGATACCGAAGGATTTTCCGATCCGGCGGCGCTTTCCGCCGCATTCAGCGCCTCCGGCGCGCAGCTCGCCTGCCTGTGCTCGTCCGACAAGGTCTATGCCGCACAGGCCGCCGCGGCGGCAACGGCCCTTCAAGCCGCCGGCGCAAGGCATATCTATCTGGCAGGCCGTCCCGGCGAGCAGGAAGCCGCGCTGCGCGCCGCCGGCGTCAATGATTTTGTCTTTGCCGGCGGCGACGCACTGACCGTCCTGCAGGAGGCCTATCGGCTGACGGAGCAAGCATGACATCGGCCACAAAACCCGTCCTGACCGGCGGCTGCCAATGCGGCGCCATCCGCTTTGCGCTGTCGGCCCCGCCGGTGAAGGTCAGCATCTGTCACTGCCGGATGTGCCAGAAGGCCTCCGGGGCGCCGTTCGCCTCCCTCGCCGACATCGAGCGAAACGATTTCGCCTGGACCCGCGGCACGCCGGCCGCGTTCCGCTCCTCCTCCATCGCGATGCGCGACTTCTGCGCCGCCTGCGGCACGCCGCTCAGCTTCCGCCGCATCGACGGCCCCCGGATCGAGATCATGACCGGCGCGTTCGACCGCCCGGACCGGGTGATACCGACGCAACAATTCGGCTCCGAATCCCGGCTCGGCTGGGTGGTGGGCATCGCCAATTTGCCGAGCCAGACCACGCTGCAGAACTACGGATCCGAGAAGCTTTCGGGCATCGTCAACTACCAGCATCCGGACCATGATTAAGGGGTAGCGACCCCCGGGGGTCGCTTGTGCTATGATGGAAGCCATGAGCCGCATACCGAACTTTGCGAATATCGCCTTCGAGAAGACTGCCGGTGCAATATCCGCCGGCAGCGCCGAGCCTTGGCTCACCCCCGAGGGCATCCTGGTAAAACCCGGCTACAGCGAGGCCGATCTCGAGGGCATCGACTTCCTCGATACCTGGCCGGGCATCGCGCCCTATCTGCGCGGCCCCTACCCCACGATGTATGTCAACCAGCCCTGGACCATCCGGCAATATGCCGGCTTCTCCACCGCGGAAGACTCCAACGCGTTCTACCGCCGCAACCTCGCCGCCGGGCAGAAGGGCCTCTCGGTCGCGTTCGATCTCGCTACTCATCGCGGCTACGACAGCGATCACCCGCGCGTGTCCGGCGACGTCGGCATGGCCGGCGTCGCGATCGACTCGATCTACGACATGCGCACGCTGTTCGCCGGCATCCCGCTCGACCAGATGAGCGTGTCGATGACCATGAACGGCGCGGTGCTGCCGATCCTGGCGCTGTTCGTCGCGGCGGCCGGGGAACAGGGCGTGCCGCCGGAGAAACTGTCGGGCACCATTCAGAACGACATTCTGAAAGAGTTCATGGTGCGCAACACCTACATCTATCCGCCGGCGCCCTCGATGCGGATCATCTCCGACATCTTTGCCTACACCTCGCAGAAGATGCCGAAATACAATTCGATCTCCATCTCCGGCTACCATATGCAGGAAGCCGGCGCGACGCAGGACCTCGAGCTTGCCTATACGCTGGCCGACGGCGTCGAATATCTCCGCGCCGGGCTTGCCGCCGGCCTCGACGTCGACCGCTTCGCCCCGCGGCTGTCGTTCTTCTGGGCGATCGGCATGAATTTTTTCATGGAAGTGGCAAAAATGCGGGCGGCGCGGCTGTTGTGGGCCAAGCTGCTGACGCAGTTCAATCCGAAGGACCCGCGCTCGCTCAGTCTGCGCACGCATTGCCAGACCTCGGGCTGGTCGCTGACCGCGCAGGACGTCTACAACAACGTGATGCGCACCACCATCGAGGCGATGGCGGCGACGCAAGGCCACACCCAGTCGCTGCACACCAATGCGCTCGACGAGGCCCTGGCGCTGCCGACCGATTTCTCGGCCAGAATTGCCCGCAATACGCAATTGTTCCTGCAGCAGGAGAGCGGCACCAACCGCATCATCGATCCCTGGGGCGGCTCCTATTATGTCGAGCGGCTGACCCGCGACCTCGCCGCCAAGGCGTGGGGCCATATCCAGGAAGTCGAGGCGCTCGGCGGCATGGCAAAAGCCATCGAGGCCGGCGTGCCCAAGCTGCGGATCGAGGAAGCCTCCGCCAAGACGCAGGCAAGGATCGACGCCGGCAAGCAGGCCGTGATCGGCGTCAACAAGTTCAAGCCGGTCAACGAGGCGCCGATCGACGTGCTGAAGGTGGAAAACTCCACCGTGCGGCGTCTGCAGATCGACAAGCTGGCGCGGCTCCGATCCGAGCGCAGCCAGAAGGACGTCGACGAAGCGCTGGCGGCGCTGACCCGCAGCGCCGGCGAAGGCAACGGCAATCTTCTCGCGCTGGCGATCGATGCCGCGCGCGCCAAAGCCACCGTCGGCGAAATTTCGGACGCGCTGGAAAAGGTGTTCGGGCGGCACCGCGCCGAAATCAAATCCATCACCGGCGTCTACAAGCGGGAGGCGTCCACCATGTCCGACCGGGTCGAAAAAGTGCAGGCGCTGATCGATGCGTTCGAGGACGCCGAAGGCCGGCGGCCTCGCATTCTGGTGGCCAAGATCGGCCAGGACGGCCACGACCGCGGCCAGAAGGTGATCGCTTCAGCGTTCGCCGATGTCGGCTTCGACGTCGATATCGGGCCGTTGTTCGCGACCGCCGAGGAAGCAGCAAGACAGGCGGTGGAGAACGACGTTCACATTCTCGGCGTGTCGTCGCTGGCGGCCGCCCATCTCACCGCGGTGCCGGAACTGAAGGCCGCGCTGAAGAAGCAGGGCCGCGACGACATCATGATCATCGTCGGCGGCGTGGTGCCGCCGCAGGACTACGACGCGCTGTACAAGGCCGGCGCCGAGGCGATCTTCCCGCCGGGCACCGTGATCGCGGACGCCGCCGAAGAGCTGATCCACAAGCTGAATGCGCGGCTCGGCCACAGCGAGGCGGCGGAGTAGCTCTCCGCCCCTGCAAATTTCTTTCAGAGGACTTCCCTTGCGTTCCGCAGCATCCCTCACGTTCGCACGCAGGATAGCCCTCATTGGCGCGGTCGCGTGCTTCGCGGCGGCAGCAGCGTTCGCCGCCGACCCGAAGCCCGATGCCGCGATCAAGAACAAGGTCATCGACGCCAGCGTTTTTCTCGATGCCAAGATCAAGGCCGATCCGGCGCTTGCCGCCGACTGTCTCGCCGAGGGCAGGAAGTGGATGGACAAGAATGCCGCGGAAGCGGAAACCTCGCGCAAGCAGGACCCGGTGATGTTTCGCAACGGCGCCTGGACCTTCGAGCGCAAATACAGCGTTCGCTCCGTGGTCGGCGGGCACTATGTCAGCGTCGTCAGGTCCGACTACATGAACACCGGCGGCGCGCACCCCAATTCGGACGTCAATACCATCCTGTGGGACGCCACCGCGAAGAAGCGCATCAGCATCCGTCCCTTCTTCACCGAGACCGCCGACAACGGCCCGACCATGACGGCGATGCGCAAAGCCGTGATCGCGTCGCTGAACATCGAAAAGAAGAAGCGCGATACCAGCGATACCGCCACGGCCGAGTGGTACAAGAGCGTCGAGCCCAAGCTGCTCAAGATCGGCGCGGTGACGCTGGCGCCGTCGACCGAAGCGGGCAAGAGCTCCGGCCTGACCTTCCACTATCCGCCCTATGCGGTCGGCCCCTATGCCGAGGGCGAGTATGTCGCGTTCGTGCCGTGGGAGGCGCTAAAACCCTATTTGACGCCGGAAGGAACAAAAATCTTCGGCGGCGCCCGGCCCAAGGGCGACGATGACGGCACCCGATGACCGCTCGTAGTCCGCTCGATATCGGCAAACTCACGGAAGACCTCCGCGCCGGCAACCGCGCGGCGCTGGCTCGCGCCATCACGCTGATCGAGAGCCGGCGCGGCGATCATCAGGCAGCAAGCCGCGAACTGGTGCAGGAGCTTTTGCCCGATACCGGCAAGGCGGTGCGCGTCGGCATCACCGGCTCGCCCGGGGTCGGCAAATCCACCACCATCGACGCGCTCGGGATGTTCCTGATCGAGGCCGGCCACAAGGTGGCGGTGCTGGCGGTGGACCCCTCCTCCGCGCGCACCGGCGGCTCGATCCTCGGCGACAAGACCCGGATGGCCCGGCTTGCGGCTTCCGACAACGCCTATATCCGGCCCTCGCCGGCCTCCGGCACGCTCGGCGGGGTCGCGGCGAAAACCCGCGAGGCGATGCTGCTGTGCGAGGCCGCCGGCTTCGACGTGGTGCTGGTGGAAACCGTCGGCATCGGCCAATCCGAGACCGCGGTCTGCGACATGACCGATTTTTTCCTGGCGCTGATGCTGCCGGGCGCCGGCGACGAGCTGCAGGGCATCAAGAAGGGCCTGGTCGAGCTCGCGGACATGATCGCGATCAACAAGGCCGACGGCGACAATATCAAGCGCGCCAATCTGGCCGCGGCGGAATATCGCGGCGCGCTGCATATCCTCACGCCGCGCTCGGAGCACTGGCAGCCGCCGGTCATGACCTATTCGGCACTGACCGGCGCCGGTATCGATACGCTCTGGCAGAAGATTCTCGATCACCGCACGGCGATGAACGCCTCGGGCGAATTCGCCGCGCGGCGGCGGCAGCAGCAGATCAAATGGATGTGGTCGATGCTGGAGCAGCGGATGATGGCGCGGCTGCGCGCCGATCCGGCGATCCGCGCCAAGGTGAAGAAGATCGAGTCGGAGGTGGCCGACGGCCGCATCACGCCGGCGCTGGCGGCGGACCAGATCGCCGATATGCTGAGGTGACATGAGCGAGAAACTGCGCATCCTGATTACCGGCTTCGGGCCCTTTCCCGGGGCGCCGTTCAACCCGACGATGCCGCTGGTGAAGCGCCTGACGCAGCTGCGCCGCCCGGCCTTCGCCGACGTCGAACTGATCGGCCACATCTTCCATGTCACCTACGCGACGGTCGACCGGGAGCTGCCCGAACTGATCGCCAAATATCGCCCGCAGGCCCTGCTGAGTTTCGGCCTCGCCGATCGCACCGCGCATGTCCGGATCGAAACGCGCGCGCGCAATGCCGTCACCACGCGCTTCCCCGACGCCGATCGCCACCGCGCGCGCAAGGGATCGATCGTCAGCGGCGCCGACGCCGCGATGTTCGGACCGCACACCGCCAAGCTCCTGCGCGCAGCCTGCGGCACCGGCATTGACGCCCGGGCCTCGCGCGATGCCGGGAGTTACCTCTGCAATTATTTGAGCTGGCGCGCGAATGAAGCGGTCGATGCCAGGGATGGCCCGCGCCTCGCCGCCTTCGTCCATATACCGCTGCTGGCGCGCGGTGGCGCATCGCGGCGCAAGGGCGCGGCGCATCGCATCACGCTGGAAGAGCTGGTCGATGCCGGCGAAGCCATGCTGCTGGAGATGGTGAAGCTGACGCGGCAGGCGGCGCGAAACCGTCAAATCGCGTTCCTCAACGATTAACCCTACCCCCAACAATCGCCCTGCTCCGCCTTCCGCCACGCCCTGCACGGCAGCATTTTTGCGTTACGCCAGGCTTGCAGATGCGCTTTCCACGCGCATCTGCCCGGAGACGCGAACATGGACGTCAATCGCCGCCATCTCATCGGAGCATCCGCCGCGGGCTTTGCGGGCGCGCTCGCGATCTCGCCCGAGGCCGCGCGCGCGGCGCCACTGACCTCGTCTCTCGGCCGCGACGCCACGCAATATGGCGTCCGGCCCGGCAGCCCCGACGACCAGACCAGGATCCTGCAGCGCGCGATCGACGAAGCCGCGCGCGCGCAAGTGCCGCTGGCGCTGCCGCCGGGGGTCTATCGCACCTCGATGCTTCGGCTGCAAAGCGGCACTCAGCTGATCGGCGTGCGTGGCGCGACCAAACTGGTCTTCAACGGCGGCGCGTCGATGTTTCAGGGCGAGGGCGCCGGCCAGCGTCGGCCTTGCCAACATCACGCTCGACGGCGCCGGCATTCCGCTGCCGACGCGGCGCGGCCTCGTGCACTGCATCGGCGGCCGCGACATCCGCATTCTCGATTGCGAAATCACCGGCAGCGGCGGCAACGCCATCTGGTTCGAGCAGGTCTCCGGCGACATCAGCGGCAACATCATCACCAACACCGCCGCCACGGCGATCCTGTCGTTCGACGCGCAGGGCCTGCTGGTCTCGCGCAACACCATTTCCGGCACCAGCGACAACGGCATCGAGATCCTGCGCACCGCGATCGGCGACGACGGCACGCTGGTCGCAGACAACCGCATCGAGGACATCAAGGCCGGCCCCGGCGGCTCCGGACAATATGGCAACGCCATCAACGCGTTTCGCGCCGGCAATGTGATCGTGCGGGGCAACCGGATCCGCAACTGCGACTATTCCGCGGTGCGCGGCAATTCCGCCTCCAACATCCAGATCACGGGCAACAGCGTCAGCGACGTCCGCGAGGTGGCGCTGTATTCGGAGTTTTCGTTCGAGGGCGCCGTGATCGCCGGCAACACCGTGGACGGCGCGGCGGTGGGCGTTTCGGTCTGCAATTTCAACGAGGGCGGACGCCTCGCGGTCGTGCAGGGCAACATCATCCGCAATTTGTTGCCGAAGCGCCCGATCGGCACCGCGCCGGACGACGACGCCGGCATCGGCATCTATGTCGAGGCCGATACCTCGGTGTCGGGCAACGTGATCGAGAACGCGCCGTCGTTCGGGATCGTCGCCGGCTGGGGCAAATATCTGCGCGACGTCGCGATCTCGGGCAATGTGATCCGCAAGGCCTTCGTCGGCATCGGCGTGTCGGTGGCGTCAGGCGCGGGGACGGCGCTGGTCGACAACAACATGATCTCGGAAACGCCGCGCGGCGCCGTGGTCGGGCTCGATCACGCCCGCCCCGTTACGCCCGACCTGACTGCCGAGGGCGCGCAGCGCTTTGCCCAGGTCGTGGTGGGAACGAACGCGGTGCGGAGGTAACCCTACATCGCGTTGCGCAGCAGCGGATAGCGTTCCGCGATCGCGGCTGCAATATCCCGTGTCAGCTCCCAGGCACTATCCGACGCCGGTGCGTCAGACGGTTCCTCCGGGCGAGCCGGATCGGCTTCCGGGACAATCGAGATATTCGATCGCGGCGGTTCAGCCGAAATCGCCGCCGGCTGCGGCCGGTGGGCCTGACCGTGCGATCGTTCGCCGCGTTGCGGCGCCGCCCTTGTGCGGCCGAGCCAGGACATGTCGATCCCGTTGTTGTCGAGCGAGGCCTCGCGCCTTGACAGATCGCGCCAGGTTTCGACCGCAGCCTTGGCCTCCTGGATATTCTCGAGAAAAGCGAGTTCGCTGTGATAGCGGCGCCAGCGGCCGGTCTCGAACAATTCGGTGAGGTGTTCGAGCCGCTGCTCGGCAAGGGCGCACCAGCGCGCGACGATGTCGCGGCCAGGTGCCACGTCGAGTTGTTGTGTCATGAACCAGCCCGCAAGGAGAGAAAAACGGACGCGGACGCAACGGCACGAATCAATCAAACGTGACGGATATATTTTGTGGAAAACCTCAACGAAGTCCAGCAAGTGACCCCGCCGGAGGCCGCTCTTCGAGCAAAAGCCGTAGTCATGCGGGGTTTCCCTGACCATTCGCCGTCAAGATGCAGGCCGGCATGGCCGCGTTGCGACGTTCCGGGAGCCGTGGAGATGCCTGCGGATATCGCGGGGTGAATGAGCCCGAAACGGCGCCAGAACAAACCGCGCCAGAAACGAAAGACCCGTCCGGGGGGACAACCGGACGGGTCAAGCCATATGGGCGCTTGGGGTGGATGGGCGCTCGCGCCGAATACAGCCTCGATGGGGAGGGATTACCGCTCCCACATCTGTCTGTCGCGCAAGGGCCGCCACACGTTCAAACCGGTGGCGAATTTTTTTAACTTTTTGGCGGGAGGTCTCGCAGCGTCCTCAAGCGAAACCCTGCGCCGCATTCGATGCAGCGTGGCGACTGGTCGCGTTGGAAAAACGCGTCAAATCAAGAATCTGCTGCCCCATTTTGATCCTCGCGAAGAGGAAGAGGTCCTGGAAGGAGCCTATTGCGCGGCGGAGCGATTGGCCGCGGCCGGCTTGCCGGCGGCCATGGCAGCCGCCGGTACGTTCAAGGCCCGGGTTGCCGGCGCATCCTGGCGGTCCGAAAGCTTTCCGGCGGCAGGCGCCGGCGCATCGGACGCCGCGACGACCGGCGCGGCGGCGACGGCCGAAACCGCCGCATAGGCATCGGCTTCGCCCGCGCCGAACAGATCGTCGCGGCCCGGCGGCCCGAGATCGCGGGCGGTTTTCATCAGGATCGCGCGCACCTCGTCCGGCTTCAACGCAGGATTGCGCTCGAGCATCAGGGCGGCGAGGCCGGAGACGTAGGCCGCGGAAAACGAGGTGCCCGACGTCATCTGATATTTTTCGTCCGGCGCCGGCAGGAAGATGTCGGCGCCCGGAGCGGCGACGGCGATATAGGCGCCGCGGTTCGACGCCGCGAACAATTTGTCATGGGAGTCGGTGGCGCTGACGGCGATCACATTGGGGTTGGCGGCCGGATATAACGGCGGCGATTTCGGCCCGGCATTGCCGCTGGCCGCGACCATCAAAATGCCCCTGGCCGCGGCGGCGGCGATACCGCGCTCCATCAGCGGATCCTTCGGTCCGGCGAAGCTCATATTGACGATCCGCGCGCCATGCGCGGCGGCATAGTCGAGCCCTTTCAGGACCACGAATGTCGTGCTTTCCGCACCGTTCGCCGCGGTGCCGAACGCACGGATCGCCAGGATCCGCGCCGCCGGCGCGCTCCCCATCAGCCGCGCATGGGCCACGATCGCACCTGCGACGCCGGTGCCGTGGACATGCGGGCCTTCCTTGCTGCCGAGGGCATCGAAGCTGTCCGCGATCGCATTGGCGAGTTCGGGATGCCTGGCGTCGATACCGGAATCGATCACGGCGACGGTGACGTTGGCGCCATGCGCCAGGGTATGGGCCTCGGGCAGTCGAAGCTTTGCAAGCGCGTATTGCGCGGGATCGCCCTCGGTCGGCACGGTCTTCTGGTCCTGCAGCAGATAACGGAAATTCGGCTGCACCGAGCGTACGCTGGCCTCGGTCGCGAATTCGCGGCTGACGGCCTCGATCGGGCGGCGGTCGGTGATGCGAAACAGGCCGATGGTGGCGCCGACCAGCGGAAAATTCTGCGACTGCAGGCGCCTGAGCCCGTGGCGCCGCGCCAGTTCGTCGGCCTGCGCATCGGTCAACGAACCCTCGATCTCGGCCACGATTTCGTTGGTGACCGTGCGCGAGCTGATCGCCACGGTCTGCGGTCCGTTGCGGCGCGGGCGATTATTGGCTTTCTTGCCCGGCGGCCCGCCGCTGCCGCGATCGGTCGAGGTCACCGGCTGATCCAGGCATGCGCCATCGCTGTCGCGATAGGCGTAACTGCAGGCCGGATAGAGATTGGGCGAATAGCGCACATAAGGAAGCGACCGGACCCCGATCCGGGACGCCGATCGCGCGGTCATGGTGCTGATCCTGGGCGTCGTCCTCATGACCGCCGTCGCATCGATCCTGGGCGTGGTCCGGCCGACCGTTGTCACCGTCCGCGCCGCGATGTTCGGATTGACCCGCGGCGCCACCGCGGGGTTGATGGTCGGAATCCGCGATCCGATGTTGATGCTGGGCGAGCGCATGAAGCTTTGCGCGTGAACGGCCGATCCATCGAGACACAGGAACGGCAAAGCCGCCGAGATCAGCGCCACCGCCGCGCGCCGCGCCGTCATCCGCCAGTTTGCACGATCGTGGATCATCAGACCCGGCCCTCTGCGCTTGTCACTGAACGTCGCGCGGTCTTAAGGCGTCGCCACCGCGAGACTGACGATCTTCTCGCCTTGCAGCCTGCTCATCAGTGCGGCGATTTCTTCCCTGGTCATCGCTCTATTGCCGAATTGCAGCCGAAACATGCCGCCCTTGGCGCCGTCGACGATCGAGGCCTGGTAATGGTCGAGCAGCGCCGTGATATCGGCGATGCGCGCATCCGGCGCGAACCGTACCAGCGCGTGCGGCGGCGCGCCCGCTCCGAGATCGCGGGTGATGGGCTCGTTGGTACTCAAGGACGCCGTCTGGAACGTGGCGCCCTGGTTCTTCACCAGCACCGCGCCGATCACGCCGGCCTGCAGCAAGAGCGCCAGGGCGCCCAGGCTCGCCGACCAGGCCAGCGTCCGCGGCGACAGGTTCGCGAAAAACCCCGTGAAGCGCGCGGAGAAACCAGGCGAAGCCGACGGCTGGCGCGCCGGCTCCGCGTCGATTGCCGCGAACAGCTTCTGCATGGCGCGCGCGGACGGCGCACCGAGGCTTTCATTGAGATGAATGGTTTCGGCGTACTCTTCCCGGATCACGGCATATTGGCGGGCCAGATCGGGATCGCGGGCCAGCGCTTCCTCGACGCGGCGGGCATCGCGCGCGTTCAGCGTGCCGGCCGCATGGAATGGCAACAGCATTTCCATTTCACTGGGCTCTTGCTCCAGTATCTTCTTGCTTGCCGCCATCATGGCCAACCTCGCTCGACGCCGGCTGCCTTCAGCAGTTCGGCCAGTTTCTTGCGCGCATAGAACAGGCGCGTCTTGACGGTGTTCTCCGGAATGCCGACGATTTCAGCCACTTCTTCCACGGATTTCTCGTGGTAGTAGACGAGATCGACGATCTCCCGGTGCTCCGGCGTAAGTGCGGTCAGGCACTTGCGCAACGCTTCACTGGTGTCCTTCTTCTGCACCGCCACTTCCGGATCGTCGGACGCATCCTCGATCGCATTGGCGGCCTCATCGTCCAGCTCGACATCCTTCCTGCGCCGCAGCGCAGACAGGGCCTTGAACCGCGTAATCGCCAGGAGCCAGGTGGAAACGGCGGATCGGCCTTCGAACTTGCCAGCCTGACGCCACACATCGAGGAACACCTCGCTGATGAGGTCTTCCGCGACCTGTTCGTTCCGCACCAGCCGAAGCCCGAAACGGAACACCCTGACATGGTGCCGTCCGTACAGCACCTGCATGGCGAGGCGGTCGCCTTGGGCGATCCGAGCGATCAGGACGTCGTCCGAAGCCGCCTGTGTCGCGCTCAATGGCCGTCTCGCAAGGTTGGTCGGATTGGGTTGGCCGGTGGTTCGATGGCAAAGGCAAGATTCTTCAATTTATCGCAAGTGCCGCCCTGCATCTGTGACATAGCCCACAGAACGCGATTCTTCGGCCATGATCGCGCCTGCCGGGATAAATAATCGGAAAAAGCCGGTATCATAATACAGAATTGCTCTCTTCGCGCCCAGCCCCGTCCGCGCCAACCTTACCAAGGCTTCACCGACAAAACAGCTCTGACGGAACCGTGCGCGAGGGCCCGCCCACACGTCCGCCGGTCAGTCCGCCGGGACGGTCACCTTACCCCGATCCGGCCAA
Organism: uncultured Alphaproteobacteria bacterium; assembly: GCA_963721275.1. GTDB lineage: Bacteria > Pseudomonadota > Alphaproteobacteria > Rhizobiales > Xanthobacteraceae > Bradyrhizobium. The sequence goes on along the minus strand of CAVRIQ010000013.1, from coordinate 293,834 downwards.
TTTCCATTGCCGAACAAGGGCGAGAGCGATTTCGAGCGGCCCGGAATCGGTTCCGAAAGATACCAAACCTAAAGGCTTTCTTCCGTAAAGTTCCACCAGATACATTCCATTGCGGCGGGACATGATCGGCGCGGCTTCATCGCTTCAAGGCTCTGGCGGGACGGTTGCGCGTACCGAGCGGCCGCCTTTGGATGTGTTGAAGCGCCGCGCCGGCCAGCGCCGTCAGATGCTCGCTGTGCAGGCGGTGAGCTGCTCGCTCATTTCGCTGGTTCTGCTGGTCTATAGTTACGCCGGCACGGTCTCGATCGTCATTCCCTCGGCTTATTTCCTGTCCGGCATTGCGTTGATGGGATTTTTTGTCGTCCTGTCCGAAACCCACGTCAACGACAGCTTCGAGGATCACTATCTCACGCTGTTTCAAGTCGGCGGCCATGTCGCGCTCCAGCTTGGCTTCCTGCTGGCGGCCCCCCAGATCGGCTATGCGTTTCTCAGTGTCCTGTTCCTGATCTTCGAATTCGGCGCGCTGCGCATGACCTCCCGGCAGGCAACCGTTGCCTGGACTCTCACGGCGATGGGCCTGGTTCCGATTTTTCTGCTCACCAGCATGCCGATCGGCATGCCCGTCGGGACCCAATTGGAACGTCTTGCCGCGATGCTTTGCTTCGTCCTCACGATCGGACAGTGTGCGTTCCTCGGGCTTTACGGCAGTTCCCTGCGGAAAATGCTCTACAACCGCAGCTTCGAGCTCAGGGCTGCCTACAAGCGCATCGAAGAACTCGCCGAACTCGACGAACTCACGGGCTCTTTCAACCGCCGCTGCATCATGCGGATGCTGGATGACGAGATCACGCGCGCCCATCGCATCAACGCGCAGTGTTCGATCGCGCTGATCGATCTCGACTGGTTCAAGCGCATCAACGACGCTTACGGCCACCCCACCGGCGACGAAGTGCTCCGGACCTTCGCCATCACCATGTTCGCGAATATCCGCAGCATCGACAGGTTCGGGCGCTACGGCGGCGAGGAATTCCTGCTGCTGCTTCCCGATACGTCGAATGACGACGCCGCGCGCATCCTGGACCGGCTGCGGGCGATCATCGCCGATCTCGACTGGAGCGCGTTCTCACCCGGCATGCAGGTAACGATCTCCGCCGGCGTCGCGACGCTGGCAGCGGATGAGACCGCCGACACATTTCTCGCGCGCGCCGACAGCGCGCTCTATGCGGCCAAGGCACGAGGACGCAACCGCATCGCCACCGCCTTGTCTTGATCATTGATGTTGCCGGCGCCGGAGAAACCGTCGTCGTTTTTCAAGTACGCTCCAGGATAGAGTCATGGGTTCGAAATCTGCCGCCACTTCCGAAAGCCTGCTCGACGAGCTTCAGACCACGCTCGCGCACGGCACCGTCGCGCGCCGGGTCGAGACGCTGCGCCGCGTGACCGATTTGTTCATCAACGGCGCGGTGGATTTTTCGGATGAACAGATCGGACTGTTCGACGACGTCTTCCAGTGCCTGATGGAGCACATCGAGACTTCCGCCAAGGCGCTGCTCTCCAACCGGCTGGCGCCGATCGACACCGCGCCGCCGCTTACCATTCGCGCGCTGGCGTTCGACGACCTGATCGAGGTCGCAGCGCCGGTGCTGTCGAGGTCGGAGCGGATCGACGATGAAACGCTGATCGAGACCGCGCGCAACAAGAGCCAGGCGCATTTGATGGCCATCTCCGTGCGACGGGTATTGAGCGGCGCAGTCACCGACGTGCTGGTGCTGCGCGGCAATGACGAAGTGATCCAGAGCACCGTCAACAATCCCGGCGCGGAATTTTCCGAGCGCGCCTTCACCCGGCTGGTCGATCGCGCCGACGGAGACGACAACCTTGCGACCTGTCTCGCGATACGTCCAACGATTCCGCGTCATCTCTACCTGAAGCTGCTCGCCAAGGCTTCCGCGACGGTGCGGGAGCGGCTCGAGGCCGCCAACCCGCAGCAGGCGGGCGATGTGCCGACCGCAGTGCGCGAGGCGACGCGGCGCGCGCGCTCGGCGCCCTCGGCCGTGAGCCGGGAAACGGCGATCGCCCACGCGCTCGTCAAATCACTCCACGAGGACGGCCGGCTCGACGAGCATCAGGTGACGATCTTTGCCGAGGCCGGCAAGTTCGACGAAGCCAACGCCTCGATCGCGGCGCTCGCCAACGTCTCGGTATCGATCGCCGAGAACATGATGATCGAAACCCGCGCCGAAGGCGTCATGATCCTGGCCAAGGTCTCGGGGATGTCGTGGTCGACGGTCAAGGCGATCATCGACATGCGCGACAAACTCTCGAGCGCAGAGCCGACCGATCTTGCGGCGTGCAAGGCCACCTATGAGCGGCTGCGGCCCTCGACCGCGCAGCAGGTGCTGCGCTTCCACCGCATGCAGCAGACCGCCGCGCCGCAGCCTGCGGCGTAGCGTAGCATCACCGCTAGAACTTGAGCACCTTCGATCCCGCCAGCGCGCCGATCGCGGCGACCAGCGCGGTGGCGATCGTGTACCAGGTCGCCACGAACAGCGGCGAATCGTCGGTGCAGTGCGAGGCGTAGAGCGTCGCCGCCAAACCGGCCGACATCAGCCCGGCGATCGCGCCGGCGACCGCGGGGCGGGTCGGCGCGCCGTGGCGCAGGCCGATCAGCGCCGCCGCCAGCAGCGGCAGCGACATCAGGGGAATGGCGGTGAGGCAAACCCGCGAATTGCTGCCGACCAGGCGCGTCATCATCGGCAGCCGCTGCGGCAGCATCATTTCGCTGGCGATCCCGCCGACCAAAAGCCCCGCCGGAATCAACAGCAGCCACGCCCAGCCGCGCAGCGAGGCTTCCGGCCGCGACAGATGCAGGCCGATCGCGATCGCCGAGATCGCCAGCGCCAGCGTCACCGCAAACTTCAGATCGAAGAACGGATTATGCATCGCGGTCATGACGTCCGGGCGGACGCCCAGCGTTGCGAAGAACATCGCCATGGAAACCGGCGCTGCGGCGAGCAGTGCCAGCGCCAGCACGAACCCCACCGGCCGGGCGTGGTGGGTGTTGTCGGCGGCAAGGGAGCGAATGAGCTGATCGGTTTCCATTCTCACTGCTCCCGTAGCTTGGCGGTGAGGCTGGCAAGCCCGCGATGCAGCGCCACACGCACCGCGCCCTCGCTCATCGAGAATTTCGCCGCCGTGTCCTTGATCGATGCGGCCTCGACCGCGATCGATTGCAGAACCTCGCGCTGGCGCGCCGGCAGGGACTGCAGCTGGGCCGCGACCTCGCCGGCCGGCGCGGTCTCCGCGGCCGCCTCGCCCGGCAGCGTGTCGGCGAAATCGTCGATGTTGACGAAAACCCGGCGGCCGCGGCGGCGCAGCGCATCGATCAGCTTGTTGCGCGCGATCGCAAACAGCCACGGCGCGAACGGCGCATTGGCGTCCCAGGTATGCCGCTTCAGATGCACCGCCAACAAAATGTCCTGCACGATGTCCTCGGATTGATCGACCGGCTGCCCCGCCCGCGCCAGGCCGCGGCGCGCCGCGGCCCGCAGCACCGGCGTGACGGCCTTGAGCAGGCGATGATACGCCGCATTGTCACCCGACATGGCCGACCGCATCAGGCCGGTCCAATCGTCTTCACGTTCGCGCACGTGCGCTCCCACACTGCAATTCGATCAATCTTTCAAATTGTTACGCCCGGAAGCTTCTGATCACGAAGTCGTGATCATCTGTTTCCGAAGGCGCCCGGACCGCGGGCCCCGATCCGAGAATCGAAGACGACGGCCTGCCTCGGCCTTCAGGCTCATAACATCGATCGGCTCCGCTGGCACCCGACGGTTGGATTCCAAGAAACATCGCTGAAAAACCTGGAACGGCTCACCCGACGCAATCCGGCTGCCCTGCTTTCGCCCGGTGGAGCCCGAAGATTCCCTTTTTTTGCCCCGCTGCCGACACGCGCCGGCGTTCTTTTTCCGCCGGTTGGGTGGCAAATGGGGAGATCAGCGCATGACCATCAAAGCCAGCGGGCGCTCGGCCTTGCTTCTGGCAGCCGGGCTTTTTGTGTGTTTCGCGGGGCCGTCGCAAGCGGCGGCGGGCGCGGAAGCCGCAGCGGCAAATGCGAAATCGGAAACTGCCGGCACGCCCGTTGCACTCCATAAATACGCCAGACACGGCTCGCGCCACTCGAAGAAATATGCAAATCGCCGATCCCACAAGGTCGCGCAGAAGCCCGATACCGGGAAGAAGGCCGACACGGCGGATGCCGGCGACCATTCATCCGCGATTCCGCCGTCGGTGGCCAACGCCAACGCCCAACTGGCTCCCTCCCAGGCAACATCGCCCGATACCCCGACCGGCAATGCCGCCAAGGCGATGACCGCCCGGGCCAACGACATTGTGCAGGCCGCGGCGCCGAGCCAGCCTTTTGACGCCCCGCTGCCCGCCGCTGTCGCGCAACCGGACTCTCAGGTCGTTGCCGCCGATCAACTCAACGATGTCGACCGCGCCCTGCGCGAGAGCGCGCCGTCGGCGAGCACGCCTCCCGCGGCATCCGCGGCTGCCCCTCTGGCGCTGGCCTCGGCCGAGGTACCTGCTGCACCTGTCGCCGCCGGCAGCAACGAAAGCTCTGCCTGGGCCCAGACCTCGCTGATCGGAAAGATATTCATCGGCTTCGGGGCGCTGCTGACGATGGCCTCTGCCGCGCGCATGTTCATGGCGTAAACGACCTTCCAGCTGCAGTGCCGAGTTGGGCGCAAAGGCACTCGACTCGGCTGCGGCGCCACCCCACTTGATGCCCACCGCGCCAGCGGGCACATTGCCCGCGCAACCAGCGCGGGGTGGATCATGAGCACGTTCGAATACATCATTGTCGAAAACAAAGGCGCGGTGGGCATTCTGACGCTCAATCGCCCGAAGATGCTCAATGCGCTGTCGTTCGGCGTGTTCAAGGAGATCGCCGCGGCGATCGACGATCTCGAAGCCGACGACAAGATCGGCTGCATCCTGCTGGCCGGCGGCGAAAAGGCGTTTGCCGCGGGCGCCGACATCAAGGAAATGCAGCCGAAGAGCTTCATCGACATGTTTTCCAGCGATTTCGCCGCTGTTGGCGGCGACCGCGTCGCCAGATGCCGCAAGCCGACGATCGCCGCCGTCAGCGGCTACGCGCTCGGCGGCGGCTGCGAGCTGGCGATGATGTGCGACATCATCATCGCCGCCGACACCGCGAAATTCGGCCAGCCGGAAATCACGCTCGGCACCATTCCCGGCATCGGCGGAACGCAGCGGCTGACGCGCGCGGTCGGCAAATCCAAGGCGATGGATTTGTGCCTGACCGGCCGGATGATGGATGCCGCCGAAGCGGAACGATCGGGGCTGGTGAGCCGCGTGGTGCCCGCAGACAAGTTGATGGACGAGGCGCTGGCGGCGGCGGAAAAGATCGCCTCGATGTCGCGTCCCGCGGCCGCGATGGCCAAGGAAGCCATCAACCGCGCCTTCGAGACGCCGCTGTCCGAAGGTCTCAACGTCGAACGCAATCTGTTTCATTCGACCTTCGCCCTGGAGGATCGCTCCGAGGGCATGGCGGCGTTCATCGAGAAGCGCAAGCCGGTGAACAGGAACAGGTAGCCACGCGTTCGTATCTCAGGCCCCGCAACCGGTATCCTCTCGGCATGCTGCGAGCGACGCGTTCCTCCCGAACTTGCGGGCAAGCGTTTTCTTTCGTCTCCTTCTGCTCCTTGCCAGCGCCGCGCTGACCAGGGCGCGCCAGGCGCGTTCGGACAGTGTCGCCGGCCGGTCGAGGCGGAGCCGCGCCAGGCATTCGTTGTCGGCGGCATCGGCGTGGCGGATAAATCCCTGCCACAGCAATCCCGGCAGACGCCGCGGCGTGCTTTGCGCCTCCTGCAGCAATTGCAGGGCCGGGATCAGCCGCTGCTCGACCTCGGTAAAGTCGCTGCCGAACGGAAACGATGGCAGCAGGCCGGCCTCGCGCGCGGGTTTTAGTGCGGCTGCAATCCGCTCCGGAACATTTTCCCGGTGCGCGGCCGGAATCTCAAAGTTCTTCGGCAATTTGCCGGCGTCCTTGGCCTGGCGTGCGAGTTCATCCTGAAAGCGCGAATCCGCGACCTGCAGCATCGCCGCGATCACGTCGGCGTCGGATTTCCCCCTGAGATCGGCGACGCCGTATTCGGTGACGACGACATCGCGCAGGTGCCGCGGGATAGTCTCGTGGCCATAGCTCCAGCGGATGTTGGATTGTGCCTTCGCGCCAGCCTGCCGGGTCGCTTCGACCGTGAGGATCGAGCGGGCGCCGGCAAGCGCGAACGCCTGGGCGACGAAATTATACTGGCCGCCGACGCCGCTCACGACCTGTCCGTTTTCGAGGCCGTCGGAAACGGCGGCCCCCATCAAGGTCGCCATCATCGCGCTGTTGACGAAGCGTGCGTCCACGCGGGCGCGCCGTTTGGCCTCCTCGTCGCCATAGAGCTCGTTGGTGAAGGATACCGGCATCATCTGGATCCGCGCGATCTGCTCGGGCGTCATCTCGCGCAGCGCGCGATAGAATGATTTCGGCCCGAGAAAAAACGCCCCATGCAGCACGGCGCCGTCGACCTCGCGCTTGAGAATGCCGGCGTCGATCAAGCCGAGAAAGGCCGCAAACAGCATCTCGCTGACGCCGTAGAGGCCCTGTTCGAACGATCCGGTGTGCAGCGCCGCGAGGTGTTCCGGTCCGGATACCAGCCGCTTCATGATCCCGTGAAACTGTGCGTTGTCGCGATGCCGGACGATCAACCCCTGCGCCAGCGCGTCGCCGACCTGCCCGATGCCGATCTGCAGCGTGCCGCCGTCGCGCACCAGCCCGGCGGCGTGAAGCCCGATGGCGTACCTGGTATCGGTGATCGGCTCGGACGGCGGGGCGAACAGCGGGAAGTCGGTCTCGGGGCTGTCGAGCACCGCGCTGAATTGCTCCGCCGGCAGATCGCCCTCGCCCGGCATGAACGGCAGTTCGGAATTGACCTGCCCGATCAGCTTGAACGACGCGCGGCCCTCTTTGCGGGCGCGCAACAGCTCCAGCGTGATGTCGGTATTGCAGCTCAGGCTGTAGCGCGTAACGCCATTGACGACGCGCTTCGCCACCAATTGGGTCACAACGTTCATCCCCGCCGCCAGCAAATAGGAACCGGCATGGGTATAGTTGGCGGAGATATAGTGCTGTTGCGCCGCCGGCACGTGCTGCCACCGTCCCGCCAGGAAGAAGAATTCGGTCACGCGAATGTTGGGCGGCAGCGCACCTGCGCGCAGCGCCGCGGCATAGGCGAGATCGGGATAGCCGCCGAACAGACGGTCGATCACGGGCGCGATGAAGCGCCACTGCAGCAGATTTTTCGGTTGCGGCTTTTCCAGCGTCAACGCGGTGAAGAACGTCAGATTGATCGACCGGTCGGCGCTGGCGCGCGCGTAGAGCGCGTTGACGACGTGATTCGCCTTGCCGAGCCCGAGCGGCAACCCGACCACCAGATTGGTCCCGACGTCGCGGATGATATCCTCGGCGATCGCCTCGGGGTCGGAAAACGGTTTCGGCATCGACTACAAGTCCGGGGCGATGGAGATGGCCGGCGCCTGGAATCGGACGCAGCCGTCGGCAGTCTAGCGAATTTTTGACGGATATTCGTCCGTGACGAAATCCCGGCCGTCCCGACGACCCCGACACATCCACCTGTTTAGAGGGCGGGCTCGCCACAGGCAACCGTGGTTCGTTGAAGCCCCTGAATTCGGCGCTTCGCTTTTGCCGCGCTGCCCTGCCCGGTGCTGCCTCTCGATGGATCGCGGCCATTGCCCGAGTTGGTCGGGGCGTGCCTCGCCGAACTCGGAGGTGCTAAGCTATCTCATTAAGAACAAGAAAACGAAACGGGTGGGAGACGTTGTTCGCGCGACGCGGTCTTCTGCCCGCTTCCCTTGCAGCGGAGTGACCATGCCCAGCGAAAACCATCCTGCCAGAGCCTCGCAGCCTTCCACGCCCGTCGATTTCGACGTCCCCGCCGGCGCCTGCGACTGCCACACCCATATTCACGGCGACCCCGCGACATTTCCGTACTTCGCAGGCCGCGTCTATACGCCGGAACCGGCGTCGCCCGAGGAGATGTCGGCGCTGCACCAGGCGCTGCATATCGCGCGCGTGGTGATCGTCACCCCGAGCGTCTACGGCACCGACAATGCCGCGACGCTGTTCGGCATGAAGGCGCGCGGCGCGACCGCGCGCGGCGTCGCCGTGATCGACGACAACACGCCGGAGGCCGATCTCGACGCCATGAACCGGGCGGGCATTCGCGGCATCCGGCTCAATCTGGCGACCGGCGGCGTCAACGATCCCGGGGTCGGCCGCGCGCGCTTTCAGGCCGCGAGCGAGCGCGTGAAAGCGCGCGGCTGGCATGTGCAACTGTTCACGAATCTGGCGATGATCTCCGCGATCAAGGATCTCGTCCTGGCCTCCCCGGTGCCGGTCGTGTTCGATCATTTCGGCGGCGCGCAGGCTGCCCGCGGCGTGGAGCAACCGGGCTTTTCGGACCTGCTGGAACTGGTGAAATCGGGCAAGGCCTACGTCAAGATCTCCGGCGCCTACCGGGCATCGAAGCTGGCCCCCGATTATCCCGACGTGGCCCCGCTTGCGCGCGCGCTGATCGCGGCCAATTCCGGCCGCATCGTCTGGGGCACGGACTGGCCGCATCCGAATTCGGTCACCCCGCCCGGCAGCAAGCCGACCGATGTGACGCCGATGTACGGGATCGACGACGGCCGTCTGCTCAACCAGCTCACCGTGTGGGCGCCGGATGCGGCGATCCGAAAGAAGATCCTGGTCGACAATCCGGCACGGCTCTACGGCTTTTGAGCGCCGGCGGCTGGCGCTGCCCGCTTCATTTGCCCGGGCGTTTCCGCGCGATAGCCGCGCACCCATTCGGCGGCCTTGCGCAGCCCGCCGAACGGAAACAGATGGAAGCCGGCGATCGCCGCGGTCGCCGCCTCAGGCGCCGACTGCAGGCCGCGCATGACGTCGTCCGGCCCGGTATCCGTGAGCAGCCGGCCGAAACGCCCGATCTGGCTGCGCAGCGAGCGGATCGAATTGCCGATGCCGCAGCGGAGCGCGAATTTCGTCAGCGTGGCAGGGCTCGCCGGACCGGCGAGGCCGACGATGACGGGAAGCTCGATGCCGCGGGCATCAAGCTCGCCGATCCAGCCGAGAATCGGCGCGCTTTCGAAGCAGAATTGCGTGACGACATCGACGCGGATGTGTGTCTGACGCCCCCAGTCCCGCCACGCCTGAAGGCCGCCAAAGGTCGCATCCGCCGCCAGGTAGGGGTGCCCTTCGGGATGGCCGGCGACGCTCACCCGTGCGATGCCGCGCGCCTCGATCAATCCGCTGGCGCGAACATCGGGGCTGGATTTGAACGGGCCTCTCGCGGCCGCGACGTCGCCGGCAATCAGAAGAATGCGCGTGACATCGGCCTCGCCGCGGAGCCGCGCCAGAAAACCGTCGAGTACTTCGCGCGACGGCATTTCGCGCGCGGCGACATGGGGCACCGGGTTGAAGCCGGCGCGATGCAACGCGACGGCCGTCTCGACGTTGTGGCGATAATTGTCGCCGGGCAGGAAGGTGATCGTGACCTCCGTGCCCGGAGGAAAATGATCCCGCAACATCGCGAGTTGATGCCCGCGCGAAGAGATTTCGACGGAAGCGGACGGCAACAGCGCGGCGAGTTCACAGGACGAAGCATGGTCGGGTGCGGACACGTCTCACTCCGGTCAGGTTCGGCGGCGCGAAATCACATAGGTTTCGTCGTTGAACCAGAGGCCGCCGTGCTTCTTCAGCACCCGGTCGGTGGCTTCGAGGTAGCGGCCGTCGCGAACCACCTCCGACAGCCGGATATCCTCGATCTGCGCGACGTAGATCGCGGCATTCCAGGCGGCGAACAGCGTCGAGGTTCCGATCGGACCCGAGACCTCGTCCGGCAGCGTGTGCATGTGATAGCGGAAGATCGATCGCGCATCGGACGAAGCGTTGAAATTGTAGTGCCGCGCATCGGCGCCGAGTTCATGCTTGACCTGGCGCAGGATCGCGTAGCGATCGGTCTTGAAGGGATCTTCGCCGGGCCAGACCTCCTCGATGATCTCGATGCCGGGATCGTGGCCATGCGAATGGATGCCGATCAGCCGGCCGCCGGGTCGCAGCGCGCGCGCCAGCGGGGTCAGCACTTTCGAGGCCTTGAATTCGACGCTGGCCCGCGCCCGATAGGGCTGCGAGGCGATCACCAGGTCGTAATCGGCCATCACGCGCCCGGGCCGCGGCATGATCGGATCGAGCAGGAACGAGTGATCCTCGCGCCGCAGCGTCAGGATGATGGGGCGGGTATAGAGCGGATTGCCCGTGGTCGGGCTGATCCCGGCGCGCCAGTTCTCGGCCAAAAACCCTTCGAGCTGTCCGATCTGTTCGGCAAAGCCGTGCGCGGTATTGCCCGACAGCGCCACATCCTTCCAGATCAGGCTCTGCGCCGAAGTCGCCGAGCGCGGCGTCAGCCACGGCGCCTCGGCGTAATAGAGATTGGTGATGACCAGCACCGTGGCCGGATGCTCGAACAGGCGGTCGGCCATCTTCTCCAGCATCAGCCGCACGTCTTCGTAGGAAATTTCCTTGGCCACGACGTAAAGCGGCATGGTCGGGAAGCGGGCATGCACCGCGCGCATCACGCGCGACAATACGGTGCCGTCACCGACGCCGGCGTCGAAAATCCGCAGCGCCGGCGGCGACGGCTGCAGATTGCCGAGTTCGAGCGAGATCCGGTTGGCGACTTCGGTCTTCTCGCTGCAGGTCGAGACGAACAGCAGATATTTCTGCCGGTTGTCGAAGAACCGGAATCCCGGCGGGGCGATATCGGCCGCGGGAAGCGCGCCATTGAGCGGCCTGAATGCCACCGGCGATGTGGTTCTCTCCGACGGCAGTGTGGCCCGATGCTCGGTCAGATAGGCGCGGACCTTGTCGAGCGTGCCGGTGGTGATCTTGGCCCCGTCGCGCAACCGCGACACCAACTTGCCGTCGTTGACGACGAGCCGTCCGAAGGTGGATTCGGCCGTCTGCGTCGCGCGGCAATAATCCCGAATTTCACCCAGGATCTGATCGGACGTCCGGGTGGCGGTCTGGCCCTGGTGTTCCCCGTTCCGCATGGCGCTCTCCTGCGGTTTTTTGTCTCCCAAGCTCGTATTCAGGGACAGCCGTCCGGTGGCGTCAACCACAAATGGAGTGGGCAAGAATTATGGGCGCTTGCCCACTTGCGCTCCCAAGCTGGGGAAACGCCCACTCACCGCGCCCGGCGCGAGACATCGCCGCCGGCAACAGCCCGACGCCCGCGACCACGCAGGTCAGTCAGCACCGGGCGCAATTGCAGTTCACCGGTGCGGTCTCATTCCTGAAACTTTGGCGTTTGGACTTCAGTCGCGCGCCGGCCATTGCGGCTTGTGACTGCCGAGCGGCATCGCCGGCCGCGCCCAGAAGGCAGGCGTTTTCGACAGCACGGCCGAATGGCTGACCGCCCGCAGCGGGCCGAAGCCGGAAGCCACCTCTTCGATGAATGGGGCGACCGCGTCGGCCTTCAAATCCTCGGTCTTCAGCCCGTCGGCGACACGGCCGAGATTCCATAGCCATCGCCCGGTCTGCGCCAGCGACACGCGGACATGCCAGCTGCCGCCTTCGCGCGCCTGGCGCGCCCTGGCCATCATGGCGCCGAACGCCATCAGGTAGCCGGTGGCATGATCGAGCATTTGCGCCGGCAATTCCTTCGGCCCCTCGACGCCGGCGGCCTGGCCCTCGGCGTGGTTGAAGCCGGTCGCCGTCTGCACCAGCGAGTCGAAACCGCGGCGTTCCGCCCACGGCCCGGCATGACCATAGGCCGACAGCGATACATACACGATGCCCGGATTGATACGCGCGGCGTCCTCCGGCGAGAACCCGAGGCCAGCGAGCGCGCGCGGCCGATAGCCTTGCGAGAAGATATCGGCCACCGCCAGCAGGTCGCGCAGCGCGCTTTGCCCCTGCTCGCTCCGGAGTTCGGCAAAAGCCGTCAGCTTGCCGCGCCCGGTATCGATGGTGAGCCAGGGAATCGCCGGCAGCTCGGGGCCGGAAATCAGCATCACGTCGGCGCCGTGGGCGGCGAGCGTGCGGCCGGCGACGGGACCTGCGATCACCCGCGACAGGTCGAGCACGCGCACGCCCGCGAGCGGGCGGTCGCCGGCGGGCCAGGGCTTCGGCGCGGCCTCGCCGATTTTTTCGATCGATATCGTCGGCAAGGCGGACAGCGCCATGGCGTGCGGCAATGCCGACCATTCGTCGTATGAGCGCATCATCGCGACCACGCCGCCCGCTTCATAGGCCGCGGTCTCGAAGGCAAAGGCCTCCCACCGCATCAGCGCGGCCTGAACGTCGTCGCGTTCCGGCTTGCAGTCCAGCACCTTGCAGACGGCGGCGCGGTGATGCGGGAAATTGGTGTGCAGCCGCACGAAGCGCCGGTCGCCGGTCCTGTAGACGCCGGCGATGGCGTCCCAGGCCGGCGGCGGCGGCTTGCCGTCGACGCGCAAATAGCGCTCGCTGCGGCACTCGACGACGGCGTGACGCATGTCGACCGCGACGCCCTGCGATTGCCCGCTGCGCAATTGCCAGATCCGCGCGGCCGCAAGACCGGCCGCGGCAATGCTGGCCTGCGCCGCCGCCGCCACGCGAAACGACGACGGCAGTTGCGATTCTTCTCCCGTCAGCGTGACGGCATCGAGCGCGGCAGGCTCGCCGCCGGCCGATGTCCAGAGATCGGCCAGAATTTCGCGGGGCGTTTGCATGAGCGTTATTTTTCCCTACGTTCGGGGCTGCCTGGAGACAGTTTCGCCTTATCGCGCAATCTTACCGTTCTTCTGCCTTACCATGGAAGGAGCTGCAATGGCTGCCATCGATCCATTGACCGCCGCGGGCGTTCTGGTGGCGACGGCCGCAACGGATGCGGTCTACGTCATGTTCACCTCGGCCGTGGTGGCGCGCAGGCGCGTGCCCGCGGCGACCTGGAGCAGCGTATGGTACCTGCTCTCTTCCTACGCCGTCATCAGCTATACCGAAAACTGGGTCTATGTCGCCTTCGCCGCGATCGGTTCATGGCTGGGCGCGTTTGCATCGATCACCTTCCTGCACCGGCCACCCGGCGGTCCGCCGATCGGCGCCGCGCCCGAGTAGCCGATCGCTGCCTTGGGCACGATCTGATCCGAATGCCGTCGTCCATACCTTAATGAAAATCCCGCGAGCGCGGCAGGATGCGCACGTTGCGGGGATGGCGGATTTTCTGTCCCGGATTTTCGGGATGCTGGCGCCGATCGTCATGCAGCGGTTCGATCAGCGCCGGGCCCACCGGCACCGCAGATTTCCGGCTGAGCGAATCATTGGCCAGGCCGACCAGATCGCGGGAGCGGTCGAACAGTTTTTCGGCGACGAGATGCACCACCTTTTCCGGGCTGCTTTGAATATAGCCTTCGACCAGCACCAGCCGCGCGCCCATCACCTCCTTGCGGAAGCGTTCCATCACCTTCGGCCACACCACGATATTGGCGATGCCGGTTTCGTCCTCCAGCGTCATGAAGACGACGCCCTTGGCGCTGCCCGGACGCTGCCGCACCAGCACCACGCCGGCGCAGCGGACATGTTGCCTGTCGCGTTCGTGGCTGACGCCTTCGCAGGCGATGACACGTTCTTTTGCAAACATCGGCCGCAGGAATTCCATCGGGTGGCCCTTCAGCGACAGCCGGATGGTCTGATAATCGGCCACCACCTGCTCCGGCAGCGGCATCAGCGGCAACGGCCGCGCCTGCTCGTCCGGCTGCTCGCGGGCGGCTGCCGTTTCGAACAGCGGCAGCGGCACGTCATCGGGCAGCCGTCGTACCGCCCAAAGTGCCGCGCGGCGATCGAGCCCGATCGAGCGAAACGCATCGGCATCCGCCAGCAGGATCAGCGCCCGCTTGGGCAGTGCGGTGTCGCGGGCGAAATCCTCCAGCGAAGTGAAAGGGCGGCGCTGCCGCGCGGCGACGATGCGCTCGGCCCAGTCTTCCGCTTTTGCATGATCATGTTGCGGCATCGGCGGTGCTACGCCTCTCCCATAGGGAGAGGTGGTCCGAGCCCGGAACGACATTTGAATTTGCTTCAATCGCACCTCGTCCGGATCGGCCCAATTGAACCCGTCGATCTGGCGGAAGCCGAGCCGCACGGCGCGATACTTCCCGCTATTCTGTTCCAGCGTATTCTGCGCGAAGCTGAACGACACGTCGATCTCGCGCACCTCGACGCCGTTCCTGCGGGCGTCGCCGACGATCTGCGCCGGCGCGTAAAATCCCATCGGCTGCGAGTTCAGCAGCCCGCAGCAGAACGCATCGGGATGGAAATGCTTCAGCCATGACGAGACATAGACCAGCTGCGCGAAGCTCGCGGCGTGGCTTTCCGGAAAACCGTAGCTGCCGAAGCCCTTGATCTGGTCGAAACAGTTTTTGGCAAATTCGGGATCGTAGCCGCGCGCGATCATGTTGTTGACCATCTTGGATTCGAACTTGCCGATGGTGCCGACATTGCGGAACGTCGCCATGGCGCGGCGCAGGCCGTTGGCCTCCTCGGAGGTGAACTTCGCCGCCTCGATGGCGATCCGCATCGCCTGTTCCTGGAACAGCGGCACGCCGAGGGTCTTGTGCAGAACCCGGCGCAGTTCATCCTTGTCGCCATGCGCAGGCGACGGCGAAGGATAGCTCACCTTCTCCTGGCCGTTCCGCCTGCGCAGATAGGGATGCACCATGTCGCCCTGGATCGGACCCGGACGCACGATGGCGACTTCGATGACGAGGTCGTAAAATTTCCGTGGTCTCAGACGCGGCAGCATGTTCATTTGCGCGCGGCTCTCGACCTGGAACACGCCGAGCGATTCACCGCGGCACAGCATGTCGTAGACCGGCTTCTGGTCCTGGGGAATCGTCGCCAGCTCCCAACGTTCGTCTTTATGATCGGCGATGAGATCAAAACATTTTCGGATGCAGGTCAGCATCCCCAGCGCCAGCACATCGACCTTCATCATGTTCAGCGCATCGACGTCGTCCTTGTCCCATTCGATGAAGGTGCGGTCGTCCATCGCGGCATTGCCGATCGGCACGTAGCTGTCGAGCCGGTCCTGCGTCAGCACATAGCCGCCGACATGCTGCGAGAGGTGACGCGGAAACTCGATCAGTTCGGCGGCGAGTTCGACGGCGAGTCCGATCATCGGGTTTTGCGGATCGAGCCCCGCCTGCCTGACCTGCAGTTCGTCGAGCCCCTTGCCCCAGCTTCCCCACACCGTATCCGCCAGCGCCGCCGTCACGTCCTCGGTCAGCCCCAGCGCCTTGCCGACGTCGCGGATGGCGCTGCGCGGCCGGTAATGGATGACGGTCGCGATAATGGCGGCGCGGTGCCGGCCATATCTGCGGTAGACATATTGCATCACCTCCTCGCGCCGCGAATGCTCGAAATCGACGTCGATGTCGGGCGGCTCCAGCCGTTCCTTGGAAATGAAACGTTCGAACAGGAGATCGACCTTGGTCGGATCGACGGAAGTCACGTCGAGCACATAGCAGACGGCCGAGTTCGCCGCCGATCCCCGGCCCTGGCAGAGGATCTTCTGGGAGCGCGCGTAACTGACGATATCGTGCACGGTGAGAAAATAATGCGCGTATTTCAGCTTCCGGATCAGGCGCAGCTCCTTGTGCAGGACCTTCCTGGTCTTGGGCGAGATCCGGACCGGGAATCGCCTGTGCGCACCCTGCCAGGTCAGGTCTTCCAGATGACGCTGCGCGGTCTTGCCCGGCGGCACCGGCTCGTCGGGATACTGGTATTTGAGCTGGTCCAGCGAAAACACGATGCGGCCGGCAAACCGCATGGTTTCCGCAATCGCCTCCGGCACGTCGCGAAACAGCCGCGCCATTTCCTCGGCAGGCTTGAGAAAGCGTTCGGCATTGGCCTCGAGCCTTTTGCCGACGGCGTCGATGGTGGTCTTCTCGCGAATGCAGGTGAGGACATCCTGCAGGGGACGGCGCGACGGATGGTGATACAGCACTTCATTGGTCGCCAGCAGCGGCACGCCGGCCTCTGCGGCGACATGATGAAGCCGCGCCAGACGGCGCCGGTCGTCGCCGCGGTACAGCAGGCTCGCGGCCAGCCATACCCCATTCGCGCGGCTCTGCTGCAACCGATCCAGCACCTCAAGCGCCTTCGCCGCCTCGAAGCGATGCGGCAGCACCAGAACCAGAAGCTGCCCTTCGGAAAATTCCAGGAGATCATCGAGCCTTAAATGACACTCGCCCTTTTCGGTATTGTCGCCGCGCTTGCCGCGGGTGAGCAGCTGGCACAGCCGACCGTAAGCGGCGCGGTCGCGCGGATAGACCAGGATGTCAGGCGTATCGTCGATGAAGACGAGCCGCGATCCGATCAGAAGCTTCGGTTTGGACGTGACATTGGGATTCTCGAGCTCCTTGTAGGCCCGCACCACGCCGGCCAGCGTATTGTGATCGGCGATGCCGATCGCAGGAAGACGCAGGACGCTGGCCTGATGCACGTAAGCCCGCGGATCCGATCCCCCGCGCAGGAACGAAAAATTCGTCGTGATTCCGATTTCCGCGTAAGCAGGAATGGTCATGCGAATAACCCGTGCATGTACCAGTTCGGCTGCACGGCCTTGCCCTCCTCCTGCATGATCTCGCGGTCGTATAGTCCGTCGCGATAGAGCCAGAACCGCAAACCCGCCTCGTCCTCGACGCGAAAATAATCGCGCGTCAGCGTCGCGCTTTCCGCGTGCCACCACTCCATGGCGACGCGCTCGGGGCCCTCGGCGCGGACCACGGCGTGGGTGGCGCGGCGCCAGACAAAACGGGCGGGCGGACCATCCGGCACCTGCGCGATCACCTTGATCTGTTCCGGCCGCTCGAACAGCCGTAGCGGCCGCAGCGGCGGCTCGCCTTCCACGCGCGGCGTCCAGGCCGCGTGTGCGGCGGCGGTCAGGTGATGCTGCGCCGGCGCCGCCTTAACCGCGCGCTCCGGAACGTGCGTCTCCTGCGGCAAATGCACGACCACGCGTTTTCCCCCGATGCGCGCGGCGATGCGGTCGATCAGGGCGGCCAGTTCGTCATTGTCGTGGACATTGGCATCGAGATCGCGCTGCTCCTGCACGACGATTTCGGTGCGGCTGGCGTTAAGACGAATGAGATCGAATCCGAAACCGGGATCGAGCGGATCGCTCAGGGCGCCGAGCCGCTCGCGAAACAGCCGGTCGATCACCTCGGGCCTGGTCACGGGCTGCCCGGTGTCGACCATGATGGTGCGGACCGCGCCATCGGTACGGAAGAAACGGGCTTCCAGCCGCCGCGCGCCCTTGCCCTGCTGCGCCATCGCCGCGACCAGCATCCCGGCCAGCCCCGACAGGGTTGCGGAGATCACCGCTTCCGTCGCCACCGGTTCGGCGAAACGCTTTTCGACGATGTAATCCGGCAGCGGTTTTCGGGGGCTGATCGGCGCATCGCTGTGTCCCAGCGCCTGTTCCAGCAAAGTTGTAAAACCGGCGCCGAATCTCGCGGTGATTTCATGCCGCGCGCGGGAGGCGACATCGCCGATGGTTTTCAGGCCGGCGCGGCGCAAGCCGGTGACCACGGCCGCATCGGCGCCGAGCGCGGATACCGGCAGCGGCCCGACCGCATCGGCTTCCTCGCCTTCGCCGACGATGCGGCCATGGACATGGCGGGTCAGCGTCCGCGCGCACACGGCGGTGCCGGCGATGGCGGCGCTGACCGCAAAACCCTGCGCGGTCAATACGTCGCACATCAGCCGCATCATCGCGGCCTCGCCGCCGAACAAATGCACGCAGCCGGTGATGTCGAGAAACAGGCCATACGGGGGATCGAGCGCCACCAGCGGGGTGAAGCGGTCGCACCATTCGGCGATGGCGTTCAGCGCTCTCGCGTCGGCGGCTTCATCGGCATCGTACACCCTTAATTGCGGACAGATGGCGCGGGCATTGGCGAGCGGCAGACCGAGATCGAGGCCGAGCCGCGCGGCCGCGTCGTCGAGCGCGAAAATCTGCAGCGCGTTGTTTTGCCTGGCGACGACGATACTGGGATCAGCTGGCTCGGAGACGTCGTATGCTAACTGGCGCTTGATGCGGTCGATGGGCAGGCGTGGCAGCCACAGGCTGAGGATCCGCCGCCGGTTTTGCGAAAAGGCACTCATCACATTTCCATTCCATGATCCAGCGGCCGACAGGGCCGTGACGGTTGCGGACAAGCTGCGCGTCGAACAGCGGCGCGCCCCACGCGACGGAGGGGGCGTTGGGCGGCGAATGCGCCGCGCGCACGATCCATCGGGTCTCCGCCGTCGAAGGCTGTGGCTCCGCCGCCATCCGCAGCAACAGGCCGGTCACTCCGGAGGCCTGCGCCGCCAGCGTCAGCTTGCGGCTGGCGACGAGATCGAGCTGACGCGTTTCGCCCCAGACCTCGAGCACGACGACGCCGAGCGCATCGCAGGCCAGCGCGTCGGCGGCGGTCCGCAACGCCGCCTCCACGTCGGCGGCGCGCACCGTCACCAGAAAGCGCGGATCGAGGCCGAGTTCGGCCAGCCCGCTCATCGACAGCGCGCCCGATTCAATTTCGGTAAAATCCTGCCGTATCCAGACCAGCGGTCGCCGCGCGGCGACCCGTCCCGCGAGCCCCGCGACAAAACCCGTCGCCGTAGCGCCTTGCCGGCCACTGTCAGCGAACACTTCGTGCATGGCGCCCAGGGCGAGGCCGCCCTGCAGCGTCGCATCCGCATCGGCATGCCCGAGCGCGGCCCTGCGCGGCGCATACGCATCGCTGTGCAACTCGATGCGCTCGATGCTGCCGCGCAAACTCGCAAGCGTGCTTATGCGTGCGCCGGTCATGTGCCGCGCTCCCGGGGTGGTGGACCGTCACTGGCTCTCTGATGAACCCGTGACCGGCTCATTTGTTCATGATATGTTCTAATATAAAGCTAACACGGCCGGGAGAGTCAATCGGGATTGGCGGGTTATATTTTCCTGAGCAATCCCAATGGGATCTGGGGAACCCGAAGCGCCCTGCCCGCATTGGGCGTGGGCTGGTGGTCAACTTCGTCCATCTTCGCGAGCTCCCGCAGCGTCACAGCAGTCATCCTGAGAATTATCTCCAGAAAACTCGTAGCTGATCGCGACCGAGGTGATCCACAAGACACGGTGGTTGAAACCGCCGAAGGATCTGGTCTCAAAAAGTCACGCACTCGACCTATTTGCCCGCTCTCGCATTCGATAGAATTGGAGGGCGGTTTGGGCAGACTTTGATTGTAGACGGGAGAAGCTGGTGAAACACTGATCGAGGTGCTGCCGTGAACTGCCGTTGATACCAGCTTGTAGCAGCAATAGAGCCACGGTCGTGACCCACGATAGATTGATGGCTTTAGCCAAGACGAGAATTTGCTCCGTTTGGTTCTGCACAAAAGCACGTTCCACCAATCCGATCGGAACATCGCACATCAGCGACAGGGATATGGTCACCTTGTCGAAGCTTCCCTCATTGGCAAACGTATCCAGTTGGGCTTCGTCTAGCTTCCCGGACGAGTAAAGCGATGTTACATGAGACTGCGCTTGCGCGAAATCATTGGAGCCCGCACGAACTTTGGTCTGAATCTTGTCTGATGCCTCAGCGACCGCAGTTTTTATTAGCTCAGCTCTTCGAGGGTCCGCCTCTACGAGCTGGTTTCTTAGCGCCTCCGATGCCTCGACAAATAGCTTGACGAGGCTTTGGCGCGGAACGTCTGGGCGTGACCAGACGCATAAGGCAAGATCTACATCGTCGCGAGCTTTCTTAACGAGGGTCGAAATGCCGAAATCCGAAAAGCGCGCGCCGCTATTTCTTGCGGTTCTTGAAATTACAGTTTTATTTCCTCGTTCCACCAAGACGTCGGTCACAGTTTCAACCAGGATTTTACGGCCGGAGATCGCCAGCAAATGGTTCTGGCTTTTAATTTTGGCATTTTCGAGCAGCAACTCTTCATCAAGCCGTTCACAGTGCAAGAGAACTGGACCAGCGACCTCGATAGCGTCATCGAATGCGAGCGCGCGAATGGTCTTGGGTGGCGCATCAGAACGTTTGGCAAGTCGACTTCCAAACTGCGCGCGGGCGGTACGCTCGATATTTTCCAGCAGCTTGCCCATAACACTGTCGAACAGCTCAACCTGATCTTCGGAGAATTTGCCTGATCCGAGAACGAAGAGGTCGGTAACTCTTCGCAAAATCTCAGCACGCCGTGAGAGATCCTTGCTGGATAATATATCTTCAAGTTGGTCTATCAGACTATTTTGCAAACTCATGCTCATTGCTCAATACGATAATGGAAAATGCCTGAATTCGCGTACTACCGCTACGCCACCATTTCTTTTCGCAATATTGCATTGCGCAGGTCGAGTTCGGAGATTGGAACGGGTCGGCCAAACAGATAGCCTTGGACAAGGTTCACTCCTGCCTTAAGCATGTATTCGAGCTGGTCTTCGGTCTCGACCCCCTCAGCCGTCGTCACGGTGCCGAGACCTTGGGCCAATGCAAGCACCGAGGATACTACCGCCGCGCAATCACGGCGATTGAGAGCACCTTGTGTGAACGATTTGTCGATCTTGATCTTGTCGAACGGAAAATTGGTCAGATAACTTACTGACGAATATCCCGTGCCGAAATCATCGAGAGCCATGGAGATCCCGAGATTCTTCAATTGTCGTATGGTCGCCAGATGCGCTTCCTGGTTCTCAAGGAGAGAGGTTTCGGTTATCTCCAGCTCCAGCCGTTCGGGCGACAGGCCCGTTTCCACCAGCGTGCACAATATGACGTCGAAGAGATTTCCCTTGCGGAACTGAACCGCTGAAATATTGACGGCGACCTTGATATGGGCAGGCCAGGAAGTTGCATCCGTGCAGGCCTGCTGTAGTATCCATTCTCCGAGCTGCATTATAAGGCCTGTCGATTCCGCGAGCGGGATAAACTGGTCCGGCGCAATCAGGCCCTTTGTCGGGTGCCGCCAGCGAACCAGCGCCTCCACGCCGCAAACCTGTCGCGTTTTGATGTCCACTACCGGCTGGTACTGCAACTCAAATTCATTTCGCGCGATGGCATCCCGCAATTCGCTCTCTGCCGATCTCTGCGTGTGAACAATTTCGAGCATTTCTGCCTGAAAAATCCGGAAATCGTTTTTTCCATTGGCCTTGGCGTCGTAGAGAGCAAGGTCGGCTTTCTTCAGAAGCTCATCGGGGTCAATGCCGTGTTCCGGAGCGAGTACAATGCCAATACTGGTCCCAACGCTGGCTGTATTGCCGTTCAGATCAAAAGGCTGAGCAATGGCATTTATAGTCCTCAGTGCGAGCGCGATAGCACCTTCGTGTTGATTAGGTCCACCCTCCTGGATAATCGCAAACTCGTCGCCACCAAGACGCGCCAACACGTCGGTTTCTCGAACCGAAGATCTCAGGCGACGGGCGACCTCGACCAATAATTGATCGCCGGCTGGGTGCCCCAGTGTATCGTTGACGGCCTTGAACTTGTCGAGATCAAGCATCATCACTGTGACTACGCCACCGTTCCGTTTAAGGCGCTTGCTCGCTTCCTCGAGTTTTGCATTGAATTCTGCGCGATTGGCAAGTCCCGTCAGCACGTCATGTCGCGCCAAGTGAACAATTTCGGCCTCCGCGCGGCGCCGTTCGGTGATGTCTTCGACGGTAGCAACCCAGCCGCCTCCCTCCATCGGCTGTCGGGCGACGAGCATGAACCGCCCATCTTCCAATTCATCGATCCTGCGGACGTTGGTTGGAAGTCGAACCAATTCGGCGACCTTGGTCTTGATGGTAAGTTCGCTGGTTTCTCCTTTTGCCCTACCGCGGGCGATGCGATCGGCGACAATAACGTCGTAAGGCGTTCCGACTTTCAACAAAGCCGGCGGCACCTGGTACAGTTCCGCAAAGCGGTCATTCCAGACAACCAGTCGCTTCTGACCATCAAACATCACGAGCCCCTGCGTCATGTTGCTCAAGGCAGCGTCGAATTGCATATTTATACGCGCGAGTTCTGTGGATTGTTGAAATAACAACTCCTCAGATCGCATCTGTTCGGTGATGTCTTCATGGGTTGCCACCCATCCGCTACCTTCGATCGGCGTGCGGACAATCCTGATTACGCGCCCGTCGCTGAACCTAAGCGTCGCTGCGAAGGAGTTCTTGTCGGCCAGTTTCTGCCGCCAATCGGGTTCGTCTGTTCCCAGGTAACCGGTCCGCGACAGGTGCTCGGCTATTGCGCTGACGCTGGCGCCTTTCTTCAGGAGGTCGGGCGAGAGGCTATACATCTCGCCATAGCGGTCATTCCAGACGATCAGCTGCCCGCTGGCATCGAACATCGATAGACCCTGGCTCATATGGGCAAGCGTAAGCTCTAGTGTCGCCGACTTCTCTTGTGCGCGCCGCTCGCTGTCAAAGAGCTGCCTCTCGGCCGTGTGCCGCGCCGTTATATCCATGAAGGTTCTAATGGATCCGCCGCCCCTGATCGGTGTGCCGCGAATCTCCAACACGGTGCCGTTAGGACGCGTTCGCTCGAACAGTTGCGGTCCTTCTTTTCGAGCAAGCGCCATTCGCCCGCGCACGTGTTCGTCTGGATCGCCGGGGCCAAATTCCCCGCGCAGGGCGTTAGCGCGGAGGACCATTTCCAGCGTGGGCAGCCCGTCCTGAAATAGATCCTCCGGAAGGTCGAGCAACGTGCGGAACGTTTGATTGCAGGCCACGATATTGTAGTCCGCATCGAGGAACGAGATGCCGCCTGGAAAATTATCGATTACCGCTTGCAGTTTGGCCGTCTTTTGGTGGAGCTCGGTCACATCAATCCGGAAACCTACGGTGAGCCCTGACGCTGTTCGACGCTCACGGAGCTGGATCGACCGGCCGTTCGACAAGCGCTGAATCGCATCGGTCGAGGGTGCCCGGTGCAATCTCATCCTTTCCGCAAGCCATGCGGACCGCTGCGCAGGCGTTTCGCCGGCTTCGGGATACTGATTGTTCTCAAGGCCGCAATGCAGAACGTCTTCGAACAATGCACCAGGATAAATCGATGCTGCCGACTCAGCGTATATCTGTCGATATGCTTCGTTGCAGGTTATAAGCCGGTCTTTTTCATCGTAAATAACGAGCGCGTCTGGGCTTGCGTTGATTGCCTCCCTTAGGACCTCCTGAGCTTGCTTACGCGCTGTAATGTCAGAAAATGATGTTACGACCGACGCCGGCTCGGTTTTTCCGTCGGGATAGATCGGAACCGAATTCATCGATATCCACGTAGTGGAGCCGGTGTCACTCCGTAACCCCATGATCACGTCATGCTGTGGCCTGCCTGTCGCAAGCGCCACTGTGGAAGAGTGTTCAATTTCCGGGAAGTCGCGGCCATCTTCATGGATGGTTTGTCGGCGCAGATCGACCGAGGTTGCGCTTGTAGGATCGTCGGGGCTAATGCCGAGAATCCTCTCGGCGGCCGGATTACAGGAAACAATCCGACCATTCACATCCTGGACAACGACACCCTCGCTGAGCGCCGCCAATGTCGAGTGCAGCAACGCTTTGCTCTTCAGAAGGGCCGTTTCGCTTTGCTTCCGCTCAGTGATGTCGTCATGGGTGGCCACCCAGCCTCCGTTCGACATCGGGGTGCGCTTAATCGAAATCACACGCCCATCGGCAAGTGAAAACACCTGACTAAGCTCCACCGGCATTGTCTGAACGTGCTCTTCTATCGACAACGCGCTCTTTTCACCGCGCTCAGCGTGGTGTTCCAAAATACGGGATAAGGATGTTCCGGGTCTGACGGCTTCTTCAGGGAGTCCGTACATCTCGCGAAAGCGGCTATTCGCAATCACTAGGTTCTTGTTTGCATCAAACAGACACAGGCCATGCGACATGTTGCTTAAGGCGGCATCCAACCGCGCGTTAGTTGCCTCGACAGCGGCCGTCTTCTCAGCCAGGTTTCCCGCTTGCCGGACGAGCACGAATGTGCCGGCGAGGATCGAAGCAACAATCAGAATGCACAGCAACCCGAATTGATATAGATGCCGGGACCATGGGGCCAGCACTGTCGCGCGGGTATAACTAACAAGCAAAACAAGGGGCAGGCCAGGAACCGCCTTGTATCCAACAATTCGCGCGGCTCCATCGACGACGCTTACAGTTTCGTAAGATCCGGCGTCCGATTTGGGAAGATACTCGGTTAGTAGTGGACCGGTCGCGAATGATTTTCCGATTGCACTCTTTACGACCGGCTCACGCGCGAGAAGTCCTCCCAATCGATGCAGTAGCAATATGGCGCCGCCGTTGCCGAGATTGAAGGAACGAAAAGTTCGATTGAAATAGGATGGATCGAGCGGTGCGGTTACGACACCGGCAAAGCTGCCGTCGGCATTATTGAGGCGGCGCGACGCCGCGGTAAGCCACCTATCGCCGGCAGAAGAACTAAAGGGCTCAGCAATGAACAGTCGGTCAACTCCGCTGTCGCGCTGCGTCGCAAAGTGCTGCATGTCTGCGATATTCGCCCGCGGAGGCGTCTTCCCATACGAATGAGCGAGTAGATCGCCAGAGGCGTCAGTCCAGCCGACGGCTACGACAAAGGGAAAAGTTTCCACCAAATGATGTAGCGCAGCATTCATTGCCTCGGGTGTTGCGTAATTTCCAGAGTGGCCGCCAAGACGGATGAGTTCGGCCTCACGTAGGACGCGATCCACGGTTTCAAAAGTAAGGACCATATTGTCGGAGAGAATTGCCGCATCTTTTTGCGCTTCATTCTTCGCCGCATCGATGACATTGTGGTATCTGGTCCGCAGATCAACGAAAAATAGAATTACGATCAGCGCGCAAAAAAGGATGCCGAGCGCAGCCATTGAATGCTTTGGAGATCGGGCGAAGGTTTGCAGTAATTTCCGCATAGCTTGATCATGGACGAACTGTCATTTGAGAACCCTTAATTCGATGAAGGCAATGATCTGATAACGTTAACGTTCTCCGCCTCATTCAAAACGCGGGGAGCGCCGTCCGCTTTGGTGCGCGTTTTCGGACATGGCGCGATTTCCGAATTGAGTCCGCTTCCGGTGATATAGCGGAAGTTGGATTTCGCGGCCGTCGGGTCAGCTTCGATCCGTTCACTACCTGTCCCACCACTGCCTAGGGTTGTACGAGTGCGGTTGTGGTCGGGTACGGACCATGAACGAGTTCGGGGCCGTTTCAGGTATGGCGCGCGGAATTGTGCTGGCGACAACTCTTCGCGTTGCTGATTTTAGCTATTTGTAACCACATCCCGCCGACCGGGCCAGCTGGCTAACATCCCAGGGGCCAAGTTCAGGACGGCACGCTTCCCTAAGCCCTCAGATCGAGAATTGTTACCTGCCAATCTGGTGGTAGATTTTCACTCTGGTACTTTGCGAGCCGCCTGGTGCTTTGGATTGTCACGTTCGCTTCTTATGACATGGCGTCGCTCGTTTGGTCCCGGGCCGATTAGCCATTGGGGCGAGCAGTGCGGCTTCGCGCGGGTAGTCATTGCAGCTGAAAATGTCGAGCCAGCGGTTGCTGGCACACCGACGAGCGGATAGATGGAGATCGTCATTGGCAGGGACACGCCGCTGCAAGCACGGCCTGCCCGACAAGATTCAGATGCTTTTCGTGCACCAATGGTCCAACCGCCAACGCACTTATCATCAGTTCTGGTCAGCTTGGTTTGTCAAACCCTTCAATTTGACGCCCCCCTGAACCGCTTCGACGTTGGCGATTTTCAGCAGCTTGGGCGCGACCGGAAGTGGCGGTTTCGCCGGTATTAATTCTATTTGTATGCAGATTTCGCATGCTCGAGCCCCGACCGAAAATGTAGGCGATCTCGTCTACCTCGGCCCGCGGCGACTTTCTTCCTTCTTCCGTCATTTGTGCTTCTTAAGAGAACGTGACGCCCACACGCGATCCCTTGCGCCAGACTATATTGCAGCAATAGGTTTTCTTTTGGCGGGCAACGATCAATGTAAAGCTGTCTGGCAACAGACAATGCCGGCCAACGTCCAAGGCTGCGCCTGTCGCGGATATACGAATGATGCAACCAACCGATAAATCGCCAAACCTGATTAAACCTAAATCAAGAACGCGGCGGCGTGGTGTTTTTCGTGCTTCCGCTGTTTCAATAACAGTCATTTGGACTACCGACCTACTTGTCGGGTCACGCTGCGCGCGAGATGTAAAGCGTCGGTAAATCTGACGTAAGGACGGTCGATTTCCTGAAAGCGTGGCTAATGAACTATCCTTGAGGGCTACCAAGATTTAACTATGGAATTCGTGACGAAGCCATTTTTGCTTCAAGGCCCGTCTCGGTCAATCGATACACCAGGTCACCATCAATCCCGCGGGCTTCGACCCAACGACCGGGAGCCCGGGATCAATTTCAAAGACTGCCAGCTTCGATTCAAGATAGCGTGGATGAGGATCAGGGCTGGGCTTACCGAAAAGATATCTCGATCGCACTGCGGCATCGCCGCATCGCCCAGACATTCGCCGAGCAGCAATCATCAAATGTAGAGGCTGAATACACGCTGTCGTGGCGCTGCCCGGCTATTCTCCAGATTTCGGAGTTCCTCCGGTTTTGGTGTTTTGGTTGCGGGTGGATCAATAGCTTAGCTCGCCGATCGGCGGCGGGACCCCACACGATTAACAGACAAGTTCGCGGGATGTGTTGCAGCGATCAGCTGAACCCGCCGCCAACTGCGGTCATTCGCTTTCGGACACTTCCTGTATGGAGGGCGCGTTGTCCGACTTAACCGCAGATATCCTCGTTCCGCTGAAACTTCACCTCACGCGATGCCGCCACGTCGAAGTTTGGAACGGAAAATTAGCATTCTAACATCAGCATCTTTGTTGGCCCGAAAACCGTCCGGGATATCGAAATGAAGAAACTACATATTTACCTATTGCGAGAGATTCGCAATCTCAGCGTGGTGGGGAAACTTTTTCCGCTCGGCGTATTGTTTGTGATTCTGATAGCTCTGCTGGTAGGCACCTCGATATATTCCATTCGTCTGCAAACCGCGCTGCGCATTGGGCTCAACGACGATCTCAATTCCTTCGCCGACACCCATGCCGGGATTGCCGGCAATGTTACGGAAATCGGCGCGCGGAGCCTGTTCGCATCCTGGTGTTTGATAGTCCTTGGCATCGGCACCTTGATGCTTGCGGTGCTTGCTGCGCTTGTCATTTGGAATTCGGTCCTCAGGCCGTTGTCAGAGATTACGTACACTACCAGCAGGATAGCCGCGGGGAGGTTGAGACTCGAGATTCCGCATATAAGGCGAAAGGATGAAATCGGGCGTCTTGCTTACGCAGTGCAGTCCTATCAAGACGCGATGATCCGTAACCTGGAGCTTCAGGAACTGGGGGACGCAACGGCAAGGGAGCGCGATGCAATCACCGAAGAACGCAACACCCTGGATGACAGATACCACGCGCAAAAATGGCAGTTGAACGCAGCGGTCAGCAATATGGCGCAGGGCTTGCTCATGATCAACTCGAAGGCAAACGTCCTGGTGATCAATAGTCAATACAAGAATATATATAAACTGCCGCCGGAGACGATCAGGCCCGGCTGTTCTCTCCAGGATCTCATACGACACAGGGCCGAGACCGGCCTGTTCTCCGGCAACGCAGATGCCTATTTGGCCGAGATCTTGACGAGAATGGCGGAACGGAAGCCGACGGTTAACGAGATCAAACTCGCGGATGGACGCACAATCCGCATCTCGGGACGATCAATGGCGGGGGGAGGATGGATTACAACCCATGAGGACGTTACAGAACAGCGCCGGGTCCAGAAGAATCTCGAGCGCTCCGAAGATTTCTATTCTGACGATAATCGAGAATATATCCGAGGCGATCCTCGCCAAGGATACGCATAGTCTGCGCTATGTCTTTGCGAATCGCGCGGCTGAAATCCTGTTTGGCCTTTCGCGATCCGACATCGTTGGAAAGACCGCGAGGGAGCTGTTCCCCGAGGAAACAGCCGAATTGATCGAGCACGACGACCAGCAATTATTGAGGGAAGATCGCGAAGTTGAGGTTGCCACACATGCGCTACAAATTCCTGGAAATGGCAAGCGCATGATTGCGGTGCGACGCCTGCTGATAGCTGATCAAGACAGCGAGCCCCAGTTCTTGCTAAGCATGGTTGAAGACCGAACTGAACAAGCACGAATCGCGGCGTGATTACCTGGTCTCCGTCCCATAGCGGCAGCGCTCGGTTAGCGTCTGCGATGGCGATCGTCAGATCGCGGCCGAGCCGCTAACATTCTGAATTGGCACGCCGAGCGGTGCGCGCCTTCACTGACTGGATCACGTCTGAGCTTCAGTAAATCCTGCCGTCCAACAAGGCGCCCAAATTGGTCGTAGAACGTAGAACTACTGGCACCTCATTTGGTCGATTAATTAACTTGGCCACCGTTCGGAACTTGTCGGAGACCGGTGCGGCGCTTGAAGTTGTAACCCCGTTGCTTATCTCCCCGATCGGCTCACGCTATTCGTGCAGACCTAGCAATTGAAAACGGCCCTGCCGCATCATCTGGCGCAAAGAAAAGCGGATCGACAATACGTTCGATTGATCTCACTCAATACGACGGCGTCCCGTTCGCTCCAGATTATCATTGTCATTGCCGAACTACCCGAGGAGGGCAGCTGCGACATTGACATTGAGCCCCGGGTTCTCAGTCCGGGGCTCTTTCTTCGTAATGGGGGTCCCAGTTGGTCCCCATTCACCTTTGTTCCCTCTCCTAAATTCGATCTTTTGCGGACTCCAGCATTTGCTGATTTCGCGAGCAAAATCCCGATCGGGTCATCTTCCGGGAGCCGAAACCGGCTCTACAACGGCCCCTTCGACCGTCATCACGACGCCTCGGTGTCAATCCCCTCTAACCGGAAACCCAGGTCGCCATGGACCGGTGCGCGCAGTCAATCGGCTCATCTCAGTTCAAGGCCGCGGGAAATTGGAATAGACAGACACTTGCTATCCGCTTCAGGCCCGCCGCGATTTGCCATCAGAGACAAAATAGCGACCGCGGCAAAATAGCCCGGTTCTTTTTCAGGAAGTCTGTATTTGATTGGGCCGCGCGCGAACAACACCGACGACTCGACCTCTTT
Source organism: uncultured Alphaproteobacteria bacterium (assembly GCA_963721275.1). Classification (GTDB taxonomy): domain Bacteria; phylum Pseudomonadota; class Alphaproteobacteria; order Rhizobiales; family Xanthobacteraceae; genus Bradyrhizobium. Next base: position 264,552 of record CAVRIQ010000013.1, on the reverse strand, counting down.
GCCGTTGAAGACAACAGCCCGTTTGTCTTTCATCGGAAATCGACGAATGCGCAGCTTCTTTCGAAGCTTGCATGCACCGTAAGAGGAAAGGTCTGAAACAGATACGCCTCACATCCCTGAGGACAGCCTGGCCAAGGGGAGCATCGACATTCGCCAACGGAACGATTCCACGCTTGCGCCGCGCAGCCGCTGACTGAAACGACCAATATGCAGGTAGCGAAATTCCTGAAGATTGTTCGATTGTTCGAGGTCAGCGAAACGCATCAGTTTTCAGCATTTGAGATCAATAACGGAAGTGCGAATACGCCATCGGCGTGGCGGGCGGAACGAACAACTATTGTGGATCTGACAAGCATTCTGAAGATCGTCAGGCCTTCAAATGCCTCGGCACCTAAAAATCAGCACCATCAAGATTTGAACCATCATTTGATCCAGATCAACGCGGATGCGCCTGAAGTGTGCATCCGCCTCAAGCGAAGTCGAAGCTTCGCTTTAGTGCACCGCATTCGATAGCGAAAAACGGCAGACTGGCAGAATTTGACGCTTGTTTAACACCAAGGGTTGATCCTGCCCACATTGAATCGCGCATGAGTCGAGGTATCGAGGCCCAGGTGCGACGCAAACTCGTGGAGAGGTTGGATGGCTCGGACCGCAATCAGACCGACTGGTGTCGAATGCCCATTTGGCGAAGAAGAGTTGATCGTCTCCAAGACAAATCTCAAAGGTCACATCATCTACGCCAATGACGTCTTTCTGCGGCTGTCGAAATATCAGCCCCGGGAATTGATGGGGGCGCCACATAGTTTGATCCGTCATCCAGATATGCCGCGTTGCGTCTTCAAACTTCTCTGGGACACCATCGAGGCAAAGAAGGAGATCTTTGCCTATGTGTTGAATATGGCCCGCGACGGCGATCATTATTGGGTGTTCGCACACGTCACGCCCACGCTGGATCCGCACCAAAATATCGTCAGCTTTCATTCCAACCGCCGCAAGCCAAATCCTGCCCAGGTCGAGAAGGTAACGAGCCTATACGCGGCGCTACGCGCCGAGGAAACCCGTCATGACAATCGCAAGAACGGCATGTTGCGCGGCTATGAGATGTTGATGGGCGTTCTCAGGGATAAGGGCCTGGACTATGATGAATTTGTCTTCGCTATCTAAAGCGATCCTGTCGATTGCGCTCGCCGCCGGCACCATCATTGTCGCGGTCGCCGCGCGCCTTTTCCTTGGAGCGTCCGCGGCGCCGTGGGACACGGCGATTGAAATCGTGATTGTCGGTGCGCTGCTGGGTGCTGCTGCATGGTCGTTGCGGCGGGCCGCTTCGAACATCCGGGAAGTATCGGCCGTTTGCCTGCGTGCGCGCCAAGGCGATCTCGAAGCCCGTGTCCTCGGATCACGCGAGGGCGGAGACGTCGGCGAGATCCAGGCAGCGGTCAACGACATGCTTGATATCGTCGATGCGTATGTTCGGGAGTCCTCTGCCTCGATGGAGTACGTCAGCCGCGGCAAGTGCTTCCGCAAGGTTCTGGTGCGTGGCTTGCCTGGTTCATTCCGACGCGGGGCGATGACCATCAATGCCGCAACAGACGCCATGGACCGCAGGGTGAGCGCACTCACGGAGGTGGCGCAGACGTTTGGTGCCAGTATGGATAACGTTGCCAGAACGTTGACCGCGGCGGCTACTGACCTTGGATCGGATGCCGATCTGATGGCCGCAGCGGCGGAGGAAACCAGCCGCCAGTCAACTGGTGTGGCCGCAGCCTCGGAGCAGGCCTCCACCAATGTGCAGACCGTGGCGAGCGCGGCTGAACAACTGTCAGTATCCATCTCCGAAATCGCGCAGCAAGTGGCCCGATCGACCAACAGCACGTACCAGGCAGTGGAAGAGGCCAATCGAACCAACGTTCAGATCAGGAAGCTTGCCGAAGCCGCACAGCGGATCGGGGACATCGTAAAGCTCATCACCGACGTCGCGGGACAGACCAATCTGCTCGCACTCAACGCCACAATCGAGGCCGCGCGTGCCGGCGAGGCTGGCAGGGGCTTTGCCGTGGTGGCGTCGGAGGTGAAGAGCCTGGCCAATCAGACGGCCAAGGCGACGCAGGAGATCGGCGCCAAGATTGCCGAAATGCAGGCGACCACCGAACAATCGGTAGAGGCGGTACAGGCCATCAGCCGGAAGATTGCGGAAATCAGTGAGGTCTCCACTTCCATTGCTTCGGCGATTGAGGAGCAGGGAGCGGCGACGCAAGAGATTGCCCGAAATGTCCAGCAAGCCTCTGCCGGTACCTCCGAAGTATCCTCAAACGTCGCGGGCATCAGCCAGGCGGCGAGTGATACCGGCCGGCTTGTGACGCGCGTGAGCAACGCCTCGGAAACGATCAACGGCGAAGTGGATACGCTGCGATCAGAGGTGGAAAAGTTCCTTCGCGGCTTGAAAGCGGCTTGACTGTGAATAAGCATCCAAAAATGACCCCTCCGCCGCTAGGTGGATCAATAACTTAGCGCGCCGATCGGCGTCGGGACCCCACGCCGATTGACATCCAGTTTCCGGACCCCAGGTAAACTAGCGTCTGTCTGACGTCGAGGCCAAGGAATTCGCGGTTCTCCGGTGCTCCGCTGCCATGTGCGGATATCGACCCTGCAATAGAGCGTGTCGCGATGTTCCTATCGGGGGCAGCCTGAAGTTAGACCTGGGCCAGATAGGCTCTCTTTCGGCCCGCCTTCACGCGTGCGACGAAATCAACGCGCCGTTCCAGTGTGTCCGGGAAGTTCGGCGACACCTCGCTGTAGTCCCCCTCGATCGCCAAGGACTGCAGAAACCGCGTCCGCATCGACCGGATAATGCTCTTCAAGGTGATGTCGAACCTGGTCATTTGGGTTCCCCGTTTGCCCTTTCCATACGCGTCACCTCCCCGCACAAGGGGCGACGCGCTGCGTGGTTGACTGGCCCCGGATACCGCGCAGCGCGCCGCTCTTGTGTGCTATGCCGCCGCGGCGAGGTTGACGGCCGCTTCCGCGAGCGAGGTCAGGCTCTCGTCGGTCTTCTTCTCCTCCTGCAGGGTCTGATCCAGCAGCCGGACCGCATCCTTCATGCCGAGCTGCTGCGCCCATTGCTTGAGCGTGCCGTAGCGGGAAATTTCATAGTGCTCGACGGCCTGGGCTGCGGCCAGCATGCCGGCATCGAGCGCCTCGCAGCCCTTGTACTCCTCCATGATCTCCTTGCCCTCGTCGAGGATGCCCTGGATCGCATCGCAGGTCTTGCCCCGCGCCGGCTTGTCGATCAGTTCGAAGATCTGTTCGAGGCGTTCGACCTGGCCTTCGGTCTCGCCGTGATGCTTTTCGAATGCCGCGCGCAATTTGTCGGAACTGGCGGCCTTCGCCATCTTCGGCAGCGCCTTCAAAATCTGCTTTTCGGCGAAATAGATATCTTTCAGCGTGTCGAGGAAGAGGTCGTTGAGATTTTTGTCTTTCGCAGTCATGGCGCACTCCGTTGAGCGAATGAGGGACGTTTCACGCCTCTCCAACGCCGCCTCGGGAGCAATGTTCCAACGACTGCAAAAGCAGGCGCGGCGGCCACTTTGGATGTGGACACGCCGCGCTCAACGTCGTCTGGCGGACAGAACAGCCTCACGCCGCCAGCGTGTTCTCCACCAGCTTGATCCAGTACGAGGTACCGTAGACGATGGCCTCGTCGTTGAAATTGTAGGCGGGATGGTGCAGGCCGGCGCTGTCGCCGTTGCCGCAGAAAATAAACGCGCCCGGCCGCGCCTCCAGCATGTAGGAGAAATCCTCCGCGCCCATCAAAGGCGGCGTATCATGAACGTTGCCGTCACCGGCCACCTGTTTCGCCACCTCGGTTGCGACGTCGGTCTGCGAGGCATGGTTGACGGTCACCGGATAGCCGCGCTCGTAGACCAGATCGATCTTGGCGCCGGTAATCTGCGCCACGCCGGCGACGACTTCATGCACGCGTTTCTCGACCAGCGACCGCACTTCCTCGGTCAGGGTTCGCACCGTGCCCCTGAGTTCCGCCGTCTGCGGGATCACGTTGCGGGCGTTGCCGGCGTGGAATTCGCACATCGAAACGACGGCGGAATCCAGGGGATCGACGCTGCGCGATACGATCGACTGTAACGCCGTGATCAACTGCGCGCCGACCAGCACGGAATCGATGCATTTGTGCGGACGCGCCGCGTGCCCGCCGTGCCCTTCGATCCTGATATCGATCGCATCGGTCGCCGCCATGATCGGACCGGAGCGGATCGCGAACGAGCCGACCGGGATGCCCGGACCGTTATGCATGCCGTAGACCTGGTCGATGGCGAAGCGTTCCATCAGCCCGTCCTTGATCATCGCGGCGGCTCCGGCGCCGCCCTCCTCCGCGGGCTGGAAGATCACGACCGCGTCGCCGGCGAAATTCCGCGTCTCCGCGAGATAGCGGGCCGCGCCGAGCAGCATCGCGGTATGCCCGTCATGGCCGCAGGCGTGCATCAGGCCCGGCGTCTTGGAGGCGTAGGGAAGGCTGGTCGCCTCCTCGATCGGCAACGCGTCCATGTCGGCGCGCAGCCCGATCACCTTCGGGCCGCCATTGCTGGCCGGCTTGCGGCCCTTGATGACGCCGACGACGCCGGTGCGGCCAAGGCCGGTGGCGACCTCGTCGCAGCCGAATTCGCGCAGCCGCTCGGCCACGAATGCTGCGGTGCGATGCACGTCGTACAGCAATTCGGGGTGTTCATGAATATCCCGGCGCCAGGCCTGGATATCGGGTTGCAGATCGGCGACGCGGTTGACGATGGGCATGGGAGAGTTCTCGGTTGAAGGTTTTGAGGTTCGCCTGTCTAGCACGCAGGCGCGATCCACCCAACACTCCTCCCCGCACCCCCCGGATGCTGTACAGCGGGCGACGGCGAGGCTATGGCCTAGCTGGCTGGGCCTTTGGTGCCGACAAGGGCAGCACGGTGATGCCTTATGAAGCAGATTGAAGGTGATTTCGACTATATCGTCGTCGGGGCGGGTACGGCGGGCTGTATCGTCGCCAACCGGCTGTCGGCCGATCCCAAAAACCGCGTGCTGATTCTGGAGGCCGGCGGCAACGACAACTGGATCTGGTTTCACATCCCGGTCGGCTATCTCTTCGCCATCGGCAATCCCCGCTCGGACTGGATGTTCCGGACCGAGCCGGAACCGGGCCTCAACGGCCGCTCGCTGGCCTATCCCCGCGGCAAGGTGATCGGCGGCTCCTCGGCCATCAATGCCATGATCTCGATGCGCGGACAGGCCGCCGACTACGATCATTGGCGCCAGCTTGGCCTTACGGGGTGGGGTTACGACGACGTGCTGCCCGCGTTCCGCCGGCTGGAGGATCATTTTCTGGGCGAGAGCGAGCACCACGGCACCGGCGGCGGCTGGCGGATCGAGGCGGCGCGGCTGTCCTGGGCTGTTCTCGACGCGGTCGGCGACGCCGCCGAGCAAATGGGAATCCGGCGCATCGCGGATTTCAACACCGGCGACAATGAGGGCATCGGCTATTTCCACGTCAACCAGAAGCGCGGGCGCCGCTGGTCGTCCGCGCGGGGCTTTCTGAAGCCCGCGCTGAACCGCCCCAACCTGCGCCTGGAGAAAAACGTGCTGGTCGACCGCCTGATCGTCGAGGACGGCCGCGCCGCCGGCGTCCGTTTCAGCAGTGGCGGCGAGACGATCGAGGCGCGCGCCAAAGGCGAAGTGATCCTGTGCGCCGGCTCGATCGGATCGATCCAGGTGCTGCACCGCTCCGGCATCGGGCCTTCCGAGTGGCTGGCGCCGCTCGGGATCGAAACCGTGCTCGACCGGCAGGGCGTCGGGCGCAATCTGCAGGACCATCTGCAGCAGCGCGCGATCTACAAGGTTCAGGGCGTCCGCACCCTGAACGAGACCTATTATTCGCTGGTAAGGCGCGGCCTGATGGGGCTCGACTATGCGTTCCGGCGCCGCGGGCCTTTGACCATGGCGCCGTCGCAGCTCGGAATTTTCACGCGTTCCGATCCGCATCGCGAGCGCGCCAACATCCAGTTCCACGTGCAGCCGCTGTCGCTCGACAAGTTCGGCGATCCCCTGCACCGCTTTCCCGCCATCACCGTGAGCGCCTGCAACCTGCAGCCGACCTCGCGCGGCAGCGTGCGCATCCGCTCCGCCGAGCCTGCCGAGGCGCCCGCGATCGCGCCGAATTATTTGTCGACCGGCGAAGACCGCCAGGTCGCCGCCGACGCCATCCGCACCACAAGGCGGCTGATGCGACAAAAAGCGCTTCAGCCCTATCACCCCGAGGAATTCCTGCCGGGCCCCGCGGTCGGCGACGACGACGCCTCGCTGGCAAAAGCCGCCGGCGATATCGGCACCACCATCTTCCATCCCGTCGGCACCGCGAAAATGGGAACGGCCAGCGATCCCTTGGCGGTGGTCGACGAGCGGCTGCGCTTTTACGGCATCGCCGGACTTCGCGTCGCCGACGCCTCGGTGATGCCGACGATCACCTCGGGCAATACCAACACCCCGACTGCGATGATCGCGGAAAAAGCATCGGCGATGATGTTGGAGGATGCGAAGTAATCCCGTAGCCCGGATGGAGCGCAGCGCCATCCGGGACAATCCCATCCACCGGCGATACATTCCCCGGGTTTCGCTCCGCTCCACCCGGGCTACGGATATTGAGATCGTCATTGCAAGCCACGGATCGCGCGAATGCGCGTCCGATGACAGGCTCCGCGAAGCAATCCATCGGGCAACGCAATGACGCCAAGATTCACGTCCGCTATCTCGCCGCAGGTTTCGCGCGAGGTTTGGCCTGCTCGTTCCGCCCGATCAGAGGGCGAAGGGAATGCCCCGGGCGTCCGATGCGCCCGATAGCCGCGCGTGGGAGGACGCCATCTCTGGCCCATCGCCTCACTTGTAGTGCAGTGCAGCGGCATGTCCGATGTTCGGGGATACTTGCCGTTTCGACTTGGATCAATGCTTAGGCAAACCGCTGGCCGATTCCATTGCGACTTGGTGATGAGTGATTCGCCACAATGGAGATAACCATGCCCAGCGAGTACCTGCTCTTGCCACCGCGAACACTCCGGGAGGCGTGCCGAAACGTCAGGGCAGCGGCTTTCCGGAGGAGTTGATAATGGCGGATTGCGACGCGTGCCCTCATGGCGGGTTCTGCGCGATTTCTGAACAGATCGAACGTGGCCTCCTTGGGCACGTCGCGAAGATGAAAACCAAACCGTCTTGCAAAGCACCAGAGGCCGCCCGTTGCTTACAAGATAATCGAAAGCGCCGCGTCTGTTCGTGACATCGCGTCAGTGCAGCGGCATGTGTAATGTTTGGGGAGACGGAATGGACGACCGGCTTCCCAGCAGACGTTGGCTGGATCACGAGTGGCCCTTTCGAGGTCACCCGTCAATGGCTGGTAAAATGATGCTTCCGCGCTCAGTACCCGCATTCGCAGTGACGTTGCTTCGCGGCCGCAGATAGATTATTTTCGACAGCGGCTCTTCTGGTATTGGCGAAGGGCTTTTGACTTGTTCTTTTCAATATCGATTTTGCGGGGACTCATGTTTGTTACCATGATCGCTGTGCTTTGCCGTCTGACTTCCACAGATTGCGTCGACGAGATCGTCACAAGCTCAGCACTAGATGGCGGGCTTACCTTTCAGAGCTGTCTGATCAATGGTCAAGCGGGCCTGGCCAAGTGGAAGGAAGAACATCCCATCTATCATTCCGAGGCTTGGCACATCCAGCGCTATATGTGCGTGCCCGGAGATTACAAGATGATTGCTCATCATCGCGCCTAATGTCAGTATCGGACTGAGGATTGACGTAGGTCACGTAGAGTTCATGATTGACCGACGCATCGAACTTGCGCTTGTTGCCGATCAGAATATCGATGGTCTTTCTCAGCGCTGGTGAAGTGCCCATCGCGTAGTTGAACCACACCGAATAATTACTCGGAGTGGGCGGCACGGATTGCTGCGACATAGCGCGTATCGAACGGTCGGCAACAGTCGTTGCATATTCGACGTCCATGTCGCCGAGCGGGTCGCCAGTCATGATCTGGATCCAGTCATCTCGCGAGCGACTAAACATTCAGCTCTGATGATCCATTTTGCATACCCGAACTAACCTTACGTTAACGTCTGACCGTTTCGTGGGCTTTGAGGTTCTTGGAATGGAACAGCAAGGTGCTCATAACTCGCATTTTCAAAACAGGGCGCCCGCGAGGGCCTGCCTGATGGAGATCGCCGGTCAGAGTTTTTCTTAGATCGCAATTGCGCCGCTGACCCCCGGCAGGAATGATCGGGCGCAGCGAAGGGGCCCTGCAAAGACTAGCGGGGCGCCGTGCGTGCCGATCTCAATCGAAGGCGACGCCTATCCGTTTTTCTTTCCGCCAAACGACGTGGCAGGAGATGTGTTGTCCGTCCGCCGGCAGAATTAATATGAAATGATCGGGGATTCCGACCGGGCTGGTCACGTCCAGCGCCGCTCCGGCATTCGACATGTTGCGGATGGTGCAATCGATAGCGCCGCCGCCGAACTCAATCGTTCCAGCCTTCAAAACACGGTGCCGAGGTGCGACTCGCTTTTCGCCCATCCAGTCATTATAGGCCAGATCGCGGAACTGGGCTCGGGTTGCCAGCTTATTTAAGTAAGCTATTGAGCGAAATTTAAGTGAGCTATTTGATCGAAATGATCCTTCATGGCGCAAGACAAGCGGCAAAACCCGCCGGCTTGTCCCGACTCTGGTGAAGACACTGGATCCTTGTCGCACCGCGCCGCGACGCTCAAGGGATCGCCGACCGCGTGCGCTACCACGTATACCGCACCACGCCCTTGCCGGCGCGGGAGTTGGTCGTAGCCGAGAACTCGTCCTCGAAAGTCGCACCCGCCGACCAGCCGTTCATCCACTTGATCTCGGCGGAGGCCGTGGTGAGTGCGGAATCGGGCGCCTGCGCCGCGCCGTTGACGACGAAGCTTGCTCCCGGCAGCGCCCCGAAGGTCGCAGCGATCGAGCGGTCGGCCTTTTTGCCTATTTTTGAAGGTCAGCGGCAAAGAACTTGGCCGCCTCGGCCTTCGCTTCCTGATCCACTTTGGCGTCGTATCTGAGCGGCAGGTTGAACTTCTTGCCGAGCTCGGTGGCTTCGGGGTTCGTAAACGCGTGCACTGCGCCGGGATACTCGATGACCCGATAGTCGACCTTCGCTGCGTCGAAATCCTTCTTGAGCGCATCGTATTGCTCACGCTTTACGAAGGGATCGTCCGCGCCGTTCAGGACGAGGATCTTCGCCTTGACCGTTCCCGGCGCCGGCGCTGGAGTGTTGAGACCAAGCGATGCGTGAAAGCCCGCAACGGCGGCGAGGTCCGCGCCGGCACGCGCCATGTTCAGCACGACCGCGCCGCCGAAGCAGTAGCCAACGGCGCCGATCCGCTGGGGATTGACCGAGGCTTGCTTCGCGAGCTGGTCCCGCGCTGCGTTAAAACGCAACTCCATCACCGTCGGATTCTTCATCACCGAACTCGAGAGCGCGCCGGCGTCCTTCGGGTTGTCGGCGGTCTTGGCGTCGCCGTACATGTCAGCAATGAAGGCTGTGTAGCCCTGCTGCGCCAACTTCCGCGCCTCGCTATGGATGTGCTTGGTGATGCCCCACCATTCATGCACCATGACGATCCCGGGTCGCTTGGCTTCGACGGCGTCGTCGTATACGACGAAGCCCTTCATGGTGATCTCGCCGTCCGTATAGGTGACCGGCTCTTCCCTGATCGCAGCGTTTGCGTTCGTGACCATTGCGATAGCGCAAAGTGCTCCCACCATAACCGTTCGCATGCTGACCTCCTGCGGATTTGGTTCAACTATATTGGCATACCAGCAATTCCGGCGCCAGCATGTGAGAACCGGTAGCGCGGCCGTCGCAGCCTGCGCGTCATCCATCAGGTGCCCGGGCGTCAAGCTGGAGCCGAGAGTCCGCCGACATTGCGCCAATGGCGCATCGCCGCTGACGTCGCCTTGGGTCAATCGCGTCACTTGTGCCTTGTGCCGGTAACTTCCGGCTTGCACCCGACTCCGACATGCGCTGCGCCGCAATAACTGAAGCAAGGTGACGGGGCGCGGTTCCAACTGCTGCTCCGGCGTCAATCGACCGCCGAAGTCTCAAACGGACTGCGGCGCAACGGCAATATAGGGAACGCTGAGCACGACAACGGCGACCTGGATCGCATTGCTCAGCATGCCACCCCAATGCAGCCGTCGTAGCCGGCGCGCAGCCTGGGCGTCGCCACCCTCTCCGTCACCAAGCTGGGCATCCATCTGGCGCAAGAACCATCGGCGCGACGAGGCTGCGAAAGCCGCGATCAAGCCACTGCCGATGGCCAAGACCGGGCGACCGGCCGCGGCGACGGCGACCGTCCCGATTGCTCCGGCCACGGCCAATGTCACGAAATAGCCGTTGAACATGCCGCGCAACAGTTGGGCGACAGGTGCGATGTCGAGCCTCACCAGCAGAAAGGCGGGCGCCGCCAGCAGGAAATATATCATCGGAAGCAGCACGACGACGGTAGCGAACAGGGCGACATTATCTGGCATCATCCGAACTCCCTCCTCGCCGGCAAAGGTTTGCTGGCGGCATTCATGACATCATCCGCCTCGACTATCATCGACACCATTGGGCTTTGGCCGGATGCATCCCGAATTTACCACGAGATTGGTTCAGGACAATATCTCGCTTTGGGTCAATCGCGCCGGTTTGAGCCTCTGCCAGCCGCATCCGGTCCACCGATCAACGGACATCGTCGGACCCGTCAGGTTGGTTCGTGCCCCCTTCGGACTTATGCACCGCAGCAAGGCGTACCTCTGCTCAATCACCTCGTCGGCGCGGGCGAGCAGGGTCAGCGGCCGGTGCATCGCAGCGAAAAGTCCGTGTCATAATTCCCTTGCCTTCGTACGCTACCGGACAGACGGATTTTCAGCGATTGCCCAACACTGAAGGGGGGCTGGCGAGTGAGGAAACGGCGATGGACGCAATTGGAGCGGTTTTTCAGCCCGAGCTAATCAAACTGATGAAAGCAGTCCTCGACGAGGCTGCCGCGACGCTTCCGGAATCGAAGCGTACGTCGACGATGATGGCCGAAATGGCTTCGCGAATTCTTGCTCGTTCCGCCAGAGGCGAGCGAGACCCGGTAGCACTGAAAATTGCGGCGCTGTTGGTCGTGGTCGAGTGTTCGCACTATTCGCACGGCATCTCGCCGGAGCGGCGTGCGGTATGAGGAGGGTGAGCGCGAGGTGTTGCCGTGGAAGACCTGCAGGCAAGGCCCGAAAAGTTGCTGACCGATGCCGAGGATTGCGCCCTCATCGGCAAGCTTGCCACCGACGTCAGGAAGCGCGACCTCTTCAATCGATTGGCCGCTGACCTGCGCGGCATGGCATTCGATGTTCAAGCCATGATTGCGTCGAAGCGCGCGGAGCCGGATGGCGACGATAAAAAGCCGCAGTCGGGTTGAGAAGAAATGCGAGGGATGAAAGCCCAATCGCTTTCTATGTAAGTGTTCGACCTATGTACGGCGGCGTCGTTCTTCGATGAGCCATTCGCCTGGTCTGGGTGGGAGGCAAAATAAATCGCGACGTTATTCAGGCAGCCCGGTTGCGCGGAGCGCCTCGCTTAGAGAGGCGGCAAGCACTGGCGCACAATCCACGCCGGCAAATTGCCGACTGTACCGGAATGCAGGCTGCAGTTCCAAAACCCGCGCCGCAGCCGCCCTGGACTCTTCGAGCCGCCCGAGCTTTGCGAGCGGCGCCGCCAGCAGCATATAGGAGATGCTGTGCCCCGGATTGAATTGGACGGCCTTGCGAGCGGCATTGGCTGCCTCCTCGTAGCGGCCGCGATGGAAATGCCCGAGTGTCAGCGAGTGGAAAGCGGACCAGGCCCACGGATCGAACGGGCTCAGGCGCATCGCCCGTTCGCCCCATTCGATCGCACGCTCGGCTTCTCCGGCCCATCCGAGAATTACGCCGCCAACGATATAGGTGAGGGCCGATGACGGACTGATGGCAAGTGCTGCCTCGAGTGCGGCGAATGCGGCGGCATGATCGTGCCCGTCCATGCCGATGGAAAATCCGGCGAAAGTCAAAGCGAGCGCATCGTCCTGGCCATGCACGATGGCAGCCCGGGAATGGTGGATCGAGGCCGCCCGTTCTTCTTCATGGAGTCCCGCGCGCAGGAACAGGCAATGATGGCACATCGCGGCAAACGCATGCGCCAGCGCATAAGCGGGATCGAGTGCGAGTGCCCGCTCGAGAAGGACCAGCGCCTTTGTCACGCGCTGCGGCATCCCGGAATAGACGTCGGGCTGAGCCTGCAGGACCAGATCATAGGCGTCGAGGTTCTCGGGACGCTTGCGCTTGACGCGTTCGACCTCGGCTTGGCGCAGGCTCGGCCCGATCATGCCCACGACCGATAGCGCAATCTCGTCCTGAAGGGCGAAGATTTCGTCAAACTTGCGGTCATAGCGCTCGGCCCACACATGCGCCCCCGTTGCGGCGTCGATGAGCTGCCCGGTGATGCGCACGCGATCCGCCGCCTTGCGGACGCTGCCCTCAAGCACGTAACGCACGCCGAGATCGCGGCCGACCTGCTTGACGTCGACCGCCCGGCCCTTGTAGGCGAAGGTTGAATTGCGCGCGATGACGAAGAGCCACTTGATGCGCGAGAGGCCGGTGATGATGTCTTCGACCATGCCGTCGGCGAAATATTCCTGCTCCGGGTCGCCGCTCAAATTTGAAAATGGAAGCACCGCGACGGACGGCTTGTCGGGCAGCGCCAGCGACGTCCGCGAGTTTGCCTTGGCAAGTGGATTACCTGTCGAGACCGGCGGCCCGACATAGCGGTAGCCACGCCGCGGCAAAGTCTCAATCCAACTCGCGCCTCCGGCTACTTCCTCAAAAACCCGGCGCAACGCGGCGATCTGGACCGTCAGATTGCTGTCCTCGATCGCAAGCCCCGGCCATGCGGTCTCGATCAGTGCCTGTTTGGAAACCGGTGCGCCCGCCTGCTCCAGAAGTAGCCGAAGCAGCGCAACCGCGCGCTGGCCCAGCACAATCGGTTCGGCACCCCTAAACAGTATTTCGGCGTCCGCGTCGAGATGGAACGGCCCAAACTGGTAAATCGTCGCCATCGGCCGAGCGGATACCATTCGGGGATATTTTGCAACATTTTCGGAACGAATTCACGACCTCCGGGCGCGGCGGGATCATGTTGTAGCGGTTGCAGCGCGCGACGAAGCACCAAACCGTGGAGCAGCAAGATGAATGCGAAAGCAGTCGTTCGAATGCCGGGTGAGGCCAAGGGAGTCACATTGGCCGGCCAGCCGATGGCGTTCCTCGTGACAGGAGAGGACACGAAGCACACGTCCATGTTTGATTGGACAATGCCAGCCGGCTTTTCGACCGGCCTGCACGTTCATCGTGTCCAGGAAGAGACCTTTTACGTGCTGGAGGGCGAGTGCGAGTGGCAGGTAGACGACCAACTTATCAGCGCCAGGCCCGGCACATATTTGTTCCTGCCCCCGGGCGTTCCCCACAATATCCGCAACGTCAGCGACAAACCTGCAAGGGTTCTCATGACCGTATCGCCTCCTGGTCACGAGCATTATTTTGAAGAGCTTGCGAAAGTGGCGGCCCGCGGTGGCCCGCCGGATGCCAATGCCATCGCGGAATTGAGAGGTCGCTACGACACCGACCAGCTATCGGCCCTCAATATCAGTTAACAATTATCGATCGCTTGAATTCACATCCCGCCGAAACGAAATCGCAAAGACTGATCTGCTTCAGCCTATACCTGTATGGCGTGCACAAGCATGTCAGCCTGTCGCGACCTGATACGACAAACTCGCGGCCAACCATTTGGCGTTATCAAACTCGCATCCATCCGAATTTGGCTGCGTGCTATGAGTCCGCACCCTAACCCTCACGAAATCGTCATCGCTCCCGCCCGCTGATCCGTCGCGGCCGGGAATAAACCCCGCCCTCGCCCGATCACGTCCCCGTACCCAATCAAGGGTCCTCGGAGATTTGCGATGAGCGCGTTCGATCACGACCACAATCATGAAAGCTCAAACGACAAGCCCGGCGTCAGCCGCCGCAAGGTGCTGGAATGCATGACCTGGGCCGGCACCGGCGTGCTCTGGACCATTTCCGGTGGCGTGCCCCGTTCGCTGGGACTGGTCGATTCCGCGCTGGCCGCCGAGCCCGCCGGCCTCAGCTTCCTGCAGATCAGCGACAGCCATGTCGGCTTCGACAAGCCGGCCAACCCGAACGCGCTCGGCACGCTGGAGGAAGCGATCAACCGGGTCAAGGCGATCCCGGTAAAGCCGTCGTTCATGATTCACACCGGCGACATCAGCCATCTGTCGAAGGCGTCCGAGTTCGACGATGCCGACCGCATCATCTCGCAGGCCAAGCTCGACGTGCATTATGTCCCGGGCGAGCACGACTTCCTCGACGAGGAGGTCAAGTTCTACCGGGATCGCTACGGCAAGGGCACCAGGGGCGCCGGCTGGTACTCGTTCGACGCCAACGGCGTCCACTTCGTCGGCCTCGTCAATGTGGTGAACCTCAAGGCCGGCGGCCTCGGCAATCTCGGCGCCGAACAGCTCGAATGGCTGGAGAACGACCTCAAGGGACGCTCGAAATCGACGCCGGTCGTGGTGTTCGCCCATATCCCGCTGTGGACGGTGTATCCGCAATGGGGCTGGGGCACCGAGGACGGCGGCCGCGCGCTGGATTATCTCAAGGGGTTCGGTTCGGTGACGGTGCTGAACGGCCATATCCACCAGGTGATGCAGAAGGTCGAGGGCAACGTCACCTTCCACACCGCGCGGTCGACCGCGTTCCCGCAGCCGGCGCCGGGCACTGCCCCCTCGCCCGGGCCGATGAAAGTCGAGGACAACAAGCTTCGCACCCTGCTCGGCGTCGCCAGCATCAACTTCAAGCCGGGCGATCAGCGCCTCGCGATCATCGACACGCCGCTGCAGGGATAAAGGGAAATTTTCAGATGATGTCAGCAACTCTGCGCGGCCTCGGCAAATTCGCCATCGCCGCGGCGATTTCCCTGTCGCTCGGCGGCGCCCGCGTCAACGCCGCGGACGCCAGCGTCGCGATCGACAATTTCACCTTCGCGCCGGCCGAGCTGACGGTGAAGGTCGGCACCACCGTCACCTGGAAGAACCACGACGACATTCCGCACACGGTGGTCTCGGCCGGCAAGTTCAGGTCGAAAGCGATGGATACCGACGACAGCTTTTCGTTCACCTTCACGCAGGCCGGCGACTACACCTATTTTTGTTCGCTGCACCCGCACATGACCGGAACGATCAAGGTTGAATAGCCCGGGAAACCAAGGCATCACAGCCCTGCCCGGCCGGCGGATCGAAGCCGGCCGGGCGCCAGCACTTTCGACGAAAGCCGGGCCAAGCGCGATGCCGGTCAACGCTGCCAACGACGACCCGGAGAAGGCGCGGCGTTTTCGCGACGCCGCCCTGCCGCATCTCGACGACGTCTACACGCTGGCGCGCTATCTGCTTCGCGACGCGAGCGACGCCGAGGACGCCGTGCAGGAATGTTACCTGCGCGCGCTGAAGCATTTCGACAGTTATCGCGGGCCGGCGATGAAGCCCTGGCTGCTGGCGATCCTGCGCAATGTCTGCCGCGCCGAATTTGCGCGGCGCGCGAGTTCGCCCACCGGCAGCATCGAGGACGTGCCTGAAAAAGCCGAACAGACGCCGCTGTGGAGCGAGAAGCCGGAAACGCCGGAGGCCCAGATCATGCGCCGGCGCGACGCCAGCACGATCCGGCGGCTGGTGAATGCGCTGGCCGAACCGTTCCGGGAGACGTTCGTGCTGCGCGAAATCCAAAATCTTTCCTATCGCGAGATCGCCGATGTCGCGGAGGTGCCGGTCGGCACCGTGATGTCCCGTCTCGCGCGCGCCCGCGCCATGCTGCGCTCGGCATGGATGGCGGAACAGGAGCAACCGAAATGACCTGCGACGAGGCCGAAATCCTGCTGCACGCGCTGATCGACGGCGAGCTCGACGCCGGGCACGCGCGCGAGGTCGAAGAGCACATCGCCGGCTGCCCGCGCTGCGCCGCCGAGCTTGCTGCCGTCCGCGAGATGCACCAGGCGATCGCGAACGCCGATCTGCGGTACACCGCGCCTGCGGCGCTGCGCCGGCGCATCGAGGCTTCCTTGCCGCAAGCCCAGGCGCCGAGCCGGCGCGCGGTGCTGCGGGGTTTTGCGATGGGATCGGCGGTCTCGGCGATCGCCGCCACGGGCCTTGTCGCCATCGTGCTGCGCAGCGACGACGAGGCCCGCATCACCTCCGAAATCGTCTCGGCGCATCTGCGCTCGCTGCAGGCCGGACATCTCACCGACGTGCTGTCGACCGACCAGCACACCGTAAAACCGTGGTTCAACGGCAAGCTCGACGTGGCGCCGCCGGTGATCGACCTCACGGCGCTGGGTTTCACGCTGATCGGCGGCCGGCTCGATTATGTCGACGCCCGCCCCATCGGCGCCATCGTCTACCGCCGCCGCCTGCACGTGATCAATCTGTTCGTGGCGCAGACCGCGAGCACCGAGACCCGCGCGGCGAAGACCGAGACCTTCCAGGGCTTCAACGTCCGAAGCTGGAGCGAGGGCGGGCTGAACTACTGGGCGGTCTCGGATATCGCCGCCGACGAACTCGCCGAGTTCAGCGAGAAGTTTCAGAGCGCGATGAAGAGCAGCGCGGGGTGAAGTATTAGACGATATCATCGCGATTATCGCGCGCTCCACACCGGATCGTCATACCCGCGAAGGCGGATATCCAGTACGCCGCGGCTTCCCGATTCCATCGCTGGCGGTTCTGGAATACTGGATCATCCGCTTTCGCCGAAGATGACAGCGGAGGGGACGGCGACGTCCTTCATATTCAATTTTCAACGCAGTCTTGCATTGTTCCCGTTTTGGGAACATACTGTTCGGCATGAGAATTATCGCCTGGAGCGTGCTTGCCTCCTTTGCCGAAAGGCATTCGGAAACGAAGGTCCCACTGCAACGATGGAAGGCGTTGATCAAAAGCGCCAAGTGGAATTCGATGGAAGATGTACGCTCTGCCGCTCCGAATGCAAAAATTCTGAATGGCGAGCGTGCGAGATTCGAAATCGCCGGCGGCAACTTTCGAATGATCGTTGCTTTCGATTTCGGCAGGAGCATAGCGTTCGTCAAATTCATCGGAACGCATGCCGAGTACGACAGGGTCGACGTCTTGACCGTCTCGCAATTTTAGGAAACCTGACATGGAAATTCACCCCATTCGAAACGACGACGATCACGCCGCAGCTGTTCGGGAGATCGCGAAGCTCTGGGGCGCTGCGCCCGGGACCGAAGAGGGCGACAAGCTCGATATTCTCGCGACCCTAGTTGAAAAATATGAGGACCGTCGCTGGCCGAATGTCGATGTCTCTGACCCAATCGATTTGCTGAACTACGCGATCGAGGAGCTCGGACATTCGCAAGCCGAACTCGCAGAACTGCTTGGCTCCCGATCGCGCGCATCCGAGCTGTTAAACCGGCGGCGTCCTTTGACGGTCGAGATGATTCACAAGATCAGCGAAGCGTGGAAGATTCCCGCCGATCTTCTCGTCAAGCCCAGCGGGGTTGCGGCTTAGCGCGTCGGGCGCAAGGCGAACCGCCTTCGGGTGGTGCGCCCCCTCAGGGCGCATCGTCAGCGGCCAATACGGCCCGGTCCCCTCACTCTTGCACCCTGCGACGTCAACGTTGGCGGCACTCACCGTTCAACGTTGCCTGCGCTCGCCTGGCCCCGACGTGCAGGCAAAGGCCCGCGGGCTTTTGCAAGTAGCCAATCACGCAGAAGAGGTTCGTGGCTTGCGGATTGCTGCGCGGTCCGAACATGCGGATCAGGCTCTTTGGCAGCGTACCGGTCGCTTCGCCGAGCTCTTCGAAATCGAGATTACGCCGACTTGCGCACCGCGTTGTCGACCAGCGTCTTGCCGAGCGACCAGATCGCGCCGGGGACCTTGTGGCTGGAGGCGATGACGGTGTCGAACGCGGTCGCGATCCAGTTGCAGTCTTCCTCGGTGATGGTCAAAGGCGGCAGCAGTTTTATCGTGTGGCTGCCGTGGCCCGAAACCTGCGTCAGGATCTTGTGATCCTTGAACAGCGGCACCGTGATGAGCTGGCAGAACAGGCCCTTGTTGGCGGTCTCCAGCACGCTCCAGGAGGCCTTCAGCCGCAGCGATTTCGGCGGACCGAACTCGACGCCGATCATCAGCCCCTTGCCGCGAACCTCTTTCAACAATTCATAGCCGGGGACCATCCGGGTCAGCGCCAGCCGGAGTTCGGCGCCGCGCTTGGCGGCGGCCTCGACCAGCTTTTCGGCCTCGATCACCTCGAGCGTGGCGATGCCGGCCGCCATCGCCAGATCGTTCTTCGCGAACGTCGAGCCATGCACCACCGCGCGATCCATCTGGTTGAAGATCTTGTCGAAGATGGATTTTCGGGTGAGCAGCGCGCCGACCGGCACATGGCCGCCGGACAGCGCTTTGGCAAGCAGCACCATGTCGGGCTCGACATTCCAGTGCTCGACCGCGAGGAAGCGGCCGGTGCGGCCGATCCCGGTCTGGATCTCGTCGGCGACGAACAACGTGCCGTACTTCCTGCACAGCGCGGCGGCGCCGGGCAGGAATTCGTCGGTGGGCATGTTGACGCCCTTGCCCTGGATCGGCTCGACGATGAAGGCGGCAACCTCGCGCGACGACAGCGCCTGCTCCAGCGCCGCCAGATCGTTAAAAGGGATCGATGTGCACCCCGGCAGCAGCGGCTCGAAGCCGGCGCGGAAATTGGGATCGTCGGTCAGCGACAGCGCGCCGTAGGACAGGCCGTGGAAGGCGTGGGCGCAATACACGATACCGGGCCGGCCGGTGGCGCCGCGGGCGAACTTGATCGCCGCCTCCACGCATTCCGCGCCGGAATTGGCGAAAAACACCTTGTCGAGATAGGGCACGAACTTCAGCAGGCGTTCCGCCAGCACGCCGGCCAGGGTCGACACGTCGAGCTGCACGAGGTTGGGCAGGTCGCTGTCGAGCACGCTCTTCAGGGCATGGCGCAACGCCGGATGGTTCCGGCCAATCGCAAAAACGCCAAAACCGCTCAGTAGATCGAGATAGCGTGCCCCGTCGCGATCGTAGAGGTACTGGCCTTGCCCCTTCTGGAAACCGACATCGTAGCCAATGGTCTTGAGCACCCGGACGAGTTGCTCATTTAAGTGGCGCGAATGCATGGAACTGCGCTGCGCCTGGCGGTCCACAAACATCTCGGAAACGTCTAGATTTGAATATACCATCAACTACATACTTCGGCTGGTAGCCATTTCGTCAACTGAATTCGTCAAGTGAAAACGCTCGATGCGGCGTTTTGCCCCCGTTCGGATCATCTACTTAAGCATAGGTTCTAACCATGTTGCACTGCCCTCGAAACATCATGCGTAGAGTAGTATATTCCGGAATATTTATGGCGGCAGGTCTTGCGCCCGCGCTGGCGCTGGATCCCACCGGCGACTGGAAGGTGGCCGACGGTGTCGCCGATATCCGGGTTGCACAATGCAACGGAAGTATGTGGGGCGCGGTGGTCTGGGAACAGAAGCCGGGTGGCCGCGACATTCACAATCCCGATGTCTCAAAACAGAACAGGCCGACATTGGCAATGCCGATCCTGATCGACATGAAGAAGAAGCCCGGCGTCGATGCCTGGGAAGGCCAGGTCTATAACGCCAAGGACGGGCAATATTACAGTTCGACGATCAAGCCGGTCGACCCGGACCATCTGGAGATTCAAGGCTGCGTGCTGGGCTTTCTCTGCGGCGGCGAAACCTGGACCCGCGTCGCAGGTCCGATTCCCTCGAGCCCCGCCAACAGCATGGCCAGGGGCGGACCGAAGACCGCGGGCGCGCCGGCCAGAATCGCCGCACCGAAAACCGCCGCGGCGCCGAAGACCACCGGATCCGTCAACCCGGCGGCCAAAGGTCATAAACAGGCGATGGCGCAGCCGGCCGATCAGGTCGGCGATATCTGTCTACTCCCCGACATCGCGGGGTTTGCCCATTAGCGCCGGCTGGAACAGCAGCACCGCGGCGAGCGTCGTCAGGAGCGAGAGCGCCAGAAGTTTGCCCATGCTCGCCGTTCCCGGGTGACTCGACAGCCAGAGGCTGCCGAACGCGGTCGCCGTCGTCATCGCGCTGAAAAATATCGCCCGCGTCAGGCTCGACTGCAGCAGATTGGTTCTGCCCGACCGCCAGGCCGTGACATAGTAGATCTTGAAGGCGACACCGACGCCGAGCAAGAGCGGCAGCGCGACGATATTGGCGAAGTTGAGCGGCATTCCGATCAGCACGCAGATTTCCAGCGTCACCGCGCCCGCCACCAATAGCGGCACCAGGGTCAGGAGCACGTCGGTTACCCGCCGCAGCGCCAGCCAGAGCAGGAAGCCGATCACCAGCAGCGCGGTGATGCCGGCGTGGATGAATGCCTTCACGACGGTGTCGCCGGATTTGAGAATCGAGACCGGTCCGCCGATCGCGTTCGGCTCGGCGGCGAGAACCGCGGCGGCAAACTTGCGCAGCGTATCGTTGTCATTGGGATCGCCGCGCGGCAGCGCCTCGACGCGCTGCAGGCCGTCTTTGGTCTTCCACTGGCTGACCAGATCGGGCGGCAGCGTCTTCAGGCTGACCGGCTGAGCCTGCAGCGAATTTTTCAGCTGCTCGAGTACCACCTTCAACGGGTTGACGAAGATGGCCTGGGTCTTGTCGCGCGTGGCCTGGTTCGAATCGGCGAGCTTCGACAGCGCATCCGCCAGCCGCCGCGACGCCACCGCCCCCGGCCCCTCGGCCTCGCCGGCGGTCTTGCGCAGGCTGGCTGCCGATCCCTTCAGCGCCTCGACGTTCTCCGCGTCCGTCGGCGGGTCGTCGATGGAGTCCGGGTTGAGCGCGGGTTCGAGAATTTTGGCGCCTTGCGCGATCAGCTTCAGTTTCGCCGGCTGGTCTTCCGGCACGAAGCTGTCCAGCGACATCACGCGCAGGACTTCCGGCACCTTCTCCAGCCTGGCCTCTATCTTCCTGGCGTCCTCGTCCGAGTTCGTCATCACGTTGATGGCGTTGGCGCCGGTGTTCGGGTCCTTTCGCAGATCGAGAAAGGTCGCGATCGACTCGACCTTGGGACTGCGCAAATTGATCGGATTGAAGTCGAAGCGGAGGAAGTAAAGCAGCGGCAGGCCGGCGACCGCGATCAGGAGCGTGCCGGCGATGATGCCGACGCGATGGTCTTCGAGAAAGCGATCGACCGGCGCCAGGAACGCGTAGCCGACCGGCTCCATTTCACCGGGCGGGTTGAGCAATTTCAGGAGTGCGGGCAGCACGGTGATGCTGGTGGTAAAGGCCACCAGCATGCCGACGCCGGCGATCTCGCCGAGTTCCGAAATGCCCTTGTAGTCGGTCGGCAGGAACGACAGGAATCCGGCCGCCGTCGCCATCGCGGCCAGCGACAGCGGCACCGCGGAGCGCTCGGCCGCCCGCACCAGCGCCGCGATCAGATCGTTGCTCTTGAAGCGCTCCGAGCGGTAGCGAACGCTGTACTGAATGCCGAAATCCACGCCCAGCCCCACGAACAGAACGGCGAACGCGATCGAGAGCAGGTTCAGCGAACCCACCATCATCAGGCCGGCAGCCGTCGTGATGGAAAGGCCGATGAAGAGATTGGCGAATACCGCGAAGATGATCTTCGGCGAATGCAGCGCCATCCAGAGAATGAACAGCACGACCACGACGGTGCCGAGCCCGTTGACGATAGCGCCGTCCTGAACGGTGGCGAATTCCTCGTTGGCGATCGGTACCGGCCCGGTCAGCCTGACCCGCGCGCCATACTCATCCGCGAAATGGAGGTCCTTCGCCGCCTGCCGGATCGCGTCGGTCGCCGCCTTGCCGGGCTCCAGCGCGTTGAAGTCGAGGATCGGCTTGAACTCGATGAAGGCGCGCCGGTCGGAATCCGTCAAAGGCTTGTCGCTGGTGAGTTCGCGCCAGGAGAAGGTCGCCGAACCCGTGTTCAGCACGTTCTCGACCGTCTGGGCGATCAGGTTGAAGGGCCGTGCCGTGCTGTCGAGCTTGACCTTTCCGCGCTTGACGCCGGCGAGCCCGGTTTCCAGCGCGCCGGTCAATCCGCGTATGCTGGGATCGCCGGCCATGATTTCGATCAGCGGGGCTGCCGATTCGAACTGCCCGGTCAGCTGGCCGACCTCCGCCGCCGGCAGGAACAACAGCCCGTTCTTGTCGAAGAATTCGCCGGAGCCGAGCGGCTGAACCGATTCGAAGTTCTTTTTGTCGCCCGACAGTCTCTCGGCCAGCGCCTTGGCTGCCGCGCTGGTCAATTCCGGCGTCGGAGCCTCGACCACCGCCAGAATCGTCCGCTCCCGGTCGAAGGCCTGGCCGAACTGGTTGTCGCGCTTGCGCCAGTCCAGTTTGGACGAAATCAGCGTGTTGATGTCGGTGTTGATGGAGAAGTGCCGGGCCGTATAGTAACCCGCCGCTATCGCCAGAATGAGCGCGACCAGAACCGTGAAAGAGGCAAACCGCGTGCAGGCTTTGACAATCGAAACAACGATACTTGTCAGCACATTCTTTCTTTCTAATGTTAACGGCGCGCCGGGAAACGCCCGCTGTTTACCGGAGTTCCACAAGCCGATCTAATGTTGCTTTTTAATGTTTTCCCTGGGGGCGCGGGAACTGGCAGCGCAAGGGGCGCCGAAACCACGCTGAGACGCCGATATATGAGACGCTGATATAGACGGCTTCGGCTTGCGGTAAAATGACGAACAAGTGAGGGCTCGGGGGCCTTGTTCGCCCTCATTTCCGCACTACCTTACCATAATACCGATTTTCTTAACCTCACTGTCTTTTGGTTGGCCGTCTTCGAGACCCGCCTTTCCTAGCCGGCGGTTTTTTGACACAAAGCCCTGTGTCACCATGCGCTTGGGCGAGGGACGGATACGGAAACCGGCATGGTGCGGATATTGCAGCTACCCCGGCTGAAGAGAAATGCAGAAATGAGTGTGGTGCAACTTGCGTAACGGGCGTCCCATGGAAGTGTATCTTGCCCAGCCGCGCGGCTTCTGCGCGGGCGTCGTGCGCGCGATCGAGATCGTCGAGCGCGCGCTCGAGAAATACGGCCCGCCGGTCTATGTGCGTCACGAGATCGTCCACAACAAGTACGTGGTCGAAAGCCTGAAGAACAAGGGCGCCATCTTCGTCGAGGACCTGTCGGAAGTGCCTCCGCTCGCCGTCACCGTCTTCAGCGCCCACGGCGTGGCGAGGAGCGTGGAGGAGGAAGCGGCGGCCCGCGGCCTGCCGGTCCTCAATGCCACCTGCCCGCTGGTGACCAAGGTCCACAACCAGGGCAAGCGCTACATGTCGAAAGGCCGGGCGCTGATCCTGATCGGCCATGCCGGGCACCCCGAAGTCGAGGGAACCATGGGTCAGGTTCCCGGGCCGGTGCTGCTGGTCCAGAACGTCGACGACGTGGCGGCGCTGACCCTGCCCGCGGACACGCCGGTCGCCTACATCACCCAGACCACCCTCAGCGTCGACGACACCAAGGACATCATTGTCGCGCTCCAGCAGCGGTTTACAGACATTCAAGGCCCGGACATCCGGGATATCTGCTATGCGACACAGAACCGCCAATCTGCGGTAAGGGACCTCAGCAAGCTCGTGGACGTCATCCTGGTGGTGGGCGCCACCAATAGTTCCAACTCCAACAGGCTGCGCGAAATCGGCACCGAAGTCGGCGTCGCGAGTTATCTGATTGCCGATGGCAGCGAGCTGAACCCGGATTGGCTGAAGGACGCCAGGGCGGTGGGAATCACCGCGGGCGCCTCGGCGCCTGAGGTACTGGTCGATGACGTGATCGAGGCTTTGCGGCGTATCGGCCCGGTCAAGGTGTCGATACTGCCCGGGCGTGAAGAAAATATCGAATTCCGGCTTCCGGCTGAACTGGCGGCAGGCTGATCCACTCTCTCGAGAATCCAGAAAGAAAACCTGTAATGGCAATACCCTTCTTCAAGGAACTGCGTATCGGCGGTTATCTGATCAAGCAGAAGCTGATGGGGCGGAAACGCTATCCGCTGGTGCTGATGCTGGAGCCGCTGTTCCGATGCAATCTCGAATGCGTCGGCTGCGGCAAGATCGACTATCCCGATGCGATCCTCAACCGCCGCATGTCGGCGCAGGAATGCTGGGACGCCGCCGAAGAATGCGGCGCGCCGATGGTGGCGATCCCGGGCGGCGAGCCGCTGATCCACAAGGAGATCGGCGAGATCGTGCGTGGCCTCGTGGCGCGCAAGAAATTCGTGTCGCTGTGCACCAACGCGCTGCTGCTGGAAAAGAAGCTCGACCTGTTCGAGCCGTCGCCCTATCTGTTCTTTTCGGTGCATCTCGACGGTTTGCGGGAGCATCACGACAAGGCGGTCTCGCAGAAGGGCGTGTTCGATCGCGCGGTCTCCGCGATCAAGGCGGCCAAGGCGCGGGGTTTCACCGTCAACGTCAACGCCACCATCTTCGACGGCCACGCGGCCGAAGACATCGCCAAATTCCTCGACTTCACGACGGAGCTCGGCGTCGGCGTTTCGATGTCGCCGGGCTATGCCTATGAGCGGGCGCCCGACCAGGAGCACTTCCTCAACCGCACCAAGACCAAGAAGCTGTTCCGCGACGTGTTCGCGCTCGGCAAGGGCAAGAAGTGGAACTTCATGCATTCCGGCCTGTTCCTGGACTTCCTGGCCGGCAACCAGAACTACGAATGCACGCCGTGGGGCATGCCGGCGCGCAACATTTTCGGCTGGCAGAAGCCCTGCTATCTGCTCGGCGAAGGCTATACCAGGACCTTCAAGGAACTGATGGAGACGACGGACTGGGAGACCTACGGTACCGGCAAGTACGAGAAGTGCGCCGACTGCATGGCGCATTGCGGCTACGAGCCGACCGCGGCGAACGCGGCGCTGACCAATCCGCTCAAGGCGATGTGGGTGGCGCTGCGCGGGGTGCGGACCACCGGACCGATGGCGCCCGAGATCAATCTCGATCACCAGCGCCCGGCGCAGTACATCTTCTCGTCCGAAGTGCAGAAGCGCCTGTCAGAAATCCGCCGCGACGAGGCCCTCGCCGCCGAGAAGAAAGCCTCGACAGCCGCGTAGGCTCTTCAGCGCGCGGTTGAAATCGATTCCGGTCGAGACCAGCGCGCGCAGAGTCGTCGGATTGCGCGCCACGCTGCGCAGGACCTTGCGCAGGTCGATGTCGCCATTCGGCTTGATCGCGGACACCGCCAGCGCCGGCAAGGCCCGGCTGGCGGGGTCGGCAATGACACGCAGCGCGGCGAAGGGAAGTCCGGACTCGGCGGCATAGGCGGCTGCGATATGGCTCTCCATATCGACGGCCGCAGCGCCCGTCTCCGAGTGCAGCGCGGCCTTGACGTGCCGGGCGGCGACCACCTGTTCCGCCCCCGCAAGCGTGCCCCTGACCACACGCCTGCGGCCCAGCGCGACGCCGGCGATCATCTCTTCATTCAGCGCCAGGCCGGCCAGCCAGCGGGTATCGCCGGCCATGACCTCGGTCGCCACCACGACGTCGCCGGATTTCAACGAAGGATCCAGCCCGCCGGCAACGCCGAAGCTGATGACGCCCCTGATCGTCGCGGGGTCGAACACCGTGAGCAGCGCCCGCAATTGCTGCGGATCGCTACTGCTGCAGACCACGGTCATGCCGGGCCCAGCCGCGATACGGGCCTCCTGCACCAAACCAGTCACAATGAGTACCGGCCGCGGGTCAATTCGATTGACCGCGGACGTGCCGTGCCCCGCCCCCAATTTCACATTCCGACCCCTACCACCCTGCTGTTGGTGTTCCTCAGATTCCGGTACCGCGCCAACGCCCAGAGCGGAAAGAACTTCGGATAGCCATGATAGCGTAGATAAAACACCCGAGGAAAGCCTGTTGCCGTGTAGCGCTGCTCGTCCCACAACCCTTTTTGGCTCTGTGTGGCTATCAGGTACTCCACGCCACGGGCAACCGCCGGATGCTCAACCTCGCCCGCCGCCATCAGCCCAAGCAAGGCCCATGCCGTTTGCGAGGCGGTGGTGGGGGCGCCCTCGAATCCCCGGTAGTCGAGCTTGTAGCTGGTGGCATCCTCGCCCCAGCCGCCATCCTTGTTCTGGATCGAGAGCAGCCAATCCACCGCCTTGCGAATCACGGGATCCCGGTGGTCGACGCCGGCGGCATTGAGCGCGCACAGGACCGACCAGGTGCCGTAGATGTAGTTCAGCCCCCAGCGGCCATACCACGACCCCTCCGCGAGCTGGGTGCGGCGCAGATAGGCGACCCCGTCCGCCACCGCCTTGCTGCTTTGGGCGGTCTCACCGAGCTGAGCCAGCATCGAGATGCAGCGGGCGGTGACATCCTCGGTCGGCGGATCGAGCAGCGCGCCATGATCGGAGAACGGAATGTTGTTGAGATAATATTCGAGATTGTTGACGTCGAAGGCAGCCCAGCCGCCGTCGCGGCTTTGCATGCCCTCGATCCACTCCCGGCCGCGATCGATCGCGGCATCGTATTCATCGCTCCGGCTGGCGCGCCGGGCGCGATCCATCGCCATCACCACGACCGCGGTGTCGTCGAGGTCGGGATAGTACGCATTGTTGTACTGGAAGGCCCAGCCGCCGGGACGCACCTCGGGGCGCTTGACCGCCCAGTCGCCCTTGACGTCAAGCACCTGCTTCGGCTTCAGCCAGTCCAGCCCCTGCTTGGCCGGGGCCAGCGCCTCGTCGCCGCCGGCCTCGAGCAGGGCATGACAGGTCAGCGAGGTGTCCCACACCGGCGAGACGCAGGGCTGGCAGTAGGCTTCGTGCTCGCCGATCACCAGAAGCCTGTCGAGCCCGCG
The DNA here is from genome assembly GCA_963721275.1 of uncultured Alphaproteobacteria bacterium. GTDB lineage: Bacteria > Pseudomonadota > Alphaproteobacteria > Rhizobiales > Xanthobacteraceae > Bradyrhizobium. The sequence goes on along the minus strand of CAVRIQ010000013.1, from coordinate 237,509 downwards.
CCGGGTGACGGCGCGCGGCGGATAGTCCGCGCCCTTGCCGAGCACCTCGTACATCATCACGGCGTTGGCCATCGGCGGATAGATCGCCCCGAGACCATCTTCGCCATTGAGCCGCTCCTCGATAAACGCCACGGCCGCATCGATCGCGCGCGCGCGCAAGCGCTTCGGAAACAACGGCTCGATCGCCCGCAGCACGGTGTCCAGTCCGCGGAACAGCAGGAACCAGCCCCAGCTCTGATGCGGGGCCTTCGCCGTCATCCCGATCGAATGCGGCGCCTGCAGGAACAATTCGTCGATGCCGACGCGGCTTTCGTTCTTCGCGCGCGGTTTCAGCGCCGCCAGCACCATCAGCGGCACGATGGTGGTGCGCGCCCAGTACGAGATCTTGTTGATATGGAACGGCGACCACATCGGCAGCAGCATGATCTCGACCGGCAAGACCGGCACGCTGCGCCATGTCAGCACGCCGAACATCGCCAGCATGAAGCGGGTGAAGACGTTGCTGTGGATGGCGCCGCCGCGCGAGCGGATCGCCTCGCGCGCACGCACCATGTGCGGCGCCTCGGGAGAATTGCCGATCATCTTCAGCGCGAAATAGGCTTTCACGCTGGCGCTCATCTCGAAATCGCCCTCGTGCACCAGCGGCCAGCCGCCATGGGCGCCCTGCACCCGGCGCAGATAATTGGCGATCTTGGCTTCCAGCACGGTGTCGACGGGCTCGCCGAGATAATGGCGAAGCAGCACATACTCCGCCGGGATCGTGCAATCGGCTTCCAGCTCGAACACCCAGTGTCCGTCCGCTTGCCGGTAGCCGAGCAGCCCGCGCGTCGCCGCCGCGATGCTCGCCTCCAGGGCCTGACCGGTTTCGATTCCAACTGATTTTTCGACGGAATGCATCAGGATCGACATCTCCTGTATTTGCCTTGCCAGGTTACACCCAAAAGCCGTTCTTTTGGCTCGCGATCAGGACCGCCGCATCGCCAGCACGAGGTCGGCAGCGCGGTCTCCCGACCGCACCGATCCCTCGATGGTTGCCGGCAACCCGGTATCAGTCCAGTCGCCGGCGAGAAACAGGTTTTTCCATGCCGTCGACGCCCCCGGCCGCAGCGCATTCTGCTCCGGCGTGGCCTCGAATGTCGCGCGGCGCTCGCGCACGATCTGCCAGGGCGGCAGGTCGCCCTGCACGCCCCCCGCCCTGCAGATATCCCGCCAGATCGCCTGGGCGAGCTCCTCGCGCGGCATGTCGACCAGCCGGTCGCCATTGCTGATGGTGACCGACAGCCGCTGCGGAAACGCGAACAGCCATTCCACCAGCCCGCCGACGACGCCGAGAAGCGGCGGCATGTCCCTGGGCGGATCGAAGCGGAAATGGGCGTTCACGATCGCCCGGAATTTGGTCGGCGTTTTCAGGCCCGGCAGCAGCGACGCCGCCGGGCGCGGCGGGACGGCCAGGATCACGGCGTCATCCGGCCCGATGGCCACGGTGTCGCCGCCGAATTTCAATTCGCCGACGCGGCCGGCTGACATACCGAACTCGCGCAGCTCGTGTCCGAACCGGACGCCGGCGCCCTTGTCCTGCAACAGCTTGACCGCGGGCTCGACCAGGACCGCGCTCAAGCCCTCGCGCGCGATCAGCGGCCGGCAGGCCTTTCCGCCCGCCAGCAGGGTTTCCCGCACCACCGCGCCGGCAAGTCCCGCCGATCCCTCGGGCGGGTCGACGTTCAGCGCCGCCAGCAACAGCGGCTGCACCAGGCGGTGGTACAGCGTCCCCTCGCACGGGATCGCCTTGCCGACCAGCTTGCTCTGCGCGGCCCATATCAAAGGCATCAGTGCGAGATAATCGCGCAAGCCCGTGTCGGGCACCCGGCGCGCCTCGTCGAACACCCACAGCGGCAGCCGGCTTTCGCCGAGGTCGAGCTGCCAGCGCTGTCCGGTGGCCAGATCCACGAACGGAAACTGGGCGCGCTTCGGCCCGACCAGTCCCGCCTCGGTGCCGATCGAGCGCGCATAGGCGAGCGCGTGACGGTTGCCCGAGAGCAGGAGGTGGTTGCCGTTGTCGATGGTCAGGTTGGTCGCCGCGTCGAAATAGGAGCGGCAGCGGCCGCCGGCCTGTTGCGTGGCCTCATGGACCTGCACGGTGAAACCGGCATTGGCCAGCCGGACGGCTGCCGAGAGGCCCGAAATTCCGGCGCCGATGATATGAACGGTGTTCTGCATCAGATGAACGCGTAGCGGAGAATGATGGCGATGCGGGCCATCTTGTTGACGCGAACCGGCGCGCGAGGGGACGCAAATCCGCGGGCGACGAGAAGATCGAGGATCGCGCGATAATATTTCGACATGATCCGCGGCGCGCGCACCACGCGCCGCCTGTTGCGGTTCATGACCTCATCGGCCTTCTGGAAATGCAGCCTGGCCCGCTCGGCGAGCGGCAGGCATACCTTGGGCAACGCCCGATCGGCGGTCACCCTCGACGGATCGTCGCTGGTGATGCCGGCCAGCAGCAGGCTTTCGCGCGGCAGATACAGCCGGCCGAGCCCGGCATCCTCGTCGACGTCGCGCAGGATGTTGGTCAATTGCAGCGCGCGGCCGAGATGATGCGCGAGCAGGATGCCGTCGGCCTCGGGAAGTCCGAACACCCGCACCGACAGCCGTCCGACCGCGCTCGCCACGCGGTCGCAATACAGATCGAGCGTCGCGAGATCGGGCGCGCGGATATCCTGCGGCACGTCCATCTCCATGCCGTCGACGATGGCGAGGAAATCCTCGCGCTTCAGATCGAATTTTCGAACCGAGGCGACGTAGTCGCGCAGCCGCGGCGGCGGATCGCCCCGATACAGCGCGTCGATGTCGTCACGCCATTGCTGCAGCGCCTTGAGCCGCTCGGGCCGCGGCCCGTCGGAATCGGCGATGTCGTCGACCTGCCGGCAAAAGCTGTAGATCTGAAACATCGCCTCGCGCTGCTCGCGCGGCAGGATGCGCATCGCCGCATAGAACGAACTGCCGGACGCGGTGGTCCCGTAACTCGGGTTGGCTGCCGCCGCCTCGAGCGTCATGCGCCGGCCGCCGGCTTCGATACGGGCCGGCGTCCCACCGCCCGCCGGGTCATCTCGCCCGCCATCCCGCCGAGGCTGTAGGCGAGGAGTTCGATCGGGTTGAGATGCACCCGCTCGCTCAGGGGATCGCGCACTTTCAAGAGATGAACGATCTTGTCGGCGAAAGCCTGGATCACGGAGATCTCGAGCCCGAGCCGGAAATCCCTCACTCCGGCGCCGAGCGATTTGCTTTCATTGAGCAGCGCCTCGGTTCGCGCGGCAAGCGCATGCAGGCATTGCAGAAGCGGGCGCGATGCCCGCCCCTCGCCGAGCGCCTCGACGGAAGCGCCGGATGCTGCCAGCGCATCGCGCGGCAGATAGACGCGATTGAGGTTCCTGTAGTCCTTGCCGCAGTCCTGCAGATGGTTGTTGATCTGCAGGCCGGCGCAAAGCGCGTCGGAGGCGGCCCAGGTCGATGTGCTCTCGCCGTGAACGTCGAGCATGAAGCGGCCGACCGGCATCGCCGAATAGCGGCAATAGTGGATCACCTCGTCCCAGTTCTCGTAACGAAGTTTGGTCACATCCATCCGGAAGGCGACGAGAACATCGAGCGCATGGCGCGGCGGCATCGACCGCTCCGCCAGCGCGCGCCGCAGGTTGACCGCCTCGGGCTGGCTGTCGCCCCGTCCCAAGAGCTCGGCTTCGAACAGATCGAGAAGCCTGAGCTTTTCCGGCCCGGCGAGCGTGGCGTGATCGGCGATGTCGTCGGCGGTCCTGACGAAATTGTAGAACGCAAGAATCAGCGCCCGGTGGCGCGGATGGATGATCCATGACGCAACCGGAAAGTTCTCGTCGCGGTGCGTCTTGCCGGATCGTAGTTCGCTCGCGCTCGTCATCAGGAAACTGGCTACATTCGTCTGGGCATGGTCATTTCACATGCCGCGGTTGCCCGCGCATGCATAGGGGATCGCGAACCCCATATAGGGGAATACGACACCAAAACCAATGCTGTCTGCGATGTCCCGGGGCGCCCGAATGAGGCCGATCATCGGCCTCTTAAGCCAATAACAGGCCTGCAGCGACGGTCGCAGGAAGCACGCCCTATTGCCCGTGGTTTTTCAGCACCATATTGCAGGCCACGGTCAGTTTGGGACGATGCTCCTGAAGGCAGGCCAGAATGGTGAAATCGCCTTGGTCGATCACCGGACGGCAGAAGCGCTGAACGTCGCGCGAACAGGCGGCCTGCTCCTGCGGCGTGCCGCTGCGCTGCGGTTGCGGGTCGGCGATGGCACCGGTGGAAACCGATAACGACAACAGGATGAGTGCCAGGGGAAATTTACGCATCGTGTTCCTTCATTCTGAGGGCAGAGAATTCCAATCCCGCATGATGCAAGGCATGACCGGGACTCGAATCGTCGGATTGCAAGCGCCGCGGACCGCAGCAACGAAGGCACCAGAAGCGCTGCTAAATGCGGCCAAATTTGCGGCGGTCCCGGCGCGAATCGCGATCCCCTGCGTGTTCTCCCAAGGAATCCATTAACCGGCTGATATCAAGGCATTATTTCTTTATTGGTATCTTTCGCACTTGCCCGTTGCGGACAGGCCACGCCGGGAACTAAATTAGGGGCCGGAACTTGGCGATGTCCGGGGTTGTTCCTATTCCGCTGAAGCGAAAAAGCGGTTCGCCAGCGTCGATCGCGTTGTGTATGAATGGGTATCCGATCAGTACCGACGAACCGGTCAGCGCCATCGCGGGTGGCGTTCGATCTGGCATTTGAACCTAACACACTGCGACGACACTAAATCTTCGATGCGGCGAGACGTATCTCCGATGAGAACGTCGATTTGAGGGAAAACGCGAATGACACTGTTTGGCACCAGCTTGTTCGGACAGGCAATCAAGGCTGCTGGCGTCGGCGCCGTACTCATGCTGTCGGTGACGGCGAGCCATGCCCAGTCCGGCCCGTTTGCCGGCTTCAGCGGCGCATGGTCCGGAAACGGCACCGTGGCGCTTTCCGATGGAACGACCGAGCGCATCCGCTGCAAGGCCGACTACAAGGTCAACGGGTCCGGCCTCGGCCTGAAGCAGACTCTCCGTTGCGCCAGCGACAGCTATAAATTCGACCTGAGCAGCGATGTCACGAGCCAGGGCGACCAGATTTCGGGTTACTGGAGCGAAGCCAGCCGCAATGTGAACGGCAGTCTGCAGGGCACCGCCGGCGGTGGCCGGATCGAGGTGTTCGTCCAGGCCGCCGGATTTGCCGCCAACCTGACCCTGCAGACCAATGGCAACCGGCAGACCGTGCAGATCAACTCCAAGGGCGAGATCAAGGGCGTGAACATTACGATGGTGAAGAGCTGACGCCAGCCCTTCACCTCGCCGTTCGCTCTACCCGTTCACGCCGTTTTCCTCCGCCGGCTTGGCGCGGCCAAACCTCTCGCGCAGCCGCTGCGACAGGTTGATCAGGAACATCGCCGTCGGCCGCAGGATGAAGAGGTCCGCGACCAGCGCCGCGACCATCGAGAAAGCGCTGAGCCAGCCGAACAGGCGCAGCGACGGCAGGTCGGAGAACACCGTCACCACCAGCCCGCAGGCCAGCACCACCGTGGTCAGGATCAGCGCCGGACCGACCAGCACGGTGGCGCGCTCCACCGCCAGCTCCGGACTGACGCCCGGTCTGGACTCGAGTCTGAGCCGGTTGAGGAAGTGAATCGTCGCGCTCAGTCCCAGGCCAAACGACACCGTCAGCGCCACGACGCTTGCGAACTGCAGCCCCTCCCCGAGCAGCCACAGCACCGTGCCCGACAGCACCACGGGAAAGATGCCCGGCAGGATGCAGGAGAACATCACCACCACCGAACGGAATGCCAGCCCGATGAAGATCGCGACCAGCGCGAACTCGATGGTCAGCCCGCGATTGAGCTTCTCGATCATGTTGGCGCTGTTGCGGGCGGCGATCGCCGACAGGCCGGTGACGGCAATTTCGTAGCCCGGATGCGCCCTGCGCACCTTGTCCAGCGAGTGATCGAGATTCTCGACGACGGGGAGAATTTGACTTGAATCGAGATCGGGCACCCGGCCCGACACCACCACCGCATCCTGATCGGCGGAAATGAAACGCCGCACCAGGTATTTGGGAATCACGTCGACGTATTCCTTCAGGGTCGCGACGCTGGAACTTCCGGCCTTTTCCGCCAGCCAGCGCCGCAGCGTCTCCAGCGACCAGACGTTGCCGACGCCGGGCTGCTTCTCCACCAGCGAATGGACGTCGGCGATGGTCTGCAGCGTATCGGGCGCATACAGCGAGGCCCCCTTGGGGAATTCGATCAGCACGTCGATCGCGTTGGCGCCGGTCAGCTTGGCGTCGAGACGTCCGCTTGCCGCCACCGCCTGCTGCTTGTCCGGCACCTGATCGGCCAGCCGGTAGCGCGGCTCCAGATTGGCATAGACCACCGCCAGGCCGCCGACGAAGATCACGGCGATCAGGCTGAACAGGCCCGGCCGGCTGACCATGCGCACCGCGATCCAGTAACAAAAATTGCGCAACATCTGAACGCCGGCATCGGCGCCCTGAAATTTGACGGCGAAAATCTTTTCGTTGCGGACGAACAGCACCCCGAACACCGGCACCAGCGAAAGCACCGCGATCAGCGCGATGATGGTGGCGGCAAGCCCGGCCTCGCCGAACTTGCGGATCAGGTCCGAGTTGGAGAATTGCAGCGCAATGAACGAAATGCCGGCGGTGCCATGGGTGAGCACGCAGGCCGGCCCGACCACGAGCACGGCGTTCTTGAACGCGGTGTATTTGTCCTGGCCCGCGATCAGGCGGTCGCGCGCCGCGAACGTCAGCTGCATCGAGTCCGAAAAACTGATCACCATGATCAGCGGCGTCATCACGTTCAGGAACATATTGAGATTGAAATTGGCCCATCCGAGGCCGCCGAGCGCCAGCACGATCGCGATGATCGGCGGGAAGGCAGCGACCACCATGAACGATATCTTGCGGAAGAAGATGATCGCGATGATGCAGCCGGCCAGGATGCCCAGCACATTGTAGGTCAGCCCGTCACGCTTGACCGCGTTGCGGATTTCGAGCTGCATCACGGGAACGCCGGACAGTTCCGCGCTGAGGCCGCTGCCCTGGAGATCCTCGGCCATCACCTTGCGAATGTCGCCGACCGTCTTGGCGAGATCGTTGCTGGCGACCACATCCGGTTCGAGCGACAGCACGATCAGCGCCAGCGTGCCATCCTCCGACAGCAGCTTGCCGCGGATGATCTCGTTGGATTTGACGGTCTCGATGAATTTGTCGTAGTCGGCGCCCTGCGGCAGGTCCGAGGGGAACAGCGCCGCCGGCAGCTTGCCGGGCGCCGGCGCCTGGCGCGCCGAGAACAGCGAAATCAGGCCGCGGGTACCGTCGACGAGCTGCAGATCGGTGACGAGATTGCGCAATTTTTCGAGGTTATCGCGCTTGAGCAGCGTTTTTCCCTCGACCACGACCAGCACGTCGAATTCGACGGCCGGAAAGCGCTTGGTTTCCGCCTCATATTGTTGGTATTCCTTGGAATTGGAGCGGAACAGCTGGCTGAGGGAATCGTCGATCTTGATGCGCTGGATGCCGAAGATCGCGCCGACGATCAGCGCCACCAGAATGATGCAGGACAGGATCGGCGCCCGAACCGCAATCAGCCCCAACCGCTCCAGTCCGAAGGCGATGCTCGCGGTCGGCCGCTGCTCGGTCTTCTCGACATGAACTTCGCTGTCGCTGTTCTTTTCGAGCATGCCCTGTCCAGTCCTCACATCGGCTCAATCTGTGCAGCTTAAATTCGCCGGGCGCGAATGAGGCCTCGACGGGCCGTGTTCGATCGGCGCTAACCCTTGAAAACATACGACAAATTTAACGCGACAGATGTAGCAGGTCCGGGCCGCGTCTCGCAAGCGCGCAACCCCCGGGCAAAATCCCCGCGGATACCGCGAAAGCCCTCCAGTCTCGGATTTGTGACATCAGGCCGGGCTTGAATTCGCGGCGATGGGCCGGGGCGCCGCCTCCCCGCTTTCATCCTTGAGCGCAACACCGGTCAGCCCGCGGGCCAGACCCTCGCGGACCAGCCACGCGATCCTGAAAGCGGCTTCGTCATAACCGAGGCCCGCGCCGTGGATATTGGAGACGCAATTGCGCTCGGCGTCGGTACGGCCGAGCTTCGGCGCGAACGTCAGATACGCCCCCAGACTATCCGACGCGGACAGGCCCGGCCGCTCGCCGATCAGCATCACGATCATGCGGGCGCCGAGAATGGCGCCGATCTCGTCGCCCAGGGCGACGCGGGCGCCGCTCGCAACCACGGCACGGCCGATTTCGATGCCGTCGATCAGAAGTCGCGGAACGAGGCTGCGGATGAGGGCAACGGCGTGAGCGTTGACCGCCGTCGGCGACAGGCCGTCGCCGATGACGATTGCGAGCGGGCACGCCGCCCCGCCGTGGCTCGCCAGCCGATGCTTTGAAGCCGGATCGAGCGTCCGTCCAAGATCCGGCCGCCGGAGATAGTCCGTCCGGTTGCGGACGCAGCTGAAGACCTCGCACGCCTCAAGACCGAGATCGTGCAGACCCGAGACGATCGCCGGCGCATCGAAGGCGGCATGAACGGCGTCGCGGGCGCGCGCATGGTCGAGCGTGAAGTCGAGCAGCGCCTGGGTCGGCAGGCTCGCGCCGGCGCGGCCGAGCCCGACGCGCGCCGGGGTAAGGTCCCGCAGATCGGTCAGCGAGCGGGACGATGGCGCCGGCGGTTTCGTCATCGGTTACTCGGCGGGAACCGAGACCTCGCGCAGCCGGATCGAGTAGTTCGAGGCGTTATGTTGCCCGACCGAAGCCAGGCGCGCGAACATGATCAGATGATGCGCGATCATGGCCACCGAAATCAGCCCCTCGATGTCGCCGTGCTTCAGGCGCGGCAAGGCAAATTTCCAGAACACCTTCCTGTAATCGCCGAGCACGCCGATTTGCCAGAAGATGTTCCGGAGCATGATCAGCCCGCGCTTGACGTTGGCCCAGGTCTTTTGCTCAGGGGTGACCGGCACCTTGATCCGGTTGGCATAGGTGAAATCCACCTGGTGCTGGTAACGCGCATAGAGTTTTTCCGGCTCGAACGCGACTTCCATGCATTTTTTCCAGGAATCGACGACCTGGTCGTAGGGAAGCAGGAAATCGACGTTGGAATCCCGGCTGTCGTCCTCGATCAGCCGGTTTTCGCGCTCCAGCCGATCCCACAGCGGCGTCTTCGGCAGCGCCTGCAACAGATTGATCGTCAGCAACGGAATCTTGGATTCATCGACGAAGGCGAGCAGTGCCTCGCCGGTCTCGGGCTTGTCGGTATCCAGCCCCATGATGATGCCGGAGACGACCTCCATGCCGTAACTGTTGATGGTGCGCACGCCTTCCAGGATCGGGACCATCATGTTGTGGTCCTTCTGCATCGCCTTCAGCGCGTCGGGGTCCGGCGTCTCGATGCCGCAGAAAATCGTGACGAAGAAGGCCTCGCGCATCTTCTCGAGAATCTCGGGCCGCTTGGCGATGTTCAGCGTCGCCTCGCAGGCCAGCCGCATGACATAGCCGGTCTTCTTCTGCCATTCGACGAGGTGCGGCAGCAAGTCCAGCGCCGCCTTCCGGTTTCCGATGAAATTGTCATCGACGAAATACACCGAGCCGGTCACCCCGCATTCGAGCAGCCTGTCGAGTTCGGCGATGATCTGCTGCGGCGACTTGAGCCGCGGATTGCGGCCGTACAGGCCCGGAATATCGCAGAATTCACACTGATAGGGGCAGCCGCTCGAATACTGGATCGAGCCGAGAAAATACTTTTTGACCTCGGCGAGCTCGTAGGCCGGAATCGGGAAGTCGGTCATGGCGACCCGGTCGTTGGTCTTGAGGACCACCTGTCGTTCCGGCCGCGACGGATCGCGCGCCAGCCGCGCGATCAGGTCGTCGGTCGCATCGCCGAGTTCGCCGACATGGAGATAGTCGAACGAGGGATAGTAATCCGGGCAGGCGCTGACCGAAGGACCGCCGATCGCCACCGCCAGATCGAACGCATGCGCCCGGCGGCAGATGTCGTTCATCTGCTGGCGCTGGATATGCATCCCGCTGACGAACACCGCTTCCGCCCATTCGAAATCCTCCTTCGAGGCGGGACGGATATTTTCGTCGATGAAGCGGACCGGCCAATCCGCGGGCAGATAGGCCGCGATCAGCAACAGCCCCTGCGGCGGCATGAAAGCCTGGACCCCATCGGTCAGGGGATAGGCGTACTCGAACGTGCCGAAGGAGGACGTATAGCGCGGAAAGACGCACAGGATACGTCGTACCGTCTCAATGCCTTCAGCCCTCATCGAACTTCCTCTGTGAGACCCCGCAATTTAAGCACGCCCCGCAAGGCTCGGCTATAAATTCCTCAATATTGTGGCGGCTTGCCAACCCTCCGGGCCCGAATTGTCGCCGAAAAACCCCGCCGGCGGCCTTTGGCGGCTCAGGCGATCAGCCGCGACGCAAAATCGGGCAGCTGGCCCGTGTTTCCGGACAGCCGAAAATCGGCATCGGCGAGCCCTGCGCGGAACAGCCAGTCGTCGAATTCCGGCGCCCGCTTCAGGCCGAACAGATCGCGGACGTAGAGCGCGTCGTGGAACGAGGTGGATTGATAGTTCAACATGACGTCATCCGCCCCCGGCACCCCCATGATGAAAGTCACGCCGGCCGCGGCGAGGAGCGTCAGCAAATTGTCCATATCGTCCTGATCGGCCTCGGCGTGGTTGGTGTAGCAGACGTCGACGCCGAGCGGCAGGCCGAGCAGCTTGCCGCAGAAATGGTCCTCGAGCCCGGCGCGGATGATCTCCTTGCCGTCATAGAGATATTCCGGGCCGATGAAGCCGACCACGCTGTTGACCAGAAGCGGATCGAACGCGCGGGCCACCGCATAGGCGCGCGCTTCGCAGGTCTGCTGGTCGACGCCGTGATGGGCATTGGCCGACAGCGCCGAGCCCTGCCCGGTTTCGAAATACATCACATTGTTGCCGACGGTTCCGCGCCGCAGCGACAGCCCCGCCTCGCGGGCCTGGCCCAGCAGCGCGAGATCGACGCCAAAACTCCGATTGGCGGCTTGCGTGCCCGCAATCGACTGGAACACCAGATCGACCGGCACGCCCTGCTCGATCAGGCCGAGCGTCGTCGTCACATGGGCGAGCACGCACGACTGGGTCGGAATCCGCAGCCGCCCGATGATCTCGTCGAGCAGCCGCAACAGGCCGCCGATCGCGGCCGGATCGTCGCTCGCCGGATTGATGCCGATGCAGGCGTCGCCGGACCCCAGCATGAGCCCATCGAGAATCGAGGCGGTGATGCCCTTGACGTCATCGAAGGGATGATTGGGCTGCAGCCGCACGCTCATGCGCCCGCGCAGGCCGATGGTGTTGCGGAACGCCGTCGTCACCTGGCATTTTTTCGCCACCAGGATCAGGTCCTGATTGCGCATCAGCTTTGAAACCGCCGCGGCCATTTCCGGCGTGATCGCGCGCGACAATTTCCGCAGCGTTTCGCTATTCGCCGCATCCGACAGCAGCCAGTCGCGGAACCCGCCGACGGTCAGCGAAGCAATGGGCGCGAAGGCCGACCGGTCGTGGGTATCGACGATCAGGCGGGTGATTTCATCGTCTTCGTAGGGAATGACGGCTTCATGCAGGAATTGCTGCAGCGGAACGTCAGCCAGCGCGATCCGCGCCGCGACCATCTGTTCCGCGCTCTCGGCTGCGATCCCGGCCAGGCGGTCGCCCGAGCGCGGCGGCGTGGCCTTGGCCATGAGATCGCGCAAGTCGGCGAAGACGTAGGTGGTGGCGTCGATGGTGCGGCGATAGGCCATGGCGGCTCCGGGCCCTCAGCGCCGGCGCGCGAGGGCCACCGCAACACTATCAGCTGGAAGGGTTCTACGCAGCCCGGACGGTGGCGAGGAATTTGGCGACCTCGGCCTTCAGGCGCTTGTTTTCGCTCGACAGCATTTGCGCGGACGAAAGCACCTGGGAGGACGCCGAGCCGGTATCGCCGGCGCCGCGGTTGACGTCGGCAATGCTGGTTGCGACCTGCGTGGAACCAATGGCCGCCTGCTGCACATTGCGGGCGATTTCCTGGGTGGCTGCGCCCTGCTCCTCGATGGCGGCGGCGATCGCCGCGGCGATTTCAGATACCCGCCCGATCGTGCCGCCGATCTCCTTGATGGCGACCACCGAATCCTGCGTTGCCGCCTGTATTCCGGCAATCTGCGTCGAGATCTCGCTGGTGGCCTTGGCGGTCTGCGCGGCGAGCGCCTTGACTTCCTGCGCAACCACCGCAAAGCCGCGGCCGGCGTCGCCGGCGCGTGCGGCTTCGATGGTGGCGTTCAGCGCCAGCAGGTTGGTCTGCTCCGCTATCGTCGTGATCAATTGGGTGACGTCACCGATGCGGTTTGCGGCGAGCGACAGCTCGGCGATCCGTGCGTCGGTCTTTTGCGCCTGATCGACCGCCTCATTGGCGATCCTGTTGGAATCAGCCACCTGGCGTCCGATCTCGTTGATGGAGCCGGCCATCTCCTCGGTTGCCGCCGCGACCGATTGGACGTTGTTGGAGGTTTCTTCCGAAGCCGTCGCGACGACCGTGCTGAGCTGCTGGGTCGCCTCGCTGCTCCTGGTCAGGATGACGGCGGAATTTTCCAGCTCGCTGGAGGCGGAACTCACGTTCTCGATGATATTGCCGACCGCGGTCTCGAAACTCTGGGCCAGGTTATGCAATTCGGTGCTGCGGGCCGCCTGCTGCTCGCGGTTCTTTTCCTCACGTTCCGCGGTGTCGCGTTCGGCCTTGGCGACAGCCTGCACCTTGAATTCCTGAACCGCGTGGGCCATCTGGCCGACTTCGTCGCGGCGGTCCAGGCCCGGCAGCTGAACTTCGAAATTCCCGGCCGCCAGCTCGCGCATCGCCCTGGACATCGCCACCACCGGACGGGAAATATTACGGCCGATCAGGAACGAAACGACGACGCCGGCGAATGCCACGGCCAGAAGCGCGACCATCAGCGTCAATTGCTGCTGCCCCAGCTTCATCCCGGCACGCGCAATCTCGCGATCCTTGCTGTCGCTGCTGCGGGTGATCAAATCGTCGGTCAGTTTCTCGATATCGGCAAAACTCTGTTCCGCGCCCTTGATGAACATCAGCGCCGATCCGGCGTCGCCATCGGCCATCTCGATCGCATTCTTCGATTTCTTGAGATAGCCCGTAACGGCAGCCCTCAGCTTTGCAAGCGTCTCCGGCTTGAACTCGCCGTGACCGCTTTCAACCTCCTTCAAGGCGTCCGAAATCCTGGCGGCGGCGGCGGAGGCGTCCTTGGTCATGGCCTCGACCTTCTTCGCATCCTTCTCATTGGCCGCGGTAGCCGCGAGACGATACAGCTTGGCATGCGCCGTCCACGCCGCGGTGGTGAGATCGTTCACAAGTTCCGATTGCCGGATCGGCCCCGCGACCAGGGCGTCGACCGCGGCCTGGTTCGATCGCAAGGCTTGCCAGGCGTAGACGCCGACCCCGATCAGGACCAGGATCAGGAAAGTTGGCGCGAGCTGAACTTTCCAGGACAGACCGATATTCTTGATCCAGCCGAACATATCAATCCTCGGTGCAGCGATCGACCTGCGACGCTGATCGTTGCGTATCAGTTCTTGTAAATGCCGGCACACACGGCGGTGTTTTCGAGCTTTTCGCAGTACATCTGCTTCGGCTCGACTTTCTTGGTCACGGGATTGACGAACTTGTAGTCCTGCCAGAACGAAGGCTGCTTGGCAGCCATTTCAACGCGCTCCTTGACGAAGAGCTTGCCATCGACGTCTTGCGCGTCGCTCATGTCCTTGCCGACGAATTTTGGGTTCGAGCCGTGGGCCAGCACCTTGCCGTCGAGCTGATAGACGACGACGTACAGGTCGCGATCGATAAATTTGGGGTCCTTGCTGGTGAAGGCGGGGTAGGCCTTGTCCGGTCCCTGTTCCTTGATGAACGCGACCGCCTTCTTCACCATCGCGATGGCGTCGTCCTTGTTGGCGCCATCGGCCGCCGCGGCGGCGCCAGCGAACAAGAGCGTGGCTGCAAGAGCAGAAATCAGCGGTTTTTTTAACCAGGTGTTCACGTTCTATCTCCCGATGAAATGGTTCGGCAGGCTGTTGCACGACCTCGCATCTCAGATTTGCCACAAAAGAGCGAAGCATCCGTTAAAATTGCCCATCCGTACTTACCGCAAATCGCGAAGACGTCTCTGGCGGAGAGCTGGCTCTCAGAAGAGGCCATGCGATGCCTGAAATCATCAAACGCACCTACGAGACCTTCGGCAACGCCGCCAAGACCAAGGCGCTCAAGGTCCTCATCGAGGCCCAGGCACGATTGCGCGGGGGAGATGGTCACGCAAAAGAAACGGCCTCAGCGCGGGGGTACATGCTGAGGCCGTCAATTCATCGGACGCTCGGGGCAGACGCGTCCGGCAGTGCATCGACAAGTTACCTGGACGGCGATCGTTCCGGTTCGGGCCAGAGAAAACCGGTCGGATGCTCCATTCGTGAAATTTCCGTGACTGAGCAATAGGGAACACGACCATGGAACCCAGCGGCGCATATTGATTCCATCGCCGGCCGAACCGGGCGATCATCGGAGATCCACCGATCTCGAGCCCGTCCGGTCAAGGCGCCGCTTCGAAATGACCGCAGCGGACACGCTGTTGCATACGCGTGCAACTCTACGAGCCAATCCGAGTTCAAGCCACCGATCTCGAGCCTATCCGGTCAAGGTTCCGCTTCAAAATGACCGCGATTGCGCGACGAAACGGTCACGCAAAAGAAACGGCCTCAGCGCGGGGGTACATGCTGAGGCCGTCAATTCATCGGACGCTCGGGGCAGACGCGTCCGGCAGTGCATCGACAAGTCACCTGGACGGCGATCGTTCCGGTTCGGGCCAGAGAAAACCGGTCGGATGCTCCATTCGTTAAATTTCCATGACTGAGCAATAGGGAACACGACGCATGGAACCGAGCGGTGCATGATTGATTTCACGATCCCGAGCCGGACACGTCAGCAGAAGTCACTCCGCGCAACCGCATTCGCAGCCGATTCTGCGCAGTTCCGAATGCGGCTGCCAGAGCATACAGCTGGACGCGGTACCCGATGAAGTCCAAGACCTGGAAGCAAGACCTGGAAGCCAAGACCTGGAAGTCCAAATCCTGGCAGGCATGGCATTGCGCGCGCCTGCAGCTCTGCGAATAGATTCTGATCCGGAACGGGAGGACGGCCATGGAAGGGTTCATTCACCGGGAGAACCTCGCCCTGTTCAGGAAACGTCTCGCAGAGCCGTGCGACGACGCGCAGCGCCAGCTGTTGTTGAAGCTGCTGGCGGAGGAAGAGGCAAAAGAATTTCCTTCCGAAGCAGTCAAAGCCACCCCTGTCGGCTCACCTGGCCCCTGACCGCGGTTTTGCGCGCGCGCAGCCTAAACGACCGTTCCGAACAGCTTGCCGATTCCGGCGGTGATGCCGAGCGCCAATGCCCCCCAGAACGTCACGCGCAGTGTCGCGCGCAGAATATTGGCTCCGCCAGCCTTGCCGCCCATAGCTCCCAGCAGCGCGAGAAAGCCGGCGACCAGCCCCGCAACGCCGGCGACCAACACGTCGTTCTGCTTCGCGGCCGCCGCGGCGACGCCGACGATCAGGCTCGCGGTCGAGATAATTCCGTCATTGGCGCCAAGCACCGCCGCCCGCAGCCACCCGATGCGGTCGACGAGATGCTTTTCCGGATGGTGGCGAAGGCGGCCAACGACACGCTCCTGATGCGAGTGCATCTATTTGACGCGGCGCCTTCCAGAAGCCCTCGAGGATACGGAGGTTGATCTTCCGTTACTTGGCCGTTCGCCAGACAAACAACACCACCGCGGCACCGGCCGCCGCGGCGATGACAGAAATCGTCAACCCGCCGCCGAGCGCAAGCATGGCGACGTGATAACCGACGAACGAACCGGCGACGCCCACGAGCGCACTGGTGATCATGCCGCGGGTCGATCCGGAAAACTGCCGGGCGAGCCAGGAAGGCCCGGCCAGCCGGTCGAAGAGAACGCCGGCGACGATGCCGATCGCGAGAACCAGAACAAAGAGCACGGCCGGGTCGGTGGCATGCATGGATCAGATCCTTCGGATCGGCTTCGACGACGTTCCGGCGCTCCCAATCGCTGCTGCGACCTCGGTCCAGAGCGATCAGGAGGTGGGGATACCCCTAATACGGCCGATAATAGCGCCGGCCATAATAAGGGCCGCCACCGTAGTAATAGGGTCCGCCGCCGTAATAGCCGGGCCCGTAGCCGTAGTTGTTGTAATAGTCATTGCGCTGCTGCTGGGCGGCGATCGCGCCAATGGTTCCGATCGCCATTCCCATGAAAGCCAGTCCCGCGGCACTGCCTCCATTTCGGTAGTGGCGGCGGCGGCGGGCCGAACTGATATCCGTGGCATCGCTCGACCCCGTGGTCGCCGAAATCCCCTTCGAGGCGGGAACTGCCGGACCGGCCATGGCCGGCGGCGGCTCGCTCATCGTGACAACCAGCGCTGCAATCGTCGCCATGACGACGCCGCGGCCGGCCGAAGCCAGCAATCCCTTACGCACGCGCATTTTCGCCTCCTTCATCAATACAGATCAAAAGCCTCTACAGATCAAAAGCCTTGCACCGCATCGGCGGCCGTATCCGCCGTTATTCAAGAGAACAGCACGGTAAACCGCGCGCCCTGGCCGTCGTCGCCTCGACCGAACTGCAATTCGCCGCCGATCTGCCGCGTGAAGGATTGAATGATCTTCATCCCCAATCCTTTGCCGGCGCCGGGGTCGAACCCTTCCGGCAGGGCCTGCCCGTCATTGGAAACCGAAAGCGCGTAGCCGTATTTCGGGTCCGGCTCCAGCCTGACCGTGATCCGGCTCTTGCCGTATTTCGCTGCATTGGTGATCAGTTCGCTGGCGATAAAGCCGAGAGGAATCGCGGTGACGGCCGGTAGATTGATTTCAATGCCCTCGACCGTGATTTGTTCCGGGGAGCTCTCCGAGGATACCATCGCCGAAAAATCGCGACCGAAGTCCTGAAGGAATTTCTTGAATTCGATGGTTTGCACGCCCTCGTAGGAATTGAGACGATGATGGATCCGCGCGATCATGGAAACACGGTTTGCCGCGACGGCCAGTTGCTTGGCCGCTTCTTCGTTCGTCGATGCCCGGCTCTGCAGCGAAAGCAGGCTGATGGTCATCTGCAGATCGTTCAACAACCGATGGTCCGACTCCTTTTTCAGCAACTCCTGCCGATGGATCAACTCGCCTTGCTGACGAAGCTGCGCCTCACTCTCCGCCAGCGCATCGCGCAGGCGTATCTCCACGGATCGATACTGGATCAACTCGCGCTCGTAGCTCTCGATGGTACGGTGCGCCGGATTCAAAAAAGTCAGCTTGGAAGAAGACTGCTCGCCACCCTCGCCAGCGCTGCAACCCTGCTGTGGAATTGCTGCTTTACCCATTCGTCAGAATGGGCATGGGACGGCCGCATCACTTTGATCTATGTCAATCCTAAGTCGGATAGCGTGCATTGCCCGGCCGCGCGATCGGCGGTCAGGAGGGACCGCTTTTTTGGTCATCACGCTCTTTCAGCAGCGGCTTCTCATGCAAGACCGCGGTAAGCAGCGAGTTGTGAACTTCGATATGGCCGTTGTAGCTGATCAGGCCGAGCTTGCGAAACTTGTTCATGAAATGGCTGACGCGGGACCGGGTGGTGCCGATCATATCCGCCAGGGTTGCCTGACTGATATTTGGACTGATCGGCTGCGGGCTGCCTTCCTTGCCGAAATTCGCGAGCAGCAGAAGCAGCCGCGCAAGCCGCCGCTCGCTCGAATTGAACAACTGGTCGATGAGGTCCTCCTCGATCCGGCTGTTCCGGGTCAGGAGATAGGCCATGAACAGCTCCGAGAATTTCGGCTGATCGTGAATGGCGGCCACCATCGCGGATTTCGCGATGGAGGTGATGACGCAATGCTCCATCGCCGTTGTCGTCGAAATGCGCAGCCTGTGACCATTCATGCAGCCCTCGCCGAAGAACTGGCCTGGCTCCAAGATCGCGACGACGGCTTCCTTGCCCTGCTCGGAAAGGACAGTAAGCTTGACCTTGCCTTTTTGGATGTAGAACACGGTATCGGCGACGTCGCCTTGCTCGAACACATGCTGGTTCTTCTGGAATTCGAGAATTGTCTTCCCGGCTCCGACTTTCGCAAGAAACGCCTTCGCATCGAACTCGTCATTGGCCGGTGTCGTCGTCAACAAGAGGCTCCTTTGGTTCCGCGGCAGGCCAAGATTTCAACGGGTATACATCCGGCGGTTGCTGTAACTGATATTACACTCCAATTACCCGCTTATTCTACCCGAAAATCCTACCTTTTTGTGTGCCTCACCCCGTTGCATTCGCAGGCGAGGCGCGCGAGGTACTGGCACAAGGTAGGCGCTACGCCGAGCCCTACTGTGATCAAAAGTGCTCACTTGCCCCACATGGCCCGGAAGCTTGCGTCAATTTGATCCGTCGCAGGCGCCATGCTCCGAGGTAGCAGCGCCGCCGAGCCCTGCTTCGGCCGTGCGGTAGCCCCGGTCGCAACAGGCCTGGTCGCCGCGCGCCCATTCGATGGGCCGATGACGTGTCGACTGGCCGTTCCGGGTCTCGGACGGTGAAGGCAGGCTCATCGGTGAATTCGCCATCAAGGCATGGCCAGCCTGATCGTCCGGTCGTCGCTGGAGGTGCCGACCAGACGATCGCGCGCCATCGACTCGATCATCGGCCAGTTTTGCCGCAGGAATGTCGTGGCGTCAGAAATGCTTTGCGCCTCTACCTCAACGCTGCAAGCTTGTCGTCCGCCCCTGTTCGTTATTTGAAAATGGAACGTGTAGGCTGTCGTCTCGGCGGCTTCGTTGGCCGGCCGGCGTCCGCGGCGCATTTGGTGTCCCCCCTTGGTGCGTCGAACCGGGACACTTTAAATTCATGATTTTGCTTTTCGTGCGGCACGTTGATGGCGAGGTTCGTCCGGCACTGGAGCCGGATCAGGGCTTTGTCTTCGACGAGGAGGCAAAAGCATTCTTCACCGCGGCAGAGAACTTTGCCCAGCTGCAACGCAGTGAAGGCTCCTCGCAATGCGCCGGTTTCGACCGGTCGAGCGGCCGTCTCCTCGGCAATAATATCATCGCCGGCCCGGCAGGTTGACGCGCTCTTTCCAGATCCGCCTGGAGTTGCTCGTTCCGCTTTCTTGCCAGTTCAGCCGAAATAGCCTCCCGCCGCTGCGCATCGAGGAAGCCCATATACTCACGATCGATCTGCTTGCGCTCTTCCGCCGTCGGATTGGGGCCCGCAATGTCGAAATTGCGGTTCTGCATGAAGTCGTAATACGTATAGCCACCGCCGGCTTTTCGCCTGCCTGCGAACCGCGCGTTACAGCCGGTCATCAAAGCACGGCGCTCGTCGTTGTCAGGGGATTTGGCTTCCGCCTGCTCGACGCACTCTTCAAAATCGCGGGCAAGCCGAGGTTGCGACCCGCGAAGAACAAACCACCAGAAGGTGAGTGCAAGCAGAGCCAGCACAAGCAAAATGGATGTAACGAGACGCTTTTCGGCGTCACCGCTCAGAAAACGGTACATACGCTGGATTCCCTACCGCCAGTACACTAGCGCAGCAAATGCGGATTTTTGCAGGCAACCATCCGTCGATGTAGCAATGCAGCCACAGTCAGCCGCATTATCTATCGAGGCCGGATCCCGCCATGATTGAGCACGGATTGTCGAACAGAGTTGGATCGTCGCCTACAAAGGGTTCCGGTCATGCGATCAGTAAAGGCTATTGCAACATTGGCGTCGGCAGCCGCGATCGTCTGCTCAATATTTGCATTTGGCTGGGTCAGCCTTGCGCTGCTCGGCTTTTGAGTGTGGCCTGAACTGGCGCGGGGCCGCGCACTGGAGCGTTTTCAACCGAAATGGAGACCGGTTCGCGTTAAGGCATCGGATCGCCTTTTCACGTCCTTGA
Organism: uncultured Alphaproteobacteria bacterium; assembly: GCA_963721275.1. Lineage (GTDB taxonomy): Bacteria > Pseudomonadota > Alphaproteobacteria > Rhizobiales > Xanthobacteraceae > Bradyrhizobium. Next base: position 217,358 of record CAVRIQ010000013.1, on the reverse strand, counting down.
TGGCAACGCCGTAAAGTGATCCCGATGATTGCGAAATGCATCGTTTTCCTTCTTGCCGCCCTGACGCTCGCGAATTGTTGCGCATTGGGGAACGGCTGCACGCCCGCATCCGGAGCGCCGATCGCGTGGGACGGACTCGGCTCTGCTCCGACCGACAACGCAGGGCCGGTTCAGCCTCCGGCCAGGAAGCATGCGCGGGCCAGGAGAGAAATCATCATCGGCCCACTCGACGCTGCGGCGGCCGAACAAACCAGCAAGGCTCAACCGAAGGACGATTGGCAGCAAGAGCAGGCAGCGGATCAGGACGACGAGGCTCGGCTCAAGCGTAAACTCATGATTTGCAGCAGTTGTTAGCCGGCGAGACCGTCCGCGACGACGTGCTGCAAAACCGGCTGCCGCTTCCGATCTTGAACCGGGGTGTCATGCCGGCAGTGCGCTGAAGACCGAAAGGCGCGTATCGCGTTGTCGGCCGTGGCGCTCCGGACCTCTTCTTCGGGCATCTGGGCATGCCGGCTTCGCGTGCCAGCGGCAGACCTTCTCCGAACGCCAGCTCTTGAGCATTTTCAGGCATCTAGCCTGCGATTCTCCGGGCACCCGAGACCAGGGATAAGCCTTTCATTTCCGGCTTGTGGCCGTCTTGAATGAACCAATACCCCTTCCGGGACTTGGTCCTGCAACCAGTTGAATTGCAACGGATGGACGCTTCATGACGAGCCAAGTTCCAAACGGCGTTCGAATCGATAGCGTCCATAGCGGCGCAATCTGCACGGCGATCGGCGAAGGGCTGCGTATCACCCTGACCGGAAATCCGAATCAGTTGCCGCCACATATTCTTGGCCTGACGGAACGATTTGGCTGCATTGAACCGACTGAGATCGGGTGAAGATGAAAGACTTTTCGAATGCAGCTTTTCCGCCTGAGACGATCGGCATCATGAAGAACGCACTGGACGCGGCGGTTGCCTCGCTGCCGGATCCGGTCAGTTCGTCACATGTGCAATCCCTGGCTGAAACCATCCTTCGCACGGCCAAGGAAGGCGAGCGGGATCCAGCGACGTTGCAGAGAATGGCGCTGATGGAACTTCAGATCTCGCCCCGTCATTGATGGAAGCCCCAAGCCGGTGCGACCGCTTCGTTGTCGGGGCGCTCGGCGGCATAACGTACGCCGGTGCTGCCATCGTGCTGCTCGGCCGGCGAATGGCCTGGCATCATCAGGCCCTGCCCTAGACGTGCCGACCCGCCGCATAACCCGACGACCACGCCCATTGAAAATTGAAGCCGCCGAGCCAGCCGGTGACGTCGACGACTTCGCCGATGAAATAGAGCCCGGGCACCGACCTGGCCTCGAACGTCTTTGAAGAGAGCTCGGAGGTATCGACGCCGCCGAGCGTCACTTCCGCGGTGCGGTAGCCTTCGGTCCCACTGGGGCGGACGCGCCATTGCTTCACCGCCGCAGCAACCCTTGCAAGCCACGCATCGGAGAAATCCGCGATCCGTTCCGGGCCTCCGACCGCGTCGGCAATGGCGCGCGCCAGCCGCTTCGGAACGAAGCCCGCAAGCGCGGTCGCCATCTCCTGCCGGGGATGCTCACCGCGCAATTTCTTCAGCCCCGCCAGGAGATCGATCCCCGGCGCCATGTCGACGACGATGTCCTGGCCCTCGCGCCAATAGGACGATATCTGCAGGATGGCCGGACCGCTCAGGCCACGATGCGTGAACAGCAGCGCCTCGTCGAAACTTGCTTTCCCGCAGCTCACGATTGCATCGACCGAAACACCCGCCAGATCGCCGAATTGCTTTAGCAGCGCAGCATCGAAGGTCAGCGGCACCAGCGCTGCCCGTGGCGGCACGATCTTCAGGCCGAACTGCTCGGCGATTTTGTAGCCGAACCCGCTCGATCCCATTTTGGGAATGGAAGGGCCGCCGGTGGCGACCACCAGCGCTCCGCAGCGAAACTCGCCCTGATCGGTGAGGACGACAAAGCCATTTTCGCCTTTCGAGACCGCCGAGATGCGCACACCCGGACGCAACTCTGCGCGGGCCTTGCGGCACTCCTCCAGCAACATGTCGACGATCTGCTTCGACGAGCCGTCGCAGAACAATTGGCCGCGCGCCTTCTCGTGCCAGGCGATGCCGTAATTATCGACCAGCGCGATGAAGTCGCGCTGGGTGTAGCCGCTCAGCGCCGAACGGCAGAACTGCGGATTGTTCGAGAGAAAATTCGCGGGGCTGGCGTGCAAATTTGTAAAATTGCACCGCCCGCCCCCGGAGATGCGGATCTTCTCGGCCGGATGCCGCGATTGCTCGAGCAGCAGCACCTCACGCCCGCGCTGGCCGGCGACGGCGGCGCACATCAGGCCGGCGGCCCCGGCGCCAAGAATGATGACGTCATGAAAGTTCGGATGCGGATGGCGGGGGTGTGTCATTCCACCAGCAGCACGTCCACGGCGACGCCGAGCTTCTGCCTGCGCGATCCGACGATGATGCCATCGACCGGCGAGACATCGGAAAAATCCCGTCCCACCGCCAGGATGATGTGATCGTTCTCGACCAGGATGTCGTTGGTCGGATCGAAGCCGACCCAGCCGATCTCGGCGCCGCACCACAGCGAAACCCAGGCGTGGGTCGCATCCGCGCCCTGCAGCCGCGGCTTGCCCGGCGGCGGGATGGTGCGCAGGTAGCCCGAGACATAGGCCGCCGGCAGTCCGAGGCCGCGCAGGCCCGCGATCATCACATGGGCAAAATCCTGGCAGACGCCGTGACGCTTCTCGAACACTTCCTTGAGCGGCGTCGAGATCACGGTCGCCTTCGGATCGTATTTGAATTCGGTGCGGATCCGGTGCATCAGGTCGACCGCGCCGGCGAGGATTCCGCTGCCTGCCGGAAAGCTCGCGGCAGCATAAGCGGTGACCGGCCGCTGCACCGGCACCAGCGGGCTTGCGAAGACGTAGCCGATCGGCGACGCCGGCCCGAGGCTGCTGGCCTCGAATGCGACGTCGCGGACGCTTTCCCAGGCAGGACTTGGCGCGGCGCGGCCGGGCGCCTTACGGGACACCGAAACCCGCGACCTCGAATCGATGCGCAGGTTGCGATGCGCGGTTTCGATCAGGATGCTCTCGGTATGGGTGCCGAAAAAGTCGCGCCGGACCGTGCGGTCCGCGGGCTTGGGGCGGATGTCGACGCTGTGCGAAACCAGTTGCTGCCCGTCGCCGCTCTTCGGCTCCAGCCGCAGCGAGCAGCGGGCGAAACTGACCGGGCTTTCGTAACTGTAGGTCGTGACGTGACGGATATCGTAGATCACGCCAGCCCCGTCAGCTTCTCGGGCCGGCTGGCATTGGGCCCATGCGGAAAATAATGCGATCCGATGGCATCGGCGAGATTGAGCAGATCCTGCTCCAGCGCAAACAGCGTCTTGGTATCGAGGCTTGCCGCCTCCGCCGTCGTCAGCCTCGCCTGCAGCGCGACCGCGAGGCGCTGCGGCCGCTCGATCAACCCGCTTTCTTTCAGTGCAGGCAGGCTCGCGATGTGGTCGTTCATCGCGTTGACCTGGAACGCGACCGAGCGCGGATTATAGGGGTCGAGCACCACGAGATCGCGCACCGGCGCCAGCAGCGGGCCGACCAGATAGCGCGAGCGATAGGTGATCTGGCAGTCCACCAGCGTCAGCAGGATGTCGAGATCCTCGCCGCCGGCCTCGTCATAGGCGAACTGGCGGGCGAACCGCACGGTGTTGATGGCGCGCTCGGCGCGACGGCCCATTTCGAGAAAGCGCCAGCCGGCGGCGCGGTTCATGTTTTCCTGCGCGAGGCCGGCGAAGCTTGCGAGTTCCTGCAGCGTCAATTCGGCGGCGCTGACCACGCCGTCGTCGTCTTCAACCTCCTGCGCAAGGCGTTCAACCATCTCGGTAATGACCTGCCAGGCGTCCGGCGAAAGCCGTTCGCGCAACGACGTCGCGGTGCGCTGCGCCGCCCGCACCAGCGACAGCGCCGAGCCGAATTTGTCTTCGGCCTGAAGCGCTTCTGCGGCGATCTTCGCAGGCTGGGTCCGCGTGGCCTGCGAGGTCGCGCCCCACGTCACCAATAGCCGCTGGATTCGCTCCAGCGCTTGAAGCGCGGGCGACGCGCCTTTGCCGGGATCGCGCTGCGAGGTGCCGAGCGCCCGCACCAGCCGCAGCGTCGCTTCGGCACGCTCCAGATAGCGGCCGAGCCAGAACAGATTGTCGGCGGCCCGGCTCGGCACCCAGCCGGCGATGCGCCTGATCCGCACCGTGTCCACCGCCGGCAACAGCGTGGTCGCCGGAACCGCCTTGTCGGAGACCACCCAGACATCCGCCGCCCGTGCACCGTCTCCCATCGACACCGCGCGGGCATCGGTCTGCTCGGCGATCCGGCAGAAGCCGCCGGGCATGATGGTCCAGCCGTCGGGCGTGGCGGCGGCGAACACCCGCAGCACGAACGGACGCGGCATGATCCGCCCCTGGTCCCACACCGGCGTGGTCGACAGCCGCACCAGTTCCTGGCCGACATAGTCGATGCCGCGATCGTTGATCGCGCCTCTGAGCCGCTCGCGGTCGCCGGCCGACAGCTCGCCGGCGAGCACGGGCCCGCTGCCGGGAAAACCCGGGACGCCTCTGCCGTAAGCGCCTTCGATGGCGACCTCGTCGAGCCGCGACAGCACTTCGTCGCGGGCGGCTTTCTGGCCGCACCACCAGGTCGCGATATTCGGCATCTTCAGATCTTCGCCGAGAAGGCGCCGGCTCAGGCTGGGCAGGAAGCCGAGCAGCGCCCTCGCCTCCATCACGCCCGAACCCGGCATGTTGGCGACGACGACGCCGTTCTTGCGCACCACGTCGATCAGGCCGGGCACGCCGAGCTGGGAAGAGGCATCCAGCTCCAGCGGATCGAGAAAATTGGAATCGACCCGGCGCAGCAGCACGTCGAGCCGCTTCAGGCCGGCGACGGTGCGGATATGAATGCGGTCGCCGCTGACGGCGAGATCGTCGCCCTCGACCAGCAGGAAGCCGAGATAGCGCGCCAGCGTGGCGTGCTCGAAATAGGTTTCGCTGAACTGGCCGGGGGTCAAGAGCCCGATGCGCGGCTCGTCGCGGTCGGCGCTGGCGCGCAAGGCATCGCGGAACGCCTCGAAGAACGGCGCGACCCGTTCGACGTTCATCGACTTGTAGAGCGAGGTGAAGGCGCGCGACAGCACCAGCCGGTTTTCCAGCGCGTAGCCAGCGCCCGAGGGCGCCTGGGTGCGGTCGCCGAGCACCCACCAGCGCCCATCGGGGCCGCGGCCGACATCGGCGGCGTACAGACTGAGATAGCGACCGCCCGGCGGTTTGACGCCGCAGACCGCGCGCAGATATTCGGCGCTGCCGGCAATGGCGGCGGCGGGAATAGCACCCTCGGCAACCAGCCGGCCCTCGCCATAGAGATCGCTCAGCACCAGTTCCAGCAATTGCGCGCGTTGGGCGATGCCGGCGGTCAACTGCTGCCAGTCGGCCTCGTCGATCAAAAGCGGCAGATGGCTCAACGGCCAAAGCCGGTCGGCGGTCTCGCCGGGCGCGCGGTAGGTCACGCCGGCTTCCCTCAGATGCTTGTCGGCGGAGCCGAACCGCCGGTCGATCTCGCCTGGGCTTAAGGCTGCGAAGGCATCGAAGAACCGGTTCCAGACTGCCCGCGGCGCCCCGTCCTGGGCGATATATTCATCGGGAATTCCCGGCAGGCGGGCATAGTCGCGCATCCACTGCGCCACGCGCCGGTCGGCCGGACGGACCTTGCTTCCCTGACTGCTTGCCCGGCTTTCCTGGCCGTCCTGTCCCGCCATCCCACCTCCCCCGCACCTGGAGGCCCGCTTCGATCAAATCGAAACGGGGCTCCAAATTCCTGATTGACGCGTTTTCTTGACGCGAACCGGTCTCCCCCGGATCACGTCCGAGGGCATGCTTCGCTTGAAAACGCCCTGTGCCCATTCAATGCAGGAGCGGCGTCCTCAAGTCGAGGGTCAAAGGAAACTCAATAGTGCGTTCCTCGCGCGGCGGATCGATCTTGCCGGGCGTATGGCCGTGGTCCTGAAAGCGGGCGAGCCGGCGCGCCTCGGCCTCATAGGAATTGACCGGCTTGGTCTCGTAATTGCGACCGCCGGGATGGGCGACGTGATAGACGCAGCCGCCCAGCGAGCGGCCGTTCCAGGTATCGATCAGGTCGAATGTCAGCGGCGCGTGGACCGGAATGGTCGGGTGCAGGCCCGAGGCCGGCTGCCAGGCCTTGAAGCGGACGGCGGCGACCGCTTCGCCGGAGCGGCCGGTTTCCGTCATCGGCATCCGCCGGCCGTTGCAGGTGACGACGTGGCGGCCTTCGACGAAGCCGGTCGCCTTGACCTGCAGCCGCTCCACCGAGGAATCGACGTAACGCACGGTGCCGCCGGCGGAGCCCTCTTCGCCGAGAACGTGCCAGGGCTCCAGCGCCTGACGCAGTTCCAGCGAAACGCCGCCATGGTGGACCCGGCCGAACGCGGGAAAGCGGAATTCGAGCTGGGCGGCGTACCAGTCCGGCGAAATGTCGTAACCGGACTCCTTCAGCTCGCCGAGCACATCCACAAAATCTTCCCAGAGGAAATGCGGCAGCATGAAGCGATCATGCAGCGTGGTGCCCCAGCGCACGAACTTGCCGGCTTGCGGCTCGCGCCAGAGTTTTGCGATCAGGGCCCGGATCAGCAATTGCTGCGCGAGGCTCATGCGCGGATCGGGCGGCATTTCCAGTGCGCGAAACTCGACCAGTCCGAGCCGGCCGGTGGAACTGTCTGGGAGAATAGAGCTTGTCGATGCAGATCTCGGCGCGGTGGGTATTGCCGGTGATATCGACCAGGATGTGCCGGAACAGCCGGTCCACCAGCCACAGCGGCGCCTTGATGCCCGGCGGCGGCACATGGGCGAGCGCGATTTCCAGTTCATAGAGGCCGTCATGCCGCGCCTCGTCGATGCGCGGCGCCTGGCTGGTGGGGCCGATGAACATGCCCGAGAACAGGTAAGACAGCGACGGATGCCGCTGCCAGTACAGCACCAGGCTCTTCAAGAGATCGGGGCGGCGCAGGAACGGCGAGTCCTGCGGCGTGCTGCCGCCGACCACGACATGATTGCCGCCGCCGGTGCCGGTGTGGCGGCCGTCGATCAGGAACCGGTTGGCTCCCAACCGGACCTGCGGCGGCGTCTTCATACAGGCCGAAGGTGATGTTGACGGCGTCGCGCCAGCTCTGCGCCGGCTGGATGTTGATCTCGATCACGCCGGGATCGGGCGTCACCTTGATCACTTCGACGCGCGGATCGAAGGGCGGCGGATAGCCCTCGACATGCACCTTCATCCGCATTTCCTCGGCGGTCGCCTCGACCGCCGCGACCAGCTCCAGATAATCCTCGAGCTTCTCCACCGGCGGCATGAAGGCGCACAGCACGCCGTCCCGGATCTCGATCGACATCGCGGTGCGCACGCCGCCGCCCTTCAGCTGCTGCTCGTGCACCTCCTGATGCGGCGCGGCCCCGGCCGGCGTCGCGTCGTAAACCGGCAGCTCCCCGCGCGGCTCCAGCGGATCCTGCTCGACGGTGTAGGGATATTCGTCGGCGGGAATATGCGGCAGCGAGGCGATCGGCAGCCGCAGCCCCAGCGGGGAATCGCCCGGGGTCAGGAACAGATTGCCGCGGCGAAGTTTCCAGCGCTCGCTCTTCCAGCGCGAGGAAGCTTTACTTGCGTCGGCGTTCCAGCGCTGGATCGGCAGCACGAATCCCCTGGGCGTGTTGAGCCCCTGGTCGAACACCCGCGCCATGCGCGACCGTTCTTCCGGATCGGCAAGCCTGGAATCGCCGGGATCGACATTGGGCGGCAGGCCCGCTTCCTTCTGCAGCCAGTGGCTGGGATCCTCGAATGCCGGCAGCACATATTCGGTATCGACGCCGAGTTTCTGGGCCGTGCTTTCCGCGAAGCGCTCGGCGTCCTCGATCCGCGCTCCGTGCGGCCCGTCGATATCGGCGATCAGATCGGCGTTCTTCCAGATCGGCACGCCGTCCTTGCGCCAGTACAGGCCGAACGCCCAGCGCGGCAGGCTTTCGCCGGGATACCATTTGCCCTGGCCGTAATGCAGCAGGCCGCCCGGCGCGAACCGCGTCCGTAACTTGCGAATGAGATCGTCGCCGAGCGCCCGCTTGGTCGGACCGACCGCGGCGATATTCCATTCCGGCGATTCCAGATCGTCGACGGAGACGAAAGTCGGCTCGCCACCCATGGTCAGGCGCACGTCGCCCTCCTTCAGATCCGCATCGACCCGCTCGCCCAACCGGTCGAGCCGCGCCCAGGAATTGTCGGAGAAAGGTTTTGTAATTCGAGGGGCTTCGCGGATCCGCTTGACGTTCATCTCGAAGTCGAATTCGACCTGCGCGAATCCAACCGCGCCCGAGATCGGCGCCGCCGTGCGATAATGCGGCGTGGCGGCGACGGGAATGTGCCCCTCGCCGGTCAGCATGCCCGAGGTGACGTCGAATCCGATCCACCCCGCGCCGGGAAGGTAGACTTCGGCCCAGGCGTGCAAATCGGTGAAATCGTTCTCGACCTCGCGCGGCCCTTCGACCGGGTCGATGTCGGGACGCAGCTGGATGAGGTAGCCGGAGACGAAACGCGCGGCGAGCCCGAGATGCCGCAGGGTCTGGATCAACAGCCACGCCGAGTCGCGGCACGATCCGGCACCGGCGGACAGCGTCTCTTCCGGCGTCTGAACGCCCGGCTCCATGCGGATGATATAGCGAATTTTTTTCTGCAAGCGGGCGTTGAGATCGACCAGGAAATTGACCGTGCTGGACGCCTCGCGCGGAATCTCCGCCAGATATTTTGCGAACTGCGGTCCGGGTTCGATGGTCGCGAGATACGGCGCGAGTTCGGTCTTCAGGTCCGCGGTATAGAGAAAAGGAAAACTGTCGGCATAGGGCTCGACGAAGAAATCGAACGGGTTGATCACGGTCATCTGCGCCGTGAAGTCGACCTCGATCTTCAGCTCGGTGGCCTTTTCCGGGAAGACATAGCGCGCCAGCCAGTTGCCTTGCGGGTCCTGCTGCCAGTTCACGAAATGGTTGGTCGGCGTGACCTTGAGCGAATAGCTCAGGATCGGCGTGCGGGTGTGCGGCGCCGGGCGCAGCCGAATGGTTTGCGGGCCGAGATCGATCGGTCGGTCATATCTGTAGTGCGTGACGTGGTGTAGTGCGACGAAGATCGACACAGGCAGGCTACTCCAGCAGCTTTTTTAAGCAGAACACTGGTTCCGGCTGACATCAAGCACTAACAACGGGCAGCCATTGCCTATGCGGCGGGCTCAAGTAAGGGCGAATAGCGAATGGGGAGCGGCGAACAGGGAATATTCCATTCGCCACTCCCCATTCGCCATTCGCTCACTTACATCGTCGCCCCTAACACCCAGGGCGCGAATTCGGCGCCGCCGAAGTCGAAACTCTCGCTCTTGGTCGGCTGTCCGGAGGCGGTCTTCAGCATCAGGTCGAAAATGCGCTGGCCGCATTGCTGCACGGTTTCCTCGCCGTCGAGGATGGTGCCGCAATTGACGTCCATGTCGTCTTCCATGCGCTTGTACATCGGCGTGTTGGTCGCAAGCTTGATCGAGGGCGCGGGCTTGCAGCCGAACACGCTGCCGCGGCCGGTGGTGAAGCAGACGAGATTGGCGCCGCCGGCCACCTGACCGGTCGCCGCGACCGGGTCGTAGCCGGGCGTGTCCATGAAGACGAAACCCTTCTTGGTGACGGCTTCCGCATAATTGAGGACGTCGACCAGATTGGTGCTGCCGGCCTTGGCCATCGCGCCGAGCGATTTTTCCAGGATGGTGGTGAGGCCGCCGGCCTTGTTGCCGGGGCTGGGATTGGCGTTCATCTCGGCGCCCTCGCGCGCAGTGTATTCCTCCCACCAGCGCATCAGCCCGACCAGCTTCTCACCGACCTCGCGGCTGACCGCCCGGCGCGTCAGCAGATGCTCGGCGCCATAGGTTTCGGGGGTTTCCGACAGGATCACGGTGCCGCCGTGCCGCACCAGCAGATCGCTCGCGGCGCCCAGCGCCGGATTGGCGGAAACGCCGGAATAGCCGTCCGAGCCGCCGCATTGCAGCGCGACCGTCAACTCGCTTGCCGGCACAGGCTCGCGCTTCACTTTGTTGGCGTCCGTCAGCGCCTCCTTCACGAAGGCGATGCCGGCTTCCACGGTCTTGCGGGTGCCGCCGACTTCCTGGATGTCCATCGCGCGCAGGCGCCCGGCGAGCTTCTGCTCGGCCATCAGTCCGCCGATCTGGTTGACCTCGCAGCCCAGACCCAGCACGATCACGGCCGAAAAATTCACATGCCGCGCATAGCCGCCGAGCGTGCGCCGGAGCAGCGCCAGCGGCTCGTCCTGCGTCATGCCGCAGCCGGTCTTGTGGGTCAGCGCCACCACGCCGTCGACATTGGGAAAATCCGCCAGCGGATTGTCGCCGCTGAACGGGTTCTTCTTGAAGACATCCGCGACGAGGCCCGCGACATGCGCGCTGCAATTCACCGAGGTCAGGATGCCGATATAGTTGCGGGTCGCCACCCGGCCGTCGGGACGGCGGATGCCCTCGAAAGTCGCCGGCAAATCGAAATTCGGCACCGGCTTGACGTCGACGCCATACGCATAGTCCTTGGCGAAATCGCCCATACCGCAATTTTGCGTGTGGACATGCTGGCCCGGCGCAATCGGGATCGTGGCAAAGCCGATGATCTGGCCGTAGCGGCGGATCGGCTCGCCGACCGCGATAGGCCGGATCGCGACCTTGTGGCCGGCCGGGATCCGTTCGACGGTGGTGACGCCGTCGGCCACCACCATGCCCGGCGGCAGGCTCGCCCGCGCGATCAGCACGCCGTCGTCGGGATGCAGTCGGATGACGGGGGCTGGGGTCGCTTGGGTCATGGAGATCTCCTTCGTTAGCTGGCGAATGGCGAGTGGCGAATAGAACGGCTCTATCAGCCCCTATTCGTCACTCTCCATTCGCCATTCGCTACTCGCCTCTACGCTTTGCCGCCGGAATCTTTCCGGGTCTGCGCCACCTGCATCTTGGCGTAGGTCATCATCAATCCGCTTTCGTTCGACAGCGTCACGAGCTTGAAGCCCATGTTGATCGCGCGTACCGCGCCCTCGGCGCCCGAGCAGTGAATGCCGGGATAGAGGCCGCGCTTGCCGCATTCCTTGACGATCTTCTCGTAGATCTTGAGAATTTCCGGCTCGTCGCGGTCGAGCTTCGGCACCAGGCCATAGGAGAAGCCGAGGTCGGAGGGACCGATATAGACGCCGTTGATGCCTTCGACATCGAGGATCGATTCCATGTTCTCGACCGCGGTCTTGGTCTCCATCATCGGCAGCAGCACGATCTCGTCGTTGGCGGTCTGCTGGTAGCTGCCGGCCGAGCCGTACATGCCGGAGCGGATCGGGCCGTTCGAGCGCGTGCCCTTCGGCGGATACTTGGAATAGGCAACGAGGTTCTTTGCCTCCTGCGGAGTGTTGATCATCGGGCAGATCACGCCATAGGCGCCACCGTCGAGCACCTTGCCGATGATGCCCGGCTCGTTCCAGGGCACACGGACCATCGGCGTCACCGGATGACCGTTCATCGCCTGGAAGCACTGCACCATCGACTGGTAATCCTGCACGCCGTGCTGCATGTCGACGGTGACGCTGTCGAAACCGCATTGCGCAATCACCTCGGCGGAAAACCCTGATGGGATCGCCAGCCAGGCGTTCACCACGGCCTTGCCCGAAGCCCAGACTTGCTTGACGTTATTTGCCATTATTTATGTTCCCTTCCCTGTATCCATTGCGCCGTCATTGCGAAGACCCTGGCGACGAGGCAACGGCGCAAATCACGCCGTAGCCCTTTGAATGCTTACCTCGCTCCCGCCGACTTGGCGCGCGATGTTCACTATCGCCGCCCAGCTATCATCAGGCAAGAGCAGCGGCGAAAACGTCCGCCACGAAGTCGATCAGTTCTTCAACCTTTATAGTGGCCATGCCGCGCGGCACTTCGCGCGTGGCTCTCTTAAGTGAAGCCGGCAATGGTCAATAAGATGCGAGCTATGCGTCCTATCCACACCATCATGCAAATTTGCGTTCACTCCAATTCCTCCGCCTCCGCGTCCACTCCATCCTGCGATGCCGACAGCCTGCCCTCCAGTTCATGCAGCATTTCCTGCAATTCCCGGAGCTTGCGCGCGCCATAGCGTCGTGTGATGGCGGCGTAGATGGCTTCCGACGTCGGCGCGACGGTCTCGATCAGCCTCAACCCCTTGGCTGAGATCGATACCAGGCCGCGGCGCTGATCGGCTTTCGCCACCCTTCGTTCGATCAGATGACGCGCTTCCAGATCCCGCAGAATCCGGGAAAGGCTGGGCCCGAGCAGAAAAGCGACGCGGGCAAGCTCCGTGACCTCGATCGTCTCGACCGAAGCAAGTGCGCGCAGGATCCGCCATTGCTGCTCGGTCAGGCCCTGATCGCGCAGCGAGGGACGAAATTGCCGCATCACCGCCTCGCGGGCGCGCAACAGCGACATCGGCAGCGAGCGGGAGAATTCGCGCATCGGCACGCGCCGGACGCCGGCTTTGTCAGGGGCTTTTTTCCGCGCCACGATCGATTATCCCATGTCAGCAACCGGCGGAACGAATTCCGGCAGCACGGTGCGTTTGCACCGCAGCAAACCCCAATTCTGTTTGCTCCGAACAATTTAACATGTTAATCATATTTCCGCATCCACCTTTTCGCTTCCCGCTTTCGCTTTTCCTGGCCGACCCAGCATGGCTCTGACCAACGACGATATCCGTCTTGCCGCCGAGCGGCTTCATCAGGCGGAGAAGACCCGTACGCAGATCCGGCAGCTGTCGCAGGATTATCCCGCCATCACCGTCGAGGATGCCTACGCGATCCAGAAGGCGTGGATCGCGATCAAGGTCGCCGAGGGCCGCGTCGTCAAGGGCCACAAGATCGGGCTGACCTCGAAGGCGATGCAGAGTGCGCTGCTGATCGACGAGCCGGATTCCGGCGTGCTGCTCGACGACATGTTCTTTGCCGATGGCGGGCTGGTGCCATCCGACCGCTTCATCGGCACCCGGGTCGAGGCCGAACTGGCCTTCATCATGAAGGCGCGGCTGGCCGGCCCCGGCTGCACGATGTTCGACGTGCTCAACGCCACCGACTTCGTGGTCCCCGCCCTGGAAATACTGGACACCAGGATCGAGCGGGTCGATCCCGCGACAAAATCGACGCGAAAGATCTTCGATACCATCGCCGACAACGCCGCCAATGCCGGCATTGTGCTCGGCGGCCGGCCGCTGCGTCCGCTCGATGCCGACCTGCGCTGGATCGGCGCGCTGTGCTATCGTAACGGCCAGTTGGAAGAGACCGGGCTTGCCGCCGGCGTGCTCAACCATCCCGCAACCTCCGTGGCCTGGCTCGCCAACAAGATCGCAGCAAACGGCCTTGCCCTCGAACCCGGTCAGGTGGTGCTGGCGGGGTCGTTCATTCGCCCGATCGAGACCCGCAAAGGCGACACGATTCAAGCCGACTATGGACGTTACGGATCGGTCAGCTGTTACTTCGCCTGATGCCGCGCTGAAGAATGATTGGGAGGCCGGACATGCCGCATTTCACGATCGAATATTCCGCCAATCTCGATGCCCGCGTCGATATGGGCAAGGTCGTCGAACTCGTGCGCAAGGCCGCGGTGGAAACCGGGATATTTCCGATCGGAGGCATTCGCGTCCGCGCCATCCGCTGCGAGCATTACGCCATCGCCGACGGATCCGCGCATTTCGGCTTTCTCGCGATGGTGCTGCGGCTTGGCGAAGGGCGAGATCTGGCGGCGCGCAAGACGGCCGGCGAACATATCTTCAAGGCGCTCTCCAGTCATCTCGATCCGGTTTTCGCCGGCAGCAAATTCGCGCTGTCGTTCGACATGCAGATCAACGACAAGGAAACCAGCTGGAAGCGCAACAACATTCACGAGGCGTTGAAAGTGGAGGCCGTGCATGGATAAGATCACGCCGAAATCCGATGTGTTCAAGGCCAATCTCGATCGCGCCGCGCCGCTGCTCAAGACCTTGAGGGCCGACGGCATCGGCCACATGATCGACGGCAAGATCGTGCCGTCGATCTCGGGCGATACCTTCGAAACCAAATCGCCGATCGACGGCGCGGTGCTGGCGAGCGTCGCGCGCGGCAGCGCCGAGGATATCGATCGCGCCGCGACCGCGGCGGCCCTGGCCTTCAAGGCCTGGCGCGACATGCCCGCTTCGATGCGCAAGAAGCTGCTGCACCGGGTGGCCGACGCCATCGAGGACCGCGCCGACGACATCGCCGTGCTCGAATGCATCGACACCGGCCAGGCCCATCGCTTCATGGCCAAGGCCGCGGTCCGGGCGGCGGAAAACTTCCGCTTCTTCGCCGACAAATGCGCCGATGCGCGCGACGGCCTGAACATGCCGAGCGAGGAGCACTGGAACATATCCACGCGGGTGCCGATCGGCCCGGTCGGCGTGATCACGCCGTGGAATACGCCGTTCATGCTGTCGACCTGGAAGATCGCCCCTGCGCTGGCCGCCGGCTGCACGGTCGTGCACAAGCCCGCCGAATGGTCCCCGGTCACGGCAGATCTCCTGGCTGAAACTGGTAAAGCAGGCCGGCGTACCCGACGGCGTTCTCAACACCGTCCACGGCTTCGGCGAGGAAGCCGGCAAGGCGCTGACCGAGCATCCCGCCATCAAGGCGATCGGGTTCGTCGGCGAAAGCGCGACGGGATCGGCGATCATGGCGCAGGGCGCGCCGACGTTGAAGCGCGTGCATTTCGAACTCGGCGGCAAGAACCCGGTGATCGTGTTCGGCGACGCCGATCTCGACCGCGCGCTCGATGCGGTGGTGTTCATGATCTACTCGCTCAACGGCGAGCGCTGCACTTCGTCGAGCCGGCTCTTGATCGAGCAAAGCATCGCGGAAAAATTCATCGAGAAACTGACCGCGCGGGTGAAGGCGCTGAAGGTCGGCCATCCCCTCGACCCCGCGACCGAAATCGGACCGCTGATCCACGAGCGGCATCTTGCAAAAGTCTGTTCCTATTTCGACGTCGCGCGGCAGGACGGCGCGGTGATCGCGGCCGGCGGCAAGCCGCATGACGGCCCCGGCGGCGGGCATTATGTGCAGCCGACGCTCGTCACCGGCGCGCGGCCCGCGATGCGGGTCGCGCAGGAGGAAGTGTTCGGGCCTTTTCTGACCGTGATCCCGTTCCGCGACGAGAATGACGCGGTCGCAATCGCCAACGACGTGAGATACGGCCTCACCGGTTATGTCTGGACCAACGATACGGGCCGCGCGCTGCGCGTGGCCGACGCGCTGGAGGCCGGCATGATCTGGCTGAATTCCGAAAACGTTCGCCATCTGCCGACGCCGTTCGGCGGCATGAAGGCCTCCGGCATCGGCCGCGACGGCGGCGATTATTCGTTCGACTTCTACATGGAAACCAAGCACGTCTCGCTGGCGCGGGGCACGCACAAGATTCAGAGACTCGGTGTGTAAGACCAGCCGTCATTCCGGGGCGCGCGAAGCGCGAACCCGGAATCTCGAAATTCGCCGATGTGCAATTGCACATCTGAGGTGTGGTCCTTCGGACCATCCCGAATGACGAACCGAACCAAGGACACAGCATGCCCGTTCCGCAACACGTATTCGATCCGCCCTTCAACATCATCCGCTGCAGCCATGTCGTGCTCGACGTGGTGGATCTGGACAGAAGCCGCGAATTCTACGAAAACACCGTTGGCCTCCATGTCGAGCACCGCGACGACAAGGCGGTGTACCTGCGCGGCGCCGAGGAGCATCAGCATCACTCGCTGGTGCTGCGCAAGGCGCAGGTCGCCGCCTGCAACCGGCTCGGATTCAAGGTCGGCGACGACAACGATCTCGACAAGGCAGCCACCTTCTTTTCCGAAAACGGCGTCGCCTGCGCCTTCGCGGAAGCGCCGTTCCAGGGCCGCACGCTGCAGTTCACCGATCCCTTCGGCTTTCAGATCGAGCTCTATGCCACGATGGAGAAGCGCCCGCATCTCTTGCGCCGCTACGATCTCTACAAGGGCTGCCACCCGCAGCGGCTCGACCACTTTAATGTGTTCGCCGCCGAGGTTCAGGACACCGTCGACTTCTACGCGCGACTGGGTTTCCGGCTGACCGAATATGGCGAGGAGGACGGCCCGAACGGCCGCATCGCCGCCGCATGGATGCATCGCAAGGGCAATGTGCACGATTTTGCCATCACCAACGGCAAGGGCCCCCGTCTCCACCATTTTGCCTACTGGGTGCCGACGGCGATGAACATTTTGCACCTCTGCGACGTGATGGCGTCGAGCGGATATCTGAAGAACCTCGAGCGCGGTCCCGGCCGCCACGGCATTTCCAATGCGTTCTTCCTGTATGTCCGCGATCCCGACGGTCACCGGCTCGAGCTCTACACCAGCGACTATTTCACCATGGACCATGATCACGAGCCGTTGCGCTGGTCGCTCAGGGATCCGCGGCGGCAAACGCTGTGGGGCGCGCCTGCGCCGCGCTCCTGGTTCGAGCAGGGATCGCCGTTCACGGGTCAGTCCGTCCGAGAACCGCTGTTTGTCGCCGACGTCACCATCGCGGATTAGGATGACGCGGATGACCAATCCTGGAGCCGCCGAACTCGAGGTCCTGGCCGGCGGCTCCACGACCGGCTGGATGAATGAACTCCGCGAGCAATTCGAGCGCGCTTCCGGCCACAAGCTCGTCATCCACTTCGACTCCACCCCCAATCTGATCAAGCAGGCCACCTCCGGGGCGCCATTCGATCTCGCGGTCGTGCCCGCCGATGTCTTCAACGACGCCGCCGCGAAAGCCCGCTTCGTCGGCGGTCCAACCATCGATATCGCCCGCGTCGGGTATGGCGTCACCGTCCGTGCGGGTACGCCGAAGCCCGACATCAGCACGCCTGGCGCGCTGAAAAAGACCCTGCTCGACGCGCCATCGATCGCCTTCGTGCCGCAGAGCGCCGCCGGGGCCTATGTTTTGAAGACCTTCGACCGGCTCGGTATCGCCGAGGCGATGAAGGCCAAGACGAAACCGCAAGGCGCACCGGCGCAGATCGCCCCTTGCGTCGCCAGGGGCGAGGCGGAGCTTGGGGTGTTTCTCATCAACGTGCTGATCGCCCCCGGCGTGGAACTCGTCGGCCCCTTCCCCGCCGAGTTGCAGCAGCAGCTGGTTTTCACCGCTGCCGTCGCGGCGGACAGCAAGCAAGCGAGCGCCGCCAGGGCCTTCATCGATTTTCTGACCACTCCCGCCGCCGAAGCCGTCATCAGGGCCAAAGGCATGAGCCCTGGCCAAGCGGCTCGCGCAGCATCATTGGACATCTCATGACATCTCCCCGCCTCGCCACTTTCTCCGTCGACGGCTCGACCAGATACGGTGCCGTCATCGGCGATGGAATCGTCGATCTCTCGGCGCGCTTTGCCAAGGACTTTCCGACGCTGCGCGAAGTCATCGCCGCCGGCGCGTTGACAAGATTGGCCGAGGACGCCGCAGCCTATCAGCCGGACCATGCGCTGGACACCATCACCTGGCTGCCGCCGATTCCCGCGCCGGAGAAGATCATCTGCATCGGCGTCAATTACCCCGACCGCAACGCCGAATATAGAGACGGCCAGGACGCGCCGAAATATCCGAGCATGTTCATGCGCACGCCGCGCTCCTTCGTCGGCCATCTGACGCCATTGGTTCGCCCGCGGGCCTCGGCGCAGCTCGACTATGAAGGCGAACTGGTTCTGGTGATCGGCAAGGCCGGACGGCATATCGCCGAAAGCGCGGCGCTGGACCACATCGCCGCGGTCACGCTGTGCAATGAGGGCACCATTCGCGACTGGGTGAGGCACGCGAAATTCAACGTGACGCAGGGCAAGAATTTCGACTCCACCGGCAGCCTCGGCCCATGGCTCGTTCCCTATACCGACGAAGCGCAGATCGCCGATATCAGGCTGACGACGCGGGTCAATGGCGAGATGCGGCAGGACGACCGCACCTCGCGGCTGATCTTCGGCTTCCGCTACCTGATCAACTATATCTCGACCTTCACCACGCTCATGCCCGGCGACGTCATCGTCACGGGAACGCCGACCGGCGCCGGTGCGCGGTTCGATCCGCCGCGCTATCTGAAGCCCGGCGATGTCGTCGAGGTCGAGGCCGAAAATATCGGCGTGCTGCGCAACGGCGTGGTCGACGAAGCCATCATGAATCTGCTCGCGAGCGACGGGAAAAAGCCATGACAGTGAGTTCCGGCGGCGAAGCCATCGTTTCTGGCCTGGTCGCGCACGGCGTCGACACCGTGTTCGGCCTGCCCGGCGCGCAGATCTACGGCCTGTTCGACGCGTTCCAGCAGGCGCAGCTGAAAGTGATCGGCGCGCGCCACGAGCAGGCCTGCGGTTACATGGCCTTCGGCTATGCGCGCTCGAGCGGCCGGCCTGGCGTGTTCAGCGTGGTGCCCGGTCCCGGCGTGCTCAATGCGGGTGCCGCGTTGTTGACGGCGTTCGGTTGTAACGAGCCGGTGCTGTGCCTGACCGGCCAGGTGCCGACGGCCTTCCTGGGCAAGGGCCGCGGCCATCTGCACGAAATGCCGGACCAGCTCGCCACCCTGCGGACCTTCGTCAAATGGGCCGAGCGCATCGAATATCCGGACGCGGCGCCGACGCTGGTCTCGCGCGCGTTTCAGGAGATGCTGTCGGGACGCCGCGGACCGGTGTCGCTGGAAATGCCGTGGGACGTGTTCACGCAGCGCGCCGAGGTCGGCGCAGCGAAACCATTCGACCCGTTTCCGCCGCCGCTACCCGATCCCGACCGGATCAAGGCCGCGGCCGCCCTGATCGCGGGCAGCAAGACGCCGATGATCTTCGTCGGCAGCGGCGCGATCGAGGCGCGCGACGAAATCCTCGAGCTGGCGGAACTGATCGACGCGCCGGTGGTGGCGTTCCGCAGCGGCCGCGGCATTGTCAGTAACGCGCATGAACTCGGGCTGACCATGGCGGCGGCCTACCGGCTGTGGCCGAAGACCGATCTGATGATCGGGATCGGCACCCGGATGGAATTGGCGACATCGTTTCGCTGGCCGTTTCAGCCCGCCGGCCTGAAATCAATCCGGATCGATATCGACCCCTCGGAAATGCGCCGGTTTATGCCCGACGCCGCCGTGGTCGCCGATGCGCGCGCCGGCACGCGCGAGCTGCTCGCGGCGGTCGGCAAGGCCGGCTACAAAAAGACCAGCGGCCGCCGCGCCGCGATCCGCGAGGCTTCGGCCGCGGCGCTGCAGGAGATCCAGAAGGTCCAGCCGCAGATGGCGTATCTCAACATTCTGCGCGAGGTGCTGCCGCCTGACGCCATCGTCACCGACGAGCTGTCGCAGGTCGGTTTTGCCTCCTGGTACGGCTTCCCGGTCTATGAGCCGCGCACGTTCATCACGTCAGGCTATCAGGGCACGCTCGGCTCGGGCTTCCCCACCGCGCTCGGTGCCAAGGTTGCAAATCCGGACCGGCCGGTGGTCGCGATCACCGGCGATGGCGGCTTCATGTTCGGTGTGCAGGAATTGGCCACCGCCGTGCAGTTCAACATCGGCGTGGTCACGCTGGTGTTCAACAACAACTCATACGGCAACGTGCGGCGCGACCAGCGCGAACGCTTCGAGGGACGCGTGGTGGCGTCCGACCTGGTCAATCCGGATTTTGTAAAACTCGCGGAATCCTTTGGGGTCGGCGCGGCGCGCGTGACGTCGCCGCAAGGCTTTCGTCCGGCGCTGGAAAAGGCGCTGGCGCATGGCGGGCCCTATCTGATCGACGTCGAAGTGCCCCGGGATTCCGAAACCACGCCGTGGACGTTCATTCACCCGGCGAAGCCTTGATCCTCGCCGCGGCGATCACCAGAAGTCCAGCGCCCGCCACCGACCAGCACGCTACCGGCGCCCAGTGCAGCAGCGGCGCGTAATCCGGCAGCTTCTGCAATCCGCCCGCGACCGCCGCCATCCGCGCGAAGGTAGCCAAGGCCAGCGCCGAGAACACCAGTCCCGTTACCTTGCCTTCCGCGCCGGAATCCCCGATCGCCAGCGCCGCCGCGATCGCGCTCATCAACATGCAGCCCCAGGCCGCGCCGGCGATGAACTGCGCGGCAACCAGCGTGTTGAGATCGCCGGCCAGTTCCGCGCCGAGCACGGCCAACGCCCCCAGCAGGCCAGCGACTCCCATCACGATCAATCCGCCGCGGCGCCGGGTGACAACGCTGGCCGGGAACATCGCGATGTTGAAGCCGATCCAGAACACCGGCATCAGCCAAGGCAGATCGTCGGGTTTTGCAAAGCGCAGGAACAACGGCCCGCTGTTGATGCTGAAATGCAGTTGATAGCCCATTGCCAGAATGACCATCGATGCGATGAACGCCATCGGCAACTTGCCGAGCGGTTTTCCGAGCGGCTTGGCGGCCTCGGCCGGGCGGCCGGCGGACGGATCATGCGCAAGACCGCGCTCGACCCTCGACAGGCCGAGCGCGGTGATCAGCAGTACCGCGCTGGAGATCGCGAAAGGAAGCCGTGCGTCCTGTTTGAGCAGCAGCACGCCTAGATAGGGCGACACCGCGCCGGCCAGGCCGTAGCCGAGCATGGCGAGCGCCGACAGCAACGGGATCGACGGCTTGGCGCGATGCCTGCCGAGCAAGGTCAGCGGTGGCGCGCGCAGCGCCGAGGAGGTAATCGCCCAGATCACGATCAGGGCAATGAACCAGCCTTGCACGCCCGCGCCGCTGGCGGCCACAAATGGCAGCGCGACGAAGGCCGCGCAGGAGATCGCGGCCAGCGCGCCGACGAACGCGCCGAGCCGGCCGACGACGCCGGAGATCCTGTCGGCGACGATCCCCATCGCAGTATCGGTGACGGTGAAGATCGCCTGATCCAGCATCAGGATCAGGATCACCGCCGACGGCCCGATCCCGACCTGCGCAGCAAGCTTCGGCAAATAGATCGCGTAGGTCGTCCAGCCCAGTGTAAAGACCAGTTGCAGGATGGCGAGATAGACGCCGGTGCGATTGACGCTCGTCCGTTCCGGCATGTTCATCGAAGGCCCCCACCCGCCGATCGTGGGCATGAAACAACGATGGGAAGCGGTCGCCCCCTGGGATCCCAGGCCTCGCCCGATGCGTTATACATCAGTGGCGGACGGGTTCGCCGCGCCCGGACCCGCGGCGGGCTGATCGACGGTTTCCGCCAGCACGCGAATTCTGAACACGGGCTTTCGGGATTCGTCCAAAAGCTCCATCCGCCATTCCGTTTGCTGTTTCAGCTTGCGAGCAATGCCGCCAACCAGATCGCCGCAGACCCTGGTCATTTCCGCCCAGGCGGCATCCCTGTCGGCAAGGTCGAATCCCTCGCCGGAGGTGCCCGAATGATTTCCATTGCTGATTCGAAAATAAAAAAGCGGCACGAGCCGTCCCAAGCTTTGAGGCCATTACGGGCCGCGCGTTTATCCGAAAAGTATCTGCCGTCTAAAAATTACCCCGCCGGTCGCACTTCAAATCCGCGTGCGCGCCGGGCAAGGGGCAGTCTACGAATGAGTTGCAACCGAGTCCATATCCCCCCAATCGGAGGACGGGGCGAACTACCTTCGGCAGACGCCGGCCCCTCCGGCCGGCATCCATATGGCACGTTCCGGTCAGGCGGGGTCCGGCCGCGATTTGCCGGGGGGCTGGCCGTGTGTTCGCCGGCCCCCGGAGGGACGCCAGGCATGAGATAGATCAAAAAGTCCGGGGCCGAGACGCGCATAATTGAACCAATTCAAAGCCTCTCAAAGCCTCCTAACCAGAAAGCGTCCAGCATGTTGAACGATATCTCCGTCCTTCTTCCCGTTGACCGGCCTGCCGGAGCTTTGATCGATTGCGCCGCCTCGGTCGCAACCCTGTTCGAAGCCCATCTCGATGGCATCGCCTGCGTCTATCAGGCCTTGAATCCGATGATCGCCTCCGAAGCCGCCGCGGTCGTCATGGCGGCCGAGTACGAAACCGGTGTCGAGCAAGCCGCCGTCGTCCTGGACCAATTCGAGATCGTCACCCGGCGGCTCGGCATTGCCCATGACGCCAAGAGCACGTTCGACGTTTCCTATGCGGCGACCCGCACCTTGACGCAGATGTCGCGGCTCTACGATTTGAACATCGTCGCGCAACCGGACCGGTCGAACCCGAGCCAGACCGATTTCCTGTCCGAGGCGGTGCTGTTCGGCTCCGGACGGCCCATGCTCATGATCCCCTACATCACCCACGCCCCGATCAAGACCGATCGCGTGCTGATCTGCTGGGACGGCGGCATACCGGCGACGCGGGCCGTCTACGATGCGATGCCGTTTCTTCGCAAGGCGAAGACGATCGACGTCGTTGCCGTCAACGAGAAGGAGGACGCCAGCGCAGCATCCTCGGCGGCATTGCTCGCTCACCTTGCCCGGCGCGATCTGTCCGCCACGCTTTACCCGATCACGGCCGACGGGCCCAATATCCACAACGCCATTCTGTCGCTGGCGGCCGACAACAATACCGACCTGATCGTGATGGGCGGCTACGGCCATTCCAGATTTCGGGAATTCATCCTGGGAGGCACGACCCGCGGCATGTTCGAGTCCCTCACCGTTCCGGCGCTGATCTCACACTGAATCGGAGACGGCGTGACCTATCGGACCCTGATGGTGTATCTCGAACTCGAACAAGGCAGCGAGCCCGCCTTGCGGGCCGCACGCGAACTCGCCGATCGGTTCAAATCCAGGGTGATCGGTATCACCGCCGGCCTGCCGGCCGCGCCCATCCACGCCGACGGCATGATCGCCTCGAGCGTGCTCGAAGTCGACCACGAACAGCTGAACCAGGCCATCGCCCGCTGCGAAACCCGCTTTCGATCGGCGCTCCGGGATTTCGACGGTGCGCTGGAATTCCGCTCGAACGCCGCAAACCCTGCCGACTTTCTCGCGGCGGAGGCCCGGGCCGCGGATTTGCTGGTGGTCGGCCGCTCGGAAAATTACGCGCCGCTGGGCCCGCATCAGTTCCTCGACATCGGCGATGCCGTCATGAAGGCAGGCCGTCCGGTATTGGTGGTGCCGCCTCGCCGCACCAGCCTCGCGCTCGATCGCGTGCTGGTGGCCTGGAAGGATACCGCCGAATCCCGAAGGGCGATCTCGGCCGCACTTCCGCTGCTGAGAAAAGCCACGGACGTGACGATCATCGAGATCGTGTCCGACCAGGGCGAGCGGGACGCCGCGACGGCGCGCGTCGCCGACGTGGCCAACTGGCTGCAGCGTCACGATGTGCAGGCCTCCGTGCAGGTCGAACTGTCGGCGGGTGACGCCGGCAGCCAGCTGGATGCCATCGCCTCGGAGGCCCGGATCGATATCATCGTCGCCGGGGCTTACGGACATGCCCGTCTGCGCGAATGGATCTTCGGCGGCGTAACACGTCACCTGCTGCAGCAGGGCTCGGCCTGCGTGCTTCTGGTCCACTGATCTCCGCGCTTGCCGGAAGACAAACGCGGAATTCCTTCATCGACGCAGCCGACCGGAACGACCATGGATATGCGAGTTGCACCGACCGACGTCCCGGAAGCCGCCGCCACGCAGGCAGCCGGCGTTCGCCGTCTGTCTGCCGCAAAACTCCTGATCGCGGCCGCCGTCATCGTCGCGCTGGCGGCCATCGCCTGGTGGCTGATGCGAGGACCGGCCATTGCGGTCGCCCGGGTCACGCGCGGCGCCGCCGCGGAAATCGTCTATGCGACGGGGGCGGTCGAACCCGAAACCTGGTCGCGCTCGACCCCGCTGGTGCGTGGCCGCATCATCGAACGCTGCCGCTGCGAGGGCAAGATCGTCAAGAAGGGCGATCTGCTCGCGCGCCTCGACGACAAGGAGGCGGTAGCCACGCTGAACGATCTGCGCGCGCTGGAAGAGTTCCAGCACCGGGAATTCGATCGCCAGTCGCAATTGCTGGCGCGCGGGGTGGCGACCTCGCAGGCCTATCAACGGGCCGAGAGCGACCTTGCGCGCATCCGGGCCCAGATCGCCGCCCAAACCCAGCGGCTGGATTATTTCAAGCTGGTGGCGCCGATGGACGGTACCGTGCTGAAGGAAGACGGCGAGGTCGGCGACATGGTGGACCCCGGCACCATCCTCTACCGCATCGGCCTGGAACGGCCGCTATGGGTCGTCGCCGACGTCAACGAGGAGGACATACCGCGCGTTCAGGTCGGCCAGAAGGCGCTGCTGCGCACCGACGCCTTCGCGGGCCAGGTGCTGCACGGCTTCGTCAAGCAGATCACGCCGGCCGGCGATCCCGTGTCGAAGACGTTCCGCGTCAGGATCGGGCTGCCCGACGACACCCCGCTGCGGGTGGGGATGAGCGTCGAGGCCAATATCGTCAGCCGGGAGAAGCCCGACGTCCTGCTCGTCCCCGCCAATGCCGTGGTCGACAGCAACCTGCTGACGATCGAAAACGACCGCGCGCGCTTGCGCAAGGTCGAGATCGGCATTCGCGGCACCGGTTTTGTGGAAATCGTCAGCGGCGCAAGCGAGGGCGAACTGGTCGCCTCTCCCGCCACCACCAACATCAAGAACGGATCACGGGTCCGGCCCCTGCTGAGCGAGCCGGCCTCGCCATGAACCTGATCCTGACCATCGCATGGACCCATGTCCGCTACCGCGCCCGTCAGACGCTGGTGGCGATCCTGGGCGTCATGACCGGCGTCGGATTCTCCATCATGATGGCGGCGATGATGGAGGGGTCGCAGGACGATTTCATCAAGACCCTGGTCGATGCGTTGCCGCATATTTCGGTGACCGACGAGCTGCGCCAGCCGACGCGGCAGCCGGCGGAGATGACTTATGCGGCAGTCGAATTTCACGGCCTCACGCCCGAGGTGCGCCGTCCCGGCATCAAGAATCCGTTTGCCACCATCGCATCGCTGCAGACCTGGGTGCCGGGGGCGCTGACGCCCTCGGTGCAGTCGAAGGCGGTGCTGCGATTTGCCGGCCGCAACCTGACCGTTTCGATCATCGGCATCGATCCCCGCACCGAAGCCGACGTCTCCAATCTGGCGACCCACATGAAGCAGGGCACGCTGAAATCGCTCTACCGCTCGTCGAACGCGATCCTGCTCGGCGACCGGCTCGCGAGCAAGATCGGCGCACGGGTCAATTCCAATATCACGCTGGCGTCCGCCGAAGGGCGCCACCATGAGCGCCACCGTGGTCGGCACCTTCCACTCCGGCTTTCGCGTCACCGACGAGACCACCGGCTATGTCCTGCTCAAGACCGCGCAGATCCTCGAAAAGCAGACCGGCATCGTCAACGAGATCAGGGTGCGCACCTCCGACCCGATGCAGGCCCGCCTGATCAGCGAGCGGATCGGCGAACAGACCGGATATAAATCGATCTCCTGGCAGGAGGCCCAGGAAGACCTGTTGTCCGCGATCACGCTGCGCAACGTGCTGATGTACACCATCGTCGGCGCCATCCTGCTGGTCGCGAGCTTCGGCACCTACAACATCATTTCCACCATCACCCACGAGAAGACGCGCGATATCGCCATCCTGAAATCGCTGGGCTTCAGGGACCACACCATCCGGGCCATCTTCATCGTCGAAGCGTTGCTGGTCGGCCTGGTCGGCGCCGCCCTTGGCTGGGTGCTCGGTTATCTCCTCACCCGCGGGCTGGCGTCGCTGGAATTCAAGACGCCGTTCTCCGATTACAACCATCTGCCGGTGCTCTACTCGGCCAAGCATTATCTGCTGGCGACCGGCGTTGCGCTGTTTTCGAGCCTGGTGGCCGGCTATTTTCCGGCCCGCGCCGCGGCGCGGCTGCACCCGGTCGACATCATCAGGGGGGCGACATGAGCGCGGCCCTGATCGAGGCCCGCAAGGTGACGAAAATCCTCGGCGGGATCGTGCCGGTAACGCTGGTCCAGGACATCACCCTTTCCATCATGCCGCGCGAGTTCATCGCCATTACCGGCCCTTCCGGCTCGGGCAAGTCGTCCCTGCTGTATTTGCTGGGGTTGCTCGACCTGCCGACCAGCGGCGACGTCCTGATCGACGGCCGGTCCACAACCAGGATGGTCGAGGGCGAACGCGCGGAGGTGCGGCTGTCGCGGCTTGGATTTGTGTTCCAGTTTCATTTTCTGCTTCCCGAATTCACCATCACCGAAAATGTCGCGCTGCCGATGCGCGCGCTCGGCAGGCTGGCGCCGCGCGCCATCACCGCGCGGGCCGAGGAACTGCTGGCATCGCTCGGGCTCGGCGATCATCGCCACAAGACGCCGGATCAATTGTCCGGCGGCCAGCGGCAGCGGGTCGCGGTGGCCCGGGCGCTCGCCAACGATCCCCCCGTCATCCTCGCGGACGAACCGACCGGCAGCCTGGATTCCGCCGCCACCGCGCAGGTCTTCGGAATTCTCAGGGATCTCGTCGCGCTGCGCGGAAAAACCGTGGTCGCCGTCACCCACGATCTCAATCTCGCAGCGCAGATGCACCGCCAAATCCGCATCGTCGATGGCCGGCTGACCGGCGATGAACAGGCCGCATCCGACGCGCCCTCATGAAAGCCGGCCAATGCCGGGGTGAGGCGCGCACTCACTCCTCGAAAACCGGCGGCGCCGGCCGCTCGCGCGGCTCGATGCGCTCGACCGGCTGATTGTCATCGGCGGGAATTTCGCGCTCGATCTCGACCGCTTCCTTCTCGATCAGGCCGGGCGCTTCGTCGGTCTGTTCCGAGGGAGAATTGCGAGGATTCCGGGGAGGCGTCATTTCGAAAATTCCCTTCGTTCCGGTGCCACATCTCAAACTTCCGCCGTGAGATGCTTCTCGATGTCCCAGACCGGGTGCCTGGTCAAATCCTTGTGGATCTCGGCGATCACGCAGGCCTTCACATCGGCGTGGAAGGCGTCTCGCAAATCGGCAAGCGTCCTTGGCGGAGCCACCACAATGAGGGCTTTGACCTTGCCAGCCCGCACCACCTGTTCCAGAGCGGCGGCGACCTTGCGTGCGAAGTGATGCTCCTCGATATCGTGCCAATCGGTCGGCTCGACCGCGCTTCGTTGCGATCCCTTGCCAAGGTGTCCCGGCCGCTCGGTGCCCTGCGCGTGGCTGGGCGGATTTGCATCCTCAAACACCTTTTCGGTCTTGAGGTTGGGAAATTTTTCGTCGCCCTCGTTACGCAGGAACAGGGCCTTTCGGCCGTCGCCGACGAACACGAACGTATCATGCGGAATCCTGAGCTTGTTCATTTGGTCCTCTTTCGCCTGATGGATCACACCCCGAACGGGTAGGTATCCGGAAGTCCCTTGATTTCGGCAGTATCCAGCGCGGTCACGGCATGGGTATCGTCGAACCAGACATATTCGTCGAACTGCCGCGGCAGGTTAGCCCGGAAATAGTGGCTGGCGAGTTCGGTTTCGGGCCGGTAGATCACGCCGATCGCCCGTTCCAGACGTTCCTTGCCGAGCCCCTTCGGGCCGAACAGATCGCCGCGGCCGCGCAGGCCCAGCATGAAGCGCGCATGCCCGGTGGCGTGACACAACTGCTCATAGCTGTCGGCAAGCGCCGGCCGGACTTTCTTGATTTCCATCGGGCCATCCCATTCGGACGCCGCGGCAACCGTGCCGCTATGGGTGCCGAAGCCGATCAGATAGGCCTGGTTGCCGAATTCCTCGCGGCAGAGCTGGCCGATATTGTACTCGCCGCGCGCCGCCATCTCGGTCGCCGCGGCATTGCCGACATGGGAGTTGTGCGCCCAGACCACCGCCTTGCTGTCGGCGCCATGAAACGCCAGCAGGTTCTTCAGGGTTTCGAACATGTGGGTGTCGCGCAGGTTCCACGACGCGCGCGAACCGTAATACATGATCCGATAATAGCGCTCGGCATCGGCGACCAGCCGGGCATTCTGCTCGGCATCGAGGAACCGCTCGCCATCGTGCTCGGCATAGGCCCGGCGTTTTGCCAGCAGGTCGGCGAGCGTGCGCGCCACGTCGGTTTCGCAGGTCGGATAGGATCCGGTCAACGCGGCATGGCCGTAGGTCGCGGGATCGCGCTGCCACGGCGTCAGGCAGCCATAGCGTTCGCGGGCGACCTTCGCCGAGTCCGGATCGACCTCGTCGAGATAATTCAGAACCGAGCGGATCGAATTGTAGAGGCTGTAGAGATCGAGGCCATGGAAGGCGACGCGCTCGCCCTGCTCCGCCGTGCCGTTATACTTGCGCAGCCAGCTGACGAAATCGCGCACCTCGGTGTTGCGCCACATCCAGGTCGGAAACCGCGCAAAGGCCGTCCACTCCGACGGCGGATACTGGAAATGCCGCACATAGTGATCGACCCGGGCGGCATCGGGCCAGTCCGCCTCGATCGCCACGAAGCGGAAACCCCTGTTGACGATCAGCTCGCGGGTGATGCGTTCGCGCATCCGGTAGAATTCGGAGGTGCCGTGGGTCGCCTCACCGAGCAGCACGATGCGCGCCGACCCGATCCGCTGCATCAGCGGATGGAGATCGGCGGCTTCGATCGAGGCGAAGGACTCGGCGGCGTCGGCGAGGCTTCGCACCAGCGCTTCCTCACCTGGAGCAACCGGCCGCAGCCGCGTGACGCCCTCGCCTTTCGCGCCCTTCCAGCCCTCTTCGCCGATCAGGGGTACGAAACGAACGTCGGCAATATCCTCGCTGCGATATTCGTCTTTCGAGACCCTGACGAGCCGCACCAGTTCCTGGGCATGCTGATCGGCGCCGACCGGGATCACCAGCCGCCCGCCGATCTTCAACTGCTCCTTCAGCGACTCCGGAACCTGCGGTCCGCCGGCCGCCACGACGATCGCATCATAGGGAGCATGCTCCGGCCATCCTTTGGTGCCGTCGCCGTGCAGCACGTGAACATCGTCGTAGCCGAGTTCGGCAAGCAGCGCGGCGGCCTTGTCCGCGAGCTGGCCGAGACGTTCGACCGTGTAGACATGGCCCGCGATCTCCGCCAGCACCGCGGCGGCATAGCCGGAACCGGCCCCGATCTCGAGAACCTTCTCGCCACCCTTCAGCAACAAGGCTTCCGCCATGAAGGCGACGATATAGGGCTGCGAAATGGTCTGCTCCCCGGCAATCGGGAGCGGCGAATCCTCGTAGGCGAATTCGCGCAGGTTTTTCGGCAGGAACAACTCGCGCGGCACCTTGCGCATGGCGTCGAGGACGAGTTCGTCGCGCACGCCGCGTGCGGCGATATTGCGCTCGACCATTTCCGCGCGGAGTGCAGCGTACGGCTTCAACTCGCCGGAGCGGCTTTCCTTCGACGCCGGAGATCCCATGATGACGGCTCCCACATCTCGGCAATTCTCGTAAACAGCGTACGACCCCTCGCGGTTCACCTGTTTGATCGGTATCAACGATGAAGCAGGCGGGCTAAAAGCGGACGGTCTATTCGGCTGCGTTCTGTTGCACCCCCACCGGGCGCAACGGGGCAAATTCCTCCGCGGTCAGCGTTTCCCTTGCGATCAACAGCGCCACGCCGGCGTCGAGATCGGCCCGGCGCCTCTCGAGAATGGCGCGCGCGGTGACGCCGCCGGCCTCGATCAGGTCGCGCACCGCCAGGTCGATTTCGCGCCCCGTGGCTTCGGCCGCGCTGACGACGGTGTCCTGCGCGGCCGCCAGGAAGGTTTGCGGCCGCGGCGCGTAGGTCCGCTGTCCGACCTTGGCGTCCATTCCGTATTTCGTCACCATCTCGATGGCGATCTCGGTGGCGCGCTGCAGGTCGTCGGCTGCCCCGGTCGAGACATCGCCGTCGAAGATCATCTGCTCGGAGGCGCGGCCTCCCATCAGCACCGCAATCCGGTTCTTGAGTTCGCTGAGCGCGAGCAGAAAACGGTCCTCGGTGGGACGCTGCATGGTGTAGCCGAGCGCGCCGACGCCGCGGGGAATGATCGATACTTTCTGCACGGGATCGACGCCCGGCAAGCTGGCTGCGACGAGCGCGTGACCCATCTCGTGGTAAGCAACCCGCCGGCGCTCGTCCTTGCTGAGCACCCGGCTCTTCTTTTCGATGCCGGCCACGATCCGCTCGATCGCGACCGTGAAATCGTCGAAGGAAACCTCGTCGGCCTTGCGCCGGGTCGCGGCGATCGCCGCCTCGTTGATCAGGTTGGCGATATCGGCGCCGGTGAAGCCGGTGGTGAGAGCCGCGACCTTGTCGAGATCGACATCCTTGCCGACCCGGATCTTGCGGATGTGCACCTTGAGAATGGCGACACGGCCGCCCTTGTCGGGACGATCCACCAGCACCTGGCGGTCGAACCGCCCCGCCCGCAGCAGCGCGGGATCGAGGATTTCGGGCCGGTTGGTGGCGGCGAGCAGGATGACCCCGGCCGAGGGATCGAAACCGTCAAGCTCGGCGAGCAGCTGGTTCAGGGTCTGCTCCTTCTCGTCGTAGCCGCCGAACGCGCCGGGGGAGCGGCTGCGACCGAGCGCGTCGAGCTCATCGATGAAGATGATGCAGGGCGCCGCTTTCCGCGCCTGCTCGAAGAGATCGCGAACGCGCGCGGCGCCGACGCCGACGAACATCTCGACGAATTCCGAGCCGGAAATGGAAAAGAACGCGACCCCGGCCTCGCCGGCCACGGCGCGGGCGAGCAGGGTCTTGCCGGTGCCGGGCGGCCCGACCAGCAAGATCCCCTTCGGCACATGCGCGCCGAGCCGGCCGTAGCTCTTGGGATCCTTGAGAAAGGACACCACTTCCTGCAGCTCGAATTTTGCTTCGTCGACGCCAGCCACGTCGGCGAAAGTGACCTTGGTATCCTTCTCGACATAGACCTTGGCCCGCGACTTGCCGATCGACATCAACCCGCCAAAGCCCTGGCGATCCGCCAGCTTCCGCCCCAGGAAAATCCAGATCAGGTAGAACATCAACGCCGGCACGATCCATGACAGGACGGTCTGGAACAGCCCGCCCGACGGCACGCCGGTGACGGTGACGCCCTTCGCCGCCAGCTTTTCGGCCAGCGCGGGGTCGACGCGGGCGGTGACGAAGGCCGACTTCCCGCTCGGCAGCTTGTCCTTTAATTTGCCATGGATCGTATCCTGGCCGATGGCGACCTCGGTCACGCTGCCCTTGGCGACGAGCTGCTCGAACTCGCTATAGGGAATGGTGTCGACGGTATTGTAGGTCGTCAGCGTCCATTGCAGCAGCACCATGCCGATGGCGGCGGCAAAGATATAGCCGATGGTAACGGCCTGCTTTCGTGACGATGAATCCGGCTCCATTGCATTCTCCGGGGAAGCACAAATGACGGCACGACCGGACGAATATAGGCGACGGTCGCGGATTTTTTTAGCAGCCCCGGGTCTCCCCGAGCTTGCTCTGGATCAATCGGCGAGGTTGGCGCGCGGGTTACGCGCTTCCTGCCGATACCGCGCGGGCCCGATTGACGCGGCGCGGCGCCCTGCAGCCGGGGCTCCGCGCCGATTGATTCCGATCAACATCGGCGTCGCGGAACAATGTCAGTTTGTAGCCGACCCAGAGAGGCACGAGAATGATTGGAATTACATTGACTTCGGAGCAGATCCGGACCGCTCCACCGGAGGTCCGGCGATGGATCGAGCGCGAGGTGATGGCCTCCTTCGGCCAGCCGTCCCGGCCCGCGGACGAGCCCCATGCCGAGCATCTGGCGGTTTGCAGCGACAAGCAAGCCCAAGCCGTCCTGGCGCAAATCCAGCCCGTGTTACCGGTCGTCAACGTATTCTTTGAACTCGGCCGGCAGGGCGCCATCTTCGGCCAGCCCAACATCGAGGCGTTCCGCCTGCTCGACATCGCCCATCATACCCGCCTGCCCGATGTCACCCAAGTCGATTGCCTGCCTCGACATCATCAATCAGGCGTTCAGCAACGCGTGCGGCGACGTAACCGCGAGATTCTGCGCGCTCGACCGCGAAGGCCATTGCTTCATCGCGCTGGAAACCCAGCAGAACATCCTGCGGCTCTGGCACAAAGTGATCGCCCGCCATCAGCTCGTACTCGAGGAGGCTCCTGCCCCCGAGCCCGGCACTACCTTCGGCGAAGCCTCGCAGGCCGCACCCGGGCAGCAGACTTTCGCCGGCAAGGACGCGGCTGCCTGATTGTGAGCATCTGGAGTAAGCAAAGCAGCCGGTCTTGTCTGCTGCTCGCGGTGTGCGTTCTGGCCGCCTTCGGCGATCGATGCCGCGCATGCGAGCATCGCCGTCCGAATCCAGCTTTCGCAGCAATCCATGAGCGTCGCCGTCGATGGCGTCGATCTCGCGACCTGGCCGGTGTCGACGGCCAGACGCGGCTATCGGACCCCGGTCGGCAGCTACAGGCCCTATTCACTGGAGCGAATGCATTACTCCAAACTCTACGACTATACGCCGATGCCGTATTCGATCTTCTTCAACGGCGGATACGCCATCCACGGCACCACTGAAATCCGCAACCTCGGACGCCCGGTTTCCCATGGATGCGTCAGATTGAGCCCCGACAATGCAAGATCGCTGTTCGAACTCGTGCAGAGCCACGGACGGCAGAACACGACGATCGAGATCGTTCGGTAACCGTCGGGATCGTGGACTGGCGAAGAAGTAACCGTTTGTATCCAGGGATTGAATTGCCGCTTCGCCGAATTCCCGACCGATTGATCTCGCTCAAGCCCCGGCAGCTTGCGAAGGCCCATAAAGCTCTGGTGTTTTGAAGTTTCGTGAGGTGTCCAATGGCCGAACTCCCAACTCTGTCGATTTCGCCGGAAAAAGCGTACTTCATCGTCGCCAAAGCCCGCCAGTTCGACGTCAAGGTCGGTGTCACCGACCCGGATTCGGGCTCCAATTCGAGCGACGATGGCATGCGTTCAGTGCTGGAGGACCTCCCCGACGATCCGGTCCGCGCTGAACTGGTGAGCTTTATCCATGATCTGAACGACGACGAGCAAATCGATCTCGTTGCCCTCGCCTGGCTCGGACGCGGCGACGGAGAAATCGGAAATTGGGACGAGCTTCGCGCCGAGGCCGCACGCGCTCACAACAAGCGAACGGCCACGTATCTGTTGGGAATGCCGATGCTGTCCGATCATCTGGAGGAAGCGCTGTCGAAATTCGGCCATTCGGCGGAAGAAGTCCAGGACATGCTCTGACCGGCAACCCTCGCCGCTCGGGGAAGACCTATGCCGTACCGCACCAATTCCGATCTTCCTGCACCGGTCCGCGACCACCTGCCGCCGCATGCGCAGGACATCTATCGCGCCGCCTTCAACCATGCCTTCGCGGCCCACGCCGGCGACGTCCGGCAAGAAGAAGCCGCTCACCGCATCGCCTGGGCCGCCGTCAAACGATCCTATGTCAGGGACGGCGACCATTGGGTGCCGATCGGAACAAGGCTCAGCTGATCGAAGTAGTTCCCTTGACCGGAAACCGCCGGAGGATTGCGATGACCTCCTCATCGCTGACCTGCTCGAAAGTCGCGATAAAAATACCCGATCGCCCCGAATGGTTCCGGCGTCTCCAGGCAGATCAGGGCATCGACTTCCCCGCGCAATTCCGCGACGGTTTCACGGGGTGCGACGGGAACGGCGAGCACCAGTTCCTTCGGCTTCTGCTTGCGGACTGCCTGCAATGCCGCCCTTGTCGTCGTCCCGGTCGCGATGCCGTCGTCGACGACGATCACCACCTGTCCCGTAATCTCCGCCCGCGGGCGATCTCCGATATAGAGTTTGCGCCGGCGTTCGATCTCGGCGCGCTCCTTCGCGCACACCTCGTCGAATTCGCTCGCGGTCGTGCCGGAGATCCGCAGCACCTCCTCGTTGCGGACGACGATCGGCGCAAGGCCGTCCACCACGGCTCCCATCGCGAGTTCCGGCTGGAACGGCACCCCGATCTTGCGCACCAGGATCAGATCAAGGGGCGCGTCGAGCGTCGCGGCAATCTCGGCCGCAACGGGAACGCCGCCGCGCGGCAAGGCGAGCACCACCGGATGGCGCCCCTTATACTTCGCAAGCGCGTTGGCTAGTTTATGGCCCGCATCCGCTCTGTCCCGAAATTCCATCATCGAGGTGCATCCGAGTTCGAAAGCCGATGATGATCACCGGCAAGACGGCTTTCAAACCAGTCTGCGGCGAGTTCGACGACGCGGTCCAATGCACCGGCCTCTTCAAAAAGATGCGTGGCCCCCGGAACGATTTGCATGGTCTTTTCGCCTTCGAGGCGTTCCAATGCCCATTGGTTGAGCTCGATCACGCCAAAATCGGCACCGCCCACGATCAAAAGCGTTGGAGCCTTGACATGGCTCAGCGCGTCGCCGGCGAGATCAGGCCGGCCGCCGCGCGAAACCACGGCGCCAACGCGATCGCCGAGCATGCTTGCCGCGACGAGAGCCGCCGCCGCGCCCGTGCTCGCCCCGAACAATCCGATCGGCAGTTTGCCGACGTCCGGCTCGTCCATCACCCAGCGCACCGCTTCCGCCAGCCGCCGAGCGAGAAGATTGATGTCGAACACGTTCCTGCGGTCGTCCTCTTCCTCGGGCAGCAGCAGGTCGAACAATAATGTCGCGATTCCCCTGCGATTGAACGCTTCCGCGACCCGGTTATTCCTTGGGCTGAACCGGCTCGATCCACTGCCATGGGCGAAGACGACCATCGCGCGGGCGCCGTCCGGACGATTCAGCGTGCCAGCCAGACCGAGCGGCGGGATCAGCACCTCTCGCGAAGCAATTCGGCTGGCCCTTGTTCCCGCCTTCGCGGCTGGCCGGGGAAACCTGATGCATGGACCGGTCCCTTCATTTCACGCCGAAAACGCTACCCCCAGGCCCTGGAGCCCGTCTTGATCCGCGTCAAACCGAAGTGAATGGCCCCGGCTAGTTTCTTTCAATGGAGCCTCTGCAAGCGCTGCCACAGCCCGGCACAGAAAGTTCGGGCCAGAATGCGCCCACTCTCGGCGATAAAGTCCGGTATCTCGGCTGCCCGGCGACGCATTCGTGCGCGCCCGGACAAATGGCCGTGCGCGAGACCCATATGTCCTGGGTCTTCATGGCAGGCGATCGCGTCTACAAGCTCAAGAAGCCCGTTCGCTTCGCCTATCTCGATTTTTCGACGCTGGACCGGCGCGAGGCGGCCTGCCGCGCGGAAGACCGGCTTAACCGGCGGCTGGCTCGGGACGTCTATTTGGGCGTTGTCCCGCTGACGGTTTCGACATCGGGTCTCGCGATCGCCGGCGAAGGGTCTGTCGTGGACTGGCTGGTGGTCATGCGCCGGCTTCAGGAGGATGAGACGCTTGAAGCAGCCTTGCACGGAGGCTCGCTGATACCGTCGCAGGTTGACCGGCTCGCGGCGACGCTGGAGGCGTTTTACGCGCACGCACCGCGAGTCACGCTTGAGCCTGCGCATTATCTCGTCGCATGGCGGGAAGCGCTTCATGCCAACACCCGCGTGCTGTTCAACGCCCGCTTCGGCCTTCCGCAAGGGTGCGTGGAGCGGATCGCCCAGGTTCAGCGCCGATTTGCCCAGAAACGCTCCGCCCTGCTGCTTGAGAGGATTCACAATCGGCGGCTCGTCGATGCCCATGGCGATTTGCGCCCCGAGCACATCTGGCTGCGCGAGCCCGTGACCATCATCGACTGCCTGGAATTCGACGCAAAACTGCGGGCGCTCGATCCGCTCGACGAAATTGCCTTCCTGCATCTGGAATGCGAACGCCTTGGCGGCCTGGCGGCTGCCGAGCGCATCCGGCGGCGTTTGGCCCGCGCCCTGGATGACGACGCCGCCAGCGGACTTTTTCTGTTCTATCGCAGTCATCGGGCGATGCTGCGCGCGCGGCTGTCGATCGCCCATCTGCTCGACGCCAATCCGCGAACGCCGGAAAAATGGCCGCGCCTGGCCCGGATCTACCTTCATCTTGCCGCAGCCGATGCCGCGCGCCTGGACCGTATTCTCGGCAGTCGCCGAAAGCTGCGACCGCGCTAGTTCGACGCTCAGAATACCAGGAGATCGGCGAGCGGCTTGTCCTCGTGGAGCCGACGGATGGCCTCCGCCAGCAGCGGCGCCGCCGGCACGATATCGAGCTTGTCGCGCACCGGACCGGCCGGCAGACGAAATGCCGGCACGGCGTCGGTGGCGATGATGCGGTCGATGGCCGGATCGGCAAGCGCCGTTTCGGCCCCCGGCATGAACAGCCCATGGGCAACGCAGGCGAAGACCCGCCGGGCGCCACGCGCGCGCGCGGCGCGCGCCGCCCGCACCAGCGTGCCGCCCGTGCTGATAAGGTCGTCGACGATGACGCAGGTGGCGCCGGCGACGTCGCCGACGAACAGGTCGCCCGAAACCACGCCTGCGCTGCGGTGCTTTTCGGCAAAGGCCTTGCCGACCGGGCGGCCCGTCGCCGCTTCCAGGGCTTCGCGCAGCAGGTCGGCCCGCTTGCCGCCTCCCAGATCCGGCGAGATGACGCAAAGTGGTTCGCTCGCCGGCGATGGCCTTGATCCGATCGATCATCAGGGGCGCCGATGTCAGCGCCACGGCGCGGCAGCGAAACGCGTTCTCGAAGGCCGCCTCGTTGTGCACCTCGAGCGTGACCACGGTGTCGCAGCCGATCGCCTCGAAAAGGGCTGCGACGTACCGCGTCGTCACGGGGTCGTTCGCCTTGGTGCGGCGGTCCTTTCGTGCATAGCAGAGATAGGGCGCAACCGCGGTGACCCGCCTGGCTCCGGCATCCTTCAGCGTGCCGATGAAAAACAGCAGCCGGCAGAGCTTGTCGTTGGCGCTTTGCCTCGGACCGCCGTGAAGGCTATGGATCACATAGACGTCGGCGCCGGCCACGGGATCGAGCGGCCTTGCCTTGTGCTCGCCGTCCTCGAAATCGCGCTCTTCATGCGCGCTGAGAGGATGCGCCAGCAGTTTGCTGATATCGCGTCCGAGATCGTCGGTTCCGTTCAGGGCGAATAGCCGCAGATGGTGGCCTGCAATCGGCCCGACCGCGGAAGGCGACCAAATCTGATTTTCCGTCACGGCGCGCCTCTGATCGAACCGCTTCACGCGAGGATTGTCTTTTAGACCATTGAATGGAATGCGCTTTTGACTTGGGTCAACGCCGCCCCCGAGCTTTCGAAACGGCAGCCTGCAGCCCGGGTTTACCGCTTCAGCAGTTTGCGTAGTTCGGCCAGCGGTCTTGTATTCAGCACATCGTTTGCCGTGAGCCAGGCGCGCCGCGCCTGATCGATCCCGAACCGCATGCACTGGAACGCATCGACGGAATGCGCATCCGTCGAGACCGCGAGCTTGACGCCGGCGAGTTTCGCGGCGTGGGCATGAACGTCGTTCAGATCCAGCCGATCGGGCTCCGCGTTGATCTCGAGATAGCAGCCGGCCTTCCGTGCGGCCGCGATCACGGCATCCATATCGATGTCGTAGGGCTCACGCTCGCCGATCAATCGCCCGGTCGGATGCGCCAGGATCGACACGTGAGGGTTCTGCAGGGCGCGGACGACGCGGTCGGTCTGTGCCTTGCGCGACAAATCGAAATGCGAATGCACCGCGGCCACCACGATATCCAGCTTCGCCAGGCTTGAATCCGGCAGATCGAGACTGCCGTCCTTCAGGATATCGACCTCGATGCCTTTGAGAATGGTGAAGTTCTTGAGCTTGTCATTGATCCTGTCGATTTCATGGATCTGGCGCGTGAGGTGCGCCGGATCGAGGCCGTGGGTCATGGCGACTCGGCGGCTATGGTCGGTCAGGGCCATGTATTCGTAACCGCGCGCCTGCGCCGCGGCCGCCATTCCGGCGATGGCGACAGTGCCGTCGGTCCAGTCGGAGTGCACGTGGAGGTCGCCCCGGACATCGGAAAGTTTTACCAGCCTGGGCAGCTCGCCCGCCAGTGAAGCCGCGATCTCCCCGCGGTCCTCGCGCAATTCCGGCGCGATGTAGGCGAGCCCGAGCTTTTCGTAGACCTCTTCCTCCGTAGCGCCGGCGATCCGGCGCTTGCCCGAGAACAATCCGTATTCGTTCAGCTTCCAGCCGTGCTGGTTGGCCAGTCCGCGCAGCGCAATGTTATGGGCTTTCGAACCGGTGAAATACAGCAGTGCCGCGCCATAGCTTTCCTCCGGCACCGCGCGCACATCGACCTGCAAGCCAGAGCGCAGCATCACGGTCGTGCGCGTCGGCCCGTGAGCGGCGACCTCTGCAACGTTCTCGTATTTCACCAGCCTGTCGCCGACCGCGGCGCCGTTCTTCGCGGTCACCAGCACGTCGAGATCGCCGACCGTGTCGCGGCGCCGGCGATAACTTCCCGCCACGACGGCGCGGCCGCTGCCGCGGAGAAAGCCGACCAGCGCTTCGGCCTCGGCTTCGGCTACCGCGAGCTTGAACCGCTTTGAGGCTTGCGGCTTTTCAAGCGCGCCCAGCAACTTCTTCTCGATCCCGGGCCCGAACCCGCGAAGCTCGCGCAACCGCCCGGTCTTGATGACCTTGCGAAGGTCGTCGAGGGTGCGCACTTTCAGCCTGTCATAGAGCAGCTTGATGCGCTTGGGCCCCAGGCCGGGAAGCGCCGCCATATCGCCGAGTTCGCCCGGGAGCTTTCTCTTCAGCGTATCGAGCAGACCGAAATGCCCGGTCTTGACGATATCGGCGATCTTGCCGGCCAGATCCTGGCCGATCCCGGGCAGTTCCGACAAATCGCTTCCAGACTTGAGCAGGCTTCCGACCGCCTTGGGCAGGCCTTCGATGACGCGCGCGGCACGACGATAGGCGCGGACGCGAAACTGGTTCTCTCCGCCGATCTCGAGGAGTTCGGCGGCCTGGTCGAACATCGCGGCGATTTCCGCGTTCTGCACCGGCATGTCGAAAGACCCGCAATAAACGGCAGTTCGCAATCGCAGCCTTATTACCGCGCGGCGCAACGGCCTGAATTGACCCAGATCAGGGTCAGTGCGAGAACGCTGCCGTTCGCGGCCAATGTTGATTTGAATCAACGACGGCTACGCGTCGAAGGGTTCTGCTGAGCTACCAACGAGGGAGGTATGCCATGCTTGTTCGTGACGTCATGGTTGCGCCAGTCATCACTGTGACGCCTTCCACCGCGGTGAAAAAGGTCGCAGAACTGTTCCTGGAAAAACGCATCAGCGCGGCGCCGGTGGTCGAGAGCGACCAGCGGCTGGTCGGCATTGTCAGCGAGGGTGATCTCCTCCACCGTGTGGAGGCCGGCACAGAGCGGCACCACTCGTGGTGGCTCAAGGGATTTATCGGCGACGACACCGCTGGCGGCGGAATATGTCAAATCCCACGGTCTCAAGGTTTCGGATGTCATGACCCGCCGGGTCGTTACAGCCGCCCCCGAGACGCCGCTTCATGAGGTCGCGGCTCTGCTCGAGAAGAACGCGATCAAGAGAGTTCCCATTCTGGAGAACGGAAAGCTGGTTGGCATCGTCAGCCGGGCAAACCTCATTCAGGCCGTGGCAACGGCACGCAAGCTGCTCGATATCCCGCTCTCCGACACCACCATTCGCGAAAATGTACTGTCCCAGTTGAAGAAGCAGCCGTGGGCCCATACCGCGCTGCTGAACGTGACCGTCAACGGGGGCGTCGTGGACCTCTGGGGCGTCGCCGAATCCCCCGCCCAGCGGAAGGCGATCAAGGTCGCCGCCGAGTCCACCCTTGGGGTGCACGCGGTCAACGACAACCTGGTGATCCGGCCCGTCGCCACTTGGGAGTGAGTAGGTGACTGCGCCCGTGCCAGATCATCCCGGATCGCAGCCTGAAAGCCGGCAGCGAATTCTTCGCCGCCGATGCTTCGAGACGCAGGCGCGTCAATGACCGAACGGGTCAGACCCGCAACCCGTGTTTCCCGAGAAGCTTTCACGGTGGTGGCCTGCGCGCCCTTTTCGCCGATCTCATCGGCGAACGTGACCCGGGTACCAACGGTCAATTCGGAAAAATCTCCGTCAAGAAGGCTGTTGCGATGGAAATAGATCTCCGCGCCGTCGCTTGATCGAAGAAATCCGAACTCGCCGGCAGGATCCAATCGCACGACAGTTCCGATCGGCTGCCCTTCGTGGCTTTTGACCCTTCCCTCCATCAGCCGCGCATTATCCTGCAGGCGCCTGCGTGCCCGCTTGAACGCATCATTGATGGCGAAAGCCAGGTCGGAATGCCGCTCGTCCGCCTTCGGCGTGCGTCCGACATTCACTTCGCGGCCGTCCGGCAGCGCCAGACGAATGTTGATCTCGTACAGGCCGCCGGTTTGATGGCGGTCGCCGGGACCCTTGACGACGATCCTGCCCGCCGTAATGCGGCCATAGCGCGTTTCAAGCTTCTTCACCAGGTCCGCGACCTGTTCCTGCACGGCCGGACTGGCAGCCATATCCTGGAATTCTAGTTCAACTGGGGTTTGCATTGCTCTCTCCTCATCGAATGGACGCGAACGGGAAAAGCGGAACATGGCATCGCGCTACAGCCAGTATCGCTAGGACCCGATCGTCAACTGATCCCTGACATTCTTCACACCCGGGGCCGACCAGGCCGCGTTCTCGACCGCAAACTTCTCGTCCCAATTACGCACCTTGCCTTCCAGCAACACCTCATCGTCGTCCCGGACGGTGACGCGGATGTCCTTGGCTTCGATTTCGGCGTGCCGCTTCAGGGCCGCTTCGATCTTCTTTCTGACGTTGTCGGGTTTCGCGTGCGGCTCGATTTCGATGTTGTTGACCACGCTGCGCACGCCCGACAGCTTCCGGACATCGCGTTCGGCGCTGCTCTTTTGATAGTACCAGTGAACTTTGCCGGTCAGCGTCACCAGCCCGTCCCGCACCGTGACCTGGATTGCCTCGCTGGGAACGACGCTGTCCCACGACAGCACATTGATCGCGCGGCTGGCGATCTCGTCGTCGGACGTCTTTGCATCCGAAGCGCGCGCGAACCTCAATCTCGTCCGCGATTCCATGCACGCCCTTCACCCGGCGCACCGCGGACAAGGCCGCCAGCTTCTGCGCATAGCTGCCGACATGTCCGGTCAGCGTCACAACATCTTGATCGACCGACACCCCGATATGGGCTGGATCGACGATGGGTTCATAAGCCAG
Organism: uncultured Alphaproteobacteria bacterium; assembly: GCA_963721275.1. Lineage (GTDB taxonomy): Bacteria > Pseudomonadota > Alphaproteobacteria > Rhizobiales > Xanthobacteraceae > Bradyrhizobium. The sequence continues at coordinate 176,180 of CAVRIQ010000013.1, read as the reverse complement.
TTCGTCTAGGATATCGTCACGCAGTTTCAGTTCATTCATGACCTGCCTCCTGACGCTTAACCACTAGTTAGACTGCGCGCCCTGATCGGCCCGGGCGTTGATGCAGGTCAAAGCCAGGACTCCTAAAGCCAGGACCTCCTAAAGAGGATGGCCCCCTCAAGCGGGAGGCTCTTTCAGCCAACGCACGATCCTCGGCCAGTATTCCTCGAGCGTCCGCTTGCCCATGAACAGCCCGAGATGATTGCTGGGCGCGACCTCGTGGCGGAGATGCTCCGGCGGCGTTCCGACCAATCGCTCCACCGCCAGCAATTGTTCGGAAGCAACCACTTCGTCGGCGCTCCCGGCCAGCAGATACATGGGAAGTCGCAGCCGCGAGAGCTCGATCTTTCGCCCCAGGGCGACGAAATCTCCGGTGGCCAGTTCGTTGCGCTTGTAGAGTTTCTCGACGACTTCGAGATAGTAGGTCCCGGGAACATCGATGGTCCATGAATTCCACTTCCTGAAGATCGCTTCGAGCCGCGTGAGTTCCGGTGAGCCGGTCGGCTCCAACGTCTGCAGCGATTGACTGATATCGCTGGCGTCGACTGTGACGCTTCCCCACAATTTCGCGACATCGCGGCCGATCAGGCGGCCGTCGCCTGAAGAAACCAGGCTCTGGAACGTGCTCAGGGGCGTTGCCGCGGCGACGGCCGACAATTCGGATTGCCGCGCAGCGATATCGACCGGCGCGCCGGCCATCACGAGCCTGCGTACCTTGGCCGGGAAGCGGCCGGCATAGGCGAGCGACAGCCAGCCTCCCTGGCAGAGCCCGACGAGATCGACGAGGCCGCCGAGGTGATCGACAAGGACGTTGAGATCGGCAAGATAGTCATCGATGCCGAGAAAGCGCATGTCGGCGCTGGCCGAGCGCCAGTCGGCCATGAACAGCCGGTCAATTCCGGCGTCACGGAGGGCGGCAACCAGGCTGTGCCCCGGGGCAAGATCGGCGACAACAGCGCCATGCAGCGCCAGCGGCGTGCACAGCAGGGTCGGAACGCCGCTGTCGACCGTCGTAAAGTCGCGCAGCCGGACGGAATGCAGTTCGAGCGCTATCCTGCTCGGCGTAACACCTTCCGGCTCCGGCGCTGCAGGTTCACCGTCGCTGTCGCCCAACACCCCCAGAAAATGCGCCGCCATGGATGAGGCCGTCTCAACCGTGGATGCAGCCGCAAACGCCGGCCAGAAAAACGCCGCGTACGGGAATTGACCTCCGGGATGTCGATCCATTTGATATAGGTTGCCCGCTTTGCCCCCGCCGACTTGAGCCAGATCAATCTATCCCGCCATTCCGGAATCCGGACCAACAGCATGGCCACCATGAGCGCCGGCATCCTGATGTACCGTCATGGCGACGCCGGGCTTGTTGTCCTCCTCGTCCATCCAGGCGGACCTTTTTGGCGAAACCGCGATCTCGGCGCCTGGTCGATCCCGAAAGGGGAATTGGACGCCGGCGAAGACCCGCAAGCCGCAGCGCGCCGGGAATTCGCGGAGGAACTCGGTGTCGCAGCGGCCGGCCCGCTCCGGCCGCTGGGCCAGGTGCGCCAGCGCGGCGGCAAGATCGTTCTGGCCTATGCGCTGGAGGGCAGCCTCGACGTGGGCAGCGTGCGCAGCAACGAAATCCCGATCGAATGGCCGCCGCGAAGCGGCCGCACCATCCAGGTTCCCGAAATCGACCGCGCCGACTGGTTCGCGCTTCCGCTGGCGCGCGAGAAAATTCTCGCCAGCCAGCGACCGTTTCTCGATCGTCTCGAGAGGCTTTAGCGCAGCGCCGGCCTGAGGGGTCCGTGAGCCCGGTCCGCTCAGTTCGCCGGCGCTGTCAGGATCGCCTTCAGGTGACGGTTGAACAGTTCCGTGACCCCGGCCCTGTTGAGGTGGTCGGTGTCGAAATAGAAGCGGGGTTCGTCCAGTTCGGCCGAGAAGTCTCTGAAGCCGACCCGGCTATTCCCGACCGCCGCCGCCATCGCCACGTCGAACGCCGGCTCGGTCGGCAGCAGGGCTCGGAATTGGCCAGGCGTCGGCATCTTGATCACGACGGCATGGATATTGTGCCGCTCCGCGAGCTCAAGCAGCTTGGCGAATTCCGTCATGTAGCGTGACAGGCCGGCTTCCCGCCCTGGCTCCGGAAACAGATACGCGATCCGGCTTTTGACCGCGGTCGCCGACTGGCGATAGACGCGGTCGAATTGCAGCTCCCCTTCCCAGATGTCCTTCTGGAAGCGATCCCGGTTGTTGATCTTCGAAAATCCGGTGACGTAGTCGACGAACGCGCGCGGATCGACGCCGTCGCGGCGGCTGTACTGCAACAATAGCCACGCGGTGGCGGGATCGAACGGCGTGGCCCTGAGCAGTTTGGCATCGCCAAAGCGTTCCTCGTTCCAGGTGCGCGCATAGAAGGCAAAGGAATCGGCGACATAGAGCACGTTCCTCGTCGGTGTGGTCGCGCAGAAACGCCTCCAGCACGAAGCGATTGTACAGCGGACCGGTGCCGGGCGAAGCCAGGTTGATGATCTTCAGGCCGGTTTCGCCCTGCATGACGCCGTTGAAGTCGGCGAAATCGAGCGGCATCGCGTGCGAGGCGCCAAGGATCACCCAGTCGAATGCCTTCACCTCCGATGTTGCGATCTTGAAGAACGGATTGCTGTGGCCGTTGCGGTACATCAGCCGTTCAGCGGCAAGTGAGATGCCGGCATAGATCAAGAGACCTATTCCGATAAAGGCGATCGCCGCCCTGCCCTGACGCATCATTGTTGCACGCTCATATCCTGATCGCCCTCGCAGAGCGCCGTCAAAACTGCATGTAGATGAATTCCTTGGCCTGCCATCGGCCAAGGATCAGCAAACCGAAGATCACGAGATAGTAGGAGCTCCAGCGCAGGATCGCCGGCGCCGCTGCCAGCCGCTGCGCCAGCGGCCGGCGTTCGTCGAGCGTTTCCACGGCGAGCAGCAGCACGATCAGCCCGAAGCCCAGGCCGTGCTCCCACGTGAACGGGTACTGGACGACCAGCGACGGGATTTCGATGAGATTGGTCCCGATCTTCCTCATCACCGTCAGCGCGTCGCCGACCGATTTGGCGCGAAAGAAAATCCAGGAAATCGCGATCAGATGAAAGGTCAGGAGAATGCGCAGCAGCGACAGCGCCGCGCTCTCGCGCACGGCCGGCAACCACTGGCCGAGCCGTTGCCACAAGCCGCGCGTGGCCAGCCCAACCCACTGATAGGCGCCGTTGAGTGCGCCCCAGATCAGGAACGTCCACCCTACCCCGTAGCCAAGGCCGGCGTGCCACAGCCCGCTGACGGCGAATACCACCATGATGTTGACGTAGCGGCGCAGGGGCCCTGCCCGGCTCCCTCCCAGCGGAATATAGAGGTAGTCGCGGAACCAGCGCCCGAGCGAGATATGCCATCGCTCGCCCCAGAACTCGGCGGTTGAGCGCGACAGATAGGGCCGGCGGAAATTCTCCATCAATTGCAGGCCGAACAGCAGGGACGCGCCGATGGCGATGTCGGTATAGCCGGAGAAATCGCAATAGATCTGGAAGGCGAAAAAATAGACGCTGATCAGAAGCTCGATCGGCGAGGCAAACGCCACGATGCCGAAATTGCGATCGACCAGCGGCGCCAGATTGTCGGCAATGACGACTTTCTTGAACAGGCCCCAGCCGATCAGTTGCAGACCCAGGATGGCAAGGCGCGGATCGGCGCGCAGGCCGGCTGCGACCTGCGGCAGGAACGCCGTGGCACGCTCGATCGGACCTGCGAAGATCTTTGGAAAATAGGCGACATAGAGCGCGACGTGACCGGGATAATGGCTGCCGCTCAGCCGCCGGGCATAAATGTCGATCAAATAGCTCGCGGCCGAGAAGGCGTAGAAGGAATAGCCAACCGGCGTGCTGACGGCGAGCCTCGGCAGCGCCATCGGCAATGTCGAAGCGAATGCGTGCTCCAACTCGCCTGCGATGAAGTCGTAGAATTTGAACGCCACCAGCGACCCGAGCAGCACAACAAGGCCCGAGGCGAGCAGCGCCTTTCTGGCGGCAGGACGGCTGGCGCGTTCAAGCACCCAGCCGCAGCCGTACACCACCAGCGTCACGGCGCCGAGATAGACGAGATTGAAGGGTTGCCAGATGCCGTAGAACAGGTAACTGGCCAGCAGCAGCACCGCCCATCGCTGCGCGACCGGCATCGCCGAAAACAACAACAGGACCAGCGGCAGGAAGGCGAAGAATTCCAGCGAGGTGAACAGCATCTGCGCGGGCCTTACGCTGTCGAGATCACCTCAATAGGTAGCGCCGCCGGCCCGCAACTCCTCGGGCACCTGATCGATCGGAATCCCGCCGTTGAGCACGAGGTAGCTCGCCAATGCCTCACGCTGCTCCCGCGACAGCTTGATCCTGAAATGGCTGGGTTTGTTCATGGTCCCGAGCCAGGCCGGCACCGGCCGCACCTGGGTGATGACGACCGTGATGATGTGGCAGCCCTGGCACTTTTCCAGCGCGAAGTCGCGCCCGTCGGGCGGCAGGGCCGTTGCCAGGTCGGCCTTGGCCAGATCCGCCGCGCTCTGCCCGGACGCCAGCGGCATGTTGAACGACAGATAGTCCGCCAGCGTCGTGAGTTCCTGTTCGCTGAATTTCTGCAGCGCCGGCACGTTCTTCACTTTGCCTTTGAGATAGCCGAGCCACTCCTCGCGCGTTCGCTTGCCTGTCAGGATCGCCTGCAGCTCGTCAGCCGGCGGGTGGCTGGTGACGACCTGCTCCAGCAGCGTCCTGCCGCCTGCCGGAATGAAGGCGAACACATCTTTTGTCTCCGCCAGCAGCGGATTGACCAGCAAGGCGCTGCACGCGATCAGCGCGCCGCAAAGAACAATTCGAATGGAGCTCATTGCCTATCTCCTGTTTCCCTGGAGTGCCCGCCGCTCCGGCGATCGCGGCGCGTGCGGCTCTCAATAACGCAGCGCGGCCGGCACATCGGCGGCTTTCATCGGCATATTGATCGCGGAATAGCGCGCGAAGGTCTCGCGCTGCTGCGCGGTCATCTTCAGGCCGCGATGAAACGGCGACAGGAAGACGCTGCGCCAGCCCTGAACGTCACGCTGCTGCATCAGGTAACCGGAAAACAGCGAATGACAGAACTGGCATTGTGTCCAGGCAAGCTCACGGCCGTCCGGCGGCAGCGCCGAGGCGATGCCGTTTTGGCTTTCGGCCTGCGCAGCGGCGCCTTCGGGCAGCGGAAAATTCACCGCGAGATAGCCAGCGAGTTCGGCTACCTCACGTTCGCTCAACTGCTTGTGCCGTTCGGCCAGATACCCGCGCCATTCCGCTTCGGTACGGGTGAGATTGCCGATCTCACGCAGTTCCGCGGCGCGCGGCGTGTCCTTCAATTCGATGAACAACGTCTTGCCGCCCTTCGGCATGAAGGCTTCGTCGTCCTGAGCCATCGCTGGCGAGGCACCGATGGCAAGCAGGCTCCCGGCGATCAGAAGCGCGCCAGCATGTCCTGCCGCAATCATGTCTTCGCCTCCGCCGTCGCGCGGTCGCGAAACGAGAACACGGGAACGCGTATTTCCTCGCGCGCGTCCTCGACCGGAAAACCATTGCCACGAAGCAGGTCGAGCACAACGACGGTCCGGTCGTCATAGAACTGCTCGTTACAGCCGGAGCAGACCAGCGCCGGGATATCCTCGATCACCACCAGCCGGTCGCCGTGGAAAAACGCGGAGCGGACGCGGGCCATGCCGATATCCGAGCCGCCACAACCCGGGCATACGGCGCCGGACTGGCCATTGTTAGCATCCATCGACATCTGGCTTACCCTTACTGATGGAAAGCCGGCGGCGATTCCGCCGGCCTTCCGATCTCCGACTTTCGCAAATCAACTCAGGCGACAAATTTCTTTGCCGCGGCGATGATGTGGTCGGCGTTCGGCCGCATCCAGTTGAACATTTCAGGCGCCGCCGGCGGCGGCGCATCCGGGAATGCGATCCGTTTGAACTTGGCGCCGGAGACGTTCTCCGCCACCCGCGCGATGACCTCGGCGCCCGGGCAAAGCGTGTAGTAGGACTGATCGAAGGTCAGCAGCCGCTTTGTCTTTTGCACCGACTTGACCAGGGTCTCGGTGTCGATCGGCTTGAGGCTGCGCAGGTCGATGGCCTCGACCTTCATTCCTGCCTTCTGCAGCTTCTCGGTCGCGTCCAGCACATCCGGCATGCCGGCGCCGGAGCTGACGATGGTGATGTCGCTGCCGGTCGTACGCACCGCGGCCTTGTCGAGCGGCGTCAGATATTGCTCATCCGGCACTTCCTCGACCAGTTCGCGCAGGCCGGCGGCATAGAGGAACACCACCGGGTCGGGATCGCGGAGCGCGGAAGCCATCATCCCCTTCGCATCCGCCGGATTCGAGGGAATCACGGTCTTCACGCCGGGAATGTGCGCGTAGTAGGTGTCGATCTCGTAGTCGGAATGCTGTCCGCCGAACCCGGCCGTCTGCCCGGTCATCTCCATGATGAAGACGATCGGCATCGAGGCCGCGCCGCCGGTCATCGACCGCAGCTTGCCTGCGTGGTTCTGGATCATCTGGAAGGGCATGCAGGCGCCCTGATAGGGGATGTAGGTCGCGGCCTTCGAGCCGGCCAAGCCGGCCCCCAGCACGCATCCCGCCATCCAGTTTTCGTCGATGCCGGTGTTGGCCACGCGCAGACGGCCGAACTCGGTTTCGAGATTGATCACCGGCCGGCCCGGATTGGACGCAACCGGGGGCGTCAATTCGAAGATCCAGATCATATTTTTGTCCTGGCGCATTTCATACTGAACTGCCTCGAGGACCGCGTACATGAAGCTCTTCTTTGCCATTGTCTCTCTCCAAATTCTGATCCGCGGTGCGAAGTCGCAACGTCGGGATGAATCGATAGCTGTCGGCTAACCGAACTGGCGGGGCAGAACACTGCCCTCGACAAAGACGTTCTTCAGGCCGTCCTCCGGCTTGCAGAAGGGCTGGTTGTCGGACCATGCCACCGCATCGAGAACTTCCTGCTTGATGCCGGCTTCCAGCGCGGCGGCCTTGGCGGCGTCGATCACCTTCCAGCTGATCAGGGTGTTACGGCAGATGTCGACGGGATCCCGCGCCATCCATTCGCGCAATTCCCGCTCCGGCCGGAACGACGAGATCGCCAGCGGGTCGTAGCCGAACGCGCCGAGTTCGCCGGGCTTGGCACCGGGCGCTCCCCAGTGATTGTAGTAGCGGTAGGTCTTGGCCTCGATCAGCGTCGGGCCTTCGCCTGCGCGCGCCCGGTCGACCGCGGTCTTGGCGGCGTTGTAAACCTGCATCACGTCCTGCCCGTCGACGACGACGCCGGGGATGCCGTAGGGAGCCGCGGCTTCCGCGATATCCTTCATCGGGCACGACCAGGAATAATGCGCGTACTGATGATAGAGATTGTTCTCGATCACGTAGATGAAGGGCAGCTTCAGCAATGCCGCGTTATTCATCGCGCTGTGGAAGTGCGGCGTGGCGTAAGTGCCGTCACCGCCGAAATTGACGGCGACCTGCTTGCTGCCGCGGGCCCGGAACGCAAAGGCGGAGCCGGTCGCGATCACCGGTCCCGGACCGATCATGCCGTCGGCGCCGATGAACCCGATCGATGGGTCGGAAATGTGCATCTCGCCGCCATAGCCCTTGTTGAGGCCGGTGGCCCTGAAGTCATACTCCGCCGCCATCTTCTTGATATCGGCGCCCTTGGCGATGGCGTGGCCGGAAGGCCGATGCGTGCTGTAGACGAGATCGGCTTCCATCACGCCGCCGCGTGTTTTTCAAGGCAGCGCAGACGCCCGTCGCGACCGCTTCCTGACCGACATAGAAGTGGTTGTAGCCGCGGTAATTGGGGTCGGTCAGCATCTTGTCGACCAAGGTTCGCTCGTACCAGCGGATCCGCAGGATCGTGCTGAACATGTTGGTCAGTTGAGCGTCGGTGAGATCCTTGGCCCAATACCCGATCTCACCCTGTTGCGCGTTGGCGATTCTGCCGCTGAGCGAAATCGCCGCACCCGCGCCTGCGAGCGCCTGCAGGAAGTTGCGTCGGTTAGCGGACGGAGACTTTAATTGCGCATCACCCGAATGCGCATCGTTGCGATCAGTCATGGCATTTCTCCCGCTCTGTGACGTCGCATTCAAAATGCGCCGCCGATTTGGAGAAGGCTGTTCCTTTATTGGAAACCGGGCGTTGATACAGATCAACGTGGCTCGTCATCAAAGCATCACGCTGCACCTGCGAAGGAGAACGCGCAAACGATGTTCCATTGCAAATCAAGGCATTTGGCAAAGGGTTGATGTCGCTCAACCAGCGCCGCGCCGTTTGGTCTATTTCTAAAAGAATGAAGATGACGCCGATGACGATGACAATCCTCATCACCAGCGTCGCGGCGGCTGCCGGCAATCGCCTCGTGCATGCCGGCGGCGGCCGTCTCTGATCGACACGGAGCGGGACAGTGAAAGTAGAAGATCAACAACGTCCTGAAGACGACGCTTCATCGGCGCGCCCGCCGGATCCCCCTCGCGAGGCTGCCGCGTCGACGGGCAATGGCATCGCCACCCCCTTCCCTGCGCTTCCGGTGCCTTTTCGGCAACGCCGGCGCTGGCGCTGGACCTCGATCGCGGCCGTGCTGGTCGCGTTCATTCTGGCGGCGGGCGCCGGCGCCTATTGGTGGCAGCAGAACCTCGCCAAACTGCCGGTTGGCATCGTCCAGGGCAACGGCCGCATCGAGGCCGACGAAATCGACATCTCGACCAAATTTGCCGGCCGGCTGACGCAATTGCTGGTCCAGGAGGGCGACATGCTCAGCGCGGGCGAAGTGGTCGCGCGCATGGACACCAGGGATCTCGAGGCTTCGCTGATGCGCGCCGAGGCGCAGTTGCAGCAGGCGCAGAAGGCCGTCGATGAGGCGCGGGCCACCCAGGAACAACAACGCAGCCAGGTCGCTCTGGCAAAGCAGCAGCTCGACCGGACCACCTACCTGGTACAGCGGGGCAATGCGACCCAGGAGTTGCTCGATCAGCGGCAACAGCAACTGGACGGCTCCACCGCTATCCTCAATGCGGCGACCGCGCGGGTCGCCCAGGCCGAACACGGCCTCGCCGCTGCGCAGCATGAAGTTGATCTCTACAACATCAACATCGCGGACAATTCGCTGGTCGCGCCGCGCGAGGGCCGCGTGCAATACCGTATCGCCAATATCGGCGAAGTGCTGCCGGCCGGCGGCAAGGTCATCACCATGATCGACATCATGTCGGTCTATATGGATGTCTATTTGCCGACCCTGGAAGCGGGCCGGGTCAAGGTCGGGACCGAGGCAAGGATCGTGCTTGATGCCTATCCCGCGATCGCCATCCCGGCGAAGGTGTCGTTCATCGCGGTGCAGTCGCAGTTCACGCCGAAGATGGTCGAGACCCAGACCGAACGCGACCGGCTGATGTTTCGAATCCGGGTGCGCATCGATCCCGAGCTGCTCAAGGCTCATGCCCAGGCCGTGCGCAGCGGTCTCCCCGGCGTCGCCTATCTGCGCCTCGATCCGGACGTGCAATGGCCGGTCCGGTTGCAGCAGATGAAGGGCTTATGAACCAGCACGGTCACCCCATCGCCAGGCTGAGCAACGTCACTCTGACGTATCGCAACAAGCGCGCGCTCGATGCGGTCACGCTCGATATACCGTCCGGCTGCATGGTCGGATTGATCGGGTCCGACGGCGTCGGGAAATCATCGCTGCTCGGCCTGATCGCAGGCGCCCGCCGGATCCAGTCGGGCCGGATTGAAGTCCTCGACGGCGATATGGCTGACACCGCGCACCGCAATGACGTCTGCGCGCGCATTGCCTATATGCCGCAGGGCCTCGGCAAAAACCTGTATCCCGATCTCAGCGTGCGGGAAAATATCGAATTTTTCGGTCGGCTGTTCGGCCTGTCGCGTGCCGAGCGCAGGCGGCGCATCGCCGACTTGCTTGAAAGCACCGGCCTCGCGCCCTTTCCGGATCGTCCGGCCAGAAAGCTCTCCGGCGGCATGCGCCAGAAGCTCGGGCTCTGTTGCGCGCTGATCCACGACCCCGACCTGTTGATACTCGACGAGCCCACCACCGGGGTCGACCCCTTGTCACGCCGCCAGTTCTGGGACCTGATCGGCAGAATGCGCGCCCGGCACCCGGGCATGAGCGTCATCATCGCCACGGCCTATATGGAGGAGGCCGAGCGCTTCGATCGGCTGATCGCGATGCATGCCGGCAAAATCCTGGCCGCCGGCACGCCGCAGGAATTCAAGGCTTCGACCCGCACCACATCGCTTGAGAATGCCTTTGCAGCGCTGTTGCCGGGGCAGCGGCGGGAGCAGGCTTCGACGGCTATTCCGTCCCGCGTCCCGGACCATCGCGAGATCACCATCAGGGCGCGCGACCTGACGTGCCGCTTCGGCGATTTTACCGCCGTCGATCGCGTCTGCTTCGAGATCGTGCGCGGCGAGATCTTCGGCTTTCTCGGGCCGAACGGCTGCGGCAAAACCACGACCATGAAAATGCTCACCGGGTTGCTGCCGGCGACCGAGGGCGAGGCATTTTTGCTGGGCAACCCGATCGACGCCGCCGACCTGAGCTCCCGCTATCGCGTCGGTTACATGTCGCAATCGTTTTCGCTCTACATGGAGCTGACGGTTCAACAAAATCTTGCGCTTCATGCCCGGCTGTTTCAGCTGCCGCCGCTCAAGGCAAAATCCCGCATTGACGAACTTGTGCGGGACTTCGGCCTCGACCGCTATCTCGATCAGCTCGCCTCGCAATTGCCGCTCGGCATCCGGCAACGGCTTTCGCTGGCGGTCGCGATCGTGCACGAGCCCGAAATGCTGATCCTCGATGAACCGACCTCCGGGGTCGATCCGCTGGCGCGGGACGAATTCTGGCAAATTCTGCTGGATCTGTCGCGAAACCGGAACGTGACCATCTTCGTTTCCACCCATTTCATGAACGAAGCGGCCCGCTGCGACCGAATTGCCCTGATGAACGACGGACGGGTGCTGGCCACCGACACCCCCGAAGGCCTGATCAGGGCGCGGGGAGCCATAAATCTCGAAGAGGCCTTCATCAGCTATCTGGAGGAAGCAAGCGGACGGCAGCTAATCATTCCCGACGGCGAGCAGATCGATGCCGCGACCGCGGACGACCGGCCGGAGGCCCCCGCCCCGTCAAAAGCCCGCCGAAAATGGTTCAGCCTGCGGCGAATGCTCGCTTATACGACGCGGGAGACGCTCGAACTGATACGGGATCCGATACGGCTGTCCTTCGCGCTGCTCGGTACCGCATTTCTCATGATCATTTTCGGGTTCGGCATTACGACGGACGTCGACAATCTGTCCTTCGCCGTGCTCGATCGCGACCAGACCCCGGAGAGCCGCGCCTATGTCGGCGAAATCAGAAGCTCGCGCTATTTCATCGAGAAAGCGCCGCTTCACGACGACGCAGAGCTGGAGCGGCGGCTGAAGAGCAGCGACGTCAAGGCGACCATCGAGATCGCGCCCGGCTTCGGGCGCGACATCAAAAGGGGCACTCCGGTTTCGGTCGGCGCATGGGTCGACGGTGCGATGCCGTTTCGCGCCGAGACCATCCGCGGATATTTGCAAGGTGTCCATGCGCAGTACCTGAGCGACCCGGCGATCAACAAAACCGGTGACGGCTCCGGCCGCGGCAACGATCGAGACCCGGTTCCGCTACAATCAGGATTTCAAGAGCGTCTACAGCATGGTGCCGGCAACCATGGCAATGCTTCTGGTCCTGATCCCGGCCATCCTGATGGCGCTGGCGATCGTCCGGGAAAAGGAACTTGGTTCGATTACGAATTTCTATGTCACGCCGGTGACCCGGATCGAATTCCTTGTCGGCAAGCAAATTCCGTACATCGCCCTGGCGTTCGTCAGCTTCTTCATACTACTCGCGATGACGCTGCTGGTTTTCAGCGTCCCGCTGAAGGGCAGTGTTGCAACGCTGGTACTGGGCGCGGCTCTCTATGTGGCGACATCGACCGGCTATGGCATGCTGATCTCGTCGTTTGCGCGAACACAAATCGCGGCACTGTTCGGCACGGCCATCCTTACGGTCATACCCGCGACCCAGTTCGCCGGCATGCTGACGCCGGTGTCGTCCCTGTCCGGGGTGGGCGCCTTCATCGGAAAGATCTTCCCGATGACCTATTTCCTTCAGGATCAGTGTCGGTTCCATCACCAAGGGGCTCGGATTCCAGGACCTCGCGATCAATCTGGCTGCGCTCGCGGCTTTCATTCCGATACTGACGCTGCTGAGCCTTCTCTTCCTGCGCAAGCAGGAACAGTGACAAGCCGGACGGTCATGCGCAGGACGATCGCCAATATCTTCTGGCTGGGGACCAAGGAACTTCGCGCCTTCAGCCACGATTACGTGCTGGTCGCGCTGGTCATCTGGGCGTTTTCGTTCTCCATCGTCAACGTGGCGAGGAGCGGCGTCCAGGACCTGCACAACGCCTCGATCGGAATCATCGACGAGGACCATTCGGCCTTGTCGCGGCGCATTTCCGGGGCGTTCCTGCCGCCCTATTTCAATCCGCCGCAAGCGATCGGCGAAGGCGACATCGACCGCCTGATGAACGACGGGAAAATGACGTTCGCGATCGACATTCCGCCCGACTTCCAGCGCGACCTGCTGGGCGGGCGGCAGCCCGCGATCCAGGTCGCCATCGACGCCACCGCCATGATGCAGGCGGGAATCGGCGCCGGCTATATCTACCAGATCATCTCCACCGAAATTGCGAAGACCATTGCCCGCAACGATACCCCGTCCGTTTCACCGGTCGATCTGCAGGTTCGCATCGCGTTCAATCCGAACCTCACGGCCGCCTGGTTCACCGGCCTGATGGAAGTCGTCAACAACGTGACGATGCTCGCGCTCATCCTTGCAGGCGCCGCCATCATCCGCGAGCGCGAACACGGCACCATGGACCATCTGCTGGTGATGCCGCTCACGCCGTTCGAAATCGCGATGTCGAAAGTCTGGGCCAACGGCTTTGTCATCCTGGTAGCGGTCGCCGTGTCGATGACGGTGGTCATCCAGGCGCTGCTCGGCATTCCCGTTCACGGTTCGATTCTGCTGTTCCTGACCGGAGTTGCCATCTACCTGTTCTTCGCCACGTCGATCGGCATCTTTCTCGGCACCGTTGCGCGCTCGATGCCGCAGTTCGGCCTGCTCTACATGCTGGTTACGATTCCGATGATGATCCTGTCGGGCAGCTACACGCCGCCGGAAAGCATGCCGGAATTCCTGCGCGTCGTCTTGCAGGCGTCGCCCCCGACGCATTTTGTCGCCTTTGCCCAGGCCATTCTGTTCCGAGGCGCAGGGTTAAGCGTGGTGTGGCCGGAATTTCTGGTGATCGGCTTGATCGGCGCAGTCTTTTTTGGTCTTGCGCTCTTCCGGTTCCGGCGCGCGACAGCACAAACGGCACAATAGTTCTCGCTGGATCGCCATCCGGGTTAGCCGTCGCGAAAGCGATCAGGCTGGCGGCGCGTCTCCCGGTACGACTCTTCTTCTGTAACGGTTCCATGTTTGATGAAGATCAAGGAACTCGCGCGGCTTGGGCATATCCTTTTGTCAGTCAACCTCTAAGGAGTAACTGTCATGGCCGAAGCTGCAACAAAGTTACCCGTCAAGACCGAAGCGACTCCAGCGACGCAACCTGCCAAGGCCGCCGACTGGCAACCCTTTGACGTCCTGCGCAATCAGGTCGACCGGCTGTTTCACGATTTCCAGACCGGATTCCTGCAGGCGCCGTTCCTTCGTCCGCTGCCCGACATAGAGTCGTTCTGGCGCCGGGACCTTGGCTTCAATGTCACGCCCGCCATGGATATCGTCGAGAAGGACAAGGGGTTCGAAGTCACGGCCGAACTGCCGGGGCTTGATGCCAAGGACATCGACGTTCAGTTCGCCAACGGCATGCTGACCATCAAGGGCGAAAAGCGGGAAGAGAAGGAAGAGAAGACCAAGGACCGCTACGTCTCCGAGCGGCGCTATGGTTCTTTCCGCCGCACCCTGCAGGTACCCGGCAGCGTCGATTCCGAGAAGATCGAGGCGAGCTACAAGGGCGGCGTTCTCACCGTCACCCTGCCGAAATCTTCGGAAGCGCAGAAGAAAGAGAAGACGATTCCGGTAGCCGTGAAATAGCCAGACTGCCGGCCCCGCCGCATCGGGATATTCCGATCGGCGGGGCCGCGCGGACTTTTGCACAAACTGCCTGACGATTTGCTCTCACGGAGACGCGGCGAATGGCCCACAAGCAAATCCTGTTTCATTCCGCCGCCCGCGAAAAGATCCTGCGGGGCGCCACGCTGCTGGCCGATGCGGTCCGCGTCACGCTGGGGCCGAAGTCGAAATCGGTTCTGATTCAAAAGAGCTGGGGCGCGCCGATCGTCTGTAACGACGGCGTCACCATCGCCAAGGAAATCGATCTCAGGGATCCCGAGGAAAACCTCGGCGCCCAGGTGCTTCGCCAGGCGGCGGAGAAAACCGGAGATGTCGTCGGTGACGGCACCAGTACCTCGACCATCCTCGCTCACGCCATCCTCGCCGACGGCGTGCGCAACGTTGTCGCCGGCGCCAGCGCCGTCGATCTCAAGCGCGGACTGGACCGGGCAGCACGCGTTGCGATCGCGGCGCTGCATGCGATGTCCCGGCCGGTGAAGACGAAGGCGGAGAAGGCGCAGGTCGCAACCATATCGGCTCACAATGACCCCGCGATCGGCGCGCTCGTGGCCGACGCCATCGAGAAGGTCGGCGGCGACGGCGTGATCTCGGTCGAGGAATCCAAGACCACGGAAACCACGCTGGACGTCGTCGAAGGCATGAAATTCGACCGCGGCTTCATATCCCCCTACTTCGTCACCGACGCCGAGCGCATGGAGGCCGTGCTGGAAGATCCGTTCGTGCTGCTGTGCGACCACAAGATCGGCGCACTGCGCGACCTGATCCCGGTACTCGAGCAGGTCGCCAAGTCCGGCCGTCCGTTGCTGATCGTGGCCGAGGATGTCGAAGGCGAGGCGCTTGCGACCCTGATCGTCAACCAGCTTCGCGGCGTTCTCAAGGGCTGCGCGGTCAAGGCGCCCGGCTTCGGCGACCGCCGCAAGGCGATGCTGGAAGACATCGCGATTCTGACCGGCGCGCAGGTGATATCGGAAGAACTGGGATTGAAGCTCGAGAGCGTGACCCTGCAGCAGTTGGGGCACGCCGCGCGGGTTGTGGCGGACAAGGAAAACACCACGCTGATCGGCAGCGGCGGCGACCGGGCTCGGATCGATGGCCGGATTGCGCAAATCCGGCGCGAAATCGAAAAGACTACCAGCGACTATGACCGGGAAAAGCTCGAGGAGCGGCTCGCCAAATTGTCCGGCGGCGTTGCGGTGATCCGCGTCGGCGCCCCGACGGAAGCGGAGATGAAGTCGAAGAAGGAGGCGCTCGACGACGCCATCAGTTCCACCAAGGCGGCGGTGGCCGAGGGCATCGTGCCGGGAGGCGGTCTGGCGCTTTTGAAATGCATCGAAGCGGTCGCCCGCGAAGAAGCGGCTTGCGAAGGCGACGAGCGGACCGGGGTGCAGATCTTGAAACGGGCGCTTGAGGCGCCGGCGCGCCAGATCGCGGAGAACTCGGCCGTCGACGGCGGCGTGGTCGTTGCACGGATGATCGGCGGCCAGGGCAATTTCGGCTTCGACGCCGCGCGCAAGGAATATGTCGATCTGGTCGAGGCCGGCATCGTCGATCCGGCGAAGGTCGTCCGCACCGCGCTGGAAAACGCGGTTTCGGTTGCCAGCGTGCTGCTGCTCACCGAAGCGACGATGACGGAAATCCCGGAGACGAAAAAAGAACGGCCGGCTGAACCGGAAATGGCCATGTGATCTGCGACGGCCGTTGTCCCGGAGAGGCTCAGGAAAACGTAAGGCTCAGCGCGCCTTGCGAAACGTCAGGTTGATGCGCTGCCGGCCGATCAGCGCGTGCTCGCCGTCGGCGAGCGGGGCTACGCCGTGAAAGGCGAGCCGCGTCGGTCCGCCCCACACCACGACGTCGCCATGCTCGAGCCGGAACCGGCGCGGCTTGTCGCTGCGCTTCAATCCGCCGAACAGGAAGATCGCGGGCAGACCTAACGAAACCGAGACGATCGGCGCGCCGAAGTCCTGCTCGTCGCGATCCTGATGCAGCGACATGCGCGCGCCGGGCTGGTAGCGGTTGATCAGGCACGCATCCGGCGCGAAGCCGCGGAACCCCGCCTGTGCAGCCGCCTGCCCGGCCAGCTGACAAAACGCGGCCGGCATCGCCGGCCACGGTTTTCCCGTTTCGGGATCGTTGGCATCGTAACGATAGCCGGTGCGATCGGTGACCCAGCCGAGACTGCCGCAATTGGTCATCGCCACCGACATCTGATGGCCGCCCGGCGTCATCATGTGGCGAAACGGCGCCCGGCCGGCGATATCGCGCAGCGCCGCGATCAGGTCGCTTTCGAACGGTCTTGCGAAACCGCGCAGCAGCACGGCGCCCTCCGCCATCATCTCTCGCGACGGCACGGACATCGGCAACGCTTTCGAACAGATCCGCGGTCAAGAGAACTCGCACTCACTTCGCATCGTGAAAGATCACGCCAACGGTATGGCGGTGGCCGGTGCGGATCCGGCTCACGCCATGGCGCAGATTAACCCGATAGGTCCCGCGCGTCCCCTGCACCGGCCTGACATGCACAGCAAAAGCCACCGCATCGCCTTGCCCGAGCGGCACCACTTCGGGCCGCGACTGCATGCGCGGCCGCTGCTCGGTCAGCACGAACTCGCCGCCGGTGAAGTCACGGCCCGGCTCCGACAACAGGATCGCGACCTGCAGCGGGAACACGTGCTCGCCATAGAGATCCTGATGCAGGCAGTTGTAGTCGCCGGCTTCGTATTGCAGCAACAGCGGCGTCGGCCGGGTCTGGCCGGCCGAATGGCAGCGCTTCAGGAATGCCTCGTGGCTTTCAGGGTAGCGGATATCGATGCCCATCGCCTCGTTCCAGCGATTGGCCAGATCACGAAGCCGCGCATAGAGCGCCGGCCGCAACTCGGCGATCACTGCCGGAAGCGGGTAGGAAAAATATTTGTACTCGCCTCGCCCAAATCCGTGGCGTCCCATCACGATCCGGCTGCGGAAATGGCGGTCGTCCGGATAAAGCGCCGCGAGCGCGCGGCACTCTTGCGGCGACAGCAGCCCCTTGAGGACGGCGCAGCCCTGCGCGTCGAGTTCGCTTGTCGCCCGCGCCCAGTCGATCGCGCCGACGCGTGAGGCGATATCGGATGGGGATCCGGGTCGAAGGATGTTCTGTGCGACTGATGTCATGGCGGCCATTTTCGCAAATTGGCGCGATGGGTGCCACCCGATTTCCGGGAAACCGGCTGGAACCGGGGAACCGGAAGATGGATTGCCTCGTCGCTGACGCTCCTCGCAAGCAATGACGAAAAAGGGACGACGAGCTAACCCAGCACTGGCAGCGCGATCACATCATAGGCATGCCGGATGCTGCGCTTGAGCACGGGGTCCTCGAGTTCGAACTCGAAACGGCTCGCGGGCCGGATGCCGCCCTTGGCGGCAAACGTTCCGCCGAACATGGCGCAGCCGTCCGGCAATCCCTTGTCGCCGAAGCCGCGCGCAATGAGGTCCTCGACCGGCAGCATCGCATCGAGCCTGCCTTCCTGGTACAGCACGCGCGCACCGTCGATCCAGGCGAACGAGCGCAGGATCATCTGATCCCAATGGCCGATGACGTCCTCGATTTCCCACAGCACCGGCGCCATCACCTTGTCGCACATCTGTTTTGAGACGGTGACGCTGTAGGTTTCCACTTTTCGGTCGGTGTGATCGGAGCCGGCGCCGACGAAAATTCGGCCCTGCCATCCGATCAGCACGAACTCGACCTCGCCTGAGGAATCGCCGCCGCTGACCTCGATGCTGTCGGCGGTGGTCAGCCGCCGCGCGGCGACGCGGTAATAGATCGGCGCGGTGGCCGGCCGCGCGATGCCGATCGCTTCGAGTTCGGCGATATGCTTGTCGCGCGCCACCGGATCGCGTCCGGTCCAGCCGGCGATGACCGCCTGATCGATCGGCAAGGTCAGCGGGGTCGTGGTGTCCTGGGCGTCGATGGTGAAGGCGAGATCAAACACGGATGGCGGCCTCCATTCCCGCGGCAAGTTCGAAGATGCGGCGGTCCGCACCGCCGCAGGACGCCAGCATCAGCCCGACCGGCACCTCGCCTTCGCGATGGCAGGGCAGTGAAATCGCGCAGCCGTCGATCATGTTGATCAGCGTGCAATTGCGCAGCGACAACAGGTTCGCCCTGGTAAAGGCCTTGTCGTCGGCGAGATCGGCGATCCGCGGCGGCGTGTTCGCGGTGGTCGGCATCACCAGCGCGTCATGGGGCGCAAGCCGGGCCGTGGCGCGCGCGATCAGCGACTTTCGCGCCTCCACGAGGTCGATGTAATCAGCGGCGCTGATGGCTTCGCCGCGAAGGATGCGCATCGACACTCGCGGATCGTAGGTATCGCCCTTGCTGGCAATCAGGTAGCGATGCCAGGCGTAGCTTTCCGCGGCGGCAAAACCGCCCTTGGTGTTCATCACGCCGACGTCGAGGAATTCCGGCACCGCGATCCGCTCGATCAGCGCGCCCTGGCGCGACAACGTCTCCAGCGCGCGTTCGAAGGTCCGCGCCACGTCATCGTCGAGTTCGTCGAGCGCGACCGTGGTCGGCACCGCCAGCCGCATGCCCTTGATCGGGCGCGGCCGCAGGGGAGCGATTGCTTCGCCGGCCAGCACGGCATCCAGCACCGCGCAGCAGGCCACCGTGCGCGCAAGGGGGCCAAAACTGTCGAGCGTGGACGACAGCGGCACGCCGCCGTCGAGCGGCACCCGCCGCTGCGTCGGCTTGAAGCCGACAATGCCGTTATAGGCCGCCGGAATCCGGCACGATCCGCCGGTATCGGTGCCGAGCGCGCCATGCGCCATCCGGTCGGCGACCGACACCGCCGCCCCTGACGACGATCCGCCGGGCACATGACCGACATCGCGCCGCCACACGCTTTTCGGGGTTCCGTAATGCGGGTTGATGCCGATGCCGGAATAGGCGAATTCGGTCATGTTGGTGCGGCCGATCACCACGAAACCGGCGCGGCGCAGCCGCGCGACGACGGTGGCGTCGGCTTCCGCCGGGGCTGAATCCTCCAGCGCGCGCGAGCCGGCACGCGTCACCTGCCCCCTGATGTCGAACAGATCCTTGATCGAGACGGGAATGCCGGCATAAGGCGACGGCGCCGCCTTGATCTCGCGCAGCCGGTCCATCGCTTCCGCCGCTTCGATCGCGGCTTCCGCATCGACATGAAGGAAGGCCCGCGCCCCCTCGCCGGAGGCGTCGGCAATCCTCTCGAGGCAGCGGTCGACGATCTGGCGGGCGCCGGTGCGGCCATTTTCGAGATCGTCGGCCAGTTCGGCAAGCGTGGGAACGTTCGGCATTGCTTGGGCGCCTCGTCGCTGTCTGATCGATCTATGGACTGTCCGAAACCGCCTCGATCTCCAGATCGAGCAGCGCGGAACTCAGGGATTTGCCGTGGGCATCGAGCGCCAGCGATCGCGTGACGCCGCCACCGAGCGCCTGTTGCATCACAAAATTCAGCGCTGCGATATTGGGCAGTTCGTAGCGGAACACCTCGCCTTCGACAACACCGGCGAAATGCGCCTTCACCCGCGCGCTGGTGATTTGCGCCAGCAGCAAGGGATAATGCTTCTCGTCATAGGCGATCACGGAGATGTTGGAGGTGTTGCCCTTGTCGCCGGTGCGGGAATGGGCGATCTCGCGCAGTTTCATCGGTTACGCCCCCACGAACTGGATCGATGGCTTCGCGAGCTCGCGCGGCAGCAATACCGAGGCCACCGCGACGACATCGCGCGCCGATTTGAAAGCACCGCCGCCGGCCGCCGGGCCGTTGGTATAGAGCGTTTCGACCTCGTTGCCGATCCGGACGGCCTCGCGCAGGTTTTCGGTGCGGCCGGCGACGCGCACGCGCACCTCATAGGGTTCGTTGGCATGCGCGGAGACCTGGGCGCCGTGCAGCGAGTCGACGCCGATCAGTTCGAAGCGCAATTCGCTGGCAGCAACGCCGGTGAGTTTCAGCCGTTCCCGGACGATTTCCAGCGCCAGCCGCCCGCGCGCCAATGCGCCGGGGCCGGCATAGGAAATCTGCCCCTCGCCGATGAAACTGTCGACATAGCCGACCGAAACTTTCAGCGTGCCGGTGCGCCTGGTGCCGCGTCCGCCGCTGACGCGCACGCGGTCCTTTGCGAGCTCCTCGACCTTCACCTGGGAGAAATCGGCGACAACGTCGGGCTGAATGTATTGGGTGGGATCGTGCACCTCGTAGAGCAATTGCTCCTTGCAGGTCTGCGCCGTCACCGCGCCGCCGGAGCCCTCGACCTTGGTGATGATGAGGCTGCCGTCCTCGCCGACTTCGCCAATGGGAAAGCCGAGCCGCGCCAGATCGGGAATGTCCTTGTAGCCGGGATCCGCAAAATAGCCGCCGGTGATCTGGCCGGCGCATTCGAGCAGATGGCCTGCGACCGTGCCCTGCCCAAGCAGGTTCCAGTCGTCCATCGCCCAGCCGAAGGCATGGATCATCGGCGCCAGAAACAGCGCCGGATCGGAAGCGCGGCCGGTGATCACGATGTCGGCGCCGCCGGCGAGCGCCTGCGCCATCGGCTCGGCGCCGAGATAGGCATTGGCCGACAACAGCCGGTTGCCGAGCTGCTTGATGGTGCCGGCGAATTCCATGATGGGGAGATCGCCGTCCTTGCAGGCATCGAGCACGTCGTCGCCGATGACGGCCGCGATCTTCAGCGACGAAAGGCCGAGCGATCTTGCGATCTCGGCGGTCTTGCGCGCCGCGGCGACCGGATTGGCGGCGCCCATGTTGGTGACGATCTTGATGCCCCTGGCGGCGCAGGCCGGCAGCACCGCGCGCATCCGCTCCTCCAGCAGCGGGTCAAAGCCGCCCTCGGGGTTTTTCATGCGCGCCTGCTGCGCCAGCGCCACGGTGCGTTCACCGAGACACTCGAACACCAGATACTGGATGTCGCCCTTCTCGGCGAGTTCGACCGCGGGCTCGATGCGATCGCCCGAATAGCCCGCGCCTGATCCAATCCTGACGGTTCGCATCACTTCAGCCCGAAATAGGCACGCCGCAACGCTTCATTGTCGGTCATTTCCGCCACCGTGCCGGAAAAGCGGATCCGCCCGCCTTCCAGCACGAACACGCGCGTCGCGACCTCGAGAAAACCGATATTCTGCTCGGCGATCAGCAGCGCAAGCCCCCGCCCGCGCAAATCGCTGAGGATTCGGATCACTTCCTTGACGAACAAGCGGCGACAGCCCGGCCGAGGGCTCGTCCATCACCAGGAGGCGCGGCTCGGCGGCCAGCGCTTTGGCGATGCCGAGCATCTTGCGCTGGCCGCCGGACAGGCTGGACGCCGGCGCGCGGCGCTTTTCGCGCAGCGCCGGGAACACGCCATAGAGTTCCTCGACCCGGGCGCCGGGATCGGCATGCCCCAGCGCCTGCGCGCCCACGCGAATGTTTTCCTCGATCGACAGATCGGGAAATACCGCAAGTTCCGACATGTAGGTCATGCCGAGCCGCATGCGGTCGCTGGAGCGCATCCGCGTCACGTCCTGGCCGCCGAGCTGGATGCTGCCGTGGCGCGCCTCGATCAGGCCGACCAGCGATTTCAGGAAGGTGGTCTTGCCGGCGCCGTTGGCTCCCAGCAGCAGCACGGTTTCGCCGGCGCGGACGTCGAGATCGACGCCCCACAGCACCTGCATGGTGCCGTAACCGGCATCGACGCCGGCAGCCTTGAGCAGCGGCGCGGCCTCAGGCGGCATGCTCGCCTCCCAAAAACACTTCGATGACCTGCGGCACCTGCACCGCGACCGCCAGCTTGCCTTCGAAGATCTCCTTGCCGGCGTTCATGACGATGACGCGGTCGGTGATGTGCTCGATGAAACCCATCAGATGTTCGACCACGATGATTGCGATTCCGGTTTGCGCCAGTGCCTTGATGCGTTCGGCGATCCAGTCGAGTTCCGCCGGATTGAGCCCGGCGGCGAGTTCGTCGAGCAGCAGCAGCCGCGGCCGCGTCGCCAGCGCGCGCACCAGATCGAGCATCTTCTGCTGCGCGTTGTTCAGATCGGCCGCCGGCCGGTCGGCGACTTCGGTCAGCCGGAATTCGTCGAGCAGATCGGCCATCGTCGGCGGCGCCGCCGCGGCGCGGCCATAGGCCAGCGCGACCTCGATATTCTCGCGCACGGTCAGCGACAAAAACGGCTTTGGAACCTGGAAGGTCCGGTTGATGCCGCGATGGACCAGTTTGTGCGATGCCACCCCGCCGATCGAGGCGCCATCCAGCACCACCTCGCCGCCGTCGGGCGCATAGAGACCGGAGATCACATTGATCGCAGTGGTCTTGCCGGAACCGTTCGGCCCCACCAATCCCAGGATTTCGCCGGACGCGACATGGAAGCTCAAGCCGTCGAGCGCATAGAAACCGCCGAAACGTTTTGCCAGCTTTGTCACATTAAGAATGGGTGCGCTGTCAGGGGACATGCCAGCCCCTCCGCGTTGCGAGCGAGACCAGGCCGGCGGGCAGGAACAGCACCAGCCCCATGATCAGCAACCCGTAGATCAGCTGGAAATATTGCGGCGTGGTGAAGCCGATCAGATTGTAGATGCCGTACAGGATGATGACGCCGACGATCGGGCCCGTGATCGTGGCGACCCCGCCGAACAGCGCAAACACGATGGCAAAAATGCTGAAATCGCCGGAGAACACATTGTCGGGATAGAACACCGACACGTACCAGGCATAGACGCCGCCGGCGAGCCCCGCCACCAGCGCAGACGCCAGCCACGCGATCACGCGCATCCGCACCACATCGACGCCCGCCATCGAGGCCGAGACCGCATCTTCCCGCACCGCCTGCAGCGCCAGTCCAAAGCGGGAGTTTTTCAGGTACACGACAGCCCCGAGCGTCAGCGTCAGCACGACGAGGGCCGCGGTATAGGCCAGCGTCGGATTGAAGGTGCCGGTGAGCGAGACGCCGTATGGCCCGCGCGTGATGTTTTCCAGCGCCGGATTGGCCACGAAGTGCAGCACCGCGAGCGATGCAGCCAGATTGGCGATCGCGAAATAGGCGCCGGACAGACGCAACAGCGGCGTCAGCAACAGCCCCAGGGCCACGCCGATCGCTCCGCCAGCCAACACGGCGACCGGCGCTGAGGCATGAAAGTGCATCACCAGGATCGCAAAGCCATAGGCGCCGGCGCCAAAGAAGCCGACATAGCCGAACGGCAGATAGCCGGTGAACCCATAGATGATGTTCACGCCCTGGGCGAGGATCAGGAAGATGACGAAATTGAACAGCAGCAAATGATTTTGGTAGACGCCGGGCAGCACCGCGAACACGGCGATCAGCGGCAGCACGATGAACAACGCGTGTTTGAAGGAGCTAGGCAACGCGCACCCGCCTTCCGAGCAGGCCGCTCGGACGCAGCAGCAGGATGAAGATCAGGAGCACGTAAGGCAAAAGGTCGGCCCAGGAACTGAGATAGGTCTGCACCAGCATGTAGCAGACGCCATACACCACGCCGCCGAGCGCGGTCCCCAGGGGATTGCCGAGCGATCCCAGCACCACGATCGCGAAGGAGGTGACGGTCGCGTCCGCCCCGAACGCCGGGGTCACCGATCCGAACATGAAGGGCGCGAACACGCCGGCCACCGCCGCAAGTCCCAATCCGATCCCGAACGCGGCGGCCGAGACACGATCGACGTCGATGCCGCTCGCCAGCGCCTCGTCGCGCCGCGACATCACGGCGCGGGTCAGGGTGCCGAGCCGCGTGCGGTAGAGATAGACATAGACCAGCGCGATCGCGATCAGGCTGGTGATGGCCGCGATCACCCAGGCCGCGGGAAAGCTCTGCCCGAAGATCTGGACCGGCCCGCTCGCGCCCGGCTGGCCGCCGAACAGTTTTATCCTGATGGTCGAAAATACCGTGCCAAGCATGCGACTCTGGATCGAGCGTTCGCTGGTGCCGAAGAAGATGGTCGTGACGGCCTCGATCACCTGCGACAGCCCGAAGAACAGGATGATCGACAGCATTTCCGGATTAACCGAACCCTGCAGCCGCGGCACCAGTACCCAATAGAGCAGGAGGCCCACCAGCACGAACAGCACAAATGCCAGCGGCACCGCGAACAGGGGATCGATGCCCGCCAAAGCCACGACGCCGAAGGCGACGAAGGCGCCGAGCATCAGGAAGTCGCCATGCGCAAGGTTGACGATGCGCATGACGCCGAACACCAGATTGAGGCCGATGCCGACCAGGCTGAAATACAGCCCGAACAGAACGCCGGCGACGAGCGCGTAGATCAGCATCGGCGCGTCGCTCCCGTCAGCCGGTTTCCGATCGGCGATATCCTCATGGACGCGGATAGACCGGCTTGCCGGTGGCGGTCTCGTGCGGATAGATCGAGACGAACTTGATGTGGCCGTGATCGTCGAGCCTGAGCTGCCCGAGCGGGGTCAATTCACCGATCTGGCCGCCCATCTCGTCGAGCGCGAAGGTGCCGTCGAGCGTCTTGAGTTGCCCGGACAGGCTGAATACCGCCTTGCGCAGTTCCATCTGATCGAGGCTGGTGGCGACCGAAAGCGTCTTCTCGATCACGAGCCCGGTGGTGTATCCGGCCACCGCGTTGAAGCCGAACTCGACCTTGCCGTCGGAATATTTCTTGTCCCAGGCGGCTTTGTAATCCTTCATGTTCATGCCGAAATTGACGGGATAGGCGAGTTCGGAGGGCGGCACATAGGTATAGACATATTCAAGGCCCTTCGCGCCGACGTTCTTCTCGAGCAATTCGGTCTCGAGCCCCGCATAGATCGAGAACAACATCTTGAATTTGACGCCGACGTCGGCGACGTTGCGCAGAAACGCAATGTCGTTCGGCGCGTATCCGAAGTGGATCACCGCGTCCGGTTGCGTGTTGGCGATGTTGTTGATGATGACGGTGTAGTTGGTGGTCTCGGTCGGAATGCCCTGATCGTAGACGATCTCGATCGGCGCGCCGGAATCCTTGACGAATTTGCGGAAGGCGTTGGCCTGCGTTCCCGTGAACTCGTTGGTCGAGTAGAGAATCGCGATCTTCTTGATGCCCAGGCCCGGGCCGTCGTGCGAAACGAAATCCGCAACGGGTTTCGGCCAGATCGTCGAGACCGGGTCCGCCATCAGCGCGATGTAGGGATTGTCCTTGGAGAAGAAGCTGGCGCCGGTGCCGGTCTGGTCGAACAGGAACATCTTGTGGTCGCGCGCGATCGCCACCGCCGGCGCCGTCAGCACCGAGCCGGAATTGGCGACCAGCAGATCGACCTTGTCCTGCGTGATCAGCTGGTTGTAGAGCGTGGAAGCTGTAGCGGTGTTGCTTTGATCGTCATAGGCGACGAGCTTGACCGGAATCTTCTTGTCGAACGCCTTCACATAGACCCCGCCCTCGGCATTTTTCTGCTCGGCCCAGAGTTTCAGCGCGCTGTGCACCGGCATCGAAATCGAGGCGAAGCGTCCGGATGAGGCATAGAGCGTGCCGATCTTGATTTCGGCCGGCGCGTCGGCGGCAAAGGCCTGGGTGGGAAAGGCCTGGGTGGCAAAGGCCAAACCTGCGGCCAGCACCGCGCCCGTTATTTTCAGCATCAAATCCTCCCGATTTTCTTCGTTCTCGCCGGCAATCTACCGCGAGGGGTCATAGCGATACAAGCGTTCGCGCCCAAGCGATAGTGCGTGTGCCGGAATACGCGGCATGCAAAGGCCGGCTGGACCGTTGACGCCGGGCCGTCCAATGTCGCATCAAGATCGGAACCGGCGGGCCGAAGCGGGACCCGCACGCCTCAGGGAGGAAACGAGGACATGGCTGAACCAGCGCGTGCGAAACCAAAACCGACGCCGGAGACCCAGCATTTCTGGGACGGCACCCAGGCGGGTGAACTTCGCCTGCAGCGCTGCGACGCCTGCGCCAATGTCTATTTCCCGCCGCGCCCGTTCTGTCCGGGCTGCGGCGGCCGCAAGGTCAGCGTGTTCAAGGCCAGCGGCAAGGGCAAGCTCTACAGCTACGTCATCAACCACCGGCCTGCCGCGCCGGGATTTACGCCGCCCTACGCCATCGCCGTGGTGGAGCTGGACGAAGGTCCGCGCATGATGAGCAACATCATCGACTGTCCGCAGACGCCGGAAGCGCTCGAACTCGACATGAAGCTGGAAGTCGCGTTCGAAAAGCTCGACGACAAGATCACCCTTCCCCAGTTCCGTCCGGCGAAGGGTTAAGCATCATGCGAAGAAATCAGGTTGCCGTCGTCGGCGCTGCCGAAACCACCGAGCTCGGCGTCATTCCCAACATGTCGCAGATCCAGCTGCACGCGGATGCGGCGCTGAACGCCATCGCCGACGCCGGCCTGAAATTGTCCGACATCGACGGCATCGCCACCGCGGTGGAGACGCCGCAGCAGATCGCGCATTACCTCGGCATCACGCCGACCTGGGTCGACGGCACCTCGGTCGGCGGCTGCTCGTTCATGCTGCACGTCCGCCACGCCGCGGCCGCGATCGAGGCAGGTCTCTGCAAGACCGTGCTGATCACGCATGCCGAAAGCGGCAAGTCGATGATCGGCAAGCAGCCGCGCTTCACGGCCGCCGGACAGCCTCAACGGCCAGTTCGAACAGCCGTTCGGCGTCTACGGCCCGCCGAGCATGTTTCCGATCCCGGTGCTGCGCTACATGAAGACCCACGGCATCACCCATGAGCAGATCGCCATGGTCGCGGTGGTGCAGCGCGAATGGGCCGCGAAAAATCCGCGCGCCACCATGAAGGCGCCGATCACGGTCGAGGACGTGCTGAACTCGAAAATGATCGCCTATCCGTTCCGCATCCTGCAATGCTGCCTCGTCACCGACGGCGGCGGCGCGCTGATCCTGACCTCTGCCGACCGCGCCAGGGACTTCCCGAACAAGCCGGTCTATATCCTCGGCACCGGCGAGAGCGTGGAAACGCCGATGGTCAGCCAGATGCAGAGCTTTCGACAGTTCGCGCGCGTTTCGGGTCGCGGGCCGCTCGCCTTCAAGGAGGCCGGCATCACCCACAAGGACGTCGATCACCTCATGATCTACGATGCGTTCGCGCATCTGCCGCTGTACGGCCTCGGCGATCTCGGCTTCATGCCGCATGAAGAGACGGGAAAATTCATCGCCGACGGCAACACCCGCCCCGGCGGCAAGCTGCCGCTCAACACCAATGGCGGCGGCCTGAGCTACATGCATTCGGGCATGTACGGCATGTACGCGCTGCAGGAGAGCGTGCGGCAGATGCGCGGCATCGCGCCGGCGCAGGTTCAGGGCGCAAAAATCTCGGTCTGCCACGGCGTCGGCGGCATGTTCGCGGCATCGGGCACGATCATCTTCACCAACGAGAGATAACCGTCGTCATTCCGGGATGCGTCACTTGGCGCAGGCCCGGAATCGCATACTCCCGATCGTGGTTGTGGATTCCGGGCTCGTCGCTTCGCTCCGCCCCGGAATGACGAAATAATTTAAACCTCAGCAGGGATCACGGGAGATACGGCCATGACAAAATCACTCGAAGGCAAATCCATCATCGTCACCGGCGCCGGGCGCGGCATCGGCAAGGAGATCGCCCTGCTGTGCGCGGCCGAGGGAGCCAAAGTCGTGGTCAACGATCCCGGCGTCGCCGCCGACGGCTCGGGATCGAGCGCCTCGCCGGCCGAGGAAGTGGTCGAGGAAATCAAGAAGCGCGGCGGCACGGCGGTGGCGAATTTCGAAACCGTCGCGGAAGCGATCCCCGCCAGCAAGATCGTCAAGATGGCGGTCGACAGCTTTGGCAAGCTCGACGGCGTGGTCAACAATGCCGGCATCCTGCGCGACGCGATTTTCCATCGCATGAGCATCGACGCCTTCGAGTCCGTCATCAAGGTGCATTTGATGGGTTCGTTCTATGTCTCGCATGCCGCCGCACGGCTGTTCCGCGAGCAGGAGAGCGGCTCGTTCGTGCACTTCACCTCGACCTCGGGTCTGGTCGGCAATTTCGGCCAGGCCAACTACGCCGCCGCGAAACTCGGCATCGTCGGCCTGTCGAAATCGATCGCGCTCGACATGAACCGCTTCAACGTGCGCTCGAACTGCGTCTCGCCCTTCGCCTGGAGCCGGCTGATCGGCACCATTCCGACCGAAACCGAGGCCGAGAAGGCCCGTGTCGCGAAAATCCAGCAGATGGGCCCGGAAAAGATCGCGCCGATTTGCGCGTTCCTGCTCAGCGACGCCGCCAGGGACGTCACCGGGCAGATTTTCGCGGTGCGGATGAACGAGATCTTCCTGATGAGCCAGTCGCGCCCGCTGCGCTCGATCCATCGCGGCGAAGGCTGGACCCCGCAGACCATCGCCGAACACGGCATGCCGGCGCTGAAGTCGTCGTTCTACAAGCTCGACCGCTCGGCGGATATTTTTAACTGGGACGCGATCTGACAGAGCGAATCGGGAGTAGCGAATAGCGAATGGGGTTGCTCTACTCGCTACTCGCCGCTTGCGTCCGACCTCACCCGCTGTTCCTCAACCCCGCCGAAATGCCGTTGATGGTGAGCTGGATGCCGCGCAGCACCTGCTCGTCGGGGTTTTGCGCGCGGTGCTCCTTCAACAGCTCCACCTGCACGTGGTTCAGCGGATCGAGATAGGGAAAGCGGTTGCGGATCGAGCGTTCCAGCAGCGGGTTGCTCTGCAGCAGGCGCTCCTGCCCCATGATGTCCAGGAGCATGTCGATCGAGGTTTGCCACTCCTGCCGGATGCGCCCGAAGATTTTTTCGCGCAACGCCGCGTCCGGCACAAGTTCGGCATAGCGCGAGGCGATCGCGATCGAGCTTTTCGCCAGCACCATGTCCATGTTCGACAATAGCGTGCGGAAGAACGGCCACTCGCGATAGAGCTCCTTCAGGAAAGGCATGCCCTTGTCGGGATGCTGCTTGATCCAGGCTTCGACCGCGCTGCCAAAACCGTACCATCCCGGCAGCATCAGCCGGCATTGCGCCCAGCTGAACACCCAGGGAATGGCGCGGAGGTCCTCGATCTCGCGGGTCTTCTTGCGCGACGCCGGCCGGCTGCCGATGTTCAGCGTGGCGATCTCGGTGATCACGGTGGAATTCCAGAAATACTCCGCAAAACCCTCGGTCTCGTAGACCAGCCCGCGATAGGCCCTGAACGCCAGCGCCGACAGCTGGTCCATGGCGTCGAGATATTCCCGCCGCGGCGCGCTGTGCCGCGGCTGCAGCAGGCTCGCTTCCAGCGTGGCGGCGGCAAGAATCTCCAGATTGTTGCGTCCGACCTCGGCGTTGGAATATTTGCTGGAGATGATTTCGCCCTGCTCGGTGATCCGGATCTGGCCGTTCACCGCGCCGCCGGGCTGCGCGATGATGGCCTCGTAGCTCGGCCCGCCGCCGCGGCCGACCGAGCCGCCGCGGCCGTGGAACAGCCGCAACCGCACATGATGGCGCTCGAACACCTCGATCAGGCCGATCTCGGCCTTGTAGAGCTCCCAGCCCGAGGTGACGAAGCCGCCGTCCTTGTTGCTGTCGGAATAACCGAGCATCACTTCCTGCACCGCGCCGCGGCTGTCCACCAGCCTGCGATAGTCGTGCAGCGACAACATCCGGTCCATGATGGCGCTGGAGGCCTGCAGATCCTCGATGGTCTCGAACAGCGGCACGATATTGATGGCGCTGCGGCCGGAGGGATCGACCAGGCCGACCTCCTTCAGGAGCAGCGCGACCTCCAGCATGTCGGAGACGCCCTTGCACATGGATATGATGCATTGGGGGATCGTGTCGGCGCCGAACCTGGCGTGCGCCTCGGCGGCCGCGTGGAACACCGCGAGTTCGCCCAGCGTCTCCTCGCTGTATTTCACGAAGGACGACGTCAGTGGCCGCGCATTGCGCAGTTCGCTGGTGAGCAGCGCGATCCGCGCCTCTTCATTCAGCGCCAGATAGGACATGCCGGTCATCGCCGCATCGATCAGCTCGGCGACGGTGCGCTCGTGCACCGCCGAGTTCTGCCGGATGTCGAGGCTCGCGAGGTGAAAGCCGAAGCAATCCACGGCCCCGCGCAACAGCCGCAGCCGCCCGCGCGCGATCACGCCCGATTTGTTCGATATCAGCGAACGGTGGAGCGTATCGAGATCGGCCTTGAACTCCCCGACATCGGCGTAAGGCGCCGCTTCGCCGACCGGCGGCCGGGTGGTTTCCACATCCAGCCTCGCGGCGGTGGCGGTGAGCCTTGCATAGATGCCCGATACCGCCAGCCGGTAAGGCTCGCCTTTCCGGTGCGGCGAGGTATCCGGCGAGCGCTCGGCGAGCAGCGCGCAAATCCTTCGAGACGTCGGCGAGATGGGCGGCGAGCGACAGTTCGGAGCCGAGTACGTGCAGTTCCTCGAGATAATAGCGCAGCACGCGGCTCGACTGCAGGCGCAGCGTCCCCCGCATCACTTCCGCCGTCACGAATGGATTGCCGTCGCGGTCGCCGCCGATCCAGCTTCCCATTCTCAGGAAAGGCGCGAGTTCTCCCTGCGCACCGTCAGCCTCGTTCAGCCGGTCCTCCAGCGCGCAATGCAGCCGCGGCACCTCGTGCAGAAAGGTATAGTCATAGAAGGACAGGCCGTTGGTGACCTCGTCGAGCACCGTGAGCTTGGTCCGGCGCAGCAGGTTGGTCTGCCACAGGGTCAGCACCTCGCGGCGCAACTCCTCGTCGCTCGCCGCGATCTCCTCCGGCGTCAACTGGACGCGCTCGCGCCGGTCCAGAAGTGCGGCGATCTCCATCTCGCGGTCGATGGTGCTCTTGCGGCGGACCTCGGTGGGGTGCGCGGTCAGCACCGGGCTGACCAGGGCGGAGGCGAAGAACTTGCGTAAGTCCGCCGGGCTGATGCCGGCCGCGCGCGCATGCGACAGCGTCAGCGCCAGCGTTCCCGGGCGCGGCGTTCCGCCGGCGTTGGAGCGCGCCCGCATCTGCCGGATGTTGTTCTGGTCCTCGGCGATATTGGCGAGGTGTGAAAAATAGCTGAAGGCGCGCACGATGCGCACGGTCTGGCTGGTCGACATGCTGTCGAGGATGATCTCGAGCTCGCGCCGCGCCGGCTTGTCGTCGTCCCGGTGGAACCGGATCGAGGTCTGCCGGATGCGCTCGACCAGGTCGAACACGCCGGCGCCTTCCTGGTCGCGCACGGTGTCGCCGAGGATGCGCCCGAGCAGCCGGATGTCGTTCCGCAGCCGCGCATCCTCTTCGAGCGCCAAAGCCTCACGCTCGGAGACTTCCCCGGCGCGATTGGACAGCGGATCGGTATCGGAAGGCATGATCTGGGGTGACATGGCGCGATCCTCCAGAAGCTGCCCGGCAATCCGGAGTCTGCAACTTTTTTGCCGCAGCGCAAGATAAAGATGGAGGCGACGGCCACTCGGGGTGGTGTCCCCGTCCGGAACAGCGGTTGCAAAGTCCGCTGTCCCCGCATCTTCGTCGGGGCCGGGCTCTCTTCCGAGGCATGACGAGCTTCTTCCCGAGGAGACGCGTTAAATCCTGCGCCCGGCCCGCTCCCAATAGGGATCGCGCAGGCGGCGCTTGAAGATCTTGCCGGAATCCTCGCGGGGCAGGTTTTTGAGAATTTCGACGTGCTTCGGCACTTTGTAGTCGGCAAGCGAAGTCTTCAATTGCGCGCGAATCGCGGCGACATCCAGCGTCACCCCTGGCTGAGGTTCGACCACCGCCATCAGCGCCTCGCCGAACTCGTCGTCGGGGATGCCGAACACCGCGCAATCGTGCACGCCGGGAACCGCGTGCAGCGCCGCCTCGATCTCGGCCGGGTAGATGTTGACGCCGCCCGAAATCACCATGTCGCGCTTGCGGTCGCAGATGAAGACGTAGCCATCCTCGTCGATGTAGCCGACATCGCCGGAAGTGATAAAACCGTCGCGGTCGATCTCGGCGCGCTTCTCCGGCTTGTTGTGATAGGTGAAATCCGGATTGCCGGCGATGCGCGAATAGATCTCGCCGATCTCGCCCTGCGGCAACATTCTTCCGTCCTCGCCGATGAAGCGAAGCTCGGCGCCCGGCGCGATTCTGCCGACGGTGCCGGGCTTCTTCAGCGCGTCCTCGGAATTGGCGAAGGTGACCGCGCCGGATTCGGTAGAGCCGTAGAATTCATAGATCACCGGCCCCCACCATTCGATCATCGCCCGCTTGACGTCGGCCGGACAGGGTGCGGCGGCATGGATCACGTGATGCAGCGACGAGACGTCGTATTTCCTGCGCACGGCCTCGGGCAATTTCATCAGCCGGATGAACATGGTCGGCACCATGAAGATGGTGTCGATCCTTTCGTCCTGAACGAGCCGCAGGAATTCCTCCGGCTCGAACCGCGGCATCAGTACCAGCGCGCCGCCGAGACGGCCCGCGCGCAGGCCGAAGGAATTCGGCGCGGAATGATACAGCGGACCGGGCAACAGCGCCCGCGCGCCCGGCCTCAGGCCGTAGATCATCGCGCGCATCCGTTCCGCCGAGGCGCTTTGCTCCGGCGTCGGGGCATGGCGCCGCACCCCCTTGGGGTGCCCCGTCGTGCCGGAGGTGTAGATCATGTTCGCCGGCTGCGGCCGCGCCGGGCCGGCATAGGGGCGTTGCGCTTCGAGCCAGGATTCGAGATCGACCGCGAAATCGGGCGTGGCGAGATGATCGGGGTCGATCTTGTAATTCGCCAGGATTTCCGGCGGCGTCGGCACGCTGAGCACGGTCACGCCTTCCGGAACCGCATCGCGGAGCTGATGCAGCATGTCGGCATGGGCGACCAGAACGCGGGTACCGGAATCCCTGAGGATGTAGTGGATTTCCTCCGGCTTGAAGTGCCAGTTGACCGGCACCGCATAGGCGCCGAGCTGCATCGCGCCATAGGCCGCCTCGATGAAGGCGATGTCGTTGCGCATCAGGATGCAGACGCTGTCGCCCTGTTTGACCCCGATCCTTTCGAAGCCGCCGGCCATGCCGCGCGGCGCGATCGGCGACCTCGGCGTGGCCGCGCCGGCGCTCGCCGCTGATGATGCCGGGGAAAAGGGAGGATGCTGTCATTATCTCTTTCCGATCTCTCGTCGGGTTTGGAAGCACTATTCGGAGGAACCGTCATTCCGGGATGGTCCGAAGGACCAGACCCGGAATCCCGACGTGATGAAGCAGGGCAAGTCAATTTCGAGATTCTCCGATGTGCACTTGCACATCGTAGTTCGATGCTTCGCATCGCCGGAATGACGGCGAAAGTTCACCCGGCATCCGCAAAGCGCGGCGCGCGCTTTTCGATATTGGCGCGGACTGCCTCGAGCTGGTTGGGCGCGCCCATCAGCTTCATCTGCTCGACGGACTCGGCGAGCAGCGCCGGACCGGGATCGGCGGAAAGATTGTTCAGCATGCGCTTGGCGGCGCGGATCGCGTCCGGGCTCTTGCCGGCGATCTCGCGCGCGACCTCGAAGGCCGCAGCGCGCGGATCGTCGCAGATCCGCGTGGCCAGGCCATAACTCATGGCCTCCTGCGCCGAGAAAATCCGCCCGGTATAGGTCAGCTCGCGCAGGATATCGTCACGCACGAGGCTCGCCAGGATCGGCGTTCCCGCCATATCCGGCACCAGGCCCCACTTGATCTCCATGATCGACATCCGGGCATCGGGGCTGAGAAAGCGCATGTCGGCGCCGAGCGCGAGCTGAAAGCCGCCGCCGAACGCCACGCCCTGGATCGCGGCGATGACAGGAACCGGAAGCTGCCGCCAGCCCCAGACCGCCTGTTGCGGAAAATTGGCCAGCCCGTGGGTGCGGGCCGAAAGGTCGCGCTTTTCGCCGCCAGCAATGCCATTGCCGCCTTTTTCCTTCATTTCGGCGAAACGGCCCATGTCGAGACCGGCGCAGAACGCCCGTCCCTCCCCGGACAAAACCACCGCCCGGAGGCCTTTTTCGCGGGAAAGCCGGTCGGAAGTGGCGACCAGCGCCTCGAACATCGCGGCATCGAGCGCATTCATCTTGTCCGCCCGCACCAGGCGGACATCGGCGACGCCCTCCGAAATCGTGACCGAGACGCGTTCGTCCATGGATGGTGCTCCCTGCTCTTCTTTGCTGTTGCCGCTTTACAGAACGGCGTTGTCCGGATTTAGTCAATCGACCAATTAACAGACAATCCTCTTAGGCGGAAACCTCCCATGTTCAACGAAAAGCTTCTCGTCGGCCGGCGCATCCTGGTCACCGGGGGCGGCACCGGACTCGGCAAGTCGATGGCGGCGCGCTTCCTCGAGCTCGGCGCCGAGGTCCATATCTGCGGCCGGCGCAAGGGCGTCTGCGACGAAACCGCGACCGAGCTGATGGACCTCCATGGCGGCCGGGTCACCAGCCACGGCGTCGACATCCGCAATCCGCTCGCGGTCGAGGAGATGATCGAGACGATTTTCCGCGACGGCCCGCTGACCGACCTCATCAACAACGCCGCCGGCAATTTCATCTCGCGCACCGAGGATTTGACGCCGCGCGGCTTCGACGCCGTCGCCAATATCGTCATGCACGGCACATTCTATGTCACCCACGCGGTCGGCAAGCGCTGGATCGCCTTGAAGCAGCGCGGCAATGTGGTGTCGATCACCGTGACCTGGGTCCGCAACGGCAGCCCCTATGTGGTGCCGTCGGCCATGAGCAAGTCCGCGATCCACGCCATGACCATGTCGCTGGCGACGGAATGGGGCCATTACGGCATCCGGCTCAACACCATCGCGCCCGGCGAAATTCCGACCGAAGGCATGAGCAAGCGCATAAAACCCGGCGACGAAGCCGGCGCGCGCACCAAGGCGCTGAACCCGATGGGCCGGGTCGGCAAGATGGAGGAACTGCAGAATCTCGCGGTGTTCCTGATTTCCGGCGGCTGCGACTGGATCAACGGCGAGACCATCGCCATGGACGGCGCCCAGGCGCTGGCGATGGGCGGCAATTTCTATCAATTGCGCGACTGGACGGACAAGGACTGGACCACGGCGCGCGACTCGATCAAGGCGCAGAACGAAAAGGACCGCGCCGCGCGGGGATAAAGTGAGGACCTCATCCCGAGGAGCGGCCACGCAGGCAAGTGTACGCAGCCTGCGTAAACTTGGCTGCGAGCCGCGTCTCGAAGGACGAGGATGCACGGCCTCATGGTTCGAGACGCGCGCCAGAGCGCGCTCCTCACCAGGAGGAACCTGCTCCCGCGTATGCGGCGACGACGCTGGATGAAACGGCGTGATGCCTCGTCACGTATTGTCTTTGGCAAGCGACGACGCCAATATTGCAATCAAGAAAACAATAAAACACTCACGGGAGCGACATGTCCGACATTGAAGAGCCGGCAAACCTTGCCGATATGGTGCGCGCGCGGGCCAGGACCCGCGGCAACGCCATCGTGTATGAATTCGAGGGCCGCCAGACCAGCTTCGCCGAATTCGATATCCTCACCAACCGCGTCGCCAACGCGCTGAAGGCGCTGGGCGTGCAGCCGCGCGAGCGCATCGCCTATCTCGGCAAGAACAGCGACATCTATTTCGAACTGTTGATGGGCGCGATGAAGGCCAATGTGGTGATGGCGCCGGTGAACTGGCGGCTGGCCGGGCCCGAGATCGCCTTCATCGTCGAGGATTGCAAGGCCCCGGTGTTGTTCGTCGGGCCGGAGTTCACCGGGCTGATCGACAAGATCAGGCCGCAGCTGCCCAGCGTCCGCACCTTCATCGCCACCGAAGGAGCCGCGCCGGGCTTTTTGAACTACACGGCGTGGCGCGACGCCCAGAGCGGCGATGACCCCAAAGTGGAAATCGACCGCAAGGACATCGCGATCCAGCTCTATACCTCCGGCACCACCGGCAAGCCCAAAGGCGCGATGCTGTCGCACGCCAATTTTCTCAACCTGGTGGAGACCGGCAGGGACGAAAAGCCCGACTGGAACAAATGGACCGAGAACGACGTCTCGCTGGTGGCGATGCCGATCTTCCATATCGGCGGCTCCGGCTGGGGCGTGATGGGCCTCTATCACGGCGCCAGGGGCGTGATCGCCCGCGAGTTCGATCCGACAAAGGTGCTGGATTTCTTCGAACAGTCCGGCATCACGAAATTGTTCATGGTGCCGGCCGCCATGCAGTTCGTGGTGCGACAGCCGCGTGCGCGGAGTGTGGATTTCTCGCGGCTGAAATACATGCTCTACGGCGCCTCGCCTATCCCGGCGGCGCTGCTGAAGGAATGCATCGAGGTGTTCGGCTGCGGCTTCGTGCAGATGTACGGCATGACCGAGACCACCGGTACCATCGTGGCGCTGCCGCCGGAGGATCACGTCGAGGGGCTGGAGCGGATGCGCTCGGCCGGCAAGGCGCTGCCGGGCGTCGAACTCGCGATCCTCGACGTCAACGGCAACCGGTTGCCGCCGGGCGAAGTCGGCGAGATCGCCACCCGCTCCGGCTCCAACATGGCCGGCTACTGGAATTTGCCGGAGGCCACCGCCAGGACGCTCGGCGCCGACGGCTGGCTGCGCACCGGAGACGCCGGCTATATGGACAAGGATGGCTATCTCTACATCCACGACCGCATCAAGGACATGATCATCTCCGGCGGCGAGAACATCTACCCCGCCGAAGTGGAAAGCGCGATCTGCGACCATCCCGACGTCGCAGAAGTCGCCGTGATCGGCATTCCCGACGAGAAATGGGGCGAAGCGGTCAAGGCGATCGTGGTGATGAAGCAGGGCAAAGAGGCCACTGCCACCGACATCATCAACTTCACCCGCGAACGCATCGCCGGCTTCAAGACGCCGAAATCGGTGGAGTTCATCGAGGCGCTGCCGCGCAACCCGTCGGGCAAGATTTTACGGCGCCATTTGCGCGACCCCTATTGGGAGGGCAAGGACCGGCAGGTGAATTGAACCGCATCCGGCTCACTCTCTCCACGTCATCGCCGGGCTTGACCCGGCGATCCACGTCTTGCTTTTGTGCCTGGACACAAAACACGTGGAGGGCTGGGTCAAGCCCGGCCATGACGAGGTAAACTCCCTTAGTGCTTCCCCGTAGCAAAGCGGGAATCCCGCGACCTTCCGCTTCTGGATGTCCTCGCTGCCTTCGGTGATGCGGTAGTGGCGGGGGTGACCATAGATGTGCTCAGCGGCTTGCGGCGGTAGCCCTTGCCGCCATGCACCTGCATCGCGCGCTGTCGAGAGCCGCTCGCGCCATGCCGCGAAGCCGCGTCGTTTCAATAGGCATGCTTCTGTCGGTGATAACTGCCGCGTCGCACATATTCGTTTTGAAGATGGCGGAAAATCGAATTATGGCTGCAGGAAAGTAGTCGGCCATCGATCGGGCGTTCGTCCCTGAATCGCGTCGAGACCATCAACGACCGTAAGCAACAGCGCCATCATGCCTCGGCACCGACCCCTGTAGCGATCTGTATTCGCGCAGAGATTGTTGCTGATATGCAACATTCGCTCAGGAAATGAGCTGAATGCCCTGCGTAGAGCGGAAATCCTTCGCATCGTTCAGCCCTTAAAGATTAAGTATGGTTATCGGATTTTCATTTTTTTTTGCACCAAAGGACAGAAACATGGGCCGAAATCTTGGATGGGCACTCACTGCCGTAATTTCCGTTGGTCTTGGTGGCCTTGGCGCAGCTTCGGCGGCGGATATGGCCGTCAAGGCCCGTCCGGTCGTGGCGCCGGTAGCAGCCTACAACTGGACCGGCTGTTACGTAGGTGTTCAGGGTGGCGGAGTCTGGGGGCGGACCAAGCATCGCGCTGAGCCTCTGTTTAATGTCGATACGACCCCCTCCTTCGATCTCACGGGTGGAGAAGTCGGTGGCACCCTCGGCTGCAACTACCAGACCGGTAGCTGGGTGTTTGGCGTGGAAGGCGACGGATCGTGGACAAACGCATCGGGTTCGTCGAATGAGATTTTGCCAGGTAATCCTATTATCATCGGGCATACCGACATGCGCTGGTTGGCCACCGTGCGCGGCCGGATCGGCTACGCCTTCAATAACAACCTCATCTACGCGACCGGCGGTTGGGCTGGAGGCGGCGTCAACATCGGCGTTGACGCCAGATCTCGGGCTCGCGAATTCGAAAACCACTGCGATCGCCCCGAACCTCGCCTTTCCGGTCGGCGCGCTGCTTTTGGGCGGTTTCACATTTCAGCCGACAGCGCATCCTTACGCCTGCTCAAACGCACCGCGGACCGGCATGGCTATGCCCCATTACAGCGTTGGGTACCGGCGTTCGGATTTCGTGGTCAAGTTGTCAGTATCGATCTCGACCAGCAATTCGTGCACGGTAATCACCCAACCGCTTGAACCACCGTCTGGTCCAAAAGTTGGAAGCCGTCTGCTATCGGCTCGCGCAACGCGATCACGCCCCTGATGTTTGGCGAGGTACAGGCCTTGGTCCGCAATCCGCATAATCTGCGAAAGATCGGTCGCGCTTTCGGATGCGGCTAGGCCGATACTGATAGTCACGTGCGTTGAAGCATTGTCGCTTGAGACTTCCGTTGCCGCACAGGCCCGTCGTAACTTGTTTGCGTACATCATTGCTTGCTCAACGGAAGCTCCAATAAACAGAACTGCAAATTCTTCGCCGCCATGTCGAGCGACCAATGCGTCGTGTTGGTCGCCGAATGAGCTAAACACTTTGGCTATTTCAATCAGCACCTTGTCGCCAAATTCATGGCCAAACTGATCATTAATTCCTTTGAAGCGGTCAATGTCACACATCAACGCGACGACCGATATCTCTGCCTTGCGCGCATCCGCTATGATCGATCCCGCCGCTTCATCGAAGCCGCGCCGATTAAGCAATCCCGTAAGCTGATCCGTGCGAGATACATGTTCCAGCTCCGCCCGCGCGACGTTCAGCTCCCGCATAACGAGAGCAGAGCGGTACGACAGGGCTCCGGTGAGCGCGACGGAAATAAAGAAACTGATGGTCAAACTGGATACCATTACAAAGCCAGCGCGCACCATCACGCTTGGGTCTGTACCGATCGTCGCGGCGAGCATTGCCACAGTTAAAACGACGGTAAGCCCCGCCGCCATGCACACTCGCAATGCTGCATAGCGAACCGCGTCTCCCTGTGTAGCGAGCTGCGTAACCATTGGCTGTTTCGTGACCTTTGCTGCCTTGGCTTCAACTGAGCATTTTTGAAGTCACGTCAAGTTAAGATGACCTGCAATTTGAATACGTTCTTAACGCCAGAATAATGCGATCCGTACAAACTCCGTCGCGGCCTGCCGCTCCTTGGGACCACGCCGTATCTTATTCCACGGTCGTTACCGCTTCGGTTGCGACCACTGCCTCTCGAACGAGGTCGCAATTCGGGCACTCAAACGTCCGGGGGTCGAACCCCATTCGCGCAGGCGTGATGCGAGCCAGCATCATGTGGGCATGGCACTCTGGGCAACCCGGGCGTTGAATGCGAACGTTAACTTCGTAGGGCAAAGAAAATGCTTCTGGCCGCCGCGGGAATGCAGATGTGTGTCTGCTGTTTGAAATTCGAATTGATGGATTCGTCGTTCCGGACAAGCGAGCATCGCGAGCGCCGATCCGGGATCCATACGCCGTGCCGTTAATGGTTTGCGAGGTGCGGGCGGCCTTGTTGAAGCATGCCCCCGCACGATAGACGACGGGGGGTCCTGGCGTACGCCGGGACGACGATACATGGGCGTGTGACGCCTGCCTCAGTGCTTCCCCGCGCCCATATAGCCGAACAAGAATCCCGCGACCTTGCGCTTCTGGATTTCCTCGCTGCCTTCGGTGATGCGGTAGCGGCGGTGGTGGCGGTAGATGTGCTCGAACGGCTTGTGGCGCGAGTAGCCCATGCCGCCATGCACCTGCATGGCGCGGTCGGCGGCTTCACAACAAAGCCGGTTTGCCCAGAAATTGCACATCGAGACCTTGTCGGACAGCGTGTGCTCGACCTGCGCCTGGGTCAGCTGGTCCATCTCCCAGGCGGTCTTGCGGATCAACAGCCGCAGCATCTCGGCCTGCGTCGCAAGCTCCACCAGCGGCCACTGGATCGCCTGGTTCTCGGCCAGCGCCTTGCCGAAGGGTTTGCGCTCGCGCGCGTATTTGACGCTTTCATTGATGCAATAGACCGCAGCACCCAGCGAACTCGCCGCCTGCCGGATCCGGTTCTCGTGTACAAAGCATTGCGCCAGCGACAGCCCGCGGCCGATTTCGCCGAACAGCGCGTCCTCCGGAACGAACACATCGGTGAAGCTCACCCGAGGGTGGTCCGTGGGCATATTGAATGTCCACATATACTCCTCGACCTTCACGCCCTTTGCTTTGGCCGGCACCAGGAAACAGGTGATGCCGCGGGCGTCGCCGGCATTGCCCGAGGTGCGCGCGAACAGCGCGCAATGGGTGGCGACATGCATGCCGGTGGTCCACATCTTCTCGCCGTCGATCACCCATCCCTTGACGCCGTCTCGCGTGGCCTCGACGGCGCGGGTTTCCATGTGGGTCGCGTCCGAGCCGTGCTCGGGTTCGGTCAGGCCGAAGGTGATGCGGTATTTTCCCGTGATCGAGCCCTCGATCATCGCCTTCTGGTCGTCGCGGCCGTAGCGGTCGAGCATGGTGACCAGCGGCAGATTGCCGACGATGGAATGTTCGTTCTGCAGGTCGTTGTGCAGGCCAAGGCCCTTCGCGGCGAAATGCTCGCGTATGACAGCCATCCAGAGATTGGAGCCGTCCTTGCCGCCGTAGCGCTTCGGAATCGCAAAGCGCAGGTGACCGGCGCTGTCGGCGAGATTTTTCACCTTCCGCAGCAGCGCTTCCCATTCATGCCGCGGCAGCCCGCCGTTGTCGAAATCGGTGCGCGCCCATTCGCGGCGATGATCGAAGAAGCGGATGTTGTCGTCGGCCTCCTCGATCGGCTTGATCTCGCGCGCGATGAATCGGTCGAGTTCGTCGAGATAGGCGGCCAGATCGGCCGGCAGATTGAAATCCAAGGCGGTCTCTCCCGGAAATATCGTTATTGTCGATTTGCGTTAAGGCGCTGCGAGGCGCTCCAGCCTGGATCGATTAAGGTGAGAAGACGGCGTCCAAGTCAAGCAACCGGACAAGGCCCGGCACGCGCACCCCGCTTGCGAAATTGGATGGTATCGGACGGCAGGCACACGCTAGTATCACGGCCAATATTCTTCGCTGCAGAAAATCAAGATGGGAGCAAACATGGACCTGAAATTCTCCAGGGTGACGCGCAAGGGCCCGGTCACGATCGTGACGCTGTCGCGCCCGGAAGTGTACAACGCGCTGCATACGGATGCGCATTTCGAGCTGGACAAGGTGTTCGACGACTTCTCCGCCGATCCCGAGCAGTGGGTCGCGATCGTCACCGGCGCCGGCGACAAGGCATTCTGCGCCGGCAACGACCTGAAATGGCAGGCCGCCGGGGGCAAGCGCGGCTGGGACAAGGGCGGCTTTGCCGGGCTGACCTCGCGCTTCGACTGCGACAAGCCGATCATCGCCGCGGTCAACGGCGTCGCCATGGGCGGCGGTTTTGAAATCGCGCTGGCCTGCGACCTCATCATCGCCGCGGAGAACGCGACCTTCGCGCTGCCCGAGCCGCGCGTCGGCCTCGCCGCGCTCGCCGGCGGCCTGCACCGGCTGCCGCGCCAGATCGGGCTGAAGCGCGCCATGGGCATGATCCTGACCGCGCGCCACGTCTCGGCCAGGGAAGGTTTTGAGCTCGGTTTCGTCAACGAGGTAGTGCCGCAGGGCGAAGCGCTTGCCGCCGCGGAGCGCTGGGCCGAGACCATCTGCAAGAACTCGCCGATGTCGATCCGCGCCTCCAAGCAGACCATCCAGAAGGGCCTTGCGGTCTCGCTCGAGCAGGCCATCGCCGAGCAGCGCGAATACCCCGCGGTGAAGGCGATGGCGGCGTCGCAGGATTATATCGAGGGGCCGAAGGCGTTCTCCGAAAAGCGCCCGCCGAAATGGGTTGGGAAGTAAGGGAAGCGTGAGCGTCCCTCCCCGTCATTGCTATTCGTCATTCCGGAGCGCACGAAGTCGCGAGCCCGGAATCATAACCACGATCGAGAGTATGGATTCCGGGCCTGCGTCGCGAGGCGCATCCCGGAATGACGATCCTGGATGCTTCGGCGTTAGCCGCCCTTTGCTTCCCAGCTCCCGCTTGTACGCCGCATAATTCGGCTGATCGACCGCGAGCTTGTCCATCGTGGTCTGCCACAGATGCTCCGATAGCCCGGGCGTCTGCAGATCGAGCTCGCCTTTCGCGATCCGGTCGGCGAGCACGCGGTTGAGCTCACCGAGCGAACCCTGCACGCCCAATAGTTGCGACAGCCGCGCCGCTTCCGCAGCGTCGCTGCCCTGCGCCTGCGTCAATTGCCGGGTGACGAGGTCGAGCATGTTGATCGCCACCCGCAGCTTGAACGCGTTATGGCCCTTGATCATGGGCGTGATGTCATTGCGCAGGAAATCCGCGACCGCCTTGGTCAGTTCGACAGGTGTCGGTTCGTCCTGCATCTCAGTTCTCCCGCGGCGCGAGCAGCCGCAGCAAATCGATTTCGGTTTCCGACGAACGCCGTCCGATCATGGCGCGTTCCATCGAATGGTCGGGACCGATGCGAAAACGCTGCATCATGCCGCAGCACATCACGCCCCAGCGCAGCGTGCCCATCACTTCCCAGAATTTGACCCGCTCGGGATCGGCCCGGCGGCCGGTCGCATCGTAACCTGCAAACAGCTCCTCGCGCGTTCCGAAACCGCCGACCGGCTTGTCGATTTCGCCGAAGCGCCAGGAATTGACGCAAATCCAGCCGAGATCTTCCATCGGGTCGCCGAGATGCGCCAGTTCCCAGTCCAGCACCGCGCGCACCCCGTCGGGACCGATGATGAGATTGCCGTGGCGGAAATCGCCGTGCACCAGCGTCACCTCGTCCGATGGACCGGGATCATGATCGCGCAGCCAGCGCAGCGCCAGTTCGAACACCGGCCGCGGCCAGTCGAAACTGCGGTATTCGCGCTCGAGATCCGCGATCTCCCTGGTCGACGTCATTCGCCGAAGCTTTGGCAATTTTGCCGCATTCAGACCGTGAATGCCGGCCGCGATCCCGCCCAGCTGGCGCGCCAGCATCGGTCGCGCCCTGGCAAACTGCTCATCGCGCAAAATCTTGCGCGCGATGGTTTCGCCCTCGACCCGCGCCATGACAAAGCCGGTGCCGAGTTCGTCCTCGGGCGTCAGCACATGCAGCACAAGCGGCGACGGCAGGCCGGCATCATGCGCAAGCTGCATCAGCGCCGCCTCGGCATCGAGTCCGGCCGCCCGCCCCGGCGACGCGCCATAGCCCGGCGGCGCCCGGCGCAGGATCGCGCCGAAGACGCCGCCGGGATGCACGATATCGAACGTCCAGGTCTCCTGGCTGGCGCCGCCGGAGAGTTTTGCGGCGCCAGTGACGCCGGTCGCGCCCGGATACCAGGCGGCGACGCAGCGTCCGAGTTGCGCCTCGATCATTTGCCCTTGAACTTCGCCGGGCGCTTTTCCAGGAACGCGGTGACGCCTTCCTTGAAATCTTCCGCGCGGCCCGCGATCCGCTGCGATTCGAATTCGAGATTGAGCTGGTCCTCGAACGAATTTTCCGGGCTCTCCCAGTACAGCTTGCGGATCAGCGACAGCGCAATCGTCGGACCGTTCGCAAGCTCGTGGGCGAGCTTCATGGTCTCTTCCATCAGGGCCGCATCGTCATGAACCCGGTTGACCAGCCCCCATTCCAGCGCCTTCTCGGCCGGAAGCCGCTCGCCCATCAGCGACAGTTCCACCGAGCGCGCCTTGCCGATCAGCCGCGGCAGCAGCCAGGTCGATCCGCAGTCCGGCACCAGCCCGATGCGGCGGAAGGCCTGCAGGAAATAGGCCGAGCGCGCGCACAGGATCATGTCGCCCATCAGCGCGAAGCTCATGCCGGCGCCGGCGGCCGGTCCGTTGACCGAGGTGACGATCGGGCAATGCAGATTGCGCAGACGCCGCAGGAACGGATGGAACGCGGTCTCCAGCGCCGCCCCGGCATTGCTCTTGCCCGGCTTCTGGTTGTTGCGGCCCTGCAGATTGGCGCCGGTGCAGAACGCGCGCCCGGCGCCGGTGATGACCAGGCAACGGACCTCGGCCCTCTTCTCGTCGATGACGTCGAGCGCCTCGGAAAGACCGCCCAGCATGTCGATCGACACCGCATTCATCACCTCCTGGTGGTCGAGCTTCAGGATGGCCACCGGACCGTCGATATCGAGCGTGACGTGCTTGAACTGCATCTGTTTCCTCTTGGGTTGTGGTCCCGCGTTATTTCGTCCCGCGGTACAAAGGTTTCGATCTCGAACCCATATTTGATTTTCTGCACGGGCTTGTCCATGGTTGTAAAGAGAACATCCCCGCCACCGGCCGCGCGGCCCAACGCGCGCCAAGCCACACTGGAAACGCTCATGAGTATTTTCGACCTCACCGGCCGCGTTGCCGTCATCACCGGCGGCAATGGCGGCATCGGCCTTGGCATCGCGCAGGCGCTTGTCGCTGCCGGCTGCAACGTCTCGATCTGGGGCCGCAACGCCGAGAAGAACAGAAACGCCGCCGCAACCATGGCCGGCTCTCCCGGCAAGGTCGATACCCGCATCTGCGACGTCAGCGATGCCGCTTCCGTCAACGCGGCGATGAAGGCGACGCTGGACACTTTCGGCCGGGTCGACG
This sequence comes from uncultured Alphaproteobacteria bacterium, assembly GCA_963721275.1. Taxonomy (GTDB): domain Bacteria; phylum Pseudomonadota; class Alphaproteobacteria; order Rhizobiales; family Xanthobacteraceae; genus Bradyrhizobium. The sequence continues at coordinate 131,205 of CAVRIQ010000013.1, read as the reverse complement.
GCTGCTTTGCCAACGCCGGCATCGGCGGCGGCGGACGGCGCGCCTTCATCGACCGCACCGAGGAAGAATGGCGCAAGATGTTCGCGACCAATCTCGACGGCGTCTTCCACGCGTTTCAGGCCGCCGCGCGCCACATGACCGAGCGCGCCGAGGCGGGCGACCGCTTCGGCCGCCTGGTGGCGACCTCGAGCCTCGCCTCGCTGTTCGGCACCGCGCGCAACGAGCATTACGCCGCGACCAAGGCCGCCATCAACGCGCTGGTGCGTGCGCTCGCCGTCGAACTGGCGCGCCAGGGCGTCACGGCGAACGCCATCCTGCCCGGCTGGATCAAGAGCGAGATGACCGCCGGCATCATGGCCAACGAGAAATTCGTGGCCAATGTGATGCCGCGGATTCCGGTGCGGCGGTTCGGCGAGCCGGAGGATTTCGGCGGCATCGCCGTCTATCTGATGAGCAAGGCGTCGTCCTATCACACCGCCGACTGCTTCGTGATCGACGGCGGCTATACCGCATTTTGATCGCGTCCCGTCATGACGAGGAGCCGTGGCGCAGTGAGGCGGGTCGGCGCGCGAGAAGCGGCGGAGCGGCTACGTGGCTGGCGCGGCCACGACAGGCCGTGATAGAAATATTCCGCAAAAGAGATCGTCAAGATGCTTGCCTCGCAGCGCGCCCTCTTCGATATGCCGCGCCATATTTGCTACCTGAACTCGGCCTCCTACAGTCCGCTGCCGCTGCGAACTCAGGAAGCCGCCCGCGCCGCGGTCGGGCGCAAAGGCAGACCCTGGACGCTCGACGCCGCCTTCGCAAATGACCAGCACGAGCGCGCGCGGGCTGCCGCTGCCCGGCTGATCAATGCCGATCCCGCCGACATGGCGCTCATCCCCTCGATCAGTTACGGCGTTGCGACCGCGGCGAAGATTCTGACGATCGCGCGCGGCACCCGCGTCATCGTTCTGGAAGACGATCATTCCTCGCCGGTGCTGGAATGGCAAACGCGGGCCGATGCGCAGGGTTTTGCCATCGAGACGGTTCGCCGGCCCGACGACGGCGACTGGACCTCCGCAGTTCTCGCCGCCATCGAGCGACCGGTGCGCCACCGGTCGGCCTTGCCTCGATCTCATCGGTGCACTGGTCGGACGGCGGCCTGATCGACATCGAGAAAGTGGGCGCAGCGCTGCGGCGGCGGGGAGCCAGCTTCCTGATCGACGCAACGCACAGCGCCGGTGTGCTGGCGATGGATGTGGCGCGTATCGACCCGGATTTTGTGATTTTCCCGACCTACAAGTGGCTGCTGGGGCCGTACGGCCGGGCGTTTCTCTACATTGCCAGGCGCCATCAGGGCGGTATCCCGCTGGAGCAGACCTCGTTCGGCCGCCGCGACGTGCGCGCCGAGAACAAGGTCTATTTCGCGGATGTCAGCTACGTTCCCGATGCGCGGCGCTTCGACATGGGCGAGCGCGACCACTTCATTTCGATGGAGATGGCCTCGATCGGTATGGAAATGATGGCTGACTGGGGCGCGGCGGCCGTCGTACACCGTCTGCAGATGCTGACGGAACGGATTGCGGAGGGCGTGCGCGGTATCGGCGTCCGCGTGCCGGAAACTCACCTACGGGCACCGCATATCCTGAGCCTTGGCTTCGAGGATGGGATGCCGGCAGACCTCGTCGCCGGCCTTGCAAGCGAAGGCGTCTACGTCGCGGCACGTCTCGGCCGCATGCGAATCTCACCCCACGTTTTTAACGACGAGGCCGATACGGACCGCTTCGTTGCGGCATTGACCCGGCGGCTCCGGAGCTAATTCGTCCAGGCGCCAGCCTGCACGGAACTCCTGCAAGATCGACGCCTCAGCTTCACTTCTGTACTTTTGGAGCACGCTCGAAGCAGCGATGATCCGTAGTTCCCCGGAGCCTAGTTTTAGGGCTTAAATCGATGTTGCGGCGCGGTAACACTTACAGAAATCATGTCGAAATCCGGCGGCGATGGCGCGTTCGCACAAATATTCGGCAATTTGCCTGCTTATAACCCAGTCGCTGCCCGCGCCATGCATTGCGCGGCGAAGTCGGTCACGTGTTCAATCGAACTCAAGCCTAGGTGCTGATTCGTGAAGGGACGGGCAGCGGTTTACGGAACCTTTGCCTCGCGTTCCAGTAGGTTCAGCTAACTGCATGAGGAGAAGGATCATGTACAACGATTCTCTGTTCAACGCTTTCGCCCGCTCCTTCGAAGCCCGAAGCGAAACAGATATGTCGATGGCGGAATACCTGGAATCGTGTCGAGACGATCCGATGCGATATGCCAATGCCGCTGAGCGGCTGCTGGCAGCAATCGGTGAGCCTCAAATGATCGACACGGCCAAGGACCCCCGCCTTGGCCGTATTTTTTTGAACAGAACGATGCGGGCCTATCCGGCCTTTGCCGGCTTCTATGGCATGGAGGAAACCATCGAGCGCATCGTCGGGTTCTTCCGGCACGCCGCGCAGGGCCTGGAAGAGCGCAAGCAGATTCTCTATCTGCTGGGGCCGGTGGGCGGCGGCAAGTCATCGCTGGCGGAGCGGCTCAAGTCGCTGATGGAGGTCCATCCGATCTACGTGTTGAAGGCCGGCGACGAACTCAGTCCGGTGTTCGAGAGTCCCCTCAGCCTGTTCGATCCGGAATCGCTCGGCCCGATGATCGAGGAAAAGTACGGCATTCCGCGTCGCCGCCTGAACGGGCTGATGAGCCCCTGGTGCTACAAACGGCTTGAAGCTTTCGGTGGGGACATTTCGCGGTTCCGTGTCGCCAGGATCCAGCCCTCGCGCCTGCGGCAGATCGCGATTGCCAAGACGGAGCCCGGCGACGAGAACAATCAGGACATCTCCTCCCTCGTCGGCAAGGTCGACATTCGCAAGCTGGAGACTTTCGCCCAGAACGATCCCGACGCCTACAGCTATTCCGGCGGCCTGAACCGGGCCAACCAGGGCATCCTCGAATTCGTCGAGATGTTCAAGGCCCCGATCAAGATGCTGCACCCGCTGCTGACGGCGACGCAGGAGGGCAATTATATCGGCACCGAGAATATCGGGGCGGTTCCCTTTACCGGCGTCATTCTCGCGCATTCGAACGAATCCGAATGGCAAAGCTTCAAGGCCAACAAGAACAACGAAGCCTTCATCGATCGCATCTGCGTCATCAAGGTGCCCTATTGCCTGCGGGTGACCGAGGAGCAGAAGATCTACGAGAAACTCATTTCCGGATCCGAACTCGCCTCCGCGCCATGTGCGCCGGCGACCCTGGAGACGCTTGCGCGCTTTTCGGTGATGTCACGCTTGCGCAAGCACGAAAACTCGACCGTGTTTGCAAAAATGCGGGTCTATGACGGTGAAAGCCTCAAGGAATCCGACCCGAAGGCCCGCAGCGTCCAGGAATACAAGGACGCCGCCGGCGTCGACGAAGGCATGGACGGCGTGTCGACGCGCTTCGCATTCAAGGTTCTGGCGGCAACCTACAACCACGACACCACGGAGCTCGGCGCCGATCCCGTCCATCTGATGTATACGCTGGAGCAGGCGATCCGCCGCGAGCAGTTGCCCGATGAAGTCGAAAAGCGCTACCTCGAATTCATCAAGGCCGAACTCGTTCCACGCTATGCGGAATTCATCGGTCACGAGATCCAGAAGGCCTATCTCGAATCCTATACGGATTACGGTCAGAACCTGTTCGACCGCTACGTGGATTACGCCGATGCGTGGATCGAAGATCAGGATTTCAAGGACCCCGATACCGGCCAGTTGCTCAATCGCGAGCTCCTGAACCAGGAGCTGACCAAGATCGAAAAGCCGGCGGGCATCGCCAACCCGAAGGACTTCCGCAACGAGGTCGTCAAGTTCTCGCTGCGGTCGCGCGCCCAGCACGGCGGAAAGAATCCGTCCTGGACCAGCTATGAAAAGATCCGCGAGGTCATCGAGAAGCGGATATTTTCCCAGGTCGAGGACCTGCTTCCGGTCATCTCGTTCGGCACGAAGAAGGACGGCGACACCGAAAAGAAGCACGGCGAGTTTGTCGAGCGGATGGTCGGACGCGGCTATACCGAACGTCAGGTGCGACGGCTCGTCGAATGGTACATGCGTGTGAAGCAGGCCGGCTAGGACGGATGCAACAGTGGCCATGCACATCATCGACAGGCGCCTGAATCCGGGCAGCAAGAGCCTGGAGAACCGCCAGCGGTTCCTGCGCCGCGCCAAGGCGCTGGTTCAGGGCGCCGTCAAGAAATCCTCGCAGGACCGCGACATCAAGGATGTCCTGGAAGGCGGCGAGGTCTCTATCCCGCTCGACGGGATGCACGAACCCCGCTTTCGTCGCGAAGGCGGCACGCGAGACATGGTGCTGCCCGGCAACAAGAAGTTCGTCGAAGGCGACGTGCTGCCGCGTTCCGGCGAGGGCCGTCAGAAGGCATCCGGGCCGGGCGAAGGCGACAGCGAAGACGCATTCCGCTTCGTTCTGAGCCGCGATGAATTCGTCGATCTGTTCCTCGACGATCTCGAATTGCCGGATCTCGCCAAGCGCAAGCTCGCGCAGGCGGAGAGCGAGGGACTTCGCCGGGCCGGCTATACGACCTCCGGCTCCCCCGCGAACCTCTCGGTAAGCCGCACGGTACGCCTCGCGCTGGCACGGCGGGTCGCGTTACGGCGGCCGCGGCCCGAGACGATTGCCCTGCTTGAGGCCGAACTCGCCGTTTGCGACGACGCCCGCCGCACCACGCTGCTGGCCGAGATCGAGGCATTAAAGGCGAAGATTCGCCGGATTCCGTTCATCGATCCGATCGACATCCGATACCGCCGCTTCGAAACCGTGCCGAAGCCGGTAGCGCAGGCCGTCATGTTCTGCCTGATGGACGTGTCCGGCTCGATGTCCGAACACATGAAGGACCTGGCCAAGCGGTTCTACATGCTGCTCTACGTGTTTCTGACGCGGCGCTACCGGCATGTGGAGATCGTCTTCATTCGTCACACCGACCGGGCCGAGGAGGTCGACGAGGATACTTTCTTTCATGGACCAGCCTCGGGCGGCACCCTGGTATCGAGCGCGCTGGAGGCCATGCACGAAATCGTCAGGTCGCGGTTTCGCCCCGCAGACTGGAACATCTACGCCGCCCAGGCTTCCGATGGAGACAACTCCACTTCGGACAGCCACGCGGTCAGCCAGCTGCTGACCGATAAAATATTGCCGGTCAGCCAGTTTTTTGCCTATCTCGAGGTCGGCGAGACCGGCGGCAGCACCTTCGAAATGCCCGATTCCTCGCTTTGGACGCTGTACCAGCGCCTGCGTGCCGATGGAGCGCCGCTGTCGATCCGCAAGGTCAGCGAGCGGAGCGAGATCTTTCCGGTGTTTCACGACCTCTTTCAGCGTCGCCGAAAACAGGAGAAGGCCGCGTCATGACCGCAACGACCGAACGGCTGTTCGAGGGCGCGGACTGGGACTTTCCGACGTTGCAGCGTATCCACGATGCCTGCGAGCAGATTGCGCGAACCGAATTGGGGCTCGACACCTACCCGAACCAGATCGAGGTGATCACCGCAGAGCAGATGCTGGATGCATACTCCTCGGTCGGCATGCCGCTGTTCTACAAGCACTGGTCGTTCGGCAAGCATTTCGCCCATCAGGAGGCGTCCTACCGCAAGGGCCTCATGGGCCTCGCCTATGAGATCGTGATCAACAGTTCGCCCTGCATTTCCTATCTGATGGAGGAAAATACCGCGACCATGCAGACGCTGGTGGTCGCTCACGCGGCGTTCGGCCACAACCATTTCTTCAAGAACAATTATCTGTTCAAACAATGGACGGATGCCGACGGCATCCTCGACTATCTCGATTTTGCCAAGAACTACGTGGCGCAATGCGAGGAACGTCACGGCCGGCTGGCGGTCGAGCAGACGCTCGATGCCGCGCATGCCCTGATGTCGCACGGCATCGACCGCTATCCCGGCAAGAAGAAGCTCGATCTTCGTGCGGAGGAAAAGCGCGCCGGAGACCGCCGTTTGCACGAGGAGGGCGCGTTCAACGATTTGTGGCGAACCGTTCCGGCCGGGCCGATCAAGAGCCCGGAATTGCTCAACAGCGAACGGCGCCGCAAGCTGCTGGGACTGCCGCAGGAAAATCTATTGTACTTTCTGGAAAAGACGGCGCCGCGCCTGCAGCCCTGGCAGCGCGAGGTGCTCCGGATCGTGCGGCACATCGCGCAGTATTTTTATCCGCAGAGCCAGACCAAGGTCATGAACGAGGGCACCGCCACCTATGTGCATTACCGCATCATGACCCGGCTGCACGAACGGGGGCAGATTTCCGACGGCAATTTCCTCGAATTCCTGCAGTCGCACACCAATGTGGTGTTTCAGCCCGACTTCGACGATCAGCGCTTCTCGGGCTTCAATCCCTATGCGCTCGGCTTTGCGATGATGCAGGACATCGAACGCATCGTTTCCAGTCCTGACGACGAGGATCGTGAATGGTTCCCGGACATTGCCGGGACCGGCGACGTGATGGCAGTACTGCGCGATATCTGGGCGAATTACCGCGATGAAAGTTTCATCAGTCAGTTCCTCAGCCCGCGGCTGATGCGGCGCCTGCGACTATTTCATCTGCATGACGATCCCGCGGAAAGCGCCGGCATTCGAGTCGACGCCATTCACAATGAACGCGGCTATCGTCGTGTTCGTACCGAACTGGCGCGGCAATACGATGTCGGTTTCATCGACCCCAATATCGAAGTGATCGATGTCGACCTGGCGGGCAATCGTCGGCTGATGTTGCGCCATTCCGTGGTGAAGGGAGCTCGACTGAACGAGACGGATGCGAAGCGCGTTCTCCAGCATCTGGCCGATCTCTGGAGCTATGACGTATCGCTCGTCGAGGTCGACGCCACGGACGCGATCCTGAAGGAGTACGTCTTGAGCCCGCGCGAACTCGCTGCCGCCGCGGCGTAAATAGCTGCAACCGGCAAGGCCTGCCTTGCGAATTCAGCGGCAGGGACCGAGAAGGTTCGACGTCGTTCCTCCAGCCTCATGCCTTCAGCGTGAACTTCTTCCGTAGCTCCGCAGCGATCTTGTCGGCGAGCTCCTGTGCGTTCCTCGTATGCTTCGGCGCGGTAACGACCGTCGGTCGCCAGCCAAGGACCGGATCTCGGCGTACCGACACGAACACGCCGCCAATCACCAGCCTCTGAAGAATCATGTCTTCGAGTTCGGCGTCGGTTTTTGCTTCCTTTTCCACGGGATCCTGTTCTGTCGCCAAGCACACATTGAGGGCGGAATCGGACGATTTTGGGGAACAGAGCAGATGTGTGGACGCGCTTGCCCGGCTTCAAGTAATTTTCAGTGAGATGGCTCCGTCAGTCCGGCGGGGGGCGAAGTCCTGCGCCTGTCACGGAAATTTCGTCTCCCGGAAGGTCCTCCAACAGCTCGGGCCCCTCGCCTGCTTGTGCAAGGCCCGCACCGCCGTCTACATTGCCGGCAACAAGCACAGCGCGACCCGAACGAACGGGAAACAAACGATCTAGCGCGAACGGGAGAATGACATGAAACACGCCTACGTGCCCCGCATGACGTCCTACAGCCTGAACCCCGAGGACGAACTGAACGATCTGCGCATGTCGGAGCAGGTCCGGCCGCTTTACGACCATGTGCGGCAATTCATCCGGGATACGGTCGACCCGATGGCGGCGGAGTTTTACCGGCTCGGCGAGAAGAAGACCGATCGCTGGAGCTTTACCCCCGGCCAGATCGAGGTGCTGGAGAAGGCCAAGGCAAGGGCCAAGGAAGTGGGCCTGTGGAATTTCTTCCTGCCGAACGCCGAGACCGGCGAAGGCCTCAGGAATCTGGACTACGCCTATATCGCCGCCGAACTCGGCAAGAGCCCGCTGGCCTCGGAGACCATGAACTGCTCGGCGCCGGATACCGGCAACATGGAAGTGCTGGAGCGCGTCGGCACGCCGGCGCAGAAGGAGAAGTGGCTGAAACCGCTCTTGAACGGCGAAATCCGCTCGGCCTATGCCATGACCGAACCGAATGTCGCCTCGTCGGACGCCAAGAACATCTCGACGACCGCAAAACTTGTCGGCGACGAATGGGTGATCAACGGCGAAAAATACTACATCTCGGGCCTCGGCGATCCCCGCTGCAAGATCATGATCGTGATGGTGAAAACCAATCCGGACGCCGCCCCGAGCAAGCAGCAGTCGCAGATTCTGGTGCCGAAGGACACGCCCGGCGTCGAGATCATCGGACCGATGCACGTGTTCGGGCACGACCACGCGCCGCGCGGGCATATGCATCTGCGCTTCAACAACGTTCGGGTGCCCAGGGACAACATGCTGCTCGGCGAAGGCCGCGGCTTCGAGATCTCGCAGGTCCGCCTCGGCCCCGGCCGCATCCATCACTGCATGCGGACGATCGGCAAGGCGGAAAAGGCGCTCGACCTGATGGTGTCGCGCGGCCTGACCCGCGAGGCCTTCGGCAAGAAGATCGCGCAACTCGGCGGCAATCTGCAGATCATCGCCCAGGCGCGCTGCGAGATCGAGGCGATGCGATTGATGGTACTGAAGGCGGCCAAGGCGATGGACGTGCTAGGCAACAAGGAGGCGCGGATCTGGGTCAGCATGGTCAAGGCCATGGTGCCCGAGCGCGCCTGCAAGATCATCGACCAGGCGATCCAGATGCACGGAGCCACCGGTATCTCGCAATGGACCCCGCTCGCCGAAATGTATACCGATGTGCGCCATTTGCGTTTCGCCGACGGCCCCGACGAAGTGCACTGGATGGTCGTCGGCCGTCACGAGCTCAGCATGCCGTAGGCCCAGCGAGATGGAATACGCCCCCAACGATCTCACCGCCCGTGAGCGCTATAAGGTGCTCACCGGATTCGTCCTGCCGCGGCCGATCGCCTGGGTGACCACGATGGGCCCCACCGGCGTGGTCAACGCCGCGCCGTTCAGCTTCTTCAACGTGTTCTGCGAGGATCCGCCGCTGTGCATGTTCGCCGTCAATTTGCGGCCGGACGGTCGCCCCAAGGATACGCAAGCCAACGTCGAGCGTACCGGGGAGTTCGTGGTCAACCTCGCCGACGAGCCGCTGGCGCGGGCCATGCACGATTCCAGCGGCGACTTCCCGCCCGAGATCGGCGAGCCCGGCTATCTCGGATTGAAGCTGGCGCCCTCGACCAAAGTCGGCGTGCCGCGATTGGCCGACGCGCCGTGGGCCATGGAATGCAAGACCTGGAAGACCATCGACGTGAACGGCGACCGGCAGCTCATCATGGGCGAAGGCATCCATTTCCATATCCGCGACGAATTGTGGGATGCCGACACCATGCGCGTGCACATGGAGCGTTACCATCCGGTCGGGCGCATGTTCGCCGACCGCTATTGCCGGACCGACGACCGGATAGTGTTTCCGGCAGCCCAAGGGGTGCCCGCGGCGTAGCGCCTCGCGTGGATACTGAGACAGGAGTGAACATGACCGACGATTTCCGCGATCAGGAGGATCGCAATCGATTCGAACTCGATGTCGATGGAACGACCGCCTTCGTCACCTACCGGAAATCACCCGGCGCGATCACGCTGGTGCATACCGAAGTGCCGCCGGAACTGGGCGGACGGGGAGTAGGCTCGAAGCTCGGGCGTGCGACCCTTGACGCCGTGCGGGCCCAGGGAGGCAAACTCGAGGTCGAATGCGACTTCATCCGGAACTACATGACGAAGCACCCGGAATACAATGACCTGCTGGCGCATGGCGAGGAGAAGAAGACAGCCGCCGCGACTTACAAGGCCGGCTGCTTTTGCGGCGCCGTCGAGCTGCAAGTATCGGGCAAGCCGGTGTTCGCGGGGTACTGTCATTGCCACGACTGCCAGGCCTGGTCGGCCGCGCCGATCAATGCCTTCAGCCTGTGGAAGTCGGACAGCGTTCGGGTCACCAAAGGCGAAGCCGAGATCGGAACCTTTCACAAGACCGAAAATTCCTACCGCAAGTTCTGCAAGCTGTGCGGCGGCCATCTCATGACCGAGCACCCGCGCATGCGATTGACCGATGTCTACGCCAATCTGTTGCAGGGCTACGCGCATGAGCCGACGCTGCATGCGAATTACGCAAGCAAGATGGTTTCCGTGCACGACGGTCTGCCCAAGTACAAGGATCTCCCCGCCGAACTCGGCGGCTCCGGAGAAACGCTGCCGGATTAGCTTGCTGGCCGATGCGCGCGGAGGAAAGAGCGGATCTGGCGCACCGCCAGCGGAATGCGCTCCTTGGGCTCCTTCCACGGAAACATGCTGACTTCCGCGTTCGGCGCCAGCATCGCCGTCTCCATCGCCACTTCATAGGGATGCGCCGGGATATCATCGGGGAGGATCAGCACCGGCGTCCGGCATTGGCGCACGAAATCACGCGTCACGGTGAAGACGAAATCGGGGTTGGTACGGTACATTTTGGCCAGGAATTTTTCGGCCTGCTCCATCCTGATGTCGGGCCGCTGCTTGACGAGCTCCGGAGCCCAGCCCTTCATATTGTTGTCGTAGAACAGGTCGCGCATCTCGGGGCGCGATCCGCTGGGCTGCGCCAGCACGGCCGCTACGACGCGATCTGGCGCACGCTTCAGAAGATTCCAGATCAGGGGCCCGCCGATGCAGAAGCCGAGCACCATGAACCTGTCGATGCCGAGATGGTCCATCAAACCGAGCTGGTCGTCGGTGTGGGAATCCCAGGGACGGTCGATCTCGAGCGGGCCGGAGGACTGACCGGCGTTGGCATTGCGCAGGTCGAACGCGATGCAGCGGTATTCGTCCTTGAACTCCTCGATCGCGTTGAAGGGCGGATAACTGCCGGTGATCCCCGAGATCGTCGAATTCAGTCCCCCGCCGGCGATCAGCAGCAACGGGAAGCCGGAACCGGCCTCCTCGAAATGAATGCGAACGGCGCCTTTTTCGTAAGTGCCCATGGTAGCTCCCCCTCCTCCGGTCTCCATCACGTCTTGTCGGTATCCCCGATCTTGTCCTGCGTCCTGGTCTCGAAATCGCCGGCGTCATGGCGCTCGTGCAACTGGCTGGCCGGTTCGCCCCAGGTGCGGTTGACCATGCGCCCGCGCTGCACCGCCGGGCGTTTGGCGATGGCATCGGTCCAGCGCTGCACGTTTTTGTATTCGTGCACGGCCAGAAACTCGCCCGCGCCGTAGAGCAGTCCCTTCGCCAAGCCGCCGTACCAGGGCCACACGGCGATGTCGGCGATCGAATAATCCCCGCCCGAGAGATACTCGTGATCGGCGAGGCGCCGGTCGAGCACGTCGAGCTGGCGCTTCACCTCCATCGCGAAGCGGTCGATGGCGTATTCGATCTTGGTCGGGGCGTAGGCGTAGAAATGCCCGAACCCGCCGCCGAGATAGGGCGCGCTGCCCATCTGCCAGAACAGCCACGACAGGCATTCGGCGCGCGTCTGGCCGCCGGACGGCAGGAACGCCCCGAACTTCTCGGCGAGATGCATCAGGATCGCCCCGGACTCGAACACCCTGATCGGCGTTGGTCCGCTGCGGTCCATCAGCGCGGGGATCTTGGAGTTCGGATTGACCGCGACAAAACCGCTGCCGAACTGGTTGCCGTCAATCTTGATCAGCCAGGCGTCGTACTCCGCGCCGCGATGCCCGGCCGCCAGCAGTTCCTCCAGCATCACCGTGACCTTCGTGCCGTTCGGCGTGGCCAGCGAATAAAGCTGCAGCGGGTGGCGGCCGACCGGCAGCTCCTTGTCATGTGTGGAACCGGCGACCGGGCGATTGATGCTGGCAAATTTGCCGCCGCTCTCCTTGTTCCAGGTCCAGACTTTCGGCGGTTCGTAGGGGGATGGGTCGGTCACTCGTTTGGCTCCTGATGTGTCGCGTATTTCGTCATTGCGGGGAGCGTTAGCGACGAAGCAATCAATTCTTCGTCGGTAGGATGGATTGCTTCGCGGAGCCTGTCATCGGGCAGCACTTCGCGCCGACCCGTTGGCTCGCAATGACGGCAATTATGACGCTGCCATCTTCCGCGGCTGCACTGCGCCCGTCATCGAGAACCCCTCATAGCCCTTTGCCGCGACGTCGTTGCAGATCTGGCGATAGACGCCGACGCCGCCGATATAGGGCATGAAGATCTGCGGCTTGCCGGGGATGTTGGCGCCCATGTACCAGGAATTGGCCTGCGGATAGAGCGTGGTGTGCGCGACCTCGTTGACATGCGCCACCCACTTGTCCTCGGCGTCGCGGTTCGCCTCCACGGCGTCGAGACCGCGGTTGCGCATGTAAGCGATGCAGTCGGAGATCCAGTCGACATGCTGCTCGATCGAGACGATCATGTTGGAGAGCACCGACGGACTGCCGGGGCCGGTGATGATGAACAGGTTGGGGAAGCCCGCGCTCATCAGGCCGAGATAGGTTTTCGGCCCCTCCGCCCATTTCTGGTTCAGCGTCTGCCCATCGCGGCCGCGGATGTCGATCTTGGCCACCGACCCCGTCATCGCATCAAAACCGGTGGCCAGCACCAGCGCATCGACTTCATAATCCTTGGCCCCGGTGCGCACGGCATTGGTCGTGACTTCCTCGATCGGATTGGACCGGATGTCGACCAGCGTTACATTCGGGCGGTTGAACGTGGCGTAGTAATCGGTATCGATACAGATGCGCTTCGACCCGATCGGATGGTTGTTGGGCTGCAGCAGTTTTGCGGTCTGCGGATCGTTGACGACCTCCGCGATCTTTTCGCGGACGAAATCTGCGGCGGTGTCGTTGGCGGCCTTGTCGATGGCCAGGTTGTTGTAGACCGACATGAAGGTGAGGCCGCCGCGGTTCCACCGCGCCTCGTATTTCGAGCGGCGTTCGTTGTCGCCGTCGTCGAGCGCGCCGCGATCGGGCATCTCGGTATAGATGCCGTTGCGCGCCTCCTCCCGCGCAAAGCGCCGGATTTCCGGATATTTCGCGCGAAACGCCTCGCGCTCCTCTTCGGTGAGCGGCGCATTGCGGGCTGGAATGGAAAAATTCGGGGTGCGCTGGAACACCGTAAGCTGACTCGCCTGGCGAGCGATGATGGGCACCGACTGGATCGCCGACGACCCCGTGCCGATCACCCCGACGCGCAGGCCCGTGAAATCCACCGGCTCGTGCGGCCAGTGGCCGGTATGATAGACCTTGCCCTTGAAATCCCTGAGCCCCTTGATATCGGGCATCCGCGCATTCGACAGGCAGCCGGTGGCCAGCACGACATGTTTTGCTGTTACGGTGTTGCCGTCGGAGGTGGCAACCTCCCAACGATTGGCGTCTTCATCGAACGCCGCCCGATCGACGCGGGTATTGAGCTGAATGTACGGAGCGGAGACCAAAACGGTCGGCGACATGGTTGGCGTATTTCAGGATTTCGGGCTGCGGCGCGTAGCGCTCGCTCCAGTTCCATTCCTGCTGCAATTCTTCCGAGAACGAATAGGAGTACTGCATGCTCTCGACGTCGCAGCGCGCCCCGGGGTAGCGGTTCCAGTACCAGGTGCCGCCGACATCGCCGCCCTGCTCGTAAACCCGGACCGACAATCCCTGCCCGCGCAACCGGTGCAGCATGTACATGCCGGCAAAACCTGCGCCGACCACGACGACATCGTAGGTTTCCGTGCCGCTGGCGTGGCTGTTTCCGGAAGCGGAGTGCAAGGCGGACATTCGAACTCCCCAAAGATTTTTCTGCTGTTATCAAGCAGCATTCTACCGGCGGCGCGAAAGCGCAAGAGACAAAACGGCAGGCCGGGACCGCATATTTTGCCGCGCGGAATGCGCCCTAAGCGACACTTGGCTCAGCTCATTTCCTGGCGCCTCCACGCAAGATTTGGCCGGGCGAACCCGCTTGGCTTCGGCGCCCACGATGGGTTAGCGTCGCCCGATCATTTGCCTTTCAAACCAACACAAGAAACGCCGAAAAGGCGACCAGCGGGAGTAAACAAGCCATGAAATCGCCGATCTGCGACATGCTGGGAATTGAATTTCCCCTGCTCGCCTTCAGCCATTGCCGCGACGTGGTGGCCGCCGTCAGCCGCGCCGGCGGTTTCGGCGTGCTGGGGGCCACCGTGCATACGCCTGAAACCATCGAGCGGGAACTGAAATGGATCGACGATCACGTCGACGGCAGGCCTTACGGGCTCGACGTGCTGATCCCCGAAAACATTTCGACGGCAGGCGAGAAGGGCGTGACCTGGAAGGGCCTGGAGGCACGGATCTCGAACGAACACCGCGACTTCACCCGCAACCTGCTGAAGAAATACGGCATCGAACTGACGACGACCGACGTGCCCAGGAATCAGCCGCAGCCGTTCGATGCGCAATGCGCGCTGGAAGTCCTCGATGCGTCGTTCCGCCACCCGATCCGGCTGATTGCGAATGCGCTCGGCGTGCCGCCGAAGGCGATGATCGACATGGGCAAGAAGCACGGCGTGCCGGTGGCGGCGCTGGTCGGCGCCAAGGAGCATGCGCTGCGCCAGGTCGCGGCCGGCGTCGATATCCTGGTGGTGCAGGGCACCGAGGCCGGTGGCCATTGCGGCGAGGTTTCGACCATGGTGCTGGTGCCCGAAGTCATCAAGGCGATCAAGCCTATCCGCGACGTGCCGGTGCTCGCCGCGGGCGGCATCATGACCGGGCGCCAGATGGCCGCATGCATGGCGATGGGCGCCGCCGGCGTCTGGACCGGCTCGGTGTGGCTCGCGACAGTGGAATCCGAGACCACCGAAATCTTTCGCGAAAAAATGATTGCGGCTTCCTCGCGCGACGCTATCCGCTCCAAGGGCCGCACCGGCAAACCCGCGCGTCAGCTCCGTTCAATCTGGACCGATGCCTGGGACCGCGGGCCCGACAGCCCCGGCGCGCTGCCGATGCCGCTGCAGAGCATCATCAGCCGCGACGCCTTCAACTCGATCGACCGCGCCGCAGCCGCCGGCAATGCGCAGGCGCGCGATCTCGTCAGCTACTTCGTCGGGCAAGGAGTCGGCCTGATCGACAGTGTGAAATCCGCCGGTGCCGTGGTGCAGGAATTCAAGGAAGATTTCATCGAGGCGGTGGAACACATGAACGCGCTGGTGGCGGAGTAATTGATCTGTCATGGCGGGAGGTGCGGCAGCACCAGACCTCGAATCCATAAGGCCCGCGGCCATCTCGAGATGTCGCGTTCGATGCGTCGCATCCCCCGGAATGACGATTGAAACGTATTGAGTGAAAGCGAAAACAATGAAAATGCCAATCCAACCTCCCCATCCCGACGACCGCATCCCCGTCATCGTCGGTATCGGAGAAATCGTCGATCGCCCAAAGGAAATCACCGAAGGCCTCGAGCCCCTCACCCTGCTGGAACAGGCGCTCCGGCGCGCGGAAGCGGACAGCGGCGCCAAACTGCTGGGCGAAATCGGCTCGCTCGACATTGTCAACTTCCTGAGCTGGCGTTACCGCGATCCGGAAATTGCGCTCTCGCAGCGTCTCGGCATCAATCCGAACCACGCCTACTACGGCCCGGTCGGCGGCGAGAGCCCGATCCGCTATCTGCACGAGGCCGCCCAGCGCATCGCGCGCGGCGAATGCAGTGTCGCCGCGGTCTGCGGCGCCGAGGCGCAGTCCACCGCCACCAAGGCCGAACGCTTGGGCGTCGAACTGCCGTGGACGCCGTTCGCCCATGATGTGCCGGAGCCGAAGCGCGGCGCCGCGTTCCAGAAGCCGATGGCGGTGAAGCTTGGCGTGTTCAGGCCTGTGACCGTCTATCCGTTCTACGAGGCCGCCACCTCGGCGCATTGGGGCCAGACCCCGCGCGAGGCGATGGCGGAGTCCGGCGAATTATGGTCGCGTTACTCGGAAGTTGCCGCGCAAAACCCCAATGCCTGGCTGAAGCGCCGCTTCACAGCTGAGGAAATCACGACGCCGACCGCGGACAACCGCCTGATCGCCTGGCCTTATACAAAACTCCAGGTGGCCAATCCGACCGTCAATATGGGCGCCGCCCTCCTGGTGACCAGCCTCGCCAGGGCGCGCGCGGCGGGCATCGCCGAGGATCGCCTGATCCACGTCTGGGGCGGGGCGTCGGCGGAAGAGCCGCGCGACTATCTGATCCGCGACCAGTTCTTCCAGAGCCATCCGCAGAACGCCGTGCTCAAGGCGGTGATGGATCTCGCCGGCGGCGACGGCAAGGCGTTCGACGCCATCGAGCTCTACAGCTGCTTTCCCTGCGTGCCGAAAATGGCGCGGCGGACGCTGGGGCTGGGCCCCGACGTGCAGCCGACCGTGACCGGCGGGCTGACCTTCTTCGGTGCGCCGCTCAACACCTACATGACACATGCGGCCTGCGCGATGGTGCGCAAGCTCCGCGATGGCGCCAAACTCGGCCTGCTGTACGGCCAGGGCGGCTTTGTCACCAAGCACCATGGGCTGGTGCTGTCGCGGCAGGCGCCGCAAGGGCCGCTGGCGCAAGACACCAGCGTACAGGCGGAAGCCGACCGCCATCGCGGAACGGTGCCCGACTTCGTCACCGAAGCGGTCGGCAAGGGCGCGGTCGAGAGTTTTACCGTGATCTATGGCCGCAACAACGAGGTCGAGCACGGCGTGGTGATGCTTCGGACGTCCGATAACGCCCGCGCGCTGGCGCGCGTGCCGGCCGACGACGGCGCGACGCTGGCGCATCTTCTGAACCTGGACCGCACCCCGGTGGGGTCGTCCGGCGAAATCGTCACGGCGGAGGACGGCGTGCTGGAATGGCGGCACCCGTAGAGTCGCAGGGGGCCAACGCGAAGCGTGCCCATCAGCGCAAGACAAGAATCTCGCGAAAGATGGTGGGAACGGCGCAAGGCGCCTTTGCCCATCCTACCCCGTCAGGCACGGCGCGAGGTTAAAGGCGCGGGCCCTACCCCTTGACGTCCTGCTTCTCCGAAACCTTCTCCGGCTTGCCCTTGGCGGCCGCGCCGGCGACGCGGACCTGGTCGCCGTCGGCGAGGCCGTCGGGCGGGGCCACGATGACGCGATCGTCCGCAGAGATGCCGGAGGCCAGTTCGATATCCTTGCCGAGGTCGCGGGCAATCGTCACGGCCTTGAACTTGACCTTGTCGTCGGCGCCGACGGTGGCCACCCGCAGGCCGCTGGCGTTGAAGATCAGGGCGCTGGCCGGAATATGCAGCGGCACGGTGTCGCGCTGCAGGCTCATGCGGACATTGGCATAACCGCCCGGCATCAGTTCGCCGCCGGGGTTGTCGAGCGCAAGCTGCATCCGCGTCGTGCCCGATGCGACATCGACGGATTGCGAGGAGGCCTCGATGGTCGCGTCGAAGGTTCGGTTCGGATATTCGGGCATCGAGATGACGGCCTTGGCGCCGATCTTGATCTCGGGCACATAGCTCTGGGGCACGTTGACGTAGACCCGCAACTTGCTGATATCGGAGATCACGAACATCGCGGGGCCGCTGCCGCCGCCCGCATTGATCAGGGCGCCGACGTCGGTGTCGCGGGCGGTGACCACGCCATCGAACGGCGCCGTGATTTTCTTGTAGCCCGCCAGGGCCTCCAGCCGCTCGACATTGGCCTGGCCGGAATTGACCGCGGCCTTCTTGTTGGAGAGGTCGGCGGATCGCTCATCGATTTCCTGCATCGAAACGAAATTCGAGGCGATCAGCGACTTGCGACGGGTCAAGGTTGCTTCGGACAGCTTCGCGCTGGCTTGCTGGCTGGCCAGATCGGCACGCGCCTGCAGTAGCTGCTGGTCGAGGTCCGGCGCCTCGATTTCGGCGATCACCTGCCCGGCCTTGACCTTGGCGCCGATATCGGCGCTCCAGCTCTTCAGGTAGCCGCTGACGCGGGCAAAGATCGGCGCGCGGGAATAGGCCTCCAGCCGGCCCGGCAGGTCGATGGTGGCCTTGAGCACCCTGGCGTCGGGCAGCACCACCGCGACCGTCGGAACGGCCTGCTCGTCGGTCCATTCCCGCAAGCGGATGCTGGAATCCTCGCGCGCCCGGATTCCCGTCACCACCACCAGCACCGCGGCGATCCCCGCCACCAGCCCGAAAATGCCCAACTTCCGGCGCGAGACCGGCGAGTTCTGATCAGTGGGCATGCGCGGTCTCCGGAATGGCGGCGGCTTTGGCGCCTTGCTTCTTGTGTACCATACTAAAAACCACGGGAACAAACATCAGGGTAGCCACGGTGGCGAAGATCAACCCTCCAACCACCGCACGCCCGAGCGGCGCGTTCTGCTCGCCGCCCTCGCCGAGCGCCAGCGCCATCGGCAGCATGCCGATGATCATCGCCAGCGCGGTCATCAGCACGGGACGGAAACGCACGAAGCCGGCCTCGATGGCGGCGGCAATCGGATCGCCCAGCTCCTCGTAGCGCTCGCGCGCGAAGGAGATCACCAGCACGCTGTTGGCGGTGGCGACGCCCATGCACATGATCGCACCGGTCAGCGCGGGAACCGACAATGTCGTCCGGGTCGTGAACAGCATCCAGACGATCCCGGCCAGCGCCGACGGCAGCGCGGTAATGATCACGAACGGATCGGACCAGGACTGGAAGTTCACCACGATCAAAAGGTAGATCAGTACGATCGCGGCCAACAGCCCGAACAGCAGTCCGGAAAACGCGCTGTTCATGGTCTGCACCTGGCCGAGCAAAACCACCGAAGACCCCTTCGGCACGTCCTTCGCGGTATCGGCGACGACCGCCTTGACGTCGGCGGCGACCGCGCCGAGGTCGCGCCCTTGCGGCGTCGCATAGATCTGCACCATCGACTGGATGTCGTATTGGGAGACCACCGCGCTCGAGGTCGAGCGCTTGATGTCGGCGATGCCGCCGAGGATCGGCGGCGTCGCGGTACTGCCCGCGGTGATCGGCAAAGTCTCCAGCGCGCTCAGCGAATCCATCTTGTATTGCGGCGTCTGCATCACGATCGAATAGGACACGCCATTGTCCGGGTTGAGATAGTAGGTCGGCGCGACCTGCGAGCTGCCTGCCAGATTGACGACGAGGCTGTTGGTGACGTCGCGCTCGGTCAGGCCCACAAATTGCGCACGGGTTCGGTCGACGTCGATATTGAAGGCCGGATTGTTCGGCGACTGCTGGATGCGTGCGTCCGCGATGCCCGGTATCCGGCGAATCCGGCTCAGCAGCTTGTTGGCGTAGGCGAAATTCGCGTTCACGTTGGCGCCGCGGATCTGCAGGTCGATCGGCGCCGGCGCACCGAAATTCAGGATCTGGCTGACGATGTCCGCCGGCAGGAACGCAAAGGTCAGGCCGGGAAAAGCACGCGGCAATTGCTCGCGAAGCGCCCGCACATATTCATCGGTCGGCCGATGCCCCTCCTTCAGCTTGATCTGGATATCGCCATCCTGCGAACCGATCACGCCGGTGTTGTTGTAGGTCAGGTTGATGCCGCTGATCGGCATGCCGATGTTGTCGGCAAGGGTCTCGATTTCGGACGGCGGAATGATCTTGCGGATCGCCTTCTGCACGTCGGCGAACTGATTGGCGCTTTCCTCGACGCGGGTGCCGACCTGGGTGCGGACATGCATCAGGATCGAGCCGGAATCGACCGAGGGAAAGAAATTTCGCCCCAGAAACGGCACCAGCAGAAATGAAGCCGCGACGACGCCCAGAAACCCGATCACGAAAAACGGCCGCCGCCGCATCGCCAGCGTCAGCAGATCGCGGTAGCCGCCGCGGATGCGCTCGAACCGCGCCTCGAAACCGCGCTGAAGCCTGACCAGCGGGTTGCGCGAGGCTGGCGGCTCACCCTCATGATGGGTGTGCGGCCGCAGCAGATATTTCGCCATGGTCGGCACCAGCGTGCGCGACAGGATGAACGACCAGATCATCGCGAACATCACGGCCTCGGCCATCGGCACGAACAGAAAGCGCGCCACGCCGGTCAGAAAGAACATCGGCACGAACACGATGCAGATGCAGAGCAGCGACACGAAGGCCGGCGTCACGATCTGGTTGGCGCCGTCCATGATCGAGGTTTCGACGCCCTTGCCCTGCTCCAGATGCCAGTTGATGTTCTCGATGGTGACGGTAGCGTCGTCGACCAGGATGCCGACCGCGAGCGCGAGGCCGCCGAGCGTCATGATGTTGAGAGTTTCGCCGATCGCCGACAGCATGATGATGGCGCCGAGCACCGACAGCGGAATCGAGATGGCAATGATGATGGTCGAGCGCCAGCTGCCCAGAAACAACAGGATCATCACGCTGGTCAATAGCGCGGCGATGATGCCCTCATAGGCGACGCCGGTGATGGCGCCGCGGACGAAAACCGACTGGTCGCCGATGAACCCGATCTTGAGCGCCTCGGGCAGCGAATCCCTGACGTCGATGACCTTCTGCTTGATGCCGGCGATGATATCGAGCGTCGAGATCGATCCCGCCTTCAGCACCATCATCAGCACCGAGCGGTTGCCGTCGACATGGACGATATTGGTCTGCGGCGGATTGCCGTCGCGCACGCTGGCGACGTCGCGGACATAGACCATGGCACCGTTCACGGTCTTGATCGGCAGGTCGCCGAGTTCCTCCATCCTCCGCGGCGAGTTATTGAGCTGGATGTTGTATTCGAAGGCACCGATCTTCTCGGTTCCGACCGGCGTGATCAGGTTTTGCGCCGCGAGCGCGCTGGCGACATCCTGCCCCGACAGCCCGCGCGCCTGCAGCGCCTGTGGATTGAGATCGATCTGCACCTGGCGCTGCTTGCCGCCGAACGGATAGGGAATCGCGGCGCCGGGCACCGTGACCAGCGGCGTGCGCAGCTGGTTGATGCCGATGTCGGCAAGGTTTTGCTCGGTAAGACCCTCGCCCGAAAGGGCGACCTGGAGGATCGGAACCGTGGACGCGCTGTAATTCAGGATCAGCGGCGGGGTCGCCCCCGGCGGCATCGCCTTGACCATCGTTTGCGAAATCGCGGTGACCTGGGCGTTGGCCGTGTTGATGTCGACGTTCGGCTGGAAGAAGATCTTGACGATGCCGAAGCCATTATAGGAATTGGCGACGATGTGCTCGATATCGTTGACGGTGGTGGTCAGCGCCCGCTGAAACGGCGTGGTGATGCGTCCGGCCATCTGATCCGGCGGCAGGCCGGTATATTGCCAGACCACGCCGATGACGGGGATGCGGATGTCCGGAAAGATGTCGGTCGGCGTACGCAGCGCGGCGAGCGGCCCGATAATCAACAGAAGCAGCGCAAGCACGACGAAGGTATAGGGGCGGCTTAGCGCGATGCGCACCAGTGCGATCATAGAACGGGCATTCCCCAGTCAGGCGGACGGGCCTGGAACTCGCGCTCCCAAAAAAGCCGATCCGGTCGCGCTGATTTACCCGAACCGCGGCAAATAGCCAACGTCCGCCGCGCTATGCGGCTTCACTTCCCCGATAGATACCCCTCCGCCGAGCCCCCGCCGCCGACGGGTCGATCCAGTCCTGGATCGAAGCCGTTGTCTCGTCAGGCGGCCCGTACCGAGCTGAGGAACTTGCCGACCTCGAGCTTGAGCCGGTTGCTCTCCACCGACAGCGATTTCGCGGCGGACAGAACCTGGGCCGAGGCCGAACCAGTCTCGCTGGCGCCGCGCTGCACGTCGGTGATGTTGGAGGAGACCTGCTGGGTGCCCTGCGCGGCGTGCTGAATGTTGCGGGATATCTCCTGGGTCGCCGCGCCCTGCTCTTCCACTGCCGCCGCGATGGTCGAGGAGATCTCCGACATCCGGCCGATGGTGTCGCCGATCTCCTTGATCGCCCCCACCAACTCCTGGGTCGCCGCCTGGATACCGCTGATCTGCTGACCGATTTCGCCGGTAGCTTTGGCGGTCTGCTCGGCCAGCGCCTTCACCTCGGAGGCCACCACCGCAAAGCCGCGACCGGCTTCGCCTGCCCGCGCAGCCTCGATCGTGGCATTGAGCGCCAGGAGATTGGTTTGTCCGGCAATGGTGTTGATCAATTCGACGACGTCGCCGATGCGCGCCGCGGCCTTCGACAACTCACCGACGCGATCGTTGGTCCTTTGCGCCTGATCCACCGCTTCGTTGGCGACCCGGGAGGATTCCTGGACCTGACGGCTGATCTCGTTGACCGACGACGTCATCTCCTCGCTGGCGGAGGCAACCGATTGCACGTTGGTGGAGGCTTCCTCGGACGCCGCTGCGACGGCGATGCTGAGTTCCTGTGCGTGCGCCGCGGTCGAGCTGAGCGTACCGGCCGAGGCCTCGAGCTCGGTTGCCGCGGAGGATACGGTCTCGATGATTTCGCCGACGGCTCCCTCAAAGCCGTCGGCAAGCTTGCGCATGTCCGCTGTGCGCTGGACCGCCGACCTTTTTTCGGTCGCCTTCAACTCCTCGCGGTCGAAGCGCACGATGGCCTGCACCGTCTGCAGATTGCGCAGCGCCACTCCTATTTCATCGTCACGATCGACCGGAATGCGGCTATCCAGTTTGCCTTGCGTGATGTTCAGCATCGTGCCGTTAAGGCGTTCGAGCGGCCGGACAATGGCCCGGATCGTTTGCCTGCTGAGGAACCCGCCCAGCAGCAGACCCATGGTCAGGATAGCGATCGCAATCCCGATCACGGTGGCATATTGGCGTGTGGCCGCGTCGTATTCCGCTTTGGCTTCCTTGAGCTGGATCGCAACCAGCTTATCCAGGTCCTGCTTCGCCGAAGCGAACAGCACGCTCGCCTTGCCGGCCAGGAGAGCACCGGTCTCGTCATATTTTCGATCGGCGAGCAGCGCGAGCGCAGGCTTGATGGCGTTCTCGACATAATCCTTGCGCTTCGAAACAAAGCTGTCGGCGACACTCTTCTCCTCTGGCGTGAGGTAGGTCGCTACATACTCGGCCCAGGTTTTGGAAATGAGCTCGATGTTTGTGGCGACCCTGCCGGCGACATCCCCAACCGGCTTGCCGGCGCGGCCGTTGGCGGCTGCGTCGTACTGCACAATGGTATTGTTCTGCATCCGGTCGTTGATCTCGAATAGCTGCGCCAACGGCACCGCGCGATCCTCGTAGATCGACTTCATCCGGGTGTTGCCGTCTCGTGTCGCCAGGATTCCGACCAGCCCGATCGTCAGCATGAAAAGCCCAAGTGTCGCCACCAGGGTGACCAACCGCGCATTCAAGGTGCGGGTGAAGAAGGCGACGTGGTCCAACGCCGAGCGGCGACGGATGACGCCAGCATCAATTTTGTAGGTATGAGCCTTCTTCGCGCGCAGCAGCGCGTAGACCTGCTCGGCTTCCCGGCGCTGATCGGCGGGCAACTTGGTCCGGATCGAGGTATAGCCGATGACTTGGTCATTCTCCCGGATCGGAGACGCGGTCGCCAGGACCCAGTAAAAATCGCCGTTCTTGCGGCGGTTCTTCACCGCGCCGGCCCACGGCTTGCCGGCCTTCAGCGTATCCCAGAGATTCTCGAACGCCTCCGGTGGCATATCGGGATGGCGGATGATGTTGTGCGGCTGCCCCATCAACTCCGCTTCGGTGAAGCCGGAAGCCTGGACAAACTCGTCGTTGAAATAGGTCAGCCTTCCCTTGGTGTCCGTCCTCGAAACGATCAGCGTGGCATCGGTGATGGGATATTCGACGGTCGTGACGGGAAGGTTGGCGCGCATCGCGTCCTCCTGGGGCGGAACCTAGGTTTTTGCAACCGCGACTGCGCGGGTCCCATCCAGGGGACGCGTTGCAACCCTTCGTTAGGGTTAGCGCTTAAGCATGGCGATCTCGTTAATCTGGGGCACCGTGTAACTACGGGTATGGGCGGTGATCGCCATAGCCCGTTACCGTGCGGGGCTTGGCGGTGGCGGATCGCTGCCGCCTGCGCCTGTCAGGCCGCCCGCACCGGGCTGAGGAATGCCAACCTCGAGTTCAGCCGCTTGCTGTCGCTTGCCAACGACTGCGCGGCTGAGAGCACCGACCGAGGAGGCCGATCCGGTCGCGCTGGCGCCAGGCTGCACGTCGGTGATATTGGATGAGCCCTCCTTGGTGTATGCAAGCAATGACGGCCACCATCAACGGATGGGCGACGGAGTTCAACGCATCAGCTTGAGCGCATCCGAGAAAAATTCCGGGCCGCCGAAATTGCCGGATTTCAGCGCCAGCAGCATCGCGCCGTCCTTTGAGCCGACGGCGCGCAGGACCGGCACGCCGGCGGCGATTTCCGCGCCCACCAGAAAACCGGGAATGCCCAGGCGATCGACCACCGCGCCGGAGGTTTCGCCGCCGGCGACCACCAATCGCCGCACGCCCGATTGCACCAGACCTTCCGCGATGTCGGCCATCGCCTGCTCGATGGCATATCCGGCGGCATCGCGGCCATGACGAGCCTGCAGGGCTGCGACCTGATCCGGCGTCGAACTGGAGGCGACCAGGATCGGACCGTCCTTGAGCCGTTCCCTGGCCCAGGCCAGCGCGCGCCGCGCTTCATCCTTGCCCTTGATCACCTGGTCGGGATCGAGATGCAGCACCGGCATGTCAGCTTCCGCACGCGCGATCTGCTGCAGCGTCGCCTGCGAACAACTGCCGGCAAGGCAGGCCGCCGGTCCGCCGACCGGAGCGTCCGGGATCGCGTTCGCCGCATTCGAATTGACCCGGCCGGAGGCGACCAGCGCGCGGGCGAGACCGAGCCCGAGGCCGGATGCGCCGACCGAGACGCGATGATCCAGCGCGACCTTGCCGATTGTCTCCAGGTCGCGTTCGAACACCGCATCCGCAATCGCCGCGCCGAAGCCTTTTTTCGCCAGATCGGCAAGACACGCACGGACGGCGTCCGGACCGCGCGCGACGTCGGCGAGAGCGACCAGACCGACCTCGGCCTTGCTCTGGCGCGCCAGCACCCGCACCAGATTGGAATCGTGCATCGGGTTGAGCGGATGATCTTTTAAGGGGCTCTCGTTCAGCGGCACCGAGCCGACGAACAGATTGCCCATATAGACCGTGCGGCCGGTTTCAGGAAACGCCGGCGTGACCAGCATGATACCCTCGCCGGAATCGACTTGCAGCGCATCCATCACGGGACCGATATTGCCGGCGTCGGTGGAATCGAAGGTCGAGCAGATCTTGAACAGCACGTGACCAGCGCCGCGCCCGCGCAGCCATCGTTCCGCCGATCGCGAGCGCGACACCGCAAGGTCCGATACGATCGACCGGCTCTTCAGCGACACCACCACCGCGTCGACTTCCGGCAGTGCCAGATCGCCCGCGGGTATGCCGATGGTCTGCACCGTACGCAGGCCGGCGCGGGTCAGCGTATTGGCGAGATCGGATGCGCCGGTGTAGTCGTCGGCGATGCAGCCAAGGGATAATTTGATGGCCGGCGTCACGGCTTCGCTCCGACGTAGGGCTTGAACCAGGCAAGGCCGTCGGTGGTTCTGGCCCGCGGATTGTATTCGCAGCCGACGAAGCCGCCATAGCCGAGCCGGTCGAGCTCAGCGAACAGGAACGGGTAGTTCAATTCCTCGCCGTCCGGTTCGTTGCGCGAGGGAATGCTGGCGATCTGGATGTGGCCGATGATCGGCATCATCTCGCGCAGCCGCATGGTGACGTCGCCATGGATGATCTGGCAGTGATAGATATCGAACTGCAGTTTCAGGTTGGGGATTTTCAGCTCATTGATCAAATCGCGCGCGAAGGAAAAATCGTTGAGGAAATAGCCGGGCACGTTGCGCGGATTGATCGGCTCGATCACGACGTCGAGGCCGTGGGGCGCGAAGAATTCCGCGGCCCAGGCCACCGATTTATAAAACGCTTCCACCGCCCTGGCCTCGCTGCGGTCGGCAATGCCCGCCATCAGATGCACGCGCTTGACGCCGGTTGCCTGTGCGTAGGGCAGCGCGGTGCGCAGGCTGGCTTGCAGATCGGCAAAGCGGTCCGGCAGCGCCGCGAATCCCTTTTCACCGGCCTCCCAGTTGCCGGGCGGCAGGTTGAACAGCGCCTGCGTCAGGCCGTTGCGGCGCAGCCGTTCGCCGACGGCCTCCGCCGGATGATCGTAGGGAAACAGAAATTCCACGGCGGTGAATCCCGCCTTCGCGGCGGCGTCGAAGCGGTCGAGGAACGGCACCTCGTTGAACATCATCGAGAGATTGGCGGCGAAACGGGGCATCGATGGTCCTCTTGCTGGTTCGCTTCTATTTCGGCTCGCCCGGCAGATGCGTGCCGGTGACGCGGGCATACATCCGCGCCACCGACGCGTCGTCGTCGCGGCCCATGCCGGAAGCGGCCGTCATCAGGAACATCTGCAGAGCTGCCGCCGCCACCGGCACCGGGAATTTCGCCGTGCGCGCCATGTCCTGGATGATGCCGAGGTCCTTGACAAAGATCTCCACCGCGCTGCGCGGGGTGTAGTCGCCGTCGAGCACGTGCGGCATGCGGTTCTCGAACATCCAGGAATTGCCGGCGGACGCGGTGATCACCTCGTAGACCTTGCGGATATCGAGGCCCTGTCTGGCGGCAAAGGCGATCGCTTCGGAGGCGGCGGCGATATGCACGCCGGCCAGCAACTGGTTGATCATCTTGAATGCCGCGCCCTGGCCCGCGGCATCGCCGAGTTCGTAGAGCTTTGCCGCCATTGCGTCCAATGCCGGCCTTGCCTTGGCGAAGGCCGCAGCACTGCCGGAAGCCAAAATGGTCAGTTCGCCCTGCGCGGCGCGTTGCGCGCCGCCGGAGATCGGCGCGTCCAGATAGTGCCGGCCGGTGGCTTCGAGCTGTTTCGCCAGCCGCCGCGCGACGTCGGGGTCCATGGTCGCTGAGGAGACGAATACGGCATCCCTCGTCAGTGTCTCGGCGACGCCATTGGCCCCGAACAGAATGGTTTCGGTCTGGGCGGCGTTGACGACGACGCTGACGACAATATCTGCGCGCTTGGCGGCCTCCGCCGGCGTGCTGGCGCCGTTGCCGCCATCGGCGACGAATCGCGCCACGGCCTCGGCCGAGACGTCGCAGCCCGTGACGTCAAAACCCGCCCGTCGCAGCGAGGTCGCCATGCCGAACCCCATCGAGCCCAGCCCGACGACGGCGATACGCGGCTTTAGGATGACGGCTTCGGGCATGTGGCTTTTCCCCCCGGGGTCCTCTTGGCCGCAATTCGGATACGGCTTTGCCCTCTGGGTATCACGGCTTGGCCGCGCTGCCAAAGCATGAGACAAGGCGGCAAAGAGGTGCTTGCCATGACCGAAACCGGAGTTCGCGAGGAAATCTGCCGCCTCGGCCGCTCGCTGTTCGAGCGCGGGCTGACGCCGGGCTCTTCGGGCAACATCAGCGTCCGGCTGGACGATGGCGGCTTTCTGGTGACGCCCACCAATGCCTCGCTCGGCTTTCTCGACCCGGCGCGGTTGTCACGGCTGGATGCCGACGGCCGGCTCGCCTCCGGCGATGCCCCGACCAAGGAAGTACCGCTGCACACGGCGCTCTACCAGACCCGCGGTTCGGCACGCGCGGTGGTGCATCTGCACTCGACGCATTCGGTGGCGCTGTCGATGCTGCCGGAGATCGATCCGCGCGCCGCCTTGCCGCCGATGACGGCCTATTACCTGATGAAGTGCGGGCAGACCGCGCTGGTGCCGTATTATCGGCCGGGCGATCCGGCGGTCGCCGACGCCGTCAAGGGCCTCGCCGGAAAATACTCATCCGTGCTGCTCGCCAATCACGGCCCGGTGGTCGCGGGCGAATCGCTGGAAGCCGCCGTGTTCGCCACCGAGGAACTGGAAGAGACCGCAAAACTCTATCTGCTGCTGCGCGGATTGAACCCGCGTTTTCTGACGCCGGCGCAGATCGCCGATTTGACCAAGACGTTCGGGCTGACCCTGCCCGAGCATGAGCACGATTGAGCGCTATCATTCCGGGGCGACAATAGCGTGCCCGGCCAGGGCATGGTTTGCGAGCAGCCTTAAAGTACCGCGAGTTGTTTGTTGCGAAGGTCCGTCACCAGCATCAATCCCGGTGCATGCGTGATCGCAAACGGCAGCTTCGCCGCCGCTATCACCGCCTGCGGGGTCACGCCGCACGCCCAGAACACCGGGATCTCATCGGCTTGCACCGGGACCGCGTCGCCGTAGTCCGGCTTTGCGATATCCTTGATCCCGATCGAATGCGGATGGCCGAGATGAACCGGCGCGCCGTGCACCGCCGGAAAGCGCGAGGTGATCTGCACCGCCCGGATCGCATCCGCCGGCTTGAACGGCCGCATCGACACCACCATCGGACCCGCGAATGGCCCCGACGGGCTGCAGGCGATATTGGTGCGGTACATCGGCACGCGTACCTTGCGTTCGATGTGGCGGATCGGCAGGTCGTCCGCCATCAATGCTTCTTCAAATGAAAACGAGCAGCCGAGCACGAACGCCACCAGGTCGTCGCGCCAATGCGCCATGATGTCGGTCGGTTCGTCGGCCACCTCGCCGTCGCGCCAGACGCGGTAGCGCGGCAGGTCGGTGCGGATGTCGAGATCGATCCCGAGCGAGGGGATGCGGGGGTCGCCGACATCCGACATGCCGATAATGGGGCATGGTTTCGGGTTGAGCTGGCAGAACCGGTGAAACGAGGCGGCGAGCTTCTCCGGCAGGATCGCCAGATTGCCCTGGACGAAGCCGTTGGCGATTCCGGCCGTGGTGGAGGCCATGCCGTTGCGGCAGGCCAGCCGCGCCTGCAGGCTCGGCAGCAGCTCCTGCTCGCCGTGGCCGACTTGTTCCTTCTTCGCCAAACCGACAGTCATCGAATGCGCTCCGTGCCTCGACAGGTGGTGCCGGCTGGTTCTACCATGCCAGCCGACAATGCGCACCACCGGGTTTTTGGATAGTTGAATGACAAAAATTGCATCCAATCTGCAGATCGATTCCGCCCGCCTCTGGGACACGATTCATGAAACCGCCAAATTCGGCGCTACGCCCAAAGGCGGGGTGCGGCGGCTGACGCTCGGCCCCGAGGACAAGCTGGTGCGCGACTGGTTCCGCAAAGCCTGCGAGGCCGCCGGCCTCGAAGTCCATGTCGATACGCTCGGCTCGATGTTCGCGCTTCGCAAGGGCCGCGACATGACAAAACCTCCGGTGGGCCTCGGCTCGCATCTCGACACCCAGCCGACCGGCGGCAAGTTCGACGGCGTGCTCGGCACGCTGGCCGCACTCGAGGTGGTTCGCACGCTCAACGACGCCGGCATCGAAACGGAAACGCCGATCTGCATCGTCAACTGGACCAACGAAGAAGGCTCGCGCTTTGCGCCGGCAACGATGGCTTCAGCAGCTTATGCCGGAGACTACACCACCGAAAACATCCTGGCGCGGACCGATGCGACCGGCGTCAGCGTCGGCGAGGCGCTCGACGGCATCGGCTATCGCGGCAGTGAGGCCGTGGGGCTGCGCAAGCTCGGCGCCTTCGTCGAACTGCATATCGAGCAGGGACCGCTGCTGGAGGCCGAGAACAAGACCATCGGCGTGGTCGATCTCGGCCAGGGCATCGTCTGGTACGACGGCAAGGTCACCGGATTCGAAAGCCATGCCGGCACCACCCCGATGCCGCTGCGGCGCGACGCCCTGGCGGCGTTGTCCGAAGTGGTGCTGGCGGTCGAAAGGATCGCGAGGGCGCACGGACCGAACGCCGTCGGCACCGTCGGCGAAACCGTGATCGCGGCACCGTCGCGCAACGTGATCCCCGGCGAAGTCGCCTTCACGGTCGATATCCGCAGCCCCGCGTCTGAAACGCTCGATGCGATCGACACGGATCTGCGTGGCGCCATCGCCGAAATCGCGTCGCGGCGCCGGGTCGAGATCGCGTTCGAGGCGATCTGGCGCAAGCCGCCGACGATCTTCAACGCCAGGCTGGTCGATGCGGTGGAAAACGCCGCCAGGTCGCTCGGCTACAGCCACCGCCGCATCACCTCCGGCGCCGGGCATGACGCCTGCAATCTCGCCAATGTCGTGCCCGCTGCGATGGTGTTCGTGCCCTGCAAGGACGGCGTCAGCCACAATGAGCTCGAGGACGCCACCCAGGCCGATTGCACCGCCGGCGCCAACGTCCTGATGCACACCGTACTGGCGCTTGCCGGCGTCGCTTCCTAAAGCGTTTTCGAGCGAAGTGGGTACCGGTTCGCGTGAAGAAAACGCGTCGACTAAGGAGATAGGGCCTCGGTGCTGATTTAATCAGAGCCGAGGCCCGCCAACAACGGAGAATTCATGCGCGGAGTATTTGTCGACGCCAACGAGGCGCTGGCCGTCATTTTCGAACGGCTGACGAAACCCGGCGACCCCGAGGTCCGCATCCATCGCGATCCCGACGTGGCGCCGGACCAGCTGCCGAAAGTGCTCGACGGCGCGGGAATCGCGATCGTCGATCACACCGCGCTGCCGACCGGGATCGCGCGCCAGTGCGCGGGCCTCAAGCATGTGGTATTCCTGGGCACCGGCGCGCGCAGCTACATGAATCCGGAGGAACTCGCTGAACTCGGCATCGCCGTTCACCTGATCCGGGGCTATGGCGACACTGCGGTCGCCGAAGCCACCATCGCGCTGATGTGGGCGGCGGCGCGCGGCATCGCGCAAATGGACCGCGAGATGCGCGCCGGCAACTGGCTGCGCGAGGACGGCATGCAGCTGACCGGCAAGACGCTCGGCCTGATCGGTTTCGGCGGCATCGCCGCGGAAGTCGCGCGGATCGCGCTCGGCAGCGGCATGCGCGTGATCGCCTGGAACCGGTCGCCGAAGCGCTTTGCCGGCGTCGAATTCGTGGCGCTGGAACAATTGCTGGCGGACAGCGACGTCGTCTCGCTGCATCTGTTGCTGAACGACGAAACCCGGGGCTTCGTCACGCGCCAGCGTATCGCGGCGATGAGAACAGGCGTCATCCTCGTCAACACCGCGCGCGGCGCGCTGGTGGACGAAGCCGCCATGATCGAGGCCTTGCAGTCGGGCCACATCAGGCATGCAGGGCTCGACGTCTTCAACATCGAGCCGCTGCCTGCGGATCACCCGCTGACCCAACTGCCGAACGTGACGCTGTCGGCGCATTCGGCGTTCCGCACCCCGGAGGCCAGCGTGAACCTGATTCACGCCGCGTGGGAGCATTGCCGAAGGATTGCGGCGGGAACGTAACGTCGCCCTTACTTCCCTTCTCCCCTTGTGGGAGAAGGTGGCGCGGATGCAGTCCGCGCCGGATGAGGGGTTTTCATCCGCGGAGACAGACCCCTCACCCGTCTTCGCTTCGCGAAGCCACCCTCTCCCACAAGGGAGAGGGGGAAGAAACATGGACTACTCCACCATCTCCGCCACCGCCTTGCCGCAGGCGGTCGTGTCGGCGTTGCCGCCGAGATCGCGGGTGCGCAGCGTGCGTTCGCCGAGGGTCCGCTCGATCGCGGCCACGATCGAGGCCGCGGCCGGCTTCTCCCCGAGATGCTCCAGCATCATCGCGCCGGACCAGATCATGCCGATCGGGTTGGCGATGCCCTGCCCCGCGATATCCGGCGCCGAGCCGTGCACCGGCTCGAACACGGAAGGGAAATTGCCTTCCGGATTGATATTGCCCGACGGCGCGATGCCGATGGTGCCGGTGCAGGCCGGGCCGAGATCGGAGAGAATGTCGCCGAACAGATTGGAGCCGACCACGACGTCGAACCAGTCCGGATGCAGGACGAAATTCGCGGTGAGAATGTCGATATGGTACTTGTCCCACTTCACTTTCGGAAATTTTTTCGCCATCGCCTCCACGCGCTCGTCCCAATACGGCATGGTGATGGAAATGCCGTTGGATTTCGTCGCCGAGGTCAAATGCTTCTTCGGCCGCGACTGCGCCAGGTCGAACGCAAACTTCAGAATTCGGTCGACGCCGATCCGGGTCATCACCGTCTGCTGGGTAACGAATTCGCGCTCGGTATCCGGGAACATCCGCCCGCCGACGGATGAATATTCGCCTTCGGTGTTCTCGCGCACCACCCAGAAATCGATATCGCCGGGCTTGCGGCCGGCGAGCGGCGACGGCACCCCCGGCATCAGCCGCACCGGGCGAAGGTTGACGTACTGGTCGAATTCCCGGCGGAATTTGATCAGCGATCCCCACAAGGAAATGTGATCGGGAATTTTCGCGGGCCAGCCGACGGCGCCGAAATAGATCGCGTCGTGCTTGCCGATTTTGGCCTTCCAGTCCTCCGGCATCATCTCGCCGTGCTTTTCGTAATAGTCCCAGGAGGCGAAATCGAAATGGTCGAAATGCAGGCTGACGCCGTGCTTTTTTGCAGCCATCTCCAGCACGCGCAGCCCTTCCGGCACCACTTCCTTGCCGATGCCGTCGCCGGGAATGACCGCGATCCGATATTGCTTTTTTGGGTTGCCCATCCTGAGATTCCTCGATGTCTTGCCGCGCCGGGACCGCGGTTTATGGAAACCGGATTGCAATGAACCAAAGTTTGTCAATGCGCAACGCTGCAGTGCAATGTTGACCGCCTCGCCGGCAACGGCCTAACAGTTCCGTCCCGCCACGAATTCCCGTCAGACGTCTCTTGAACCAAGCGAGTAGTCCCATGGATCTCCATTTGCGCGGCAAGCGTGTGCTGATAACAGGCGCATCGAAGGGCATCGGCGCCGCCGCCGCCGAGGCCTTTGCCGAAGAAGGCGCCGATCTGCGGCTCGCCGCCCGCAGCGGCGATCAATTGAAGGCGCTCGCCGACCGGCTGCGCTCGGCGCACCAGATCGACGCCACGACGCACGTCGTCGACCTGCGCCAGCCCGAAGACCTCGCCAGGCTCGCGAAGGACGCCTCCGACATCGACATCCTCGTCAACAATGCCGGCGACATCCCGGGCGGCTCGATCGACAAGATCGACGAAGTGACCTGGCGTCACGCCTGGGACCTCAAGGTGTTCGGCTATATCAACCTCACCCGCGCGATCTACGCGCAGATGAAGGCGCGCGGCCACGGCGTCATCGTCAACGACATCGGCGCCGCCGGCGAAAAGTTCGACGCCAATTATATCTGCGGCAGCGCCGGCAACGCCGCGATCATGGCGTTCACCCGCGCGCTCGGCAGCAAGAGCCTCGCCGACAACATCCGCGTGGTCGGCATCAATCCCGGACCGGTCGGCACCGACCGTCACATCACGCTGTTGAAGACCCGGGCAAAACACCAGTTCGGCGACGAGAACCGCTACAAGGAATTCCAGAAGGGAATGCCGCTCGGCCGCCCCGCTCACGCCCGCGAAATCGGCGACCTGATGGCGTTCCTCGCCTCCGACCGCTCCGGCTACACTTCGGGCGTGATTTTCACGGTCGATGGCGGCATCAGCGCGGGCTGGGGGTAGCCGACCGCTCTCTCGCCGGAGCGCGAGCGTTCACTCTCAATCATCATGCCCGCGCTTGTCGCGGGCATCCACGTCTTGTTGCACGTGTCGACAAAAACGTGGATGGCCGGAACAAGTCGGCCATGACGAAAAATCTCTCAGCCTCGCTCCAACAACTGCCGGATCAGCGTCGTGATCCGCCCCTGCGGCGACATCATCTCGTCCATGATGGTAAAATGGTTCGCACCCGGAATCTCTTCATAGGTCACCGGCAAGCCAAACTTCGCGCGGTGCCCCGCGAAGTCAGCGGTCTGCCGGCGCAATAGCGGCAGCTCGGCGCTGCCGACCACCAGCGACAGCGGCTTTGGCGCGCCGCCGGCCAGCACCATCGGCGAGTTGCGGCGCGACATCGCTTCATCCAGTCCGAGCTTGACGTTGAGATAGCTATGGCGAATTGGCTCGAGGTCGTAGATGCCTGATATCGCCATCCCTGCTTTGACCAACGGATGCGACAGCGCCATCGCCGTCAGGTGTCCGCCGGCGGACCATCCGGACACCACGATCCCGTTGCCGTCGCCACCGATCGCGGGCAATTGGCGAGCGAGAAATTCAATCCCGGCGTGGATTTCGGCGACGATCTGATCGAGCGTCGCGTCCGGCGCCAGCGTGTAGCCGATCAGCGCGACATTGATGCCATGCGCCATCGGCCCCTCGGCAAAAATCGCGAAAACTTCCTTGGCGCGGTGCTGCCAGTAGCCGCCGTGGATGAACAGCAGCGTCGGCGCATGATCGCGGCTCCTGAGAAAGTCGATCCGGTTGCGCTCGCGCGGGCCGTAGCGGAGGTCGAGATGATCGGGGTAGCGCGCGCGCATTTCGGCAGAGCGCCGCTCCCAGTCGGCGACCATGTCGGCACTTCCCGGTACCGCGACGCCGTTGTTGAGGCCGAGGTCGCGCTCCTGCCGGCTCATGCTACGCCAGTCCGGCGCGTCGAAGGGCGTCGTCATGCTCCAATCTCCATCGTGGTGCGCGCAAGTGCGTTTCCACTTTGCCGGAAAATGTTCTACAGCACTAGGCATCCGGAAGGCGGAACGAGCGGGAGACGTATAAGTGGCATCCAATCAGGAACTGGTACGGGCGACGGCGTGCGCCGTCGTCGACAAACTCAATTCGGGCGAAGTCACCCCGCTCGAACTGCTCGACGTGCTGGAGCGCCGGATCGCCGAGGTCGACGGCAAGGTGAACGCGTTGCCGACGCGCTGCTTCGATCGCGCCCGGAACCACGCCAAAGCCCTGATGAAAAAGCCCAAAGGCGAGCGCGGCCTGCTCGCAGGCCTGCCGGTGCCGATCAAGGACCTGACCGATGTCGAGGGCGTGCTGACCACGCAGGGCTCGCCGATCTACCGGGACAACATCCCCGCGCATTCAGATCTCCTGGTCGAACATCTCGAAGACAATGGCGGGGTGATCTACGCCAAGTCCAACACGCCGGAATTCGGTGCCGGCGCCAACACGTTTAATGAGGTGTTCGGCGCGACGCGCAATCCCTGGGATACTTCGCGCTCCGCCGCCGGCTCCTCGGGCGGTGCTGCGGTCGCGCTCGCCACCGGCATGGCGTGGCTCGCGCACGGCTCGGACATGGGCGGCTCGCTGCGCAACCCCGCCAGCTTCTGCGGTATCGTCGGCCTGCGCCCGAGCATCGGCCGCGTCGCGCACACGCCCAAATTCAAGATCGACCGCAATCTCGGTGTGCAGGGCCCGATGGCGCGCAATGTCGAGGATCTCGCGCTCCTGCTCGACGCCATGAGCGGCGAACACCCGGCCGATCCGCTCTCCCTGCCCGTGCTTCCGAAATCATTCCTGTCGGCCGCACGCTCCGGCAGCAAGCCGAAGCGCATCGCCTATTCGCCAGATCTCGGCATCACGCCGGTCGATCCCGAGGTCGCCGCCATCACCCGCAAGGCGGCTCTGCGCTTCGCGGAAGCCGGCGCGATCGTCGAGGAAGCGCATCCGGACCTGCGCGAGGCCCATGAATGCTTCCACGTGCTGCGGGCGTTCGATTTCGCGATCAGCAAGGCGGCGCTGCTGCGTTCCAAGCGCGACCTGCTCAAACCCGAAGTGATCTGGAATATCGAGGAAGGCCTCAAGCTGACGGTCGAGCAGCTCGCGCGCGCCGAAGCGCAGCGGACCGCAATGACCGAACGCACGCTCGAGTTCTTCAAGACCTACGACCTGTTGCTGGCGCCGGCGACCATCGTCGCGCCGTTCCCGGTCGAAAACCGCTATGTCGCCGAATGCGCCGGCAAGAAATTCGACAATTATGTCGAGTGGCTCGGCATCGTCTACGCCATCACGCTGGTGTGCTGCCCGGCGCTGTCGCTGCCGTGCGGTTTTACGACGACAGGCCTTCCGGTCGGACTGCAGATGGTGGCGGCGCCGCGCGGCGAGGCGCAGCTTCTCGCGGGCGCAAAGCTGCTGGAGGATATTCTGGGCGTGCGCGGCGCCACGCCGATCGATCCGAGACCGCCGAAGTAACGCGTTGCCGCGACCTGGCCGCAGACGCGTCGCGCTCAGCGGCCAGCAGCCTCCTTGATCGCGACCGACAGCGCCAATTTGGTTTCCGCCACGATATCCTCGACCAATTCCTCTCTCGTCATGTTGGCGACCTGTCCGGTGAGCAGCCCCTGCTCGGCCAGCATCACCACCCCGTGCAGCGCCGCCCAGATTTTCAGGGCGTGCCGCTCGCGCAGCAATCCGACCGCCGGCGCCTCCAGGGCTTCCAGCACCAGACGCGAAAGTTTCCATCGCCGCGCTATGAAGCTCGCTGCCTTTCGCCGCGCAGGCCATGATCCGCGACGCGAACATCAGGCGGTAGATCCCATTGCGGCGAAGACCGAAGGCCAGCGTCGCCTGTGCGAAGCGCGACAGCTTTGAACGCTTGGATGGCCTTCTGATCAACTCGCGCAGCGCGGCGCTGAATTGCCGGAAGGCCTCGGCGGCCACGGCCGCGAGCAGCGCCTCACGGTCGGCAAAGTGCCGGTAGGGAGCCGGCTGCGAGACGCCGAGCTTCTTCGCCAAGGCCTTGATGCTGATGGCTTCCGGGCCGCCCTGCTCCGCTTCCTGGAGCGCAGCCTGGACCAGAGCCCCCCTGAGATCCCCATGGTGGTAGGCGTTGAGCGACTTGCGGGTGAGTTGAGGCGGCATCGAACGTAACAATCCATCACTTTCCGCTTGACGCATCGGCGCGGCGCTAATGTAATATGCTATAACTTAAGGGCGCAGCCAAGATGCCTGCACCATCTTCGTCGGAGATGGCAAACACACTACGCGCCACGAGGCGCGCGTAACCGAGGGAAACGATTGCAATGTCGGGAAAGCTGAAAATCCACGTCGACCAGGACAAGTGCCAGGGCCACGCCCGCTGCAAAGCGCTGGCGCCGGAACTGTTCAACCTCGACGAATTCGGCAACGCCCACGAGGTCGGTGACGGCAGCGTGCCTGCAGCACTTGAAGACAAGGCCTGGCTCGCCAAGGCCAATTGCCCGGAAATGGCGATCGAAGTCACCGAAGAGTGAACACCCGGCGTCAGTGCCGCCGATTTGAAATCTGCTGACCGATTTTCAGCGCAATCATAGATCAAGCGAACGAACCAGAGGATTTGCCCTGATGTCCGATGCAAGCCCCACTATGCCCGAACATCCCCCCGTCACCGACTGGGTTCACGATTTCGACCATACCGATCCGCGCTGGACCGAAAATCCGTTTCCGATCTGGGACGAATTGCGGACGGCATCGCCTGTGGTTCACACCGATCGCTTCCTCGGCTGCTATCTGCCGACCACCTATGAGGCGGTAAGGGAGATCGCCCACGACACCGAACATTTCTCCTCGCGCCGCGTCATCGTGCGCGATGTCCGGCCGGAGACCACGGGAGTGGCGCCGCCGATCACCTCCGACCCGCCGGAACACAAGCCGGCGAAGCAGCTATTGCTGCCGCCGTTCACGCCCGACGCCATGAAGAGACTGGAGCCGAGGGTCCGCGCCATCTGCAACGAGCTGATCGACGAATTCATCGCCGACGGCAAATGCGACGCCGCGGCGCGCTACACCAAGCACGTTCCGGTCCGCGCCATCGCCCACATGCTCGGCATCCCCGAAAAGGACTCCGACCTCTTCATCAAATGGATCCACGAAATCCTCGAACTCGGCATCAGGGACGATGACGCCCTGATGCGCGCGGTCCACGAGATGTCGGGCTATTTCGCCGGCCATATCGAATATCGAAAGACACACAAGACCGACGATCTGATCTCGACGCTGATGAGCGCGAAGGACAAGGCCGGCCAGCCGCTGTCCGACAGTCATGTGCTGGGCTCGCTGCGGCTGCTCCTGATCGCCGGCATCGACACCACCTGGAGCGCGATCGGCGCCTCGCTATGGCACCTGGCGAGAACGCCGGCGGACCGTGAACGGCTGGTCGCGGAGCCCGAACTGATGCCGACCGCGATCGAGGAATTGCTGCGCGCCTATTCGCCCGTTACCATGGCGCGCGAAGTGATGAAGCAAACGACGATCAGCGGTTGCCCGGTCGAACCCGGCAACATGGTGCTGTTGTCGTTCCCCGCCGCCAACCGCGATCCCGCCGTGTTCCCGGACGCCGACAAGGTCGTGCTGGACCGCAAGGAGAACCGCCATGCCGCGTTTGGCCTCGGCATTCACCGCTGCGTCGGTTCCAACCTCGCGCGCATGGAAATGACGGTTGCGATCGAGGAATGGCTGAAGCGCATTCCGGATTTCCGGCTCGACCCGGCCGGTCAGGTGAAATGGTCGGAAGGCACGGTGCGCGGACCGCGCCAGCTTCCGGTATTGTTCGGAAAGGCGGGCTGAATTCTTCGCCCGGCAGGGCTACAATGGTCCCCGTGCCGGGAGGCCAACATGACCATTGAAGCCGCCAAACCGATAGCCGATCAAATCGACCTCGCCGATGTGAAGCGGCGGGTGCGCCCATCGGCACGAATAATATCGCCACCAATGGGCAAGGCTTGAGGCATGGCCGACGAGAATGATCCGCCGCCGGACAGCAAGCTGACCCGCAGCAAGGAGCGCTGGGCCCGTGAAGGGAAGTTCCTCACCGGAAGGACCGCGCGGCCCGAAGAGCAGCGGCTGCCGCCGGGACAGCATCTGACAAAGGACTGGCCCGTGCTCGACCTCGGCCTGACGCCGCAGATTTCCCGGGAGCGCTGGCGGCTCGACGTCTATGGCGCGGTCGAGCATCCGCTCTTCTGGGATTTTGCGGAGTTTATCGCGCGGCCGCAGACTACATTCATCACCGACATCCATTGCGTGACCACCTGGTCGCGCTACGACAACCAATGGGAGGGGCTGGCGACGCGCGATCTCCTCAATGCCTGCCAGCCGCGCGAGGAGGCACGCTGCGTGGTGCTGCATTGCCATGACGGCTACACCACCAATCTCGCGCTGGAAGATTTCGCCGCCGAGGACGCGCTGCTCACGCATAGCTGGTCCGGCGCGGCGCTGGAGGCGGAGCATGGCGGCCCCGTGCGGCTGGTGGTGCCGCATCTCTATTTCTGGAAAAGCGCGAAGTGGCTGCAGAGCATCGAATTCCTCGAACACGATGCGCCGGGCTATTGGGAAGTCCGCGGCTATCACAACCGCGGTGATCCCTGGAAAGAAGAGCGCTATTCCGGCGACTGACGCGCGACCGTAGTTCAGTCACCTCTCCCGACGGGAGAGGCGAAGAGCATCCTCATGGAGTGCCCAAATGCCGACCGAACGTTTCCAATTCACCGGTGAAGGCGGCCATCAACTCTCGGCGTCGCTCGACCTGCCCGAGCGGGAGCCGATCGCCTATGCGCTGTTCGCGCATTGCTTCACCTGCGGCAAGGACGTGCTGGCCGCGCGGCGCATCGCTGTGGCGCTTTCCGCAAAAGGCATCGCGGTGCTGCGCTTCGACTTCACGGGCCTCGGCTCCAGCGAAGGCGAATTTGCAAATTCCACCTTCTCCTCCAACGTCGCCGATCTGGTACGCGCCGCCGACCATCTGCGCAAAACCCGCAAAGCACCGGCGATCCTGATCGGCCACAGTCTCGGCGGCGCGGCCATCCTCGCCGCCGCCGGCCAAATTCCCGACGCCAAAGCGGTCGTCACCATCGCCGCTCCCTCCGATCCCGCCCATGTCACCGGCCTGTTCAAGGAACACGTCGAGGACATCCGCACGCAGGGCAAGGTCGAAGTCTCGCTGGCCGGCCGGCCGTTCCACATCACGCGCGAATTTCTCGACGATGTCGCCGAGCACGGCCTGATGGCTCATGTTGCAAAGCTGCACAAGGCCCTGCTGATCATGCATTCGCCGACCGACGACACCGTCGGCATCGACAACGCCACGCGCATCTTCCTCGCCGCCAGGCATCCCAAGAGTTTCGTCTCGCTCGCCGACGCGGATCATCTGCTGAGCGAAGGGCGCGACGCCGCCTATGTCGCCGACGTCATCGCCGCCTGGGCCACCCGCTACCTCGAGCCCATCGTTTCGGAGCCGGCCGCCGATCTCGGCGAGGCCCCGCGCCTGGTCGTGGTGCGCGAAACCCGCAACAGCAAATTCCAGCAGAGCGTTTCGATCGGGCCGCATCAGATGCTGGCCGATGAGCCGGTCGCCGCCGGCGGCGAGGACTCAGGACCCGGGCCGTACGACTTCGTGCTGGCGGGCCTGGGCGCCTGCACCTCGATGACCATGCGCCTCTACGCCGACCGCAAGTCGCTGCCGCTGGAGCGGACGACGGTGACGCTGAAGCACAGCAAGATCCACGCGCAGGATTGTGCGGAATGTGAAACCAAGGATGGCATGCTCGACCAGATCGATCGCGTCATTGCCATGGAAGGCAATCTCGACGCCGAACAACGCAAGAAATTGCTGGAAATCGCCGACAAGTGCCCGGTGCACCGCACCCTCACCTCGGAGATCCACATCGTGACTCGCGCTGCGGATTGACGATCACCCGAGCGCGCGTATCATCCTCTCAAGAGCCTTTTCCGTTTCGATAGAATCGAAACGGGGCTCCAGATTCTTGTTTTGACGCGTTTTCTTGACGCGAACCGGTCTCCACTTCGCTTGAAAACGCTCTTGAGGAAACAGCCATGCCGGTCGTAGCCCGCGTCGATCCCAAAACCGTCTTTACGCCGGCGGAATGGAGCCGGCTGACCTCGCGCAGTTCGCTGCGCGGCACGTGGCTGGTGGTTCATGCCTGGGCCATCATCGCTGCTGCGATCGCGCTGGTCACGCTGTGGCCAAATCCCCTGACCTGGCTGCTCGCGGTGATGGTCGTCGGTGCGCGCCAACTGGGCCTCGCCATCCTGATGCATGAAGCCGCGCACGGCGGAATTCATGGCAACAAGGCCATCAACGAATGGGTCGGACAATGGCTGTGCGCGGTGCCGGTCGGCGCCGATCTCGCCAGCTACCGCTCGTACCATCTGCAGCATCACAGATTCACCCAGCAGCCGGAGGATCCCGATCTGTCGCTGTCGGCGCCGTTTCCGATCACGAAGGAAAGCTACACCCGCAAGGCGATCCGCGACCTCACCGGGCAGACGTTTGTCAGACAGCGGCTGCCCTTGTTGCTGTCGCTGTTCAGGCGCAGCAGCGGCGAGGACAGGCTGGCGCATGACAGCTTCGTCTCCAGCGGCGCCGACAAGATGGCGCGCTTCCTTGGCATGAACGCGCTGCTGTTCGTTATGTTCTGGCTGGCGGGCGCGGGCATCTGGTTCTGGGCGGTCTGGGTGTTGGCGATGGCGACCTGGCTGCCGCTGGTGACGCGCATCCGCAACATCGCCGAACACGCCTGCACCTCCACCGGGGAAGATCCGTTCAGCCACGCCCGCACCACGCTCGCCAACCCGATCGAGCGGCTGTTGATCGCGCCCTATTGGGTGAACTATCACGCCGAGCATCATCTGTTCATGTATTTGCCGTGCTACCGGCTGCCGGAAGCGCATCGGCTTCTGGTCGAGAAGGGTCTCATCAAGCGGATGGAAGTTCGCCCCGGCTATCTCGAGGTGATGCGGCTGGCGACCTCAGGGGCATGATCCCGAGAAGTGGCTACCGGTTTTCGGATTGGATCATGGCCTGACCAGGATAAGCGCGAGGCTGGTGAATCGGCCTCGCCTCAGCGCGCCTGACCGTCCTGCACCGAAACCCGCGCGTCCTGCGCCGGTACCAGCGGCTGCACCCGGAGCACGCCGCGCAGGCCCGCGGCTGTTCCAAGCAAAATTCCGCCGACCGCGACGAACGACGCCAGCGCCAGCGTCGACAGGCCGGTGAGGCCCTGCCCGATCGAGCAGCCATAGGCCATCGCGCCGCCCGCGCCCATCAGCGCCGCGCCGCCGATCGAGCGCAGCATGTGGCGCGGCGAGTTAAAACCTTCCCAGTGAAAGCGGCGGGTGACCAGCGCCGTCACCAGGCTTCCGGCAAATACGCCGGCGACCATGG
This sequence comes from uncultured Alphaproteobacteria bacterium, assembly GCA_963721275.1. Lineage (GTDB taxonomy): Bacteria > Pseudomonadota > Alphaproteobacteria > Rhizobiales > Xanthobacteraceae > Bradyrhizobium. The sequence continues at coordinate 89,447 of CAVRIQ010000013.1, read as the reverse complement.
CGATGCCGAAATTCAGGGAGAGCCCGGTCGACAACATGGCGTATTGCACGGTGTCGGCGATCGGCGCGACGAAGGTCAGCGAGGTCACCGCGGCCGGATTGAAATCGTCGGCGCCGAGATAGCCGGTGGCAAACCAGCCGCCGGCAACCAGCAGGCCGACGCCGATCCCGGCGGCGATCTGGCCCCACGCGCGCTGGAACGGCGCATGCGCGAACGCAAAGATGATCAGCGCGCCCGCGATCACCGAAGCCGCGATCATGCGCGCGAAGGTCTCGCTGAGGCCCAACGTCGACAACAGCGCCGGCAGCGAAACCGACTTCGGCGCGGCCTGGGTCGCCTGCAGCACCGCGATCCGGCCCGGCGCGATCAGTCCCTTCAGCGTCATCTGTGCGGCGATGCCGAGCACGATCACCACGACGAAGGAGCGCAGATTGCCGCGCCCGAGCAGCACCAGCGCGCGCGATCCGCAGCCGTTCGAGAGCACCATGCCGTAACCGAACAACAGTCCGCCGGCGAACATCAGCGGCGCCGAGAACGACGGCTGCAGATAGATCGACTTGCCGATGTCGACGACGCTGCCGGCGGCCAGAAGCTGGGTCGCGGCGATCGCAACGCCGAGCGCCAGCGCATAGGTCCGGATCAGGCGACTGTCGCCGTCGGCCCACCAGCCGCGCAGGCCGGAGAGCAGGCAAAACCCGCTCAACAGGCCGATCGCGCCATAGGCGAGGCCGATGAGCAACCCGCTCACTACGACAATATTGCCACCGTCCTGCACTGGATTTTCCTCAAAATTGGCCCGGCCGCGACGTCCGGCAGCGCCGGAAGAGAATGCAATTTCCGTGTTGCTATAATGGCTTACATGGAGACCCGTCCACGCCTGTCAAGAAATAAGAACGAAGCTGTCGCGCAGCGGCGGCCCGAGGGAATGAATCCTTCGCGGGCAGCCTGAATACGAATGATTTCGTTCCCGCCGATGGGTCCGCGTCCCCCCGGAATCGTTGACACCATGCCGCCTTGCCATCATGACTAATCGACTGAACCAACAGCTAATGAGGCTTGTTCCAACAAGCCCGGCACGGCCTGGGGAGACGCGGATTGCATCGGATCCTGATCAAAGAGCAGCCACTGATCTCGGCGGGGGCGCCGCGGTGAACGTCAAGGCCACGCTCTCACCCGACGACCTCGCGCGCGCCTGCGCCGACGCGATGTGGAAGGAGGACGACGCCAGCAAGGGTCTCGGCATGGAGATCCTGCAGATCAGGGCCGGCGAAGCGACGCTGGCCATGACGATCCAGCCGAACATGGTCAACGGGCACGGCATCGCCCATGGCGGCTTCATCTTCACGCTGGCGGATTCGGCGTTCGCCTTTGCCTGCAACTCACATAACGAGCGCGCGGTCGCCGCCCAAGGCAACATCTCCTTCATCCGGCCGGGCAAGCTCGGCGACCGGCTGGTCGCTGTGGCGCGGGAAATCTCGCGAACCGGACGCTCCGGGATTTACGATGTGCGCGTCACCGTCGACGGAGCCGCGATCGCCGAGTTGCGCGGCCATTCCCGCACCATCGGCGGCGCCTGGGTGCCGGCGATGGAACCCGGCGCCAAATAAAAACAGAAAACAATCCTGAGGAAACGTCTCGATGGCTTCGACCAACCGTCAATCGAAAAGCGGCTATAACGCTGTCATGGACGACGCCGAGCGCGCGTCGCGTGATGAGATCACGGCGCTGCAAACCAGGCGTCTCGCCGCGACGCTGGCACGCGTCTACGACAACGTCGCGCATTACAGGAAAGCGTTCGACAAGGCCGGCGTACACCCCCGGGATTTCCGGCAGCTGTCGGACCTGAGGAATTTTCCGTTCACGGTGAAGACCGACCTGCGCGACAATTACCCGTTCAACATGTTCGCGGTACCGCGCGAAAAGCTGGTCCGCATCCACGCCTCTTCCGGCACCACCGGCAAGCCGATCGTGGTCGGCTATACCAAGGCCGATATCGAGATGTGGTCGGACCTGATGGCGCGCTCGATCCGCGCCGCCGGCGGCCGCAGCGGCATGATCATCCACAACGCCTATGGCTATGGCCTGTTCACCGGCGGCCTGGGGGTGCATTACGGCGCGGAAAGGCTCGGCTGCACGGTGGTGCCGATCTCCGGGGGCATGACCGAGCGGCAGGTGCAGCTGATCAACGATTTCAGGCCCGACATCATCACGGTGACGCCGAGCTACATGCTGGCGATCCTGGACGAATTCAAGCGTCAGGGTCTCGACCCCCGCCAATCGTCCTTGAAGATCGGCATCTTCGGCGCCGAGCCATGGACCAACGCGATGCGCGCCGAGATCGAACAATCGTTCGACATGGACGCCACCGACATCTACGGCCTGTCCGAGGTGATGGGCCCCGGTGTCGCGCAGGAATGCATCGAGACCAAGGACGGCCTGCATATCTGGGAGGATCATTTCTATCCCGAGGTGATCGATCCCGAGACCGGCGCGGTGCTGCCCGACGGCGAAAAGGGCGAGCTTGTCTTCACCTCGCTGACCAAGGAAGCCTTTCCGGTCATCCGCTATCGCACCCGCGACCTGACGCGGCTGTTGCCGGGCACGGCGCGGCCGGGCATGCGGCGGATGGAGAAGGTCACCGGACGCTCCGACGACATGATCATCCTGCGCGGCGTCAATGTATTCCCGACCCAGATCGAGGAAGTGCTGCTCGCCACCGACTGGTGCGGCGGTCATTTCATCATCGAACTGACGCGCGAGGGACGGATGGACGTGATGACGGTGCTGGCGGAGGCGCGCGCCGAGAGCTGGGACGGCAGCGGGCTCACCGAACAAACCGATCTCGTCACCCATCACATCAAGAACACCACCGGCATCCACGCCAACATCAGGGCTGTCGCCCCCGACACGCTGGAGCGCTCGCTCGGCAAGGCCAGGCGCGTGTTCGACAAGCGGCCGAAGGAGTGAAGTAGGCCGTCATTCCGGGGCAGCCCGTCAGGGCTGAACCCGGAATCTCGTGCCGGCAACTTCTGGATTCCGGGTTCGCGCTCCGCGCGCCCGGAATGACGGTCAAACGTGGTCGTAGTCCACCACGACTCGTTCCGTCGTCGGTCTTGCCTGGCAAGTGAGGATAAAGCCCTTTTCGAGCTCCCACGGCTCCAGCGAATAGTTCACTTCCATCTCGGCCTTGCCCTCGACGAGCTTGGCGCGGCAGGTCGAGCACATGCCGCCCTTGCAGGCGAACGGCAGGTCGACGCCCGCGCGCAACGCGGCATCGAGAATGGCTTCGCCTTCGGCGACCGGCACCTCGCGGCGCTTGCCGTCGATGATCAGCGCGGCAAAAGCCTTCGGCGGCGCGCCGACGGGGATAACGGTCTTGGGGCGCGGCTTGCCGCCGAGCCCGGAGACGAAGCGCTCGACATGAATCTTGTCCGCGGCAATGCCGATATCCCGGCAGGTCGCCTCGATATCCTCGCTCATGCCGGTCGGACCGCAGATGAAGACATGGTCGACGCTTGCCGCCGGCACCAGCGAGCGCAGCAGCACCCTCACCTTTTCGCCATCGAGCCGGCCGTGCAGGATCGGGATGTCCTGCTCCTCGCCCGAGATCACATGGAATACCGAGAGCCGCTCGATGAAGCGGTCCTTGAGTTCTTCCAGCGCCTCGCGGAACAGCATGCCGCCGGTCGAGCGGTTGCCGTAGAACAGGAAGAAGCGGCTGTGCGGCTCGCGCGCCAGCACACCCTTGACGATCGACAGGATCGGCGTGATGCCGGAGCCGGCGGCAAAGCCGACATGGACCCTCGCCTCACCCGGCACCGGAGCGACGCCGAAGCGGCCGGTCGGCGTCATGACGTCGATCTCGTCGCCGGCCTTCAGCTCGTCCGCGGCCCAGCTCGAGAACGCGCCGCCGTCGACCCTTTTCACGGCGATGCGCAACTCGCCGTCATCGGGGCCGGAGCAGATCGAATAGGAGCGGCGCACTTCCTCGCCGTCCATGGTCGCGCGCAAGGTCAGGTACTGCCCGGGCGAAAACCGGTAATCCTCAGCGAGCCCTTTCGGAATTGCAAAAGTCAGCGACACCGCGTCCGGAGATTCGCGGCGCAGATCGTTGACGGCGAGGCGGTGAAAACGTGCGTGAGACATTGCAATCTTTCCGGTATCAGCGCTGTGACTTCACCACCGTCGTTGCGAGGAGCGAAGCGACGAAGCAATCCATACTTCGGTTGCCGCTCGATGGATTGCTTCGCGGAGTTTATCATCGGGCGGCGCTTCGCGTCGACCCGTTGGCTCGCAATGACCGACGCTATAGTTGTCAGTGACACTTGAAATAATCGAACGGTTCGCGGCAGTTCTTGCAGCGCCACAGCGCCTTGCAGGAGGTCGAGCCGAACTCGGAAAGCACTTCGGTGTCGCTGGAGCCGCATTGCGGGCAGGCCACCTGCTCTATCCCGAACAGCGCGCGGCGGGAGCTTGCTGCTTGCGGCGGGGCGATGCCGTACTCCCTGAGCTTGCGGCGGCCGTCTTCGCTCATCCAGTCGGTGGTCCAGGCCGGCGACAGCACGGTACGAACCTTCGAATTGCGGAAACCCTCGCGCTCCAGCGCCAATTCAATTTCCAGGGTGATCATGTTCATCGCGGGACAACCGGAATAGGTCGGCGTGATCGCGACCTCGACCTCGCCATCCCTGACCGCGACGTCGCGGAGCACGCCGAGATCGGCGATGCTGAGCACGGGGATCTCCGGATCGACCACGGTCGCCGCGACGTCCCAGGCGCGCTGCCGCAGCTCGGAATCGTTGAATACGGCGATCACCATGTGGCCCCCGGAAACGTCCGCTGCATCGACTGCAGTTCGCTGAGCAAATGGCCGAGATGTTCGCTGTGCCGGCCGCTGCGACCGCCCTGCTGCATCCAGTCATTTTTCGGCAGCGCCAGCGTCGCTTCGCCGACGACATCGGAGACCGTCTTGAGCCATTGCGGACGCAGGCCTGCGGGGTCGATCGCGATGCCGGCCTTGATTAACGCGCGTTCGCTGTCGTCGACTTCAAATATCTCGCCGGTAAAGGCCCAGAGGTCGTCGATCGCAACTTGCGCGCGTTCGTGGCTTTCCGCGGTGCCGTCACCGAGCCGGACGGTCCATTCCGAGGAATGCCGCAAATGATAGGCGCTTTCCTTTTCCGATTTCGCCGCGATCGCCGCAAGCGTGGCGTCGCCCGATTTCATCATCGCGCGCCAATAGAGGTCGGCGAAGGCAGAATAGAAAAACTGCCGCACCATGGTGCGCGCGAAATCGCCGTTCGGCTGTTCGAGCAGCAGGAGGTTGCGGTACTGCCGCACGTCGCGCAGATAGGCAAACTTGTCCTCGTCATTGCCCTTGCCTTCGACCCTGGCGGCGTAGCTGTAGAGCTCGCGCGCCTGGCCGAGCAGGTCGAGGGCGATGTTGGAAAGCGCCATGTCCTCTTCGAGCATCGGCGCATGGCCGCACCACTCGGACAGCCGATGCCCGAGAATCAGCGCATCGTCGGCGCGGCGCAGCGTGTACAGCACCAGCGGCGTTTCGGAGACGGAGATGGACGCGACAGCCATGTTCTCTCTACTTGCTTGCGCTAAAAGTATCGCCGTCATTGGGAGGAGCGTAGCGACGAGGCAATCCACTCTTCCTTGACCGGGCTATGGATTGCTTCGCTGAGTTTATCATCGGGCGGCGCTTCGCGCCGACCCGTTGGCCCGCAATGACGAGGGGGAATCACATATGCCCGACTTCCTCGGGCACGTCGTAGAAGGTCGGGTGCCGGTAGATCTTGGATTCCGCCGGTTCGAACATCATGCCCTTCTCGCTCGGATCTGAGGCGGTGATCGCGCTCGACGGCACCACCCAGATCGACAGCCCCTCGCCACGGCGGGTGTAGATGTCACGCGCCGCCTGCAGCGCCAGCGTCGCATCGGCGGCGTGCAGCGAGCCGACATGCTTGTGCGCCAGGCCATTGCGGCTGCGAATGAAGACTTCCCATAGCGGCGTGTTCGGCGTGGCCATCGTGATCTCCCTGAATTTCTATGCAGCCTGCGCCGCAGACCTTTGCTTGCGCTTCTCCGCGTAGGCCGCGGCTGCCTCGCGCACCCAGGCGCCGTCGTCATGCGCCTTGCGCCGCGCCGCCATGCGGTCGCGGTTGCAGGGGCCGTTGCCGGCGAGCACCTGCTTGAATTCGGTCCAGTCGATCGCGCTGTATTCCCAGTGGCCGGTCGCTTCGTTCTGCTTCATGCCGGGGTCGGGAATCGAAAGCCCCAGATATTGCGCCTGCGGCACCGTCGCATCGACGAACTTCTGGCGCAGTTCGTCATTGGAGAAGCGTTTGATCTTCCATTTGGTCGAGGTGTCGCTGTGCTGGCTGACCTGGTCGGGCGGCCCGAACATCATCAGCACCGGCCACCACCAGCGGTTCAGCGCCTCCTGCGCCATCGCCTTCTGCTCCGCCGAGCCGCGCGACAGCGTCACCATGATCTCGTAGCCCTGCCGCTGGTGGAAGGATTCCTCCTTGCACACCCGGATCATCGCCCGCGCATAGGGGCCGTAGGAACAGCGGCACAGCGGAATCTGGTTCATGATCGCCGCGCCGTCGACCAGCCAGCCGATCACGCCGATATCGGCCCAGGTCAGCGTCGGGTAATTGAAGATCGAGGAATATTTCGCCCTGCCGGCCAGCATCTGGTCCACCAGCTCCTCGCGCGAGGTGCCGAGCGTCTCGGCGGCCGCGTAGAGATACAGCCCGTGGCCGCATTCGTCCTGCACTTTTGCCAGCAGCGCCGCCTTGCGGCGCAGCGACGGCGCGCGGGTGATCCAGTTGCCTTCCGGCAGCATGCCGACGATTTCGGAATGGGCGTGCTGGGAGATCTGCCGCGTCAGCGTCTTGCGATAGGCCGCGGGCATCCAGTCGTTGGGCTCGATGCGCTCCTCGGCGTCGATCCGCGCCTGGAACTGCGCGGCGCGCCCGGCGTCCTCGATGTTGCGCTCTTCGGCTTCCGACGTATTGAGCGCCTGGGTGTACATGCGCCGATCTCCCGGATTGTTGCGCTCAGATATATAACATGAATCTCAACATGCAATATATTTCTGTAACATATCAATCGCCGAACCGCCGCGCCAGTTCGGCGCCCGCCGCCGGCAACGGGCCAATCTCGTTCAACCCATTGCGATCCAGCCATTTTTCGGAACCTGGCAACAGCCCGCGATAGATCTCACCGCAGAGTTTTCGGGCGGCCCGGCCCGGCCAGTCCTTGGGAAGAAGCGCCGTCGGCAGCAGCGGATCGCGCAGCACCACCCGCCGGTAATAATGGATCAACAAGATTCGCGCGGTGAAGGCGTCCGCTTCCGACAGCCGCTCGCGCCGGCCGATCCAGCCGCGCAGCGGCTCGAAGGTCTTCATGAATTTCAGATAGGCGTCCGCGGTGCGATCGAGCGGCCAGCTCGCGCCGAGCAACCGCCGGCCGCTGTCGTCCTCGGCGGAAACCTCCAGCCGGATCGCGCCCGCGGCTTCCGCGGGAATCGGAACGCCCGAAGGCGCCACCCACACCCCCGGCAGCGGACTTCCAAAACCGGCATTCTTCAGCGCCTCGCGCGAGGCATCACGATCCTCGCCGTTCCCTATCAACAAGAGCTCGAAGCGGCCGGTCCAATCGGACGGCTGCGTATCGTAGATATGCTTGGTCGCGGCATCAAAGGTTTGCTGCCCCTTCTTCACCAGCCGATAAAAGCTGTTGCGGCCGACCTTCCCGCGTTCGAGCCAGCCGTCGGCGGCAAGCCGCGACATCGCCGTGCGCACCACACCGCTGTCGATGTCCAGCGTCTTGAAGAATTCCAGCAGCGTTCCGAGCCAGACCGAACCGCCGCGCGGCACGATCGCGTCTCCGAACACGGTGATGACGATGGAGCCGGTGCGCGAGGGTTCGCGCCTGAGCTGGTCGACGATGCGGGCAAGCGGATGCGGCATGATCAACGCATAGCGCGTTTTAGGGATTTACGACAACGCTGGTCCAGCGGATCGGTGCGCCCGCATCTTCGCTGCAAGATGGATTGCTTCGCTGCGCTCGCAATGACGGCCCTAAGCCGCGCTTACCTGTTAGGATCCGGATACACGATGCTGCGCCAGCCGCTGCGGTCGAACGGCGCCCAATCGCCCTCGGGCTGCGCCAGACGATCGGCGACCGCATAGACCACGGCGGGATGGTGTCCCATGCCGCAATGGCTGCTCTCGACCTCGATATTCTCGGATTGCGCCGACGGATTTTCCATGCAGCCCTGCCAGGCGCAGATGCCGTCGGTGCGGCTGAAGATTGCGGTGGTCGGCACCGGCGGCGTTTCCGAAAGCGATCCGCCGAACCGATGGTCTTCCTCCTCGGCACTGCGGCCGCTCGCCATCTCATAGACGCGCCAGGCGTTGGTCGCCTTCGGGTGACCTGCGAACGGGCTGCCGAGCGTGATCACCGAGCGCACGCGGTCCGGCATCATCTTTGCCAGTTGTCGCGCGTAAAGGCCGCCGAGGCTCCAGCCCACCAGGCTGATCTTGCGGCCGTGGCTGTCGCTGAGCTCGTGCACGAGATCGACCATCGCGTGCTGCACGCCGTCGCGCAGGCCGAGATTGCGGCCCTGGCGCCAGCCGCTGACGGCATAGCCGCGGTTTTTCAGGAAGCTGCGCAGCGGGCGCGTCGAAGTGTCCGACGCCACAAGGCCGGGCAATACCAGCACCGGATGTCCGTCGCCCTTCGGCGCCAGGCTGAGCAGCGGCAACGCGCCGAGGAACGCGCCAAGCTCGTGGAAGGCCCGTCCCTCCAGAAACATCAGCGTGCGGGACGGCGGCTGCAGCGCATCAGTGACGGACATCGTATTTCCTCTCAGGACCGGAAGCGGTCCAATCGATCAATTCAAACGCGGCCAAATTCAACGCGACGCCTGCACAATCGTTCCGCAGTGCAACATCGCTATCGAGCTATGGCACTGATTCCGCCATTCAAGCGGCTGGTCAGCGATGGGACAATGGGTCTCAACACCTAAAAGCCGGTTCAGTGCTCTAAAAGTCACAACAGCCGCAGCAGGAATTCGGCGGTGTAAAGCGCCAACCCCGCAAGGCCGCCGATCAGCGAGCCGTTGAAGCGGATGTATTGCAGGTCCCGGCCGATGTTGATTTCGATCAGCGAAATCAGCTGCCCCATGTCCCAGGCCTTGACCTGATCGGCAATGAAGCTCGAGACGCCGCTCTTCTGGTCGGCGATAAAACTTCGCAGCACGGCAACGAGACCCTGGTTGATCTCGGCGCGCAGTTCGGAATCGCCGGCGAGCGCCTCGCCCGCCTTCACGAACATGCCCGCAAGATGTTGCTGCAGCACCTGGCTGTCGCCGCTGGCGCTGCGCTCGATGAACGAGCGCGCGTTCGACCAGATGTTCTTCGCAAGCTCGGCGAGTTCGGGACGCGCCAGCAGATCGCGCTTCAATCCGTCGATGCGGCCGGCGAAGGCCGGATCGCTGCCGAGCCGATCGACGAACGACAGCAGCATCGAATCGAACTCGCCGCGGAACGGATGTTGCGGATCGCTTCGCACTTCCTCGAAAAAATTCGTCGCGGAGGCGACGATCCTGTTCACCAGGAACTTGTCGGCACGATAGAGTTTCAGCAGCGTCGGCAACTCGGCGCGGATCTTGTCACGGATCACGGCCATGGTGTCGGGCTGGGTGAGCGTTTGGTGCATCACGCGCAGGAGATCGTCGAGCAGACCCTGGTGCTTGCCTTCGGCCACGAAGCCGCGCAGCGTTCCCGCGGCGAGCGGCGCGAGATCGATCGATTGCAGCTGGGTGGTGATGCGGCGGGTGACGAAATTCATGAGGCCCGAGGTCTCCGTCGCGCTGACCGCCTCCGGCAACAGCCGCAGCGTGAAGCGGGCAAGATCGGCACTGCGCTTGCGGTCGCGCAGCCAGTCGGCGATGAAGGAGCCGAAGTCGACCTGGCGAAGTTTGGCTTCCACGGGGGCGGCTTCGAGAAAATGCACCTCGATGAATTCGCCGAGCTTGTCGGCGATGCGGTGCTGATTGCCCTGAATGATCGCGGTGTGCGGAATCGGCAATCCCAGCGGCCGCTTGAACAGCGCCACCACGGCGTACCAGTCGGCGAGCCCGCCGATGGTGGCGGCTTCCGCGAACGCCGCGACGAAGCCGAACACGGGGTGCACGGGCAGCAGCAGCTTCGCCGTCACGAACAGCGCCAGCGTGCCCGTCAGCACCAGCGTCGCCACAGCCTTCACCCGCCGCAACTCGGCCGCCCGCGCGGCGTCGCCGGGCGCGTCGAAGGAGAAGGTGGCGGGCACGGTCATGGCGGCTCTCGGAACGGACGTCGGTTGGCGCGGGCGCAGGATAGCAGCCTCCGTCATTGCGAGCGAAGCGAAGCAATCAACTGTGCAGCGGACAAAGCTGGATTGCTTCGTCGCTTGCGCTCCTCGCAATGACGGGGGAGTAACTATGATCTATGAGTGTATGCCGCAAAAAGAAGGCCCGCATCGAGCGGGCCTTCCAACTAACGGCTATGCAGCTGATCCCCGAAGCGATCAGGCGGTCTTGTTGTAGACCTTGGCGAAGTTGTCCTGGGCGGTCTTGGCGCCGTCGGCGACGAGCTTGCCGAGATATTCCGTCGAGGCCTTCGCCCGCGACACCAGCAATTCGCCGCGCGCGCGCAGCATGTCGGACTGGATCTGCACCGCCTCGTTGAGCGACTTGGCGGAAGCGAGCTTGTCGATGCCTGCGAAGAACGCCTCGGCGTCCTGATACAGCGCATCCTGGATGTTGCGGGTGATCTTGGCGGCCTCGCTGACCGAACCGGCAACGGCGGTCTCGATCGCGGCAGTCACCTTCTCGGAACCGGCATGAAGGTCGGCGGCGCGCTCCTTGGCGGTGCCGGCGGTCTTCTTCACGAACTCACGCGCAGCCTCGGGGACTTCCATGTTCTGGAAGTTCTTGAGCGCATCGGTGACGGGCGCGAAAGCTTCCTTGACGGTGTTCAGTACGGAATTGGTTTCGGTGGTCATTGGGGTCTCTCCATCCTCAGATTTGAGCTATGGGCTCACCCCGTCCGGTTGGCCCGGGGCAAGCTCTATATGGCATAGTTAATGGTGCACTGCAATATCAATGTTGCGATGCGATATCACCAAATCGTGATCGATGCGGGCTACGCCGGCTGCCCGATGAGCCGGCTTCGACCCTGACCTATTGCTGGACCGCTTCCGGCAGCCCATAGGCTTCCATCTGGGCCCGGACCTGCGCCACGTTATGCGCGAGCACGACGATATCGTGCTTCTTGCCCGCGAGGTCGCGGACGTGGTCGTGCAGCAGCGCTTCGGCCTTGAATCCGAGTCCTTCGAAAATCGCGATCGCGCCGGTCTGATCGACCGTCATCTGGACCAGCAGCTTTTCCAGTCCGACGCTCAAAGCGAGCGCAAAGGTTTCCTGCGACAGCGCCCGGCCTACCCCCTGGCCGCGCACATCCGGCAAGACCACGTTGCGGATTTCGCCGACATGCGGCGACCACGAAAGGGGGTCGCGCACGATCGTTCCGCATCCCACCACCCTGCCCGATTTCACCGCCAGCAGGCTGATGATCGAGCCGCGCTCGATCTCCTTGATCCAGGCCGCCAGCACCTTCGGCTCGCTGATGTTGCGCGGCAGGAACAAAAGGTCGTGCTCGGGAAGCTCTCGCGCGAATGCGAGCACCAAGGCCTCATCGGCCGGTCCCATCATCCGCAACTCGATGTCGCCCGCCTCCGTCCTGACGTGGAGCGGATAGGTCCGGATGTCGCTTGAACTCATGTCGATCTCTCGCCTAGCCATGAATCGAGTTTCGGCCACAGCCGCTTGACGGCGTTGGCGCCGGCGACCAGGCTGACGTGGCCACCCTTGAGGATCACCTCTTCCTTGTCGGTCGAGCCGATCTTCCGGATCAGGGGTTTTGCCGCATCATAGGGCACGATGTGATCGTGCTCGGCGACCGCGTGCAGGAACGGCACCTTGATGCTGGAAATATCCGCTTTGCGCCCGCCGACCGACATGGTGTCGTTGTAGAGCTTGTTGTCCCACATCAGGTCTTTGGTGATGGTGCGGAAATATTCGCCGGCGAGCGGCAGCGTGTCGGTCGCCCAGCGGTCGAACATCCGGTACGACTTGACGTATTCGTCGTTCCAGATGTTCTCCCACAACTGCACCTGGCTCGCCGCGCGCGAGGCCGGCCGCAGCATCTCGAACGATGACAGGATCATCTCGGGCGGCACGTTGCCGACGCTGTCGACCAGCCGGTCGACGTCGAAATAGCGCCGATCGGAAAAATTCTGGAACAGCTTCATCTCGCGGAAATCGACCGGCGTGGTGAAGCAGATCAGGTTCTTCATCGGTCCATCGGCGAAGATCGAGCCATAGAGCAGCGACAGCACGCCGCCGAAGCAATAGCCGATCACGGTGACGTCGGTCTCGCCGGAATCGCGCTGCACATGGCGCACGCAATCCGGAATGAAGTCGAGGACGTAATCCTCCATGCGCAGACGTTTCTCTTCCGGCTTCGGCGCGCTCCAGTCCAGCATGTAGACGTCGTAGCCGCGCTTCAGCAGAAACTCGATGAAGCTCTGGCCGGGCACCATGTCGAGGATGTAGCCGCGGTTGGTGGTCGCCATCACGATCAGGATAGGCACCCGGTAGATCTCATCGGCGATCGGCCGGTAGTGATAGAGATTCATCGTGCCGCGGGCATTCAGGATGTCCTTCGGCGTCGAACCAAGCGACGGGCCGGACGAGGCGATGTATTCGACGCCCTTGATGCTGCGCTGGATCGCGCGCTGCACCTCGGACTGGATCCGCTCCGGGATCGACGCCAGGTCGAGGCCGGCGGGCGCGTTCATTTTGGCTCTCCGCCCGCGGACGACGGACGTTTTGTCCGTGGCGGTTTTGGCGCGGCCGGATATCCGCTCTCCGCCGCGCCGGCATTATTCCGGAGCTGGTGCAACGTTGCCTTGATCTCGTTGAGCTGCCCTTCGATCGATTGCAGCCGCTCGGCCATGCCGACCATCTGCGCCCGGCTCGGCAGGTTCATGTTGACGAGATATTTCTCCATCATGTCGCCGAGCTGCTTCTGCGCACCGGCCGAAACCCCGCCGACCTGATTGACGACCCTGCTGATTTCGGGCGACTCCAGCGCCTTGCTGGCGAAGGCGTTGAACCCCTTCTCCATCTCGCCGATCATGTTTTGCCAGATCGCGACCGGATCGTTGCTCTTGTCTGCCATGGCCGTCCTCCGGCGTGATCGCGAGTGTCTCGCCTGTTTTCAATCATACCACACCCTCGCGTGGGGGCGGTCAACATTGCAGCGGCCGATTTGCCTGCCGGGAAGCCCTTCTGCACCGCGAAAAACCGTGTCATAAAGTCGTCATCGCCAAACCAGTCCGGAGGGAACAGCCACGGTGAATACGCTCGTCCACCAGCCGCCGCAGATCGCCCGCGCCAACGGTATTGACCTCTGTTACGAGATCTTCGGCGACGCCGATGCGGAGCCGATGCTGCTGATCATGGGGCTGGGCGCCCAGATGATTCATTGGGAGGACGATTTCTGCCGGCAGCTTGCCGCGCGCGGATTTCGCGTCATCCGCTTCGACAACCGCGACATCGGCAAATCGAGCCATCTTTCCGGCGGCAAGCGCATTACCCTCGCCGAGTTTCTCAAACTGAGATTCCTGAAAATTCCGGTCGCCGCACCGTACAAGCTGCACGACATGGCGGAAGACACCGTCGGACTGATGGACGCGCTCGGCATCAAGTCGGCGCATGTGGTCGGCTTGTCGATGGGCGGCATGATCGCCCAGGAAATCGCGATCTCGTTTCCGGCAAGGGTGCGCTCGCTCACCTCGATCATGTCGACCACCGGCAATCCCAAAGTGCCGCCACCGACCCGCGAAGCCTCCGCTATCCTGATGGCGCCGCCGCCGACCACCAGGGACGAATACTTCGTCCGCTTCGCGCAGACCTGGAAGGTGCTGCGCGTCGGCAGTTTTCCGGAAGACGAGGCGCTCGACCGCTCCCGCGCCGAACGCACGTTTGAGCGTGGCCTCAACCCGGCCGGCGTCGGACGGCAGCTCCGCGCCATCCTCGCCTCGGGCAGCCGCAAGGAACGGCTGCGTCAGGTCAAGGCGCCCACCCTCGTCATTCACGGCACCGTCGATCCCCTGGTGCACCCCGAGGGCGGCAAGGACACCGCGGCCTCGATCCACGGCGCCAGGCTCCTGATGATCGAAGGCATGGGGCACGCGTTGCCGATCCCGATGTGGCCGCAGGTCATCGACGCCATCGACCAGCATGCCCACGCGGCGTCGGCGAAGGCGATGCATTGATTCAGAACCAGGCAAGGAGAATAAAATGAAACTGGAAGGCGGGTGCTATTGCGGCAGCGTGCGCTATGTGGCCGAGGGCGAGCCGATGTTGAAGGCGCAATGCCATTGCCGCGAATGCCAATATATCTCGGGCGGCTCGCCCAACATGTTCGTGCTGATGCCGGTCGGCGGATTTGCCTACACCAAGGGCGCGCCAAAACAATTCACGCGGACCGATCTCGAAGGCGCGGTGACGCGGGAATTCTGCGCCGAATGCGGCACGCATCTCACCACGCGGCGGCCGGGCCTGGCCGCGGTGATCCTGAAGGTCGGCACGCTCGACGATCCCGCGCTTTACGGCAACCCGCAGATGGCGATCTACACCATCGACCAGCAGGCCTTCCATCAGATCCCCGAGGGGATACCGACGTTCGAGCGGCTGCCGAAAAGGTGACGGCTCGGCGCCGTTATTACCCGCCCGCCCAGACGTCGAGCACGTAGCGGTTCCTGGCACCGAGATCGTCGATCCAGCGCTGACCGGAGGCGGCATCGCTTCCGGTGCGTTCGCGATAGATCGCAACCAGCGCCGCCTTGACGTCCGGCTCCATCCTGCCGCCGTCGCCGCAGACATAGATGATCGCGCCGTTCTCGATCAGGCTCCAGACGCGATCCTTCTGCGCCGCGACCAGGTGCTGCACATAGGTCTTGGGACCTTCGGCGCGCGAAAACGCGGTGTGCAGTTCGGTGATGCCGGCGGCTTCGAACGCCTTCAGCTCGTCCGCGTAGAGATAATCCTGTTCGGGATTCCGGCATCCGAAGAACAGCATCGCCGGGCCGAGGCCCGCCCCCCTGCCCTTCAGCGCCGCACGCTCCTGCAGGAAGCCGCGGAACGGCGCCAAACCCGTTCCGGGGCCGATCATGATGATCGGCACCGAAGCATCATCGGGCAGGCGGAAGCCGGCCTTGGTCTCGCGCACCGTGGCGTGGATGGTCTCGCCCGCGCGGCGGCCGGCGAGGTAGTTCGAACAGACGCCCTTGTAGAAGCCCCGTCCCGAACTCGCGGGGCCCTCGACCACGCCGACGGTGACGCTGCAGCGCGCCGGATCGACCGACGGCGACGACGAGATCGAATAATAGCGCGGCGCCAGCAGCGACAGCATTTCGAGATACGCGTGGAACGGCAATTCGCAGGCCGGATGCTCCTCCAGCAAATCGAACACCGATTTGCGTTTTCCGAGAATTTCCGCGCGATAGCGCTCACCCGAGGCGGCATCCTCGCCGAGATAGGCCACGAGTTTCGGTTTTGTCAGGGGACAACGCGTGTGCTCGGACATGATCTGAATCTGCTTGCGGGTGGCGACCTGCTGCAGCTCGACGAAATCGGTCAATAACCGTCCGACCGACACCGGCTCGCCGACCGGCAGTTGCGCGCGGCGGCCCTCGGCGACCTGCAGCCGGATCTGGTCGGCCGGCAAGAAGCCGAAGCGGCGCGCCACCGCATCCACCAGCGCCGGATCGTTGCGCGGCACCACGCTGAGGTGATCGCCGACCCGGTAGGTGATATCGGACGGCAATTGCACCTCGATGTGCCGGGTCGATCTCGCCGAGGCATTCGCGCCCGTCTTGTTCTGCAATTCGCCGTTGACCATCACCTTCATCGGCGCGACGCCGCCGAGCGCTGCGATGGCGTTGAGCGCCGACGGCGCCACCGGCTCGATTCTGTAGAGCGGCTCGTCCTCGGCGCTGCGACTGAAGCTCGAAGCGATACCGAATTCTTTGGTCGCCAGCGGCGCGAGTTTTGCAAACCAGCTCTCAAATTCGCCATCGAGATCGCTGCGCGCATCGCCCTCGCCGCGCGCATACACGGCTCGCGCCCCATGCGCCGCCAGTCGTTCGTCGATCAGCCGCGGGATCGCCTGATAGGTCGCGGCCCAGTCGCTGTTGCCGCAGCCGAACACCGCGTAGCGCAATTTTGCAAATGCATCCTTGGGCAAGTCGCCGCGGAGCCAATTTACAAATCGCGTGGCGTTGTCGGGCGGCGCGCCGTTGTAAGAGGCGCAGAAGATCAGCAGCCCGCCCTGCTCAGGCAGTTTGCCGGCGTAGTCGTCGAGGGCTGCGAGTTTGGTCGCAAAACCGTTGACCTCGGCGAGATCGGCGACGCGGGTGGCGAGTTCCTCCGCGGTGCCGAGGTTCGACCCGTAAAGCACCAGCAGCGGCGTATTGTGCCCCGGCCGGGTCCGTGCGCGCGGTGCCGCGCCCGACGCCGCCGCCGTTGCCGCCGTCGCGCCGGTATAGGTCCCGCGCTCCTGCTCGGCGCGCGGCCGCACCTTGATCTTGAATCCGTCGGGCTTGATGGTCAGCGTTTCCTTCAGGTGCATCTGGTAGCGGTTGACGTCGATCAGCCTGAAGCGCTGCAGGATCATGCCGACGGCGAGCGCCGCCTCGTGCATGGCGAAGCCGCGGCCGATGCAGGCGCGCTGGCCGTTGCCGAACGGTTTCCAGGCATTGACGGGGCGCGCGGCTTCCGCCTCGCGGCTGAAATTTTCGGGATCGAACGCATCGGGATTCGGGCCCCAGACGCTCGGGTCGCGGTGCAGCGCCAGCACCAGCACGGTGACAAAGGTCTTTTTCTTCAGCTTGTATTTGCCGCCGACGGTCTCGTCCTTCAGCGGCGCGATGCCGTAGGCCGGCGCCGGCGGCCATAGCCGCAAGGCCTCCTTCAGGACCTGCGTGATGTAGACGAGCTGCGTGACCTGCTGATAGGTCGGCCTGGCGTTGACGTCGGGCCCGAGCACGCGGTCGACTTCCTCATAGGCCTT
The DNA here is from genome assembly GCA_963721275.1 of uncultured Alphaproteobacteria bacterium. GTDB lineage: Bacteria > Pseudomonadota > Alphaproteobacteria > Rhizobiales > Xanthobacteraceae > Bradyrhizobium. Next base: position 72,243 of record CAVRIQ010000013.1, on the reverse strand, counting down.
TTTCAGCACGTCGGGATGTTTCAGCAACGCATAGAGCGTGCACGACAAAAGGCCGCTGGTGGTTTCGTGCCCCGCGATCAGGAAGGTGTTGATCTGGTAGCGGATGTTGACGTCGTCGAGCTGTTCGCCGGTCGAGCGGTCGACGCCGGTCATCATGGCGGCGAGCATGTCCTTCTTGTCGGAGGCCACCTCGGCGTTGCCGCGGCGCTCGGCGACGATCTCGTCGACCATCTTGTTCATGAAGGCGACGTCGGCGGCGAGATCGCGCCTTCGCTTCTGCATCCACCAATTTTCCAGCGGCAGGCCGCGGATCATCATGATGGTTTCGAGCGAGCGCACCAGCGACTCGACGAAGGGATGATAGTCGCGCCGGTAGAACGAATTGAAGCGGTAGTCGAAGCCGCACAGCCCGATGGTGTCGAGCGTCAGCGCGGTCATGTCGTGAACGACGTCGATCTCCTCGTCGGCGTTCAGCCGCTCCCATTTCTTCACGAGCTGCTCGGCGATGTCGACCATGCTCGGGTGATAGGACTGCATCGCCCGGTTGCCGAACGGCTGCAGCAGGATGTTGTGCGCCTTGCTCCAGTTCGGCTCGGCCGTGTCGGCGGTGAACAGGCCGTCGCCGCCGATCGCGCGCACCCTGCGCAACGGGCCACGCACCACCTTGTCGAAACGCTTCTCGTCAGAGAGCTCGTCGACGAGGTCGTGGCCGGAAACGATGACCAGCGGCGCGCCCATCATGTCGAGCCAGAAGATCGGGCCCAATTGCTTGGCCAGCCGGGCCAGATTCTGCACCGGCGCGGTCGAATCCAGCGACAGCATGTTGCCGACCACCGGTTTGGTCGGCGGCTGCGGAATCGGGCTCAGCCGGTTGGTCGACGTCATTGCTTGATTGTCCCCTGCCAGTTCGACGATTTATCCGAACCGCCTTCTACGCCATTCGATCAGTCTGGCGCTGACCTCGTCCGGCTTTTCCTGCTGCGTCCAATGGCCGCTGTCGCGGACCAGATATTTCTCCAGGTCGGGCACGATCTTCTCCATGCCGTCGGCCGCCGAAGGCGGCAGCACGTGATCGTTCTCCGCCATGATCATCAGCGAGGGCACCCGCACGGTGTGGTCGAGCCCTTCGGCCGCGCTGCCAGTTGCGCGACATGTTGCGGTACCAGTTGATGCCGCCGGTGAAGCCGGATTTGGTGAAGGTATCGACGAACACCTGCTTTTCCTCCGCCGACAGGATCGGCGTGCGCGGATCGTGTTTGGCGTCGTAGCCCGCGATCATCTGCGGAAACGCCAGATTGAGCCGCGGCGAGGCGCCGACGCCGGCGACCGGCTGTTCGGCCGGAGCGTCGTCGCTGCGCGGCACCGGCTTGCGCATGAAGGCATCAAAAGTCTGTTCGACCCGGCCGTTGAAAATCTTGTCCACCTCGCGCGCGGGATTCTGGAACTGCACGATGTACATCTGCTCGCCGAACCGCTGGCGGAACAATTCGATCGGGTCGGCCGGGGCGCGAGCCGTGTGCGGGGTGTTGATCCCGACCACGCCGGCGACGCGATCGGGATGGCGCAGCGGCATCTGCCAGACCACGAAACCGCCCCAGTCGTGACCGACGAAGATCGCCTTGTCGATTCCGAGATGGTCGAGCAGGCCGACGAGGTCGCCGGTCAGATGCTCGATGTCGTAATCCTCGACCGGCTCGGGCCGGTCGGTTGCGCCATAGCCGCGCTGGTCCGGCGCGATCACGCGAATGCCGGCTTCGCCCAGCGCCTTGATCTGGTGGCGCCAGGAAAACGCGATCTCCGGCCAGCCGTGGCACAGAATGACCGGCGGCCTGTCGGTTTTCGGGCCGGCTTCGTAATAGCCCATCCGAATTCCGTTGGTCTGGGCGAACTGCAGCGGCGGCATTTCGATCATCGTCTACTCACCTTGATTGCGGATCGGGATTCAGCTCGCCGCGCTCCTGAGATCGGCCGGCGGCGCGAATGCGGCTTCGAGCTTGGCAAATTCCTCCGGCAGCATGTCGCAGAGCACCTGGACGTGCGGAATGATGTTGGCGCCGGAAATGAAGCCGAAATCCAGTTGGTCCCGGTAGCTCTGCACGGTGATGTTCAGCGCAATCCCGTGGGTCGAGATCGATACCGGGAAGATGTGCAGCAATTCCGCGCCCGCCGCGTACAGTGTCTGCCGCGGGCCCGGCACGTTGGAGACCGTGATATTGGCCGCCGGCGGCAGCACGTCGGACAGGCTGGAGCGGCTGTAAAGCAGCGCCAGGATCTGGACCAGGATCGGCGCGCCCAGCATCGAGACGTTGGAAACCTGCGGCATCAGGGCCCGCAGCGGATGCGACATCTCCTTGGACTTGGTGGACTGCGCGATGATCGCCTCCAGCCGCGCCTTGGGATCCTCGATGTTGGTGGCGATCGAGCAGATCATGCCGAACACCTGGTTGTTGGCATCGGTGTTGCCCTCCTCGCGCAGCGAGATCGGCACCGCGGCCGTCATCGATTTCGCCGGCAGTGCGCCGCGCTCCACCAGATAGCGCCGCACCACGCCGCTGGAGACCGCCAGCACCACGTCGTTGAGCTTGCCGCCGGCCTGTTTTGCCACGGCCTTGGCCCGCGAGAGCGGGATCGACACCCCGGCAAAGCTGCGCTCCGACGAAATCGACTTGTTCAGGATCGTCGGCGGCGACATCATGCCGGCGATGCTGTCGCGCGATTTCGGATCGGAGATCTTTCCGACCACGTCGGAGACGCTTTTCAGCATGGTCGGGATGCTGCCGGCGAACTTCACCGCGTTTTCGATCTGGAACATCGCGTTGTCGAACAGGATCGAGCCGAGATCGCTCTTCCCCGAGCGCGGCAGCTCGATGCCCTTGGCGGCCGAAGATGCGTCGAGCGGCTGGGTCCAGAGCTGCTGATAGGAATCCAGGAGGTTGGCGGCGATGTCGCGCGGCTCCTGCCCGACCTTGGCCCGCACCGCCGGCGGATCGATTGTCCTCGGGACAGGCGTCACGTCGTAGATCATGTTGGTGAGAGCAGCGCCCGCGCCGCCGTCGATGCAGGCGTGATGCATCTTGGAGTAAAGTCCGATCTCATTGTCCTTCATGCCCTCGAAAACGTAAAACTCCCACAACGGCCGGGCGCGGTTGAGAAGCTTGGCGTGCATCCAGCCGACGATGCGCTCCAGCGTGGCGCGGTCGTGCGGCGCCGGCAGGCTGCCGCGGAAGATATGGCGGTCGATGTCGAACTGGTCGTCCTCGACCCAGGAGGGATGATCGATATCGAGCGGCGCCTTTTCCAGCCGGGCTTTCAGGATCGGCGCGACGTGCAGCCGCGCGGCGATCATCGCCTTGAAGTCCTCGAAGAAGTCGCCCTTGTAGTCGTCGGGCAGGCGGAAGATCGCCATGCTCCCGACATGCATCGGCATTTCCGGCGTTTCCAGGTAGAGAAACGACGCGTCCATCGAGGACAGCTTCTTGGCGTCACTCATAGTTCCCTCCCGCTGCAAATCACGCGGCGCCTGGGGTGGCGCTTCTGGCGTTCCGATGGTCCCGTTTTCAGGACATTAGAGCCTTTTCGAGCGAAGTGGAAACCGGTTCGCGTGGAGAAAACGCGTCAAACAAAAGCAGAGCCCCGGTTCTGATTCAATCACAACCGAGGCCCTGTTCAGGATTGTGCATTTTCCGCGGGCGCATATGCAATGCCAAACGGCCCCGACCGGTCAAATTGCCGGAACTGGCCTTCGCCCTGCGCCAAACGATCCGCCACCGCCCACAACACGGCCGGGTTCACGCCGAGCCCGACATGGCTGGCCAGATGCACCTCGATGTTTTCGGCCGTATCGGACGGGCGCAGCAGGCAGGTTCGCCAGTTCACGATGCCATCGCTGCGCGAATAGATCGACGTGGTCGGAACCGGCAGATCGCCTGATATGGCCTCGCGAAGCTCGGAATTGTCCTCGACCGCTTCGCCCGACAGCGCCTCGTAAAGCCGCGTGGCGTTGGTCGCTCGCACGTCGTTGGCGAATGGACTTCCCAGCGTCACGACGTATCGCACCATCTCCGGCGCCTGCAGCGCGAGGTCGCGCGCATAGACGCCGCCCAGGCTCCAGCCGACGATACTGACCTTGCGGCCGGTGGATGCGTGAATCTCGGCAAGCCGGTCGCGCAGTGCTGCCCGCATCCGCGCCACGCCGCCGGTGTTGCGGCCCATCCGCCATGCGTTGGCGTCGTATCCGAGCTCTTGCAGATATCGCCGCATCGGCGCCATCGACAGGTCGCTGGCGAGGAAGCCCGGCAGCGTCAGCACCGGGTGGCCGTCGCCGCGCGGCGCGCGCATCAATAGCGGCGAAAGCAACAGGCTGGCGTTGAATTCGAAAATGCCTCGCGCTTCGGCGAGCAGCAGGCCGAGACCCGGCGGACGCAGCCGGCCCGGAGGGGGCGGTTCGCTCGCGTCAACCGGCATCGCTATTTCTTGTCACCGGGCTTCTTGTCGCCGGCGCGCACACCGCCGAGGCCCGCCATGGTCACGAACATGTCGCCAAACCGCTCGGCGATCTTCGGATCGAAGGTGAACCAGCTCTGCATCAGCGCTTCCGGAGAAACCTTTTCGATGTTGGCCATCATCTGCTTCTGGAGGCTCTCCATGACCGCGGTCTGCATCGGCTGCACATCCGGAAGCCCGAAAAACTGCCGGGCTTCGAGGGGCGTGCAGTCTACCTCAACGTTTATCTTCATGTCCGCTCCTGACGTCTTTTGACCGCTTGTCACAGTATCACCGCGACGGGCTATGCGACGCAAGCGACCTGACGGCTGTTCCGGGCTTCCATTCGGCGGATCTGGTCAACCGAAACGCTCGACGGCGAAGGGGACCGGATCGGCGAAAGGCGTCTCGCCGGTCATCATTTCCGCCAGCAGGCGGCCGGTTGCCGGCCCCAGCGTCAGGCCGTGGTGCTGGTGGCCGAAATCGAACCACAGCGAGGGGTGGCGCGGCGCCTTCCCGATCACCGGCAGCATATCGGGCAGGCACGGCCGCGCGCCGATCCAGGGATTGGCCTCGACCGCCTCGCCCAGCGGAAACAATCGGTGCGCCCGGGGCAGCGCCCTTAGAAGCTGGATCGGGGTCGGCGGCGCATCGCGGCGGGCGAACTCCACGCCGGTAGTGAGACGAATGCCCCGGTTCATCGGCGCCAGCAGGTAGCCGAGATCGGTATCGAGCACCGGATGATGGAGCACGGCATTGCCGCGCGGCTCAAGATGCAGATGGTAACCGCGCTTGACGCCGAGCGGGATGGAATAGCCGAGCGGACGGAACACCTGATCGGACCACGGCCCCAGCGCCACCACGGCTTCGCGCGCGACAAAAGCGCCACCGGGTCCCGAAAGCCGCCATCCGCCAGCCTCTTGCTGGAGCGTTCGCGCGTCGCCGACCCGAAAGTGTCCGCCCTTGCGCTTGAAAAGCGCCGCATAGGCTTTTGCCAACCCGCCGGGATCGGGAACGAATCCGGGCGCGGGCAGATAGACCGCGCCGGTGAATTCTCCGGTCAGATTGGGCTCGCGCGCCGCGATCGCCTTGCCATCGAGGATCTCGCCGGCGACGCCGTACTGCCTGGCGCGCTCCAGTTCGGCCACCGCGTTTGCAAGCGTCGCATCGGAGCGAAACAGCTTGATCCAGCCGGTCCGCCGCAACAGCTCCGGCACGCCCGCTTCGGCGATCAGCGCCTCATGCTCGACCAGGCTGCGTCGGATCAGGGGCAACTCGGCAAGCGCGCTGTGCAGCGCCCTTTCCTTCGAGGATGCAAGATAATAGCGTACCAGCCACGGCAGGAAGGCAGGCAGGTCGGAGAACCGGTAGCGCGCCTGTGGCGCACTGTTGAGCGCGTATTGCAGGATCTGCCGGAAATCCCGGGGAAACATGTAGGGGAAAACCGAGGCGCACTCGATCAGCCCCGCATTCCCATAACTGGTTTCTTCGCCGGCGCGCTCGTGCCTGTCGACCAGGATGACGTCCCGCCCCCGCTGCTGCAGATGCAAGGCGGCGCTGACGCCGACCATGCCCGCCCCCAGCACCAGGACATCGGCCTTTAGTTCCGCCATCCGGCACTCCGAAAGTAGAATGTCACACGCTTGCTCCCACCGCCTAGACTGAAGCTAACGATAGCGGCGTCGCCGCGCAAATGGCCGTGGCTTTTGGGGAAATCGCGCTTGCGCGGCGGCCGAACACTCTGGCAACATGGATCGACCGGAGCCGAAACGAACAATACGCCACAGCGGAGAACGTGAACAAATGTCGGTACGTCACAGCTTGCTCGCAGCGACCATCGTCTCAGCCGTCGCTTTTGCGATGTCGCCGGCTTCGAGCCAGACGCTGCGCTACGCCAACCAGGGCGACCTCAAATCGCTCGACCCCTACACGCTCAAGGAAACCACCACCATCGCCCATCATGCCCACGTCTATGAAGGCCTGGTGACCCGCGACAAGAATCTGAAGATCGTCCCGGCCCTGGCGGAAAGCTGGGAAACCCTGGACCCCAAACACTGGCGCTTCCATCTGCGCAAGAACGTCAAGTTCCACAACGGCGATCCCTTCACCGCCGACGACGTGATCTTTTCCGCCGACCGCGTGCGCGCCAAGGGATCAAATTTCACCAGCAACGTTCCGGCCGATGCGAAGTTCGTGAAGGTCGACGACTATACGGTCGACGTGATGCTCGACTCGCCCAACCCCATCCTCATTTCACAGTGGGACGGCTGGTTCATCATGGACAAGAAATGGTGCGAGGCGAACAATGCCGTGGCCCCGACGCCTGCCTCCGCAACCACGCCGAGCTATGCCTCGCTCCACGAAAATGGCACGGGCCCCTTCTTCATCGAGAGCCATCAGCCCGGCGTAAAGACCGTCTTCAAGGTCAATCCGAACTGGTGGGGCAAGCCCGAGCATAATCTGAAGGAAATCATCTTCACGCCGATCGCCTCGGATGCGACCCGCGTCGCCGCCCTGCTCTCCGGCGAAGTCGACGTCATCGAGCCGGTTCCGCTGCAGGATATCGCCAGGGTCAATGCGAGCGGCAATGCGACGGTGATGACCGGACCGGAACTGCGTACCATCTTCCTCGGCATGGACGAGACCCGCGACGAATTGCTGTATTCCAACGTCAAGGGCAAGAACCCGTTCAAGGATATCCGCGTCCGCGAGGCCTTCTACAAGGCGATCGACGTCGAGTTGATCAAGAACCGCGTCATGCGCGGTCTTTCGACGCCGTCGGCGCTGATGATCGCGCCGCAGCTGTTCTCGCTCTCGAAGGATTTCACGCGGCCGAAATACGATCCCGACGGCGCCAAGAAGCTGCTGACCGAAGCCGGCTATCCGGACGGCTTCGAAGTCACGATGGATTGCCCGAACGACCGCTACGTCAATGATGCGGCGATCTGCCAGGCGGTGGTCGGCATGCTGGCCCGCATCGGCGTCAAGATTGACCTGCTGGCGCAGCCGAAACAGCAATATTTCGCCAAGGTGCTGAAGCCCGGCGGTTACAAGACCTCGTTCTTCCTGCTGGGCTGGACCCCGGCCTCGTCCGATTCCCAAAACGTGCTGCACGACATCATGGGCTGCCGCGACGACGCCAAGGACCCCACCCGCGGCGAAGCCAATCTCGGCGGCTATTGCAACAAGGAGCTGGATGCACTCACCGACAAGATCCTGCTCGAGACCGATACGGCCAAGCGCGATCAGCTGATCAAGCAGGCCTTTGAGATCGGCATCAAGGACTACGGATATATCCCGCTGCATCAGCAGGCGCTGGCCTGGGGTGTGTCGAAGAAAGTGAAATTGACCCAGCGCGCGGACAATGAGGTGCTGCTGTACTGGGCGACCAAACAGGAGTAGCCAGCCTCGATGCACGGGTCCCGGTGGCATCGCGCTCCCGGGACTTTTTATTCGTTGTCTGGTTCGCAACGATGCGCACCGCATTCGAACAGACGTGAAAGGATCACATGCTCGCTTTCACTCTGCGCCGGGCGATCCAGGCCATCGGCGTCATGATCGCGGTCGGGATCATCTCGTTTTCGATGTTCCGTTACGCCGGCGATCCTGTCAGCCAGATGGTCTCGATCGACACCTCGGCCGCCGAGCGCGCCGAGATCCGAAAATCCCTCGGACTTGACGATCCCGTGCCGGTGCAGTTCGCGCGTTATCTGGCAAACGCGGCGCAATTCAAGTTCGGCGTCTCGTACCAGTTCCGCCAGCCGGTCTCGAGCCTGCTGAAGGAGCGGATGCCGGCAACGCTGGAACTTGCGATCTGCGCCACCATCCTGGCGATGGTGTTCGGCATCCTGATGGGCGTCTATTCGGCGCTGCGGCGCGACTCGCTGCTTGCGAAGGTATTTCAGGCGATCTCGCTGATCGGAATCTCGCTGCCGACCTTCCTGATCGGCATTCTCCTGATCTACCTGTTCGCCGTGGTGCTGGGCTGGCTGCCGTCGTTCGGCCGTGGCGAAGTGGTGCGGATCGGCTGGTGGACCACCGGGCTCCTTACCCTCTCCGGCCTCAAGGCGCTGATCTTGCCCTCGATCACGCTTGGCCTGTTCCAGATGACATTGATCATGCGGCTGGTGCGGGCCGAGATGCTGGAGGTGCTGCGCACCGACTACATCCGCTTTGCGCGGGCGCGCGGATTGACGACGCGCGCCGTCCACTTCGGCCACGCGCTCAAGAATACCCTGGTGCCGGTCATCACGGTAGCGGGCTTGCAGTTTGGCTCGGTTATTGCATTTGCGATCATTACCGAAACCGTGTTCCAGTGGCCGGGAATGGGACTTTTGTTCGTGCAAGCCGTCCAATCCGTCGATATTCCGATCATGGCGGCGTACCTGATGATGGTGTCGCTGATCTTCGTCACCATCAATCTGGTGGTCGATATTCTCTACACCATCGTCGATCCGCGGCTGCGCTCGACCATCAGCCGCCCGGCGTGAACCGAGATCTGCGCATGTCCGACGCCGTCGTTCCGCACAAATCCGCTTCCAGCGCGCCGCGCACGCGCTTCTCGCCCGGACGGCTGATCGGGCGCGCGATCGAGAGCGATTTGTTCTATTCGTTCCGCCGCTCCAGGATAACCATGATTGCGGCGGTCGTGACGGTCCTGTTCTTCCTGCTCGCGATATTCGCGCCGCTGTTCGTCGTGCAGAATCCGTTCGACCCGGCGCAGCTTCAATTGATGAATTCGCGGATCGCGCCGCTGTGGACCGCCGACGGCCAAAGCCCGTTCCTGCTCGGCACCGACGAGCAGGGCCGCGACGTGTTTTCCGCCATCCTCTACGGCTTGCGTATCTCGCTCGCGGTCGGCGTTCTCGGCGTGCTGCTCTCAGGCGCCCTCGGCATCGTCCTTGGCCTGATCGCGGGCTATTTCGGCGGCGCCGTCGATGGCCTGATCATGCGCATTGCCGACGTACAGCTTAGCTTCCCCGCCATCCTGATCGCGCTCCTGGTCAACGGCGTCGCCAAATCGGTGTTCGGCAATCGGCTCGATGCCATGAGTACGCTGGCGGTGCTGGTGGTCGCGATCGGCCTTAGTTTCTGGGTCCAGTACGCACGCACCGTGCGAGGCTCCGTCATGGTGGAGAAGAACAAGGACTACGTGGCGGCGGCGCAATTGATCGGCCTTCCCGCGCCGGTGATCATGCTGCGACACGTGCTGCCCAACGCGATGGGGCCTATCCTGGTGATCGCGACCATCAACCTCGCGCTTGCCGTCATCACCGAGGCGACGCTGTCGTTTCTCGGCGCCGGCATGCCCGACACCATGCCCTCGCTCGGTACCCTGATCCGGATCGGCAACAATTATCTGTTCTCCGGCGAGTGGTGGATCGTCGCCTTCCCAGGATTTGCGCTGGCGGCGCTGATCCTGTCCATCAATCTGCTCGGCGACTGGCTGCGCGACGCGCTCAACCCGAAACTCCGATGACAAGGGCGCTTTCAAGCGAAGCGGGGACCGGTTCGCGTCAGGAAAACGCGTCAAATCAAGAATCCAGAGACCCGTTCCGGTTCAATCGAAACGGAAAAGGCTCCAGCGGCGCCCAACCCATGAAACTGATCGTATGACCGATCCCGTTCTGTCCGTGCGTAACCTTCAGGTGGAGTTCGTCACCCGCCGCTCCACGCTTCGCGCCATCGACGGGATCTCCTTCGACATCGCCAAGGGCGAAGTGCTCGGCGTGGTCGGCGAATCCGGCGCCGGGAAGTCCGTCACGGGGCTGGCGGTGATCGGCCTGATCGACCCGCCCGGCCGCATCTCGGGCGGCTCGATCTATCTCTCGGGCCTGCGGATCGACGATCTGCCGCCGGAGCAAATGCGCCGGATCAGGGGCAAACGGATCGGCATGATTTTTCAGGATCCGCTCACCAGCCTCAATCCGCTGTACCGGATCGGCGATCAGCTGATCGAGACCATCCGCACCCATACCAGCATGTCGGAGCAGGCCGCGCGCAAGCGCGCCATCGACCTGTTGGCCGAGGTCGGGATTCCCGCGCCGGAAAAGCGTATCGACGCCTATCCGCACGAATTCTCCGGCGGCATGCGCCAGCGCGTGGTGATCGCGCTCGCCATTTGCGCCGAACCGGAACTGATCATCGCCGACGAACCGACCACGGCGCTCGACGTCTCCGTGCAGGCCCAGATCATCTCGCTGATAAAACGCCTCGGGCGCGACCACGGCACCGCCGTAATGCTGGTGACCCACGATATGGGCGTAATCGCCGAAACCTGCGACCGCGTCGCGGTGATGTATTCCGGCCGGATCGCCGAGATAGGCCCGGTGCGGGATGTCGTGCAGAACCCGCTGCACCCGTACGCCAAGGGCTTGATGGGCGCGATCCCGACGCTCGCCGGCGACGCCGCCCGCCTGGTCCAGATCCCCGGCTCGATGCCGCGGCTTTCCGCGATCCCGCCGGGCTGCGCCTTCAACCCGCGCTGCGCCTTCGCCTTCGACCGCTGCCGTATCGAACGGCCGGAGCCGATCCGGCGCGGCCACCAGGCCGTCGCCTGCCATCTGTTCGATGCGGCCGCCAAGGATACGGCGGCATGACGTCAGCGCCCTTCATCGACGTTCGCAATCTCCGTCGCGTCTTCGACGTTTCAAAGCCGTGGCTGAACCGGGTACTCGAAGGCGGCCACCTGGAATTTCTGAAAGCGGTCGACGGCGTGACGTTCGACATCGCCAAGGGCGAGACATTTGCCCTGGTCGGCGAATCCGGTTCGGGCAAGACTACCGTTGCCCGCATGGTGGTCGGGTTGCTGCCGCCGACCTCGGGTGAGGTGCTCATCGACGGCGTCTCGATGGCGGACCCCCGGCAAATGCAGGCGCGACGGCAATTGCGCCGGCGCATCCAGATGATTTTCCAGGACCCTTATGCGAGCCTCAACCCGCGGCTTCGGGTCGATGCCATCGTCGCCGAGCCGATCCGCGCCTTCGATCTGATCCAGGGCGAGCGGGACATCCGGGCGCGGGTCGGCGAGCTCTTGAATCTCGTCGGCCTGCACGCCGACGACGGCTGGAAATATCCGCACGAATTTTCCGGCGGGCAGCGGCAGCGGATCGCGATCGCCCGCGCGCTGGCCTCCGAAGCCGAGTTCATCGTCTGCGACGAGCCGACCTCGGCGCTCGACGTTTCCGTGCAGGCGCAGATCCTCAATCTGATGCGCGACCTGCAGGACAAGTTCGGCCTCACCTACCTCTTCATCAGCCACAACCTCGCGGTGGTCCGCCACATGGCCAGCCGCATCGGCGTGATGTATCTCGGCCGCATCGTCGAGATCGCCGAGGGGCGCGAACTCTTCAGCAATCCGCGAATGCCCTACACCAGGATGCTGCTCGGCGCAGTGCCGGACCTCGCGATGTCCGGCCGCCAGCGGATTCCGGTCAAGGGCGAAATCCCCAACCCGATCGATCCGCCGCCCGGCTGCGCGTTCAACCCGCGCTGCCCGCTGGCATTCGATCTCTGCCGCAAGCAGGCCCCCGAACTGATCGACGGCGTCGCCTGCCACGCCGTCAACGCTCCCGCCGACGCCGACGCCCCGGCATGATCACGGGGCCGGGAGCACGGCCGCGCGCAGTGCCGGTTGGCAGGCCGCCCCGGCTGTGGTCAAGTGCGCCCGCAGCCCGACCTCCGCGCAACGAGTGATGGATTTCAATGAGCAACATCAATCCCGATCCATTCACGACCCGGCCGGAAATCGAAGGAACTTTCGGGGTCGTGACCTCGACCCACTGGATCGCCACCGCGGTCGGGATGGCCACCCTGGAGAAAGGCGGCAATGCCTTCGATGCCGGCGTCGCCACCGCGTTCACGCTGCAGGTGGTCGAACCGCATCTGAACGGTCCGGGCGGCGACGTGCCGATCATCGTGCACGATGTCAAGCGCGGCCGCACCGAAGTGATCTGCGGCCAGGGCCCAGCGCCGCAGGGCGCAACCATCGCGCACTACCGCAGCGAGGGGCTGGAGATGGTACCCGGCACCGGGCTGCTCGCGGCCTGCGTTCCCGGCACCTTCGAATCCTGGATGCTGCTGCTCCGCGACTACGGCACCTTGCGGCTGCGCGACGTGCTGGAACCTGCGATCGGCTATGCCCGCGACGGCTACCCGCTGGTGGAGCGTGCCTCGGCGACCATCCAGACGGTCGAGCAATTGTTCAGGAAACACTGGACCACCTCCGCGGCGGTCTATCTGCCCAACAATGAAGTGCCAAAACCCGGCACCCTCTTCACCAACAAGACGCTTTCGGAAACCTATGCCCGCATCCTGCAGGAAGCGGAAAGCGCCGGCGGCGACCGCGTCGCGCAGATCGAGCGCGCGCGCAAGGCCTGGTCGCATGGTTTCGTGGCCGAAGCGATCGACGAGTTCTGCCGCACGCAAGAGGTCATGGATGTCAGCGGATCGCCGCATCGCGGCGTATTGCGCGCCGACGACATGGCGCGCTGGCAGCCGGGCGTCGAGGCGCCGCTCACTTACGACTATGGCCGCTACACCGTCTGCAAGGCCGGGGTCTGGAGCCAGGGCCCGGTCATGCTGCAGCAGCTGGCGCTGTTGAAGGGATTTGAGCTCGACGGGCTCGATCCCACAGGTCCCGAGTTCATCCATCTGCAGGTCGAATGCGCCAAGCTCGCCTACGCCGACCGCGAGAAGTTTTATGGCGATCCGGACTTCACCGAGATTCCGATCTCCACGCTGCTGTCCGACGCCTACAATGACGAACGCCGCAAGCTGGTTTCGGAAAAGGCCTCGCTCGATTTCGTCCCCGGCTCGGTCGAGGGCTTTGGTTCGGTGGTAAAAATGCGCCGCCAGGAGGGCAATCGCGAGGCGGTCGGCGCCATGGGCGCCGGCGAGCCGACCGTCGGCCGCTTCGGCGAGGTGCGCGGCGACACCGTGCATTTCGACATCATCGACCAGGCCGGCAACATGGTCTCGGCGACGCCGTCCGGCGGCTGGCTGCAGTCGTCGCCGGTGATCCCGAAACTCGGCTTCTGCCTCGGCAGCCGTGCCCAGATGTTCTGGCTGGAGGAAGATCACCCGGCCGCGCTGGCGCCGGGCAAGCGGCCGCGCACCACGCTCAGCCCGACCATGGCGCTGCGCGACGGCGAGCCGTACCTCTCGTGGGGTTCGCCCGGCGGCGACCAGCAGGATCAATGGATCACGCAATTCTTCCTGCGGCACGTCCATGCCGGAATGAACCTGCAGGAAGCGATCGACGCGCCGGCCTGGCATTCCGAGCATTTCCCGATCTCGTTCTGGCCGCGCACCGCGCGCCCCGGCGTGCTGGTGGTCGAGAACCGCGTGCCGAAGGCGACCGTCGACAACCTCAGCAGCCGCGGTCATCTCGTGGAAACCGGTCCCGACTGGTCGGAAGGCCGCCTCACCGCGGCCTCGAAGGTCGGGCGCCGCCGCCGCGCCGCCGCCAATCCGCGCGGCATGCAGGGCTACGCGGCCGGACGTTGAAGGATTTTGGAAGGCTTTAAGGTAGAAGATGACCTGGTCGATCATCGCCCGCGACAGTGCCACCGGCCAGTTCGGCATCGCCGTTGCGACAAGATTCTTCGCCGTCGGCGCGCGGGTGCCGTATATCGCCGCTCGGCTCGGCGCGATCGCGACGCAGGCGCTGGTCAATCCCTATTACGGCATCGACGGCCTGAAATTGCTGCGCGAGGGCCGTCAGCCGCTCGACGTCGTCGAAACGCTGATCGCGGCGGACCCCGGGCGCGAGGCCCGGCAGCTTCACGTCATGGACGCCTCTGGCCGCATCGCTTCCCATACCGGGCGCGATTGCGTCGACTGGTGCGGACATATCGAGGGCAGCGGGTTTTCCATTGCCGGCAACATGCTGGCGGGCGCGCAGGTATTGGACGATACCGCGAAGGCGTATGTGGCGAACGAAGCGCTGCCGTTCGCGCAGCGCCTGATCGCGGCGATGCGCTCGGGCGAGGCCGCGGGCGGCGACAAGCGCGGCAAGCAATCGGCGGCGCTGCTGATCCATGGCGACGAGGAATGGTCCGACCTCGACCTTCGCGTCGACGACCACGCCGATCCGCTTGCAGAGCTGGAGCGTCTCGAAGCAATCAGCCGCGCGCACTGGGCGCATTTCCGAAAGGTGCTGCCCACGCGCGAGAATCCGGCCGGCATCACCGACCGCAACATCATCGACGCCACGATCCAGGCCGCCATTGCGGGCCGGAAATGACCGACGTCCCGCTGATCGACATCAGGGATCTGCGGGTGCTGTTCCACGGCGACGGCGGCCGCGTTACGCATGCGGTCGACAGCGTGAACCTCAGCGTGGCCAACGGCGCGACGCTCGGGCTGGTCGGCGAATCCGGCTGCGGCAAGAGCGTGACCTCGCTGGCCATCATGGGCCTGTTGTCGAAGCATTCCGCCGAAGTTTCCGGTTCGATCCGTTTCGACGGTCTTGATCTGCTCGACGTGCCCGACCAGACCCTGCGCGACCTGCGCGGCAACCGGCTGGCGATGATCTTCCAGGAGCCGATGACCTCGCTCAACCCGAGCTTTACCATCGGCGAGCAGATCATCGAGACCATCCTGCGCCATCGCGGCGGGTCGCGCCGTGCCGCGCGCGAGCGTGCGATCGAGCTCCTGCGCCGCGTCCACATCCCCTCGCCTGACAAACGCATCGACGAATATCCGCACAAGCTGTCGGGCGGCATGCGCCAGCGCGTCATGATCGCGATGGCGCTGGCCTGCGATCCCCGGCTCCTGATCGCCGACGAGCCGACCACCGCACTCGACGTCACGCTGCAGGCGCAAATCCTCGACCTGATGCGCGAGCTGAAGGCGGCGAGCGGAGCGGCGATCATCCTGATCACCCACGATCTCGGCGTGGTTGCCGAAGTCTGCGACGAGGTCGCGGTGATGTATGCCGGCGAGATCGTCGAACGCGCCGGCGTCGACGAGTTGTTCGCGTCCCCCCAGCATCCCTACACCGTCGGCCTGCTCGGCTCGATCCCACGGCTCGACCGCCGCGCGTCGCATCTGGCGACCATCGAGGGGATGGTCCCCAATATGACAAAACCGCCGACCGGCTGCCGCTTCGCCGCGCGCTGTCCCTTCGTCGGCGAGCCCTGCCTCGCCGCGCCGCCGCCCTTCGCGGCGGTCAGCCCCGGTCACTGGTCGCGCTGCATCAAGGCGCCGCTGGAGAGGCTGGTGTCATGATGGCCCTGCTCGAGGTCGAAAATCTCGTCAGGCATTTCGTCGCCGAGCGCTCGGTGTTCGGGCGGCCGACCGCGTTCGTCAGGGCGGTCGACGGCGTCAGCTTCCGCGTCGAGGCCGGCAAGACGCTGGCGCTGGTCGGCGAGTCCGGCTGCGGCAAGTCCACCGTCAGCCGGCTGGTGCTGCGCCTGATCGAACCGGATGCCGGCCGGATCCGCTTCGAGGGCCGCGACCTGCTGGCGCTGGACGCCAACCAGTTGCGCGCCTTCCGCCGCGACGCGCAGATCATCTTCCAGGACCCCTACGCCTCGCTCAACCCGCGCATGACCGTCAGCCAGATCCTGACCGAGCCCCTGGGCCTGCATGACCTCGTGCCGCCCTCGGGCCGCCGCGAGCGGGTCGAGGAATTGCTGCGCCTGGTTGGCCTCGAGCCGCGCTTTGCGCGCCGCTATCCCCACGAATTCTCCGGCGGCCAGCGCCAGCGCATCGCGATCGCCCGCGCGCTCGCGGTCGAACCGAAACTCATCATCTGCGACGAACCGGTTTCCGCGCTGGACGTCTCGATCCGCTCGCAGATCCTGAACCTGCTGCGCGACCTGCAGGACCGGCTCGGGCTCGCCTACATCTTCGTCTCCCACGACCTTGCGGTGGTAAAGCACATCGCCGACCGGGTCGCCGTGATGAATCTCGGCGGCATTGTCGAGACCGCGGAGACGCAAGCGCTGTTCGCCTCGCCCCGTCATCCCTATAGTCGCGCGCTGTTGTCGGCGATCCCGGTGCCCACACCGCGGGCAAAACGTAGCCGAATCCTTTTGCAGGGGGAGATGCCGAGTGCGCTCAATCCGCCCGCAGGCTGCCGCTTTCACACCCGCTGCCCCTACGTGATCGAGCGCTGCCGCGTCGAGCCGCCGCCGCTCGTCGACGATGGCGCCGGCCATCTGACCGCCTGTCATCGCACGGCGGAACTGCCATCGGCCGACGCCGTCGTTCCCGCCGACAGCCTGTCGCCGGCGCTGGAACGATTGGTGGCGGCTTTCAGTACGATCCGGGAAGTAGCCGTTCCCTCCGGGGTTGATATAGTGGGGGCGACGCCGCCGGCCGGATGAGATTGCAAAACATGGAGACCAGTACGATGAAGTATCCTGCGTTTGGCTTTTACCGCGGCGGCGTTGCTGCTGTCGCTTGGAGCGGCCGCCGAGGCCCAGACCACGCTGCGTATCGGCCTTGCCGAAGATCCCGATATCCTCGATCCCTCGCTGGCGCGCACCTATGTCGGCCGCATCGTCTTTGCCGCCTTCTGCGACAAGCTGTTCGACATCGACGAAAATCTCAACATCGTGCCGCAGCTGGCGCTGTCGCACGAGACCTCCGCCGACGGCAAGCAGGTCACGATCAAGCTGCGGCCCGGCGTCAAATTCCAGGACGGCGAACCGTTCGACGCCGCGGCCGCCAAGTTCTCGCTCGATCGGCACCTGACCATGCAGGGCTCGTTCCGCAAGCCGGAACTGGCCGCGCTCGATCATGTCGACATCGTCGATCCCCTCACCATCAAACTGGTATTGAAGGCGCCGTTCTCGCCGCTGATCGCCCAGCTCACCGACCGCGCCGGGATGATGGTCTCGCCAAAGGCCGCGAAGGAGGAAGGCGACAAGTTCGGGCTGCATCCGGTCTGCGCCGGGCCCTACAAATTCGTCGAGCGCGTGCAGCAGGACCGCATCGTGTTCGAGAAATTCGCCGACTACTGGAACAAGGACAATATCCATATCGACCGCGTGGTGTTCCTGCCCATCGTCGATGCCACCGTGCGGCTTGCCAATCTGAAATCCGGCGGGCTCGACCTGATCGAGCGGGTGCTGGCAACCGACATCAAGGCCGTGCAGGCGGACCCGAAGCTCAAGCTGTCGACCGCGATCGAGCTCGGATATCAGGGCGTGACGCTGAACATCGGCAAGGACAAGGCCAAGGGACCGCTCAGTCAGTCCGCCAAGGTGCGCCAGGCGCTCGATCTTGCGATCGACCGCGAGGCCATCAATCAGGTGGTGTTCAACGGCGAGTTCAAGCCGGGCAACCAGTGGGTCAATCCCGATCATCCGTATTACCAGAAGGCCTTCCCGGTGCGCGGGCGCGACGTCGCAAAGGCCAAGGCGCTGCTGAAGGAGGCGGGCGTGACCACGCCGGTCGGCGTCGATTTCATGGTGCCGAAGGGCGCGGAAACCGAGGCGGTCGCGCAGGTGATCCAGTCGATGGCGGCGGAAGCCGGTTTCGACATGAAGATCAGGGTCACCGAATTCGCGACATCGCTGAAACAGGCCGAGGCCGGCGAATACCAGGCCTTCATGCTGGCGTGGAGCGGACGGAGCGATCCGGACGGCAACTCCTACGTCTTCCTCAAAACCGGCGCGCCGCAGAACTACAGCGCCTGGTCCAACCCGGAAGCCGACAAAGCGCTCGACGACGCCCGCATGGTCACCGATCTGGCGAAGCGAAAGGCGATCTATGAAAAGCTGACCAAGGCCGTGCTCGACGAAGAGCCGATCCTCTACATCTATCACCGCAAGATCCTGATCGCGCACACCACGAAGCTGGAAGGTTACAAGCAGATGCCGGACGGGCTGGTGCGCGTGACCGGGCTGACGCTGAAGTGAGAAAGACGGTGGGCATGCTCTCGCGTCCCGGCGCGGCAGCGCCTCTTCCTGTTCCCTCCCCCCTTGTGGGGGCGGGAACGACGTGGCGGCCATTCTTCGCCAGACCTGATGTCGCGGCGCGTCAAATGTCGCCCGTGCCATGCTGAACTTCCTCGCCAGGCGCGTCCTGCAGCTGATCCCGACGCTGTTCTTCGTGTCGATCCTGATCTTTTCGCTGCAGCATCTGTTGCCGGGCGATCCGGCGCTGGTGATGGCCGGCGAGGAACGCGACCCCGAGGTCATCGCCCATATCCGCGCGCAATACCGGCTCGATCAGCCGGCCCCGATCCAGTACATCTACTGGGTCAAGGGCGTGCTGTCCGGCGACTTCGGCGAGTCGCTGCGCATCAAGGTGCCGGTGCGCGAGCTGATCGCGCAAAAACTGCCGGTGACGATGCAGCTGGCGGGAATGGCGATCGTGATCGCGTTCCTGATCGGCATCCCGGCCGGCATCGTCTCGGCGGTGAAGAAGGGCACCGCGTGGGATTACGGCGCCAATCTGTTCGCGCTGTGGGGCATCTCGACGCCGAACTTCTGGCTCGGCATCATGCTGATCTTCCTGTTCTCGATCGAACTCGGCTGGCTGCCGGCGTCGGGCTACGTGCCGCTCACCGAAGACTGGCGCGCCAGCCTCGCCGCCACCATCATGCCCGCTTTCGTGCTGGGCAATGCGATTGCGGCGATCCTGATGCGGCATACCAGGAGCGCCATGCTGCAGGTGCTGGAAAGCGACTACGTCCGCACCGCCCGCGCCAAGGGCCTTTCCGAACGCTCGGTCATCCTCAAGCACGCCATGCGCAACGCGCTGACGCCGATCATCACGCTCGGCGCACTCGAACTCGGCACACTCCTGTCGGGCGCGGTGCTGACCGAGCAGATCTTCTCGATTCCGGGCTTCGGCAAGCTGATCGTCGACGCCGTGTTCAACCGCGACTACGCCGTGGTGCAGGGCGTCGTGCTGGTGACGGCGACCATCTACATCACGCTCAACCTGATTGCCGATATCGCCTATATCCTCGTCAATCCGCGCTTGAGGGCGTGATGCGCATGACCGACGCTGCCCTCGGTGCAATTCCGATTGCCGACTCCGACGAGCTGGAGAGCCCGGCGCGGCGCGCGCTGCGCCGGCTGTTTGCGCGCAAGGGCGCGGTGGTGGGGCTGGTCGTGATCGCGACCTTCCTCGTGCTCGCGGTGTTCGCGCCGCTGATCTCGCCCTACGACCCGATCGCGACCAGCTGGACGCTGGTGCGCAAGCCGCCGTCGGCGCTGCACTGGTTCGGCACCGACGATCTCGGCCGCGACATTTTCGCCCGCGTGATCTTTGGCGCGCGCGCCTCATTGATGGCCGGCGCGATCTCGGTCGGGATCGCGCTCGGCGTCGGCGTCCCCTTCGGGCTGCTGTCCGGCTATCGCGGCGGCTTCATCGACGCGCTGATCAGCCGGATCACCGACGCCATGCTGGCCTGCCCGTTCCTGATCCTCGCCATCGCGCTGGCGGCCTTTCTCGGCCCAAGCCTCGGCAACGCCATGATCGCCATCGGCGTTTCGACGACGCCGATCTTCGTGCGGCTCACGCGCGGCCAGGTGATGAGCGTCAAGGTCGAGGACTATGTCGAGGCCGCGCGCGCCATGGGCAATCCGCGCTGGCGCATCGCGCTGTTCCACATCCTGCCGAACATCATGCCGGCGCTGCTTGGTGCAGGCGACGCTTTCCATTGCGGCGGCGATCATCGCCGAAGCGGCGCTGTCGTTCCTGGGGTTGGGCCAGCAGCCGCCCGCGCCGTCCTGGGGCAGCATGCTCAACGCCGCGCAGCGGTTTCTCACCAGCGCGCCATGGATGGCGCTGTGGCCGGGGCTGGCGATCTTCCTGGTGGTGCTGTCGTTCAACCTGGTCGGCGACGGCCTGCGCGACGCGCTCGATCCAAGGGAGCGGTGAACGTGGTTCGATTGCTCGCGGAGCCTGTCATCGGGCGCGCATTCGCGCGACCCTTGGCTCGCAATGATGGCTTAAATCACCGTCTCCCGCGTCACCCGGCGGCAATCCATCTCGTATTCGAGATCGATCACGGGAGGCCGCGCGAAATGCCAGGTCAGGCCCGAGCGCGCGGCGCCGCGGCGGACCAACTCGTCTGCCATGACCGGATGAAAATCGTGCACGGTATAGACCTGCACCGCTGACGTGTCCTTCCAGCCGAACCCGAACGCGCCGAGACGGCTTTCCATCTCCAGCGTCGTGAAGCGGACCTTCTCCGTCCACCCTTCCGGGCTGAGGTCGCGGTAGCGCACGATACGCTCGGGATAGCTTCCGGGCCCGCCGCGTGCTTCGGCGCCGCCGGCGATCACAAAACTCGGTGTCGTGCCTCGAGTCGCACCTTGGCTCGGACGGGTGAACGAGAAGGCATAGAACGACGGCTCGGCCGGCGGGTCGATCTCGGGGCAGACATTGCTGCGCGCCACCGGATTGGTCGTTCCGTCGAAAATGCCCCATTCGGCCAGCGTCCTGACGTAATGCTGGTTGAATTGCAGAAATCCAGCTTCGCTGAACGCCGCCGGCGAGCGCAGCTCGCAGGCACAAAACGAGGTCAGGGGCCTTCCCGTGGCCTGAATGTACTTTGCGATCTGCGCGAAACCTTCGGCCAGCGGCAGCAAATTGTCGAAGCGCACGCGCTCGATTTCATGGCCGGGATCGGCGGCGGCGCCGCTCGAATACTGAAACACCGCCGGGATGAAACGATAATTGCCGGCCGGAAAATCGCGCGTCGTCTCTGGCATTCCCGATGACTCCTATTCCAGCGGCATGCGGACACCCTTGCCGCCATTGAGCAACCGCTTGAGGTGGAAGCCCGCCAGCGCATCGTCGGCATGCAGCCCGACCAGCGCGGCGAAGGCCGGCATCGCCGCCGCGTCCCCGGCCTCGAGCTTCGCAAACGCGTCGGCATATTGCCGGGTGGTCGGGCGCCTCGAACGCAGCCTGCGGCAGCGGTTCGTAGGCGCGCAGCGGCTCGCTGCGGCCGCGCAGCACGAGGTCGCCGACCGGACGTCCCCTGAAATCCGCGGTGCCGCCGGCGACCGCCGCGCTGACGCAGATGCGCGTGCCCAAAAACTTGTTGGCGGCTTCCAGCCGTGCCGCGGTGTTGATGGTGTCGCCATAGGCGGTGTAGTCGAAAAAGCGGCCGCCGCCGAAATTGCCGACCAGCGCCGGACCGGCATGCACGCCGATGCGGGTGGCGCCGAAATTCACGCCCTTTTCCTTCCAGCGTTCGCGAAAACCCTGCGCCCAGATATCGAGATCGTGCGCGCAGGCGACCGCGCGGGTCGCATAATCCGGCTGGTCTCCGGGCGCGTTGAACAGAATCTGGATCGCGTCGCCGATGATTTTTGCCACCGTGCCCTCATGGGCAAAGACGACTTCGGTCATGCCGCCAACATATTCGTTGAGCAGCGCGCCCAGCACTTCCGGCGGGGCGGTCTCCACCAGCGAGGTGAAACTGGTGATGTCGGTGAAGATGGTCGCGACCTCGCGCCAATGCACTTCCATGCCGTTGCTGTCGCCGATGGCGGCGAGCCTCGAGGCGATCTGCGGCGAGAAATACCGCGACAGCGAGGCGTGCGCGCGCTCGGCCTCGAGCCTGGCGGCGGCGCGCCTCGCGCATCATCTCGACATGACGGATGGTCTTTTCGATGGTCGTTTCGAGATCGGAAAAATCGATCGGCTTGGTGAGGAAATCGAACGCGCCGCGGTTCATCGCGGTGCGGATGTTGCTCATGTCGCCATAGGCGGAAACGATGACGGTCGATTTCTTGTCCTCGGCCTCCTGCAGCCTCGCGAGCAGCGACAGGCCGTCCATCCGCGGCATGTTGATGTCGGACACCACCATGTCGACATGCGGATGCTGTTCGATCGACTCCAGCGCCTCGATGCCGTCATGGGCGAACACGAAAGCGACCGCGCCGTCGCGAATCTGGCGGCGGAATTTCTGCAGCACCAGGGCCTCGAGATCGGGTTCGTCGTCGACGACCAGGATGGTTGCGGTCATGCGGCCTGCCCGAGCCTTGCATCGATCTCGTGGCGCAGCAGCGCGAAATCGATCGGTTTTGTCAACAGGCCGACCGCGCCGCGCTCGATCGCCTTGCGGCGGGTTTCGGCATCGCCGTAGGCGGTGATCATGATGACGGGAACGTCGGGCCGCTCCGCGCGCACCTTCGGCAGCATTTCGAGCCCGCTCATGCCGGGCATGTTGATGTCGGACAGAATCAGGATCAGCGACGGATCCTTGATCTCGGCGGCCCGCAACAGCGCCGCGGGCGCCGAGGGAGCAAATTCCATCGTGAAGCGCCCGGATTTCAGGTCGCGGCGGAATTGCTGGCGAAACAGGGCTTCGACATCGGGTTCGTCATCGACGACGAGGATGTAAACGCTCAATTGGTGCCTCCAGAATTTGCCTGCGCCGCCGTTCGCGGCAGCGTAATAATGAATTCGGTAAATGCACCCGGCTCGGTATCGACCTCGATCTTGCCGCCATGTTGTTTCACCACGATGTCGTGGCTCATCGACAGGCCAAGTCCGGTGCCCTCGCCGGCGGGTTTGGTGGTGAAAAACGGATTGAACATCTTCTCCTTTACTTCGCGCGGGATGCCGGTGCCGTTGTCGCGGATCCGGATTTCGACCCTGTTCCCCAGGTTTTTCGTGGTGGCGCTCAGCATCGGCTCGAAACCCTCCTCGCCCGCCTCCTTGCGCTTGGCGGCGGCATAAAACCCGTTCGAGATCAGGTTGAGGAACACCCGCGTGATTTCCTGCGGATAGAGGTCGATCATTCCGGCCTCGGAATCGAGGTCGCGCTTGAGCGTGATGTTGAAGCCGGACTTCTCCGCCCGCGCGCCGTGATAGGCGAGATTGAGGCTTTCCTCGACGATCGCGTTGATGTCGGCGGGCCGGTGCTCGCCGGAGCCTTCGCGCGAATGCAGCAGCATGTTCTTGACGATCGAATCGGCGCGCTTGCCGTGCTGCACCACCTTTTCGAGATTGCCCTTCAGCATGTGGGTCAGCTCGTCGATCTCTTCCCGCGTCTTGTCGTCGAGCGCGGCCGTTTTCAACACGTCGTTGAGTTCGTCGATCAGTTCGCCCGACAGCGCCGAGAAATTGTTGACGAAATTCAGCGGGTTCTTGATTTCGTGGGCGATGCCGGCGGTGAGCTGGCCGAGCGAGGCGAGCTTTTCGGTCTGCACCAGCCGATCCTGCGCGGTGCGCAACTCGTCGAGCGAGAGCGACAATTCCCGGGTTCGCTCCTGAACTTCCTCGAACAGCCGGACGTTCTCGATCGCGATCAGGGCCTGGTCGGCGAAGGTGGTCGCGAGCTCGATCTGCTTCTCGCTGAAGGGGCGAACCATATAACGGGTCAGGACAAATACGCCGATCGGCGCGCCCTCCCGCAGCAGCGGCACACCGAGCATCGTACGTACGTTCGAACCCCTGCGGCCGGCAGAGGGAGAAAATTCCGGATCCGCCTGGACGTCGGGGACGTGAACCGTTTTGCCCTCGAGCAAGGTGCGTCCGACCACGCTTCCCTTCTCGGGCACCGACGAGAATGTCGCAAGGTGATTTTTCTGCTCCGGCGCCAGGCCGTGGCTTGCCGCCAGACGATAGCCGGTGTCCGCGGGACGAAAGATCGTCCCCTCGTCCGCATCGCACAAGCGGGCCGCCGATACCACGAGGGTGTCGAGCACGGTCTGCAGGTCGAACGCCGAGCGGCTGATCACCTTGAGCACTTCGGAGGTTGCGGTCTGCTGCTGCAGGGATTCCGTCAGGTCGTCGGTGCGCGCGCGCAGCTCGCGGAGCAGGCGTGCATTCTCGATAGCGATGACCGCCTGCTTCGCGAAGTTCGCAACGAGCTCGACCTGCTTTTCGGTAAAGGGCTTGACCTCCTGACGGAAGATCGTGATGGCGCCGATCAGTTCGTTCTCCCGGAGCATCGGCACCACAACGAGGGTGCGCGCGCCAGCCAGGTCGACGTTGGCGCGCCGTATCGGATCGCCCTCGATATAGGCGCGCTCGGCCATGGCGTCCTCGATCTGAACGACTTGCCTGGTTCTCATGATGCGGCCCAGGACGTTGAGCGGGCTCGGCTGAATGAGCGGTTCACGCTGACGCAGCTCGGCGAATGCCGCAGGCGCATTGTGGAGGGCCACGCAGCGCGCCACCTCGCCTTCGATCAGCCACATCATTCCGAACCTGGCGCCGCAGATGCGCGTGGCGTTTTCGAGCAGTTTCTCGAAAACCGGGTCGAGATCGCCGGCCGAGGCGCTGATGACCTCGAGAACTTCCGAGGTCGCCGTCTGTTGCTCCAGCGACTCGCTGAGATCGTCGGTGCGGGCCCGGATTTCCCTGAGCAGCCGCGCGTTTTCAACCGCGATGACCGCCTGTTTGGCGAAGTTCGCGACGAGGTCGACCTGCTTGTCGCTGAAAAGCCTTACCTCCCGGCGGGACAGCGCGATGGCTCCGATGCACTCCTCGTCCTTGAACATCGGCACTGAAAGCACGCTGCGGATACCGGCTACATCCACCGCCGCCACCGGCAACGGGTCGCCATCGCGATAGGCCGGACTTTCGCTCAGATCGGCCACCTGCACCGACTGGCCGGTTTGCGCGGCGCGTGAAATTGGAGCGTCCGGACCGGGGTGCACGGGCGTGCCGCTTCGCCATTGCTCGACGAAGGCCTCCGGCCAGGCCCCGTGCAGGGCGGCGCTGCGGAACCCGCCGCCTTCGCGCAACCAGACTACGCCGTGACTGGCCTCGCACAGCCGCATGGCGTTCACCAGCATCGCCTGGAACACGGGTTCCAATTCGCCCGGCGATGAGCTGATGACCTGCAATACCTCCGATGTCGCCGTCTGCTGCTGCAGGGATTCCGTCAGATCGTCGGTACGCGCGCGCAACTCGCGGAGCAGGCGTGCATTCTCGATGGCGATGACCGCCTGACTGGCGAAGCTCGTCACCAGATCGATCTGCTTGCCTGTGAACCGGCGAACGGTCTGCCGGAAAATGGCGATCGCGCCGACGAGCCTGTTCTCCTTCAGCATCGGCACAAGCAAGACGGTCCGGGCGCCGCCGAGTTCGACCAGTTGCACGATCGGCCGGAAACCCGCCAGATAGTCCGGCTCCTGCCTGGCGTCTGCGACGTGAATCGGCTGACGGCTCAGAGCAAGCCGGCCCAACGGATCCGTCGGCGGCGGGAATATGACCGGATCGTGGGAAAAAGTATCGGCAAAGGGCGCCGGCAAATTCAGCACCGAGGCGAGACGGAAGCCTTCGCCTTCACAAAGAAACAAATTGCCGAACTGGGCGTCACATATATCGGTCGCGCTCGCCAGAATGGTTTGGAACACAGGCTCCAGTTCACCCGGCGACGAGCTGATGACCTGCAGCACTTCGGAGGTCGCGGTCTGGTGCTGCAACGTTTCGCTGAGTTCAGCGGTCCGCTGTTCAACCTTGTGCTCGAAGTCGGCATAGGATTCCTGCAGGCGCGCGCCCATGTCGTTGAACTGGTTGGCGAGGCCTTCCAGTTCGTCGCCGGTCTTGATCGAGATGCGCTGGGCGAAATCGCCGCTGCCGATGCGCTCGGCACCGGCGCGCAAGGCCTGGATCGGACCGACCATGCGGCGGGCCAGGAATATTCCCGCCAGCACCGCGAAGATCGACGCCGCCGCCAGCACGATGGCGAGACGCTGCAAGGCGAGGTACAGCGAGGCGTAGGCCTCCTCCACCGGCAATTCGACGAACATGGTCCAGCCGAGCGGTTGAATCGGCGCGGAAGCCGTCAGCACCTCCTGGCCCTGGATGTTCCTGGTGCCCTGCAGCGATTCGAGGTCGGCCTCGGAGCTCCCGGCCTGCGCCGCCTGCACCTGCAGCAGTTTCGACATGTCGGTATTGCGCAGCACGAGACTGATGTCGGGATGCGCGATCAGCCGGCCTCCCGGACCGACGACATAGGCATGACCGTGCTCGCCGACCTTGATCTGCGAGACCACGTCCCAGATCAGCTTCAGATTGACCTCGGCGATGCTGACGCCGGCATCCTTGCGGGTGCCGGCCAGCGACAGCGTCATATAGGGCTCGGACTCCCGGCGGAAATAGACCGGCCCGTAATAGACCTTGTGGGCGACGGCCTCGGTGAATTTCGGATCCTTGGAAAGGTCGAGGCCTGAGTCGACCACGTCCATGGCGAGCCGCGACACCCGCAACCGTTCCTTGCCGGTCGAATCGACCTGCGCCAGCTCGGTGATGGCCGGCACCTGCCGCAACAGCCGCAAGGCGTCGAACCGGCGCTGCTCGATCGAGCCCGCCGACCACGGCAGTTGGGTGGTCCAGCCGAGCTGGCTTTCGATTTCCTTGATGAACTGGCTGATCTTCGCCGCTGCGGCTTCGGCCTGTTCATGCTGAATCCGGATCAGGGCCGCCTTGTGCTCGCGATAATAAAAGAAAACCTCGAAAATCCCGTTGGATAGCAGCGCGACGCCGACCACCGCCACGAACAGCGCGACATATTTGGTGAACAGCCGGCTGCGGATCCGGGTCGCGGTCGGCCCCGCCACTGGCGCCAGCCCCGCCGCTGGCGGAGCCGCCAGCGTTCGGCCTTCGGGCGTGTCGGGATGGGCGGAAATGCTCATTGCGCCCAAGTTAGCAAGAAGGCGCGCGCTTGTCTCTTGCCGCACTGCGGCAAGGATTCAGGCTGACCACAAAGCGTCAGAAGGCTGGATATCGGGGAGTAACGTGCAGGGATGGCGGCAACCGCGCATGGCCGTTGCCGCCGCCCGGATCAGAACGAGGCCTATGTCGGCTTCAGCGCCTTCGAGCCGAGATCGAAATCCGCGATCTCCTTGGCCCGGTCCGATTCCGCCGCCGCGCGGTGGTCGGTGGCGATCGCCACATAGACCGCCGGCAGCACGAACAGCGTGAACAGGGTGCCGATCGACATGCCGGCGACGACGACGAGGCCGATCGAGAACCGGCTTGCCGCGCCAGCGCCCGTGGCGGTGAGCAGCGGCAGCAGGCCGGTCACCATCGCCGCCGTCGTCATCAGGATCGGGCGGAGCCGGACCCGGGCCGCCATCTCGATCGCGGAGCGGCGGTCGAGCCCTTCCTTGAGCTGCAGCTCGTTGGCGAACTCGACCATCAGGATGCCGTGCTTGCTGATCAGCCCGACCAGAGTGAGCAGTCCGACCTGGGTGTAGATGTTCATGGTGGCGGCGCCGAAGAACAGCGGGATCATGGCGCCGACGATCGCCATGGGAACGCTGATCATGATCACCAGCGGATCCCGCAGGCTCTCGAACTGCGCCGCCAGCACCAGGAAGATGATGATCAGCGCGAAGCCGAAGGTGATCGCGAGCTGGTTGCCTTCCTGCACATATTGCCGGGAATCGGCGAGATAGTCGTGGCTGAAGCCCGCCGGCAGCTTCTTGGCCTCGCCCTGGAGGAAGTCGACCGCCTGCCCGACCGTCACCCCGGGCATCGGCACCGCCTGGAAGGTGGCGGAGTTCAGCTGGTTGTAGTGGGTCAGCGCGTTCGGATCGGTCGCCGTTTCGATCGAGACGATGGTGGAGAGCGGAACCTGCTGGCCGGTGTTGGTCGGCACATAATACTGGCCGAGCGCCTCGGGCGACAGCCGCTTGCTGCGCGGCACCTGCGGGATCACCTGGTACGAGCGTCCCTCGAGGTTGAACCGGTTGACGTAGTTGCCGCCGAGCAGCGTCGCCAGCGTACTGCCGATGTTCGCCATGGTGATGCCGAGATCGCTCGCCTTCGAGCGGTCGATCTTGACTCGCACCACCGGCTGGTTGAAGTCGAGATCGCTGTCGGAGACGATGAACAGCCCGCTCTTGCGCGCGGCGTCCTTCAGCTTCAGCATCTGCTCGTAGACCGCCTGGTAACCGGAGGTGGAGCTGATCACCATCTGGACCGGCAGACCGCCGGGCCCGCCGGGCAGCGGCGGCAGATTGAACGCAAAGGCGTTGACGCCTTCGATCTTGGAAAGCTGCGCCTGCACCAGCGGCTTCAGCTTGATCGACGACCGCTTCCGCTCGTCCCACGGCTTCAGCAGCATGCCGGCGATGCCGCCCTGCGGGCCGTTGATGCCGTTCAGCACGAAGCGCAGGTCGGTCTCCGGGAAGCCGGCAAACACCTTGTCGAGCTTCTCGCCGTAATAATCGAGATAATCGATGTTGGCGTATTTCGGCGCCTTGGTCACCGCGAACACGATGCCCTGGTCTTCCTCGGGCGCGAGTTCCTTCGACGTGTGCATGTACAGGAAGCCGACCAGCCCGAGGATGGTCAGCGCGAACAATGCCGTGATCGGGCGGTAGTCGAGCGAACGGTCGAGCCGCCGGCCGTACCAGCGCGTGATCGAGCCGAACACCCGGTTGACGATCTTCGCGAACCGTCCCTCTTCGGCGCTCTTGAGGAAGATCGAGCACATCATCGGCGACAGCGTCAGCGCGATCACGCCGGACACGATCACCGCGCCGGCCAGCGTGAAGGCAAATTCACGGAACAGCGAACCGGTGAGACCGCCGAGGAAGCCGATCGGCGCGTACACCGCCGCCAGCGTGATGGTCATGGAGACCACGGGACCGACGATCTCGCGCGCGCCCTGCATCGCCGCCTGCACCGGCGGCTTGCCCTCCTCGAGATGGCGGTGAATGTTCTCCACCACCACGATGGCGTCGTCGACCACGAGGCCGATCGCCAGCACCATGGCCAGCAGCGTCAGCAGGTTGAAGGTGAATCCCGCGATCAGCATCAGGCTGCAGACGCCGATCAGCGACAGCGGAATGGTTATCACCGGGATCATCACCGAGCGGAACGAGGCGAGGAACAGGAAGATCACCACGATCACGATGATGACCGCCTCGCCGAGCGTCTTCTCGACCTCGTCGATCGAGGACTGGATGAATTTGGTGGAATCGTAGGCCACCTTCATCTTCATCGACGGCGGCAGATTGCGCTCGAGTTCCGGGAACAGCGCGCGCACGCCCTTGACCAGCGTCAGCGGGTTGCCTTGCGGCGTCGCCTGCACGCCGATGAAGATCGCATGCTCGCCGTTGAAGGCGACGCTGGCGTCGGTGCTCTGCGCCGCGAGCTCGACGGTGGCGATGTCCTCCAGCCGCACGAAGCCGCCGTCCTTGGATTTGACGATCATGCGCTTGAACTGGTCGAGGTTCTTCAGGTCGGTATTGGTCGAGACGTTGGAGACGATGAGATAGCCCTTGGCCTGGCCGGCCGCGGCCTGAAAATTGTTGGCGGCGATCGAGGCGGAAACGTCGGCGGCCGAAACGCTGCGGCCGGCCATGCGGACGGGATCGAGCCACACCCGCATCGCGAAGGTCTGGCCGCCGAGAATATCGGCCGACGCGACGCCATCGACGGTGGACAGCACCGGCTGAACCACCCGCGTCAGATAGTCCGAGATCGCCGAGCCCGACAGCACTTCGCTGGAGAAGCCGAGATACATCACCGCGGTGGTCTGGCCGGTCGTCTTGGTCACGATCGGGTCGTTCGATTCCTTCGGAATGAGGTATTTGACCGAATTCACCTTGGCGAGGACTTCGGTCAGCGCCTGGTTCGGATCGAAATTCAGCTTGATGTAGACCTGGATGGTGGAGGTGCCCTGCACCGAAGACGACGTCATGTAGTCGACGCCTTCGGCGGACGCGACGGCCTGCTCGAGCGGCGTGGTAATGAACCCCTGAATCAGGCTGGCCGACGCGCCGGGATAGACGGTGGTGACATTGACCACCGTATTCGACAGCTTCGGATATTGCCGGATCGGCAGGCTGGTCGCGGCGCGGAAGCCGATCAGCAGGATCAGCAGGCTGACGACCACCGACAGCACCGGTCGCTTGATGAAGATATCGGTCCAGACCATCGCAATGCGCTCCGTTAGATCATGATCCGAATGGATCGGATGCTGATCTCGTTTTTCTGTTCGAGCATGATCTCCGGACAAACGCCTCGCGTTGGTCCCGGATCTTGCCTCAGTAACGCGGCGGGTTCGCCGGAATCGGCGGCGACGGATCGGTGGAGATGGTCACCGCCGCGCCGGATTGCAGCTTGAGCTGGCCGACGGCGACCACGCGATCGCCGGGCTTCAGCCCCGAGACGATTTCGGCTCGCCCGTCGACCCGGTCGCCCGCGCGCACGAAGGTGCGAACGGCGGTCAGGCTGGTCTTGCCGTCAGCCTCTTTCTTCTCGGTGATCAGGAACACGGAGTCGCCGTACAGCGTATAGTCGACGGCGGTCTCGGGAACGGTGACGACCGGCGGCTTGTCGGGCAGCACCACGGTGGTGGTCGCGAACATGCCGGGCTTGAGGATGTGATCGGGATTGCCGAGCGTGGCCTGCACGCGGATGTTGCGCGTGTCGGTCGCGATCTGGGGCTCGATCGCGTTGATCTTGCCCTCGAAGGTGCGGCCGGGATAGGCGTCGACGGCGACGCGCACGGTCTGTCCGACCTTGAGCGCCGCGCTGTCCTTCTCCGTCACGGTGAAGTTGGCATAGAGCTGCGACAGATCGGTCAACGTCACGATCTGCGTGCCGGCGGTGAGGAACTGGCCGACCTCGACATGGCGGACGCCGAGATCGCCGTCGAACGGCGCGCGCACCAGCTTCTGCGAGATGATCGCCTCGGTCTTCGCGATCCCGGCATTGGCCTGGTCAAAGGCTGCCTGCGCGGAATCGACGGTCGCCTGCGGCCCGAACTGGCGCGCCGCGAGCTGCTTGGCGCGATCCAGCGACAGCTGCGCCACCGTGGCCTGCGCCTTGAAGCTCGCCAGATCGCCCTGGTCGGGGCCGTCGAACAATTGCACCAGCGGACTGCCGGCCTTCACATGAGCGCCGGCGGTGAACATGATGTCGGTGATGCGTCCCGAGACATCGGAGGTGACGTTCACCTGATGCACGGCGGCGAGATCGCCGACCGCGGTCAGAAGGTTGGGAATCACCTCGGACTTGGCCTCGGCAATGCTCACGCTGGCCGGCGGCGGCTTGTTGTTGGCGAAGAACTGCGCGATCATCTGGCCGCGGAAGTAATTGAACCAGACCAGGCCGCCGACCAGCGCCGCAAGCAGCGCGCCGACGATGATGAACCAGAGCAGCATCCTGACCGGGCGCTGGCGCGGCGGCTCCACGATCGGCTTGCCCGCGATTTTGGGTTCCGTTGCAATGTTCATGTCATGCACCTTCTGCATCAACCTTCTGCCCCGGATCTACCGACAATTCGCGGTCCAGATGGGAGGCAATGGCGGTTTCGTTCAATCCAATGCCGCGGAGAATGAATTCGCAAAGCTGCCGCTCGAGATCGGCCGACTTGCCGTAGGGCAGGCATGGCACCGACGGCAGCCGCGCCAGCGCCGTCATCACCAGGGTGTGATGCGCGAACCAGAACAGCTCCAGCGGCTCGCACCGGGTCCGCGTTGCGTCCCCTGCCGCCACCGCCCGCTCCAGCGACGCCGCGAATACGGGCCCGATCAGATTTCCGATCTTCTCATACAGCAGCCGGGCGAATTCGCCGTCGTCGAGATGGCTCGTCACCATCAGTCGCAGCCGCTGGGCATCCTCCTGATCGGGCGCAGCCACGACCTCCTGGAAATGGCGGACCATGCAGCGAATCAGCACGACCAGCGTTTCGGTCGAAGGCTCCAGTCCCAACAGCCGGTTCAGGCCGGGATCGGCCTCGCATTCATCCGCCAGGATTTCCGCATACAACGCCGATTTCGGTCGGGAAGTGCTTGAACAGCAAACCCTCCGAAATCGAGGCAGCCGCCGCGACGCTCTTGGTCGTGGTGCCCGCGAAGCCGTGGCGGGCAAAGCAGCGCTTGGCGGCGCTGAGGATCAGCTGCCGCCGCAAGTCGCCAGTCATTCGCAAAGTGCTCATTTTGTGAGTAAGCACTCACCTTGGCAAATGTCAACAAATTTGCTGCGGCGCACACGTTCACATGAACGTTAGAGCGTTTTCAGGCGAAAGCCTGCCCCGGACTTGATCCGGGGTGGAAACCGGTTCGCGTCAAGAAACCGCGCCAAATCAAAAGTCTAGATCGGGCCGAAGCCGAGCGACCCGCGGATGCGGTTGACGATGAAAGTGCCGTCCCGGCTGGAGAGCACGCGCTCGAGGTTGGCGCTGTCGATCTTGACGCTGGCAAAGCGCGGGCCGCCGGCCGTGTCCTGCAGGCCTGCCGCGAAGGTCTCGATCTCGGCCAGGGTCGAGATCGCGCGGGCGTCCGCGATGCCGCAGGATCTGGCGACGCCGACGAGATCGACGGTCGCGGCGGTGTGGCTCGCCTGCCCGCCGGTCTCGCCATAGACCTCGTTGTCCAGCACCACGATGGTGAGATTGCCGGGCTTTTGCAGGCCGACGGTGGCGAGGCTTCCCATCCCCATCAGCATCTCGCCGTCGCCGGTAATGACCACCACCGGGAGCTTCGGCTGCGCCAGCGCGATGCCGAGCCCGATCATGACCGCGCCGCCCATGGCGCCCCACAGATAAAAGTTGCGGTCGTGATCGCCGGCCGCCGCGATATCGTAGGTCGAGGCGCCGAGCCCCCCGACGGCGATTGTCTCCTTGCGGTCCGCCAGCAGGCTGGCAACGACGCTGCGGCGATCGAGAAGATTTGCCTTGCTCATTTGGTGAAGACCTTTGCCCCGATCAGGCGCTGCGACAGAAGAACGGCGGTCGGCGTGCAGGCGTCGTAGGCCTGCCCGGCGGCGGCCTCGACGACCTCGCGCACCTCGTCGGGGTGAGAGGCGCGCAGCACCTTGATGCCGCACAGTTCGAAGACGCCTTGCGTGCTCGATCCCATCGGCACCTGCCAGGGATTGAACTCGCCCCATTCGCCGCGCATCGTCACCAGCGTCAGGAACGGAAAGCGGAAGATCTGCGTCAGCGACAGCATGTTGACGCAATTGCCGACGCCGCTCGACTGCATCAGCAGCACGCCGCGCTGGCCGCCGGCCCAGGCGCCGGCCAGCAGCGCCACGCCCTCCTCCTCGGTGGTCAGCGGGATCCCGCGCATCGAGGACGCGCCCAGCACGCGCTCGATCAGCTGCGAATGCCCGGCATCCGGCACGTAAGGCACCTGACGGACGTCGAAGCGCTGCAAAATCCCGAAGATCTCCTCGGGCCATTGGTTGCGGGCGCGGTTTCGGACGCAGCTTCGGTGCGGGCGTGCATTTTCATTTCCAGTCGGTTGGGCGAGACTGTATTCCGGGGCGGGACTGTAGAGCGGACGCCGGTTTCGGAAAGAGCAAAAACGGAATATCGGTCTCCCCCAAAGAGTATGGCAGCATGAATGCGAACGCGCGAGAGCTGGCGGCCGGTTTCGACATCGAGAAACTGACGGCGGAATTCTATGCCGACCCCTACCCGGTCTATCGTGCATTGCGGGAGCATGAGCCGGTCAAGCGGCATGCCCAACGGCTCCTACTTCCTGACGCGCTACGACGACCTGGTCGGCGCCTACAAGAACACCAGGCTGTTCTCAGCTCCGACAAGAAGAAGGAGTTCTTGCCGAAATACGGCAATTCGCTGCTCTACGAACACCACACCACCAGCCTCGTCTTCAACGACCCGCCGGCGCACACAAGGGTGCGGCGGCTGATCATGGGGGCGCTGTCGCCGCGCGCGATCGCGGAAATGGAGCCCTATCTGATCGCGCTGGTCGACCGGCTGCTCGACGGCCTCGCCGCAAGCGGCAATGTCGATCTGATCGACGATTTCGCCGCCGCGATCCCGATTGAAGTGATCGGCAATCTGCTCGACGTGCCGCGGGAGGAGCGCGAGCCGCTGCGCGACTGGTCGCTGGCGATCCTGGGCGCGCTGGAGCCGGTGATCTCGGCGGAAGCCTTTGCCCGCGGCAACACCGCGGTGAAGGATTTTCTTGCCTATCTGGAAATCCTGGTGGCGCGGCGCCGGGCCAAACCCGGCAATCCCGATCGCGACGTGCTGACGCGGCTGATCCAGGGCGAGGGCCAGGGATGGCGACGACAAGAGCGAGCGGCTGACGGAAAAGGAACTGCTGCACAATTGCATCTTCCTGCTCAACGCCGGCCACGAGACCACCACCAATCTGATCGGCAACGGGCTGGTGGCGCTGTCGCGTCATCCCGCGCAGAAGAAGCGGCTGATCGAACATCCTGACATGATCAAGACCGCGGTCGAGGAAATCCTGCGCTACGAAAGCTCGAACCAGCTCGGCAACCGCATGACGACGGAACAGGTCGAACTCGGCGGCGTCACGCTTGCCCCGGGCACGTCGGTGACGCTGTGCATCGGCGCCGCCAACCGCGATCCCGCCCAATTCGCCGATCCGGAAAATTTCGACATCGGCCGCACGCCGAACCGGCATCTGGCATTCGCCACCGGCGCGCATCAATGCGCCGGGATGGCGCTGGCGCGGCTCGAAGGCGCGATCGCGATATCGCGGTTCCTGGCGCGGTTTCCGGCCTACGCGCTGAACGGCGAGCCGGTGCGCGGCGGCCGCGCGCGCTTTCGCGGATTTTTGAAAGTGCCGTGCGTGGTCGGCTAGAGCCATTTCCGTTTCGATTGAATTGAAACGGGACTTTGATTCTTGATTTAGCGCGTTTTCTTAACGCGAACCGGTCACCACTTCGCTTGAAAACGCTCTGGGGCGTGGATCAATCACGCCAATCCCAATGCTTTCACTTCCGCGGCGGCATGTCCGCGCGTTCCAGCTTCCGCGCGAGCAATCCGGCGACGTCGGCCGCCGGGCGTGCGGGCGAGAACACGTATCCCTGGATTTGGTCACAGCCGAGCTCGCATAGTTTGTCGATCTGCGCCGCACTTTCCACACCTTCAGCGATCGTCGACATGCCGAGCCCGCTGGCAAGCGTCACGATCGCCCGAACGATCTCGATGCTCTCGTTTTGCGTCGCCAGACCGTCGATGAACGACTTGTCGATCTTGATCCTGTCGAAGGGGAATCGTCGCAGGTAGCTCATCGACGAATATCCGGTTCCGAAGTCATCGATGGCGAGCCGGACGCCAAGCCGCCGCAGTCGTTCAAGGGATCCCTTGTGCTTCTGCGTCGTTTCCATCAAGACCGATTCGGTCAGTTCGAGTTCCAGTGCGCACGGAGCAACGCCGAACCTGGCGAGGCTTTCCGCGACGATCCGATCCAGGTCGGTCGCGCCCTTGAACTGGGCGGCGGAGATGTTCACGGCCACGAGAGGGGGTGTGATCCCCTGATCTCGCCAGAGTGCGATCTGCCGGCAGGCCTGCTCGATCACCCATTGTCCGATCGGCAAAATGCTTCCGGTGGTTTCCGCGATCGGAATGAAGCCCGACGGCAGCAGCAAGCCGCGTGTCGGATGGTTCCAGCGGATCAGCGCCTCCAGCCCGACGATCCCTCCGGTAGCGAGTTCCACTTGCGGCTGGTAGTATAACTCGAACTCGTTGCGCTCGATCGCCAGGTGCAGATCGGTGGCGATCATCATCCGCTCGCGCAACTGCCGATCGAGTTCGGCGATATGGAAGCGGAACCGATTGCGCCCTTCGTCCTTGGCGCGGTAGAGCGCGAGATCGGCCTTCCTCATCATGGCCTCAGGCGCCTCCACGTCCGCGCAATAGGGGACAATTCCGATGCTGGCGGTCGTATGCACCTGATTGCCGTCGATCGAGAAAGGCGCGGCAAGGCTGTCGCCGATCATGGTGGCCAGCGTCTCGACGCTGACCACGTCCGCGATATCGTCCTGCAGCACCGCGAACTCGTCGCCACCGAAGCGGGCGACCAGGTCGGTTTCGCGCACGCAGCTCCGGAGACGATCGGCGACCGCCCGCAGCAGCGCGTCGCCGGCCGGATGTCCCAGCGTGTCGTTGACATCCTTGAAGTGATCGAGATCGAGATAGTGGACGGCGAACGGGCTGGCGCCGCGTTGGGAGCGCGCGAAGGCCAGCTGCAGCCGTTCGATAAAGGCCGCTCGATTGGCGAGCCCGGTCAGGAAATCGGTTCGCGCGAGCGCCGCGATCTTCTCGCCTGCCGACTTGCGCTCGGTGATATCGGTGAGGATGCCCTCGATGGCGACGAGCCGACGTTTCTCGTCGCGCAGACGCGTATCCTCGGCCTTCGAGCCAGGCATAGGAGCCATCCGACTTCTTCAGGCGCAATTCGATCAGAGTGGAATCCGTCTTGCCCTCTACGAGGGATATGATGTCGGCCGCGATAGCGGGATGCTGTTCGCTGTCGATGTGCTGTAACCATTCGTTCGGCGACGCCAGCAATTCATCGGCCTCGTAGCCGTATCGCCGGATGTTCTGCGAGAGGTAGATCAGTGGGTAGGGCTTCTTCGGGCTCAGGCGGTAAAGGATCGTCGGACTGTTCTCGATGATGCGGTTGGCATCGGAGAGCTTCTGCAGGCCGCGCGTGTGGGTGACCGCCGCGCCGACCAGCGCCGCCAGCGTCTTCAGCGTATCGATCTCGCCCGGCGACCATTCGCGTTCGCTGCGGCAAGCGTCGAAGCCCAGGAAGCCCCACCATTGGCCCTCGACGAACACGGGAACCGCCACCGTGGATTTGATGCCGCCCATTTCGAAAAATTTGCGCACGGGCTCTTCGAAGTTCCGGGCGTGTCCCGTGATGATCTCGCCGGCCATGAGCCGTGGCAGCCACGAAACAAGGCCGACCTCGACCAGGGTTCGGCCGCGTGCATCATGGAAGATGGCAGGCATCGACACGCCTGCCGCGCTCCACCAGTCGTGACCGATGATACGCCCCACGTCGATAGCCCCGGCCGGATCGACCGACAGCAAATGCACCCGATCGACATTGGCGGCGTGACCGATATCCTCGAGCATCTTCGGAATCGAGCGCGTCATGTCGCTCGTGCGCAGCAATTCGTTCGCGCTTCTGGCGATGGCTTCAAGCAGGACATCGCGCTGATGAACTTCGAGCAGGGCGAGAGATCCCGCCAGCCGCTCGCGATCGGGAGCCGCTGACCGGGCCCGCATTTTCAGCTTCTGGACCAAGACATCACCGGAAGGTGGGAGCGCTCACAGCGTGCGAGCCCCCTCAGTGCAATTGTCTCAAATTATAACGGGTAGATATCGATTTCCGGTTTCGACGATCGTTCAAATTGTCAGTAAACCCGATGAGCAAAGGTATGGTCGCATCACGGAAGCTCATGGCCGAGCAATGCTTCATGATGCAGCGCAGCAAATCCTGTCGCGAAAGTCTCCTCGCTGACGGGCACAAGCAAAGCTGCTAGGTTGCTTGAGGTGCATCTTGCAATGGAGTTTTGCGATGGACGCCGTGACGCCGACAAGCTCTCGAACCGCCGACACCCATTCCCATCTGGTTCAGCCGCAAAACATGGAATGGCAGAAGACGCGCTTCCCCGGCTGCGAGGCCAAGACGCTGCTGTTCGATCGCGCGAGCGGCCTGATGACCGCCCTGATGCGGTTTGCACCCGGCGCCGTGCTGCCCGACCACGAGCACGTCAACATCGAGCAGACCTACGTGCTGGAGGGCCATCTGGTCGACAAGGAAGGCCCGGCGGCGGGCATCGAGTGCAAGGCCGGCGAATTCATCTGGCGCGAGCCGAATAGCCGCCACGTCGCATGGTGTCCCGAGGGCGGGCTGATGCTGGCGATCTTCCAGGTCCCCAACAAATTCTTCGAGGCCGACGGCCGCGTCGTCGATTCCACCGGCGCCGACTGGGACGAAACCTGGGGACATACGAGCAAGGGCTGAGGCGCGCCCTAAACCACCGAGCGGTGCCGCGCGATGCAGGTTTGCAAAACCTCGTCCATCGGCTTGTCCCACCAGTCGTTGGAAAAAATCTCGATCTCGGAATAACCGGCAAAACCCTGCGCCTCGACCGCGCGGCGCAAGGCCTTGATATCGATCACGCCGTCGCCCATCATGCCGCGGTCGTTGAGAATGTCTTTTGTCGGCACCAGCCAGTCGCAGACGTGAAACGCCTTCAGGCGATCTTTCCCGGCGCGGACAATCTGCGGCAGCACCTCCGGGTCCCACCAGATATGATAGACGTCGAGGGCTACGCCGAGCGCGCCGGTGCGCTGCGGATCGAGCCGGTCGCAGATGTCGAGCGCCTGTCTGGTCGTGTTCACGCAGGCGCGATCGGCGGCATAGGCCGGATGCAGCGGCTCGATCGCAAGCCTCATGTCCGCCTCGCGCGCATGGACCATCATCTCGGCGATGGCGTCCTCGACCTGCGCCCGGGCTGCCGCGATATCCTTCGAGGCCGCACTGCCCGGCCGCGAATATTGCGGCAGGCCGCCGACCACCAGCACGACGCAGGGCGCGCCGAGCGCCTTCGCCTCGTCGACGACGCGGCGGTTGTCGTCGCGCATTTCGATCCGATGCGCGGCGTCCGCGACAAACATGCCGCCGCGGCAATAGCCCGACAGCTCCAGCCCGGCGTCACGCACCGCGCGCGCCGCGCGATCCAGCCCGACGGCCGCGACCTGATCGCGCCAGGGATCGATGGCGCGGATGCCATGCCGCGCGCAGGCGTCGATGATTTGCACGAGATCACCCTGCTTGCGGACGGTCGCCGTGTTCAGCGACAGCCAGCGATGATCGGCCGAGAAATCCCGCATCACGCCTCGATGCCGCGCAGGCTCAGCACCGCCTTCATCCGCCGCGTCGCCAGTTCGGGATTGGCGAGCAGGCCGGCCCCGTCGGCCAGGCGAAACAGCTCGGCGAGATGCAGCGTCGAACGCGTGCTCTCCTGTCCGCCGACCATGGTGAAATGATCCTGATGGCCGTTGAGATAGGCCATGAAGACGATGCCGGTCTTGTAGAACCGCGTCGGCGCCCTGAAGATATGGCGCGACAGCGGCACCGTCGGCCCCAGCACGTCGTGAAAACCGGCCGCGTCGCCTGCCGAAAGCAGCGACAGCGCGTAGGACGCCGCCGGTGCGATGGCATCGAAAATGCCGAGCAGCGCGTGGGAAAAACCCGCTTCGTCGCCGGCGATCAGTTCGGCGTAGTTGAAATCGTCGCCGGTATACATCTTCACTTTTTTGTCGAGCCGGCGGCGCATGTCGATCTCACGCTGCTTGTCGAGCAGCGAAACCTTGACGCCGTCGACCTTCGCCGCGTTGGCGTTGATGACGCCGACCGCGACATCCATCGCCGTGTCGAGGTTTTGGGTGCCCCAGTAATTCGCCAGCGCCGGATCGAACATGTCGCCGAGCCAGTGGATGATCACGGGTTCGCGGACCTGCGACAGCACGCGGTCGTATACCCTGGCGTAATCGTCGGGGTTGCGGCCGATCTTCGCCAGCGCCCGCGACGCCATCAGGATGATGCGTCCGCCCGCCTTCTCGACGGCCGCGATCTGTTCCTCATAGGCGCAGATGACGTCGTCGAGGCTCCTGGCGTCCGCTGCCGCCAGGTGATCGGTGCCGGCGCCGGAAAACACCAGCGCGTTGCCTCTTGCCTTCGCTGCCCTGACCGAGCGCTGGATCAATTCCAGCGAGGTCGGCCAGTCCAGCCCCATGCCGCGCTGCGCGGTGTCCATGGCTTCCGCCACGCCGAGGCCGAGGTCCCAGACATGCTCGCGAAACGCGATCGTCCTGTCCCAGTCGACGGCGGCGGCCAGCCACGGATCGACATCGGCCAGCGGATCGGAAACCACGTGCGCCGCCGAAAACGCCACACGGTTCAGCGTGCCCTGAAGCCTTGCGGGAAACGTCCGCGACGCCGCCAGGCGATAGGTCTCGATCGATCGATCGGCTTTCGGCAATCTCAGCGACAGCGACGAGGCAGGCAAGACCGGCTTGTTCATGGCCCTCTCCTCACACCTTGATCGGCGCGACGTCGATCCAGCGCCGCTCGCGCCAGCTCTGCAGCGCGCATTCGGCGAGCTGCACGCCCTTGGCGCCTTCCAGCAGCGTGAATTTGTACGGCGCGTCCTCGCAGACGTGGCGGATGAACATCTCCCACTGCTCTTTAAAACCGTTGTCGTAGGTGGCGTTCTCCGGCAGCTTCTGCCAGTCGGCGTAGAAATCGTGCAGCCGCTTCTCGTCCGGATTCCATACCGGCCGTGGCGTCGCCTGCCGCGCCTGGATCACGCAATCGGACAGCCCGGCCACCGCCGAGCCGTTCGTGCCGTCGACCTGGAAGGTGACGAGGTCGTCGCGGTAGACCCGCGTCACCCAGGACATGTTGATGTGCGCGATCACGCCGCCCTTGAGGCGGAAGGTGGCGTAGGCGGAATTGTCCGCGGTCGCCTTGTATTTCTTGCCCTTCTCGTCCCAGCGCTCGGGAATGTCGGTGCTGCCGGTACAGCTCAC
The DNA here is from genome assembly GCA_963721275.1 of uncultured Alphaproteobacteria bacterium. Lineage (GTDB taxonomy): Bacteria > Pseudomonadota > Alphaproteobacteria > Rhizobiales > Xanthobacteraceae > Bradyrhizobium. The sequence continues at coordinate 31,520 of CAVRIQ010000013.1, read as the reverse complement.
GCTTTCGACCTCGCCGAAGAGGTTGTCGAGCACGTAGCGCCAGTGACAGACCATGTCGAGGATGATGCCGCCGCCGTCCTCGCTGCGGTAATTCCACGACGGCCGCTGCGCCTCCTGCCAGTCGCCTTCGAACACCCAATAGCCGAATTCGCCGCGCACCGCGGTAATCCGGCCGAAGAACCCGGAGTCGCGCAAAAACGCCAGTTTCTTCAGGCCCGGCAGGAACAGCTTGTCCTGCACGGTGCCGTGTTTTATCCCCCTGGCGGAAGCGAGCTTCAACACCGCAACCGCCTCGTCGAGGTTGGTCGCGATCGGCTTCTCGCAATAGACGTGCTTGCCGGCATTGATCGCCTTCGTCAGCAGCGAAGGGCGCGCCTGTGTGGTCGCGGCATCGAAGAAGACGGTGTCGCTGTTCTCGGCCATTGCCTTGTCGAGGTCGGTGGTCCAGCGCGCCACATTGAACCGTTTTGCCAGCTGCTCGACCTTTCCGGCGTCCCGGCCCACCAGAATGGGATCCGGCATCACGCGGTCGCCATTGCCGAGCAGCACGCCGCCCTGGTCGCGGATCGCGACGATCGAGCGGATCAGATGCTGGTTGAGCCCCATGCGGCCGGTGACCCCGTTCATGATCACGCCGAGGCGTTGCGTCGTCATAGTCTTTGCTCCCGCAGGATCTCTGCTTTTGGTTGTTGAAGTGGCGACAACGACGGCCACAGCGGATGCACGCCGCTCGCAAAACCCGGGGCGATCAGCGATCCCGTCAGCAGATCGCCGTCGTGGATCGACAGCCGGACCCCATTTCCGTCGTCGCGATAGAGATCGGGATGAGAGGACCGGAACGCCTGCGCCTCCGCGGCGGGCGCCTCGCCAAAGCCGTCGACGTAATGGTGGCCGTTGCGCTCGGCATGGGTGACGCCGATCAAGGCGCCCAGCGCGAGGTCCTGCTGCACCGCGAGCCCGGCCTGACAGGTCAGGTCCTCGCCCGATATGAAGAATTTTCCGTCACCCGCGCTCCACTTGGCGGCGCGGGTCGCGTTGACGATCGACTTGTAGATGCCCTTGCAGGATTTCGACGAGATGCCGCGATAGCCGAGCGCCCGCGCCGCCGGAAACGCGTCGTAGGAATCGTCGGCCTCGTCGATGATGAAGTCGCGCCGCGCGAGTGCGGCAAGCGGCGACTGCCTGAACATGTCGCGCGGCATCGGCTGTTCGATGTAGAGCAGCTTTGCCGCGATCGGCTCAAGCGCATCGTCGCGGTCGAGCCGATCGGCCAAGGCCCTCAGGCCTGCGAGATCGGCATATTGCTCGTTGGCATCCAGCGTGACGCGGTAGTCATGCGGCAGCGCGGCGAGTTCCCTGCCGATCCGGGTCAGGCGCGCGGCATCGTGTTCCGGATCGCCGTTGAGCTTGAGCTTGAAATAGCGCGCGTCGGAATTTTCGTCGGCATCGGCGACGCCGCCCTGGCCCTCGATCCGATCGTCGAGGCCGACGGTATGACGGACGGAGACGCGCTCCAGCCGCCCGCATCGCGTCAGGAATTGCGCGATGTCCGTATTCGCAAGATCGGGCGACAGGCGCGCATCGATCCCGGCGGCATTCGCCGTCATGCCATCGAAGAAATTCACGCCCAGGCAGCGCAGCAGCGCATCCAGGATCGCCTTGTCGATCTCGGCCGGACCGAAGGCGGCGGCAAGCGGCGGGATGTCTTGCTTCGCGCAGGCATCGATCTGCGCAGCGATGCACGACGCATGCAGGCCGAACGCGGTCTCGAAAGGCTGATGGCCCAGATAAAGCTGGCGCGCGATTTCGAGCGAGCGCCGCAGTTCCCCGACGGTCTGCTCCGGCGTGAATTGGGCGCGCTTGTCGAACCATTTCGGCGCCATCAGCTCGGCGCTGGCGCCCACCGACGTGCCCTTGCCTTCGACCTCGATCTCGGCGCGCACGAATGCCTGCACCGCCGACGTGATCGTCACAGCGCCGAAGCGGAACGGCTTGGTAAAGGCGAACCGGCCGCTCGAAAAAAGCGATGTCGCGCACGGCGATACGAGACGGCATGATCTTTCCTGCCTTCAGTCCAGCGCGCCCTGGGTGAAGAAATGCTTGCGGATGCGCTGCACCAGTTCGGTGAAGACGGGCTCGGCCATGGCGTCGAGCGAACGCGGCCGCGGCAGCGGCACGTCGTAGATCGCAGCGATGGAGCCCGGTCGCTCGGTCATGACCAGCACGCGATCGGCGAGGAACACGGCCTCCGGAATCGAATGCGTGATCAACAGCACGGTCTTGCCGGTCTCGCGCTGGATCCGCATCAGTTCGACGTTCATGCGCTCGCGCGTCATGGCGTCGAGCGCGCCGAACGGTTCGTCCATCAGCATGATCTTTGGATCGTGCACCAGCGCCCGGCAGATCGACGCGCGCTGCTGCATGCCGCCGGAGAGTTGCCACGGCAGCTTCTTCTCGAAGCCTTCAAGCCCGACCAGCTTCAACAGATCCATCGCGCGCGGCAGATATTCGCCGCGCGGCAATCGCTTCATGTCGATCGGCAGCATGACGTTGTTGAGGATGTTGCGCCACGGCAGCAGCAGCGAGTTCTGGAACACGATGCCGACATTGCCGTGGGGCTTCGTCACCTGCTCGCCTTCGACCAGAATTTCGCCGGTCGAGGGCGCGAGCAGCCCGGAGATCATTTTCAGGAGCGTGGACTTGCCGCAGCCGGACGGGCCGACCACGACAAAGAACTCGCCTTCATTGATGTCGAAATCCAGCGGCCGCAGCGACGGCACGTCGCCGTCGCGGGAGCGATAGGTTTTCGAGACGCCGGACAGCGTTATTCCGGGCGTACCGCCGGCGGCGCGATCGGACACCAGGCGCAGATGCGCGCCCGATTGGTCGACGCCGGCTGCTTTGGTCGCTGGATTCATTCAGCAGAACCTATTTCGGCAGATAGTCGTTGGTGTAGAACGCCTTCGGGTTGTCCTTGGCCTTGGCGTCGAGCCCGCCGTACTCGACCATCAGATTGACGGTGTCGGTCATGTTCTGGTCGGTGACCTGGAACGGCCGCTTGCCCTTGGTTTCCGGCGTGCGATAGAGCGGAATGGTCAGCTCGAAGCCCTGCGTCAGGGTGTCGATCTTGCCGCCCTTCGGGTTGGCGTCGAGGATCGCCTGCGCCGCACCCTTCGGGTCCTTCTCGGCCGCTTCGACCGCCTTGGTGGTGGCCGACATGAAGCGCTTGACCAGGTCGGCGTTTGCCTTGACGTAGTCGGTGTTGGCGATGATGCCCGAAGACACCATGTTGATGCCGTAGTCGGCGAACTTGATCGGGTAGACGTCCTTACCCGTCGCGTCCTTGATCTTCATCGACTGGTCCATGACATAGCCGAGCAGCAGGTCGGCCTGGCCGTTGATCACGGCGTTCAGCTTGGTCTGGCCGTCGCCGGCGACGGTGTGGAAATCGCTTTCCTTCAGGCCGGTCTTCTTCAGGAACAGCGGCCAGATCTGCGTCATGGAGTCCGCCGGCGTGATCGCCACGGTCTTGCCCTTGATGTCCTCGGGCTTGCGAATGTTCTTGTCGGCAAAACCCATCGCCGACATCGGGCTGGTCTGCAGCAGAACGCCGGTGGCAATCACGGGCGCGCCCTTGATGGCGGCGCGCATCATGGTGGGCACGTCGACATAGCCGAAATCCGCGGTCTTGGCGGCGACGGCCTGCGTGGTCGCCGCGGAGCCGCGGCCTTCCTGGATTTCCAGATCGATATTTTCCGCAGCGTAAATGCCCTTGGCCTTGCCGTAGTAGAACGGCGCATGTTCGCCATAGACGTACCAGTTCAGCATCAGCACGACCTTGTCGGCCGCCCTTGCCGGCGCGGCCGCCAGCGCCGTCCAGATCAGCACCGATGATAGTGCTGCCAAAAATCTGATCATGTCATCCTCCCGTTGGTCTGGTGCGCCCCTTAGCGGGCCGCTTTTTGATGGCTCCGCCGCGTCAGGCGGCGAAGAAAACTTCCTCGCGCTGGCTGACATGCCAGGGGATCGCAAGGCGTTCGATCCGGTCGACGATCCAGAACAGGATCACGCCGATCAGCGCCAGGATCACCAGTGCCGCGAACATGGTCGGCAGGTCGAAGGTGCCGATCGAGCGCTGCAGCACGTAACCGATGCCGGAATTGGAGCCGACGAATTCACCGACGACGGCGCCGACCACCGCCAGCGTCACCGAGACCTTCAGGCCGGAGAAGATCGCCGGCATCGCGTGCGGCAGGTTGACGGCGCAGAACACGTGGAAGCGGCTGCCCTGCATCGCGCGCGCGAGATCGACCATATCGGGATCGACCGATTTGAACCCCTGCACCGCCGACACCACCACCGGGAAGAAGCCCAGCAGGAACGCGGAGATCACTTTCGGGATGATTCCAAAACCGAACCAGACCACGAACAGCGGCGCGATCGCGATCTTGGGCACCGACTGCGAGAACACCAGCAGCGGGTAGACGTAGCTCTCCACCGTCTTCGATCCCGCGATCAGCATGGCGACGGGAATGCCGAACAGGGCCGACAGCAGGAAGCCGCAGATCGTCGCATACGTCGTCGGCCAGGCCTGCCGCAACAGCTCCGGCCAGTCCTGCCACAGCACCACCACGACATCGGCGGGCGCCGGGATCTGATACGCCGGAATCCTGAACAGCCGGATCGCCAGGTCCCAGGCGACCACGATGAAGATCAGGAACAGAAACGGCCGCACCCACGCCGCGTTCAGCGCTTTCGATACCGCACTCGGGGCCCTTTGTTCGGCCACGCTTCACTCCCTGGTTCATCGGCCTCTTGGCTACAAATTAACCCGTTGGATAAATACTGTCTAGCGAATTTCGGGCGACAATTCCTGGGAACCGGTCGCTTCTCGATTGGCGCCAGAATGCGGCAAGAGCCGCGGCAGAATCGGCGGCATCCGCCGTTGGCATCCATTTCGCGATCGTCACCGCTACAAGCGGGATTGGCCCGGACGGGCATCCGCTCGTTGTCGTATCCGACGATTTGGTCCCGCGTCAGCGGCATCGAATTCCCCATCGTTGGGAAACCAGAATGCGTCGTTCCTATCGCCACTTGTCGAGAACCTCGGCCCAACCCTCGGTGTCCGGCTCTTCAATTTCGGCGACCTCTGCGTGATCTCTGTCACACAGATTTATCCGCTGACGTGAACCTCTCCCTGCATCCCCCAACGAATGCAAATCAAGCAAATGGAGGGTGCTCATATGGATCGAAGGACCAAAGCAACATTATGGGTCGCCGTTCTTGTATTGGGATCTTATTTCGTTTGGTTTTTCCTTGATTGCGCGATGGATGACACTTGCCATCTTGTCTGCCGTTACGGGAGTTTCCGCTCTGGCTGTCATATTCAGAGGACACCTAAAGTTATCAACGATGGCCGCCTGTTCCGCGATCCTCAGGTTTGAAGGCGTGCAACTTATCAACATCCCCGACCGGCGGTGGCTCGCCCGTGCTCCAAACCCAACCGTCAGGAGCAAATCCAGATAATCGCGAGCGCCATCGGCAAGCCCAAGACGAAAGCCCCGGCGATTGCCAGGCTGAACTCGGTGAGCAAATTTGCTTCAGGGCGCAACATGCTGTTTCTCCGACGCGCGGAAAGCAAAAAGCCGTCACCGGGACGATGCGGTGACGGCTTCTAGGTCGCACGCACGTTTTTCCAGAAGGTGCGCTGGAACAGTGGCCCGAAATGGCTAACAGAGCGTTAACCATGGGGACTGCCGACTTGTCCACACCCGCGAGCGGGCAGCGGCTCGCTTCTGTTCCGAACCCCGCTCATGGTGTGATTTTCAGAGCGGATCGGAACGCCGCCAGAAAATTCCCCGCTCTGAGGTTCATGGACGCTCGATGAAGTCGGCGCAAGATGCGATACGAGAAATGCGGGAAGCCGCCTGCCGGGTCTCTCGCTCCCAACCGAAATCCGGGCGGACATCGGCATCCCTCTGGCCGCAAGCTTGGCAAGTGAACCGTTGGCTCGATCTCGGTCAGCCGAACGTCATTCGGCCAGCAGTCGCCGCTGAGTGCCGTCCAATGGCTGCACCGGAAATCGGAACAATACCAGCAGGCCGCGACCGCCGGAGGCGCGCATCTCGGCGAAGGTCAATTTCTGGCGCGCAAGATTGGGCAATCGGCTTTCACGCTGCAACCGTGTCCTCCTTGTCCGGCTCCGCGTTCCACGATCACCAGCGCATCACTCGCGATTGGGCCTGACGCGCCAAGAAGGCAAATCACCACTGCGCATGCAAATTGCATAGTAGCGCAAGAGACGAGCGTAGCTGTTTGGGCGCATAGTTTGTTCAAGGTTTTCGGGCGCGTGACCTTCCAACTCGTCGGCAGCGGCCTCCAAGGTCATCGCTGCTGCTCCGGGATTAAAAGATGGACAGCCGACAGTGGGCTCCGCGCCCACCGGACTGCTCACCAAAGCAAACGCAAAAACGATTGCCGCGAACTTCATAAATGTCCTCCACCCTGGTGAGCTAAGCTAACCGTTACTTGCTGCGGTCTACGCCCGACCTGAACACGCTTGCAGCACGGCCGCCAACAGTCAGTTACATCCCAACGCATCATTGCCAGCTCGCGCCCACCTTCGGGGTTGCTAACGACTGGAGCGGACACAATCCGGAACACGCCGCGCATCGGTGGCAAATTACCGACGTATCGGTTCACCACCCGGAACAGGGCAATGATCGCGGCTTGGTTGGTAGTGATCGAATAGAGATTGCACATCGGGCCATCCTAACCGCTAAACCTAGCGGCTTGCGTTCCGTTCTCTCTTCGTTCTTATAATGGCTGAGTGATTTTCACAAGGCGCGACCATGACGGATATCGAATGCATTCGGGCCGAAATCGAGCGAATGCGCGTTCAGGTCCACCGTCAGCGCGGTGAGATCAGGCAACTCCAAAGAGCAGGTATTCCGACGGCCTCCGCCGAAGCGTTGCTAGATCGGATGTTGAACAACATCGACCGGCTTTGCGCGGAGCGCGATCGGCTGAAAGCGGTGCAGGCCGGCCCAATGAAGGGCAGAGTGTTGGGCGGGCGTCGGTGGTGATGGCCGAGCCTCTCCAATGGTACGACGAGAATGCCGACAACCCACCGTGGATCAAGGCTCTGGCCGAGGTTCGGCAGTTAGCTCCACGCGAAGGTTGGCGCTACCACCATGTCCAAGCAATCGTCGTGGCTATCGATCAATATGCCGAAGCGGCGCTCGGAAACCGAGAGTTCTTTTTGAACAAGCCGTATGGGATCGGCGGAGGAACGAAAGATAACATCCCGTGACGACAGTCAGCCTGTGCTGAGACCGCCACATGTCTGGGCTGCATCCCGATGCGCGGCACGGTGAACGTGGGGCGTTGGTGATCATTTTAGGCTCTGAGCCAATTCCAATAGCGTCGAATGATGATCGGGGAAACAATTGCCAAACCCAAGATGGAAAAAAACGTACCGTTAGGCCTTCACGGCAGCCGACTGCTTTGCCGGAGCACTTATCCTCGCCGGCTTGCCCTTGCCGAACAGGGCAAACGATTTTCCGGTCAGCGCCGCCAGCACCAGCGCGACCATATGCGCGAGGCGCTCGTCCTTGGCTTCCTTGCTCAGGAGGTCGCGGCCGAAGATCACGCTCAAGGTCGCACTGTTCGAGAGATAGAAGAAGCACAACGCCGCGATCGAGATGTAGAGCTGCACCGGATCGACCGCGACGACGAAATCGCCGCTCTCGACGCCGCGCGTCACCACGGTGCGGATCATCTCGACGAACGGCGAATGCATCGATTTGACCTTTGTCGACTGCTTCAGATGCCGCGCCCGCGCCAGGTTCTCCGTGTTCAACAGCGCCAGGAATTCCGGGTTGCGAATGAAATAATTCCAGGTGAAGTCGATCAGGCGCTCGATCGCGTCAGGCGGATCGAGATGTTCGAGGTCGAGCCCGCGCTCCTCGGCGCGGATCTTCTCATAGGCGCCTTCGAGCACCGCCAGGTAGAGTTCGTCCTTCTTGCCGACGTGGTAATACAGCATGCGCTTGTTGGCGCCGGCCTTGACCGCGATGCGGTCGACGCGCGCGCCGGCCAGGCCATGGGCGGCGAATTCCTGCTTCGCAGCCTCCAGGATGCGAAGCCGCATGCCCTCGGGGTCGCGCTGCCATTTTGCTGTTCTTTTTGACTTGGCCAAATCGGGTGCCCGGTGATGGTGCGAGAGCGGATGTAGCATGCGCGGCGCGGTTTGAGAATGAATGCGGCGCGCCGCTCTACCCTGCCCCTCCGGGGCCGAAAATCACGCCTTGGCCACCCGCTCCAGCAGCAACGTGTGGATGCCGCAGGCGCCGCCCCGCACGCTCATCACCCGCGTGCCCGGCTTGCGGCCGGCGCGCACCTCCGAGACATCGACGCCGGACGCCAACAGCCTCGCGCGTGTGGCCTCGATGTCGGCGACGCGCCAGCTCAGGCCCCATAATTTGTCGTGGGTATGGTCGGCGCCGGCGACCGGCCGCCGCACGATCTCGACGATGAGATCGCCGCAGCGGAAGAACATCAGCTGCCCCCAGTCCTGGTGCGAGCGGTCGAGCGCCATGTCGAGGCCGAGCCGCGCGCCGTAGAGCGCCGCCGCCCGCTCCGGATCCTCGGTTGAAACCACGACGTGGTCGAGGCCCGAAATCGGCGCCGCCGAGGTCACGGCCGAGCGCGGGCGCTCCTCGGCCAGCTCGAGGAAAAACATCCGCACCCCGCGCGCCAGTTCGGTCACCGCGCGGGTGCGCTTCCAGCGCAGGGTTTGGCCTGATTCCAGATCGCGGCTCTCGACCTCGGCCACCGGCTCAGGCTTCATCGCGACACGATCGAGCCTGCGATAGGTCTTGTCGATGTCGCCGACACGGAAACAGATGCTGGCGAGCCCCTCGCCCCGGATTTTCATGACATTGCGGATGCGCTCGGCCGTCGGCGAAGTGCCGGAAGGCGCCATCAGCTCCAGCGACATGTTGTCGAGGGTGAACAGCACGGTCTCGGAGCCGTCGCCCCGGCTTCGCCAGGACGGCGCGCACCCGAGCAGGAGTTCATAAGCCCTGGCGCCGGCCTCGATATCGGAAACCAGCACGACGATGTGGTCGAGGCCGGTGATCACGGGAACAGTCCCCGCGTGTTCTTGGCGGCGCGGACCTTCTCCACGCCGATCGCCATCGCAGCGGTGCGGTGCGGGACCTTGTCCACCCTCGAACGCGTCAGCATCGCCTCGAAGGCGCGGTCGAGGATGTGATATTCGCGCCGCATCACTTCCTCCTCTTCCCAGAACAACTGCTGCAGGTCCTGCACCCATTCGAAATAGCTGACCACGACGCCGCCGGAATTGCAGAGGATATCCGGGATCAGGAAAATCTCGTCCTGGCGCTTCTCCAGCACGAGGTCGGCGTCCGGCGTGGTCGGCCCGTTGGCGCCTTCCGCCAGCACCCGGCATTTCAGGTTTTGCGCGACCGCGGCGTCGATCACGCGCTCCATCGCCGCCGGCACCAGCACGTCGCAGGGCAGCGTCAGGATTTGCGCGGGATCGAAGGCAAGCTCGCTGGAAAATCCGGCGATGCTGCCGTGCTCGCCGGCGTGGCGCATCAGCGCGGGAATATCGAGCCCGGATTTGTCGTAAAGCGCGCCGGTATGGTCGGAGACCGCGATCACCTTGAGGCCGAACTGGTGCAGACCGAGCGCCGCATAGGAGCCGACATTGCCGAAGCCCTGAACCACGGCGGTGGCGCCGTTGAGATCGATCGCAAGTTCCTTCATCACCCGTCTGGCGAGATGCGCCACGCCGCGCCCCGTTGCTTCCCGCCGCCCCAGGGTGCCGCCGGAGGAGACCGGCTTGCCGGTGACGATCTCGGTCACCGTGCGGCCCTGGTACATCGAATAGGTGTCCATGAACCAGGCCATCACCTGCTCATTGGTGCCCATGTCCGGCGCCATCACGTCGGTATGGGGTCCGACGAACGGAATCATCTCCTGCATGTAGCGCCGCGACAGCGATTCCAGCTCGCGCTTGGAAAGGGTCGTGAGGTCGACCCGGACGCCGCCCTTGGCGCCGCCATAGGGCAGGCCCACCAGCGCGCATTTCCAGCTCATCCAGATCGCCAGCGCCGCCACCTCGCCGATATCGACGCTGGGGGCGAACCGCGTGCCGCCCTTGGTGGGGCCGAGGGTCAGGTGATGCTGCACGCGATAGCCCTCGTACACCGAGATCGAGCCGTCGTCGCGGTGGATCGGGCAGGAGATCGTCAGGGCCCGTTTCGGCAACAGCAGGCGGTCGCGCTCATCGGCGGGAATCGCGAGATGGTCGGCGATCACCGCGAACTGGTTGACCGCCATGTCGAACACCGGGCCGGAATAGACGGTCATCGTTTTCTCCCTCGCCTGTCAGGAACTCAGGCCAGCCGCGCGCCGTTGGATCGGCGCGGCCCGCTGAGGATGCCCCGTGGACGGTCGTAGGCCGGTCACATGGCTATCTCAAGCGATTAACGGGCAGGCTTTGCGAATAATTTCAGCGAATGATCCGGCATACCGGTGCTAATGTAGGCGCCGGCCGGGACCACCCTTCAGCCAGACGGAAAACGAATGCAGGCGCTCTTCATCGGACAGACCTATATCGACGTCACCTTCATCACCGACCATCTGCCGACCGGCGACGAGAAGGGTGTCGCGAAGGCCTACGCGGTGTCGTTCGGCGGCAACGCCGTCACGGCGGCGTTCTGCTGCGCCAAGCTCGGCATCGTGCCGGACCTGATCGCCACCGTTGCCAATGACTGGCTGGGGCGGATGTTTCAGGACATGAGCGCCAAGTATGGAATCTCGATCCATCCGCGCAAGGTCAATTCCTCCTCGCTGTCCTTCATCATGCCGAAAGACGGCAAGCGGGCGATCGTGCGCTGCCGCGACGACGAGCATATCCACCCCTTCCCGCTTTTGAACCTCGGCGGCTGCCGCGCCCTGCATGTCGACGGCCACCAGCCCGACGCGGCGATCCACTACGCGAAACTGTGCCGCGAGGCCGGCATCCTGACCTCGCTCGACGGCGGCGGCCTGCGCACCAACACCCATGAACTCCTGGAATTCATCGACGTCGCCATCGTCGCCGAACGGCTGTGCGAGCAGATGGACCTGACGGCGGACAAGATGCTGGACTATCTCAAGAGCCGGGGTTGCCGGGTCGGCGGCGTCACCCTGGGCGAACGCGGCCTGCTCTGGTATGACGAGGCCGGCACCACGCACTCGCTTCCGGCGCTGCCGATCCCGCGCGAGCGCGTGCTCGACACCAACGGCGCCGGCGACGTGTTCCACGGCGCCTATGTCTATTCCTACCTCTCCAGTCCCGCCAGGAGCTGGCACGACCATTTCGACTTCGCGCGCGCGGCGTCGACCTACAAGATCCAGCGCCTCGGCAACGAGGCCGGGTTGCCGACGCTTGCCGATATCGAGGCCGTCAGGCAGGAGTTCGGCGTCCCGGTCTGACCGGCGCTTTTGGGAACAAAGCATGGGCCGCGTTTTCGTTGCCGGCAGCGTCAACATGGATGTGGTGGCAACCGCCGACCGGCATCCCCGGATCGGCGAGACCGTCGCAGGCCAGGCGGTGCTTTATTTTCCGGGCGGCAAGGGCGCCAACCAGGCGGTCGCCGCCGCCAAGCTCGGCGCGCCCACGACCTTGATCGGCCGGCTCGGCAGGGATGCGTTCGGCGATGAACTGAAGACGTTCCTCGCCTTGCAGGGGATCGACCTGAACTTCCTGCAGCAAACCGCCGGTGTTCACACCGGCACCGCGATCATCACGATCGCGGATGCCGATAACACGATCGTCGTCATTCCCGGCGCGAATGCGCTGGTCAGCGCCGCCGACGTCGCCGCGCCCCGGCTTGCGAAAGGCGACATCGCGGTCAGCCAGTTCGAGATACCCCTGCCCGCGATCGCCGCCTTCTTCAAACGCGCCCGCGCCGCCGGCGCGACCACGATCCTCAATCCGGCGCCCGCGGTTGAATTTGGCCGCGAGCTGCTCGATCTCGTCGATATCCTGATCCTCAATGAAACCGAGCTTGGCTTGCTGGCGAAGACCGAACTCCGCGACAGCGACGAGGATGCCCGCATCATCGACGCTGCCGGATCCCTGCAGGTCGGCAAAGAAAAAATCATTTGCGTGACGCTGGGCAAGCGTGGCGTGCTTGCGCTCGTTGACGGCAAGCCCCTGATCATTGCCGGCCGCGCCGTCAAGGCCGTCGACACCACCGGCGCCGGCGACTGCCTTGTCGGCGCGGTCGCAGCACAACTCGCCGCGGGCAAACCCATTCACGATGCGCTTGCCTACGCCAATGCCGCGGCGTCGATCTGCGTGCAGCGGATGGGCGCCGCGCCATCGATGCCGACGGCTGACGAAGTTGAGGCCGTCCTTCGCTCTCTCACGCCAACGCGGCCTTGAGATCAAAACCGGGATCCGCCGCCTGTTCCGGCGCGATCGACTTGTCCATGCCGAGGATCTTGCGCCCGAACACATGGTCCGCGGCGCGGTTGACGGACTCGACGCCGACCAGCCGGCCGGCCCTGTAGCAGAAGGCCGAGAACGAGCGCTGCGGCGCGATCGCCGCGCACCACGACGCGATCGTAGCCGGTGGTGAGACCCGCGATCTGCAGCTTGTCGTCGCCCTGGTCGCTCCAGAACCAGGGCCGGCCGTCATAGGGTTTTGGATCGCCGGTCAGCCGCGCCGCGACGCAGCGCGCATGGTCGGTGGCGTTCTGCACCGACTCCAGCCGCAGCGAGCCGCCGAAGCGCGGACTTGCGAACAGCGCGCAGTCGCCGATCGCCGAGATGTTGGGATCCGCCGTCAGCAACTGCTCGTCGACGATGATCCCGGCCGCGACCGGCAGGCCGGCCTCCGCCGCCATTTCGACATTGGGCAGCACGCCGACCCCGACCACGACAAGGTCCGCCGGGATATGGCGGCCGTCGCTGAGGCTGACGCCGGTGACGTCGGTGCCGTCGCTCTCGATGCCGGTGGCCTGCACGCCCAGATGGATGCGAATGCCCGCCGCGGTGTGGCGTTCCTGGAAATAGTCGGAGATTTCCGCCGTCACCGCGCGCGCCATGACCCGCGTGCCGAGTTCGACCACATCGACCTCGAGGCCCTTGGCGCGGGCGGTGGCGGCGAATTCCAGCCCGATGAAACCGGCGCCGATCACGACGACGTGCCGGGCCGTGGCGATCCGCTGCCGCAATGCCTCGCTCTCGTCGAGAATTCGCAGGTACCGCACATCCGCGAGGCTGGCGTTGGGAATATCGAGCAGGCGATTGCGCGCGCCGGTGGCCAGCACCAGATGGCCGTAATCGAGGAACGACCCGGATTCGAGCACCAGCCGGCGCGCGGCGCGATCGATGAAGGCGGCGCGATCGCCGATCAGTTCGATGTTCTGGTCGCGATAGAATTTGTCCGGCCGGAACATCAGGCTGTCCGGGCGGCCCTCGCCTTTCAGATAGGCTTTCGACAGAGGCGGCCGCTGATACGGCAGATGCGCCTCGTCGTTGATCAGGCAGACGCGCTCGCTGTAGCCGTGCTGCCGCAACGATGCCGCGAGCTGGAAACCCGCGTGCCCGGCGCCGGCGATCAAAACTGTTCCTTGCGTCATGATTTAGACCGCCACGATGCGAAGCGGCAAGGTATCGAACCCGCGCAAGGTGTTATTGAGCCGCAGTTCGGGTTCGCCGGTCAGTTCGAACGATGCGACGCGCCTGGCGAGTGCGCCGAGGATCGCCTCGCTCTCGAGCCGGGCCACGGCCTGCCCGACGCAGCCGTGAATGCCGGTGCCGAAGGTCATATGCCCGGTCGCGCGGCGCGTGACGTCGAACGCATCCGGCTTGTCCCAGCGGCGCGGGTCGCGGTTGGCGGCGGCGAGAAACAGCAGCACTTTTTCGCCATCGCCCATTCGCACGCCGCCTACTTCGACATCCCTGGTTGTAGTCCGGAAGAACGTCTGCACCGGTGCCTCGAAGCGCAGCACCTCTTCAAAGGCGCCGCGGATCAGCTTGGGATTCTCCCGGAGAATCGTCCATTGCTCGGGATGCCTGGCAAAGCAGTACAGCGCGTTGCCGAGCCCGTAGACCGTGGTGTCGATCCCGGCCGACAGAAACGAGCGCACCAGCATGCCCGCTTCGGCTTCCGTCAACTCGCCGGAATCGACCGCTGCAAAAATCTGCATTCCCAGTCCGTCCGGCGCCAGCGCGGCGCGGCTGCACTTGGACATGATCCAGTCGCGAACCGGGCCGGCATTGGCCATCGCCGAATCGAACAAATCGTTGCGGGGGCCGAACGAGTTGAACACCATGCTGCCGTAAGGCAGCAGATTTTCGCGACCGTCCTCGGCAAGGCCCACCGCATCGGGAAATACCTTGAGCGGATAGGCCTCGGCGAGATCGGCGATGCCGTCGAACTCGCGCTGCCCTACCAGCCGTGCCACCAGCTGCTCCGCCTCGCGCTCGAAGGTCGTGCGCAGGATGTTGATCGCGGCCGGCGACAGGATCCGGGTCAGCACGGCGCGTGTGCGGGTATGCAGGGGCGGATCGGCCTCGAGGATGATGCTTGGCGGACGCCATGGCGGCTCCTTCCGGAAATCGCTCAGGCCCACGCCGGCCGACGAACAATAGGTCTGCCAGTCGGTCAGCGCATCGCGGACTTCCTGATGCCGGGCCATCGCCCAGATCCCGTATTGCTCGAGCCACACCACCGGCCCGGTCTCGCGCAGGCTGTCATGGTGAGGATAGGGATCGCGCAGAAACGCATGCGAAAACGGATCGATGGCGGAAACCGGACGATCGATTGTCGTATCCATGCTCACCACTCCCGTTTCGCTCCCGGTGTTGCATTGCAGCTATCCGATTGTTTGCATTTTGCAGACTTGGCGGGGATTGTCACCTGTTGCCTTCTGCTATTTAAATGCCGCCGACCTTCTCGATCCCCAAAGGCTTTTCGACTCCCAAGGGCTTTTCCAATGCCGACGTCCGCCAATGCTGCCTCCCTGCCCGACGATCCGGCGCTGCTCAGGATCGATGGCCCGATCGCCACCATCACGCTCAACCGGCCAGCCGCCTTCAACTCGATCGACCTTTCGATCGCGAAGAAGCTGGAGCAGCTCGGCGCCGAGGTCGAAGCGTCCGACGATATCCGGGTGCTGGTGATCGAGGGCGAAGGCCGCGCCTTCAGCGCGGGCGGCGACCTGCAGACCATCGGCGCCGCCGCCGAGGCCGACACCATTGCGCCCGTGGTCGGTGAACTGCTCAAGCACTACCACGCGTTCATCGAAACCGTGCGGCGGATGCCCAAGATCGTACTGTCGAGCGTTCACGGCTCCGCGGCCGGCGCGGGCATGGGGCTGGCCTTTGTCGCCGACCTCTGCATCGCCGCCGATACCGCCCGCTTCACCCCGGCCTACGCCAGGATCGGCGTGTCGCCGGATGGCGGCAGCACCGTCGGCATGGTCGGCACCGTCGGCACCCGCCGCAGCCTGCAGATCTTTCTTGCCGAGGACAGCTTCTCCGCGCAGCAGGCCTATGATTGGGGTCTGGTCGCCAAGGTCGTGCCGGCGGTCGAACTGAAAGCCGCGACGAGGCAATTCGCCGAACGGCTGGCGCAAAATCCGCCGGCGGCCATCGCGGGCACCAAGTCGCTGGTCTACCAGGCCGCGGTCACCCCGACCAGGCAGCAGCTCGACGCCGAAGAAGCGAAGATCATCGACGCCATGCACACCGAGGACTTTCGCGTCGCGGTGAAGAAATTCACCAGCAAGGGGAAATAGCGGCGCAGCCGTAAACACCGCTGTCATCATCCGCGAAGGGATGATCCGGCACGGCGAGCCGTCTCGATTCTATCTTAAGCGGCGGCGATTACTGGATGCCCCCTGGGTTCACGGGGGATGACAGTCTTCGTTACTTGCCCTCAGCCCGCATGAAATCGAAATCGCAGCCTTCGTCGGCCTGCAATATCGTCTCGCTGAACAGATGGGCGTAGCCGCGCCTGGCCCATTCCGGCGTTGCGGGCAGCGAAAGCGCGGTGCGGCGCTTTTCCAGTTCAGCCGCGTCGACCAATAGATCGATGCTTCGCTTGGCGACGTCGAGCCGGATCATGTCGCCGTTCTTCACCAGCGCCAGCGGACCGCCGACGGCGGATTCCGGCGTGATGTGCAGCACGATGGTGCCGAATGCCGTTCCGCTCATGCGCGCATCCGATATCCGCACCATGTCCTTCACGCCGCCCCGCGCGAGCTTCCTGGGGATCGGCAGATAGCCCGCCTCCGGCATGCCCGGCGCGCCCTTGGGACCGGCGTTGCGCAGCACCAGCACGTCGTCGGCGTTGACGTCGAGCGAGGGATCGTCGACCCGCAGCGTCATGTCTTCCACGGAGTCGAACACCACGGCGCGGCCGGTGTGCTGCAGCAGTTTCGGGCTCGCCGCCGAATGCTTGATCACGGCGCCGCGCGGCGCGAGGTTGCCGTGCAGCACCGCCATCGCGCCTTCCGGCTTGATCGGATTTTCCCGCGGCCGGATCGCGTCCTGCCCGGGCACGTCTTCGGCGGCGGCAACGACGTCGCGCAGACTGGCGCCGGTGATGGTTTTCGCATCGAGGTCGATCAGGTCGCCGAGCTGCGCCATCAGCTTCGGCACCCCCCCGGCGTGATGGAAATGCTCCATGTAATGCTCGCCCGACGGTTTCAGGTCGATCAGCACCGGGACCTCACGGCCGAGCCTGTCGAAAGCCTCGAGATCGATGCGATGGGAGGTGCGGTTGGCGATCGCGGTAAGATGGATGAGGCCGTTGGTCGAGCCGCCGATTGCCTGCAGCACCACCTGCGCGTTTCTGAACGAGGCCTCGGTCAAGAGCTCACTCGGCTTCGGTCCCTTCGCGATGGCCATCGCCGCGGCAACCCTGCCGCTGGCTTCGGCGGAACGAAAGCGCTCGGCATGCGGCGCGGGGATCGTCGCGCTCATCGGCAGCGACAGGCCTAGCGCCTCGGTGATGCAGGCCATGGTCGAGGCGGTGCCCATCACCATGCAGGTACCGACCGACGGCGCGAGCCTTCCGTTGACGGCCTCGATCTCGACATCGTCGATTTCGCCGGCGCGGTATTTCGCCCACAACCGTCGGCAGTCGGTGCAGGCCCCCAGTACCTCGCCCTTGTGATGGCCGACCACCATCGGCCCCACCGGGATCACGACAGTCGGCAGGTCGGCGGAGACCGCGGCCATGATCTGCGCCGGCAAGGTCTTGTCGCAGCCGCCGATCACGACGACTGCGTCCATCGGCTGGGCGCGGATCATCTCCTCGGTATCCATCGCCATCAGATTGCGCAGATACATCGAGGTGGGATACGCAAAACTCTCGGCGATCGAGATGGTCGGAAACACCATCGGCATCCCGCCTGTCAGCATCACGCCGCGCTTTACCGCCTCGATGATCTGCGGAACGTTGCCGTGACAGGGATTGTAATCGCTGTAGGTGTTGGTGATGCCGACGATCGGACGGTTCAGCGCGTCGTCGGAATAGCCCATCGCCTTGATGAAGGCCTTGCGCAGGAACAGCGAAAATCCGGCGTCGCCATAGCTCGTCAGTCCCTTGCGAAGTCCGTCAGCCATCGTTTTTATTTCCCTTGCGCTGCCTCACTAAAGGAGCCCGTGGAATTATTGTCAATATTTGATAATCACCGCGCAACGGCTCCAAAACGCAAACGAAGGACCATCATTACTGACAATGACGCGCCAAGAATCTCGCCGACACCGAACGGCTGGCGCAGCTCTGCGTCGATCACACGCAGTTCAGCAAGTCGGATTATCTGGGCCGGATCGGGGCCGGCGAGAGCGTCAAATAAACCGTCATTCCCGGGCGACGCGAAGCGTCGAGCCCGGAATCCATAACCACGATCGGAGATTATGGATTCCGGGCCTGCGCCAAGAGGCGCATCCCGGAATGACGTGAACTTCATTTCCAGTCGATGATCCTGCTTATGTCGCCGTCGAACTCCATGCCGCAAAACGCGCCGCCCTGGTAGAAATCGCCGACCGGGTCGGGCGGGAGTTTCGCCTGCTCGGCGAACGCGTGCTCGCGAAAATCCTCGGCGCGGCCGGTCGGGCGATAGCCGAGGTCGTAGGCGCGGTGGTTGTCCCACCACGCGCGCTCGTTGTAGGAAGCTCCGTAGAAAATCTCGAAATGGATGTCGGGATGATCGAGTCCGATCCGGCACAGCTGCACCAGATCTTCCGGCTTGAGCCAGATCGAGAGCCTGCGGTGATCGAGCGGCTTGTCGCCGAAATTGCCGATCCGAAGGCAGGTCACCGCAAGTCCGTGCTTGTCGGCATAGAGCGCGCCGACGGCTTCGCCGAACACCTTGCTGACGCCGTAGCGGCTGTCGGGGCGCGCGGTGACATCGGTCCCGATCCGGTGATGCCTGGGATAAAAACCGACCGCATGGTTCGACGACGCGAACACGACGCGTTTGACGCGTTGCCTGCGCGCGGCCTCGAACAGATTGTAGCAGCCGATGATGTTGGACTGCAGGATCGAGTCCCAGGGGCCTTCGACCGAATAGCCGCCGAAATGCAGGATGCCGTCGACGCCCTCGCAGATCGCCTCGACCTGCGCGAGGTCCGATAGCTCGGCCGTCTTGAATTTTTCGTTTTTGCCGAGATCGGCGGGCGCCTTCACGTCGCTCAACAGCAGGTCCGGATAAATCGGCGGCAGCAGCTTGCGCAGGCTCGTGCCGATCCCTCCCGATGCGCCGGTCATCAAAATGCGTGGCATTTCGTCCCTCGTGTGTGTCGCGTTGGTGTGAGTATGGCGCGGCGTTCCTGGCGCCGCAAGGCACAGCCTTTCAGCGTCATTGCGAGCGAAGCGAAGCAATCCAGTGTTAGGCGGGCAAGCTGGATTGCTTCGTCGCGGAGCCTGTCATCGGGCGCGCATTCGCGCGACCCGTTGGCTCCTCGCACTGACGGCGGAAATTTCGGTTGCTTGCCGCCGGAGCACACCAGTGATAGCAAATGCCCCCGGTGAGGAATTCAAGACAACAACGAGAACAGCAAAATGTCGGAAGCAAAATCTCCCCGCGCCGGCTGGCAGCCGGCGACCTGCTATCCCGATCCGGCGATCCACGCGCTCGATCCGCGGTTCGAGAAATACTGGCTGAAACTTTCGGCGGTGGAGCGGCTGACCACGGGCCTGCGCTGGGCCGAAGGACCGGTGTGGTTCGGCGACGGCCGCTATCTGCTGTGCAGCGACATTCCCAACCAGCGCATCCTCAAATGGGAAGAGGAAACCGGCGCAGTCAGCGTGTTCCGCAAGCCGTCGAACTTCGCCAACGGCAACACCCGCGACCGCCAGGGCCGGCTGGTCACCTGCGAGCATGGCGGGCGGCGCGTCGTGCGAACTGAATATGACGGCTCGATCACGGTGCTGATGGATTCCTTCGAGGGCAAGCGGTTGAACGCGCCGAACGACGTCATCGTGAAATCGGACGGCTCGATCTGGTTCACCGATCCCGTGTTCGGCCTGCTCGGCAATTACGAGGGCTATGTCGCCGAGTCCGAGATCGACATGAACGTCTACCGGATCGACGGCCAGACCGGAAAATCCAGCATCGTCGCCGAAGGCATCCTAGGTCCGAACGGGCTGTGCTTTTCGCCGGACGAGAAGATTCTCTACATCATCGAATCGCGCGGTGTGCCGACCCGCAAGATTCTCGCCTATGACGTCGCTCCCGGCGGCGACAGGATTTCCAACAAGCGCATCTTCGTCGACGCCGGCGCGGGCACCCCCGACGGCATGCGCAGCGACATCGACGGCAATCTGTGGTGCGGCTGGGGCATGGGCGACCCCGAACTCGACGGCGTCGTGGTGTTCGCGCCCGACGGCGTCATGATCGGCCGCATCGCGCTGCCCGAGCGCTGCGCCAACCTCTGCTTCGGCGGCCTGAAGCGCAACCGGCTGTTCATGGCTGCGAGCCAGTCGATCTACGCGCTGTACGTGAACACGCAAGGCGCGCCGGGGGGATAACACTTTCCTCACGTCATTGCGAGCGAAGCGGAGCAATCCATCTTCGCCACGAAAAGAAAGAATGGATTGCTTCGTCGCTTACGCTCCTCGCAATGACGACGAAAAACGCCGGAACAGAATGATCCGCTCCGGCGCTTCGATCTTGTTTCTCGTCAAGCTTACGCCGCGTTGTAGCCGGCGACCGCCTTGACCTCGAGATATTCTTCCAGGCCGTATTTGCCCCATTCGCGGCCGTTGCCGGACTGCTTGTAGCCGCCGAACGGCGCGGTGCGGTCGTTCGGCACGCCCTGCAGGTTGACGTTGCCGGCGCGAATCCGGCGGCCGACCTTGCGGGCGGTTTCCACGGTATCGGCGGAGACGTAACCGGCGAGGCCGTAGGGGGTGTCGTTGGCGATCTTGACGGCGTCTTCCTCATCCTTGGCGCCGAGGATGGTGAGCACCGGGCCGAAAATTTCCTCGCGCGCGATGGTCATGTCGTTGGTGACATCGGCGAAGATGGTCGGACGGACATAGAAGCCCTTGTTGACGCCTTCGGGCAGGCCGGGGCCGCCGGCGACCAGCGTGGCGCCTTCCTCGATGCCCTTCTGGATCAGCTTCTGGATCTTGTCCCACTGGATGCGGGACACGACCGGGCCGATCGTGGTGCCCTCGGCGCGGGGATCGCCGGCCTTGGTCTTGTCGGCCACGGCCTTGGCGATCGCGGCGACTTCCTTCATCTTCGACAGCGGCACGATCATCCGCGACGGTGCGTTGCACGACTGTCCGGAATTGTTGAACATGTGCATCACGCCGCCGCTGACGGCCTTGGCGAGGTCGGCGCCTTCAAGGATGACGTTCGGCGACTTGCCTCCCAGTTCCTGGCTGACACGCTTGACGGTCGGCGCGGCGCGCTTGGCGACATCGACGCCGGCGCGGGTCGAGCCGGTGAACGAGATCATGTCGATATCCGGATGTTCGCTCATGGCGGCGCCAACCTCGGGGCCGAGGCCGTTGATCAGGTTGAACACGCCCTTCGGCACGCCGGCCTCGTGCAGGATTTCCGCAAAAATCAACGCCGAGGACGGCGTGAATTCGCTCGGCTTCAGGATCATGGTGCAGCCGGCGGCAAGCGCCGGGCGCGACCTTGCAGGCGATCTGGTTCAGCGGCCAGTTCCACGGCGTGATCATGCCGATGACGCCGACGGGCTCGCGCAGCACCACCGCCGAGCCGCACGGCTCCTCGAAATGATAGTTCTTGAGCACTTCCAGCGTCGAAGCGAGGTGGCCGAGGCCGGCGCCGGCCTGCAGCTTCTCCGCCATCGGCAGCGGCGCGCCCATCTCGTCGGAGACGGCGGCGCCGATATCCTTCATGCGGGTCTTGTAGACCTCGATGATCCTGGAAAGCAGCGCCACCCGCTCCTCGCGGCTGGTCTGCGAATAGGTCTCGAAGGCGCGGCGCGCGGCGGCCACCGCCTTGTCGACATCGGCCTTGGAGCCGAGCGCAACCTCGTACATCGCCTCTTCGGTCGCGGGATTTACGACGGGCGTGGATTTCTTGACGACGGGATCGACCCAGGCGCCATCGATGTAGAATTGCATGCGGTTGACCATCGTAAACCTCTTATTTCGGGGTAATGGATGCGGGAACGGAGCGTTCGGCCAGCATCCTCGCACGAAAGCCCGGATAATTGAACCCGCCATATGCGGGATGCCGCATTGCGGCGGACGCGAGATATAAGATCAGCGGTGTGGAGGAAGCAAGACGGACGCCGCACCTGAGCCTGCGGCGGGCACCCCACCCCGACCCTCCCCGCAAGCGGAGAGGGAGAAGGAAGCATTCGCTCCGAATGCCGGCCGACATCGGTCATGCTCTAACAATTGATTTTGTTGTATTGCGCATTTTCCGAGGCCTGCCTGCCGCACATCCGGTGAACCCCCTCCCCCGCGCTTGCGCGGGAGGGTTGGGGTGGGGGCCGGCTGGCTCGGACGATTATCAGCTCGTCACACCGCCATCTTGCGGTGCCGCACCGGGGCGCCGGCGGTCGAGGCTTTCGGCCGCATCGATAATGGCGTTGGCGTCGATGCCGTGGTGGCGATAGAGGTCGCCAATCGTGCCGGTCTGGCCGAAATGCTCGACGCCCGAGCGCCTCGACGCGATGGCCGCGCACGCTGCCGAGCCAGCCCAGCGTGGCCGGATGGCCGTCGATCACGGTGACGATGCCGCAGTCGCGCGGCAGCGGCGCCAGCAGTTTTTCGATATGGCTGAGATGCGGCAGCCCGCGGCGGTCGCGCCGCAGCCGGCGCGCCGCGGTCCAGCCCGCATGCAGCCGGTCAGCGGAAGTGATCGCGAGCAGCCCGACGTCGCGGCGGCTTTCGCCGATCAGGCCGATGGACTCGATCGCTTCCGGCGCCACCGCGCCGGTATAGGCGACCACCACGTCGCAATTCGGTCCGGGCTGGCGCAGCCAATAGGCGCCGTCGGTGATGCCCTTCTGCAGATCGGGCGTCATCATCCGCTGCGGCTGATCGAGCGTGCGCGTCGAAAGCCTCAGGTAGACCGAACCGCCCTCGCCGCCTTCGGCCTGCATGTGCCGGAAACCCCAGCCCATGATGACCGCGAGTTCGTCGACAAAGGCCGGCTCGAACGCGGCCAGCCCATCCTGCGCCATGCCGATCAGGGGCGTCGCGATCGACTGATGCGCCCCGCCCTCCGGCGCCAGCGTAATCCCCGACGGCGTCGCCGCCACCATGAAGCGCGCGTCCTGGTAGCAGGCGTAATTCAGCGCATCGAGCCCG
Source organism: uncultured Alphaproteobacteria bacterium (assembly GCA_963721275.1). Lineage (GTDB taxonomy): Bacteria > Pseudomonadota > Alphaproteobacteria > Rhizobiales > Xanthobacteraceae > Bradyrhizobium. Next base: position 8,670 of record CAVRIQ010000013.1, on the reverse strand, counting down.
CGCTCGATGAAGGGATCGTACAGGGTCGCGATCGGCAGCAGCCGTTCGCCGTTGATGGCATGCGACAGCCCCAGCGCCGACATCAGGATGAACAGGTTCATCTCGGCGATGCCGAGTTCGATGTGCTGTCCCTTCGGCGAAAAATCCCAGTTGAAGGTCGAGGGTATCTTCTCGCTGCGGAACAAATCGGCCTTCTCGGCGCGCGCGAACAGCCCGCGGCGGTTGACCCAGGCGCCGAGATTCGTGGACACCGTGACGTCGGGCGAGGCGGTGACGATGCGCGCGGCCAGTTCGCTGTCGCCGCGCGCGAGTTCGTTGAGCACAGCCCAAAACCCTGTTGCGTCGACATTTGCGGCGACGGCGTGAACGACAGCCGCTCGGGCACGTCGATGACGGGCGCGCTGAGGCGGCGGCGGCCGCTCGCGGTTGAACGGCGCGTCATTGAGAAACGCTTCCAGCGCCGCAGGGTCCTGCGGACAGTCCCTCGAACTTCTCCCATTCATGCCCCGGCCGGATATTCTGCGCCGCGCGCCACTTTTCCATCTGCGCGACCGTCATCAATCCCGCATGGTTGTCCTTGTGGCCCTGGAACGGCAGCCCGACGCCCTTGATGGTGTAGGCGATGAAGCAGACCGGCCGGTCGTGATCGATCGCCTCGAAGGCCTCGCACATGCTGGCCATGTCGTGGCCGCCGAGATTGGACATCAGCGCCAGCAATTCGTCGTCGCTGCGCCGGTCGATCAGTTGCGACACCGCGCCCTGGTCGCCGATCTCGTCGCGCAAATGCTTGCGGAACGCGGCGCCGCCCTGAAAGCACAGCGCCGCATACATCGCGTTCGGGCAGGCGTCGATCCAGCGCTTCAGCGCCTCGCCGCCGGGTTCGGCGAAAGCCGCCGCATCAGCCGGCCGTATTTCACGATCACCACGTCCCAGCCGAAATTGCGGAACATGGATTCGAATTTCTCCCACAGCCCCTCGCGCACCACGGCGTCGAGGCTCTGGCGGTTGTAATCGACCACCCACCAGGTGTTGCGCAGGCCGTGCTTCCAGCCCTCCAGCAGCGCCTCGAAGATGTTGCCCTCGTCCATCTCGGCGTCGCCGACCAGCGCGATCATCCGCCCTTCGGGCCGGTCCTTCATCCAGCCATGCGCCTTGACGTAGTCCTGCACCAGCGAGGCGAACAAGGTCTGCGCCACGCCGAGCCCGACCGATCCGGTGGAGAAATCGACGTCGTCGGTGTCCTTGGTGCGCGACGGATAGGACTGCGCGCCCTTAAAACCGCGAAAATTCTCCAGCTTGTCGCGGCTCTGGTGTCCGAACAGATACTGGATGGCGTGGAACACCGGGCTCGCATGCGGCTTCACCGCGACGCGGTCCTGCGGCCGCAGCACCGAGAAATACAGCGCCGACATGATGGTGGCGAGCGAGGCCGACGAGGCCTGATGGCCGCCGACCTTCAAGCCGTCGGTATTGGGCCGGATGTGGTTGGCATGGTGGATGGTCCACGACGACAGCCACAGGACTTTGCGCGCCAGCGCGGACAATAGTTCAAGGCGTGCGGGCTCGATCGGCATGGCGGGGCTCCCGAACACAGTTATCATCGGATCAGGATGTTAACGCCTGGGCCTTCGTCAAAAATCTCAAATTCTCGCGACATACCCGCAAAAATTGGGATAAATTACCAATCGGACGCCCCTTGGACCGAGTTCATCCCAAATGCACGCACTGGACGCTATCGACCGCAAGATCCTCAGTATTCTGCAAACCGACAGCCGCACCACCATGCAGGAACTCGCCGACAAGGTCGGCCTGTCGGTCTCGCCCTGCCATCGCCGCGTCAAGCTCATGGAAGAGCGCGGCGTGATCACGCGCTATATCGCGACCGTCGACCAGAAATCGCTCGGCCTGCATGTCAGCGTCTTCATCTCGATCAAGCTCGCGCGGCAGAAGGAGGAAGACCTCAACCGCTTCGCGCAAAGCGATCTCGAAATGGGACGAGGTGCTGGAGTGCTACCTGATGACGGGCAACCGCGATTACCTGCTTGCGCGTCGTCGCCGCCGACCTGTCGTCGTATGAAGCGTTCCTGAAGAACAAGCTGACCCGGCTCGACGGCATCGCCTCGATCGAGTCGAGTTTTGCGTTGAGCCAGGTGAAATATTCGATCGCGCTGCCGGTGTGATGTCTTCGTCGTCCCCGACACGCCGGGACCGCATAACCACCGGCGCTCAACTTGTTGAACGAGGTATCTGCCCCACCGTCATTGCGAGCGAAGCGAAGCAATCCGACGTTAGGGAAGCAAGACTGGATTGCTTCGTCGCTTACGCTCCTCGCAATGACGACTAACCAATCTCCGCAAGCCGCCACACGCCGAGGCTCTTGTCGCGCCAGCCGCCGCCGGCCTCCAGGCAATTCTCGTTCAGACAGTTCGACCGGCGGCCCCCAATTGAACGGCGCGCGCTCGAAATTCAGCGCGCGCCAGTCGCCGTCCTCGCAATCGCGGTTGACCTGCCACTCCGGAAACGTGGTCGCGATCAGCCACGTCGCGCCGGACGCCCTGAAATTCGCAACCGCGCGTTCGATATTGGCAAACGACAGATGCACCAGACGCGTCGCGGCACAGGATCGCGTCGCATCGCGGCAGCGAATCGCGGTGATATCGGCGAGACTGATATTCGCCCTTGATTTCTCCCGCCGCGGCGCGGGCCCGCAGGCGCTCGATCAGCGCAGGCACGATGTCGACGCCGACATATCGCACGCCCAGGTCAGCGGCGTTGATCCAGCCCGCGTCGCCGCAGGGCGCGTCGAGCAGCGAGGTCACCCCGAGCTTTTGAAGCAGCCGCGGCAATTCCGCGCGCAGCACGGCGGTCGCGTCGATCTCCGAGCCCAGCCCGGAAGTGGATGCCGCCGCGCCCCACAAATTGGTGTCGTGGATGCGCTGAAAGCGCTGCGCGAGACTCAAGCCCGCAAAGGTCCCTGTCCTCAAGGAAGCGCTGATGCGCGAGAAGGGCGGACGATCGGAATCGCTTGATGACATGGTGCATCATATCGTCCTCCCTCATCCTGAGGAGCCCGCTGTTGCTGGCGTCTCGAAGGATGGGACCTCATGGTTCGAGACGCGCGAAGACGCGCTCCTCACCATGAGGAAGCATCTACCGCCACGGCTCGACGATGATCTTGGTGTGGCGCTCCGGATTGGCGAGATCGGCAAACGCTTGCGCGACGCCGTCGATGCCGACGGTCGCGGTCACCAGCGACGCGGCGTCGACCTGCCCTTCGGCGATCAGGCGCAAGGAATAGGCGAACTCGTCGGGCGTGTAGCCCAGCACATACTGGACGTTGAGCTCCTTCATGATGCCGAGCATCGGCTCGGAGCGGTCGGTTTCCATGCAGACGCCGACCACCACGATGCGGGCGTCGCGCGGTGCGCCTTCGAACACCTGCTGCAGCAGGCCGGGTATGCCGACGCATTCGAAGATCAGCGCGGGTTTCAGCGCCGGCAGCCATGCCTGCAACGGCGGCCGCGCGGCCTTCTGTTCCGGCGACATCGCGGCGTGCTCGGCCCAGGTCGCATAAGGCTGCGCGTGCGCGGGATCGACGACGATGTCGGCGCCGAGCTTTTGCGCCAAAGCGCGGCGCGCCGGCGAATAGTCGGCGGCGACGATCGGATGCAACCCTTTCAGCTTCAGCGCCGCGATCACCGCGAGCCCGACCGGGCCGCAGCCGATCACCAGCGGCACCTCGTCGCCGCGCACGTTGGCCTTGGCGACGGCGTGGACGCCGACCGCCAGCGGTTCGGTCAGCGCCGCATGTTCCGCCGCAAGGCCGTTGGGCACCTCCAGCAGCAGCGCCTCGCTGAGCAGCATGCGCTCGGCATAGCCGCCGACATTGTCGTTGGAATAGCCGATGCCCTGCGGTCCCTCCGGCGTCAGCAGCGCCGGCAGCGAACACACCCGCGTGCCGGTTTTCAGCTTGCGCGCCGTGGCCGGCCCGTAATCGAGGATCTCGCAGCAGAATTCATGGCCGAACACAACATCGCGGGCGAGGTCCATCGGTTTGCGGCCGGAAAAATGCCTTGAAAGTTCGACCATGCGATGGGCGTGCTTGCGTGCATGCAGGTCGGAACCGCAAATACCGCAGGCGAGCGTCTTGACCAGCACCTGCCCGGCTGATGGACTGGGCTCGGGCAAGGTATCGACGACGATCTCGCCGTTCCTGAAAATGGCAGCGCGCAATCTTTGTCCTCCCCGCGGTCTTGTTGTGATTTGATCTAGCCGCGTCCGGAGGCCTCCCGTCAACTCAAACGATGGCGGACACGGCGCTGAGAACGCCAGATCGATCAGGCGTTGGGAGACAGTTCGCCGTCCAGCGCCAGCAGCTGCGACCGCCTGATGCGCTCGCGGTGCGCGGTGTAGAGGCCGCTGCCGACGATGAACACCGCGCCGGTCACGGTCCAGATATCCGGCACCTCGCCGAAGATCACGAAGCCGAGGATGGAGACCCACAACAGCTGGGTATAGGAAAACGGCGCCAGCACCGAGGCGTCGGCATAACGAAAGGCGAGCACGACGATCCACTGCCCCGCGGTCGACGCGACGCCGATGAAAATGCCGAAGAGAATATCGTGCCAGCTCGGCGCGACCCAGACGAACGGAACCAGCGCCGACAAAATGCAGACGCCCGCGATCGACGAGTAGGTCATGGTCGTGATGGCGTGCTCCCGTCCGCTCATCATCCGCGTCATGATCAGGGTGCAGGCCCAGGCCAGCGCGGAGACGATCGGGAAAAACGCGGCGGGATGAAACGCTGACGTGCCCGGCCGCAGGATGATCAGCACGCCGATCAGGCCCAGCGCGGTCGCAAGCCAGCGGCGCATGCCGACCTTCTCGCCGAGAAAGACAATCGACAGCGCGGTGACGAACAGCGGCGAGACGAAGCCGGTGGCGGATGCCTCGGCAATCGGGAGAAACCGCAAACCGGAAATGAAGAACAGCGACGACGCCAGCAGTGCGGCGCCGCGCATCAGCTGCAGACCGCGCCGCTCGGTTCGCAGCGCGTAGAGCGGCGAACCCGGCAGCATCGCCGGAACCATGATCAGCGCGAACACCAGAAACCTGATCCAGGCGATTTCGATCGACGGCAGCGTTGCCGACAGATATTTCGCGGTGACATCGGAAGCCCCCAGAAACACCGTCGAAGCGAGGATCAGCGCGATGCCGCGGAACGGCCGGTCGGCGCGCGCGGGCGCGGTGCGCACGGCGGATTTCTTCTCGGGCAAAGGCAATGAAGTGCTATCCAGCCTGGCGGCTGCGGCGGGTGGCGGGGTCAAGGTCGAACTCGGGCGCAGAAATTATCGAATCGGGCGAGCGGCCAAAAAACGACAATTGGCCGTCATCGACAAGGCCCGAAAACAGGAAGCCGATATGCGCGATTGCGCGCGGCGGTTCACCGCAGCCAGCGCGGCAACTTAGCTGTCGCCGCCGAAACATCTTGTTAAGGACCGTGTCCGCTACAGCATCGGCAGGCTTCGCGGTTTCGGTCCGCGCGGAAAGGCCTTGTCGAGCGCTGCGATTTCGTCGCTGCCGAGCACGAGCTCGCCGGCCGCGGCGTTGTCGGCGGCGTGCTCCTCGCTCGAGGCTTTTGGAATCGCGAAACAGCTGGGGATCGCGCGTCAGAAAACTCAAGGCGACCTGGCGCGGCGATGCGCCATGCGCGTCGGCGATGGCCTGCAGCACCTCGCCGGCCTTGCTGCGCGACGACGGGAAATCATTGTGACCGAACGGCGAATAGGCGACCACCGCGACATCATGCTGCTTGCACCAGGGAATCACCGCGTGCTCGATCGCGCGTTCCTGCAGATGATAGAGCACCTGGTTGCAGGCGATCCTGCCCTCGCCGGCAATCCCCCGCATCTCCTCGAGATCGTCGGCATCGAAATTGCTGACGCCCCAGGAGCGGATTTTGCCGGCGCTCTTGCAACTCCTCGAACGCCGCCACCGTCTCCTCCAGCGGATACGACCCGCGCCAATGCAGGAGATAGCAATCGAGCCGGTCGGTCTTCAGCCGTTTCAACGATCGTTCGCACGCGGTGATGGTGCCGCGCCGCGAGGCGTTGCTGGGCAGGACTTTCGAGACCAGGAAAACCTCGTCGCGCCGCCCGGCGATGGCGTCTGCGATCACCGGCTCGGCATCGCCATACATCTCGGCGGTGTCGATATGGGTCATGCCGAGATCGATGCCGCGGCGAAGCGCGGCAACCGCGCGCCGGCGATCGCCGCGGTCGATGTACCAGGTGCCCTGCCCGATCACGGATATTTGGGGACCGTTCCGGCCGAACTGTCGGGTTTTCATTTCAGAATTCACCGATATCCGCTGATAGCACCGAGCCGGTCACCGACTCCGTGATGTAGAGACGATCGCGGTTCGCACCACCGATCGCGACATTGGTACAACTCGGTCCCGCGCAGGACTTGATCCGCGCGATCAATTCGCCATTGGGCGCGAACACGAACACATGCCCGAGTGATGCGTGCGCCACGAACAGGCGGCCTGCTTTGTCCATCGTCAGCCCGTCGGGGCCGCTGGCGCCGAAGGTCGAGCAGAAGCGGCCGACCTTCGAGACATTGCCGTCTTTCATGAACGGCAGGCGCCAGACCGCGTTGTCGCGCGTCATCGCCACGAACAGCACGCTCTCGGCGGGATCGAGCACCAGGCCGTTCGGGCTGATGCCGGTATCGATCAGGCAGTCGAGCCGGCCGGCCGAGGAAAGCCGATAGACCCGCCCGGTGGGATCGTGCAGCCCGGTCTGTCCCTGGTCGGTGAAATAGATGTCGCCATTCGCAGCGATATGCAGATCGTTGCAGCCCCTGAAGGATTTGGAATTGCGCGACGTCAGTACCGGCAGCATCCGTCCCGCCTTCACGTCGAGCTCCATGATGCCGTGCCTATAGTCGGCGACAAAGATTCGTCCGTCGGGATCGAATTTTCAGACCGTTGGGCCAGCCGTCATATTGTGTTACCAGCGACCAATGACCGTCGGGCGCGATCCGGAAGATGCGCCCGAACGGGATGTCGACGATGTAGAGATTGCCGTCGGCGTCGAATGACGGGCCTTCGATGAAACAGTCGGTCGGCTGGCCCGGCCGGTTGGCGTCGGCCCATTCCGTGCGCACGCCCTTGCGCCGGAACGCATCGGGCATCGCCGAAAACACTTTTGTCTCGATCAGCCGCGGCGGAGCGTCCAGATACATCATCGCGTGGTTTCACCTGTCAAAGACGACGTGCACCATAAATGAGCATATCCGCGCCGTCGATGTCACCCACGAGCCGCAGCCTCCGCGAAAACAGATGCCCGACATGGCATGACGTTCTTGTCCCGACCCGCAGCGTGCTATGAATCCGCAGAAGGCACACCGCTCGGCTGCCGCCGAAGCGCGTCGGCCAGATAATCATCGCCGTCGACGGCGATTGCAGGGAGGATAACGACATGGCTCATTTCGGCCCGACCCGGCGTTCCCTATTGCAGGGCACACTCGCAAGCACCGCACTCAGCCTGACCGGATTTCCCGCGCGTGCCGACGTGCAGTGGAAGAAATATGCCGGCACCACGATCGAGGCCAACCTGATCAAGGGGCCGCGCGGCGAGCTCCTGCAGAAATACGCCTCCGAATTCACCGACCTCACCGGCATCAAGGTCGAATCCGAAGTCATTCCGGAGCAGCAGCAGCGGCAGAAGGCCGTCATCGAGCTCACTTCCGGCAAGCCAAGCTTCGACGTCATTCACGTCAGCTACCATGTGCAGAAGCGGCAATTCGAAAAGGCCGGCTGGCTCGCGGACCTCACCGCGTTCATGAAAGACCCGAACCTGACCGCGCCCGACCTCACGGTGGACGATTTTTCCGCCGGCGGCCGGCAATTTGCCCAGAACGACAAGGGCGAAATGCATTCGCTGCCCTGGTCGGTCGACTACTTCATTCTGTACTGGAACAAGGAGCTGTTCGCGAAGAAGGGCGTGGCGCTGCCGAAGACCTTCGACGAGATGGTCGCCGCCGCCGAAAAGCTCAACGACCCCGCCAACGGAATTCTACGGTTTCACCGGCCGCGGCCTGCGCAACGCCAACATGACGCTGTGGACCAATTTCTTCCTCAACTATGGCGGCGAGTTTCTCGACGCCAAGGGCAACATCCTCACCGACGGCCCGGAGGCGATCGAGGCCACCAAGTTGTATCAGCGCCTGCTGACCAAGACCGCGCCTCCGGGCGTCGCCGGATTCAACTGGATGGAATCGATGGCCTCGCTGACGCAAGGCCGGGCGGCGATGTGGATCGACGGCGTGGGCTGGGCCCCGCCGATCGAGGATCCCAATGCCTCGCGTGTCGTCGGCAAGATCGGTTATGCGCTGGTGCCGGCCGGACCCAAGGGCCAGTATTCCGCCGCCTATGGCGACGGCATCGGCATTTGCCAGGCGAGCACGAAAAAGGAAGCCGCCTATCTCTATTGCCAATGGGCGGTATCGAAGACCATGGGCGCGCGGCTCTTGCAAAGCGGCGGCGGCGTGCCGTTCCGTAACTCGGTGCTCAACGACGAGAATGTGCGCAAGGGGGTGAAGATGCCGCCGGAATGGCTGGACTCGGTGATCGGCTCGGCCAAAATCTCCAAGCTCGGCCTTCCC